>PLBY01000151.1:0-7460 GCA_003134655.1 Acidobacteriaceae bacterium
GAGCGCTGGTCAATGAGTGCTATAGAGATTTTTCGCCAACAACCGGCCAGGGAGATTCAGTGGGTAGTCGTGCTCTGGTCAAACGATACGAACGAAAGCACCCCTTCGGTTTGTCGCTCGCTGACATCACGCTCATCCGAGCATTCCAAGCTTTTCAAACCGCAGGACCGTGTTCCGCACGACGCGGGACATTTCGTCCAGCGTTTCAATAATCGGCTCTCCGGCAAGAACTGGCGGGTCCGCGAACGCTATTTCAATGGGGAGATGCATGTTCTCATCTACATTGGCTTTGGCGACAGTCCATAGCTTGTCGCCAGCTTTCAATGGAAATTTGGGGGTATGGGACTCCAGAAAACTTTTGGCATCAAAAGCGTCGGAAGACTCAGACATCTCTGCTCCGAGAAAATCCCTTTTGTAGCGAGCCCTCTCGCTTGGCAGCATGCTGTGGTATTGATTACTGCTCGCTGCCGTGAGCAAAAGGTGGTGCTTATCGATGATATCGAGCTTGTGGAGATGCCAGAAATATTCTCCGGTACCTCCTCCGTATGGTTCGAGGCTTCTGATCGCTTTCACGGCATCTTGCCCAAGTCTTGGCGTTGGCCCCCTTTTGGATTTGTAGTGCAGGGCTCTACCGAGGCTTTTCTCGAAAGCAGTTTGGGTCTCCCCGGTTGGGAAATACAGATTGTCGAACGGACCCTTGCCTGAGGTATAACTGTGAGCCAGTCGGTAGACAAGGTGGTCGAGAGCAGTTCTCAGATTGTGAACGGCGTCCCCGCAGATAACAGGGATATCCGAAGGAACCTCGGCGTCCTTTTCTATATAGTAAGTGCGATCTCCAGTATCAGGATTTTCCTCAAATCTGATGGCATAGGGTTCTTTGCCGAGAAAGGTATCGACGGTCCTCTTCAGATCGTCAATGTGCTTCTCGGCCCTTTCGCATTTTAGGAGGATGTTATGTGCCATTTCTGGGGCCCTGCAATTTTCTCTCAATGCTTCTGAGTGATCGCCTATTTCTTGAAGACCTAACCTCCCATGCCGTTTGCCTCAGGATACTCACGGGATCAGGAGAATACGTTCGAATGGCACATCCGTGAAATGTCTTGAGTCGGAGTCACCCCAGATATTCTCAGGTAGAGGCACGGTTTCTGTCGATGTCATCTCATGAGAAACAGCGTCGATCAATTACAATCCCCTGCTGAGGAGCAATTCATGGCAAATCTTAAGGGACTGGCGTCCATAGTGTCGGAGTTGAGGGTGGAGAGAACGAGTCTGGCAAACCAGCTTAAACGCGTTGATGCCACTCTTTCAGTTCTTGGCAAGTTGAACGGTGGGAGTTCCTATACGAAACCGAGGCGCACTCTGTCAGCTTCGGCTCGGAAGCGGATCAGCCTCGCGCAGAAAGCGCGATGGGCAAGGGCGAAAGGTCGAGCGCCCAAACCAAGACGAACGATATCAGCATCAGCCCGCAGGAAGATCGCGGCGGCACAGCGGGCTAGGTGGGCGAAGGTGAAGGCGCAGCAGAAGAAGTCGGCGTAGGACCAGCGCAACCAAAACGGCTGGCTTACCCTGAGTGCTCTATGGCCGAACTCAAGAAGAAACCGATCATTACTTTCGGCGGCTACTTCGATGAAAGCGGCATTACGGAAGATTCTGAAGTGTGCGCCGTTGCTGGGTTCTTAGGCGGACCGCCCGCAATGCATCGGCTTGCGAAAGAGTGGAAGAAAGTTCTTAGACATTACGGACTCACAGGTCCCTTTCATTCGATTCAGTTCTATGCACCTCCCGAAAAGATAAAGGCATCTACGAATAACCCGTATCGCGGATGGAGTAACACGAGACGCAAAAAGTTCATCTCCGACTTGATTGCCGTGCTCCGCAAAGGAAATCTCATGCTTATCGGCATGGGAGTGGATGCGGTTGCATTCAGGTCGCGCTCCAAGGATGAGCGCCGATGGCTGACAGGCGGGAGTCCCAATGTCATGAATCCAGACAAGTGGAAGGTTCAGGGCAAACCTAGTTCGCCGTATCACTTTGCTCTACGAGTCGTGGTCGAAACGTGCGGAACACGCACGCCAGACGGGGATATGGTCCATGTATGCATGAGCGAACAGAATCAATACGAAGGGTTCGCCATGGAACTGTACCGAGCGATACTGGACAGACAGCCACCGTTTGAATTTAGGCCCCGATTAGATGACAGCATCACGTTCGGTTCTCACGAGAAATATCCTCAGTTGCAGGCTGCGGACTTGGCCGCATATCACCTGTATCAGTTCGGCATTGAACGCAGACTTGACCCAAAGGCTGAGCCTACCGGAACCTTCAGGAGGCTCTACCTGCTATCCATGGACTCTGACAATTCTAAGTTCGCCGACGCAGAGTCAATTGAAAGAATATGCCTTGGCTTCAAGAAAAAACGGGATGCTGCGGCAGTGCAGGCAGCCCTGAGGCGTACAAGGCTTCGAGTCAAGGTTAGTCATGATCCGGAGTCGTGTGAGATTCTTGGAACAGTTGATGCGTCTGGAACTTTTCATCCGATGGCCCCGAGTACTTAACTATGTCGGACAGGTCAAATCTGATGTCTTGCAGCATATTGGGGCACATTACCAAGAACTCTTGGACTGCTGGCGGCTTCTCGGTCGGGTCTGAAGTGGCTAGTTTGACGGGGTGGAGTTTCGAGCATAGGCAGAGTGCGCCCCAGTAGTATTGTCGGTCAGAGGACATGGAGTAGTGGAAAACATGAAACCACAAAACCCATCGGAATGCGAGAAGTTCGATGCCGTAATCGGAACACTTGCCGACCTGAACTCCGTCGCTCCTAAATTCTTTCGCCCCCCTCAGCCCGAAAACACGTTATCGATCTTCCGCATGATCCGCTCGGCCCGCTGGACCCCGTTCGCGGACTGGGTTTGCTGTTGAAGGTCATTCGTCGTCTTTAGGTGACAACGGGGCGGCTCCGATGATAGAGCCTCCTTCGAGTGTGCGCCAGCAGTTTGCGTTGAATGCCGAGGCACCCCAGCCCCGATCTGTCTTTGGGCACCAAACAATGGTGGCGCACCATGACTGCTCGCTCTGATTTTAGAGCAGCCCTTTCTTGCGCCACCGTCTCACCGTTGCGACGGCGATACGCCGATCATGGGCATGATGTTCCGCAACGGGTCACGCTGCGTAGTATCATGTTCGGCGAGTCTCTCCCAACGTGAAAGCAAGTTTTCCATTCTTCAGCAGTGGAGTGTCGGACGTTCGCAGTCCGTAGACGGCCTGATCAAATTAGTTGTTAGTCCTGTAGCGACGTATATGACATCGGCAACTATCAAACTCTTTCTTCCACGCGGAGACGCGAAAAGTCTACGGATAGCTGAGATTTCTAATTGGAGCGGAAAGGCTATTGCCGCTCCTCGGACTGAACTGGAGGAACTACTGGCTCGCGAGGAACTCGATAAGGCTGGCGTCTACATATTAATTGGCAACGACCCTCAAACGAACGCGTCTCACGCTTACATTGGCGAAGCGGAGGTTATTCGCGAACGGCTGAAGCAGCATAAAACAAAGGAGTTCTGGGTATCCGCTATCGTCTTTGTGGGCAAGGACGAGAACCTGACGAAGGCCCATGTGAGATACCTAGAGAATCGGCTTTTAGCCGAAGCCGCGCAGATCAAGAGGTTCACCCTCGACCAGAATCAGTCTTCGGGCTCAAAACTTCCCGAATCAGACCGCGAGGACATGGAAGTATTCTTGGCACACATTCGACAACTCCTTCCCGTTCTCGGCTCCGACATTCTCACTCCAATCGCTCAACACGCTACGAAAGGGCCGCCCGGCGGCGTGCTCTACTGCCGCATAAAAAACGCTGAGGCGCGAGGGCAGCGTACCGCGAACGGCTTCGTCGTATATCAGGGCTCCAGTGCGGTCTTGGAGGAACGCCCGTCGGCCGAAAGCTATTATCCTTACGCCCTATCCCAGCGCAAGCAACTTATCGATGATGGAACGCTTATCAACAAGGATGGCTTGTTGGTCTTCACCAAGGACGCGGAGTTCTCCAGTCCC
The DNA here is from genome assembly GCA_003134655.1 of Acidobacteriaceae bacterium. Lineage (GTDB taxonomy): Bacteria > Acidobacteriota > Terriglobia > Terriglobales > Acidobacteriaceae > Sulfotelmatobacter. The sequence continues at coordinate 4,048 of PLBY01000151.1, forward strand.
TCGGCGGCTGCCGCAGTTATCCACGGAGGGAGTGCAAACGGACTCATCGCGTGGAAAGCTAAGAATGGCACGTCGCTTAAACAGCTTGATGAACAAGACATGACTTCATGAAACAAAGTGAACGAATAACCCTCGCAATCGCCGAAGCGGGGGGGTGATTTATCCCAGCAAATCTCTCACGATGTTAAGCCATTCCGCATCCAGTGGCTCTCGGCACACAGGCTTTCCCGCCCGAGCGTACCAATATGCTGCGTTGCTCTGATCGCCTTCTTTGCGATGAAGGTAAGCGTGCACCCACGATCCTTCGGCGCCTTCGTCCTGCTGAGCGGATTCGTGAGCCCGCTTCCAGTCGCCCTTCGCATCCCACCAAAGTCCAGCCAGTGCGAATGCGAGTCCTGCTGGCGGTTCGGTCGCATCGAGTGACTTACGAAAATCGTCCAACGTCATTTGGGGTCTCCGTGACGCAACGGCGGGATGCTGCACTCAGACCGAGAACACGTTATCAACTTTCCGCATGATCCCGCTCGGCCATCGGCTCAAACAAGGGCAGAAGGACGACCGTCCCAGTGAGCGAAACGTCGAGCAGAAAACCAGATGCTGCGGGTCACCAGCAACCAGCAACGGTGCCGGAGGCATTAGAATTCACGCCATGAGCAGACGTGCTGGACTGCGCCGGGTGATGCGACGAGAACCAGACTATACGGTATTGGGCAAGATCACCACACCTGATGGCAGTGTGGTTCCGGATGTGCCTTGCCGTGTTTACCTACCTCGCAATGCCATGGGTCGCCCTTATCTGGAATTCGATCTCACCGAAGATCAAACTGGTTCGCTGGCGGCACTGGAATTCTCGGTCGAAGGTCATGCGGACATATCAAATGGCGTCCTTTCGATCCGCTCGGATATCGTCTTGGCCTCAGGTTGGTCTGCGGAGCATCGGGGCTCCAAATTCATCAAATGCACAATGCCGGGCGAACCGTGGGATTTGGAAATAAGTAGTGGAAGCGAAAGCGACGATTCAGTTATTCAGAACGGGACATTCTGGCTGTCTCCAAACCGATTGCTAAACCCACGGCTGATTTCACGCTTTTCATATACCGGGGTTGTGGAGATGAAGACTGCCCGCGAACTAGTTTTCCAGCTTCCTGCGGGACTTGTTCACTTTCGCACGCACTTCCATCACGAGGACAAAAAATCGGCGGTGCTGAGGACGAGCGAGTTAGTCGCTGAACTGAATCAAAATCTGGAACGGGCAAAGCTTGGTAACTTTGTCAAGGAATTGGATGACGTTCTGCTCTTAACATCATTGGCGACTCGCCACAGATGCGTTTGTCGCGGCTGGAGAATAGGGACGGCAAATTGCGAAACGCTTTTCTATCGCAACCGACTGGCTGTACCGAAAGCTCGAAAGATCGGCAGACAGGAGACACTAATAGATGATCCAGAGTTCGATGACTTCCTGAAGCACGCCTTCTCACGCTTCCGGCAGAATGACGGACGCGAGGCAATGCGGCAAGCAATCGATCTCCTCGTGTCTTCGCAGGAGGGGACGATTGAGGCCAGCTTCCTAAAGTGCTTCGCTGCACTCGAAACGCTTGTCACCCTGTATCGCCAGAGTGCAGGTCTCGGCACGATACTCGATCCGCAGTCGTGGGCCACTTTCGAGAATGACTTCAAATCATTCATAAAAGGCCACGCACTTTTCAAAGAAGACAGTGATCGTCGGAAACTTGTTTACGAAAAAAGAGCGGAGTTGAACCGGGTTGCGTTCGGCACAGTTTATCGGAAATGTACTGAATCTCTCGGCAAGCACGGCTTTCATGATGATGATCTCTGGCCCGTGGTTGGGTCATCCAGAGGGCTCTCTCTGGCAGAGATCAGAAACCGAATTGTGCATGGAGAGGTATTCACACCGCCACAGCAGGAAGCTTTATTTAAGGCTTTGATCCACCTACGCTGGGGCGTGGAACGGATGGTGCTGGCGTTTCTGGAGTGGCCGCTCGAACGATCCCTTGTGGGACGCTTCCTCGGGCGTATGGCTACTTACCGAACATGGAAAGACGCTCAGGAATTGCTATCGCGTGTCCCAACCTAGAAGGGAGATGCCCCGCCAAGCTGGCCCAAAAGCCCGTGTGCACTTCCGAACCGCCCGAGCCGACCCAAAACCCCATCCCGGCAGGCAAATCGCTTTAGAATCGGCTTCCTGATGCGTCACGCAAGCCAGACTCGCCCATGGGAAAATGAACCCCCACGCATGAATGCCGCGATCCCAGAACGCAGACCCGCGACCGAGGAAATCTCCGGTCTGATCGAGCGCGTCACCTTCCACAACGATGAAAGCGGCTTCTGTGTCCTGCGAGTGAAAGTACGTGGGCAGCGGGATGAGACGACGGTCGTCGGGTCGCTGCCTTCGGTGACCGCAGGGGAATGGCTGAGCGCGGAGGGCTGGTGGGTCAGGGATCGGGAGCACGGGCTGCAATTCAAGGCCACTACCATGAAGACGGTGCCGCCGCCTACCGCCGAAGCTATCTTGTGGTTAGATCGGCTGCCGATGTAACATTCAACCATGCGGGCAGAAGTGCATCTCAACCGCGTGCTTTACAAGATACCGCCGTTCGCAATGAAAGCCCTCTATCGCCAGATCGCAGTGGTCGAGCAGGAGCAGTTCCAAGTGCGTATCTTCGAGGGACGGGTAGTACAGACAAATCCCAAGTTCATCGCGGAAAGATCAAACGCGGAAGTGCGCATACACCCGACGCTCAAAGAAGCTTTAGACGACGCTGAGTCAGAGTTCAAGCAGAGCATCGCCAGCGAACAGTGGGAGCCTTACGACCCAGCGTTACCGCCGTTTTGATCGTTCATCACCCCAAGACCGATTCATTGCCTCAAACCATAGCGCCCCAAAGCGCATGTCGGTAGGTGGGTATCAGGCCCTCCCAGATGCGAGGTATTGGGTAAACAATAGCCTGACCTTCGGCGACGAGGTTGTAGGCACAGCCAGTCGTGATCCCGCTCGCCACGCAGCACTACATGCTTCTGCAACGCAACCTGATCTACACGGGCATCACGAGGGGGAAGCGGCTGCTCGTGCTGATCGGGCAGAAGAAGGCGTTGGGCATCGCGGTCCGCAACGACCGCCCCCAGAGGCGGTACTCGGGGTTGCTGGCGAGTCTGAAGGGCAACAGGGGTACAGAGGGAAGTGCCGTCGAGCCGAAGACCGCCAGCCAATCGAGGGCGGTATCGTAAACGGCTGACGAGAACATTTGGAAATGCTGACAAAATTTATTTGAGAATCAGTTGATCGGAGGAAGCTTTATGCTTGCGGACTTCGCAGTAGTTCCTATGGGCGTCACAGGTGGCGTTAAAGAGCTGGTAGCCGAAGCCCTAAACATTGTCGACGAATCTGGCCTTTC
>PLBY01000151.1:7522-9853 GCA_003134655.1 Acidobacteriaceae bacterium
TTTACCATGGGAGACGAATGAACCTTGCGTGACGCCCGTGGGAGTGCGCTGCTTCGAAAATGGCCGGGCAACCATGAATCTAGCAGACGATGCCGCGCCGTTCTTGGATGGCTCCTTGAGGCATGGATATCCATTTCGAGCACCGAGGAGCCAAATCGTCTCACGCGAATTTCACATTCCTGTAATCGTCAACGGGTAGAATTCGCGGCAGCGGAACTTTAGCGCGAAACAGACGTGCGCGGTGAATATCGCCATGACAATGACCGTAGTTCGGTGCCCCTACTGCGTCTCAGGCGATGAGTTTAAGCCGATGGCAGCCGTAGCGAACGGGCGATTTGGCTGTAACAAATGCGGCCATTTGGCGATCCCCAGCGACGAGAACTTCAGGTGCGCTTGCCGGAAGTGCTTTGAGCTTCGGACGCTTGATGCCCGCCGATGCGGATAGACCTGATGGCATGTCCGCTACCCGAGTCGGTGGACTTCCAGCCGCGTAGTCGCCCAGCGGCAGGTCAACTCTTGACTGTCTTCTTCAGGACGTAGTCGAAAAACCTTTCGCTGGTGCCGCCATCGGAAGTCCATTCCGCACGGAGCGTCGTTCTCTTCTCCACCTTTCTCAAGGCGGAAAGAAACGTGCGATTCAACTCTTGCGCTGGCTCCTTCCATCTAGAGCACAGCGGCAGGCCGACGCGGACACTACTTTCACACGCGAGCCGGGGCGCAACGCTTCCAAGGTTAGACGGAACGATCCGTGCCCCTGCGGGTCAGGGAAGAAGTACAAGAAGTGTTGCGGGAGCGCGACGGTGAACTGAGTTCCGAGGTCTTGCTGCGACTGGGTGGTGCCACCCCGACCTACGGTGAGACAGTTGCTTCCGTCAATCCCACCAGCCGTCCCTATCCCTTCATTGCGAACCTTCGATCTGGCGGAGCATGCCATTAAGGGCATCAATCATAGCCGAGAGCCTGTTGCGTGCGGTCTCAGGGATCACGACAGGATCGTACCGTGCGGCTGGAATTGAAAGATTCAGTGCGTCTTCTATTTCGCACCGAGCATTGGTCAGTTTCGCGAGCACCTTGCTTCTACATTCGTGGCGCGGCATCAAAGGCAGTCTTCCTATCTGGGGAAGGAAGTCTGTAGAACTGTTGCACGACGGTAGCAGGATTGCCGATGGCGTTCTGTGCTTATGGTCACAATCGGGGTGACCGAAGCTGAGCGATTGGTGCCCCGTCGCGGGCTTTCCTTGGCTCAGGAAGCGAGACTTAGAATGGCTGAATGAGACGAATCTGCGTTTTCTGCGGCTCCAGTCCGGGCAGTCGCGCCGAGTACAGAGCCGCCACCGAGGAATTGGGTGCGGAACTGGTGCGCCGGAGTATAGGGCTGGTTTATGGTGGCGGCAATGTGGGCTTGATGGGCGTGCTCGCGGACGCCGTGCTGAAGGCGGGCGGTGAGGCGGTGGGAGTCATCCCGGAGAACCTCATGGCACGAGAGGTCGGCCACAACGGGCTTACCAAACTCCACGTTGTGCACTCTATGCACGAGCGCAAGGCACTCATGGCCGATCTATCCGATGCGTTTATCGCCTTGCCGGGTGGATTCGGCACACTGGAAGAGTTTTGCGAAGTGCTAACGTGGGCGCAACTCGGCTTACATGCGAAGCCCTGCGGCATCCTGAACGTGCTGGGGTATTACTCCCCCTTGCTCGCGATGTTCGATCATGCCGTTAAGGAACGGTTCCTAAAGCAGGAGAACCGGAGATTGGTGGTGGCGCGGGAGTCGGCTACGGAATTGTTGCGGGCACTGGAACAGTGGCGTCCGGCGCTGGTCGAGAAGTGGCTGGATCGGGAGACGCGGTGAGGGCGTGACTTGTCCGGCTAGAAATCTCTTCAATTCAGAGTGCGATAATCGTGGCGCGAGGTTTCGGCACATTGAAGAGCAGGCTGGGATACAAGGGCTACGTTATCGAGGCACGATCATACGAGCTAAAGGACGAGGGATTCTCGGCGGAATTCTCCGTCGAGGAGCATCAAGCGGATGGGTTCATGGAGACTGAATTCTACCTGCCCGAAACCTTCCCAACGCAAGAGTCCGCAATCGAGGCGGCGATTAAGGGTGGGCGGCAGAAGATTGACGCGGGTTTCGAGCGGGGATCGGCTGTCGCGAACGGCTAAATGACAAGGTGAATCGCCTAGTGTGAGATGCATTCGCAGCACCCGTTCTTGCACCCGTTCTCGTTTCGGCTACCGTGTATTTACAAGTATCTTGGCAGTCCCAGCAGCCCTGTTAAGTTGTTGAAAGTATTCAAGAGAAGCAGATTGACACGGTAGAGGTCAGGA
>PLBY01000092.1:0-5479 GCA_003134655.1 Acidobacteriaceae bacterium
TCGCCGACGGCGGCATCAAGTACTCCGGCGACGTCACCAAGGCTCTGGCCGCCGGTGCGAGTGCAGTCATGATCGGATCGCTCTTCGCCGGCACTGACGAAAGCCCCGGCGAAATGATCCTCTATCAAGGCCGCTCCTTCAAGTCGTATCGCGGCATGGGATCGATCGGCGCCATGGCCCAGGGATCGAGCGAGCGCTACTTCCAGAGCACCGAAGGCGATTCCTCCGCTTCTATCTCAGCAGGCGATGGCGATTCCAACCGCCTCGCCAAACTTGTCCCCGAAGGAATTGAAGGACGCGTTCCCTACCGCGGTTCCGTCGCGATGATCGTCCACCAGATGGTCGGTGGATTGAAATCCGGCATGGGCTACTGCGGCTGCGGTACGATTCCCGAATTGCTGCAGAAAACACGCTTCGTCCGCATCAGCGGCGCAGGACTCCGCGAGAGCCACGTGCACGACGTCATGATCACCCGCGAGGCTCCGAACTATGCCATTGAGTAGTCGAGACGCATTGCGAGTAGCGCCGGCATCTTGCCGGCTGTCGCGTGGGCGTCCCGCCCACGCCGCCGTACTCTTACTGGGTGCCCCATCCCTTCGCGTTGCTCAGGGCGGGCTCTTCGCGTTCTTTGCGAAGGGTGGGAATTCCGGAACTGCAGGCGCCCCACTCGCTTGACCACCGACCGCCACGAAGCTCTCAAAGCCTGGATCGCCGCCATCCTGTGGCTGATCGTCATCGCTATTGAGTCGACGAAATATCTCTCCGCTCACACCACCAGCCGCATCCTCTTCCCCTTGCTGCATTATCTCTTCGGCATGGACTTAGCGCACTTCGAGCCCTGGCACTTCTACATCCGCAAGGGCGGACACGTCTTCGGCTACGGCCTGCTCAGCATTCTATTGTTCCGCGCGTGGCGAGAGACCCTGCCTTCCCTGCGAAACGCGAGATGGACCATCCGTTGGTCGATCATCGCCCTCCTCGGAACCGCCCTCGTCGCCAGCCTCGACGAGTGGCACCAGAGCTTTATCCCCTCGCGCACCGGCACTCCGCGGGACGTTCTACTCGATACCTGCGCAGGAATCGCAGCTCAGATTCTTGTGTTTCTTTGGATGAGATGGCTCTGAGGTTGTTTGAGCGGTGAGACTAGCTGCGTAGACGCAGCGTGCGCCGAATTCCGGCGCACGCGTCGACATCGAAGGTCAGCTCTTTCCGCGAACTGCAGGCTCGGGCTTGATCACGAGCAGGGTCGCTGAGACCGTCGCTAGGCCCGCAGAAAAATAAAATGGGACGCCCGCGCCGTAAAGCTTCCACAACTCTCCCGTGATCAGACTGGCCGCCAGTGTAGCTACACTCGTCACAAAGAAATACACACCTAGCGCCCGCCCACGCACGTCCTCCCCCACGGTCTCAACCACCAATGCCTTCAGCACCGGTTGTGTCAAAGCGTAGTACAAGCCATAGACAGCCATCGTGATCCATATAGCGAGTGTCGACGGCGCCCGCCCGAACACAAAATAAACTCCCGCGAAGATCAAATACCCGGCCGCCGCAATCCAGCGCCGCGAGAAGTGGTCGCTGAACCATCCCGCCGGCCATGATCCCAGCGTGTACGTGATATTGAAAACCAGCCCCAACAGCGGCGCCAGCGCCACCCTGATGCCAACATTCTGTGCCCGCATCACCAGAAACATGTCACTCGAATTCCCCAGCGAGAACAGAGTCACGGCGACCAGAACCATATAGAACGAGCCCGGCAGCGCAGCGCTGCCCGCACTTGGAACAGAAGAGGCCTTCTGCGCGAGCAGCGAATCGCGGTCCGCGGACGACTTACGTTTGGTCTCACGAATCCCGAACAGCGCGACCATCACGCACAGCGCTCCCGGAATGGCCGCCGCCCAAAATACGCCCCGGATTCCATACCGCGCCAGCAACAACAGAGCCGCCAGCGGCCCCGCAATCGCTCCCGCCGAGTCCATCGACTGAATCAGACCGTAAGCCGACCCCAGTCGCTCCTTCGGCACCGACTCCGCGACCATCACATCCCGCGGCGCCCCGCGCACTCCCTTGGCCAGCCGGTCGCTGAAACGGATCAGCAAAATGTGCCACCACGCGCCCGCCAGTGCGAGCAGCGGCTTCACCGCGTTCGCGACGAAATATCCCGCCACGACTAAGGGCTTACGCCGGTCGATGCGATCGGTCAAATATCCGGAGAAAAGTTTCGCAAAGGAAGCCACACTCTCGGCGAGCCCCTCGATCAACCCCAACTGCGCCGGCCCCGCCCCTAGCGAAACCAGAAACGCGGGCAGCACCCAATACGCCATCTCAGTCGCGGTGTCGTTCAGAAAAGAAGTAATCCCGAAGACGTAGATATTTCGCGCAGCAGAAGGCTGAGGGTCAGAGGAGGGCACAGACATAGAGAAGTTTTATCACGGAGGCCGGACCGAGGAGAAAAACAGGTAACAGGGCTATCGCCAATCCTCCTCTTGCATCAAGCAACTGAGTACTGAGTACTGAGTACTGAAAGCTGAGAGCTTCTTCAGTACATCGCGTCGTACTTCGTCACGAGCCATTCGCCGCCCTTGCGCGCGACGGTGACGGTGAACAGATCCTGATCAATTCCGGCCTGGCCTGGACCCGCATTGGTTTCCCGCTTGCCGCGATAGTGCAACACGATCAGCGGCCCCGCCTCTTCCCAATCCACCAGTTCCCACGAGAGCAGCGGGTGCTGCGCCTCGGAGGTGCAGATATACTTCGCGTATTTCTTGTGGTAGTCGTGCTCCCACTTGGAAAGAACGTCGTCGCAGTGGCCGTCGCGGATCTCACGCAGGAACTTGTTGGCAGCCTTCTCAGTCGAGCGGTCGCGCAGCGGATTCATCTTGATGCTGACCGGCAGCCCAGTCAGCGGATCGTGATCCTCCGAACGTGCAAGCACTGGCCCCTGATTGCTTAGCCACCACAGGTAGCCGACAAACACTCCCACCAGCAAGACGCCGGCGCCGACGGCAATCCCAATTTGTGTGCGCGTAAAGGCCATTAGCAGAAGTTTAAGGACATGCGCAAAGCGAGGAAAGATTACCAGTGGGAGACGCGGAGGGACATGTACGAGTGCGGCAAAAGTCGATAGCAAAACAAAAGGCGCGGCCGGTTGCCGCGCCCTTCGCAAAAATACGGGAACTACTCTTTCTTGTCGTCCTCTTTGCCTTCGGCCGGTGCAGCCTCGCGCTCAGCCTGAGCCTGCGCTTCCGCCTCTTCCATAGCTTTCTTGGTTTCGGCAGCCTTCTTGGCGCGGCCTTCAGCACGCTTCTCGCGCTTCTCGTCGAGGATCTTCTCGCTGCCCAGCAGTTCGAGGAAAGCCTTGTCGGCGCCGTCACCCTTATTCCAGTGCGTGCGAATGATGCGCGTGTACCCGCCGTTGCGGTCGCCGAACCGCGGCCCCACGGTGTCGAACAACTTCACCACGGCCTCATCGGTCATAAGGTACGCCGCAGCCAGACGCCGCGCCGCGAGATCGCCCCGCTTGCCCAGCGTAATCATCTTCTCGACGATCGGCTTCGCGGCCTTGGCCTTCGGAACCGTCGTCTCGATGCGCTCTTCCACAATCACCGAAGTGACCAGGTTGCGCAGCAGCGAACGCCGGTGCGCGGTGTTCCGTCCGAGTTTATATCCAGCAACTTTGTGACGCATGGGAGGATCCCCTGTCTTAAATTCGTGTTCGCAGTTTAAAGATTCAAGTCTCGGGTGGCCAGCGAAGCCGCAAGCAACTCGGCACACCCGAAACTTTGAAACCTTGAAACGTTGAAACCTGCTTCCTACAACTGGTCGTCCGGCCCGTAAGCCGAAGCCGGTAGCACCTGATTCGAAGTCGGCCCGGGCACGGCATTGCCATGCTCGTCGATCTTCATACCGAGGCTCAGACCCATCGAAGACAAAATCTCCTTGATCTCGTTCAGCGACTTGCGGCCGAAATTCTTGGTCTTGAGCATCTCGGCTTCCGTCTTCTGCACGAGTTCTCCGATGGTCTGGATATTCGCGTTCTTCAGGCAGTTGTAGCTGCGCACCGAAAGCTCGAGTTCTTCCACGGAACGGTTGAGGTTCTCGTTGTGGATCTCGGGCTTGCGGTCGTCCGACGACGACGTGCCGGTTTCGATTTCTTCCTCGAAGTTGATGAAGATGTTCATGTGGTCCTTCAGCAGCTTCGCCGCCAGGCCGAGCGAATCGGCCGGCGTGATGGAGCCGTTGGTCCAAACTTCGAGCGTCAGCTTGTCGTAGTCGGTGATCTGTCCGAGACGCGCTGCTTCGACGGTGTAGTTACACTTGCGCACCGGCGAGTGAACCGAGTCGATTGGAATGAATCCGATGCCCAGATCCTCGTCAAAGTTCTTGTCTGCGGAAGTGTAGCCGCGACCGCGCTTCAGGCGCATTTCCATGTCGAGCTTGCCGCCCTCGCTGACCGTCGCGATGTAGACGTCCTTATCGAGAACCTCGACGTCTCCGTCGGCTTCAATCATGCCGCTGGTGACCACGCCCGGCTGATCCGCGCGCAGGTAAATCGCCTTGGGCGCGTCGCCCGCGAGCTTGAACGGAATCTGCTTCAGGTTGAGGATGATGTCGGTCGCGTCCTCGACCACACCAGGGATCGACTGGAACTCGTGCAGCACACCTTCCATCTTCACTGCGGTGACGGCCGCGCCTTCAATCGAGCTCAGCAGCACGCGCCGCAGGGCGTTGCCCACGGTCGTGCCGAAGCCGCGCTCAAACGGCTGCGCCCAGAACATGCCGTACTTGTCGGTGAGGCTGGAGGTGTCGGTTGCGAGACGTTTCGGTTTCTGAAAACCCTTCCAAAGCATGTGTTTCTCCTTCGTCCGTTTGGCTCAAAGCTGACTCCCTGAATCGGTCCGGACTCAGGTCAAGCGTCAGCTAAGGCTGATCTGGCTCGAATATGGACCATGCCGTAGAGACGTAGCTTGCTACGTCTTGCCGGCGCCGGCAGAGACGTTGCAAGCAACGTCTCTGCAAGCTTCTTACTTGCTATACAACTCAACAATCAGCTGCTCGTTGACCGGCAACTGAATATCTTCGCGCTTCGGCAGCGACAACACTTTCGCCTTGTAATTGTCGCGATCAACTTCCAGCCAGCTCACCGTCGTGCCATGGCTGGCAAATTCCTTCGCCAGTTCGAGCACGGTAAGCTTCTTGCTCTTCTCGCGGATCGCGATCTCTTCACCCGCGCTCACTTCATACGAAGGAATGTTGACCTTGCGGTTGTCGACGGCCACGTGCCCGTGACGCACCAACTGGCGCGCCTGGCGCCGCGACTGGGCAAATCCCAAACGGTACACGACGTTGTCCAGACGCCGCTCAAGTTGCTGCAGCAACTTCTCGCCGGTCACGCCTTGTGAGCGCGCGGCCTTCTCGAAGTAGTTGCGGAACTGGCCTTCCTGCGTGAAGTAGATGCGCTTGGCCTTCTGCTTCTCGCGCA
>PLBY01000092.1:5525-16166 GCA_003134655.1 Acidobacteriaceae bacterium
TCTCCTTTAGATGACCGGTTTACGGGTTTGGCTTCACCCTTCCTCCCGGACAATTTCTCTGTAGAGACGTTGCTTGCAACGTCTCGCTCGCGCCGGCAGAGACGTAGCAAGCTACGTCTCTACGATTTAGACTCTCCGTCGCTTCGGCGGACGGCATCCGTTGTGCGGAATCGGCGTGACGTCGCGAATCGAACGTACTTCGATTCCCGAGGCCGCCAGCGCGCGCACGGCCGACTCGCGACCTGACCCCGGACCGCTGACGCGCACATCCACGCTGCGCACTCCGTGATCCCGCGCCATGTTCGCGGCATTCGACGCAGCCTGCTGGGCGGCAAACGGCGTGCCCTTGCGCGATCCCCTGAAGCCGAGCGACCCCGAACTCTTCCACGACAGAACGTTCCCGTTCATATCGGTAATGGTCACGATCGTGTTATTGAAGGACGCCTGCACGTAGCACAGTCCATGCGGGACGTGCTTGCGCTCCTTCTTCTTGAAGGTTTTCTTTTTGCCTTTTTTCTCGGGTGTGGCTGCTGCGCCGCCCGCTGCTGCTGGTTTCGCCATAGAACCTCAAGGAACTCAAGTTTCAAAGTTTCAAGGTTTCAGAGTTTCAAGGTTCTTACTTTGAAACCTTGAAACTTTGCCACATTGAAACCTGCTCTTATGTCTTTGCCGTCGCCTTCTTCTTCTGCGCGACCGTTCCCTTGCGCGGACCCTTGCGGGTACGGGCATTCGTGTGTGTGCGCTGGCCGCGGACCGGCAGGTTGCGGCGGTGGCGGAATCCGCGATAGGAGCCGATTTCGATGAGACGCTTGATGTTCATCGAAACTTCCTTGCGCAGATCGCCTTCCACCAGTCCCTCGGCCTCTATGACCGTACGGATGCGGTTGACCTCTTCTTCGCTCAGGTCCTGCACCTTTTTCATCGGCTCTACCTTCGCCTCGTCGCAAATGCGCCGCGAGCGTGGATGACCGATGCCGTAGATGTACGTCAGCGCGATGTTGATGTGCTTCTGGCGCGGAAGATCGACGCCTGCTATACGTGCCATTCCTTAACTCCTCAGCCGCGGGCTTAACCCTGGCGCTGCTTATGTTTCGAGTTGACGCAAATCACCCGCACCACACCCTTGCGGTGGATGACCTTGCACTTGTCACAAATTTTCTTTACCGATGCTCTAACCTTCATAACCCAACCTTCCGCCCGCAGCCATCAGCCGCTAGCGAACTCAAAATCATTTGTAGCGATACACAATTCGTCCGCGATTCAGGTCGTAGGGCGAAAGCTCCACTGCAACCTTGTCCCCAGGCAGAATGCGGATGAAATTCTTGCGCATCTTGCCGGAAACGTGCGCCAGCACCTGGTGTTTGTTTTCCAGTTCTACCCGGAACATGGCGTTGGGCAGCGGTTCCAGAACCACCGCCATCACTTCAATCGCGTCTTCTTTGCTCATGCACCCCTTAAGTAGCTCTTGGCCTTTAGCTGTTGGCTCTTAGCTAAAAGCCAAGAGCTAAAAGCTAATAGCTCTTACTGCGTCAAAATCACCGGACCATCTTTCGTCACCGCCACGCAATGTTCAAAGTGCGCGCTGAAACTTCCGTCAGCGGTCACCGCGGTCCACTTGTCGCCCAGCACTCGCGTCTCAGGCTTGCCGTAATTCACCATCGGCTCAATCGCGATGACCATGCCCTCGCGCAACCTGGCGCCGTGCCCGCGCGCTCCAAAGTTCGGAACCTGCGGCTCTTCGTGCAACCGCGTCCCAATCCCGTGTCCTACGAACTCGCGCACTACGCTGAATCCCGCGGCTTCCACATGCTCCTGCACTGCCGCGCCAACGTCACCGATCGAGTTCCCGATCCGCGCCTGCTCAATTCCGCGATACAGCGAAGCTTCGGTCACTTCCAGCAGCTTCTTCAACTCCGGCTTCAGGCCGTTGCCTACCGGAACCGTGATCGCCGCGTCGCCGTAGTACCCGTCGAGCACCACTCCGCAATCGATCGAAACGATGTCGCCTTCCTGCAGCACCCGTTTTTCTGACGGGATGCCGTGCACAATCTCCTCATTCACCGACGTGCACAACACGCAGGGATAATCGTAGTACCCCTTGAACGCCGGCTTCGCGCCGAGTTCCTTGATCTTCTTCTCGGCGGCGCGCTCCAGGTCCATCGTCGACACGCCCGGCGCCACCAGGGTTCTCACATGGTCGAGAACCTGGCGTACGATGCGGCCGCTATGCCGCATCTTCTCTATCTCCGCCGATGATTTACACACAATCGCCATTCCTATGCGTGGTGATCTTCCAAAATTCTGAAAATCTGATCCGTGACATCGTCCATGGGCAGATCCCCGTTGATCGAGATTAATCTGCCCGTCCGCTGGTAGTAGTCCGCGACCGGACGAGTCTGCTCCTGGTATGCCGTGAGTCTGGGCTGAATNNCGCGGGGCGGCTGGAAGTGGACGTTATAAATCCGTCCACAGGAGGGACAAGAACGGCGTCCAGTGATCCGGAGCAATAGTTGATTATAGTCCACGTCCAGGCGGATCACAATTGGCCAGGCCCGGGTGGGACGCGAGTTGTCAAAGAGCTCATGGTCGAGCAGCGCATCGAGCCACCCGGCCTGAGCTGGCGTCCGGGGAAACCCGTCCAACACATACCCGCGCTTGCAGTCCGGCTGCATCAGCCGTTCGCGGACCATGACGCACACCAGATCGTCAGAGACTAATTCCCCTCGCGCCATTACCGCCTTGGCTACAAGTCCCAGTTCCGTCCCGCGGACCACGTTCTCCCGCAGGAGGTCCCCGGTCGAGATCTGGGGAATTTCGTAGCGTTCCATGATGCGCTTGGCCTGCGTGCCTTTTCCGGCACCCGGCGGCCCGAGCAGCACAACGGGACCTACTTCACGCGAGGTTTCCTGCGCCATCGGCCTGACCAAAGCCTCCCGAGCTCAGTCTCCCCGGCGCCCCAAAAACAAGCCGAGGTGCAGCCACCCCACAACTACACTTTGTAGAGACGTTGCTAGCAACGTCTCTGCCCGCCAGCACCGGCGCCGCAGTCAAGACGTAGCCAGCTACGTCTCTACAATAAAGACGGCTACCAGGTGCGGCGGCCGCGAATGCGTCCGCTGCGCGGCGTAAATCCATCGTAGTGGCGCATGATCAACTGCGCCTCAATCTGCGTGACCGTATCCATCGCCACGCCCACCACGATCAGCAGCGAGGTTCCACCAAAGTAGAAGCTCACGCCCAAACCATTCGTCACCCAGTTCGGCAGGATTTCGAACGCCCTTCCCAGCGCGCCCGGAAGATGGTTGAGGTGAATGCCCGTGATCATCCACTCTGGAATGAACGAAATCAGAATCAGGTACAGCGCGCCCACCAGCGTGATCCGCGTGAGCACTTCATTTATGAAGTCGGCCGTGCGCTTGCCGGGACGAATGCCCGGAATAAACCCGCCGTACTTCCGCATGTTGTCGGCGACTTCGCTGGGATTAAACACGATCGAGACATAAAAGTATGCGAAGAAAATGATGCCGACCGCATAGAGCAAGGTATACAGCGGCTCGCCCCAACCCAGCATCCGGATCAGATCTCCGAAGTAGCGGCTGTTGCGCAGCCCGTACCCGATGGTCTGTGGCAACGTCAGAATCGATGACGCAAAAATCACTGGCATCACGCCGCCCGCGTTCACGCGCAAAGGCAAGTGCGTCGATTGCCCGCCCATCACCTTGCGTCCAACTACACGTTTGGCGTACTGCACCGGAATTCGCCGTTCGCTTCGTTCCACCCAGACGATGAACGCCACCACGCCGACCATAAAGACGATCAGGAACACCATTAGGGGGAACGTCATCGCGCCCCAGGCGGCGTTCTTCGCCTTCTCAATCAAGTCCACCACGCCGCGCGGCAGGCCCACCACAATTCCCGAGAAGATCAGCAGCGACATTCCGTTACCGACGCCGCGCTCCGTAATCTGCTCACCCAGCCACATGATGAACGCGCTGCCCGTGGTCAGGGTGATCATGGTCAAAAGTCGAAAGCTCCAGCCCGGATTCAGCGCGAAGCCGCCCTTTTCCAGGCCTACCGCGATGCCGAACGATTGCACCGAACTCAGAATGACCGTGATATACCGCGTCCACTGCGTGATCTTCTTGCGCCCGAGTTCGCCCTCTTTCTGCAGCTTGGCCAACGGCTCATACACCACGGTCAGCAACTGCAGAATGATCGATGCCGTGATGTACGGCATGATCCCCAGCGCAAAAATCGTCATGCGGCGCAACTGGCCGCCCGAGAACAGATCGACGAATCCCAGCAGCGATCCACTCGTGCTGCCCTGCGTAAAGAAACTTTCCAGCTTGGCTGTATCGATTCCCGGCGTCGGAAGGTGTCCGCCCAACCGGTACACAAACAGCATCGCAAGAGTAAACAGGATGCGTTTGCGAAGGTCCGGAATCCGGAAGATGTTAGCCAATTTGTCGAACATTACTGCCCCGCCTTCACTGCCGCCTTTACTGCTAAGACCTCAACCTTGCCGCCCGCCTTGGTGATCTTTTCCTGAGCAGACTTTGAGAACTTGTGCGCGTGCACCGTGATCGCAACCTTTAGCTCGCCGTCGCCCAGAATCTTCACCGGATGCTTCGTCTTGATCACGCCCGCCTTGCGCAGCACTTCGGGTGTGATCGGCTCTCCGTGAAACGAATCTCCCATCTCCACCAGCCGCTCCAGGCTCACGATGTTGAATTCCTTGCGGAAAATGTTGGTGAAGCCGCGCTTCGGCATGCGGCGGTGCAGCGGCATCTGTCCGCCTTCAAAACCGCGGATCATGCGCGAACCAGTACGCGATCGCTGCCCCTTGTGTCCACGGGTCGATGTCTTGCCCATGCCGGAGCCCATGCCGCGCCCCACGCGCTTGCGCTTTTCCGTCGCCTTCTTCGGTGCTCGAATGTTCGATAAATTCATAAGTACACCCACGTTTCAAAGTTTCAAGGTTTCAAGGATCGATCAGAGTCCGTATCAAGGCGTTGAAACCTTGCAACTCTGAGACCTTGAAACTTTGAACTACTCCACTACCTCGACCATATGCGGCACCTTCGCCACCATGCCGCGGATGGCGTTCGTGTCCGGACGCTCAATCACCTGATTCAGCCGGGTGAATCCCAGACCCTTGATCACCAGCTTCTGCTTCACCGGGGCACAAATCGCGGAACGCACCCACTTCAGGTGAATCTTCCCGCTGCCCGCACTCGTTTTCTTCGCCGTCATCTCGTAAACCTCGAATCGTAAACCTCGAAAATTCGCACTTGACTGAGTACTGAGTACCGGGTACTGAGTACTGTCTTTACAGCTCCTGCGCCGTCTTCCCGCGCATCGCGGCCACTCCCTCGCGGGTCTTCAACTGCTTCAGCGCGTCGAAGGTCGCTTTGATCACGTTGTGCGGGTTGGTTGTGCCGATCGATTTCGTCAGCACATTCTGCACTCCCGCCGACGTCATGACCGCGCGCACCGCGCCGCCCGCAATCACGCCCGTGCCTTCCGGCGCCGGCTTCAGCAGCACTTTGCCCGAACCGTAGCGTCCCAGCACGAGGTGCGCAATGCTGGTCTGCGTCAGGTTCACCTTCATCAAATTTTTCTTGGCCGACTCGATTGCTTTGCGGATGGCCTGCGGAACTTCCTTAGCCTTCCCGGAACCGTAGCCCACCACTCCGGCCGACGGATCCCCCACCACGACCAGCGCAGCAAACGAAAGATTCTTACCGCCCTTGACGACCTTGGTCACGCGGTTAATGGCGACAACCTGGTCTTTCAACTGGAACGAATTCGCATCAAGTTTCTTAATCACAGTTGGCATAATTTCTCAGATTCTAGCTGAGAGCCGGGAGCTTTGAGCTGTGAGCATTCCAAGCTAGCTCATAGCTCGCCGCTCGAAGCTCGCGGCTGTTCTTAGAACTTCAATCCCGCTTCGCGCGCAGCGTCGGCCAAAGCCTTCACGCGCCCGTGATAAATGTAGCCGCCCCGGTCGAACACGACCTTAGTAACGCCCTTGGCTTTGGCGCGCTCGGCAATCGTCTTGCCCACCACTTTCGCGGAGGCCACGTTGCCGCCCGTGCGCCGGTCTTCCTTCTTGCCTTCGGCCGTGCTGGCGGACACCAGCGTCTTGCCGTGCAGATCGTCGATCACCTGCACGTATATGTGATTCAGCGAACGGTACACATTGAGCCGCGGACGCTCCGCAGTCCCCTGCATCTTTTTCCGAATGCGGTCGTGTATATGCCCGCGCTTCTCGTTCTTCGTGATTCGTGTCAGCATGATTAAACTCTCAGCTATCAGCCGTCAGCGATCAGCAAAACCCAACCCACAGAACTTCGACGATCCGAAGTTGCTGAGAGCTGACAGCTGATAGCTGACAGCTAGTTCTTATTTCGCTCCGGTCTTTCCGACCTTCTTCTTCAAACGCTCGCCCGCGTAGCGGACGCCCTTGTTCTTGTACGGATCCGGCGGACGCAGCGAGCGCATCTCGGCCGCTACCTGTCCCACCTTCTGCCGGTCGATCCCCGTCAGCGCGATCTTCGTCTGCTTCGGATCCACCGTCGCATCCACGCCCGTCGGCAACGGGTACTCGATCGGATGCGAGTAGCCCAGGTTGAACACCACCATCTGCTTGCCCTTCATTTCAGCGCGGTAGCCGATGCCAACGATTTCCAGTTCGCGCGTCCAGCCCTTGGTCACGCCCTCAACGGCGTTGTTGACCAAGGCGCGCGCCAGTCCGTGCAGCGCCGCCTGCGAATCGTTCTGGCGAACCGCGACGATGATGCCATCCTTCTGCTCGATCGTGATGCCGGATGGCAGCTCCGTATCCAGCTTGCCCTTCGGCCCCTGCACCGCGATGGTGTTGCCTTCGATTTTGACCGTCACCCCTTTGGGGATCGGGATCGGCTTTTTTCCAATTCGTGACATAAGCTTCTAGCTCTCAGCTTTCAGTTATCAGCTCTCAGCTTTTTCGCAGCCGCGCCCTGGCTGAAGGCTGACGGCTGATAGCTGATAGCTGCTCTTAGTAAATCTGGCACAGCAACTCGCCGCCCACGCCCTCTTTGCGGGCCTGGCGGCCGGTCATCACGCCGCGCGGGGTCGTGAGGATGTTGATCCCCATGCCGCCCAGTACGCGTGGAATCTCGCTGCGGCGCACGTACACACGGCATCCCGGACGCGACACGCGCTCCACCTTCGAGATGGCCGCCTCGTTGTTGGCGCCGTACTTCAGATAAATCCGGATGACCTTGTGGCCTTCTTCTTCCGTCGGCTTGAAATTGGAGATGTAGCCCTCTTCCTTCAGAATGCGGGCAATCTCCAGCTTCAACCGCGAAGCCGGTATGTCCACCTTCTGGTGCCGGGCCTGGAGTGCGTTCCGCACTCGCGTCAGCATGTCTGCGACCGGATCGGTCAACCTCATCGTTTGCTTCTCCTCTTGCCACCCGTTCGCTCCGCGTTCAGCGGAGAACCTGCGGCAGCGTGTTGCTTCGTCTACTTCTTCAGGGATGTCATCCTGAGCGGCGTTGTTCGCCGCGAAGGATCCCTACCCTCGGCACGACTCTCGCTGTCTGCGGGAAATCGCCCCACCTACCACGACGACTTCGAAACCCCTGGAATCTCCCCGCGCAGCGCGAGCTGGCGGAAGCACAAGCGGCAAATGCCGAACTTGCGCAGAAATGCGCGCGGCCGTCCGCACAGATTGCAGCGGTTGTGCTTGCGCGTGGAGAACTTCGGTTTCTTCACGTTTTCCGGCTTTTGATGCAACCCGACGCCGTCCTTAACTCGCTTTGCTGTTGTCGCCAACTTTAGCTCCTAGCTTCCTGAACCTTGAAACTCTGAATCCTTGAAACTTCGCTCTTATGCCCGGAACGGCATTCCCATGTGCTTCAACAACGTCCGCGCCTGATTATCATTCGCGGCCGTGGTCACGATCGTGACGTTCATGCCCTTCTGCTTGTCGACCTTCTCGTACGAAATCTCCGGGAAGATCAACTGGTCATGCAGCCCGAGAGTGAAGTTGCCGCGCCCATCGAACGACTTGGTCGAGACTCCCTTGAAATCGCGCACGCGCGGCAGAACAATGTTCACCAGCCGGTCAAAGAACTCGTACATGCGGTCGCCGCGCAACGTCACCATCGCGCCGATCGACTGTCCCTGGCGCACTTTAAACGCCGCGATCGACTTCTTCGCCCGCGTCACCACCGGCTTCTGCCCGGTGATCTGACCCAGTTCATTCACCGCCGGATCGAGCACCTTCGCGTTCTGCGTCGCTTCTCCTACGCCCATGTTCACAACAATCTTGTGCAGCCGCGGAACCGCCATCACGTTCTTCAGTTCCAGTTCCTTCAGCAGAGCGGGAGCCACTTCCTTCTCGAACCTCGAGCGCAGCCGCGGACGTTCCTTCGCGCTGTGCCGCGCCTGATCCGGCGCCTTCTGCTCCTGCGATTCCTTCTGTCCCTTTTTATCTTTTGCCATTTTCGTCTCGCCAACTTCCTCTCACGGTTTCGGAATGGTTACCGGTTCGTGAGACTTACTTGTCTAAAGTCGTTCCGCACTTCTTGCACACGCGCACCTTGCGGTCGCCGCGCACTTCGTGGCCGATGCGCACCGGCCCACAGGTCGCGCACACCAGTTGCACATTGGAGATCGCAATCCGGCTCTCCTGCTCGGCGATTCCGCCCTTGATGTTGCGCTGCGGGTTCGGCCGCACGTGCTTTTTCACCATCATCACGTGCTCAACCAGCAACTTGGCGTCATTCGGAAACACGCGCAGTACGCGCCCTTCCTTGCCCTTGTCCCGTCCGGTGATCACCTTCACGGTGTCGTTGCGCCGGAGATCCACTCGCTTGTTTTCAGTGCTTACGGTTCTCATAAAGTCAAAGTTTCAAGGCTTCAAAGTTTCAACGTTTCAAAGTTAGTCGAAGATTTCGATTCTCAAGGCACCTTGAAACCTTGAAACATTGAAACCTTGCAACCTGCTTCTAGATCACTTCCGGCGCTAGCGAAACAATCTTCAAAAACTTCTTCTCGCGCAGTTCGCGCGCCACCGGACCGAACACGCGGGTTCCCACCGGTTCGCCCACATCGTTAATCAGCACCGCGGCATTCTGGTCGAAGCGGATATAGGTTCCGTCGCGCCGACGATACTCTTTGCGGGTGCGCACGATCACAGCCTTCACCACGGTTCCCTTTTTCGCCTGGCCCTCAGGCGCCGCCTCTTTCACCGAGGCCGTGATTATGTCGCCCAGCCCGGCATTCAGTCCGGTCGAGCCGCCGAGCGGCAGAATCATCTGCAGCTTGCGGGCGCCGGAATTATCGGCGACCTCCAGCATCGATCTCATCATCACAGCCATGGCTTCAATCTCCCTGTTCTCGACTCACTCGCGACCCGCATCTGGCGCGGCAGCTCTCGCGCAACTAGACTCCCGGAACTTCCGTTACAGCGTCCGGCACCAGCGCAGTCTTGCGCACGATGTCTTTCAGCTTCCAGCGCTTCAGCTTCGATAGCGGGCGCGTCTCTTCAATCCGCACCACATCGCCGACGTGCGCTTCGTTCTTCTCGTCGTGCGCGTAGAACTTCTTGTTGCGCGCCACCACGCGTCCGTAGAACGGATGCGCCTTCTTCCGCGTCACCTTCACCACAATCGTTTTCTGCATGCGGTTGGCGACCACTTCTCCCACCACTTCCTTGCGCCGGCCCTGCACCTTCACCGCGGCCTGTGTATTGGTTCCCGCCATTATCGTTTCTCCGTTGCGGCCGAGCGCTCGCGCTCGCCCACGATCGTCTTCACCCGTGCAATGTCCTTGCGCAGGCCGCGAATCTTTTTCAGGCTCTCCGTCTGGCCCATGTTCAGCTGAAACTTCAGCTTGAAGAGCTGGTCGGCGAGCTCGCGCTCCTGGTTGCCCAGCTCCACGTCCGTCAAATTTCTGATTTTGTCTACCTTCATAAGTTCCTCAACCAAATCATCACGCAGTTACTGAAAGCTGACAGCTCTTAGTGCGCCGCGCCCTCGCGCTTGACCAGCGTCGTCCGCAGCGCCAGCTTATGCGACGCCAGCCGCATTGCCTCGGTCGCATCCGTAATGGTCACGCCTTCCATCTCAAACAAAATCTTCCCCGGCTTCACGACCGCGACCCAATGATCCGGCGCGCCCTTGCCCTTGCCCATACGGGTTTCGGCCGGTTTCTTCGTGACCGGCTTGTCGGGAAACACGCGGATCCATATCTTTCCACCGCGCTTCACGAAACGCGTCATGGCCACGCGGCTGGCTTCAATCTGCCGGTCGGTGATCCACCCGGGCTCCAGCACCTTCAGCCCGAAATCGCCGAACGCCAGCGTCGATCCGCGCCACGCCTTGCCGGTCATGCGCCCACGCTGCTGCTTGCGATACTTCACTTTCTTTGGCATCAACATAACGAAGTTCTCAGTTCTCGGTTCTCAGTAAATTCCTAGAATCCGCCCGCCGGCGCAGCCGCTTCGCGCTTCTTCTGCGGCAGAATCTCGCCCTTGTATACCCAGCACTTCACGCCGATCACGCCGTAGGTCGTCCGCGCCTCGGTGAAGCCGTAGTCGATATCCGCGCGCAGCGTGTGCAGCGGCAACCGCCCCTGCAGATACCACTC
>PLBY01000087.1 GCA_003134655.1 Acidobacteriaceae bacterium
GCGCCCTTTTATAATGCGGTTACGTCAATTGAGAAGAAGTCAACTGTACCAGACTGATCCGTGGCTTGATTGTTGCTTGCTTTCTCGACAAGACTTCTCAGTTCTTCACGGATCGCAAGGACTCGAAACTCCCGCTTCTCATGCTCTGCATTCGCAGCTAGTGAATGGTTTCCGTTAGTGCGGTAGTGTCGCTCCTCTTGCTGGATCAGTCCAATCTCTCGACGGAGTTTCTCAGTCCGTACCGCGATTGAACTATCGTCTATGGACATCCCGTTCAACTTCAACGTGGCAGAGAAAGTTCTTCCCGCCGGTCACTACCTAATCCTGGCGCCGCAGGGTCAGACGCTGAGAATCCTGGGCCCAAACGGAGCTGCCGCTCTCACGATGACCAGTCCAGCCAGCGGCCGTCGGCCCGAGGGACCCGGAGTAGTGGCCTTCAATTGCTATGGGCGCCGGTGTTTCTTGTCGCAGTTCTGGACGGCCCGCACGGAGAGCGGAAAGCAGATCGCGAAATGTCGTCTTGAAAAAGAACTCGCCAACGATAAGGAGCAACTGGCCGTCATCACTCTCAGGGCATCGCGCTATCAGCAGTGAAAGGGTTGCGAAACTTGCTGAATGTGGATCCGTCTCACCGAGTGCCCCACTCCTGGCGTCTCCTGTCAGACGTGGGGCATTCTTTTTCTAGAACCTGCGAAGTTGTCTGTGCATAACGGTAACTGACGTGAAATCCGGTAGTGGGCTAATTCTGTGTTGCTGAGAATTGTTTTTCCCCAAACAAAGCCACAAAGCCGCATTCATCACAGACCAAAGCGATGACCGCAAACTCAGTTTGTGGTCTTGCGACCGTTTGAGGTCTGAGAGGAATGCCGAGTTTGTTCGCAGTCAAATTTCCAGAGCCGCAATTCAAGCATTTTCTGTTGGTTGCCATGAGGTCTCCTGTGCATTTTCAGACAGTTCTAAAAGATGAGCGAAAATGCTGATTTGCGCAGCATTGAGAAGGTTCACTCTGCACGCGGGATATGATCGCAAACCATGGTTGTTGGATGGGAATCTGGAGCCGAGACAGCCCGGAGTCGGAAGACATCGTTTTCCTCCATGAAATAAGCTCGTGTTGAACTGCGTGGGTGCTCTCGCCTGAGGGGGTGTTGCATCCCGTGGGGGAGTTGCTCTTCGGGGAGGCGAAGGATTGTGGTATCTCGTTTTGCTGATCTTTACGGCGGTCACTGTGTCCTGACCAGCCCTCCTTTGAATCTGCCGAAGGAGCACTCGCCGCTGTAGAGCGGCGTCCTAATTCTCCAGCGATGTGTACGCAAATCCTAACAGTCGCTCAGAACTACGAAAGTTCCCTAGGCGCAGTTCCCATCGAGGTCGCTCACGTAGCGAAGCGGCTGAGCCCACTCACATCGCCTGTCATTCCATTTTGCACTACGCGTGAATCGTCAGCGCAGTGTCCATACAGCTGCATTCTCCGGAACCGTTTCGTTGCCGTACGAACCCGACACAATTCCGTAATGGTTCACCTTACTCGCCCAACTCCAACTGCCAGGGCGGCGCGGGCTCGGAAGAAGCTTGGGAGCAAAATTCGGATCCTTTGTGCTCCAGCCCGTGGCGTAGTAATTGCCGTCGGCATCGGTGCTTCCACCAACGATGTCGCCAACGTCATTAATCCCCTCTCCGTCGCCGGCTCCAAAGAGATAGCCTCCCAGCGTGGGAAGAACAGTCACATTGAAGTGCACTCCTGAACGATCGGTGGGTTTCCAGTAGGCTGGAAATTCAGCAGTCCACTCACCGGTAAGCGTATCAATGGTAAGGACGTCTCCCACAATCTCACCATTGTTATTCATGTCCACTGGATAGACGGTGTTGTATCCCGGCGCTCCAGGGAGTTGCTTGATCTTCCAATCCTCGCCGCTCGAAGTAGGAGTCCAGAGAACACCGATCAGTGTTCCATCGGCGCCTACGGCAATGCCGAGAATCTGGCCGCGGTCATTCGGAAACAAGGCTGCCCAAGGGCCAAATCCCTCAAACCCGGTCGTGTCCAGCTTGTGGATTTGCCATTTCAGTTTCCACTGGCCGGATTTCCACGCCACGTTTGGGGTCCACACTACAGGCAGCGCGTCCGCAGTTGGGCCAAAAAGGCTGTCGCTGTCCATGCCGCTGGCGCTCCAGCCAACGATCAGAGTCCCGGATCGGTTGGTACCCCACGCGATACTGAACTCATAGCCGGTGTAACCAATATCCGCGAGCGTACCGATATCGACCTTTCTCGTATCAGGCGTCCACGCAAATGCGTGGATAATTTCGTTCCCGGTGATTGGGGCATGTCCGACAATCATTCCGGTGTCGGCAATCGCCATGCACATCGCGTAAGTGGCCGTTGTTTCCCCTCCCAAAGTACCGAGGTCGAACCACTTCCCGGCATGCGGGCCGAATAACGGAACGCTAATCGGTCGGGTATATCCGCTGGCGATGTCCCCCATCCCGACAACGACACCAGCCTTGTTAATGCCCCATGGCTCAGCCCAGGTTCCATGCGGGTAGTGACCGAGATCATGGAATTTGACGGTCCGGGCTGTGTCCGCTTGTACGGTGATGCTCGGGCTCACGGTCGCAGAAGGCTTCGGTAGGTGTCTACCCATATGCCTCATGCCCGGTGGCTGTTGCGCCCATGCCGCCGAAATGAACCACAACCCCAAAATACAAGCAAGAATTCTGATGTGCTTCATGTTCACCTCCATGAACAAAGTCCGGCTTGAATTGCTTGATTCGACTGTGTGGGTGCTCCCGCCTGAGGGGTGTTGCATCCCATCGTGGAGGTGCTCTTCGGGAAGGCGAGAGAAATTACGACAACATTTTACGCCGAATCGAAAAGGCGTCAGTGAGCGTAATCACTCCAGACTGCGGGAGCCGTTTGTCAATTGGCGAAAAATCCCCATTACGCTCAAAACCCTCAATGAGCGCTCTCGCCTGATAACGGAAAGAATACTGAAACTGCTATTGAATTGATTGGATTTCGCATCGATGGCGTCCTAAGATACCTCTCGTCAAGGATGCTCCCAATGATGCCTAGTTCTCAGCCTCAGAAGTCCAAAGTCGATAGGATTGACGGGCTGCTTTCCTTCTGCGCTTTTCTGGCCGTTTTCATGGCAGTCCTCCAGTGGGCCGAGGGCCACTACCTCCGGGCCGTCATGGCGGGAGTGCTGCTTCTCGTCGTTGTGCCGTGGCTGGGTAAGAGATGGATCAATCGCAATGGATGAGATGACGTAGCAGCAACTGGCGAGAAATCTCTATTACACGCAATATAAAAGGCGCCCACTTTGCGGTAAGTTGTGATTGTTCGGACCACCACTTACCGAAAGGAGCGCCGTCATGAATCAAGAAAAGTATATTGGCATGGACGTTCACCAGGCAACGATCTCGGTTGCCGTCATGGACAGCTCGGGCAAGCTGATCATGGAATGCATCCTGGAGACGAAAGCGGCTACGATCCTTGAGTTCATCCAAGGGCTGCGCGGAGGTTTGTCGGTAACCTTCGAAGAAGGAACCTCCGCCGCATGGTTGCATGACCTGCTGAAACCTCACGTCAGCCATCTGGTAGTTTGCGATCCGCGAAAGAACGCTCTGTTAAAAGATGGCAGCAAGAGTGATCGGATCGATGCCCGAAAGCTGGCGGAGTTGTTGCGTGGCGGGCAACTGAAGCCGGTGTATCACGGAGAGCACGGACTGCGCACCTTGAAAGAATTGGGCCGTAGCTATTTGACGCTCACGAAAGATGTCAGCCGAGTCATGACTCGGATCAAAGCCCTCTATCGCAGCTGGGCCATTCCCTGTAGCGGTGCGACCGTCTATGCGCCGCGGCATCGCGCCGAGTGGTTGGCCAAGATTCCAGAACCCGGAGTTCGTCTGTGGGCGGAACGGTTCTATCAGCAACTGGATCTGCTGGAGCCGGTGCGACAGGAAGCGCGACGCGACCTGCTGAGTGAGAGCCGCAAGCATCCTGCCGTGAAATTACTGCGCCAGATTCCCTCCATCGGTCCGATTCGTGCGGCCATGCTGGTCGCGCTACTTCAGACCCCACACCGTTTCCGCACCAAGCGGCAACTATGGGCGTACAGTGGCTTCGCCGTCGAGACTCACGACAGCGGCGAGTACCGCTATGTGCGGGGCAAGCTGCAACGAAACCGGGAGCGCATGACCGTACGCGGTCTCAGCGACAATCACAATCACGATCTGAAGCATCTCTTCAAAAGCGCTGCCATCTCCGCCAGCAATCGTCCCGGTCCCCTGCGCGATTTCTACGTAGCTCTTGTGGAGAAGGGAATGCGGCCGACGATGGCGCGTCTCACCCTGGCACGAAAGATGGCCACGATCACTCTAACGATTTGGAAGAAAGGAGTGGATTTCGACGCCAAACAATTGCACCGGCAAGCCGCTTGAGCGTCTCTGGTAAAAGGCCATTCCATCTCCGGCGATTCTCTGGTGGTGGTCGGTCGGTTCTTGAGACGCTCGGTTCGAGAGAAGTATCAGTCAATGAGATCGGCCCTGTGTGCTTCGGCACCGAGTCACTAATTTCACGCTATGCTCTCTCGGATAACCAGAAATAGCGATAGGCCACGAGCCTCGGATAGAACCATGGTTGACACTCAAATACCAGCTTCGCTTGCCCTGTTTCACGACTCGATTGGCGTAGTCACCACCGGAAGATGAACCTCACAGGAATGGCAAACAAGCCAGAGCAAAACCTCTCGATCGCATCGAGGGGACACGCTTAAAGAGAAGTGGGCTGGATCTCGAGACAAAATCTTCTCGCCCTCCGGTCGAGGCGGAGCTTTTTTCTTGACATCCCTTTTTATAGAACTCATGTGACCCCGCAAAGGGTTTTCAGGCGCGACCCGCCTGCGCACAGGCTTACTTCGCAGCCTGCTGCAGGGTAGAATGCTGCTTCGACAGCGCTTCGAAGTCGATGAACAGGCGATGAGGCGGTTTAGTGACACTTTGCAGGAGTAAAGCCCGCAGCCTTTTTGCTCTGGACGCGGCGCTGAAGCGCCGCTCTTCCACCATGAGCGGACAGCTGAGGGCGGCTGTCCCCACATTCCGTGCGTTTCCCAGATCCACAATCACGGCTCACCAGGCATGCTTCATGGCTTTGGCGAACTTTTGCGGGGGCAGGGTGTTGAGGACGTCGTCTTTGGTGAGCCAGGCTCGTCTCGCTTGCAGGATGCCGTAGCGGATTTTTTCCATGTGCGAGGTGTGGTGGGAGTCGGTGTTGATCACGATCTTCACGCCTCGCTGTTTGGCCTGGCGGAGATGCACATCGTTCAGGTCGAGGCGGTCGGGATAGGAATTGAGTTCCATTGCGACTTTATGTTTTGCGGCCGCGGTTAGGATGGCGTGCATGTCGAACCCGTAGGCGTCGCGGCGGAGTTGAATGCGTCCCGTCGGATGTCCGATGAGCGACGTGTTGGGATTCTCGATGGCCTTGAGCAAACGTTCGGTCATCTTCGCGGGTTCCTGATTGAAGACGGAGTGCACGCTGGCGATGACGATGTCCATTTGCGCGAGGACGTCGTCGGAGAGATCGAGATCGCCGTCGGCGAGGATGTCGACTTCAATTCCGGCAAAGATGGTGATGCCTTCCATCTGCTTGCCCACGGCGCGAATGCGTGCGATGTGCTCGACGGCGCGCTTGTCGTCGAGTCCGTTAGCGAAGGCCAGGTTCTTGGAGTGATCGGTGATGGCCATGTATTTATAGCCGCGCGCTTTGGCGGCTTCGGCCATCTCTTCAATCGTGTTCTTGCCGTCGGTTTCGACGGTGTGCATGTGGACGTCACCCTGCAGATCGTCTTGCGTGATCAAGGTGGGCAGGGCGTGGTCCTTCGCGAGATCGAGCTCGCCGAGGTTCTCGCGCATTTCGGGCGGGATGTAGTCGAGTTTCAGCTTGGCGTAGATTTCTTCTTCGGTCTTTCCCGCGACCGGCTTCTCACCTTCGAGTGTGGCCAGACTGTACTCGTTCAAGGTGTATCCCATCTTGAGGGCGCGCTGGCGGAGCGCGACGTTGTGAGCTTTCGATCCGGTGAAGTACTGCATGGCCGCGCCGAAGGACTCCGGCGGCAGCAGGCGCACGTCGACCTGCATGCCGTTGCGCAGGTGGAAGCTGATCTTGTTGTCGCCGCTGGCAATGACGTCCATCAGAGGTGGGTATTGGGCGACGTAGGCGATGGCCTTCTGGCGTCCTTCTTCGGTGGTGCAGGCTTTTCCGGTGACGAGGATGTCGAGATCGCCCACGGTTTCGCGGCCGCGGCGCAATGATCCGGCGGGCGTGATCTTGTCGATGCCCGGGAACTTCTCGAGATATTCGGCGAGCTTCTCGGCTTCAGTCTCGCCGGCGTCGATGAGGAAGCGGCCGCTGATGCGGCGGTAGTCTTCGATGGCCTTCAGCAGCTTGGCCTCGTGCTTCTCGCCCATGCGCGGCAGTTCGCGGATCTTTCCCTCGCGCGCGAGTTTCTCGACGCCGTCGACGTCGCTGACTTTGTATGCGCTCCAGATGAGTGCGATGGTCTTCGGGCCGAGGCCTTGAATCTTCAGCAGCTGCAGCATTGACGGGTGGTACTTCGCTAGCAGCTCGGCCTGGACGGAGAGTTTGCCGTCGGTGAAGAGTTCCTGCAGATTGCGCAGCATACTCTTGCCAATGCCGGGGATGGCAAGGACCTGCTTCGGCTCGGCGATGAGTTCCTTGATTGATTGCGAATGATTCTCAATGGCCTGCGCGGCGTTGCGGTAGGAGCGGATGCGGAAGGAGTCCTGGCCGTCGATCTCGAGGAGGTCGGCGGTCTCATAGAGAATGTTGGCGATGGCCTTGTTGTCCATGTTTGATCAAACCCGGGGCAAGGTAAGAGTAAACAAAGTTGGACGGGAGAGCCAGAGGCGGGGAGGTGCGAGCCTACGCGCGCATTAAACGCAATGGCGGCGAGGTGCTCGCCTAAAGGTACACATCTGCCCCATCGCATCCGACAACCACGGTGGGACCGTTACGAAGCAGCCTTGGTTACGTTCGCTGCCTGCGGGCCTTTCTGGCCCTCGGTGATCTCGAACTCCACCGGGTCGCCTTCCTGCAGGCTCTTGTATCCCTCAGAGCTAATTGCGCTGTAGTGAACAAATACGTCTGGTCCATCCGCGCGCCCAATGAACCCGTACCCTTTTGCGTTATTGAACCACTTTACGGTTCCTTTCAGACGATCCACGTACCCCCCGCTTTCCGCACGTCCTTTATTGGGGGGGCCCAAGGACGTGCCCAC
Source organism: Acidobacteriaceae bacterium (assembly GCA_003134655.1). Lineage (GTDB taxonomy): Bacteria > Acidobacteriota > Terriglobia > Terriglobales > Acidobacteriaceae > Sulfotelmatobacter. The sequence continues at coordinate 7,296 of PLBY01000087.1, forward strand.
AGTCAAATACCGCCAATAGGATGCATTTTGGAGCGGTAAAGGTAGGCTGTCAAGCAATTGTGAGAGGCAGATTAAGTCGGGGCGACTGAGGCGACTGCGGGTCTGTCAGCTGTCGACTTCGGCTCGCCGACCTACTTTCGGGTGCGTCGCTTCTTTGGCCCAGCCGCGCGGGCTGTGTGGTCGAGCCACAACACCGAGGAGATGGTCTTGGCATCGCGAATCGTTCCGCTGAGAACCATACGAACCGCGGTGGGGAGAGGCACCATGCGCTTGTAGATGATCTCGTCCTCTTCCGGTTGCGCCTCGCCCGCGCGCAGGCCCGTGGCCAGGAAGACCGACATGGTCTCGGCGACGAAGCCGGGGCTGGCGTAGAACTTGAGAATGCGGCGCCACTTGGCGGCGGTGTATCCGGTTTCTTCGAGCAGTTCACGCTTGGCGGCTTCGAGTTCCTTCTCGCCGGGATCGATGCGGCCGGCGGGGATTTCCCATAGATAGTCAGCGGCGGCGTGGCGGTACTGGTGCTCGAGAAGGATGCGAGGCGTGGAGGCGGAATCGTCGACGGCGAGCACGACCACGGAGCCGGAGTGGCGGATGATATCGCGGCGGACCTCGACGCCGCCGGGTTCCTGCACGTGGTCGGTGGTCACGGTGAACACTGGGCCACGATAGACGGTGCGGGAGGAGACGAGGCGGGCTTTGCGGGAAGATTTTGGCATGGGAACAATATAAAGGCTTCCGGCTTTCGGCGTCCGGNNCCGGACGCCGAAAGCCGGAAGCCGGAAGCCCGTTCTGCTATGCTGCCGGGCATGGCAGGGAAGCCGCGAGTTGCGATTGTGGGGGCGGGGAATCTGGGGTCCGCACTCGCCCGGTCACTGCAGGACGCCGGGTATGCGATTGAGGCGGTGATTGCGCGGTCTCGCGGGGCGTCGTTGCAGAAGGCGAAGCAGTTGGCCCAGCAGGTGGGCGCTCGGGCGGCGACGGATTTGTCGGATGTCGAGGCACGATTGGTGTGGTTCTGCGTGCCGGACGCTGCCATCGCCGCGGCTGCACAGTCGCTCGCGGGGCAAATCGAATGGAAGGGAAGAGTCGCGGTGCACTCCAGCGGCGCTCTCGGCAGCGATGAAATGGCGGCATTGCGTAGAAGGGGGGCGGCGGTGGCGTCGGTGCATCCGTTGATGACGTTTGTGCGGCGGTCGCGGCCGTCACTCCGCGGTGTTCCATTTGCGATTGAGGGGGACGCGGCTGCGGTGGGCGTGGCGAGGCGTGTGGTTCGGGACTTGGGTGGGCTCGCCTATTCGATTCGCAAGAAAGACAAGGCTGCGTATCACGCGTGGGGAACATTCGCCTCGCCTCTGTTCACTGCTCTGCTGGCCACGACCGAGGAGGTTGCGACGCTGGCGGGAGTGAGTCGTAAGGCAGCGCGGCAACGAATGATTCCCATCTTGCTGCAGACGCTGGCGAACTATGCTTCTTTCGGCGCGGCGGGCGCGTTTAGCGGGCCGATCGTCCGAGGCGACGTGGATACGGTAAAGAGGCATCTGCGCGTGCTGCGGGGCGCGGGCGCTGGGCGCGAGGTCTATGTGGCTCTGGCGGCATCGGCGCTGCGGTACTTGCCGGCCAAGAACAAGAACTCCCTTAAGCGGCTTCTGGATTTCCCGACAGCTTGATTTGTGCGGCGCAAACCAGCAAGGCAAGCACCGCGAAGGGAAGTGATGCCGCCGTGCGAATCGGCAGAGCGAAGACCGTGCTGGAATCAAAAGTCCCCGCTGCCAGCCAGTGACGCACTGCGATCAGCCCGAATGCCGCTGCCCAGGGCCAGAAAAGAATCACCGCGCCCACTACCAGCAGGATCCGAGGAATCCGTCCGGCACAATGCAACTCGCGCCGGTAGCGCAGCAGAAGAAAAATTCCGGGCAGAAGGATCACGTGGTCGTAGATGGCCTGCCCGGGAAGAAGGCAGACGCTGGTGATGGCGAGCAACAGGCTCAAGGTCAACCAGAAGTCGAGAGATTCGGGGGACGCCTGCCGCTTTCTCCATGCCAGCGCCGCGCTCGCTCCGAGCAATACGAGTATTGCCGCGGGACCGACGTAGGCGCCCAGTTGCGGGCCGGGCAGCAACGCGACCAGTGGAGGCGTCGCGTAGCGGTGGTATCCGAGGAGAACGCTCAGCCATTGCCCCAACCATCGAGGCCAGATCCACATTGAGGCAGCCATCAGCAGCAGCGTTGTAGAAAGAAAACCAGCCCACAATCGCGCACGACGTCGGTCGGACATACTCCACAGCAACAGATATGCAGCGGCCAGCAAAGTCATTTGAGGCTTGATCAGAGTCAGGGCCAGCAAGGCCCCGGCAAGCGACAGGCGGTCTCGGCGGAGAGCTAGTGCAGCGCCGGCCAGCAAGAATCCTACGATCAAACCGGGTTGCTCGGCGAACAGTGCTTCCAGTACCTGGTAGTTGCACAGGGCGAGCAACGCCAGCACGGCGAACCAGAGCGGATGGATGCGCCAATTCAGCGCGAGTATCCAGAACCAGAGACTCATCACGGTGAGGACCGGCAAGAGCACCGCGAGAACGAGGCGTAGTTGCGGGAAGTCCAGGGAAGCGGCGGGCCAGAGAAGAAGTTCCACAAACGCAGGATAAGCAAACTGACGGTAGTCGACGGATGGATCGGTGGGATTGCGCGCGTCAAGCGGGCGGCCGAACAATCCAACTTGAATCTGGCGCGTCATCTCGGAGCTGTAAGGGTCGCGATGCTCGACCTGCCACTGCCGCGCGATAAGCCAGATGGGATAGAAATCGTCACCGAAGGCATAGCCATTTCCCAGACCGCGCGCGGCTCTTTGTTCGAGCACGCGGGGGATGAAAAGACCGAGGTGGTAATAGAGCATGGAGCCGGCGCCTGCCAGGGCAAAGATCAGGGCGAGCACGGTGAAGCGGGAGGATGAACGAATTCCGGAGTCAGAAGCGGCCATTCGCGAAAGTGCGTCAGCGAATTAGAGCATGACGGGAAGATTCGCGCAAAGGCATCGTTGAGGGGAGCAAGAGGAGAGGGTCCCCAAAAATCTAGCTCGAGGTGAACAGATGGCCGAGTTTCTCTTTCTTGGTCTTGAGATACTCTTCGGCATGCGGGCTGGGAACGACTTCGCAGGGGACGCGCTCGACCACGTGGACTCCGGCGCGCTCGAGGGCGTCAACTTTTTCGGGATTGTTCGAGAGCAGGCGCACGCGCGTCACTCCCAGCGCTTTGAGCATCTCGGCGGGCAGGGTGTAGTCACGGTAGTCGTTTTTGAAGCCGAGGCGTTCGTTGGCTTCGACGGTGTCTAGTCCCGCGTCCTGGAGTTCGTAGGCTTGCAGCTTGGCCATCAGGCCGATGCCACGGCCTTCCTGCTGCTCGTAGATCAGGATGCCAGCGCCTTCCTCGGTGATCATCGAAAGTGAGAGCTCGAGTTGCTGGCGGCAATCGCAGCGCAGGGAATGAAAGACGTCGCCGGTCAGGCATTGGGAATGCACGCGTACGAGGGGCGGCGTAGTTTTGACGTCGCCCATCACCAGGGCAACAGCCTCTTCGACGCGGCGATTGCCATCGGACCCGAAGTGTCCGCGAAAGCCGTAGATGCGGAACTTGCCCCAGCGGGTGGGAAAATCCGCGGAAGCGACCTGCTGGATTTGGTTTGCGCTCACTGTTTCATTATAGCGGCTGGGCCTGCACCGGCGGGCTTCGCGCGATCTCGCAACGCGGATTGGCTAGCCGCGGGCGCGGAAGGGAAAGATCGCGTCCTGCTTGGAAGGGATGGGCGCACCATTCTTAGTGGCCGGATGGAAGTGCCAGTTCTCCAGTGCTGCGAGACACTTGGCATCGATGTCGGGGCCGAGGCTTGCGAGCACCGTTTTGCGGACGATCTCTCCGCGCTCGTCGATGGTGATTTCGATGACTTCGTTTCCCGGAGAGTTGGGCAACTGCCACGGGTAGACTACGGGATCAGAAGTCGCGATCGGCAGGGCCGGGCGAATCTCGTTGCCGAAGAAGGGGCCGCCAACGAGCGTTCCGTAGGTTGAACCTGCTTGCGCGCCGTGGCCGAGGGCAGAAAGCGTTTGCGTTTTGGAACTGTCTTCAGCGTTGGTGCGAGCTAGCGTATTTTGTGGCGCCGTAGGTCTCGGCGGTTGAGCCGGAGACTTCCAGGTCAACTTCTGATGGCTCAGCCGCTGGTGACGGTAGCGCTCGGTGGCGTTGTCGGAAGAACTCTGGCTGCTGTCGTCGGGGGACTTGCTGGGCCAGTAGAGCCGCGTGATGGACTTGCCGTTCTGACCCGCGGCGACCGAAGACACAGTCAGCAGCTGAGGGTCCGGGGTGTGCAACAGCCATGCCAGCAACAGGGCATGGAGCGCAAGCGAACCGATGCGGAGCCAGCGCTGCCGGCGCGCGGTCGCGGGATTCAGTTGAGCAAACATTGGGAGATTCCCGGCGACGGTGTCGCGGGTCGCCGCTTAGGTTAGTTAGACGCAGGGAACCGGATTTCGTCAAGGGGTTTTGTAGAGGGTCAGCCACAAGGTACTCGCCGGAACGGTTGCGATGGTGCGCGCCCGGTTGGTGCCGATTCTGGATCGCTGATAAAATACTTGAGCAGTCAACCAACCCAACCCACACAAGGGGCTATAGCTCAGCTGGGAGAGCGCATCGTTCGCAACGATGAGGTCGTCGGTTCGATCCCGACTAGCTCCACCAAATCTTTCAACTACTTACCTCCGGTTGTTTTGCTCAGTCTGTTCTTGATTTCCGGAACGGGTTTCTTGGCCAATGCGAATGGCTATGAGATTTTTTTGACGGGATGCAGCCGGGAACGGTGCTCTTCTTTCCTCTCTTCGACCGAGAGAACTCGTTGGCTAAGGCCAGCGAGTTGGGCGAGTTCCTGCTGGATGGCTTCTAGCCGCTCCTGCCTCTGGCCGTGAGCTACCTGAGCCTCGGTTCGGTTGCGGTCCTGACTCCCTGCACGTCGATACTGGTCATTCAACTCTCGAATCTGGGAGATCTCGGAGCGCAGATTGCTGATCTTTTCGCGGAGCACGGCTAGATGATCCATGGCATCAAGGATACCGCATCTTGACCGAAATCAATCGTCGGTCGCGAGTCCCGTCCGCAACGAGACTGAATACCTCGTCCTAGAATTGCGCGTACCATTGAGCATGAGCAGAATGCATTCAGCAGTTCCGGTTGATCGCAGGATGGCTAACGCCTGGCTTCGTGAGGTGCCGGAAGACGACGAGGAAGACGAGGATGAAAAGAGGGACAACGACGAAGAGGATGACGAAGAAGGAGAAGGGTATTCGGAGTAAAAATCGTTCTTCGTTGCAGCCTTCTGCGTGAAGCAGAAATCAGGCTCTCAATCGAGCGCCACAGCCACCCATCCCGCGCGGTCTCCGAGGAGTCCATTGATGCCGCTCGACCTCAAGCGGATTTCTTTGCAGGCGGACAGAACTCGATCACTCTTCCGCGTTGCTGCGGAGGAAGCCACTTCACCCGCTTCGAGAACTTGGTCGGTACGTAAAACTCAATTACTTTTGCCACGGCTCAGTCCTTCAAGTCTTCTGGTTTCTTGCCCAAATACAGCCTTGCGAGAATTCAACTAGCCACGCCACTCCCATCCGCACTGACAGCGGATGGAATCGCTCAATCGGAGTTTCTTCAGAAGTGCCTTACAGACGGCGCATGAGCGCATCCACATGTTCTTGCTCCCTTAATTCCTACCCAAAGTTGGACTCGCTGATCGTGGTTTGGGATGCAACAGCGTTGTCATTTGATTGTCAAACGAATGTGTTGCGAATGTTCCGCACACGAGCGTCGGTGGCATAGTTCGTTCAGTCCGAGAGGGGCACAGCGACGAGCACCTCAGTTTCGCTTCACAATCATTGTGCCAATCGGAGCAAGACCGTTTCATGCTAGCCTCACACATCTTCTCAGGCACAGGACGCGCTTTTCGATGGTGGGGAATTCGCGCGGGGGTGCTATTCTTATGGGTGAACTTCCTAAGGCTTGATCTTCGCCGTTACGTTTGTGAACGGCTTGCCCCTTCCGGACTCTAGTCCTGATGTCTCTGCGCTCCGTCGGAGCGATTCATTTCTTACGGCTCGCTTCCACTAAAACAGCAGTCCCTCTGAGATCGGCATTGCGCGGCATTCCACGCGATTCGTCCGCTGTCTCTTGGAGCCCTGCCAACTGAATTCTTCGAAAGGGATTCTTATGAAACTTCTAGTGATTGGTTCCGGCATGATGGGTTCGGCGGCGGCATTTGACATGGCCCGCACCTCTGAGGTGGATTCCGTGACGCTGGCCGACAGCGATTCCCAGCGGGTGCGCGAAGTAGCGGCGCGGGTGAATCGGATTACGGGCAGCAGGAAAGTTCGGGCCGTGGTGCTCGATGCCAGCAATGAGAAAGCAGCGGCGAAGGTGATGCGCGGACACGACGCGGCGCTGTCGGCGGTGCCGTACTTTCTGAATCTGGGATTGGCGCGAGCTGCCGTTGAGGCGCGTTGCCACTTCGCGGATCTCGGTGGCAACAACACGGTCGTGCGGCAGGAGTTGGCGCTCTCAAAAAAGGCGGAGAGCCGTGGTGTAGCGGTAGCGCCGGATTGCGGGCTTTCTCCGGGGATGGCGTCGATTCTGGGTGGGGAACTGGTGCGGCGGCTCGGAGGTCAGGCCGATGCTCTGCGGCTTTATGTCGGCGGGTTGCCTGCGCGGCCGACGCCGCCATTCCACTATCAGCTGGTATTTTCCGTCGAGGGACTGATCAACGAATATGTCGAGCCCGCGCGCATTCTGCGCAAAGGGAAGCTCACAACCATCGATCCGCTGACCGAGCCGGAGGACTTTCATATTGCCGGTTTCTCGCCGCTGGTGGCGTTCCACACTTCGGGCGGCACCTCGACGTTGCCCGAAACATTTGAGGGGCGCGTCGGCGAGTGCTTTGAGAAAACGCTGCGCTATCCAGGGCATTACGACCTGCTGTGCGAGCTCAATGAACTGGGATTGTTCTCGGGCGAGAAGATGAAATTCGGCAAAGCGGAGATTGCCCCGCGGGCCATGATGTCGAAGATCTTCGCGGGCAAGTTTGCCTCGAAGGGGCCTGACGTCTGCATCATGCGTCTCGAAGCCCACGAATCGGTGAGGCGGGCGGGGGTGCGCGGATTACTCGGCGGACGGCTCAAGGGACGCGTGGCTTCCTTCACCATGGTGGACCACTACGATCCGAAGACCGACATGAGCGCGATGATGCGCACCACCGCGTTCCCAGCGTCGATTGTGGTGCAGATGCTGGCGTCGGGAGCGATCGGCAAGCGCGGGGGAGTGCTGCAGGAGCGCGATGTTCCGGCGGATCTGTTTCTGGACGAGGTGGAGAAGCGCGGAATCAAGATCGACTACGCCATCGAGTGAAGCGCGGGGCGTGTACTCGGCTCCGTGCGCCGTGCTCCGCTCGGTGCCCAATAAAAAACGCCGCACAGCATGGCGCTGTGCGGCGTGAGTGCGTTCAAAAGGTAAAGCAGGAGAAAAGTCGAGTCTTACGCTTTGGCGAGCTTGCGGCGAATGGCCCCCGCCAGACCGATCAGGCCGGTGCCGAGCAGAGTCAGGCTGCCGGGTTCAGGAACCGCGCTGTAGCCGATGAACTCTTGCGGTCCAAAACCGGGCTTGCCGCCAACTGGGGTGTAGAGGATCAATCCGCTGTAGGAGCTGTTGGAAGCGGTTCCCGCCAGAGCGAGATAGGTTGCGTCGGTTACGGCGCCACCGTAGGTGGTGAAGCCCGAGCTGCCCTGCGCGTTGGTGGAGAACAGTCCCCACACTGCCCACTGCGCCTGCAGGGTGGTAAGAGTCCCGGCCAGCATGCTCTTGTAGATCAGGCCGGCTGCCTTGTAGTCCAATGTCATCGAGGGCCCGAACATGCTGCTGGCGATGCCTTGCAGAAACGGAGTGGCGGTGGCGGTCCAGGTCTCGCCCTTGTAGATGTTGTTGTCGAAGCTGTCGCACATCACAGGAGTGAAGGTGCTGCTGCCGTTGATGGAGACATAGTAGATCTGATACTGACCTTCATATGTCATGGTTACGGATTTCGCAAAGGCGGCGTTGGTCAGAACCAGCGCCATGAGCGCCACGAAGAGGGCCAGACAAGTGCGGTTGAAGCGCATAATGAGTCTCCCGAAAAACGATAGTGGCTGTCTCCCTAGTTGCTGCGACAGCGGCGTTGCGCTTTCTTCTACCGGGGGAGATCTGCTGAAGACCTTAGGGGTTGGTCCAGCTTCTGGGTAGCGCCGTTTAGGGGACGGCGAAAACTGTGTACGGGTCAATCAACTCCCGTAACCAAAGGCATAGTACCAACGATTGGATTTTCGAGGGAATGGCCCATCCGTGGTGTTACCGAAGTGACCTGCGAGAAATTAGGATGGAGAAGAGCATTTCTATGTGCTGGCGAACATATTGTGTGCAAAGGTCTGCACTGTCTGGTAGCATGATCGCAATCAATAGTCATATCCCCTGCATTTTGTGGGGGTTGAGCGCCCGGTGACGGCCCTCGAGCTGCAGCGCTGTAGGCAGCGAAGTGGCCTTCAGACCAGAGCCCAGGATGCCGGTCGCAAAGGTAGGTAGAAGTTGTTGAATCAACCGGAAGCGGGGAGTGTTCCCAGGGTCATTCGGCGGCGCCGCACCAGCCGCCATCGTCGGAATCGCAAGATTCGGCGCGTCCTGTTGGCGGTTTTCCTGGTGGGTCTCGCGATCGGGTTTGCTTTCGTCGCGCCTCAGCTTCCATCTTTCCACGCGTCCAAGTCAGCCGGGCCAGATCCTCAGGCCGTCGAAGCCAGCCAGAACATGCTCTTGCTCACGCAGCAGGAATCGTTGCGCCAGATGGAGCAACGGCCGGTGTATCCCTATTCGGTCGTACCCGGTGGAGTGAGAGACGTGCAGGAGTTGAAGTCGGCAGCGGATCATGATCCAGTCGTGGCGGCTCACTACGCGGGGTTCGACTACAAGCATGCCCGCATCGAGGTTCTGAAGGCGACGCTTTCCGCTTATGTTTCTTATCGGATCGGGAAGAAAGTTTATTGGGTGCGGCACCCAGTCAGGCTCAAGAAGGGCGAGAAGGTCATCACCGTCGATGGCAAGGTAAAGGCGCGCTCGCGCTGCGGGAATCGAGTGGAGGAAGTTCCGCAACAGGCAACCTCCTCGTCCGAGCCGCCGCCCGCAAAGTTTGAAGAGCCTGTACATCCGTCGACGGGCACGGCGGTCGCGGGTCCGCCGGTTCCTTTCGAATCCGCGTTGCTGAACCGGCCGACGTTACCGGGATTTGGACCGGCTCCGCCGTTGAGCCTGTACGACCCGTTCGGCAGCGGAACGTGGGTTCCGATCGCTCCGCCGCCGCTGCCTAGTGTTTGCGGGGTTGGGAAGAAAAAGAATGGCACCGGGAGCGCTCCGGTCAGTACCGGCAAGAAGGGGAAGGGCGATCCCTGCGGCAATGGGGGCGGAGAAGGCGAAGTTCCTGAACCCGGCACGTGGGTGCTGGTCATCTCTGGAGTGGCCGCGATTTATTGGAAGAGCCGCCACAGATTCGCCCGGACGTAGGCTGCATCCAGTCTGTTCATTCCGTCTTAGTTCATTCGCTCCTCGTCTAGCAACTCTCGATTCCTCACCCTTGCGTTCATTCCCTCTCTTTCGATAGCCTTCTGGCGCTGCTTTGCACAGGAGGGGTCGAGTGCGTTCTGGAGGTCTGCGCTGGTGGGATCGTTCGAGTGTGCTGTTCTGTTTCATTCTGCTTGCGGCCGCGAGTTTGGCAGCCCAAACCATCCGGCTGCATGTTGATTTAACCGACGCTCCGCGCAACATCTATCACGCACACTTGCAGATTCCAGCTCATGCGGGCGAAATGCGTCTCGTGTTTCCCAAATGGATTCCGGGGAATCACCGTCCCAGCGGGCCCATTGGCGCGCTGACTGGCATTCACATGGAGGCCGCCGGCCACGCGCTGGCCTGGCAGCGCGATGCCGTGGATATGTACGAATTCCACGTCAGCGTTCCCGCAGGGGTGGACATTCTCGACGTTTCTCTGGATGCGATCACCACGCTCGATAGTGCGGGAGGCGGTGGTCCGGCGGCGTCGAGCAATCTTCTCGACCTGAACTGGAACGCGGTGCTGCTGTATCCGCAGGGGGCGAAGTCCGATGATGTAACGTTCACACCTTCGGTGACGCTGCCGGCGGGATGGAAATTCGGTACGGCGCTGCCGGTGGCGCGTACCACCGGGAACGAAGTGGAGTTCGCGCCAGTCTCGCTGACAACGCTGATCGATTCGCCCCTGATCGCGGGAGCGCATTGCCGGAAGATCGAACTGACGAAGGCTGGAGATGCACCGCTCCACTGGATGGACGTGGTCGCTGACGCCGAGCCTGATCTTGCCATGACGTCGCAGGACGTGGCCGCCTACCAGAAACTGATTGCGGAAACGGGCGCGCTTTTTGGCTCGCGGCACTACCGCCAGTATCACTTTCTGCTCACGTTGAGCGATCAGGTGGGCGGGCATGGACTCGAGCATCACGAATCGAACGATAGCGTTGAAGCGGAGCGCGCACTGCTCGATCCCGATCTGCACATGCTGTATGCCGATCTGGTGCCGCATGAGTTCACGCATTCGTGGAATGGCAAATACCGGCGTCCGGCGGGGCTTGCCACTCCGAACTATCAGGAGCCAATGATCGGGGACTTGCTGTGGGTCTATGAGGGGCTCACGCAGTACTTGGGCACCGTGCTGGCGGCGCGTAGCGGACTGTGGACGGACGAACAGTATCGGGAAGCGCTGGCGGGAACTGCTGCGGCGCTCGATCATCGCGCCGGCCGTACGTGGAGGCCTCTGGAAGACACGGCGCGCTCGGTGCAAACTCTGCGCATGATGGGATCGCAATGGCAGAACTGGCGGCGTGGGCTCGACTACTATCCGGAGGGCGAGCTGATCTGGCTGGAGGTGGATGCGATCATCCGGCAGCAGACTCACGGACAGCGATCGCTGAATGATTTTTGCCGAAGGTTCCACGGCGGCGAGAGCGGACCGCCGAAGGTGGTCCCCTACACGTTCGACGACGTGGTACGCACGCTGAATGAAGTTGCGCCCTACGACTGGGCGGGTCTTTTGCGCGAACGCGTCGCAGCCACCAGCACGCATGCTCCTTTGGGAGGGATTGAGGACGGAGGATGGAAGCTGGTGTACAACGACAAACCGAACTTGTTCACCAAGGCAGAGGAGAAACTGGCCAAGTTCGGCGACTTCTCTTACTCGCTGGGATTCACGGCGAGTGAAGATGGCAAGCTCGATGACGTGATTGTGGGATCGCCCGCGTACCGGTCAGGATTGGGGCCGGGCATGAAGCTGGTTGCGGTGAACGGTCGGAAATGGTCGCCGCCCGTGCTGCGTGCGGCGCTGAAATCCGCGCAGGGAAGCGGACAGCCGATGGAGTTGCTGGTGGAGAACGCGCAGTTTTTCAAAACCTATTCGGTTGCTTATCACGATGGCGAGAAAAATCCGCACCTGGAACGGGTTCCGGAACGGCCTAACCTTTTGGGGTACATTCTGAAGCCGCTGACACACTAGGCAGAACCTGTAGTTCTAGTACCTAAGTAAGCCCCTCCCTCGGTAATCGCTGCTACAATCGCGCTAGAACCACTAAAAGACCTCCCAGGCGCAGGCATTCATGCACAGTTGTTTGCGAATCATTATGAGTCGGCTACTGCTGGCCGGACTCTGTGCGCCTTTGGCCGTGACGTTCACGCTAGCGCAGGCCTCGGTGCGCTCGGTGAAGGTGCTCGGCGGCAAGGATGCCGTCGAGATTGAAGTGCAATCCAGCGACAAGATCGTCCCTGAAACCCGGGTGCTGACCGGGCCCGATCGTCTGGTGATCGACTTTCCCAACGCGGTTCCCAGCAGCCAGTTACGCAGCCAGTCGGTGGATCGCGGGGAAGTGAAAAGCTTGCGGGTCGGCCTGTTTCAGTCGAAGCCCCCGATTACCCGCGTTGTGCTCGACCTGAAGACTGCGCAGTCGTACCAGGTGTTTCCGTATGGCCGCACGGTCATGATCAAGGTGATGGGTGGCGGAGCCGATGTTTCTGCCGGAGCCGTCAACTATCCTTCGCAGCCGGCGACACGCCCCAGCCTGGTGGTTGCCAACTATACGACTCGTGCCGAACCTGTAAGTGTGGTGACTGCCGCGGAGCCGCCGCTCGAGGTGACCTATTTCAATGGGTTGCTTGGGATCAGGGCCAACAAGGCGACGCTGTCGGAGGTCCTGTACGCGGTGCAGCAGCGCACTGGCGCCGAGGTTTCGATCGCCGCTGGAGCCGAGCAGGAAAAAGTGGTGGCGGATATTGCTCCCGGGCCGGCACCGGAAGTGCTGGCGCGGCTGCTGAATGGCTCCAAATTTAATTTTCTGATTCTCAGCGCGGTGGACGATCCGCGGAAACTGGATCGCGTAATCCTTAGCGTTCGCCCGGACGGCGCGTTCATGCCGCTTGCTCCGGTGCAAGTGCAGACCGCCGACGATCCTGAGGATCGCGAACCCTCCACTATGAATCTCCAGCCGGGAAATCAAGGCCCTGCCCCCGTGCAGGTTCCGCAGCCGCCAGATGGAAAAGCGCCGGGCGACGGGAACACGCCGGATCAATAAACGATCTTGATTAGAGCCCCAGAAGGAGAAGGTGCTGCAACGCCTACTCTGGGGTGATCAATCGGATCGGTACTGGAGAGGAACCAACCACGGGGTTACCAACTGGGGTGAGGCTCGTACCGTTGCTGCACCCGACCACGTTCAGGACAGTGGCATCGACGTTGCCCCACTGATCTACCGAGTTGATGAAGACCTGCAGAAACCCCACGATGGTGACAGGGGTCGTTCCGCTTCCGTTTACGGCGCCCGAACTTGCATTGCTGTCGTAAATGGGCAGCGAAACAATTGAATTGCTACTTGTGATAGGCGTGCCGCCGGCCAGTCCGCTAGCGAGCAACGGGTTGCTTGTTCCAGCAAGGATCTGGAATGGATATGACGAGATGTTAAGCGTGTCCTGGCCGTCGGGCTGAGTGTCCGTTGCGTCTCCTTCATGGATCATGCACATCACGCCATTCATGGTGTCGCTGGTGCCGGCGCCGGGGTTCTCGTTCAGGTCGACAAGATTAGGAGTCGAAGCGGAAGAACTTTGCACACCGCATTGGTAGATAGTCGACTGGTCGCACCCCCCGACCGCCTGTTCATAGAGGCTCCCTGCAGCACACGATGGAACGGCAACCGGAGCCGCACCCGGAGCTTCGCCGGGCAGATATTGCAGAGTCGGAGGTAGTTTAATCCAAGTGCTTCTTGAGGGATCCCAGTAATTTCCTTGCGGCGGATTGCGCCTGTAGGTGCACGAACTGCCGGTGTGAAGACAGTCGGGCTCAAACCAAAATCGTTCGCCGATCACGCCATTGGGTGACATCCCGGGGCGTGTGATCGATCCGTCTGTCGTGCTAACCAACGTCGTGCACCACCCAGGTGAACTAGCACCATTTTGATCGCAATAACCGAATGTATTCTGGGCCGGGTACAGCGGGTCCCTGTTCGGTACGATCCACGGCTTTACGCAGCGCGGCGTGACCGGGATGATCGCCACGGGTGGCTGATTCCCCACGTGTCCCGAATTTGAGGGATTGAAGGCTTCGGCTGTGGCCGTGGCACTTACGCTGTTTCCGGTGTTTCCCCAGATGCGCGAGAAAAAACTGGGCAGACCAGCGCGCTGGAGCTGTACGGTGACCATTGGGTTGACGCCGAAGGCAGCCGGCAGGGAAGAGCAGTCAGCCGTTGGCGCGTTTCCTCCAGCGGAGTAGAGCACACTTGGCGTGGGCACCGCGGCCCCACCAACTGCGCTTTGGGTTGCGACTGCTATGGCAGCCAGAGTGGCGGGACTCGAGGATCCCCCGCATATCGCCTGCCAGGACAACGACGAGTTGTTGGGGTCGCCGGTCAAGCCCGAAATCGATATGACCCGGGCCGCCGCCAGCGCGGCGGTATCTGCGGCTCGCTGCGCCTCCTCCCTTGCCAGGTAAAGTGTGATCACATCAATGGAGAGGGCCGCCATGGCAATGATGGCGACTAGAGCCACCGCGACCAGCACCATGGTGACGCCGCGTTCGCGGCGGCGGGAAGGGCCGGTGCGCGAAAGTCTTCGAAGTGCGGGTGGTTTCATAATGCTCTTCAGTTCTCGTTCATGGCGACAGCAGTGACGGTAATCGCGTTGGGCAGAGTCGAGGAGGCGCCCAAAAGGCTGGCGACACGGCCGAACCGCCAGGCATAGCCATATTGAATGCTGACGCAGGTGCCGATCACCGCGGTTCCCGCGCCGCCCGGGTTCTGCGCCGTGCAGTTCACCGAAGGAAGGGTGGCGCTGGTTGATGGAAAATAATAGCCACGGTTGATGACGATGACCAGCCCACCGGGAGGGCACCCTGTGGTTGCGGTATAAGTCCAAGTCAGGCCCGCCGAGGTAGGTGTGGATCGGCTAATCCCGCAGTCATTGATCTTGTTGGCGACGACGAGATAGTTTTCGATGTCTTGAAATGCATCCACAACGGAGGCCGGGATCGTCGCGGGTGATTGCAAGTCATTCGCCGGGTCGGCCGCCGCCGCGCGCGCGGCATCGCGTGCAGCGTTGGTCAGTTTTTGTTTGAGGGTAAAGGCGTAGCTGAAATCGAAGATGCCAACCACAAACAACACCAACAATGGCAAAGCCACTGCAAACTCTACTAATTGTGCGGCACGATCGTTCCGCCATCCTGATCTGGCCAGTCTGCGGAACAGGTTTCGGAGATGAGGAAAGCAAATCACCGAGTCTCCATCCGCACGCGGGCCGACGCTGTGAGAAGAATCTTTTGCTTGTTCAGTGTGGTGAAGGGCAGCCAGAACTGGAACGGGTACTGGAAGGTTACAGACATGCCACAAACACCGGGCGCGGTTGCAGTCGCAGGAAAGAATTGAACTGGGGCCTGGACACAGATCTTGCCGCTAGCGGCGGAGCACGAAGGAGAAGTGGTGCTACAGGAGACAAAAGTCGGCACCGGTGTGGGCGGGGCAGCCTGACTGGGATCCAACTTGGAAGCAGTCAGGGCCGCTTGCGTGGTGCTGACGGCATTTGCCGCATAATTAAAAAGGAAGTTGTTCTTGCAGGTTGTGCAATAAGGGGCCGCTCCAGCGCGCGCGCCTTCTTGCGCGGCGCGTGTGATTGCGCCGTAGATGCTGAAAGCTTGTCCGAACCAGAAGATTCCCAGCAGCATCATGAACATCAGCGGCAGGACGGCGGCGGCTTCCGCGATCTCGGCGCCGCGGACTTCGGCGCCCAGCCGATGCAGCGTTGATCGCAAGGAATTCCGCATGCTAGGCCGCCACTCCGACTTTTCGAAGAATGCCATAAAGCACCACCGTCAACGCCAGCGCCACTCCGTAGGGGACTTTCAGAGACTCCGGATTATCCAGCGACACCTGGTTTCCGGGCAATCGGAAAGTCACCAGCGAGATCAGGATGTGGCCAATGTTGCGCAACGTTTGACGCACGCGTCCTTTGTAAATGATCAAGGCTACCGCCATCAGCCCGGCGACGAATACAGATCCGATCAGCAGATCCATCAGCAGGGCCGGTCCCGCGAAGGAGCCCAGTGCGCCCGCAAGCTTCCAATCGCCCGCCCCCAGGCTGCGGAGCAGGACGAACGGCAGCAACAAGGCCAAGCCGATGACCGCGCCCAGCAGGGAAGTCTTCAGGCCGCTCCAGCCCCCGAGGACTGTGTTCGCAACCACTCCGATCACCAGCCCCGGCACGGTCAGCCAGTTCGGGATGCG
>PLBY01000073.1 GCA_003134655.1 Acidobacteriaceae bacterium
CTGGAGTGGGCCATGCCACGAGATTTGACAATTGTGAAAGCCGTGTTGCAGTCAGGAGTCCGATGGCAAACCGCTCCGCACGAACAGCCGCGTCCCTTTCCTCAGACGCTAGGGCAGTGCTGGCTGCAAGTCTGCGAATATCCGACAGGTGTTGCTCAAGCTCATCCTTGGTCCGACATTCCATTTATCCCCCCGACACCGGTCCAATTAAGATTTTCCCAGAGTACCAACTATCATCAGTAGTTTACTGTATCGACCTGATTTCCTTTCGTTCGATACCCTACTAAGCGTGTCAGCCCATACTGAGGCCCGCGTCCAGAAACTTATCGCTGAAGCCCTCGCCGCAACGTCGGATTCAGAAGTTGAGCGCATTATCGCCGAGCTTCGCTCTGGCCCTTCAGGAGCACATTCTATTGGCCAAAGAATCCCTTGAGGCAGAGGTCGTAGCTCTCGAAAGACCGCTCCCAGAAATGCCCTAGGGTTTATCAAAGAGCATGATTCCGAATCGCTTGGGATTTGGTCGAGGACAGTTTGCTGCTATCAGGCGATTGACGGTTCGACCCCTGAGATTGCTGCCGTTCTGCCGCGCAGCGCCCTCCCGCCGAGGAAATCCAGAATTTGCCGCCTTCGCGCCCGCCGTCCTCTCATGTTCGGATTGCGTAACGAAGTCATGTGAACTTCTCTCTGCATGACGATGTGTGCGACGATTACCGCCCAATAAAACTTTTAATCCAAAGTTTGTGATGAAGTGAACGCTGCTCCGAAGGACAACAGTGCAGAGCGATCAACCATGGCGTGACGACTCTTTCTCCCGAAACGCCATATTGATGGCTGGACCCCTCAATATCCTTCTCTACCTGTTTCAGAAACGCCCTGATCTTGATCGGACGGGGCATGGTCAGAACATCAGTAGAGGTATCTGTTTCGGGCCAGCCCGTTGCCGTGCCCATCGCAAGCTTCATCAGGTATTCATCTGCATCCCCAACCATTTTAGAATCGACAACCGCATCAACTTTCGCAGAGAGATACCACAACGCCGCGCTAGCCTCCACCGCCGCCCGCGTGAGAACAATGCCCGACACCATTCTCTCACTCAGGAAGCTTTCGAGTGCGCTCCTAAGCGGATCACCAAGCCCCATCTTGCGCCATGCGGTAAAAGCGCGGATAGCGACCAGCGAAACCTCCAGCATCAATTCCCAAGGCATTCACCAAGAAGGTCGATCAATGATGCTCCGATAGTCCAGCCCCTCGGCAAACCGAGCCCATCAATTACAATCTTTTGCCGAGGGGGAATTTATGACACATCTGGAGGGATTGGTCCGCATTGTGAAGGAGTTGAGGGTCGAGAGAACGAATCTGGTCAATGAGCTTAAGCATGTGGATGCGGCTCTCGCGGTTTTGGGCAAGTTGGATCGTGGGAGTAGCTACACGAAACCGAGGCGAACTCTGTCGGCGTCGGCTCGCAAAAAGATTAGCCTCGCACAGAAAAAGCGATGGGCAAAGAGAGCGGCGAAGCAAGCGGGTAAGATGAAGCCGAAGCGCACCCTGTCAGTATCAGCCCGCAGGAAGATCGCCGTTGCTCAAAAAGCACGCTGGGCGAGGGTGAGGGCGGCGACGAAGGCGGCGTAAAATCAGGCGCTAGAATCAAGCCCGCTACTTTCGGTGGCGGGCTTTTTCTCTTTGATAAGGAATCACTGCGGATTGAATGCCAGATGAGCTACGCAATATCTACGACCTTGCTCGGCAGCACTGTCGCAAGTTTTGCTTCCCTCGGCAAACTCACAGCGCCACACTTCACACGCGCAGCGAAAACCGCCCGCCAAGCTCTTGTACCAGTGGTGAAGATGCTTTCGACGCGACTTGAGTACCAAGGTCTTCATTGTTTAGGCGGATTTCCTTGTCTGCGTGCAAAACTCGATGACCTTCGCGCATTGCTTCCGCGAAGGGCCTTTCAAGGGTTTCCGGAAAATCGTAGGTACGTAAAATTCAATCACTTTCGCCGGACGCGCTGCAACAGCCCTACCATATTCATCCGGAACTACAGCGTAGTCGAATCGCACAACCGGAGTCTGAGCAAATCTGCTCCACAGACAGGGCATACCCTTCAGCCCCTCGACACACACCACCGTCTTTGCTGAATGGCTTGAACCGAGCGCCCCAAGAATCTACTTAGCCTGCGGTCGGTCGGGCGATCTTTGGCAGTGATCCGCGCATCTTCGACGGGAGTCCACCGTTTTCCCCTGTGCCGAGTGTTCTTCTGAAATTGCCGATAATAGCGGACTTTCTGCCCTGCGCGAAGACGCCGCCATGCCTTCGGGTTCTGCGCTCTCCACCGGAGTTGGCGTTTGCGAACTACTTCGGCGCTCTCTCGTCCGCCCACGTTATCTCTTCACTTTCCCAGACGGCGACTGCTTCTTCTTAGGTGTCTCCGGCTTCTCGTGGCGAATGAACGAAAGTCCCCGCTTCAGCTCGGCGGTGAGGTCGGTGTTGTCCGTGGCAACATGCACAGGCTTGCCCGATTCTTGACCCAGCCAACTGTTTAGTTCATTGGAAGAGGTGGCAACGAATTGACCCTCGCGATGTAGGGGCATTCCATCCGCCGCCCATCGTTTGACCACCGACACCGGCTCTCCCAAGAACTCCGAGATTTGTTTCCAGCCCTTCAGAGTTTCGGGTTGCGCCTGACCCTTCGACTTCTCGCCGCGCTTCTGGAGTTTCGGCATGGTGACCCCATTTAATCCGAAGCGCCGATACTCCGACAACTGCTCCCATATCCTGAACGATGGTTTGCATCTGCGGGATGAAGGGATATCAGGGGCATCGGACGAAGGAAAGGTAGGAAAGTGGCGAGCTATTTTAGGTCAAAAAGTGTCATTCTAGAGGCTTCACCATGCCCACGATAGCCATTCAAACTGGCCACAAAGGCTGCCCTGCACTTCGGAGACGCAGGAGCCGACCTGAACCCCTCCCAGCAGTCAAATCCCCCCAGAATCGACTCCCTAGAGGGATCGTCTGAGCAATACCCTTCCGGGGGGGAAAACCTGCCAGAATCACGACGACTGCGTTCTATGGAACACGAAAAAGAACACCATCACGCTGAAGCAACCAAACGCATAGATGAACGACGACATGACGGGCTCACATGCGCAGCTTGAGCAGAATGATACGTCAGTCGCCGTGTGCTCGCGCCCACCCCTGCGCAGTCTCGACATCCTGAAAATCATCAAGGATGGTCACGCCGGGTCTGCCGGCGAGCTTAGCTGCGAAGGCATCCGACATTTCGGCAGCCATCAGGTCCGCTCCCTTCGCAAGCTCGGGATCCTTCTTCCAGCGGGCCTGCTTGGAGACACGGCGGAATTCGTGCCCAATGCCCCAAGCACTGTGCGCCAGGGTGATGTCGATGTCGAACGGGGTTTGATCATCATCCGGCAAATTCTTGATCCGCATTATGTCGGTCCGTGTGAGGCACAAGTACCGGATTTCCCACTCGATCGGCGGAACGGAACCGTCGGGTTGCTTCTTGTACGTACCGGAAATCGGATCGGCGTTTAAGTAGTGCACCACCGGCACGATGGCCCTGCAGTTGGCGCTTATGGTAGCCACCGCGAAAGGGAGGATGGCAAACCTGACCGCTTTGCCGTGCACAGGGAACAAAGGCTCCACGCCTAGGCTTTGCATCAGAGCTTCGTCAGCCTCAACGACCCGGGCGTGTCTTTCCGTCAGCTCTCGTTCTTCCAGAAAGACACCCTTGAAATCGAGTCGTTTCGCCTGATCGACCAGGGAGTCGTGCAGGGCAGCGAGACCAGCCTGAAGTTTTTCAGTTTTCTCACTGTCGCGACACTCGCTGAACGGCGTATGGGGGGAGTTCTTAAATCTGTCATCATCGAGGACCCGGCGAAGGCCGTCGATAGTTTGGATTGCGTCTTCAATTCGTAGCGCTCCCCGTTGCGCCAGCGTATAGGGCATATGAGCGGGCAACAGACTGACCGTGGGATACAGGAGGGGCCAATCAAAGAGATACCAACTTCCGAGGCGCCGCACTGCTTCCACGACCTCGCCGTTTTTCACTACAAGTTCGCCGGCTGGCCCGTCCTGCAACACCCACCAATCCAAATGGAAGGTCAGCTCAGGAAAGGTCTTTGAGGCCTCGAAGATCTCATCAATCGGCGGTTTCCATTTTGTCTCCAGGTAATATCGTGGCGCAGTCACGCCGAGCCGGCTATAAGGCTCTTTGGGATTCAGAATGCCGTACCTTGCGGAATAAACGCCCTCCCGGCGAAACTCGTCTGTAAGAATGCTGTACCAAGTTGTCCCATCTACGCTCTGGTTTTCGCCCCACTCTGTGGGATCCATCGCATCGAGGTCAATTCCGAACATTGCCTTCGAAAGTGCCTTTACGAAAGTTTCCGGTGCTTCCTGCAGTCCAATTATTGTGATTGTGTTCTTGCAGATATTTGCCATTTTCGCTCCCAGTGGTCGTCCTGTTTTAACGCCGAGGACCGGCGAATTGTTGTTTGTAGCTGCCGTCGCTTTTGCTGGGCTGCTGGGCAATCTCACGGCGCAGAACAAGACTGCACCCTGTCCGTCAGGCTCCCTGCACTTACATGCAGACAAGCTCTGACAAACCGCCTAAACCCTAATACTGCGTTTCGAGGGATTCAGGAATTCACCCGAAAGAAAAATGGTCACACCCGGATGCATCCGTCTTCCGGGCTAAGACTCACCGAATCTTGGGTGACTCCTCTTGGGTTGCAGATTGCGCACATCCCGCGCCGCAATGCAGATGGCCGGGACCGTTTGGAGTAAAAAGGCGCGCTGCTGGAATTGTTGAGCTTTCTACTGCCTCCCCGACAGAACCGGCGAGTCTCCCGGTCGTACTAGCTCCCGCTAATCACCCCCCAGCTACAATCTTTGCCTGTCCCAAGGGAGGGTCCAGCTGATTAACACGTCTGGGCACTCACCGCAGCGAAATGCATGCGAAACTAAGCTCAATGAGCATCGCATCGCCCATTACGTGGTTCGGGGGCAAGTCACGACTAGCGCCAAAAATTATTCAGCATTTCCCCAAACACAAGTGCTATTGCGAGCCATTTGGGGGTGGCGCAAGTGTTCTTCTGGCGAAAGAGCCTTCGCCGATTGAAGTTTTCAACGACCTCGATGGAGAGTTGGTAAATTTCTTTCGCGTTCTGCGTGATCCGTGCCTATCTGCGAGACTCCGCAGGAGTCTGGAACACACCCCGTACGCACGAGCAGAATTTTTGTTGGCACAACAGCCGACTGACGACCCGCTAGAAGCCGCCCGCCGTTTTATGGTCCGGCAGCGGCAATCCTTTGCGGGAAAGGGGGGCGAATGGAGTTTTTCGACTCAGAAGTCTCAGCGGGGAGTAGCGTCGGCTGTGAGGCGCTGGCGGGCAGGAATCGAAAGGCTCCCCGCAGTGCACGAACGTTTGAGAGGCGTGCAGATTGAACACGACGACTGGGCGAAGGTCATGCACCGCTATGATGGCCCCGAAACCCTGCACTTCCTCGACCCGCCGTATATCCGCAGCCTACGAGTGGAGGGCGGATATCGACATGAGCTAAGCGACAGTGATCACCGGGAATTAGTCGCGAGGCTGCTTACGGTCAGGGGAATGGTGGTACTTTGTGCTTACAACGACGAGAAGATACACAAGCCTCTGGAACGAGCCGGATGGAAAAAAGTGGATTACGATGTGGTTGCACAAAGCTCAGACCGTAGGGCGCGCAGGTTGGAAACCCTGTGGCTATCTCCGTCGGTCTTGATCCATGCGGAGAATCGGGCGATGCTGTGCCTGTCACCAAGGGAGAAGATGCGGGAAGGCTCGTACCAACTTCATCGCATGAGGGTCACATCCACCACGGGAAAAATACTGGGGGCCATCGAGCGGCTCCGCAGGTCGGAGCAGAAACCGACAATGGCAAGGGTCGCACGAACGATCAAGTGCAGCCCTGAGCACCTGAGCAGAAAATATCGGCACCTGTTCGCATGATCTATTGGTACTCGGCCTGAGAACCAATAAATCATGTCTCTCGCGGCACCGGAATGCATGCCAGTACAAGCGGTGCTGCGGCGGGGCGACGGTGAACTGAAGGCCCTGTGGCAACCGCTCACGCCCCACGACAATCACTATCCATTCCTGAAAACAACCTTCGATTTCCCCATCGTTACTGCGATTTTCGATAGCCCTTCGGCAAACCTTGCCGACCAGATTCGAATGTGACGCCCCCCTTGCGACCGTCATCGAGGGGCGATTCCTTGCCCCTTGGTGGTGACGGCGAGAGTCCCCGCAACAACTGGCTTGTCAACTGTGCTGCCCGCCTCCTAGCATACATAGATGAGGCTGCCGTCTTCGCGTGGTTCGAGTTTCACCTTTCTCGCTATTGCACTGATGTCGGAATCGTCCCAAGTTGTGGCGACGGCAACGCCATCGCCGAGGAGCACGCAGACATAATCGCCCTTGGCGAGTAGCTGGGCGACTTTGGATACGAGGGGGGATAGTTGTTGAAATCCTTCACGACTTGACCGTAGAAGCTCATTGCCAATCCTCGCCTTCTCGTTCCCCTGAGAAGTGGGCAGCTATGTCCGCCCAATTTCCTTCTTTTTCGATGATCTTCAACCTTCTATCGAGCAATTCCTGCTTGGCTTCCCAGTCGGAGACTTCACGCTGGAGCATGTCCGCCAGCAGATGCGGATCGATTCTTACAGTTTTTCCGAGGCGAAACGCAGGAACACGGCCCTCGCGAATCCATTTTAGGGCAGTGTCTTCCGCCACTCGGAATATCCACGAAAACTCCTTCACGTTCAACGGCTGAAGCCTGAGCCGCAGCGCCCCTATTATCGACTTTGTTTCTTGAACTGACATGTTTCCTCCTCTTTCGGCTTGTTTGGGTGTGTTTCGCAGGCCTCTGTAGATGCAGTTCCGAAGTCGAGATAATTCGCGAGCGTTCGTGAGAGGTATCGAATCTTCCAACAAAAAGCCAAAAAAAGAGGGTTGATGTCACACAGAATTAGGGGCAACCATTGACCTTCGCATCGTTAGTGCAATTTTCGAGAGTCGATCAAGAAGCCACTTCGTCGGGAGTATGTTTCATATACCGCGTTCCCCATCGAGACTCCCGCGCTCGCTTTCCAGCGTGTCAATCTCCTGACTGACGGGAGGTTCGGGTCGAAACAACCGCACGGAGTCATCGACTAGATAGTCTTCGAGCCTGCCGTTTTTGTCGAAAAAGAACCGAATCGAGTAGCGACCACCGTCATATCCGCGCTCCAGTTTGAGGACGCAGCATCTCATTCGCCAAGGCAATGATGTAGTCTGGCTCCGCATCCTCTGGCAGCAACGGCTTCGCGGCTTTGGTAGCAAGCAGGGCGTTACGCTTGGCTCTGGCTTTGATCTTAGAGATTCGGTCTGGGGTCATCATCCGTTACCTTTCGTGGAACTATGCATTTTGGACAGGCTGGAAGCATGTCACTGTAACGCCCGTGGGCCGCGCAACTGTAACGCGGAAGATCCTCTTTTTCCCAAGCCGCGATCTTGTCCCACCAGAAATAGATACCGTTTCCCCCATCCCAAATTCCGGCCTCCGTAGCCTGTTGGAGGAACACCCCGTAGTCCCAACGCTTCTGTTGGCGCAGACACAGATCACACGGGCATCCAGCGTTGGGTTTGAACTCGTGAGTCATGCGTTACTTTTCCCAGCGTCATGAATCTCTTTGTAACGCTGCGGATGATCCCGCTTGATTTCGGCGAGAATCTCACGCAGTTGATCCCCGTGGTCAAACAGGCGGTGGAAGATCACCCACTCGGGCGCGGTGAGAAATCCCGGCCCGTTCATGTACTTGCCGATGATGCGGACTTCTTCGATCCATTCGTCTTGAAAGTCGCTCAAATAGTTCTCGCTCACGCTGCTCATTGCTTTTCCCCTAATTCCCAAAAGTGGGTCTTGCCTTCCTTTGTGGTGGTGAGTTCTTCAATACGGCGGAACGTCCCCTCAAGAAACTGGTTGACATCCTTCAAATCGGCTTTCTTAAGATTGCCCGCCATGATGAACTGGCACAGGTGACGGGCTTTGTTGCAGGCGTTGAGGATGTCATAAGACCAGATCATGCGGGTCTCGGACTTTTTGAGCTTCTCGAACTCGTCCAGTATCACGGTGAAGTGAATACCATCCGCAGCCATGCGCTCAATCTTGTTAACTGTAACGATGGGAACAGGCCCATCGTGGTACTTGTGGCGCTCGATTTGATCCATCAATCGGGAAGCATCGATCATGACCACGGGTGTGTAACCACCACCCAACGTGTTGTTAAAGGTGCGGTGACAGTAGTCAAACAAGTAGTCGGGATGACGGCACACAGCCTCGCGGAACAACGCACTTAGGAATGTGGTTTTCGACCAACCGCTGGGACCCAGCAAAGCGTAACCACCAGTTGGATCATTCTGCATGATCTTGATGAGCTTCCCTTGGGTCTCTGGCGACATGTAAGACTGGTCATTCGGCTTTAGGTCGGCCAATCTCACACGATCTGGCTCGGGGACAACGCTTAGGTAGTAATCGGATCGATTGCTCATAGTTCCATCGGCTTTCTTTTTTCCTCAATCTCGACGATCTTCTGCTCTTTGCCGCTCTTCTTCGATCTAATCTTCTTGAACTTCTCATCGCCCTCACGGTTACCCTCGATGGTCTCGAACTTGGACGCGAAGTATTCCACAGGGTCTTGCTTGGTCAACGAGGCAAAGGCACGAGCCCAGACTTCGTTCTCTTCAAGGGCATACTTCAAGAGACCCAACACGTAGGCAGCAGAGTGCGCTTCAAGCTTGGGCTTCAAGGCAGACTTCCAGCGTTTAGCCACAGCAGGATCAAGGGTGGGTTTGTTCAACAGTTCGCTAACAGAAACACATAGGTCGATGAGGGATTTTGGCTCTGGGATTTCTGGCTCGGAAGCCTTAGGTGGTACTTCACCTTTTTCAACATCCGTAATCTGTCCTGTACTGCTCTGTGCTGTCTCTGTTCTGCTCTGTACTGGTAAATCAAGTTGTTGATTCGTTGGGATTAAAAACCCTCTGTCGATGAGCCGTGCTATGGCTCTCGATGCGTTGTGACGTTCCTGTGGTAGCACTGCCGAGGCGCTGCAAATCCACTGCGGGTTGTTAGTGAGGTTCTTGTTGAAGCGTCCGCGCAGGCGGCGACAGGCTGTTAGCATGTACCGTTGCATGGTTGTTAGTTTGGCTTGATCGGCATCAAAGTCTTGATCGATGTAGTCTCTAATCCACGGTTTGGGTTGATTGACCTTGGTGGATTGATAGCGCGACCAGTTCTTGATGGCGAGGTATTTGAATTCTGGTTTGGGATCTGTTTCGGGTTGGGGCTCGTCTGGCATCATCGGCTCGTATCGGCGTTTTGAGTTGACGGCTGGTGCTTGGTACACCAGCCGTCTAAAAGCTCGGGACATGACCCCCAAGCCGCCGATAACTCTTAATACTGCAAATTTGGGCGAATGGGTCGGGTGTGAGGGTCATTGCTTGCCCCCCGATTCAACCTCGGCGTCTACTTCTTCGGCGATGGTCATGTTGCTCTGGATATAGCGGGCGGTCGCCGAAAAGTAACGGATCAAATCGTCCGTATACGTGATGGGCTCATTCTTCTCGCAGTGCCGCTTCAACCAACGTGCGCTACAGCGGACGGCTTCTTTGAGGGCATCAAGCTTGTAGAGGTCGAGCCAAATGAAGAATTGATAGGGACTGGGGACCCAATTGATGCGTTCTTGCCAATAGGTTTTAAGGACGTGATACTGTTCCCGTTGTTCGGGGGTAGGTTTGACTTTGTACATGCTCTTCTCTTTGGGGCAAGTTGCCCGTGTTGTTCTCTAATGCCGCATTTCAATGTCATCAAACTCATTCACTGGCGAGTTTGCCTTCCCCGCCAGCCCGGAGAAGTTATCTTGCGGATTCGCGACAATGCAGAAAAACGGAATCACGTAGAACAGCGGACCCAGCACCATCAGGGGCACCAGCACGATGTTCAGCACGATCAGCCCGACCAAACCTTTTGCGATGCCTCTTAGGAAATCCATCGTCCCCTCCCAATGTGTGTGCTTTCTCACTGACTACGCGCTGTTTGGCGACTGCTGCCGTCCCGTTCCGACTTCGATGGAACCTTCGTGTTGGCGACGCTGTCGCACAGTTCTCGAAGCCGATCCCTGTAGCGCACCACCAGCGCCGACACCGACTGGATCGCTTTCGCTGCCTTGCCGATTTCCTTCTCCATGCGGTCGATTTCGGGGAAGGTGCGGCGGAGTTCATCGGCGACCAACGTGTTCCTGTCTAGCAAGTCAACCCCATGTACTCGCATGCGCTCAAAAATTGGCTTGAGCAAGTCGAGATCACGCGCAAGCCATTGGCGCGTGGTTCGGAGCACCCACACACCGTCCTTGCGGCCCCAGCGCGATTCCCGGTCGACCTGCCGCAGTTGACTCTCCTCGCGGGCGACCAGCGCAGCGACAACAATGGAGCGCTCTCGTGCGTCGCGAACAAGCTTGTCAATGTCGCTCTCAGCGATGAACGATTTGTCCTTGTTGTCGATCAGGATTTTCGGCTCAGTCGGGTCGCCGTTCGGAGCGCGGTACGCCAAGATGAAATCGCCATTCTTGGGGAGTTTTTCGCTGATCGCAATGCCAGCCCAAGTCCGCGCCTCGTCTGCGAAATCCATCTCCTCGCGCTTGCCGACGCGGGCGACCTTCGCCATTTCGGTTTCCAGTTGGTGGTTCCTTTCATGAAGTTCCGCGACTTCTCTCAAGCAAGCTTCGACCCGGCGGGTAAGGTCGTCCCTGTCGGATTGAGCCAGACGCAGTTCATCCTTGTGTTGCTCTCGAATCTCGGCTGTGCGCCTCGCGAGTTCGGTTTCGAAGCGAGACCATACTTGATGGTGCTCGTGATCGTGCCTGTTCTGAAGCAGGCGGAAGGCTTCTTCAGCACTGAGCTGTGCTACCCGTGCGAAGTCCTTCACTCCTAGACGATCCAGCACCTCGGTTCGCTTGAGTGTGCCTTCCCCCAAACAGAGTGGGCATTCGATGATCTCGTTCATCGTGGACGACTCAGCGGTCATGCGAACCTGATGGCGTTGCACTTTGTCCCCCATGTCTATGTATACGGGCGACTCGGAAAATTCGTCTGGTTTTGGGCGGAATCTTCGGTAACACGCACTCTGGGGCGAACAAGAGGCCAGAGCCACACTGACGGAGACGGCTGAACTGGAGCTTTGTGCCCGTTGCGTTGACTTCACCTTCCCCGCATCCCTACCATGTCAGCCAATGGCTACGCACTCCCAACCCGTTGGGCAGACGGTTTCCCATTACCGCATCCTCAGCAGGATCGGGGGAGGCGGGATGGGTGTGGTCTACGAAGCAGAAGACATCAAACTCGGTCGCCACGTAGCCCTGAAGTTCCTTCCCGACGAACTCGCCCACGACGCACAAGCTCTCAGCCGTTTCCAGCGCGAGGCGAAAGCAGCTTCCTCGCTGAACCACGCGAACATCTGCACGATCTACGAGATTGACGAGTCCGATGGGCGAAGCTTCATTGCTATGGAACTGCTTGAGGGGCAGACGCTCCGGCACCGGATCGCTGGCAAGGCGCTGGAGATCGAGGCGGTACTCGATCTGGGCATCCAGATTGCCGACGCTCTCGATGCGGCACACTCGAAGGGCATCGTCCATCGGGACATCAAGCCTGCGAATATCTTCGTGACGAATCGAGGTCAGGCGAAGATTCTCGATTTCGGGCTGGCGAAAGTCACTCTCAAGCTAGAGAGTGCTGCCATGAGCGCCGCGACCATCGAGTCAGAGGAACATCTGACGAGTCCCGGCAGTGCGCTGGGCACTGTGGCGTACATGTCGCCGGAGCAAGTTCGGGGCAAGGAACTGGATGCTCGTACCGACTTGTTTTCATTCGGTGCCGTTCTATATGAGATGTGCACGGGTACCCTGCCATTTCGAGGCGACACGACAGGCGTGATCTTCAACGCTATTCTGGAACGCGCTCCCGTAGCTCCTGTGCGGCTGAATCCCGATATTCCAGCAGGGCTTGAGCACGTCATCAACAAGGCGCTGGAGAAAGACCGTGACGTTCGCTGCCAGTCTGCCGCCGAGTTGAGGGCTGACCTCAAGCGGCTGAAGCGGGATACGGAGAGCGGCAAGAGCAAAACGACAGAAGCGGGAACGCAGGTTCATTCGCGCCGAAAGCTGTGGGGAGTAGTCGCGGGCACAGCAGCAGTCGTACTTGTTGGTGCCGCGTTTCTGGCATGGCGCTCCCTTCACTCCCGCACTTCCGATGCGACACCGATCCATTCGATAGCCGTACTGCCGTTTGCGAATGCGAGCAAAGACCCCGAAATGGATTACCTCGGTGAAGGTATCTCCGAGGAGATTACCAATTCTCTTTCCCGGCTTCCAAATCTCCACGTGATGGCTCGAAGCACTGTGTCGCATTACAAATCGCGGCTGGACGATCCGCAGGGGGTCGGGCACGATCTGCATGTCGATGCAGTGCTGACCGGGCGGGTCGTCGAGCACGGCAACGAACTCGATGTTGAAACTGAGTTAGTCAATGTCGCAACCGGAGCGCAACTTTGGGGCGAACGATACACGCGAAGCTCCACTGACGCCTCGTTGCTGCAAGCCGCCATCACCAGTGATGTTGCCAGACAGCTTCGTCCACAACTCGAAGAAAATCAGCGAGAAAAGTTGGGGAAGACCGGGACGCACAACGCTGAGGCGTACCAGTTTTATCTGAAAGGCCGCTACCACTTTGACAGGTTCACGCAGGAAGACTTCAAGACAGCGGCTGGATTCTTTGAAAAGGCAGTGGCGCTCGATGGCAATTATGCGGCTGCGTATGCCGGACTGGCTGACGTGTATGCCTTGCAGGGCTACTTTGGGAACGATCCCGGCCCTGCAGCATACAGAAAATCACGAGAAGCGGCTAGACGAGCATTGGACTTGGACAGCGAGACTCCTGAGTCGCATGTTTCTCTGGCGATTGCCGATATGTTCTTTTTCGGGAACTTCTCGGAAGCGCAGCTTTCCCTTCAAAAAGCTCTGGCTCTCAATCCGAATTCTGCCTATGTCCATGAGGTGTCTTGCTGGTTCAATAATGTGATGGGAAGAGCGCAAGAGGCCGTTGCTGAGTGCCGTAAAGCGGTGGAGCTTGATCCGCTGTCTCTGCTGAACAACTATGTCCTTGGAAACACATATTTTCTGGTGCGCGAGTATGACAAGGCGTTGCAACAAGCCAGCCGCACCCTTGACATAGACGGTCGCAATTACCACGCCTTCGTTCTGATAGGAACCGTGAAACAGACGACCGGAGACTACAAGGCGGCGATGGAGCAATGGATCAAGGCGGAACAACTGCGCGGCAACGAAAAGCGGGCTGGAGAACTGAGGGAAGTCTTCGAAAAATCGGGTTATCGGGGGTACGTCAGAAAAGAGGCCAAAGATCGTGAGGCCGCTGGCGACTTCTACAACGCGGCCACTCAGTTCGCTTTTCTTGGTGAGAGGGACGCTGCGTTCAAAGACCTCGAACGGGCCGTTGCGGCTGGCCAACAGCTTGACGAACTTACGCTTAGCCCGGAAATGGACAACCTCCGCTCTGACCCACGGTACGCCGCTCTCCGGCGCAGAATAGGGCTGCCGCAGTGATGCGTGGTCAGCAAGGTATACTGGCTGACCATCTCCCGCCGAGGCGAAACAGGGGGCGAAAGGTCGCAAAAATTAAGGTCGCCGCACGCACCCTTTTGAACCACCGTGTAAGTAAAGCCTTGGAAAGCCTGCAATCACGGGATTTGCCCTTTCTGCGTCCTTCGCTGTGCCGCCCTCGTTGACTCTGCCTCTTCACATCCCTAACATTGCACCCTGAGTCCTGCGCTCCCCATGATCGGCCAAACCATCTCGCACTATCGCATCATCGAGAAACTGGGCGGCGGGGGGATGGGTGTGGTCTACAAGGCCGAGGACACCGAGCTTAGGCGCTTCGTCGCCCTGAAGTTTCTCCCCGAAGATGTCGCCCAAGACCCACAGGCTTTGGAGCGCTTTCGCCGGGAGGCACGTGCTGCATCTGCCCTCAACCATCCAAATATCTGCACGATCTACGAAATCGGGCAGCAAGATGGTCAGCCATTCATCGTTATGGAGTTTCTGGACGGGCTGACGCTGAAGCACCGTATTGCGGGGCGTCCGCTGGACACGGACATTGTGCTTTCCCTCGCCATCGAGATTGCGGATGCGCTCGACGCTGCGCACGCAGAAGGCATCGTCCACCGTGACATCAAGCCCGCGAACATCTTCGTCACCAAACGGGGGCACGCCAAAGTTTTGGACTTTGGATTGGCCAAAGTTACGCCTGTCCTCAACAATGTGGGTGACGCGGCGTCAGAACAATCGACGGTGACGTTGGAAGAACACCTGACCAGTCCCGGCACGGCAGTCGGGACTGTTGCCTACATGTCGCCGGAGCAAGTCCGTGCCAAAGAACTGGACGCACGAACAGACTTGTTCTCATTAGGTGCCGTGCTTTATGAGATGACGACAGGAGTGCTGCCGTTCCGAGGAGAAAGCACTGGAGTAGTTTTCGAGTCCATCCTGAACCGGGCACCCGTTCCTCCAGTGCGCTTGAATCCCGATCTTCCGCCGAAGTTGGACGATGTCATCAACAAGTGTCTGGAGAAAGATCGAAACCTGCGATACCAACACGCCTCTGAGGTTCGAACCGACGTGCAACGGCTGAAGCGGGATTCTGATTCCCGGAATCTGGTGGCAATGGCCGAGACGGCAACAGACGCTCGGAACAGACGAGTACTCTGGATCACTGGTGCGCTGGTGGTAGTCGTGGCAGCTGTAGCGGCGAGCTACTTCCTCTCCCGCCGTCCAGCCAAACTCACGGAGAAAGACACCGTCGTGCTGGCCGACTTCGTCAACACTACTGGCGATCCCGTCTTCGATGGTGCCCTGCGGCAGGGGTTTTCCTCGCAACTAGAGCAATCTCCGTTTTTGAACTTGCTATCGGACGACCGCGTCGGGCAGACGCTTTCGCTAATGGGCAAGCCCAAAGACACACGACTGACGCCTGAATTAGCCCGTGAACTCTGCCAGCGCACGGCAAGCACAGCAGTTCTGGATGGCTCGATTGCACAGGTTGGAACCCAGTACCTTTTGACTCTGAAGGCAGTGAATTGCTCAAACGGGGAGTCGCTGGCGAGCACTCAGGCACAGGCCGGAGATAAGAACCGTGTTCTCGACGCCTTGGGAAAGGCGACTTCAGAAATTCGCAGCAAGCTGGGCGAATCACTGAGTTCCGTACGGAGGTTCGATACTCCGCTTGAACAAGCCACCACACCCTCCTTAGAAGCCCTCAAAGCGTATAGCCTCGGGCAGGAGGTTCTGGGCGAAAAGGGTGATCCAGCCGCCGCTGTACCACTGTTCGAGCGTGCCGTCCGTCTCGACCCGAACTTTGCCGTGGCTTATGCGGCTCTAGGCACCAGCTACATGAATCTTGGACAAGAAATACTGCCTGCGCAGAACATGAAACGAGCATACGAGCTACGCGACCGAGTGAGTGAGCGGGAAAGGTTCTATCTGGAGGCCCATTACTATGGCACAGTCACTGGCGACCTCGAAAAGGCGCGTCAGTCAGGCAATCTTTGGGCGCAAATGTACCCCCGCGACACCATACCATGGACGAATCTGAGCGTGATCTACACTCAACTCGGGCAACCTGAAGAGAGCCTTGCAGCGGCTCGCCAAGCCCTACGTCTAGATTCCAATGGGCTGACTTATAGCAACTTTGTGAGCTCTCTCCTCTCCCTAAATCGTTTGGAAGAAGCTGGGACTGCACTGAAAGGGGCACAGGCGAGAAATGTCGATTCGCCCTATCTGCACCAAAATCAGGGACAGCTCGCTTTCTTACAAAATGATGCGGCACAGCTGGCGCATGAAGCTGCTTGGTTTATGGGTAAGCCCGGATACGAAGACGCAGCGCTGGCCTTTGAGTCGGACGCGGCCGCTTATGCGGGACATCTTGGCAAAGCTCGCGACCTCTCGCGACAGGCTGTTGCTTCAGCCGAACGGGCGGAGGAAAAGGAGACAGCTGCCACTTATGAGGCCGCAGCGGCTTTGCGGGAAGCCTTGGTTGGCAACTCAGAGGAGGCCAAGCGGCGGGTTGCCCAAGCCCTCAGACTCTCCTCGGGTCGGGAAGTGTTGTTCGGAGCCGCGTTGACGCTGTCTTTCGCGGGGGACACAGTTCGTGCCCGGTTGCTCGCTGACGATTTGGCCAAGCGATTTCCGGATGACACCATCGTGCGGTTCAACTATCTGCCGACTCTTCGGGCACAACTCGCTCTTAACCGAAAGAGTGCTTCGCAGTCCGTCGAAGCTCTTCGCACCGCAATTCCTTACGAACTGGGGTTGCCGACAGCTACGGTCTTTGCTCCCGCTCTTTATCCCGTCTATGTACGCGGCATTGCGTTTCTGAACTTGAATCAAGGTAACGAGGCGGCTATCGAGTTTCAGAAGATTCTCGACCACAGCGGGGTTGTGGGCAGCGAGCCAATAGGATCACTCGTCCATCTCCAACTCGGTCGCGCCTACGCGATGTCTGGTGACGCCGCCAAGGCGCGTGCCGCATATCAGGACTTCCTCACCCTCTGGAAAGACGCCGATCCCGACATCCCCATCCTGAAACAAGCCAAAGCGGAGTGCGCGAAGCTGCAATAGTACCCGTCCCGCTGCCGAGTCACTTTCTTGTTTTTGGAGGAAATCTTCGGTAACACGCACTCTGCTTTCTGGACGATTTTTCCAAAACGCCCGTATACCAAGACTAGAGGGACTGAACCTGACGATCCGCCAACTAATTCAGCAGCAGCGGCAGCGATTGTGCTCAACGAACCCGGTGGAGCGTTTCGCAGCCGCCTTACTGATTTCAGGTGAGCTGACAAAGCGCCTGAGCAAGCTGGATGACCACGAGATCGGTCAACTACTTGACGATGAGGTCGGGGCAAAGTTGAACCTTTTCGGCCCGGAGTCAACCGTTTGCGATGCGGCTGTGATTCGGCTGTGCCGACGCGCTAACGAACACAAACACAATCCGGCTCGATCCAAGAGCCACCGACCAAGGGAGGACTCTGCACAATGAAGACCGCCGCCATCTACGTGAGAGTAAGCACCACCGACCAGCATGTCGAGTCACAACTTTACGATCTGCGCGAACTTGCGGCACAGCGTGGCTTGGAAGTCGTGCAGGAGTATCGAGACAGCGGAGTCTCGGGGAAAAGAGCGAGACGCCCCGGTCTCGACGCGCTCATCGCGGATGCACAGCGGAAGAAATTCTCTGTCGTGCTCGTCGCCGCGTTCGACCGAGTGGCGAGGAGCGTCAAGCACTTCTTGCAACTCATGGACGAGTTCGACAGTCTGGGCGTAGTTTTCATCTCTCGGCGAGAGAATATCGATACCAGCGGTCCCATGGGGCGGCTCTTCTTGACCCTGATCGGCTCGATCTCGGAGCTTGAATCCGCATTGATTCGGGACCGTGTTCTCGCAGGCATGAGGAGGGCGAAGCTGGACGGCGTGCGAATCGGACGCGCACCGATGAATCTTGACCGGGCAGCCATCGTCCGAGACCGACTCAGCGGGATGACCTTAACGGCTGTGTCCAAGAAGTGGGGCGTTTCCCGCAGTCTAGTTTGCAAACTGGTAAACAGATCACGTGCTGGTGATGAAGGGTCCGTACCGCCGCCAGCTCAAGTTGCTGATTTAGCTGTCGTTCCGCAGTCGAGTTCAGCCGAGGCACGCTGGTGACAAACTTATACCTTTTGGCCAGTCCTCCCGAGGCTTTGGGAGGGAAGTCACTGGTCACTGCGGCAAACCTATCCGGCGCAGCAGGTCAGCAAAGCGCGGATCGGAGCGGATGTTATCCCACGTCGGGTCTACCCTGAAGGCGGTTACAAAGCCCGAATATGCCTCGACCGCTTTGCTTAGCCACACAAAAGCATGATCTCTGTCCCCGAGATATGAATAAGCTGAGGCAATCTCGAAAGGATCGTAATCCTGACTCGAAGAGCTCTCGTCGATCTGAATCATCGTTTGCAGCGCCGCAGCGAACCCTGCACGCTTGTAGCTCTGACCAATGGCGTCCGCTCCTTGCGTCCTACCCTCCAATTTGAATTGCTCCTGTAGCGCTGCTATCGCTTTGTCATAACTCTTCTTGCCGACGTATACGTGAAACAGATTGAAATAGGCGATTGCAGAAGAGGGATTAATTTGGAGCGACTTGTCCCACTGTTTCAGGGACTTGTCGTAGTCTCGCTGAAAATAGTAGTTCACACCCAGCAGATTGATAGGGCTTGTCGAGAGCGGGTCCAGTTCGTGCGCTAGTTCCAATTCTCGAAACCCATCTTCAAATCTGCCCAGTGTGGTCAGATAAGCACCGTAGTTCATGTGTGCCTCCGACAGGTTGGGATTCAGCTCAATCGCACGTTGCAACTCCGGCACACCGGCGGCAAAGTTCCACGTGCCAATTAAGGCGTTCCCGAGCGCCACATGGGCTTCGGCCAGAGTTTCATCGATATCAATCGCACGCTTCGCTGCCGCAAGCGCCTTTGAGTGTGCCTCCCCGACCGGTAAGTAATGAAATGCTCCCAGTAGGGAGTAAGTCTGAGCCATTTCGGCATACGCCGCAGCATAGCTGGAGTCTTTGTCAATGGCCTGCTGGAAAAGATTGATTGCGTCCTTAAGGCTGTCTATCGTTACTTTATCCGCCAAGGCACGGCCTCTGACGTACAGGGCGAAGGCGTCTGGATTCTGTGTTCCCTGCTTGAGCAATCTCCGCTGCTGTTCGCTGGACAGCCTGAGCCGGAGCTTTTGCGAGAGCGTTCGCGCCAGTTCTGCCTGAAGCGGTAGAATGTCGGAAACTTTGCGGTTGTATTCCTCTCCCCAGACGTGGCTGTTGTCGCTCGCCCTGACCAGTTCCGTGCTCAGGAAGAGATTGTCGCCCTGCTGTACTAGCCTTCCCGTGAGCACAGCTTTGACTCTGAGTTCTCGGCCGACCACTTGGGGGTCAATTTCACGGCCCTTGTAGTGGAAAACAGAACTCCGCGACATCACCTTGAGATTGGGAAGCTGCGAAAGACTGTCGATGAGGCTATCGGTAATGCCATCACTGAGGAACTGTGCATTCTGGTCGCTGCTGTTGGCGACGACTGGCAAAACTGCCACGGAATCAATGGAGCTGTCTTCGCCTGCGTGCTGGTTAGAATAAAAAACAGCCGCGCCCATCACCAACGCAACAAGTACACAGGCAACGGCTCCGCTAATGACAACCTTGCCACGCCACCACGGTGTTTTCGTCGCCTCGGAGTCGGGACCATTGATCGTGGCAGTTTTCCCTGTTTCAGTATCCCGCTTCAGCCGCACTAGATCGCTCCTCATCT
The DNA here is from genome assembly GCA_003134655.1 of Acidobacteriaceae bacterium. GTDB lineage: Bacteria > Acidobacteriota > Terriglobia > Terriglobales > Acidobacteriaceae > Sulfotelmatobacter. The sequence continues at coordinate 19,498 of PLBY01000073.1, forward strand.
CGGAGGCATGCTGATAGCGCAGGTTCTTGTCCTTTTCCAAAGCCTTCTTGGTGATGTCTTCCAACTTGGGAGGCGTGTCGGGATTTAGACGAATGGCAGGCGTCGGCGTCCCATCTAGAATAGCCTTGAAGATCACGCCCGACGTGTCACCCCGAAACGGAAGCCTTCCGGTACACATCTCGTACAGCACTGCTCCAAAGGAAAACAGGTCGGTGCGAGCATCGAGTTCTTTCCCCCTCACCTGCTCCGGCGACATATACGCCACGGTACCCAACGTCGAGCCGGGACTGGTAAGGTTCTCCTCTGAGCCGATGGTCGAGGCGCTCATGGCAACGCTCTCCGGCTTGAGGGAGACCTTGGCGAGCCCGAAATCGAGAATTTTCGCCTGACCGCGAGTCGTTACGAAGATATTGGCGGGCTTGATGTCACGGTGGATGATTCCTTTTGAATGTGCCGCGTCGAGAGCATCGGCAATCTGGATGCCCAGATCGAGCACCGTTTCGATCTCCAACGACTTGCCATTGATCTGGTGCCGGAGCGTCTGCCCCTCCAGCAGTTCCATGGCGATGAAGGCCCGACCGTCCACTTCGTCAATTTCGTAGATCGTGCAGATGTTCGAATGGTTCAGCGAAGATGCTGCTTTGGCCTCCCGCTGGAAGCGGCTGAGGGCTTGTGCGTCGTGGGCGAGGTCGTCGGGAAGGAACTTCAGGGCGACGTGGCGACCGAGCTTGAGGTCTTCGGCTTCGTACACTACCCCCATCCCGCCGCCGCCGATCTTGCTGAGGATGCGGTAATGGGAGACCGTCTGACCCACGGGTTGGGAGGGCGTGGACACTGAGAAGACATGTTAGGTGGGGATGAAGGGGAAGGTCAACGCGCAGGGGCATTCCAGTTCAGGTCAGTTCCACGCAGACCGCCACATCGAACTTCGAATAATACTTCTTCACGTCCTTCACCCCGTACTTCTCCCGGAATCTCTCGACCACGGATTTCACAGCTTTGGCATCGGTGAGTGCCGTTGCGTTGAACTTCGCTCCCGCGCCCCGTGCATCAATCCGAATCGACGGGTTCTTGAGCACGTTTTTGTACCATTGCGTGTCCGAGCCTTGCACGGGCAGAAGGTAGAGCTTCTCGCCGTCGAGCACGAACCAGACCGGAATCGAGATTGTCTTCCCGGACTTCCTTCCGATCACGCTGATCTTGATCTGGCGGTAGCGGGCGAGACGATCTTTGAGGTCGTCCTTTGATTTTGGCATGACACACTCCTGTCGGTACCGAGGGCGGTCGAATCTAGCAACAGCCGCACGTCTTCCCCCGCATGGCTTCCCGACCCTCCCAACCGATGAGCGGCAGAACCGCCAAAGCCGCAATCGGGTCTGCCCACTTTACGTGCCAGATCGCGTTGATCGCGAGTCCCGCCAAAGCGATCAGCGACAAGTAAGCGCACAGCGCCGACTGTGCGGCGTCCGCGCTCAACGCTGCACTACCCGTGGTTGCCGAAAGACGGCGCTTCTCCTTTGCCAGCCACGGCATGACGGCGGCGGCGGCGATCAAAATGGCTATCCCCAGAAACGTTGGTTTGGGTTCGCTATAGCCCAGCAGACTCGTGACCGAAGTGACTGCGACAAAGGCAGCCAGAGCGAACAACAAGGCTCCCGCTATACGCGCAGCCCGCCTTTCCGCGTCCTCGCGTGCATCACTTGCACGAAATCTCCACAGCACTACGACCGCCGAGAAAAGTTCGATGGTGCTGTCTCCACCGAAGGCGAGCAGCGCGGGGCTACGCGCCCGCCATGCAGCGAAGAGGGACACCGCCGCTTCTACGCTCATCCAAGCGATTGTGACGGTCTGCACCCGTTGGATTCGCCGGATAGCGTCTGGAGAAGCTGTTTGTAGCACCGAAGCCATTCACGACATTATGGCACCGCACTCGCATGGTTCGCGTTCAAAGACCACTTGCACTTTACCCTTGGGATTCGAGTACCTGTAACAGGTGGTCGCTGGCGGATCGACTGGAAATCGCGCAGTCGCGGTCTTTGGAGATGTCGCTCCGAATTGACCTCTGTGCCTTTCTGTTAGATATTGTGACGGATGGACGCTGAACAGAGCATTGCCGAAATCGAGTGGCTGGAGCGCATCCTCGCGGTGCCCGACACGAGACCGCTGAGCGCAAGCGACCTCGCTGCTGCGAACCGAAGGCACGACCATGCGCTCGCGCATAGCCCGTGGTTTCAGCTTTGGCATCGGTACGGCATCTGCTGCCGTTCCTCACGCGTTTGACCGCCCACACTTACGCTCTGTTCCGTTTACCTTCCCTCGAAGGACACTCGTTCGGGGTGTCTTATCAGACGCATCGTCAAGAACGCACCGAGTAGCGCATCGAATGCCAAGCAAAAACCCGGCCACCAGTGCGGCACACCGGGGTTGTCGATGAAGAACCGATGGACGAAGTCAAAAATGCCGTGCCCAATAAGGGCAGCGACTACGAACCAGCAGTTTTTCCTAAAGCCGAGGGCGGCAGCCAGCAAAAAGCCGCCTGCAAGAACGATTTCAATGATCAGTGTGCGCCTAGAAGCTCCCATCGCAGCGAACAATACATAGTAGGAGGCGATCACGATCAGCACGGTTGGATAGAAGGCACGTTCGCGGTCAAAGCCAACAACCGCCGCAAAACCAGCCACAGCCAAAGACAGTATCAAGCCAATCAAATACTCCATTTGCTGCCCTCACCGGGTGCGCCTCGCACCCTTGGTAAACCGCTAATCAAACCTTCCGACCGTAGTTGCAGCTATCTCTGACCGGACATTCGGTGCAGCGCGGCTTTGACCGCTTGCACAGTTCTTGACCGTGCTGCCGCAGCAACTGATGTGCCCGGATCAGCGAATCATAGTCTCTGGGGAGTTGCCCATGTATTGCATCCAGAACCAAACGGTATGTCGCTGGGTAATTCTTCTGCTCCTCGGCGAAGCCCACTCGACACAGCACTCGCAAGCCATTTGAATCGAGTGCCATCACCGGATAGGAACGAGTAAGCAAGAGTATCTTTTCCGCGCCCGGATCGCCGATGCTGGGAAATCTCTTCAAAGCTTTCTTCGCTTGCGGCAATGGCTTACGAAGCACGGAACCGAGGTCTGACTGGAATTCTTCGTGAGCGATTTTGGCAATTGTGAGCAGTTTTTCCGCGCTCACGTCAGGAAGTATGCCAGCTTTGCCGATTGCTGCTAGAGCAGAGTGTTGAGCGGCGAGAATCTGGTCAGGGCGTGTTCCGATGGTTCGTTTGAGAATGGCGAACGCTTCGGCTCGACGCTTGTCATTCGCCAGATACGCGATGTTCTCCCAGATGATTAGCTCCAGTGGGTCAGTCGAGGGCGGCGGCGCAAAAGAGGCGGTCTTTGAGGTTGTCCTTTGGAGTGGCACGCTCATCGTTTGAACAGACCTACCGCCGGTGCGCACTTTGCACTAACCATTCTCCGGCTCCTACTTGGCGGCGGAAGTCACCGACTTCACTGCAATGGTATCTCCGGTAGCCGTGCCCGTAACTTTGGCCTGTTCCCAAGCCAGCTTGTTAAGTGTGTCCAGCGCGGCTTGATCCGAGGTGCTGAGGGTATACACCTTGTCGCCGACTACCAAAGCATACTTAGCGCCTTTCTGCACGCAGGCACGGACGCAATCTGCGGGGGCGATTCCCGCCTCCGTGTGCTTCGCGCCGCACATGGCATCGCTAACTTTTCCGGTGAAGGTC
>PLBY01000028.1 GCA_003134655.1 Acidobacteriaceae bacterium
GGAAGGCCTGGCGCGCGAGATGCGCCTGCTCGACAGTCACGGGTTCGATCACAATGCCAATGCGGCGAAACAGTGCGTCGCATTGCTAGGCGACCTCAACGCCGAATTGACTTTCGATGACAATCGAGAGTTCGATGAAATTCCCGGCGGATATACGGCAGTGCGGGGCGCGGCTGATGGCTTGGATATAGAATCAGGTTCCGAACACCGGCGGGCGAGCATAGTCAACCAGGAACTTCAAGAAGCACCAATGACGGGAAGTTCCCGCTCGCGGACGGCCTCCGCCGCGTAGCGCAGTGCTTCACGAACATCCTCGACTTCAAGGTCGGGATGAGCATCTAGGATCTCAGCTTCCGCTATGCCTTCGCCCACCATGCCGACGACGGTAGAGACAGGTATACGCAGGCTCCGGATGCACGGGAGGCCACCCATTTGATTGGGGTCTACGGTGATGCGTGTGAACGTTTTCACTTCTACCTCTGTTTAGATGGACGCACAAATTGCAACTTCTCTATCTGTCAGCTAAAAGATAGCATGTCCGACAGCGGCCTCATGATGCCTTCTCACTCAGGCCTCTAAAAAATACCTGTCTCTGCTCCTCGGGCAGAAACCTGAAGAATCTCGTCATCGAGAACAGCAGCATCTCCGGATCTCCGCTGTCTAGGTTGGCTCCGGCCAGGAAGTCCTCGGTCGGATCTCTCCTCCCGGCTGGAGTCTGCGACCGGGAGTTCCGGCGCTTACCCGGACAGGACTTCCGCCTGCTGGAACAACGCGTCTTTCAGGACGCACCATCTTCCATATTTATGGCATCAGTGAAATAATTAGCTTATGAAACAGGATTCGATTCGTACCACGGTTGATATTCCAGCGCCCCTGTACCGGCAGCTGAAAGAACAAGCTGCTGCGAGAGGTCGCTCCGTCCGCGAGTTGGTGCTAGCGGGGGTCAGGAGCGTCCTGTTGCGGGGCCAGCGCCCGCGTCCAAAAAGAGTGCGGTTCCCACTCATTGTTTCCGAAGGCCCAAAGGTAGACCTAACCAACGAACGAATCTATGAACACGTTGAATTTCCTTGATGCGAACGTCTGGCTAGCGCTCTTGTGGAGCCGGCACGTGCATTCGGAGAGAGCCAGGCTTTGGTTCGAGCAGGCCAGCGAACAACAATTCTCTTTCTGCCGCTTCACGCAGCTCACCGTTTTGCGACTCCTGACAACACAGCAGATCATGGGAAAGGACACGAAGACCATGTCCGAAGCCTGGAGCTTGTGGGATCGGATCTGGGCTGATAGCCGCATCGTGTTTCTTCCTGAGCCGGACGGTCTTGAGAAGGAGTTCCGCTCCCGGTCGCGGCTATCCAGTCCTTCTCCTAAAGTTTGGGCCGACGCTTATCTTTTGGCTTTCACTTCTGTCTCAGGTTTGAAACTCGTCACTTTTGACCGTGCGCTGAAGGCGCGTGACGCCGATGTGCTTGTACTCTAACGTCGAACAGCTTTAGTCCTACTTGATCCCGGCTTTTTGACGGGCAAACCACGCTACAACGGAGGAATCGTCTTCTTTTCCATCGCTCTCGCTGCCGTGTTCGACCTGATTTGGATTCTGAGGTGCGCAGAACGTGAGGTAGTGCGAACAACGGCTTTGCATCCAGTGGGCCCCTGAGACATTAACAACGGTTAGCGCCGATGAATGGCGGAGTGGCATGCTCTGCAAAAGGTAATCAAATTCCCTTCTGAATCGTTGCCGGATCGGCTGCGAAAGTTTTTGTGGTGAACTTCCAGGTTCGACAACGTGCCACAGGATTGACACCGCCAGCCATCGCGACGCAGCACCTGCTGCCGTAGGCCCTCGTACGACACCGGATCCAGCCGCAAGCGCGCGGGATCTGGGGCCGATTGAGCTCATGAAGCCTTCTCACTCAGGCCTCTAAGAAATGCCTGTCTCTGCTCTCCGGGCAGAAACTTGAAGAACCTCGTCATGGAGAACAGCAGCATCTCCGGATCTCCGTGGTCCAGGTTTCCCAGGGCAAGTGCCAGCCAGCGCAAAGCCTGTTCCATACGGAGCGTGCGACGTGCGTAGGCTTCTGTTGTCTCCGGCAGTCGCTCCGTGAAAATGCGCTGGGCGCAATCCTCCGTGTCACGGAAAAAGCGGCGCGTCCGCAGTCGAATCTTCACCGGGATTCTGTTCCACGGCAGCTCGGCCAATCGCGGCTCGAAATAACTATGGATACGATAGGACGGACGGGTGCATTCCGGACAAGGAGCACCGGACGAAACACGCGCACAACTAAGGTGATGTGGTCGGCTTCTGCAATCAGCCGCTCCACCTGGACTTCCGCAGGGCACGGCGACAGCGACCGGCTCATGGGCGAACCGGAAAATCACCTCAGCTTCCCAGCTTACCCAACCGCCGTCGTACTTCCACACCATCCCCGCTAACTTTGCTGGTACAGCCTGCGCTCGTTTTGCACTTGCCCCTTCACCAAAAATGCGGAAGATCCGCTTTTGGGTGACCCCTGAGGGGCAAACAGTCGGCTTGACTTAACCTGGTCTTCGCACCCGCTCATCGTTCTTAATTCTGGAAAGATTTCTTCTAAATCGAGGTTGTTTGTTTTCAGTAACTTACCTGGCATAAATTCGCGTGCAAATCAATCTTCTCACTAGCGCATACAGGGTAGAGGTACCCGAGTACTGGCGCCGTTGAGGAGAACGCAATGCGTACAAAGAAAAGAAAGAAGAGACTCAAGCTTAAGACTGTCATCCGTCGTGCCCGACTCTGGCTCCACGACGGCAACAAGAGCGGAGCGGTCCTGACCGTTTTCACCTATACGGACTACTCACTGACCGAGGCCGAGAAGTTCGTTGAGTTCATCGAACAGTTCGGTGAGGCAGACGCATTAACCGCTGAACGTTGGTGTGAGGAGCATCGCGTCTCACGACTTGAATGCGCTAGGGTAGCTAGACAACACGCTCAAGAAGCACCTGAACAGATGCTGAACCCACCGAATATCATTTCGGCTGCTGCGGTCCGCAACTCGCGGTGCGTTTTCGGTGATCCCGCCTGCCGCAACCAGTGGCACCGTCTGGCGATGTGGATTAAGGACCACCCCGCCGAGTGGCAGCGGGTCCTCGAAGAACTAACTAGCACACCATCACAGACACCTGACAGTGTCGGCAAGCAAGCTGAGAGACTGTCAGCCTGCTCGCAGGAGCTTCGCGAAAGAAAAAGACGAACATAATGATCACCTAAGCCACCGCGGTTTACGGAGAATTCTGATGACAGACGGGCTGTCGCGAGTCCTGAAGCGTTCGTCAACTCATCACGCGGAACGCCGTATGAACTTCGCCAAGAGAAAGTCCATGTCCTCTCCGACGCCGTAGCCAAAGGCGTGGCTGAGTTCCCGCACACGGTTGGGCCGGATGATCAGCCTATCCCGGCCGTCGGCGGGTAGCGTGTTGGCCGACTTGAGGGCTTGTTCGAACATACGCACCAGGGCGTCGAAAAATCCTTCCTCTTGATATCCGATATCCTGACAGTATCCAGCCGCTTGCTCGCAGTAGAAAACCATGAGCTCGGTCAGTCCCGCAGGATCACCCACGGCCTTTTTGTAATGGAAGATGGCCTGCTTCGCTTTGGAGACGGACGTGTCCTGATTGCGAAACGGGTCAGGCCAGAGCCAGCGAGCGAGGGTTTTCTTGTACGGCTCCAACACGTCCTCGCCCAGGCCAAAGCGGGCGTGAAGGAATGCCTGGTTGTCTTTGTGCGCGGCGTAGAGGTGGTGAAGCAAGTCCACGAGCGCTGCCCGGTCAAACGCGGTGAGCTTGCCTTTGACCTGGCTCCACGTGAGTTGCGATTTCAGCAAACATTTACTCACTCGCATCTTCGATCCACCATACAGACGCTCTGCATAGCTTGCAACGTCTCGTTTGGCTCAGAAGCAGTAGCCCTGTGCTCGCCAGTAAAGACAGTCGCCGATGGCTTGCAGAGTGGATTCATCCGCATCGATGGCAACCAGTTGAGAGAGGGGAAGCGCGACATTGCGGCCATGCCAGCGAATTAATGCCAGCATGTCGTCGGCACAGGAGTCTTCCGGCGTCAAGCCCCGCACTTCGACAGCCCCGCACTTCGACCGTTTTCTGTCTTGCGGAGCGGGGAGACCGCTTTGGACGCGATGCACCGGCCGTGAAGGGGAACTTGATTTTGTTCTCCAGGTAGTAGTACCGGAAAGCCTGTTCTTCCGGGCCGTAGATGTCGACGATGGATTCGTTTCGGATCCGCTTTTCTCGCTCCGGATCCTTTTTGCGTTTCGGTATGGTGGTTTGGGTGGGTTGGGCCGCGCCAGCGCTTCGGGGAAGCCTCCGTGCAGCAGATCTGCTTTGCCAGTCTCTGCGAGACTAAACGCCAGAAGCTGGAGAATGGCGGCACGCCCCGCCATTGATTCGGTGATGCCGTGCATCAGAGGAGCTTCCTGCGAGCCGGTGAACAGCCATTGACCCATGCGGCGAGGTCTGGGGTCGATCAGGGTACGGACATAGCCAAGCAATTCAGGTGCATTTTGAATCTCGTCGAATACAACGGGAGGCTGAATCTCATCAAGAAAGGCACGAGGATCGTTGCGCACTCGGTCCTGAATGTCAGGGTCTTCGAGCAACACGTAGCGGGCTTTTGGGAACATTTACAGGCAATGTCGTTCCCCTCGCACTTTCGGAAGAAGAGTGGGGGTGCTCTGGAGTGATTTTGGTCGACACGGATCTTGTTCGTGCGGCTGGCGTTTGCCCACGCGGCGGTGCCGGCAACTCGAACGCACTCTCACACCCGAAAAACCGGCTCTAGGGAAGAGACCCGCGTCTTTAGCCCGGCCAGTTCGGTCGGGCTCAACTTGGGCAGCGGACCTGACGCAAGTTCGAGCGCCAGATCAAAGATACGCTCGTCTCCCGGTGGCACGGCTGCCGTGATGTCCTGATTCAAGGTGAAGCGCAGCGCCAGACGAGCCATCTCGCGATCGTCGATTGGTTGATACCAACACTTCGGATATTTGCGATCGCTTTCTTTCATGGTTGCGGGCCACTTGCCAAACGCGAGGGCTTTCAAGGCCATGCGGGCCATGCCCTTCGACTTCGCCTTTTCGAGAATCTGCGGGCCGAAGCCGCCATTTTCCCAGGCATTGACATTGACCGGGAACATGACGCTATCCAATTCGAGGGCGTCCATGAGACGGAGCGCGGCCGGTGCATTGTGGGCGGAGAAACCGAGATGCTGAGCTTTACCCTCCTTCCTGGCGGCCATGAAAGTTTCTGCGGCCCCGCCGGGCGCGAGAATCTTGTCAACGTCCTCGGTCGAGGTGACGGCATGGAACTGGTATAGATCCACGTGGTCGGTGTGGAAGCGTTGCAGGGTGCGCTCAAGTTCTTCGCGTGCACCCTTGGCGTCGCGACTCATCGTTTTTTCTGCCAGGAAAACCTTGTTGCGATATGGCCGCAACGCTTCGCCGAGTTTGATCTCGGCTTCCCCATCGAAATACGATGGTGCGCAGTCGAAGTAGTTCACGCCGCGATCGTATGCAGCGGCTACGCGGCGCGTAGCCTCCTGCTGCGAAAGACCGCAAACAACGATGCCACCGAAGGCGATTAACGAGAGGTCAATTCCATTCTTGTAGGGGCGGCGGGGCAGAGATGTTTCCCAACCGTAGGCGGCCGTGGCGGTCAGGGCTGCCGCGGCACCGAGAAACTCGCGACGGTCCATAAGTCAGTTCCTCTTGTCCGCATTGTAGTGCTCGGAAATCGAGTGCGCAACGCCCGCCGTGACACTGCCAAAGTCGAGGGTAGCTCCGCTCAGCGATAAGGTGCCAGATGGCAGTTGTTGACTTGCAACTTTGCCCGAGCTGAACCCCTGGCAGCCAACCAGAAACGTGAGGCCCACCACAAGAAGCAACGCGACTGCCACTTTCCCAAGATGCCTCGAGTAAATCGCCTTTGCCGCAGTGTTCAACATTGTCAGCCATGGGAACTGTCCTGGCCTCGCGCGCCCCAGACAGTCTGAAGCCGCATCGCGTGGAAACCTTCAAGATCGTAGGCCTCACCGTGTTCCTGAGTGATGGTTGCCGGAACGGCGTTTCGCACAGACCGCCATCAAAGTATCTCAACGATCCCCAGTTCGCCGAGAATCTCCAAGATATGTCCGTCATTTTCTGTTGTCCATTAGTAATGGACATGCCATAATAATGGACGCTATGCGACTTGGACCGCCAGTGGCGCCTTTTCTAGAACAGCTCCGAACCCTGCACTTCGTCAGCGACCTCGATTTCTCCGTGGAGGGCCACGGCGACGATTCTGGGATCGACGGCATTCTCAAGGTGCGTACTCCCAAAGGGACCTATGCGTTTCTTGTCGAGCAAAAGAGGTCTTATCTCGACCGAGGCATCCTCAACGCGTTGGTGGCTCAAGCCAAGCTCCGTGGTGTAGTACATCACGAACCCCTCCTGTTGCTGGCGCGCTACATCCCTCGACCTTCCGCAGAACGGTTGATCGAATCGGGAGTGAATTTTCTGGACCAAGCCGGCAACATGCATCTTGTGCTTGGCCGAAACTACGAGCGTACGATCATCGGAAATAAAGAAAACACCGCTCCGAAAGAGGGCCAGCGAGTCAGCCCTGGTATCGCTCAACTGCTGTTCACCTTTGCCACGAAGGAACAAGCCGGAAGTTGGTCCGTCCGTCACCTGGCAGAAGCGTCCGGGTTGAGCGCGGATCTTCGGTGGCGGCGTATGAAGCTGTTGCTAGATACGCATCTTCTCCTGTGGGCTGCTGGTCATCCCGATCGACTGTCCGCAGAAGCTCGCGGCTTAATCGCCAATCCAGAGAATGAGCTTCTGTTTAGTGCCGCTAGTTTATGGGAAGTCGGGATTAAACGTGGGCTAGGCCGGGATGACTTCAAGGTGGATGCTCGAGTCCTGCGCCGCGGATTGCTTGACAATGGTTATGGCGAATTGCCGATTATCAGCGATCACGTCGTGGCCATCGAGAGCTTGCCGACGATTCACAAGGACCCATTTGACCGTGTCTTGGTAGCACAGGCCACCGTGGAGGGTATTACGCTGCTTACGATTGATTCTTTGGTGGCGAAGTATCCCGGGCCCATACGAATGGTGTGAGAAAATTCACCCAGAAGTTTACAAAACGGTCAAAGCCTGCGCGGCGTTCCGTTTCTCGCCAGTATCTGGCTGCTGTCCACGTACCAGATGCAGGTTCATTACTTCCGTTACCTTTTCCTCCGACCCATAAAGCTGCACTCTATCCGTAAGGCTCCGGCTGTGAAGATGTCACATACAACATGCGTAACGTTGGCAATGCTACTGATAGCTACGGCTAGCAAGGCCCCGGCCCAGAGTGGCTATACCGTCGTACCCGTAACCAATGGAGGAACGATCACCGGCTCTGTGAAATGGTCCGGCCCAGAGCCCAAGGGTCTTGACGTTCCTGTGAACAAAGACCCAGATATCTGCGATCCTGAATCGCGCAAAGAAAAGAATCTGGAACGACTAGTTGTAGGGCCTGACGGCGGCGTAGCGAACACTATTGTCTACCTAAAGAACATCTCGCGTGGCAAGGCGATGAACCTCCCTGCACCCAGACGCTCTCTGGACCAGAAACATTGTCGCTACGAACCGCACATTCTCTTGGTGCCGCAGACTGCTGAGCTTGCGATGAAAAGCTCAGACGCGGTGTTACATACAGTTCACATGGACGGCGCTGCCAGCTTTAACCTGCCGTTCCCGTTTACGGACCGGGTGGTGACACGAAACATGAACACTCCGGGCCTTGTCAACTTGCGGTGCAACGGCGGACACGTTTGGATGAATGCTGAAATGATGGTCGTATCTCACCCTTATTATGCCGTTACCGACCAAAATGGCAGGTTCGAGCTCACCGATGTGCCCCCCGGCGATTATGAAGTTGTGGCGTGGCACGAAGGATGGCATGTACTAGGTCGAGAGAATGCACTGGATGTGTTTAGCCAGAAAACAATTCAGCGGGTTATTTTCAGCGAACCGAGGACTTGGGAACGAGCCGTTACCGTCCATGCTGGTGAGGATGCCCTCGTGAACTTCGTCATCTCGCAGAAATAGGCATATCTCTTTAGGACCCGTTCCGGCATTCTCGTTTCTCTACGAATCGCCGGGAAAAACCTGCTCTACTGCTTCTTGGCGACATACGTCGATGTCCGGTCGGTCAGCTTATTCGGCGCGACGACTGTCATGGACTTCCCATCAGGCGCGACCGTCATTTTCGATACATCGACCATCCTGCCATCACGCTTGTCAGTCTCCTCAATCGTGCGGTCGTCAATGCGCTTCAGCGAGACAGAGATCGCGGAATCGGTGCCGAGCCACCTACTTGGCGATTGCAACCGCAAGGTTCGATTGACCTTTGCTCGAAGCCCCACTAACATTCCCGCTAAATGGCCACGCCCTCCCAACCCGTGGGGCAGACGGTTTCCCATTACCGCATCCTCAGCAAGATCGGCGGCGGGGGCATGGGTGTCGTGTACGAGGCGGAAGACCTGAAGCTCGGTCGCCACGTCGCCCTGAAGTTCCTTCCCGACGAACTCGCCCACGACGCGCAAGACCGCGGCCGTTTCCAGCGGGAGGCCAAGGCCGCGTCCTCCCTGAACCACTCCAACATCTGCACCATTTACGAAATCGACGAGGCCGATGGGCGAACCTTCATCGCCATGGAACTGCTGGAGGGGCAGACGCTCCGGCACCGGATCGCTGGCAAGCCGATGGAGATCGAGACGGTGCTCGATCTGGGCATCCAGATCGCCGATGCGCTCGATGCGGCACACTCGAAGGGAATCGTCCACCGGGACATCAAGCCCGCGAATATCTTCGTGACGAATCGAGGTCAGGCGAAGATTCTCGATTTCGGGCTGGCGAAGGTCTCCCCCAAGCCGGAGGGCGTTGCCACGAACGCTCCGACCATTGACGTGGAGGAGCACCTAACCAGTCCGGGTTCTACGTTAGGCACGGTCGCTTACATGTCCCCGGAGCAAGTGCGAGCGAAGGAGTTGGACGCACGCACGGATTTGTTCTCATTAGGGGCTGTGCTGTACGAGATGGCAACGGGGGCATAGCCCAGGCAATGCCCCCGGTCATCCAGGAATAACAGATCAGTTGTGGATCCAGTGCCGAAATACCGTCAGGTTCGTCCGGATATCGGGCAGAAGTAGTCTTCCACTCGAGCACACAGGGTATGCGTGTAGCGCGAAACGTTTTGGCGAACTACAAGGTAGATCCCAGCAGCAGTTGGTTTCAGTGAATCGTCGCAACGGGATGAGGAGGTGTCTCTACTTGCCCTGAGTCGATCTTGAAAGATCACGCACCTCGTCGGCGGACAACTCCACCACCTTGCCGTCGCGTCCGATGTAGATTGGCAATCCTAGACGGGCGTGTTCGTCAATGGCTTTCGCCACGGCTGCTTTGAAAGCGATTTCGGCGCGCTTCTCGAGGGGTAACCGCAATACGTGTTTTGAAGGCTTGCTCATATGCGACCATAGCGCTTAACCAGGGCGCTATACAGGCTTTTATCTATTATACGAACCTCTTCGTTCTTCTCAAACGCAACCACCCTAGGGGTTGCGCCCGAGTTGTCAAATAATGTCCAGAAGTCCGCCAGCCGGCGATAGTGAACCAGAAAGTTTCGAATGGACCGATCGAAGCGCCGACGGACTACCGGTTCTGGCACATCGTGCCCGCCTCGCACGACTCGTTCTCGGACCCTCGACAATGCAAGATCCACGCTCTCGACCCACAGAAAGAAAAGGTGCACGTCATACCCTTGAGCCTTCAGTCGTTGAAGCAAACCCATATAGCTTCGGCCGGAAAGCGTTGTTTCGAAGGCAAAGGGCAAACGCCGCTTGGCAAACGACTGGATTTCGCTAAGCATCATCTTCCCTGCACGGAAAGCGGCAGTCTCAGGAGAAAAAGGTGCCATCCCCTGCGCAATCAAGTCGGCATTGACGAAATTCTTACAATCCGCGTAGTTGGGCAGAAACTCCCGTGCGAACGTGGTCTTGCCCGCGCCATTCGGTCCCGCGATGATAAAGAGATCCATCAGGCTTCCCATCCTACCGAATCTGAGCACCTTCGTCATACTTCACTGCGGGCACGTCAATACGTGGCGGCGAGTCTTTCCAGTTGGGAAACCGATTCCGGCTAGAACTGCGAAGTTCCCCGATTAGTTTCCGAATGGTGGCGCGGCGATCGTAAAGCGCCTCCACGAAAGGGGCGGACACTTCGTGGAGATTTTTCTCGCAGAGAATGTCTTTGCCGGTTCACGCGGAGCGGCCGTGAACGAGTTATCCCGTCTGGCCGTGAACGGATGCATGGCACGTGGAGCAAAGCGTGATCAGGTTCTCTTTCGGAGTCGTGGCCGGAGTGACTCCGAAACTGTTTGTGATGGACTTCTAGATTCGACATCGTGCCACATGATTGACACTTCCAGCCGTCACGACGCAGGATCTGCTGGCGCAGACTTTCGTACGACAAGGGATCCAGCCGCAAGCGGGCGGCTTTTGCGCGAATCACTCTTATGACGCTTTCTCACGCAGGTTTTCGAGGAAAGCCTGCTGCTGCTCACCGGGCAAGAACTGGTAGTAGCGTGAGATCGAATTGAGCAGGATTTCCGGGTTGCCATTGTCCAGGCCTCAGTGATCACTTCAAAAGCGGCCAACCGTTATCACTTCAAAACCGGCCAACGGGAGTGGCAGTCCAGGACTGAGAATGTTCTACCCTGCCGCCGGGACCACGGTAGAGTCGGTGATCAGGCTAGGGTCAAAGACTCATAACTTGGCCACGGGAGGTGTTTTACAGGTGGCAGGCGCGCCTATACGGTCATTTTTCAGGAGACTGGTGCGTCATAGGGCGGGGACGATGTCGGTCTTTTTGAAGTCGTTCCCTTTGAAAAGGAGAGGCTCGCCAGTGAGTTTGGCGAGGGCATAGGCGAAGCAGTGACCGAAATTCAGCCCTGCCGCATCGCGGCCCTTGCCGAAGTCGTGGAAGGCCTGGCGCGCGAGATGCGCCTGCTCGACAGTCACGGGTTCGATCACAATGCCAATGCGGCGAAACAGTGCGTCGCATTGCTGGGCGACCTCAACGCCGAATTGACTTTCGATGACAATCGAGAGTTCGATGAAATTCCCGGCGGATATACGGCAGCGCGGGGCGCGGCTGATGGCTTGGATATAGAGTTCGGCATCCGGCTCTTCCGCCAGGATGGCGACGAGCGGTGAGGAGTCGAGGATCATTTGGGAAGGCCGTGTTCGTCGTACAGGAGCTCAGCATGATCGAGATACGGACGCTTGATGTGGGCGGCTGCGCGCTTGGCGATAGCCCGGATGTCGGCGGCGAGCGTTTCGGGATCGCGCCTCTGGAGACGTTCATAGCGCTCCCGCAGAGCTTCCGTGACGGCGCGGGTCATCGTTTCGCCGGTGGCCTGGGCGATCGCTTGGGCGAGACGGTGGGCTTCCGGGTCCTTGACGTTGAGGCTCATGGTGCTTCTAGCCTTCTGTACCAATCTTCTACCTTTCCTCTATGATGGCCCGTCTCCCACTTCCCAGCAAGGGGGCAGTGGCTCTCGGACGACTTGGGGGGCTGAAGGGCGGTAAGGCTCGCACCGCAAAACTGACGGCCGAACAAAGGCGGGAACTAGCCCGTAAGGCCGTAAACGCCAGGTGGGCCAAGGCCAGGGAAAAAGCCCAGCAGAAGGACCTGCACGACAAAACCTGAATCGCCGTGAGAGTCCTTCCCAAGATTGACCTGAGACGGCCTCGGGGCGGACATGGATCACCAAAGAACCTGACTGCGAGGTCGCCCGTCCGGAATTACCCGACAATTGGCTACCCTAAGAGCGTTCCTGCTCTGACTGGTGAACTAGACCGCAGCCGGAAGCCCCTTGCGCAGCAATTATCGCACTTCAGAGCCGGGGCGCTTCCATTCGAAGAATCAAGGAATACGAGTCAGTTTATGGTCGCGCCACCGCAGCATTTCTTGTACTTCTTCCCTGAGCCGCACGGACACGGATCGTTCCGCCCGACTTTGGAAGCGGTTTGCCAAGGCGTCGGTGCCCTGCTCCTACGAACAATGGCGTCACCCGCTTATGGTGGCGCTGTGATGCTCGCCACAGATCATACTGGGCCTGCATGCCGATCCATAGTTCGGGGCTGGTGCCAAGGGCATCGGACAACTTCAGCGCCATGTCTGCCGAAACTCCCGCGCTGCTATTCAAGATGCGCGACAGGGCGACCCGAGTCACCCCAAGGTGCTTGGCGGTGTCGGTGACCGACATCGCCCCGAGATACTCTCGTAGAACTCTTCCCGGATGTGGCGGATTGTGCATGCGCATAAAAACCTCTCAGTGGTAGTCCTGATAGTCCACTAGCACGGCATCTTCACCTTCAAATGTAAACGTCAACCGCCAGTTGCCGCTGACATCCACTGACCAATGGTCTTCCAGATCGCCGTGCAAGGGATGCAGCCTCCAGCCGGGTGCGTTCATGTCCTTCTCGGATTTAGCGTTGTCCAGCGCAAAAAGTTGCAGCTTCAACTTATCCGCGTGCTTTGGCTGAATTTTCGCCTTCGACCCTGTTTTGAAGAACTGCTCGACACCCTTATGTCGGAGGCTCTTTATCATCCTGTGTAGTGTATACTATCACTATACATGAGGTCAACAGTTGCCTGTCGCTCCGTCTCAGGATGTAGAAATGGCTCGGCCAAGACAAGTTCCTTTTCGCTTTGCCCCGACCACCGTCCGGGCCCCACGCTGATGAAGAACACAGGACTATTACCCAAGTCTGCGAGATGCTGCTAAACGAAGGGGTCGAGGCCTACGAGAAGGAAGGACCCAAGTTTATGCAGCGCTTGGTTGCCAAGCAGAAGGCCAGGGTCAAAGAGTCATGAAGTAGCCCGGGCGCCCACGGTCGAATCTCTCGCCCGGGAGACAATTTCAGACCATATCGGCCAGCCGGAAGGTCGGGCGCATGTGTTCCCAGCGTATTCCAGATATGGTATGGCCTGGCACGGGTAATGATCTCCGAGGTCTTCGTCCCGCAGTAATCTGTTCCACCCTCTGCACCTTGGTTAAGGATTAGGTTGTTGGCCTTGGGGTGGAACATGACTGAGAAGAAACTTGATCGGTGTTGTAAGGCGCTCGCCAAGAGCGGCAAACCCTGCCGGGCCGTTGCAACCGCCGGCGGCCTATGCTTCTTTCACGCTAATCCCAATAAGGCCTCTGAGCTCGGCCGGATCGGGGGAAAGAGCAATTCCCGCATCGGTTTCTCTGCTTCCATTTTTCGTTGCAAATTCTCCAGCCGTGCCTCCAAGTCGGCTACCTCCACGGCGCGCAGGAATCCAGTTCCCAGGTAACCGATCGAATTATTGGCCTGCCGTTTATTCTTGCGAATTGGACAAGAACGCCATTTGTCGCTATCATATGCGACATAATGGTTGATGAACTACGAGCAGTGGTTGAGGAATTAGGGGGCGAGCAAACCCTGGGTCGCGCTCTTTCTAGCGATCGTGATATGCGCGAGGCGATCCGGGAGGGGTTTCCTCCTGCGGTAGTGAGGGAGTTGATGCGAACCTCTGGTTTGACTTTGAAAGAACTTGCCAGCGCGCTTGACCTTTCGCCTCGAAGCTT
>PLBY01000121.1 GCA_003134655.1 Acidobacteriaceae bacterium
CTTTCGGCTTTCGGCTTTCGGTCTTCAGGTTCGGAGATTCGACGAGAGTACGGCGGCATCGTGATTGCGTCTTGAGGCTATGTACCGGAAGCCGGATAGCGGAAGCCGACAGCCGGAAACTTGAAGCCGTTTCCGACCCAGTTGTGATTTTTGATCGAGCAGCGAAGGCCACACGGGATTTCTCATGTTCGTTAACTTCTTTATCCAGCGTCCGGTGTTTGCCACGGTGTGCGCGCTGCTGATTGTTCTGGCGGGCGCGGCGGTGCTGCCGACGCTGCCGATCGCGCAGTTTCCGACGCTGGCGCCGCCGCAGGTGGGCGTTACCAGCGTCTACATTGGCGCCAGCGCGCAGACGGTGGAAAGCGCAGTCACGATCCCCATCGAGCAGCAGATCAACGGCGCAGAGGGGATGAAGTACATCACCTCGACCAGCGGGAACGATGGGACAAGCCAAGTGCTGGTGACGTTCGATTTGACCCGCGATCCGGACCTGGCCACGGTCGACATTCAGAACCGTGTGAACACAGCCCAGGGACGGCTGCCGGGTGCGGTGAAAGCGGTCGGAATTACGACGCAGAAAACTTCGCAGAACTTCGTCTTTGGAGCGGCGGTCATCTCCGATAACAACAAGTACAACACGCTGTTCATGAGCAACTACCTCGACGTGTACGTGAGGGATGCGTTAAAACGCATTCCCGGAGTCGCTGAGGTTTTCATTTTCGGGGAACGCAAGTATTCGATGCGGCTCTGGCTGGATCCGGTCCGGATGGCGGGACGCGGCCTGACGGCACCGGACGTCGTGAATGCATTGTCGGAACAAAACGTGGAAGTCGCGGCGGGACAGGTGGGCCAGCAGCCTTCCATCGCCGGACAACAGTACCAGGTGAGCGTGCGAGCGGTGGGGCGGCTGAGCGAAGCGGCGCAGTTCGACAACATCATTTTGAAAACGAATACGGATGGGACGCTGGTTCGGCTGAAAGATGTGGGACATTCCGAACTGGGCGCGGAAAGCTACTCGACAGACCTGCAATTCAACGGTCAAGATGCGGTGGGGATTGCGGTTGCGCAGCTATCGACGGCGAACGCGCTCGATGTGGACCGGCGCGCGATTGCCGAACTAGACCGTCTGTCGAAGGATTTCCCTCCGGGCATGCACTACCAGCTGGCATTCGATACGACGGACGCAGTGAGTGAATCGATTCGCGACGTGGTCTTCACGATCGGTTCGGCGATCCTGCTGGTCATCCTGGTGATCTTTCTGTTTCTTGGCGACTGGAGGACGACGATGATTCACTTCATCGCCACTCCGGTTTCGCTCATCGGCACCTTCATCTTTGTGAAGTTGCTCGGCTTCTCCGTCAACACACTGACATTGTTCGGCATTACCCTCGCCACCGGTTTGGTCGTCGACGACGCTATCGTCGTGATCGAAAACATTGAGCGCCACATGGCTGAGGGCGAGCACGACTCCCGCAAAGCGGCGGCAGCCGCCACCGCTGAGATTACCAGCGCTGTCATCGCCACCTCGCTGGTGCTGGTTGCGGTGTTTGTGCCGGTTGCGTTCTTTCCGGGGACGACCGGGATTCTGTTCCGCCAGTTCGCGCTGACCATCGCGTTTTCCATTGCGATTTCGGCCTTCAACGCGCTTACGCTGGCTCCGGTGCTGGCGGCGATTTTTCTGAGGGGCGGCCACCGGAAGAAATGGTGGTGGCTGCAGAAATTTGACGACGGCATCGTTGTTCTCACCCGTGGGTACCGCGGCTTGCTGCACCACGTGCTGAAATACAAACTGGCAATGGCGGTGCTGTTTTTCGCCGGCCTGGGACTTACTTATCTTGTGTTCCTGCGCGTGCCGACGGGGTTCGTGCCAGATGAAGACCAAGGATATTTCATTATCGTAATCCAGGCGCCTTCGGGGGCATCTCTGGAATATACGAAGGCGATCGGGAAGCAGATATCGGGCATGCTGGCGGGGGTGGAGGAGGCAGAAGGAACATTCTCGGTAGCCGGTTTCAGTTTTGCGGGGGCGGCGGCGAATCAGGGATTGATTTTCGTACCGCTAAAGCCGTATTCGCAACGCAAGGGCGAGGTGCATTCGGCCCCGGCTATCGTGAACCGGGTGCGTCCGATGCTGTTCGGCGTGCAGGGAGCGATCGTGTTTGCGACGCTGCCGCCGCCCATTCAAGGGTTGGGACAGTTTGGCGGATTCCAGTTCGTAGTGCAGGATCAAGCGGCGCACAAGCTCGAAGAACTGGCGAGCACGGCGCAGGGCTTCTTGCTGCAATCTCGGGAGCATAAGGAACTCGTTGGGTTGTACACACCGTTTACGGCGAATGATCCGCAGTATCTAGTGACCATTGACCGCGAGAAGGCGAAGAGTTTGCATGTGCCGCTGTCGCAGATCACGGACACGCTGGGCGTTTATATGGGTTCGGCGTATGTGAACGACTTTGATTTCAACAACCGGTCGTACCGCGTGTATGTGCAGGCGGACAAGCAATTCCGGGCGGAAGCGGAGAGCATGAAGCGGTTCTACGTGCGCTCCGACAGCGGGGCGATGGTGCCGCTGGACAATCTGATCAGTATTACGCAAACGACGACGCCGCAGGTGATCAGCCACTACAACCTGTTCCGGTCGGCGGAGATCGATGGGTCGCCGGCACCAGGATACAGCTCCGGGCAGGCGATTGCAGCAATGGAGCAACTGGCGACGAAGATGCCGCAGGGATTCTCCTACAGCTGGACTGGACTGTCGCTGGAGGAGTTGCAGGCGGGAGGAACATCCCTGCTTTTGTTTGGACTGGGCACATTGGTTGTGTACCTGACGCTTTCCGCGCAGTACGAGAGTTTCGTGCTGCCGTTCATCGTGTTGCTGGCGGTGCCGATGGCGCTGTTGGGAGCGCTGGGAGCGCAGTGGATGCGAGGATTGCAGAATGACGTGTTCTGCCAGGTCGGGCTGGTAATGCTGGTGGGGCTGGCCAGCAAGAATGCGATTTTGATCGTGGAATTTTCGGAGCAGTTGCGCGAGCGCGGGGTCCCGCTGGTGGAAGCGGCGGTGCAGGCGGCAACGATTCGTCTGCGGCCGATTCTGATGACATCGCTGGCGTTTATCTTGGGAGTGCTGCCTCTGGTGCTGGCCACGGGTGCGGGAGAGAACGGGCGGCATTCGGTGGGCACGACGGTGTTTGGCGGAATGATTATGTCGACCTTCCTTAATCTGTTCTTTATTCCGGTGCTGTATCTGATTATTGAGGGATGGCGGGAGCACGGGAAGGTACGGGTCCGAGGCAGCGACGAGTCTGTGTCGTAGTTTTAGTTCTGGGTTTTATGGGGCGTAGAGAAACGGTACCGTTCCTACGGGACTCGGTTCCAAGCGTGTGAGCCTGCAACGCGGCCCTGAAGGGCCGCTCTTCCACGGCACGTACAGCCCGGTCCCTGAACTCGTGGAATCCCTTATCCGGCGGGCCTACCACGGCGTCCACAGCTTACCTTAGTAACTCGAAAGCGCACGTCCGGGGCGCTATCCTAACCGTACCCATTCCCCGGGTCTCCGACGGCCGAGTTTTGTCGCGGCGACACGGAGGACCGCTTGGGGCGGAACTGGAAAAACGAAATGTCTACGAAAATCGGCCACTTCGAAATCTTGGGTGAACTGTCGAAATCACCCACGAGCACAGTTTACAAAGCCAACGATCCCGAAAGCGGGCAGACGATTGCGCTGAAGGCAATCCAGCTGAGCGCGTTTGGAGAGAGCGCGGCGGCGCTGGAACAGGCGCTGCTGGCGGAGGCCGAGAGCACCAAGGTTTTGAGCAGTTCGAACATCACCCAGGTGAATAGCGGGGCCGTGATTGACGGCCAGTTCTGCGCTCCCATGGAGTACATCCAAGGCAACAGCATTGCGACCATGCTGGCGCGCAAAGAAGGATTTTCGATCTGGGATCTGCTCGATATCGGACGGCAACTGTGCAGCGGTTTGGAACACGCGAAATCGCAGAACATTGTTCACTACAGCCTGGAACCCTCCAAGATCATGTGCGGCTGGGATGGAACCACCAAGATTCTGAGCTACGGCGTTTCGAGCGTGGGCAATTTCGTGCAGCATGTTTCGGGAGGCGTTCCTTCGATTCTGCATTACATGTCGCCGGAGCAGGTTCGGGGCGAGGCTACCGATAACCGGTCGAATCTGTTCAGCCTGGGCGCCATCTTCTATGAAATGGTGACAGAGCGGAAAGCCTTCGATCGAGAAGATGCGGAATCGTTGCGGCAGAGCATTCTGGAGAGCACCCCTGTGCCGCCGCTGCATGTGAATGCCAAGGTTCATCCTCTGCTCAGCGACCTGATCATGAAGGCGCTGGCGAAGGATCCCGCGGCACGCTACCAAAGCGGCCGGGAATTGCTGGACGATCTGGAGAAGTGCAAAGAGTCGAGGCCTGCGGCGAAAAAGACGGAAGCACCCAAGAGCCCGGCCGTTCCCAAGGCGAACCCGGTGGCGCAGGCGAAGTTTGCGGCTCCGGTGGCTGCGAAGCCGGCGGCGACGGCTGCGCGCCCAGTGGTTGCTGCTGAAGCCAAGCCCGTAGTCGCTAAACCTGTAGGGCAAAAACCGGCCGCTCCGGCGCCGCCCAAGGTGGAAGCAAAGCCGTCGGTGCTGGCCAAGCCAGCGTCGAGGCTGGCCATGCCGAAAGCGGCCGCAGCTGCTGCAGGAGTGGGAGTCGGCGAAGCGATGGTGTCTTCTCCCCAACCTTCGGGATTCGAAGCACCGAACGAGGTGATGACTTCCAGTGCGGCGGAGACTACTGAGGCGCCGGAAGCACCTTCCGCGTATATGTCTTCGGCAGTGGCGGACGAGCCACAAGTCGAGACCTTCGAGCCGCAGGTTGGCGAAGAAGGTCCGAAGCTCGCCGTCGATCCCATGATGGCGGAGGGCGGGTCGAAAAGCAGCGGCAGCGTAAGTTTTTCGGAGATGACGGAACTGCCTCCGCTCAAGGAAGTTTATATCGCGCCACCGCCTCCACCGGTTGAGCCGGCGCCGGTTGCAGCTCCGACTGCGACGAGGTATCAGGGCAGCGGGCGGAAGGCCGACGAGAAGCCAAAAGTACAGCCCCGCGAAGTTGCCCAGAAGGCACTTAAGGAAATCAAAGGCGTTCCGCCCAAGCTGATGGCATACGCGATCGGAGGGGCGATTGCGCTGATCCTGGTCATCGGCATTGGGGTCACCATCTATGTTCATAGTCTGAACAGCGACGACGATACGGGCGCGTCACGCCCCGCAGCCGTGGCGGAGACACCCGCACAGCCGGAAGCCAGCCAGCCGGCGCCCAAGAAAGGGCCCACACCAGCCCAGCCGGTCGAGATTCAGCCGGTCCAGACTGCCCAGCCTCAAACTGTTGAAGAGGAACCCGCTGCTCCTGCGAAGGCGAGAAATCCGCGGAGGAAGGCAGCTGCGCCAGTGGTGATTCCGGGACAGCTGGCCATTGACTCCATGCCGCAAGGCGCGCAGGTGCAAGTGGATGGCAAGACCGATGCGGGCTACGTTACGCCGTTCGCGTTAACGAACATGCAGCCGGGACAACATAGCATCACTTTCAGCAAGGCGGGCTACTCCACCGATACTCGTACGGTGAACGTGGCTTCGGCATACCGAGCGACGATCTCTGGACGCCTGGCGCAGTTGATGGCCACGCTTGTGGTGAAGAGCGATCCGGCGGGAGCGAACATCTACGTGGACGGCCGCGACGTGGGAGCAAAAACTCCGGCGCAGGTCAGTGTGGATAAAGGTCAGCACGTGGTGCTGGTCCGCATGTCGGGGTACATTGACGAAACCATGAGCTCGCAGTTCACGCTGGGACAGACGTTCAACTTCTCGCCCACGCTGCGCTCCCTGGGTAACACGGACAACATCAAGACCGTGGGCAAAATGTCGAAACTGTTCGGCGGAAAAGGTGGCAACGCGGGACAGGGGACGATCAGCATCCACACGCAGCCTAAGGGCGCGCAGGTCGCGATCAACCAGCACATGCTGGACAAAAACTCGCCAGTGGACGTGATGCTCGATCCGGGTAACTACGTCGTCGACATTACGCTGAGCGGGTATGCGCCGATCCACAAGATCGTCACGGCCGACAAGGGCGGCAAAGTGGTGGTCGACGAAGTGATGCAGCCACAATAAAGGTTGTGCAAGTGAAGTAACCGCTGCTGGGATTGTCATCCTGAGCGAAGCACGTCGACGAGCGAAGCGAGTCGACGCGCGCAGTCGAAGGATCTCTGCACTCTTCGCACCCGCCAGCCCCGGAGGGGCGACCGATAGTAGCCCAGGACTTCAGTCCTGGGTAAGTCGCAATAAGTTAGGAACCAAGTCCCGTCGGAGTCTGTGTCATA
>PLBY01000137.1 GCA_003134655.1 Acidobacteriaceae bacterium
CCGTGGTAGACCGGTTTGAGTTGATTGCCGCGTAACAACTCCGCCAGCTTGCGGGCATCGATCCGATCACTCTTGTTCCCGTCTTTGAGCAACGCGTTCTTCCGTGGATTGCACACCACCAGTTTGTCAACGTGAGGGTTGAGTAAATCGTACAGCCAAGCCGACCAGGTTCCTTCTTCGAAGGTCACCGATAAAGTTCCGCGCAAGCCTGCAAAGAACTGAAGAATCGTCGCCGCTTCGGTCTCGAGAATGGACTCCATGACTAACTTACCCGTGGAATCCATCACCGCGACCACGATGGTTGCTTGATGCACGTCCAGCCCAATATACTTTTCGTCGTTCACGAGGGTGCTCCTTTCNNGCCCTTTTATAATGCGGTTTCGCTACTTGAGCCGTGATGCTGGTCACTGACAGGTAAAAGGTGGCGGCGCAGGATACTGATGGCTGAAATACGGCCTACGGAAGTGTTGGTCTTGACAGATCAAGTTCTGATGATGCTCCGCGACCGAACCTCTGATGTCGTTTTTGGAACACTTTTCCTGCTTGTTGCATTGGGCGCCTGGGGCATCGCCCTGATGCGCCGACGGAGCGGAGTGGGCGTCCTCATCTGGCTGGGAGCTTTGAGTGCGCTTGAGGCCCGACCCCTGTTTCCTTCGTTGGATGACGCGGGACTTCTGCCGCACTGGCTTCATGTCACTCTTCCATATCTGGGCAATGTTCTCTCGTACTTGGTCGTGGTTGTTGCTGTGCTCGCCTTTTTGCAGCTAAGCCAGGGCAAACTGCGGCTCCTTCTGCAAGGAATGACTTTAGTGGGATTAGCGATAGCTTTAGCAGGTGTCGGCTTTTTCGTATTTACTGGCTCGTCCAACGAAGTGATGCCCTACAACCATCTCCTCGCCGCCTGTTTGCTCGCTGTCCTGGCAACCGTGGTCGCCGTGCCAAGACTCTCTCGCAAGTTCCTAATCCTGCCCAACCTCGTTCCGGCTGTAGGCATATTTCTTTTCGCGATTGAAGGGTTGTATGGCAATTTGTCGCTGCCCCTGGGCTACCAGAGTCCGCCCAAAATCTTGGACCCACTGGGGTTTACAGTCCTCTTCTTTTCCTTTGGGTATGTCGCCGCGCAGCGATTGAAAACGAGTCTCCCTACCGCCCACGGGGTTAGTTGACGTAACATCCCCATAGCGCTCATTGACCACCGGTCAAAACGTGTTCGCCCGATTTCAACAATCGGGCAATGGAGAGAACGCGACATGGAGCACAACCATCAATGCGCGGCGCCGAAGAGGTCGAGCGCTTCATCGAGGACAGGCGGTCGCGCGATCCCGAGTCGCGCAGGAGGATGTTCTATGCCAGGCAAACTAATTCTCGCAGCATGCGTCCTGTTCCTTCTGTCCGCGCCCCGAGCCGTCGGGCGGGACGCGAAGGAACCGGATCAAAATCACTACGTGAACAGCGCCGACCCTCACGCCGACGATTCAGGGCCGGGCTCGATAGATCGCCCGTGGAAATCCCTAGCTGCGGTAAACTCGCATACGTTCAAGCCCGGGGATTCCGTCTATTTCGCTAGGGGCTCCTCTTACGCCGGCGGGGTGGAAATCAGGAATTCAGGTTTACCGGGAAAGCCGATTACTTGGGGGGCCTACGGTTCAGGCGCGGCACCTCGTTTCACCAACCCCAGCTATGGGGTATTGAACGGCAACATGATTCAGGTGCATGGCAGCTGGATCGTCATCGACGGACTGTGTTTCCACGACGGTGTGCCAGCCCCGCCGCCAGCGGACCCCAACGCTTTTCAAAAAGGTGACTTGGACCCGGCGCCTCGCACCATCGCCGCCGTGTTTATCGCCAGCACTGCGACGCACGTAATTGTGCGAAACTGCGAAGCCATTAACTGCCCGGTCGCGGTGCGGTGCTATGGAGAATACGCTCTCATCACCAAGAACTACTTTCACGACTGCACTACCCAGTTTCTCAGCGACCCCAATTGGGGGCCGGTTGGCATCATGCTAATGGTGTCCAACCAGGAGGTGTCTTACAACCGGATCGAGCATTACTACATGGTGGGAGGCACGTGGGGCGCCGATGGCGGCGCGATTGAGATTGACGATCGGACCCCAAAGAAATACATAAAGATCCATCACAACGAGGCCTACGATACCCAGGGGTTCCTCGAAACGGACGGCGGCGGGCCATATACGGACATAACCGTCGCCTACAACCAAGCGAATGTGACAGAGAAGTTCATCGGCATGACGAACTGCACTAAGTGGCTGGTCGCCAACAACACTGTGATCCGCGAGCTGACGCGCCCGGGCTATGAGGATGCGAACTGGTTTAATGCGGGAACCAGCGACACCGTCTGGCGTAACAATATTTTTGTGCTGTCACACGGCATGCAGGCATTCGTCCACCGGTTGGGCGTCAAGCAAATCCATGATCACAACCTCTATTTCAGTGTTGATAACAGCACCAGGGACCCGATACCTGGGAAGCGGGGAGCCGGGGACACGGTAGGCGACCCGCTTTTTGTCGATTACGCAAAGCGCGACTACCATCTCACCGCCGCCAGCCCTGCGGTAGACGCCGGCATCGCACTGGGTTTCACCACGGACCTTGATGGTAAGACGGTTCCTGCCGGTAAAGCGCCCTCTATAGGGGCTTATGAGTATACCCGGGACTCAAATCGCTGAAAATTAGCAGAGTTGGGAGTAGCGGTGGCTACAAAACAGTTGCTAAATCCATGTCGCTAATTGACCCGCAAAGGGGATTTTGAGTGTAACTGATTCCATGACAATGTCGGCTTCCTGGACCCGGTAAACTTTGGTGGTGTACAACCAACGCGCCGGCGCTGGTTCATTTCCTGTGAAGGGCCAGCGACAGGCGATGAATGATCAGTCTTTCAAACCGACACGGCTAAGCAGGTTCTGATAGCGGGGATCGGAGCGGAGGTTATCGATCCGCAAATCAGCCTTCAGATGCCAGGAGATGTCCAAGGATTTTTCCAGATACGCTTTCTGAAGGAATTTGAAAGCTGTGTCTTTATCACCAAGGGCCGCGTATAACGTCGCGATAAAGTAAGGGGAAACGTTGACTTTGGTCGATTCTTGCTCTAAGTCACGGAGGATCTTCCGCGTCTCAGCTGTTCTGCCGACATCCGCGTATGCGTGCGCCAGAGCCACCGTGGCATCTTGGTCGCCGCCTGACAACTCCACTGCTTTCTGGTACTCGGCGATAGATTCCAACTGTTTTCCCGTCCCCTCGTAGCCGACGCCGAGATAGAAGTGCTCGAGCCATTCATTCGGATTTAGAGCCGCTCCTCTCCGGCTTGCTTCAAGCAACCGGTCGAAATCGCGCAGTTGGTAATCAACACCAGCCTCGGTAAGGGTCGAGCTGACGCTCGTATCGAACTCCCGGATCTTGGTCATCTCCGCCTCAGCCTCGGAGCGTCGCCCCCGGAAGGCGAGATATTCCGCGCGATCTTCATGGGCGCAGATGTAACTCGGCGCTAAAGCGATGGCCTGGTTCAACTCTCGTTCGGTCGCGTCCCAGTCCCAGCTGTATCTCCAGCTCAGTACAGCGAGGGTATCGTGGGCTTCGCCGATGCTGTCGTCAAGACTTAGAGCATGGCGAAGCGCTTCTTCCGCTAAGCGGTGAGCGGATTCCGCTGGCATTTGCCGGAAAATTGCCAGATAGAGGTAAGTGTCCGCCAGGCCGGCGTAGGCCGGCGCAAATCCGGGATCCTTTCGAACCGCCTCTTCGAAGTAGGTCTTCGCCATATTGAGGGGCTGCGGCGTCGTGAACTGGTTTGACAGGTAATAACGGCCCTTCAGGTAAGCATCGTAGGCTTCCGGATTTACCGTTCGTGCGGCTCGAAAACGAGCTTGCTGCTGCGGCGTCACCTGCGCGCGCACTTGCTGCGCGATCGCCTGCGCCACCTCGCTTTGCAAGCCGAGGACGTCGCCAAGGTCACGGTCATAGGTCTCTGCCCAAAGATGTTTGTCGGTGGGCCCGTAGAGCAGCTGCGCCGTAATTCGCACGCGTTGCCCGGAACGCATCACCGAGCCTTCGATGATCCCGTCCACATTCAGTTCGCGGGCAATCTCTGATAAGCCCTTCTTAGTGCCCTTGTAACGCATCACGGAAGTTCGCGAGATCACTCGGAGGGAGCCAATCTTGGCCAAGTCCGTAATCAGCTCGTCCGTCATGCCGTCAGCGAAATATTCCTGAGCGGGATCTCCGGAAAAGTTATCGAGCGGGAGCACGGCGATGGAGCGCACGGAAGGCGTGGCAGCGGCGCGATGCGAAAGACTGGTTATCAACACCAGAGCCGCCCCGACGGCAACGATCAGCAACAGCGCGGCGATGAGAAATGCGCTACGCCGGCTGCGAACCGGTGCAACCGGAGCTTCCCAGGATGGTGATGGCGCGGTTGGGACCGCCGGCGGCGATTCCTCTGTGCCAATTCTTTCTACCGTGCCGATAAATCTGTATCCCCGGCGAGGCAGCGTTTCGATGTAACGCGGAGTCCCTGCGGAGTCTCCCAGGGCTTCGCGAAGTCGCGCGATGGAGTTGTGCAGGCTGTGGTCAAAATCTACAAAGGTTTCGGCAGGCCAGACCTGCGCCCGAAGTTGTTCGCGGGTCACGAGCTCGCCCGCGCTATTCAGCAAGGTCGCCAGTACCTGAATCGGTTGGCCTTGCAGGCGCAGTTTAACGCCAGCTTTTCGCAGTTCGGCGGCCCGAACATCGAGCTCAAAACCGTCAAACCGCAGAACGCGCGAAACTGGAGCCGCTGCCAACATACGAATTCACCGTAAGGCTATTAAGGCTAACACACTTCTGGTGGCTTGAGGTCTCCGCGGAGAGGGTGCTAACTCCAGCTGTTTCTTGTGGTTATCGAATGGAGGAAATTTTGGGGAACGAAGGATGCGGCAAGGATTGATCGACTTGGAGGTTCCATGCAAGATGGGCTCCGATACGACGCAGAGGCGACGCGGCTGAAAGTTTCAAAAGATCGAAACAGACAAAGATCGGAAACCAGATCGGAAACCTACAACGATCGAAACATCAACGACTAAAAACACAAAGGAAAAACTATGACGATGCCAATCTCCCAGCTGATCCAGAAATCGATGTTGCGAGCCCTAACGTTGGGTTTGCTTAGCAGTCTGATTATTGCCACGCCGCTGCTCGCCGCCGAGAAGCCTGCTCATCACGCCGCTCACGATGCGCCTGCCCCGGCTACGCTGGTGCAAGCCGTTCGTAACGGAACGCGCCAGTACATCAACGTCAACAATGCCACTGCCGCCGGCTACGGATCATTCTTAGGTTGCGTTGCCGGTACCGACCACGGAGCGATGGGCATTCACTACGTCAATGGCACGCTGCTGGCAAATCTCACGCTCGATCCCGCGCAGCCGCAGGCACTCATTTACGAGCCCGACAATGGCAAGATGACGCTCGTGGGCGTCGAGTTCATCCTGGACTCGGCGACCTGGCTCGCCGCCAATAACAACACTCCTCCGGTGCTGGACGGACAGGTCTTCAATTTCGTCGGCGCGCCGAATCGCTTCAACATCCCTTCGTTCTTCGAGCTCCATGTCTGGGCCTGGCGCGATAATCCGCAAGGCTCGTTCGTGGACTGGAATAATGTCGTGACCTGCGACAATCAATAACTGAGGAACGGGAAAAGAAGCCCGCGTCTAGTGCTCGGAAATGGCGGAACTAAATCTGTCCCACCCTTCGGAGTCTTGTAGAGTCTCGGACCCTTTGTAAAAGGATCTCATGAGACCGAACAAGTTTCCGAAGGGTGGGAATGGACCTCGAACTCCGGCAACAGCGGCTCGGCCGGTTCGCGCGAAGCGAGCGTAAGTGAGAGGCGCTGCCGCCCTTCCAATCATGTTGTCCACTGGATCGCGGTGTAGGAGCGGGCAGGGACCTCAAACTTCGTACGTACGCCACTGGTTGAGACCTTGTCCGCGGGTTGAGGTGCGACCCGCTGCGGGGCTTCGAAAGTGTTGCAGGCTTTCAGATCGCTACCCGTGAGTACGGTGGAATTCAGCAGCTTGCCGGGCATTCGATCCTGCCAATTGATTTCAACAGTTTGCGCCTTGACCAAGTCCCGGTTAAGAATGAACAGCGACAACCTTCCATCTTCCGGTTGCCTTCCCTTAATAAAGCATTGCGTCGCGGATCACAGACCAGCACTTGCGCTACCTGGGGTTGCAGCAGATCGTAGAGCCAAGCCGCCCAGCTCCCTTCTTCCCAGGTCACATGCAACTCGCCCCGCAGACCGTGGATAAACTGCAGAATGCTGCTGGCTTGCGTTTCGACAATCGACTCCATCACCAGCTTGCCGCTGCCGTTCAGCACGGCGATCACGGTCGCTTCCTTGTGCACGTCCATTCCGATATATTTGACGTCGTGACTCATTTGAGCTGCCTCCCTGGGGGAAAGATCATTCGCGTTCAACGGAGTCTTTCCCTCAAAGTACAGTGCCATTCTTTAGCTGACTTGCCTACCTATTCCTCCCATTCTTCCCCTACATCCCCGCGCTATAACCCCACTCAACAGGGCCGCTCTCTCATAATGCATTGACCGGGGTTAATGAGATGGTCCGCCGCCGGGTAGCATAAACGGCTGGCAGCTTACAACAGGAGGATCATCCATGAACATCGCATCGATCGGCATCGATCTGGGCAAGACCACATTTCACCTGGTTGCATTGGGAGAGCGGAACAAGATTCTGCTGCGTAAAAAGTTCTCACGTTCGCAGTTACTGGCCTACACCGCGAACCTGCCGGCCTCATTAATCGGACTAGAGGCATGTGCGGGAGCACACTTTGTGGGACCGCGCTGCGCGAACAGGGTCACGAGGTGCGGCTGATCCCAGCGCAGTTTGTGACCTTACCGCAAGTCCAATAAGAACGACTTCATCGATGCGGAAGCGATCGCCGAAGCCGTGACCAAGCAGAACATGCGCTTTGCGCAGCTCAAGACGCAGGAGCAACTCGACTGGCAGGCCATGCACCGTGTGCGGGACCGGCTGGTGCAGCGTAGTACCGCACTGATCAACGAGATTCGTGGATTCCTGCTAGAGCGCGGCATTACTTTCGCGGCCCAGCCCATCCATCTGCGCAAGAATCTGCCCACTGTCATCGAAGACGCCGAACAGAACCTGAGCCCGCGTCTGCGCTGGTTGCTGGACCGGCTGTGGCAGGAGTGGAAGCAGATCGAGATCGACGTCGAGGCGATCACCGACGAGATTGAACGCATCAGTAATGAGGATGCACGCTGCCGGCAACTCCGGCAGATCCCCGGCTTCGGTCCGCTAGTCTCACCGCCACTGTGGCGGCTATCGGCAACGGGGCTGCTTTTCGTCGCGGGCGCGACTTCGCGGCTTGGGTTGGGGTCGTGCCCCGACAATACTCCGCCGGAGGCAAGCAGAAGCTGTACGGCATCAGCAAGCGCGGCAACGTTTATTTGCGTCGCATGCTGATCCACGGTGCTCGCGCGGTATTGTTTCGCGTGAAGTACGACACTGCAGGATTCGGGCAGTGGGTGCAGCGGCTGGCCCAGCGTGCTCCACGCAACAAAGTGGTGGTGGCGATCGCCAACAAACTGGCCCGCATCGCCTGGGCCGTGCTGTCCAGCGGCCAAGACTATCGACATCAGCCGCTGCTGCAGCCGGCGGCGGCTTGATGGCCGTGGAAAAGACGCTGCGCTTGGAAAGCATAAAACGCTTTCCATTTTTCCACCGCCACGACGACGGAAGTTAGACAGAGTTCTACCAAGGTCT
The DNA here is from genome assembly GCA_003134655.1 of Acidobacteriaceae bacterium. Lineage (GTDB taxonomy): Bacteria > Acidobacteriota > Terriglobia > Terriglobales > Acidobacteriaceae > Sulfotelmatobacter. Next base: position 7,796 of record PLBY01000137.1, read on the forward strand.
GCTGAGGAGAGAAGAAGACGAAAGAACAGTCCAACGGCGTGCCGGAAAACCTGGACGCTCAAACGCGTCCCTAGTGACCGAGGGGTTTAAGAGGACCGGCACGTGCGGATCATCATCAAGTGCCCGGAGACCGATTCTCCACTAAGAGGCCGGATACATTTACGCAGACTGTCCCTTCGCCCATCTTCAAACCTCTTGCAGTCCGGCGGCGGACCATACATTTGAGGTGAAGTCGAGGGGTGG
>PLBY01000064.1 GCA_003134655.1 Acidobacteriaceae bacterium
GGCAGCGAGAGACCGCCCACGCTAAAGATCGAGTTGTTCGTGCTGGCGGCCGTGACGGTTACATTCGCGCCGCTGGCCGTCAAGCTTCCTGAGGCTGTTGCACTGGTCCCGGCAACCACATTGCCGAGACCCAAAGTGGTCGGGACTACGGTTAACTGTCCCGAGACTGTTGTACCTGTGCCCGAAAGTGAAATCGTCAATGTCGGATTCGACGCGTCGCTGCTAATTGTGACCGTGGCGTTGAAAGCCTCAGCTGCGTTGGGCGTGAACGTCACGCTGAGTGGAGTGCTCTGCCCGGCGCTGATCGTAACGGGAAGGCTGGGCGCGGTCAAAGAAAAGTACTTGGTGGAGACCGATGCGCTGCTGATCTTGACCGATGCGGGCCCCGAGTTCGTCACGGTGACCGTCAGGGTCTTGCTGCTGCTCGCTGCAACACTGCCAAAGTCCAGCGTTGCGGTTAACAGGGAAAGGGTGCTGGAGTGCTGTTGGCCTGAAGAGCCAGCAGCGCTCACACCCTGGCAACCGACCAGAAAGGTGAGGCCCGCCAGAAGAACCAACGCGCCTGCCACTTTCCCAAGATGCTTCGAGCAAATCGCTCTTGCCGCAGTCTCTAGCATTTTCAGCCATGGAACCGTCCCCGGCTGTACGACTGTCTGCACCCGGGGGAGGGCTCATCACGAGTCTGGGGCTACGAGAGGGATTGCGGTAGATCTCCGAGGTACACCACGCCAACCGCCAGAAGGCCAGCAGGAAGAAGCAGTTAGGACGTCTGCACTGGGGATTGCTGGATAAGGCCCTTTGGGCAGTTGACTTTTCGGCCGATGGTTCGCCGCAGTGCCCGTCGGCACGGACGAATGTTAAAGCTCCCAGCTGCTGCCGACCCTGTACCAGCCGGCTGTACTGCGCGGCGCACTGCGGTGCCGCCTCCGCTTTTTCAAGTCCCATGAGCGCTGGCGTGGCACGTGGCACAGAGCGTGATGAGATTCAGCTCGGAATCTGGGCCCGCATGGCTGCGAAATTCCTTATGGTGGATCTCTAAGTTCGACATCGTGCCGCATGATTGACACCGCCAGCCGTCGCGGCGCAGCACCTCCTGCCGCAGATTCTCGCAGGAGATGGGATCGAGCCGCAAACGTGCGACCTTTGGGCGGATCGCGTTCATGCCGCTTCCTCGCCCAGTCTCTTGAGGAAAACCTGCTTTTGGTTTTCTGACAGAAATCGGAAGAATCTCATCGCCGAAAACAGCAGCGTCTCTGGGTCACCGTTGTCCAGGTTGGCCCCGGCCAGAAAGTCCGCACAGATCATTTCCAGGCAGTAGCCGCGGGATCGGTCACTTCCCAGCATCAGGGCCGCCGTTTCGATTGCTTTCTCAATAACCGGCATCTGGCTCTGGTACAGCTTGAAGTAGATGATCTCCCACGGTTCCGTCTCCTTTCCCGTTAGTTCCTTCTCGACCGCCTTCTTGAATTCCTCCTTCGGCATCTGACGGGCTTTGTGCAACCAGGTTGCACAATCGAAGTTCTGCCCGTCCCGCCTCGCCAGCTTCACTAGCTCGATCCCCTTCGCCCATCCCACTTCCTTGAGTTGCTTTCTGGCCTGCGGTGGCAGGTGCTCGTGGATGGACATCAGGTAGTAGGCCTTCCGCCTCGATTCCGGGAAGCGCCTCTCCAGAAACTCGTCAAAACACTTCAAACTCTCCAGCCTCCAGTATTGTCCTGCCCGCACCTCGCATAGATAGCGCCCCAGTTCGACGAACTTGGTGTCCCGCTCGGTTTCCCTCTGCTGCTCCCAAGCCAGGATCTCGTCAATCTTGCCTAATACGAATACGGCGCGGCTGCGATTGAACTTCGGGGGCATAGGCGGATACTCAGTAATTAAGCTCGTCAAGCCAATCAAGACTGTCGGCTCCTGGACGCCGCACGACGGCAGCGTCGATCATTTCCTGCTTTCCGAGACACAGGCCCACATACGGGCAACTGCTGCAGGGATTCTGGGGGAAGCGGATGCCGCTGTGCGGCAGAAAATCCGCCGATTCTATTCGGCGGATTGTGCCTTGCACCAGGCGGCCAAACTCCTGGCGCTGTTCGTCGGTGATCGTGGTGCGCAGGTACTGAACCTCGACCAGGCTCTTACGGACGAAAACGACCTGGGCGACCTCCGCAATACCCGTCATCCACGAGTAGCAAACCAGCTGTGGATCCAGAGATAGCAGACCCTCAGGCTCTTCCGGGTATCGGCTCGAACTGGTCTTCCACTCGAGCAGGTAGCGCCTCCCGTCGAGGCTCCCGATGGCGTCAATATAGGCGACGAAGTCGTTCTTATCCCCGACGGGCCGTGTGAACTTGATCTGCAGGTTACGTTGAGGCTGTTGCACTTGGACACGGTTGTCCTGACAAAAGCGCGTCAACAGCATAAGCCCCTGCCGGAGCATGCGGTCCCAAGAGTCTCGGTTGGAGTAGTGCAAGTCCTGGCTCTGGCAAGCAGACCACTCGGTGAACAGAACTGCTCCTGGATCTTCTCGGCGAAAGAGTGCGCCCAGAGCTCGTTCGAAGGCGCGACCGAAAAGCATCGCCGCCCGGGTATCCTTTTCCTTCCAGCCATCGAGGTAGCGATGCCGATACCGCCGCGGGCAGGTGAGGTATTGGCTGATCTGCGTGTAGCTGTAGGTCATCAGGCCACCTGGGGATTGTCCAGATTCGCCGGTGAGAGTTCTTCCCAACGGCCGGCGGGAGCAAAGCCGTCCAGTCGGAGCAGGGAAGCGCCGTTGAAGACGATGTGGCTGATCTTAACCACACCCCTCAGACCTACGAGCTGGGTCTCGTCGACTTCGTCGCGTCCGAGGAGTTCGGTGTCGTAACCGAAGTCGCGCAGGAACCAATTCAGCTTCCACAGGGCCTTCGGGCTGCAATAGAGGCGACTCGACAGGACGTGGCCAGAGAACCGGCTGGGCTCAAGAATGGCCAGCGCCAGCGTGTAGTAAGGCTTCTGTGCCTGCCGCTGAAATCTGACTCGTTGCACTCGGACGAGGAAGACTCCGTCGGGAATCTGGTTGCTGGCGCAGCGATCGGCGGCGTGCAGGCCGGTGATCTGGCGTTTCATGCGGCACCCTCTTTCTGGTTGGGATAGCTGTTGAGCTGGCAGAGCAGGCCATTGCGGTCCTTATCAGCCCAGTCCGCTAGGTGCGCAACGAAGTTTTCCACTTGGTCACGAGTAGCATCGCGAAGAGCTTTGACCCCGCAGAAGTCGGTCGCATACGACTTCACCAAGTTGGGATCGAGTTGATGCTGGCGGATGACTTGGCAGAGTCGGTCGCGAACCGTGCGACTGCCATTCCCGTTCGTCGGTTGGGGAGGCAACTTCTTTGGCTCTGGGGATGGCTCTCTCTGTCGTTCGATGGACCCAATCTCTTCGACCGAGCAGATGCCGATCCCATAGGCTTTGCGCAGAGCGCGGTTGACGGCCCTAGTTTCTGCCACACGCATTTCGGCGCCGTGGACCAGGAAAGATACATTGGACGGGTCGGCGTCACCGTAGCCGACAAAGCCTCTGCAGGTCTTAGACTTATAAACAGTCGCTTTGAACGCCCAGCGGGATGCACCCGGATCGCTGAGTCCAGGTGCAGGGCGAACTTGGATTCCTGAGCAACGATTGCGGGTTGCAATTCGCAAGAGTCCCGAATGTGTGACATACCACTTTCCATCTAGGTACAGGAGTTCACCGAAGGCAACACGCAGCGAGTACCTTTTCGTAAGATCCTCCAACACATCAAGCGCAGCTTGGGGCATTTCTCCCCAGAGGGCTTCAGCGATTACCGCATTACTTCGTTTGGTCATTCTCCACCCCCATTCTTAGGGTTCTTGCTGCCGACCCCATAGAGTTAATTGGCAAGGTGGTGGTGGATCGGTTAGGTTCGAAGCAGACCTGCTGTGTGTTTATTACGATACATTCCATGTGGAATATTCTATATGGAATATAGATAAATTCAAGAGATATTTCTTGGCCCCTCGGAGACCAAAAACGGATTTGTTCGCGATAGGTTCTAGGATCAGGGCCCTAAGGGGTGACGTGCTGCAGGAGGACCTGGCGGACTATTTGCACATCCGCCAAGGGCAGCTGTCGAAAATCGAGAGTGGAAAAGCCGCGCCGAGCATAGATGTTCTGATCCTACTGTCCGAGCGATTCCACAAGAGCGTGGACTGGATACTGCGTGGCAAAGTGAGTTAAAGAGACCCAATGTGCCGACCGGGGCTCGGGCGTGCCGCCCCTGGTTCGGCGGCGGAAACGAGCGGACACGGAGAGGGCTCGGGTCCTGAGCATGCATCGTCCCGCCAGCCCCGCAGAGGAGGCATACCCTGAGCGCACCGGATGCGCCTCGCCGGAAGGGCATAAGGTTCACCAAATGTCGATCTAAACTCGTGCAGGGCGTTTTATCTCGGCTCATATAAGGCTCCCCCGACAAGCCGTTCAAGCTCGTCGATCTCGGCTTCCGTTCCATCCACGAATACGTAACGGACTCCCTTCATCCATATGGCGAGCGACCACCCGGGGATGTGGACGCCGAACAGCTCCGCGAATGCTGCCCTGGTAATTTTCATCGACTGTACCCTTGCAAGTAGAAAAACTAACGAAGCCCGAATCTGTTTGAGCGCAGTTCCTCCACCGATCAACTCACCGCGACAATCGCTTTACGTCTTACAAGTTGTCGTGGGGGGATTGTGGTATTGGCCAATGCTCGAGATCGTCGAGGCGGATGCTCTTGGATTGTTGACCAAGTGGAGATCCACATAGTCGTAACCAGTGTGGGGGAAAAGACCCGCGTGTTAGTGCCGCGAGGGTGTTCAATTCCATTTAAATCCCTACCGTCAATATACGAAGGCGCGAGGGGAAATCGCTATTTCTGGGGATAAATCTTTGGTCACCAGGAGGCGGTTTGGCTCGTCGGCAAACGTCCTAGTTTCAGCACAAGAACTCCGGCACGGAGCCAAGAGATTACTTCTTTTCAACGAGTACGCAGCGCCTGGGCCGATGCGCGCGGTACCCGGGTGCCCCCTTTCTCACCCGGCGGAGCGAGCCGACATGACCGGCTCGGGTCTCTGTTGACCGTGCACCGCCCCTGCCGGTCGGCAGAGGACGACGTCCCGAGCGCGCCCACCAGGACCCAGACGTGTGACCGGACGGTGGTGCTCCGGGAGTGAAATCGACAATTACGCGAATTTCGTGACTATCCAATCGTTGAATAGAAGCGTTTGTCACGGACGTCGCCGTAACGGTGGACCCCCGAGATTAAATCAAGAAACGCTGCTCAAGGACAATCACATGAATAACGATAATTTGACTCCAACTGGTGAGAGCACATCCAAGCTCGACACCGCCTGCAACCCCAACCCCAACCCCGAAGGTCCCGACAAGACCGAAGGTTCGCAAACCAGCCCTCCCAAGCCGACCCTCTCGGAAGCACGTCTGCGGGCGAATCGGGAAAACGCCAAGAAGTCGACGGGTCCAAAGACGGCTCGGGGCAAGGCCTACAGCCGCCTCAATTCTCTCAAGCATGGCCTCCTCATCGACCGCGTCCTATTTTCGTCGGACGGTACGCTGATCAATGAAGAACTCCATGACTTATGGGATAGCCTGCAGGCCGAGTATGGCTCGGGCGATGTAGGTACGGAACTGCTGCTGGAAAGCCTCGTCGTCGAATGGTGGCGTCTGCGTGCGGCGTTGGATATCGAGATGAGTTGTTTCAAGAATGCCGTGAATCACCTTGGCCCGATGGGTAGCCTGCCCAACCTGCAGCGGTATCGCACGTCGAGCCAGCGGGCCTTGCTCAAGAACCTCGAACTGTTGGATGAACGGCAACCGTCCATGTCGGACGCAGCCCAGGACGAAGCCGAAGGCGACGCTCCTGCCTCACAACCGGAGAACTTGCCGCAAGCACCGAAGCCCACCAGCGGTTTAACCCTAATGGCATCCGAAGCGTCTGCCCCCGAGCAGGGGTCGGAATCCGAGAACGAGTCGTCGAAGGGTGAGGACGCAACTTCCGCAGTCGACGTCGAAGCGGCGGCATAATCGGGTGGGGGATCGTCAACGATCCCCTCTCGCCCGCGCAGCGAAGTCGTAGGCCATGGCGGAAAGAGGCACGGAGCGCCCGTTCGAAGGGCCGGCCGAAGAACATGGCCGCCCGGGTGTCCTCCTCCTTCCAGCCATCGAGATAACGATGCCGATACCGCCGCGGGCAGGTGAGGAATTGGCTGATCTGCCTGATGATTGCAGTATCGGAGGCTGTGAAGGCGTTTGTTGGAAAGGATCTAGCCCTAGCTCCCTTGCGCTGTTCCGCCTGCCCGCACGTGCCCTTTACGGTGCCGGAACCTTGGAACACCCGGACAAAGACGTTCATCGGGCGGATTGAACGGGGATTTACCTTCCTGGGGTGTTGGATAACGAAGCAAGGCGCGACCCGCGTCGCGCCTTCGGCTTGATTATCTACCAGGCAGCATTCCGGCGCGAGACCATGCCAAACAAGCCCAGCAGACCGGTGCTGATGCCGAGCAGAAGAGTGCTGGAAGGTTCTGGAGTTCCGACAGTTTCGACGAAATTCGCTCCGAAGAACCCGGGATTACCGTCGGAAATATTTGGGTCGGACAACGTGGACCCAAAGGCGAACGTAGCGCCGTTGTATGTAAGGCCCGGGGCAGTGACAAAACCAGTTAACGATTGACCCGGGAACCAGACCGGATCACTGCCGTCTAGAAATAGCGCACCTATGTCATAGGTTCCTGGCCCCAAAGTCGTTGGCGTTATGGCGACTTCCCGCCATTGATCAACCAAGGTCGACGCGGTGCCGGCTAGGACGGTACCGCTCACCAGCAAGGTTCCGGTTGAGTCCCAAATTCCGATTTGATGGCTGTCCGTGAGGCCGACCTCTGAGCCATCGTTGTAGAACGCCAAGTCACCGACCTGTGTGGGAGCGGTTAACGTAAACGACCACCCGAGCGTAAACGGTGGATTACCTAGGGATAAGGCCCCTGTCGTGTTGCTAAAGTCAACGCCAAAGGTCTGGGCCTTTATATCTGTCGGGAGAACCAGCACAAGCGCTACCAACAATCCAAGTAGGCAAATCGACTTTCGGTTCATAGGTCAACCTCCCAATTCAAAGCACGCTGCAATACATGCAATTTGAACGCCAAACGGCATGGTGGACGCTTGACGGCGCGGATTCTTACTTCTTTCCATCTGCATCAGAGAGATACGAGGGAGGGCTTGAGCACAGCAGCTTGGATTCGATGCGGGCGCGTCAGGTGCGCGAGCCAAGAAGACTCACAGGTTTGCAAGCTTTTTGTGAAAGTAACAATTTTGTGCAACGTCGCTCGCGTTCGTCAAGCGCGTGGCGCAACTTACTCGCGTTCACCGAGGGCGCGTCGCGCATCTTCGGTATCCGTTGGGTCGAGTTGCAGTTGGAGGGCTCGCTGCAATATCTGGTGTGCGCGGCTGCGGTCCCCGGTTTTCAGCAGGATCATTCCCAGGTGATATTGGAATTGGCCGTCGCTGGGAGCGCGCGTTGCGGCATCGCTGGCCAGCGGAAGTGCGGGCGCGTACAAGCCCTTGCGGTAATCTATCCAGCCCAGTGTGTCAGAGATGTTGGGATCATCGGGCTGTCGGCAACGGCGACAGACGTACCCGCAGTTGCACTGGTCCCGGCAACCACATTGCCGATTCGTAGGGGATTCGCTGGAGGTGCTGGACGCGAGGGTATTGATAAACCAAAGGTCGGTCGCCTCCAGCAGTTGTTTGTTTCTCCTACTGCCTCGGAATGCCACTCAGCTTGAATCTGCTGCCGCTCACAGCGGGCTGTCTAAAGTTGACCGTCGATGCCGTGTTGTTGGTCAGCGTGACGGTCTGATTGCTCTGGGTCCCCACGGTCAGGTTGCCAAAGCTTTCGATGGCTTGACTCAGCGCGAGCTGACCACCCGCCACTCCGATTCCTGATAGCTAAAGGGTATGCTCTGCCGTGATCTCAATCATGCGAGATATACCAAGTCCAACCATGGCCGGGGCAACGAGAAAGCGAGGGCGTCTGGTCGCGTCCGGCATAGCTGGTCCCCGATCTACCACGTCACGAACAAATTCAGGGGATACGGCAAGCTCGGTAACGGCCCAGAAGTCCCAAATACCCGCGCTGGCATCGGTGCGCGGTCGAATACTTCTTGATCGCCCAGTAGAGCTCGGACAGCAACTTGTCTGTGAGCCGCCCCTCAAATCGGAGGAGCAGAATCTTAATTCTCTGGGTCGAACTCAAATTGGTACCTCACTTGGGGAGCAGGTCTTAATGTAGACAACGTAAACGAAAAGCTCAATTAACCGTGGTCACTCCTATGTTGTTACGGTCAGGAGTGAATTTTGGGCGGGGCTTCTCAACTTGTGGAGCCCCGTTTAATTGACTCATAGACATGAGTCAGATAGACTCATCATATGGCTAAGAGACTGCAAGTGATTCTAAAGGATCCGGAGTATCGCGAGATTCAGCGCGTGGCGCGTTTGCGCCACATGTCTATCGCCGAGTGGGTCCGGCAAGCGCTGGATCTAGCACGCCGCCGAGAGCCTCTGGGCAGCATCGGGAAGAAGCTCGAAACGATCCAAACGGCGGCCCGGCACGACTATCCTGTGGGGGACATCGACGTTATGCTGGCCGAGATCGAAGCAGGATACGGAACCGGTGCACGTTCGTGATTTTGGTTGACTCAAATATCCCGATGTATCTAGTCGGCGCACCTCATCCTCACAAAGCTGACGCACAGCGTTTGCTCGAGAAGCTGATCACCGATCGTCAGCGTCTTGTTACCGATGCCGAGGTCTTGCAGGAAATCCTGCACCGGTATGTCGCAATCGATCGTCGCGACGCAATTCAGCCAGCTTTCGACGCTCTGCTCGGTGTCGTAGATCAGGTGCTGGCGGTTGATGGCACGGTGGTGCAGCGTGCGAAGCAGATTGTTCTGGGATATCGACAGCTGTCTGCCCGTGACGCGGTACATCTATCCGTCATGGAACAAAATGGAATCGAGCGAATCTTAAGTTTCGACTCGGGCTTCGACGCGTTTCCAGGTATTACGCGCCTATCGTGACCACCTGCCACGCCCAGTCTTTTCAGCGGTGAATGACGGCATGGCACGTGGAGCAGAGTGTGATCAGGTTTTCTTCGGAGTCCTGGCCGGAGTGGCTGCGAAACTGTTTGTGTGAACTTCCAGGTTGGACATCGTGCCGCATGATTGACAGCGCCAGCCATCGCGACGCAGCACCTGCCGCCGGAGATGTTCGTAGGCCACTGCATCCAGTCGCAAGCGCACGGGCTTCGGGCCAATCGAGCTCATGAGGCCTTCTCACTCAGGCCGCCAAGAAACGCCTGCCTCTGCTCTCCGGGCAGAAATTTGAAGAATCTCATCATCGAGAACAGCAGCGTCAGGCTGTAGAAGCTGGCTATGCTGGGCCCCCTTGTAAGCTGTGCGAAGATTATGGCTTGCTGATGCGCGAGGATGGCACACAACTGCGCACAGTAAACCCGTTTAAGAAACTCCGCGAAAAGGGCCGTGTCGGGACTGGGTTATACGGAGGACGTGTCCGATAGACTAGCCTCTTCGGGAACGTGGTGAACGTCGTGAACGTAAGGTAAGCGCATACCTGTAAGAGCCGTGCGGGCCGTCCCGGAACGCCGTTCGGCTTCCCAGCCCGCCCCAGCCGAGCATCTCTGAAGCACGTCTGCGGGCGAATCGGGAAAACGCCAAGAAGTCGACGGGCCCAAAGACGGCTCGGGGCCTACAAACGGAAACTGAACCATGGGAGATTATCTACTTCAAACTGTACCAGAGCTCCAAATGTTCTGCAGCACCGACCAGCTGGTAATCCTCCGCTAGCCAGTCCAAAAGCTCTTGATATTGCCTTGGGTTTTCACTCTTCGCACTGTCACAACATTCTGCATCACCGCTTTTCGGTGCAAGGGTCATCGGCAACTTTCAGAAATCGTCACCACGCCTTTCGGAGCGCTGCGAGTCCTTGGAGATAATCCTCGTCTTCGATCCTGCTCTCCACCCCGAACTCGGTCAAGATCGTCATCATCTGCCCCACGGGGACTCCGGCCAGCTCAGCAGCTCTGCCAAGCGATGCTTCTCCCTTCTTGTACCTTTCCACCGCGAGTAACATCCTGCCCCGAGTAACCATGTCCCGCACGGCCTTGGAAAGGTCACTCCTCTGTTCCTTTGTGAGCTCGTTCAAGAATTCGAAATTCTCACGATCCATCCGGATGCTCATCGTCTTCGTCATTTCGCTGCCTCCAGTTTCCGTCTGGCGTCTTCTAGAATTGATCGTTTGTAACGTCCATGTTTTGCCAGGGTCTCAAGTTTCACGAGGGCTTCGTTAATCGTAAGTAGCCGCTTCTCCCGCATTCGCACCAAGATGCCTATCGCCGTCGTAAATGCAACGCCAAGCAACTTGCACGCATTGATCCCATTCTTGTCATCGATTCCCACAATCCGAGCTTTTTCCGCGAGAGCTAGCGCGATTGCTTCCGCTTCTCCACTGCCGAGGCCAAAGTCCCCCTGTAATTTTGTAACGAGCTTCCTGTCCTTGACAGCAATGACTATGATTCTCGACTCATCCAACGTCTTTTGAATCATGAGCGCATCAAGCGATTTCTTAACACCGCAGCACTCCTTCTCAACCTCAAGCGGAATGGCAACATCGAGTTCGACCCCACTCAGGAAGAAGTCGAGTGTCTCGGTCTTCGCAATCAGTATCAGCGTGGAAGCGTCGAAGATAAACATGTATTACAATATATTACAACCGTAATTTTAACATAGAGGTACTATCGGCGACAAGTCCGCTTTGCAAGAAACTGCGTGCAGAAGGTTCCTAGTAATTAAGCTCGTCAAGCCAATCAAGACTGTCGGCTCCTGGACGCCGCACTATAGTGGCGTCGACCATTTCCTGCTTTCCAAGACAGAGTCCAACATACGGACAGCTGCTGTAGGGATTCTGCGGAAAACGGATGCCGCTGTGCGGTAGAAAGTCCGCCGACTCAATTCGGCGGATCGTCCCTTCCACCAAGTGGCCAAACTCCTGGCGCTGTTCCTCCGTGATGGTAGTGCGCAGGTACTGAACCTCGACTAGGCTTTTTTGGACACGATTGGGCACCAAGACGACGGACTGATGTCTGTTTCTCTCTAATCTAATACGAGCCAACGAAGGAATCTCCGCCGGGATGCCATTCCAAGCCATGCCAGCCACGTTCGAGGGCGCTTCGAGAGCCTGAACTCGTCCCTCGCCGATGCTCCTTTGCCCTCGCATTCCAGACAGTAAAATAGCAGATGACCAACATGGTCACATCCACTATAATTGCGACATGCGAACCGTCAATATCAGCGATCTAAAGGCGCAGCTCAGCGCTCACATCCAGCTCGTAAGAGACGGCGAAGAGGTACTGGTTTGCGACCGTAACAAGCCGGTGGCTCGGATTGTGCCCTGCCGTCTCACCGATCACTCCGAGCAGGAGCAGCGACTGATTGCCCGTGGCGTTCTCACCCCACCCTTGCACAAACGGCCTGCGTCTGTTTCCTGGCCGGAGCCCCCGGGGAATGTCTCCGATAAGGTCATGGAGCAGGTATGGCGGGAAGAACGGGAAAGCCGGTAACGCGGGTTCCAGCTTTCTGGGACGCGAGTGCTCTCGTACCCCTGTGCGTGCGACAGGGCATCACGCCTCAGGCGATCGGCCTGTATAAGACCCATGACGCCGTCATCTGGTGGGCGACGCCGGTTGAGATCGCGAGCGCCTTGGCCCGGCTTTTGCGGATGAAGCAACTCGACTCCCGCGCCTGGGCCAAGTCCAATAAACTCGCCAAAAGCCTCGCCGATTCGTGGTCCGTGATTCAGCCGTCGGACGCTTTGCGGGCGACATCGATACAGCTCGCAGATCGCTACGACTTGCGGGCTGCGAACTCGTTTCAGCTGGCGGCGGCACTTGAGTGGTGCGAATACGCTCCTCAGGGTCGTGTCTTTCTGACCGCCGATCAGAAGTTGCGAGATGCGGCCCTACTCAGCGGCTTCGATGCCAAGCAGATGTGATTCAATCGGCGGCCGCCGCGGTTTTCCACTCCCCGCCCCAACTCGCTGGGGTGAACGTTCACGGTCCTCGCGACGATGATGGGCTCGCCGTCTTCACTCCTGATTCAGGGAATCGCAAACGGCACCCCCGAAAGCAGCGCATGCTACAATACTTACAAGAGTTACAACTCGGAGATTGCCATGAAATCAATGCATTCGATGGTCATCAGCATGCGGCTGCCGGCGGAGAGCGGAAAGCGTCTCAAACGCATGGCGAATCGACATGGATGGACCCCCAGCGACGCCAGTGCGCGCCTGGTGGAGGAAGGCTTGCGCCGGGCGGAATTTGGATTCATTGACTTTCGAGACTCGCCCGCGGGCCGGCAAGCCTGCCTTCAAGGGAGCACGCTCGCGGTTTGGGAGGTCATGTTGCTCGTCCACAGCTATAAGAAAGATGTGTCGGCCGTCGCGGGACACCTCAACTGGCCAGAAGTGAAGGTCCAGGCGGCGGTCAACTATGCGGGGGCGTTCCCCGAAGAAATCAACGAGGCGATGGCTGAGAATGAGGCGACAGATTTTGAAGCGCTGAAGCGCATGCTGCCTCAGGCTGCCGAATTCGTTCCCAAAAGAGCGGCGAAAAACTGAATGCTCAGGCTTCTTCTCGATGAGCATATCTCACCGGACGTAGCGAATGGTCTACGTCGCCGCAATCGCACGATAGAAGTTCGCTATATGGTGGAATGGGAAAATGGGCATTTCCTGGGACAGGAGGACTCCCCTTGTTTGCGAGAAGCTGCTGTCCAGGGATTAACGCTTGTTACTTATGACCGGAGGACGATTCCTCCCCTGCTCAAAACCTGGGCAGAAGAAGAGCGAACGCACGGTGGCGTGGTTTTTGTGGACGAAAAGACAATTTCGCCCGCGGATATCGGCGGTTTGGTCTGGGCCTTGACCAGACTGGCAAGAGAAACTTGGAATTGGGACTGGACTAATAGAATCTATTTCCTGCGGCGCTGATGCCAATCGCCTCGATGTGATCGTGAAGACAACTTTTCAGGATTTCGGCGTTGGCGCGAGACATTCAGCGAATCGCTGATGAGGAACCCATATCCGCTGCCCAAATTGGACAAAGTGATGGTAGTGTGACGCGTGGAGAGGCTGATCGCAGATGCTAACTCGGACGTTACCATGGAGTGCAAAATGCCGACTAGTCTCTGGAGGCGACTGGCGAAGATCGAGCGTCAGCTGGCCGAAAAAGAGCGGCGAAAAAAGCTGGCCCATTGTAATTGCACGTACGTGGTAGTTGCGCGTTCGGATCTCCCAGGAGAGTTCGAAGCAGAGATGAATCTGCCATGCCCAGCTTCGAAGGTTTGAACGGATAATCAACCTTAAAGTGGTCGGAGGTTATGGCGACCCCCGCCAGACACGTCGAGGATTGATGAGCTGATAGCAATATACGAGCAACGGCTCGCCAGACAAAAGTTGGAAGATGATACCGAAGAATTCTAATCCGCGTTGCCAGGCCCAAACCAAGAGCGGCGAGCCCTGCCGAGCCGCCGCCACCTCTGGCGGCCTGTGCTTTTTTCACGCCAATCCCGACAAAGCCGCTGAGTTGGGCCGAATCGGTGGCAGGAAAAAGAGCCGTCTTCCCGCGGAAGTCCCCAATCCGTTGCCCAAATTGGACAAAGTAAGTGCCGTGCAGGACGCCGTCGAGAAGCTGATCGCGGATGTATACGCGGGTAGACTTCATCCCAGGGTCGCGGCCGGTCTGGCTCCGCTCTTGAATTTGCAGCTCCGCACAGTTGAGGCGACGGACCTGGAGCGGCGACTCGAGCAGGTGGAGAAACCGCTGGCCAGAGCGGAGGCAGAGGACGACCGGACGTAAGCAGACCTTTACGCTAGTTAAGACCCGGCAAATCCATCCTAAGTGGCAGCAAGTTACGCCGCCGACGGGCGCGATTCATCACCACCGCCCGCCGAGTCAGACCCATTGCGCAGAAAGCGGTCGATTCCTTCTCGCACTGCCTCAATAAGCTCAGGATCGGTCACGTCGAGCCCCCCATCGTTGCGCCGGCAATCGACACGGTAACGGCGTTGTAGTTCAGCGAGAACCGCCCGGGCCAGCGCCTCGCAATTGATGAGGGACTGGCAATGCGCACACTTCAGCCGAGCCAGCGCCTGATCCTGTTCTGGGTTTAAATGATATTCCGCCATCGCTTGGGGCCCCGGCTTCTTAAAGGGACCCGAAATGCAGACTCAAATAGTCCGCAGATGTGAGAGATGCTCTCACTTGGGGAGGAGGAGAAAATATAGTCCGGCGGGCTTTGGGAGTCAAGCCACCAAATCGTGCGCAGTGAGGCCTTATCACAACTGAGCGCGAGGAAAACTATTTTGACTCGCGGTTGATGAGTGATAAGGCTCTCATTTCAAGTGGTGAAACATCGCCGTTTCACTGGAGCAGTCGCGTCCGTGTGCAAACGGAGGTTAAGTCGTCAGACTACCCACAGAATATCTGTCAGGTTTATGGCTTCTTCGCGCGCCATTTTTCACCATGCCGCCAGAGCAAGAAGACGACAAGAGGCGGAACAATACTGAGGACCAAGAGGCTCCCCACGGGCCGTCCGCGGCTGCTCGTGCAAGTTGTGCAACGGCCTCAGGCACGCCAGCGAAATGCCGACGACCACGCAGCACTGTCCCAGCCCTCGTTCAACAGTTCAACAGTTCTTGGTTACTTTTGTAATGGCACTTTCGTCTGAGTAACGAACCTTCACTTGAGTGAAAGGACTTTGCAGCTTATGACCTGATTCCTGCCCGCTCGATAGCCCATTTCACAGAAAACACAGGCTTTCGCTGGCTCCCGAGATTTGGCCGATCAGATGCTTAAAGTACGCTGCAAACAAGAGAGGAACCAACTCCGTGAAACTCTGGCCCGTTCTAGTCCTCATCGCAGCATGCGTCATCGTGCCTGCTGCCTTCGCCAACTCCACCACCTACACCTGGAACTTCAATACCACCACCCCCAATGCCAGTCTCGGTACGAACAGTTACACGTTCGTCAGCGGCGGCATCGGCATCACCGCAACCGGCTCGACGAACCTCTACTACAAGCAGCAGGGAGGGATCGGTGGAGCAAGTGAGACCGGTTTGGGATTGGCCTGCTGCAACGACGACCACGAGATCGAGCCCGGCCAAGCCATCGTCTTCAATCTGAGCAGCTTGTTCTCCAAGAACGTGACTGCGATCACCCTGGCGCTCGGCAGCATCCAGGCGGGCGAAAGCGGCGTGGTCTGCGACGCCTTCAAAGTCTGCGTCACTTTCAATTCCTCCGATGACGCAAAGCCCGTCAGTATTCTGGCTCTCTACACCGACATGAGGAATCACCACTCCGGATTGCTCACCGTCACCGACGGGAGCGGCGATGTGCTGGTCAATCAACTGCAGGTCACTACTTCCACCGTCCCCGAACCCAGCAGCCTGTTGCTGATGGGCAGCGGACTCGTCGCCATGGCTGGAGTGGTTCGCCGCAAACTGCGCCTCTAGATTCTTTCGGTTGTGCCTTTTCCTCCCGCAGGGTCTCACGAATTTTCTTCGTGAGACCCCTGTCTCGGTTAGCCCGCGCATAGATCACGACTGCTCTCAGGCCCATCTCCACTTCCTTCTATATATGATTAATTTACGCCCACCATTGGATTGATAAGGATGTAAACGAGGGCGATTCTCAGTTGACGCAGACAGCGATTACACTCCGTCGAAAATCCTCCTCTAGACCTGGACAGCAGCCATAGGCGCAACTTGGTTTATGGGTGTGATAGTGACCTCGTAACCGAGCTTGCGAAGGCTCGCGCTAGCATCTGAGCACGTTTCTTCTTTTCTCGGGGACCCACTTCGTGGCCTTGCTCGATGAATCGCACCCCTTCATGCAAGATCTTCCAAATTACACGACAGAGCCGATGGGCAACGGCCCAGATGGCGGACTGATAGCCTAGGCGGGGCAGCAAACGCCGGAATACGGCCTGAAAGTGACTGCCTTTCTTCGCCACAGCGGCGTGTGCGGCTTGGTTCAGCACTCGGCGCAGGTATTTATTGCCTTTCGCGGAGCGACTGCTATGGTTCTGCTCCGCGCTTTCCTCCTTGCCGGGACAGGTTCCCACCCAAGAGGTCAACTCCGCTGCCGATTGAAACGTACTGGCCTACGCTTGCCGACCGTCTACACAGGTACTAGTAGAAATTGTTCGCCGTCAAGTTCAGCCACTACCCAACAGGAAGCCCGCTTGACTCCACGTTGCATACGTGCTACACGTAGTATACGTGACTTCGGAGGAGATCTTTGGCGGGAAATGGCGAGAAGCAGAACGTGACGATCAGTCTTTAGTCGGCAGGTACTCAAGAAGGTCAAGATTCTCGCCGCCCGACGTGAGACTTCGATCAGCGGGCTGCTTGCCCAGGAGATCGAATTCCTGGTTGGGAACGAAGAAGCCTACGAACGTGCCGAACGGCAGGCGATGGCGCTTCTCGACCAAGGCTTTCACATCGGCGGAGTAATTCGAGCGAGCCGGGACGAATGGCATGAGCGCTAGGACGTTTGTCGATACGAATGTCTTGATTTACGCGCACGACGTCGATGCCAAAGCAAAACACGAAGCGGCAAAGCGTGTTCTCCGTGAGCTTTGGAGCGAACGTACTGGGGTTCTTAGCTTGCAGGTGCTGCAGGAATTCTACGTGAACGTCACGAGAAAGATTGCGCATCCGATATCGAAAGAATCGGCCCGCCTGGTCGTGAGCAGCTACGCAATCTGGTGCATCGACACCACACCTGCGGAAATCTCGACTGCATTTCGCATCGAGGATGAAGCCCAGATCGGATTCTGGGATGCTCTTATTGTCGCCGCCGCTTACAAGAGTGGCGCCGATCGGATCCTCTCGGAGGATCTAAACGCGGGACAGATGATCGCTGGTATTCGTATCGAAAACCCCTTCGCCGACACCCCTGATTTGCGCCTGGAAACAGGTTCGAGGCCCTGAAGGGCAGCCGGAAAGGCCAATACAGCATCCGCACCTACTCGGCGCCGCCCTGATTGGGCTGGGCATCGAAACTACGCAAGTCTGGGGCCTCTTTAACACGCGCGGCGACGGTCGCGTGATCACGGGCTTAGTCAAGCGCTAAGAAGGGGCATCTAGCACCTCGCAGAGATCCGATGGCGAGAGAAAGTGGAACACTCGGTCCTGTGTTGCAGATGCGCAACGGCTCTCCGAGAAAGCGAATGACGTTGCACGGAATTGTTACTCTTACAAGAAGCTTGCAAGGCGGTGAAGCTTTTATTGTCGCGGATTCAATGTGCTGCACGAGAACTGGTAGACGCCACCGCGGATCTGCTTGCAAATAAAGAAAAAACAAGTTGCTCGCAAGAAACAGCTCTCATAAGTCGGAATGGCATCGAAATTGCTTTAAACGGAACGACTTATGAAGGACTAAGGAAATGAAAAAGCTTGCTGCGATTCTTGCATTGTGCCTGATGGTGATTTGCGGTGCCCCCGTAATGATGTGGGCGGGTAGTACCGATTATAACGTTAGTATTGCCGTTGGTAGCGGAAGTGTGAGCGGCTTCATACAAACGAATGGAGCCGTCGGCACACTATCGGCGGCGGATATTACGAACTGGAATCTTCTTCTAAACGATGGTTCCTCGTCATTTGACCTAGTCGGATCGAACTCCCAGCTTCTTGTGGGTGGTACGAGCTTCTCAGCGACAGCGACAGACCTGCTGTTCAATTTCAGTAACTCGTCATCGGACTTCGTACTTTTTCAAAACCCGTCTATTGGATCGAGTGAGAATTGGCTGTGTTTCGAAGGTACGTCCAACGGTTGCAGTGGGAGTCCGTCGAGCATTAATCTGCGCGTGGGTTTCGGCTCTGTTCAGATCCTTGGCGAGACGGGCGTTCAAGTAGTAGCAACTTCGGCTACCGTCCCGGAGCCTGGCAGCTTCGTGCTTCTAGGTGTCAACCTGCTTGGGGCCGCCTTGATTGGGCTGGCCTGGAAAGTATGCGAGGCCGGCTCTTCATCAACGCGCGCGGCGATAGTAGCGTGATCGCGCGCTCATCAGTCAAGCGCCAAGAAGAGGTATCTAGCCCGGATAATTCTCGATTGTTAGAGACAAGAAAAGCCCCTTCATGGTACAAAGCCGTTGTCTAGGCGGTTTTGAGACCAACAAAAGAGGCTTTCTTTGAGCGAACACGACACAATGTGTTCTCTTCCCAGGAATTTTTCGCAAGCCTGTAGTAGCCCAGTTCGATCAGCGAGAGGGGAGTTCCGACGGCGGAGCCCTGCTGCTGAAGGCCGCCGATCGGCACTATGGGTTGGTGGTTGGATTGGCCTCCTGCCTTCGAGAGCAGCGGCAAGCTGGCAAGGCGGATCATTCCTTGCGAGAGTTTGGTGGCGCAGCGAGTGTTCTCGATCGCCTGCGGTTACCCGGACGCCAACGACTCGGCCCGCCTGTCCGGGGATCCGATCCACAAACTGCTCCTGGACCGCGATCCGATCGAGGGTCGTGATCTGGCTTCGCAGCCGACGTTGTCGCGTTTCGAAAACCGGGTTGGAGTCAAGGAACTCTATCGCTTGGGCGAGTTCCTGGCCGGTAGCGTAATCCGGCGCCACGCCAAGCGGCTGCGTCATCGCGCTGATCGCGTCACCATCGATCTGGATCCGACCGACGATCCCACACACGGCGCGCAGCAGTTGTCGTTCTTCAACGGACACTATGACACCTGGTGCTACCTGCCGGTGATGGGTTTTGTCAGCTTCGACGACGAAGCCGAACAGTATCTCTGCACCGCGGTGTTACGTCCCGGCAACGTGACAGCAGCAGTGGGCGCGGTCGCCCTACTGCGGCGTTTGGTGGGGATGGTTCGTCAGCAGCTTCCTGGAGTACAGATTCGCGTTCGCCTGGATGGGGGTTTCGCGCATCCTGCCGTGCTGGCGTTTCTGGACACCCAGCCCAAGCTCGAGTATGTGGTCGCGATGGCCAAGAATGCAGTGTTGAAGCGCATCGCTGAAACCGGAATGAGGCGAGCGCGCCAACTCTCGCGGCGCAGCGAGAAGACCGAACATATTTATGGAGAAGTGCGCTACGCGGCCCGGAAGTGGCCATGCCAGCGCCGTGTCATCATCAAAGCCGAGGTTGTCCGCACTGCTGACAAAGACCCCAAAGATAATCCCCGTTCTGTCATTACCAACATGAAACAAAGCCCGCACCAGTTGCACCAGCTTCTGGGCCAATCAGTTCCGTGTCCTGCTCACCGCCGCTGCCTACGTCCTGATGCAGGAGTTGCGCTTGCGGGCTGCCGGTACCTCTTGTGCCCGCGCTCAAGTTGGCATGCTGCGCGAACGATTGCTAAAGCTGGGGCCAGGGTGTTGGTTTCTGTACGACGCGTCGTCGTCCATCTGCCGGCTTCCTTTCCGTTTCTACCGGCCTTCCGTAGTGTGGCCCTGGCACTTGGCGCTGCCACCGGCTAGCCTCTCGTCGAATCACGACCCAACGAAAATATCCGCCGCCCGCAACGGTTCTGGCACATTTGTCTCTTCGATCCCGCATTGAGCGTTCGAGGTGTCACAACCCTGCCATCCATTCGCTCCACCAACTCAGACTGTCGGATCACACCCACTTTCCACCTCAACTCCTGGGCCACGCTAAGCTTCATGCATAATGCTGGCTAGCTAGCACTTGGCGAAGATACCATGGCGAAGAGAAAGCGGGATACTCGGTCCTGTGTTGCAGATGCGCAACGGCTCTCCGAGAAAGCGAATGACGTTGCACGAAATTGTTACTCTTACAAGAAGCTTGCAAGGCGGTGAAGCTTTTATTGTCGCGGATTCAATGTGCTGCATGAGAACTGGTAGATGCCACCGCGGATCTGCTTGTAAATAAAGAAGAAGACAAAGTTACTCGCGAACAAGCTCTCATAAGTCGGAATGGCAGCGAAATTGCTTTACACGAAATGTGTTGCCTGGTGTGGGTGGCAACGAAACGCCTTGCGCCAAACTCTGTCGATCGAATTGCCTTGGTCGCTTTGATGGTGTTTGCGACCAACGACGCTAACTTAAGCAACAAGTAACTCGCAGGAGAAGACATGTCAATTCGCCTTGTGCAACGCCTATCACTTTTTGCAATAGCGGCGCTTCTCTTCCTCCTCGCTGTGCCGGGTTGGGCTGGTGAAGTGCCCGTCTATGCGCAAGCTACCAATAACCTCGGAGGGTACGCTTCGCAGAATGACACCGCTGGCCTCGGCAACTTTGCCACGACGTATGACAACTTCACGTTGGGCAGCACGGCCCAAGTTAACCAGGTCGACTGGGTCGGGTCCTACATCACCGGAGTGGGTGGCATCACCAGCTTCACGGTCGACTTCTGGAGCAACTCCGCAAACGCCCCGAATGCCCTCCTTTCCAGCTACGTAGTTTCCGGAAATGCCGGAGAGAGCTTCCTGGGGAACGACGCCCTCGGCAATCCGACTTACGGGTATGTTCTTGGCCTCGGCTCCGCTTTTACTGCTGCGGCCGGCACCGAGTACTGGATGTCGATCGTTCCTAATGTCGGTTTCCCGCCGCAATGGCTGTGGGAGACCTCGTCGACGGGCGACGGAAACGCCTATCAATGCTACTTCGGAGCATGCGGCAACATCGGGGCGGACCTCGCGTTCCAACTGGATTCGGCGAGCGGAGTTCCCGAACCGGGCATCCTGACTCTGCTGGTCCCTGGAATGCTGGTTCCTGGAATTCTGGGATTCGCGGTCTCACTGCGCCGCAAACTTCTGGGGTAGTTCGGCACGAAGAGGTGTGACCTGGGCATGGCGCTCGCAGACTTACGAGAACCAACGCTGGGCGAAGGAAACTATGCCTTCAAACAGCGGCCCCTCCAACCGAATCTGCACTCCGGCATCGGAATAGAGGAGAAGAGATGAAACTCTTTCGAACATTTGGAATAACCGTCGTCGTACTGGCTCTGATGGGACTCGCCAGCGCGCAATCGTGGACGCCTCTCACCAACCAGCCCGGAATAGCCGCCGGTACCATCCTGCAGCTCAGGGACGGCAGGATCCTTGTGCACGACGCTGATCAAAGCGACTGGGCTATTCTCACTCCTGACACCAGCGGTAGTTACGTGAACGGTACGTGGAGCTTTGGCGGCTCAATGGCAGCTTTGGGGTATGGCCCCCTCTACTACGGTTCGCAAGTGCTGCTGAATGGTAGGCAAGTCGTCATCGAGGGCGGGGAATACAATTTTGGCGCCGCGGTATGGACGACCCTGGGCGCGATCGGGACCGTGACGCCTTTCAGCGGCCCTCTGAGCTGGACGGCTAACGCCCCACCCGTTGGATGGGGTAGCATCGGCGACGCCCAGAGCGTAATCCTGGCGGATGGCCGGTACATGCAAGCCAACTGCTGCTCCACACAGTCGGCGTTCTTCACCGGCCCGAATACCTGGTCGGCCAGCGGCAACATTGTTGGCGTGGACAACGACGAAGGCGCGTACACGCTTCTGCAGAGCGGGAAGGTGCTGTTGGTGGACGCATGGTCCACAGCGTGCGCTACTAACCATTCATCGGAGCTTTTCAATCCCACCACCAACACCTGGTCTTGTGGGCCCGCGACCCCAACCCAACTGTGGGACAGCTCCGGCCACGAACTCGGGCCTGCCATCGTGATGCATAACGGGAAGGTCTTTCAGGTCGGTGCCACCAACGCCACCGCCATTTACGATCCTTCGAGCAACACCTGGTCTTCCGGCCCGACGCCCTCGGGCGGCTTGACCGGCTACGATGCACCGGCATCTCTGGAGGCAAACGGCAAAGTGCTGGAGATGCTGGGGCCTCCCGGATTCGCTCCTGGTTGCCAATTTGTCGAGTACGACCCCATTTCCAACACCCTGTCCAATACCGCAAATCCGGCAAACTGCCCGGGCGATCCGTCGTACATTGGACACCTGATGATCTTGCCCACCGGCGAGATCATGTTTACCGACTTCGGCAGTTTCGTGGAGGTCTACGCACCGGCAGCAGGAACTGTCGCGGGCGTAAGGCCAACAATCCTCGTGCGTTCCACCAACCTCAATAGCGGTTCGACCAATAACCTTCTGTATGGCTACCAGCTGAACGGTCGCACTCAGAACAACGCTTATGGCGACGACTACCAGGGCGACACCGACTTTCCGCTGGTTCGCCTCAAGAGCGTGGCCGACGGAACCGTACATTACGCCTTCACTCACGACGACAGCACGCACTCGATCGCTGTTAATACGTTCGGAGTCACCAAGTTTGATTTGCCGACTCTAACTCCCGGACTGTACGATTTTGTCGCGGTAGCGAACGGCATTGAATCAAATAAGATTCGTGTGACGGTGCACTAGAGCGGCGGTAGCAACCTGCGAATGTTCTGATGGTAACCGCTGCTCAACGCCCTCCGCGCGGCGCTTGGGTAGATTGGGCGAGGTATGAGTGGGAACCAGAGGGTCTTTTTCCGGATTCAACCTGTCTGCCAGTGACCGATTGGTGACGCCCAAGGCCAGCAATCGACCACCCGCCAGAGTGGAAGTTCCGAAGAAGTTCGCCGACGAATACTTGGAGAGTTGTCTCGTCATCGCGGACAGTCCCAAGGCGCCGCCCGGGGAAGACGCTGCGTCCAAAACCACCTTCGAGAGATCACCGGGGTGAAACCGCGCGATCCAGAACAAATTGGGAACGCAAGCGGTGATCGGTTAACGTGTGGTTGTGACCTTTGTCACACGCGTCACTTTTATCTTGATTGTCGCCTCCGTCCGGCGTATCCCTGAATCTGACAATCGAAACCATCGGTCGCACGATACCCAACTGAACTCGGCGTTCGATTAATGGCAATTCTCGCGCCTTACGGGAATCGTACCGACCTTAGGAGGTTCGTATGGGGCGAGTTACTACAATCCCAAGCCGTGCGATCTCTTTCGGAAGAGCTGTAAGTCTCTGCACAACCCTTGGGCTGGCTCTGTTTTTTCTCCACTGCGGGAGCAACAACCACGCGGTTCCCTGCCTGACGTGCCAGATTGGGCCCCATTATGTTTTTACTGCGAACGCCACCGGCGGCCCGTCCACAGTTTCGGCGCTGACCTCTGACGCGACCACGGGAGCGATGGCTTCCATCACCGGGTCTCCGTTCGGCACAGGATTGGGCTCCGTTGCTTTGGCCACGAGCCCCGCGAGCGGGCATCTTTACGTTGCGAACCGTTTGTCCGGTGATATATCGGCATTCACAATCGATTTGAATACTGGCGGGTTGAACGCTATCGCTGGATCTGCCTTCGTGGCTGAGCCCGGCGTGAACTCGCTGGCAGTCGAAGCCGGTGGCCGGTTTCTTTACGCGGTAAGTGGGAATTCTGCGAACCTATGGACGTTTTCCATCGACGCCAGCGGTGCCCTGGCGCGAATAACAGGCACCCCGACCCTGATCACCACTCAGCCGGGCGCGGCATCGAGTTCCGTAGTGATCGATCCGACAGGACACTATCTGTATGCCGCGACCGGGACATCTTTCGGCACCACTCTTTTCGGTTTTCGCCTCGATTCCACGACGGGTGCACTGACACCCCTCGGTTTTGCACCGGTTTTGTACGGAGTGGGCAACAAAAGCGCATTTGATCTGAGTGGTAAGGTCTTGCTGGTCACTGGGGCCAACGTTTTCGGCACAGCCGGCGGCGTGGAAGTATTCACCTTTAACAGTTCAACCGGCGACCTGGTTTTGGGGCTTGGATCACCAGTACAGGTCGGGGATAATCCCACAGGCGTGGCAGTGGACGGAACGGGAAAATATGTCTACGTCCCCAACACATCGGATGCAACTATCTCTGCATTTTCTCTCGACAGCGCGAGCGGCGCGCTGACGGCGGTCTCAGGGTCGCCTTTCCCAAGCGGCGGCAAGGGAACCATCAACGGCCCCATGGGTATCGCTGCCGACACGACGGGACATTTTGTCTTCCTCTGCAACGCTTCGAATGACATCTCGGTGTTCTCCATCAACTCCGGCAGTGGCGCGTTGTCGGCAATTGCAGGTTCTCCGTTCCCCGACGGTGGCCATGCCCCGGTCGCAATCGTCTTTGTGCCTTAACAATTTCAGTTTTGAAGCGCGTATTATCTGGCACTTTTCTCCCGCACGCAATAGTCGCAAAATCGAAACGCTGCCCGTCCCGGCGCGCGATCTTCGCGGTCACTTCCCATCATCAGAGCTGCTGTCTCGAGCGCTTTCTCAATGACCGGCATCTGGCTCTGGTACAGCTTGAAGTAGAGAATCTCCCACGGTTCCGTTTCCCGCCCAGTTAGTTCCCGCTCGACCTCCTTCTTGAAGTCCTCCTTCGGCATTTGACGGGCTTTGTGCAACCAGGTTGCACAATCGAAGTGCTGCCTGTCCCGCCTCGCCAGCTTGGCTAACTCCACCCCCTTCGTCCATCCCACCTCCTTCAGCTGTTTTCCTTGCCTGCGGCGGCTGTATTCCGCGCTAATCCGGGTCTCCAGGGCCAATCCGCTGTAGGCCCACAACTGAAACGATGCGAGGTCTGGATCAGTGCCATCGCGGCCGATCGAATCGGCCCCAGGTAAGGAATCTGTCGCAGTTTGGCGGTGATCGGATGCTTGCGACTCTCCGCCAACAGCGCCCGCCGAGCCTGCTGGCGCAAATGTTGCAACATGTCCCAGTTGCTCATAGAGTCGTTCGGCTCGACGCCGCATGACATAAGTAATGTGGTCAGCCGCGCGGCTGTTAGAGACAATCAGACACCCGCGTGTCGGGTCCTGCATTGGAGGCGCCCAAAACCATTCTCGTTGCCGATGACCACGAGGCCAGCCTGGCGGGCCTTGCAGAATTACTTTCTGCCGAGGGATTCAATGTGGTAACGGCACGGGACGGCCAGTTGGCGTTGGCAGAGTTCCAGCGAGCACAGCCCGACTTGGTGCTATCGGACGTGAAGATGCCCGTGCTGAGCGGCATCGAGGTCTGTCGCCACATCAAGAACAACCCCGAGACGCGCCTCGTCCCGCTCGTGTTGATCACGGGGCTGACGGCAATAGAGGATCGGATGGCTGGAATTAATGCCGGGGCTGACGATTTCCTCACCAAACCAGTGGACCGGCTGCAGTTAATCGCGCGCGTGCGGTCTCTCCTACGGCAAAAAGCCCACACCGACGAGTTAGAGCGCGCGGAGTCCGTATTATTTGCTCTCGCCTTGAGCATCGAAGGTAAAGACCCATACACCGAGGGCCATTGTGAGCGACTGGCTGAGCATTCAGCTCGGCTGGGTGAGTTCATGGGTCTGGAGGGACCGCAGATCATGGTGCTGCGGCGTGCCGGTCTCGTGCACGACATCGGGAAAGTCGCGGTGCCGGATGCCATTCTCCTCAAGCCAGCCCGGCTCACTGCGGCCGAGAGAAAGATCATGCAGCGCCACACAGTGGTTGGTGAGCGCATCTGCTCGCCCTTGAAATCGTTTCAACTCGTGTTGCCGGTCATCCGCCATCATCACGAAAAGATGAACGGTACGGGTTATCCCGACAAGCTGAAGGGGGAGGAAATCCCGCTGACTGCCCGGATTCTGCAAATCGTGGATGTATTTGACGCTCTTACTACTTCGCGTCCTTACAAGCCGGCCTTGACCGTCGAAGAGGCGCTTGCCGTCATGAAGAAGGAAGTAAGAAAGGGTTGGTGGGATCCGCAGGTGTTCGCCAAGTTTGAGTGTCTGATCGAGAAAGATGTGCAGAAGTTCATCTCGGTGGTCAAAGCCGCCGCGGGCGGCGGCAATTAGAATCCGCGGGCAACAGGAAGCCCGCTTGACTCCACGTTGCATACGTGCTACACGTAGTATACGTGACTTCGGAGGAGATCTTTGGCGGCTTCGCGAAATGGCGAGAAGCAGAACGTGACGATCAGTCTTAGTCGGCAGGTACTCAAGAAG
>PLBY01000136.1 GCA_003134655.1 Acidobacteriaceae bacterium
CATCCTCTCTCATAGGATGAGCGGAATGGGGATCTTCCGCCAGCAACGAAGACGCAAGCGTCCTGGCCTGCGGGTGTCGAGCTATGATAGTGGGTTCTGCAACGTTGACACGAATTGAAAACACAATCATCAAGAATTGTTCTAGCCGGCGTGGTTCTGCTCCTTGCTCTTATGGCTCTACTTGCGGGCGGGGCCGCGCGACGCGAATCCATCACCATTGATGAAGTGGCGCACATCGGGGCGGGTGTGAGCTATCTGCAGAAGCTGGACATGCGGATGAACGAGGAACACCCCCCATTGGCGAAGGCGCTGGCCGCGGTGCCGCTGGTGGTTCGCGGTGTGCACGCCGACTATTCCCATGTGTCGTGGACGTTCAGCGCTGGATTGTTTAAGCAGTTCTTCGGGGAATGGGTCTTCGGCCACTGGGTGATTGCTCGCTGGAATGACCCGATCGCGACGGTCTTCTGGGCACGACTACCCATGTTGTTTCTGACGTTGGTTCTGGGGATTGTGCTCTTTGCCTATGGCTCTCGCCTGGGTGATCCATGGGGTGGGCTGCTCTGCCTCTGCGCGTATGCCACTATGCCCGTCATGCTCGCGTTCGGGCCTCTGGTCTTAACCGACATGGCAATCACCTTGTTTGCTGTCCTGACCGTGTGGGCCTTTGCCAGCATGTGGCGGTCCCCGTCGCGCGGGCCGGTGCTGAGGTTCGGCCTTGCCCTCAGCGGGGCGTTGCTGTCCAAGTTTTCTGCCGGACTTCTGTTTTTCTGTTTCGCCGCATTCATCCTTAGCCTGCGCTGGCGTCCGGCCTCGGAGCAGCCGGCAGACAAAGCAGAACTCCGGGCATGGCGGCGCATCAGATGGTGGAGTCTCACAAAGGGCACCTCATTCGCTGCACTGATCGTTTACGCCGTCTATCTTGTCCTCTCGTGGAATGAGCCAACTGACTCCCTGGGTTTCCTGGGACACAATACCGGGGCACTGCTCCTTCGCAGAATGCTGATGCCACCGTGGATCTACCTGCGTGGCCTAGCGTTGTTCGCTATTACCGGGAAGCCGCCCGCTTTCATTCTGGGTCATTCGTATCCGCATGGCGTGTGGTTTTACTTTCCGGTGTTGTTCTTGCTGAAGTCCCCCCTCGCCTTCCTCCTTTTGCTGCTACTCGCGCTGATGGTCGGCCTCGTGGCCAAGCTTCGCCGGGTGCAGCTCGCAGTGGTATCTAAAGGGCTGACGTTGCACTGGCGAGCAGTGTGGGTCTCCCTCGCGGTCTTCACCGGAGCCTGCATACTGAGCCGAATGCAGTTCAGCATCCGCCACTTCTCAGTTCCCTTGGTGCTGCTGGTGCTGTTGCTGGCGCCACTTCCGAGCACGCTGGAGTCGCTGCGACGCTCGCCTTGGCCTGCCGCCCGCGCCCTCGTCTGGCTTACCGTCGCGTTGGCTCTGGCGTCGGTGGTAACAGCCGTGCGCGCGTACCCCTACTATCTTCCTTTCTTGAATTCGTTGAGCGGCGGCCGCCCCGGTTATGCTTTGGTAAGCGATTCCAATCTCGATTGGAACCAGGCTCTTCCCGATGTGGAGGACTTCGTACAGCAGCACGGTCTGAAACGCGTCTTGCTCGATGAGTACGGGTTTTCGGAGCCCGGAATGTACGTCCCTGAATCGCAGTTCTGGAATTGCCAGCAGCCCGCTTCAGAGGATGGCGGCCAGTGGGCCGTGGTTTCCGCTAATCTGATTGAGGACGGTCACAATTGCCCCTGGCTCCTGCGCTTTCCACACGAAGCTCTGGCGGGCGGCAGCATGTATGCATTCCAACTCCCGGCCGTCGTCCCTCCGGCGGGAACTCCCGGCGGTCCACCGTTGCCCGACGAGTACCACCAGTTTGGTGGACAGCCTATTCCCGGGGACCTCCGGCTTCTTTTCCTCAACTGCATCCGCGATCCGCAACAGCTCCAGCCGACCTGGGACCGAATGACAGCGACAATGCAGGCCGAGATGGAGAAAAGAAAAAGGAAATCAAACCGCTCAAAGTAGCACGCAGCTTGAGTGTAGTTGTCGAAATCGGAGTTATCGCTCAGAACTCCGGTCGGCGGTCAACGAGTGAGATGGAGATGTTACGCCAACTACTGGCGCTTGGGTAAAATGTCTATCGAATGACCGTGGGCGATACATCGACTTTCGCGATTGAATCGCAAATCACCCGTGCCTTCGAGAAACCATCGTGGCGAGGACTCGGAAGGTGTCTCGCCACTCGCGAAGAGCGTTGTAGAAAGCCTCAGACGAGAGCCACACTTCTCGCACACTAGCGGGGTCAACCAGTGAATCTTGACGCTTGAATGCAATCAGGCGCACTCGATCGCCAACGTCGAACTGCAATACATAGCTACCATCATCGAATGCTTCATCACCGTCAGGTGCCCACACTAGCGAGCTGGAATAGAGCGCCTTGGTGAACTGAGACTCACTCAGACCGAAGTACGTTTCGTTTCTGTTGTTGTCCAGATAGACGGCACTCGTGTAGGCATTACCAATATCGATTGCAGCGGCCTCAGCGAAGGGTGCCTGATGTGTGCCGCGTCCGGTGATTCGAGTCCCAACTTCGTCGAAGGAGCAGGCCAGCATTGACTGACCGGGAGATTTGATTCCGTAGCTGTGACCCGCCACATGAATGCGTCAGTTGTGTTTCGGGAGGGACTCCCATTCGGCCATAAACAGGCCATATCCCTCAGCGAGGGGTTCTGAGCGTAATGGAGATTTTTCAACAGCGACCCATCAAAAGAGGCTCTTTCTGAGTAGAATACGGAGCGTAGCGATCCGGGAGGCAAACCTGTGACGACTCTCCGATGCGTCCTTAGTGCAGTGGCCGCTATATTTGTCGCCCTGCTTGGACCCGGACTGGTTTCTGCTCTCTGGGGCATCAACAATTCCAAGGCAACAGGTTTGGCAGCGGTCGTCGGGGGCTTTCTGGAAGGCCTTTTCTCTCCGTTGTTCTGGATTCTCGCGGTCTCGTTTTTTGCTTTGTTCTTCGCGGCAAGTCGGCTCAGCAGCAAGCCGCTAAGAATCTTTCTATTTTGGACTCCAGTTACCGCTATTTCGATACTGGGACTGGGCATCTTCTCCCTATTCACATTCGCATGGATACATATCAGAAGAGGGTAATTGACGAAGCCAGGGCGTTACACTCAAGTGCCCAGCGCAAGGCCATGATGAGTGCTATGGGGATTTTTCGCCAATCGACACGGGAAAAGCGGATAGGTACCCTTAACGCGGAAACTGGCCCACGTGCCACCATCATTGCGCCAGACTGTAGTTCACTTGGATTAAACTCTCGACTTCGACTGGAGTATCCTGGCACTTATAGGGTTCGTAGTGCCACTGCTGTACCGCATCCAGGCTCGCTTTATTTAGCCCCGGCGAGACTCCGGAAACCACCCGCAGATCGTGCAAACTCCCATCTACACCAATCACTGCGTAGATCGCGACCGTCCCTTGTACGTGGGTACGTCTCTCTGACTCAGGATATGACGGGTTAACTCTCTTGATCAGGCGACCCGCTATAGGATTCAGGCAGCTCGGTTTAGACACCGCCCCGGCGGGCACCTCGAAAGTGGAGGATGGCAAGGGCTCGATCGTCGTGAGTTCAGTGACCTCCGCCTCTGCGACGGTCTTTCCTTCCTCAACGTAGTTCAAAAAATGAGGAAAAAACTTTGTACCGAGCGGAGCGAGTTCTTTGTCAACGAAGGGATGGTCGCGAACCATTGCACCGGTCGAGGCGTCGACACAAATCTCTCTTACATTTACCTTCCTCGCGATCTCCGCGCACCTGGCCTCAATGCCATTCACCTTTCGAGTTCGGACTTGCTTGATCTCCTCGTCAGGTCGAAGTGTCAGACCTTCTTGACCATACCGAATAGCGCTTTGCAACTGGTAAACGCGTAAAGGCACGAAATCAAGGTTACGTTTAAGGGCTACGGTGCCCGAAGCCCCTATTCGGATTTCGTCAAAACCAGGGAAGGAAATCTCCTCCCGCCACTGATTAGGTCCGTTCCAAAGAAGCGCATATTGTCCCAAAAGAATCTTGCCCTGATTCTCGATCTTTACATTGGCCTTCATCGTGAAAGAGGGGAGTTCGCGGATATCCGATTTCGATCGCGCCTGCTCGATTATTTCCTGTCCTTCGCGTGTTTTATCTGATGCGAAAAGCAGAGATGTCAGCAACAAAACGACGAGTTGGGTACGGCTCATAGCGGATCATCTTACACGACACACGTGCCCTTTTTCGACACGGTAACTGTTGTTAGCAGATGGGATGAGAAGGCCGGTCTCCGACTGCTGAAGCAGATCAAAGGTGTGGGCACGCTGATCGCGCTGACCTTCCTGCTAACGCTGGAGGATCCGCATCGGTTTCGCAAGAGCCGCGATGTGGGCTGCTACTTAGGGCTGCAGCCGGGACGGAGGAACTCCGGGCAGAGCGAACCGCAGATGCACATCACCAAGGAGGGTGACCCGTATTTGCGAACCCTGCTGGTGCAGGGCGCGCACCACATTTTAGGTCCGTTTGGAGCGGACAGCGATCTGCGGCGCTGGGGACTGAAGCTGGCCGAGCGCGGCGGAAAGAGTGGGAAGAAGCGAGCCGTGATTGCGACGGCACGAAAGCTTGCGGTGTTGTTGCATCGGTTGTGGGTGAGTGGAGAAGTGTACGAACCGCTGCGTAACAGCCGTGTCGTGCTGCCGGCGGCGGCATAAAGTCAAAATCTTCCACGGAAGGGAAAAAACAAAAGCCCAAAGCCGAGTTTCGGTGACTGCGTCAATGGCCTGGCCCAACTTCTATCCACAAAGATAGAAGAGAGGTCGACTAACAGGTGGCAGCACCGGCTGAAACGAGAACACCCAACTGGCACCGAGCGAACAAAATCGCTCAATGAAGAGTGCGGATGGAAGGGTGGCGACAGTGGGGCGACTCGGCCGAGAGAAAAAACCGTGTTCAACGAAAAAACAAAAGAATCCACTTGACTCCGACCGGCCTTCTCATGGAAGGCCATTACACTCAAAATCCCTCGCCGCGCGCCACCATCTCGCTTATCTCTTCGCCAGGCTTCGCATCGCATCGGGCCCTTCGCGCGCGCGAAGGGGCCCAAAGTCAAAATCAGGGGTGCGGGTGGGGGGAGGGAGCATTTTGCCGTCGGTATACACCACCCCTGTCCCCGTTTGACGGGGTTATACCGTGAGGGAAAAATTGTCGACCCCC
>PLBY01000110.1 GCA_003134655.1 Acidobacteriaceae bacterium
ATGACCATTCCCTTGCGCAGTAATTTGAAAATGTCCCGGTAGGATTGCAGGATGCCTGGCCCGCGGCGGGTCTGAAGTCTCGCTTTCAACGTCTTAATCACACCGCTGAGCAAGGGAGCAACCAGCAATAGCAGCACTAATTGCAGCGCCGAGTTGATGAGGACTTCGGTCACTTGCGCACCCCGAACAGCAAAAGCAGAACGAGAGTTACAAAGATGTAGGCCAGGTAGGCATGAATGCTTCCCGCCTGAATCGTCCGCATTCTGCTGGAGACCCGGAAGATGAACTCTTGCAGAGGAGCATAAAGCCGCTTCTCGAACGTAGGCTCGATTTCACTCTCGAAATGGATCTCTTTCGGAAAGTACGGCGAGACATCGAAGACGGCTTGAATCTCCCGGCGCGGCTTGTACAGGACGGCGAAAATCATCCGTAGCGCTTTTGAGAATGCGGTAGCTGTGTATTCATTTTCTTCTGAAAGTCCAGGCAAGCCACAGTCCCACACCGGTCCGCGCTTGCGCCCGAACCTTCTCACCCCGATCGCTACCAGGAGAGCCGCCGGGAGCATCAGAACCAGGAGTCCAACCGCGATGACCAAGGGCGATACGGTACCGCTGGTACGCATGCCGGCGGAGAGTACCAGCCCATGACTAGTCACCAGATGAGCGGAGACTCGCTGTCCGAGCAACTGCTCAGTCATCGCATCAAATACCGGGAGAAACCAGGTCACACCTAAGCCCAGGGCGGCGCAAGCCAACGTCAGCCAGCCCATGCCAATCAGCATCGTGCGGGGCGCCTCGTGCACGTTCCTGGATTTGGCGCCACGCGGCAGCGCTAGGAAGGTGATGCCGAAGGCTTTCACGAAACAAGCTGCGGCCAGTGCTCCAGTCAACGCCAGCATCGAACCAGCGAGCGGAAATAGAATTCGCCTCAAGCCAGTGATCGCGCCGAATCCGGCCAGGAGCGTCTGGTAGGTCAGCCACTCGCTGGCAAATCCGTTCAGCGGCGGCAGGCCGGAAATTGCGATCGCGCCGATCAGAAAACAGAACGCGGTCACCGGCATGGGACGAATGAGGCCACCCATTTCCTCCATGTTGCGCGTCCCCGTGGAATGCAGCACTGACCCAGCCCCCAGAAACAGCAGACTCTTGAAGATGGCATGATTCAAAGTATGGAACATCGCTGCGACCAGTGCCACCGCCGCAAGCATCGGATGTCCCGCAACGCGGAAAATCAAAGCCGCGCCCAGGCCCATAAGAATGATCCCGATATTCTCGATGCTGTGGTAGGCCAGAAGCCGTTTGAGGTCATGCTCCATCAAGGCATACAAGACGCCCAGAACGGCCGAGACGACTCCGACGATGAGAACCAGCAAGCCAGCCCAGGACGGCACTCCTCCCAACACATCCAGGAAAATGCGGGCCATGCCGTAGATCCCGCTCTTGATCACGATCCCGGAAAGCAGGGCCGAGACACTGCTCGGCGCAACCGGATGGGCCGCCGGCAGCCAGATATGGAAGGGAATGACGCCGGCTTTGATGGCGAATCCCAGGAAAAACAAAATAAACGCAGCGGTCTGCTGTCCGCTGTTCAGTTGGGCCGCGAGGGGACGGAAGCTGGCGAATTCTGCGCTGCCGCTGGCGTTGATCAAAAGAGCAAATCCAAGCAGCAGGCACCCGGCGTCGATGTGCGCCATGATGACGTAGAGCAATCCCGCTCGTCTGGTTTCCCGGTCTTCGTGGTAGAAGGTCACCAGACCGTACGCGGCCAGCGCCATCACTTCCCATGCGATCAGAAATAGGAAAGCATTGGCGGCAGTAAAGACAACCGTCAAGCTAAGCAGTAAAAGATTGAACAAGAAGGCGAAGAGGCCGATGTTCCTCTTGCCCTCGAATGCTTTCAGGTAGCCTAAGGAATAGATGGAGACTGCGGCCACGGGAATAGCGAGGGCCAGATTGAAGAAGCCGGCCAGGGCATCGTAGGAGAAGCTGTAGGCAAAGAGCGGAATTCCCGAGGAGACCGACCACGCGACCGGCGTGCCTCGAAGAATGCCAAGAACGGAGGTTAGTCCTCCCAATACAGCGCCTGCCAAAGCGGCGCTGCAACAGATGCGTCGGGCCAGCGCCGGTTTTCGCCAGCACGCGAGCGAAGCGAAGGCGCCGACCGCATACGCCGCAACGCTAAGCTCGAAGACCGTACTCAGCGAAAGCATATTCATCGGACCTTTTCACCACGGCTGGATGAAAGGACTCTTAAGTAGCTTGGCTCAACCGATTTTGTGTGGGCCATACTTCCCCTCACCAATCTGTAATGCTATCCGGCTTCCAAGTTTGGTGCTAGGTCTTGGGACCCGCTGATGCCGTCACGCCTTACGCTTCATCGGTTTCTCTTCCGCCTAGGTGGTTCCAGCGGGCAGTTGCTTCGCCACCTCAGGGTACACGATCTTAGCCCGATCGAGAGCGTCCGCCACGCTGTGGCAGATGTTCTCCTCGCCCACATGCTCGTGAAATTCAGCCTCATGCATTCGCATCTCTGGCTGTTGTCGCGCTCCACATAGAATGAGTTGCCGTCCGGATTCGTGCACGCGGTCGGCAAACTTTTCCAGCGCCTGCAAGCCAGTGGAATCGATGGCTGTGCCGCAGTTCCCACCAAAGTGTATGACCTCTCGAACCCGTTAGGTCCCAGGACCTTCATTTCCCAACCATCACTCTCCCGGGAACCAACGATCGACACGCGCCAATCTCCCGGTCTGTCGGCCAGGTGGTGCTCAACTAGCGCCTGAATTTCGGCCCCGAAGCTTGGATCACCGGTATTGTGCAGTTCGAGTGAGACAGCCATGTCCGACTACTCTACTGTCGGCGAGCGTTCAGGCCTCAACAGCTCCGCTACCGCTAACCTCGCCCGGTTCGGCTATCGCATAGTAATAATGCGTGGCAGCATAGGGAAATCTCGAACTTAAGAAAACAATTTTATTCAACCGAACCTCGGTTTTCGTGGTTTTGCGCGATGTTCACCGCGCTTTAGTCCGCTCTTCGTCCTGTCTCGTTCCCAGCGTTGCGTTGCGCTTTGGCTCATTCGCTCTCTCGCCTCGGGAGACCTCTTGAATTGCTTTGGTGGCACGGTCCTTACGCGTTCCTTCCGTCTAACTCTGTCCGCATCCCAACTGCACTCCTTGGAACAATACTTGTTATTGCTCCCTCCGCGAACAAAGTATTTCGTCAGTTGCTCGCATTGTGGGTTTTCGCAGACCTTCAGATTCTTGACGTGCTTTCTCAGCCATTGACAAGCACCAGACAGTCGCTTGAGCAGGCATGCGGTGCAGCAGGGTTTCGAGAAACTGACCGGCCGTCGCAGCGGTAGCGCGGGTGTGAGCCTGGATCACGTCCCAGCGCGAGACCGCGTCGCGGGCGGTGAACTGTTTGAACACCACTCCGGGAAGAGGACGGACATCGAGGGTATCGACTTGCACCAGATCGCCGGGCTGAGAAACCCCGTACTGCTTGGGTTTGCGGATGGCATAGGGCCGGGAACGGAGAGCACGGCGGCTGCCGGCGACGCCGCTCCGGTAATGATCTAGGCCCTACAAGCGTAGAGCGGGGAACATGATTGCTGCTAACTGGCCATTTCGCTAAAAACCCCCGGCATGGGGACGATGAGCGTAATGGAGATATTTCGCCAACCATCCGCTGAGGGGCACGGGCGTTGGCTTTAGAATCTCTTTCGAAGAAATTCAAAAAGGCCATAGCCGATCAGCGCGGCGATCATGGCAATTTCAAAATTGGCAACTGTGAAAACATCTCCGATGGCCCAAGCTAAACCCCTCTTCTGCCCCATGCCAGAGCGCTCAAACTCTCCCATCAAGAGATTCGAGTAGAACAGGAAGACGATAAAGCCTACCTCGATCACCGCTCTCCAGACACTTTTCATCATGGCTGATGCCGACTCCTAGAGCCGAGATTGTAGCCGATTGTTGACGAATACAGGCCGTTACACTCAAGTGTCCAGCGCAAGGCCATGATGAGTGCTATGGCGATTTTGCGACAGTAATCGGAAACGAATGAGTGGGTCGTGGTTTTCAGTCTTAACAGTCTATTGGCGACCCCCTCACCAAAATGGCCGCCCAGAGTGCGACAAGAAGTCGATGGGTTCGTCTGCCTGTTTGTGTTCTTAGGTCAGCTCCTTCAATCTCCAGTTGCAAATGGTCGAGATTAAGGTCCTCGGCGCTTCGACGCGTCAAAAAGCAAGAGCGGCAGCGGGGGCGAGCACGCGTAGCAGGATCATGATGACCAAGATGGCAAGCAGCAGATGTGCCGCCGTCCGGATCCAATTCGTCGTGATTAGAGTGTGAACTTTCTCCTCGTCGTAACCGGTTGCGGCCATCTCACCTTGAATGCGGCGCTGCCACACCAATGTCGATCCAAGTGCGATGAGGTTCAGTCCTAAACCCGCGGCGGCCTCGTACGGCCGGATGAAACCCGGACGGTAAACCATTAACGCCACCGAGACGATCAGGAGTGATAAGGCCGGTAAAATCGTTGGTACCGCGGCGGCTCGATTGTTCGCGCGCATATAGGCAGCGAAGTTTTCTTTGCCAACCCAAGGGTAGATCCCGTAATGCTGAAGCTGCAACGTCGTCATGCAGCCCGCATTGTAAATGGCGAGAAATAGAAACACGACATAAAGAGTCAAAGGCGTGCTCCGCAAATCCTGACGATCTGTTTGACGTGATTACCGCGTTCTGCAGTATCGAGCATCATGCATGCCACATCCTCCCGGCTCATCGGCACCCCCGAAGTCTCAGTCTGCTCAGATTCGGCACTCACTATGTACCGCCCGGTGAACGCGCCGTTGTTGAACCGGGGTGCCCTAAGCACCGTCCAATCAAGGTCGCTCTCCGTGACCTGCTTTTCCATCGCGCGCTGGTCGTGGACGTGGTGGCGGAGAAATGTGCGCCCGACAAATCGGGGGAACCACGCGATATTTGAATCCAGAAGCGACGAAGAAACGATCACGAGCCGGCGCACACCAGCGCAGCGCATAGCTTCGATCGTGGCATGCACACCATCCGCCAGAACCGACGTCGCGCCGATCCCGCGGGTTCCAAGCGCCGAAAGCACCACATCGTTACCGGGCAGCACCGCCGCGAGATCGTTCGCGTGCATTGGATCGCCGACGACGATGCGCAGCGACTTCGCCTTGCCGACAAAGGCCGAGCGCCCGAAAGTCGTGACTTCATGCCCGCGCGCCAAACCCTGCGCGACCAGCGCGCTGCCGGTCCTTCCTGTCGCGCCCAAGACGAATAACCGCATCGGCGCGCGTTATACGCTGCCCGCGCCAGAACGCTATGTCTTTGAGAAGAACTAGCTGCTGTCCTCTAAGAGAAGATTAGGGCACTACCGAGAACTCCGGTAAGGCCCCATACTGCCTAGAAGAAACTCGTGAGGGTCAAAACGACATTCGGGCGGGAAAATCTTATTTAAGTTCCGTCGACAAAGGGTGATTCAGGCTAATTGGCGCAACCAGGCCATAGCACAAGCTTGCACCGTCTCTTCGCCCCAATCGGGCATTTTGAGTGCTATGGAGATGTTACTCCAACCAACAAATCGCTAGGGGAAAGCAATGTTTTCGGACCGTCGGTAAATCATGTTATAGCGCACGCAAGAGAGCGTAAATTGCATAGATTCCAGCAACGACAGGGAGCCCGAACTCAAACAAAGCGGCCCTGAGAAAGAAATGCAACTTCATGCCGCGAGAATAGCCACCATACGGAATTTCGGGGCGCGTCTCTCTCCTGTCCCCTATGTCGCGCACCATCTCGTGTCCAGCCAAACTCATAGCAAGAAATATGTCGTAGTACCCGTAAATCACAAAGGCAAGCAGAAAGTAGCCGACCACAACAGCCAAGAGAACAAGCATCGCTTGCCGGTTTGTGGGACTAAATTCCACTCCCAGCGTAGAAATCCGTGTGGGAAGGATTCCCGCTTTTGAGACCGTCAGCGACACGAGAGTAGACAGCAGAAGCCGAGATCGTTCCTGCCGAGTCACATCGCTAAGCGGGTCTCGAAGCAGAAGCTCCTCAACGGTCATCTGAGGCATGCGAACCTCCATCGTTGGACTTGCCACGGAACAGCACTCTACTGCAAAGAGCATCGGATTTTCAGTGATAATCGTCAACTGTCGAGAACAGGCCATAGCGCTCAGAACCCCGGTCGCGGGGCACGGTGAGTGTTATGGAGATTTATCAACAGCCATCGCACATTTGGCGCTAGAGTGTTCCGGGAACAGAGGAGAGAATCGGCATGGAACACACTAGTCGGCGTCTGATGTGGCACGGAATGTGCTTGTTCCTACTTGGGCTGCTCACGGGATTCGTCGAGCAGCGTTTCGCCAATGTGCGCATGGGGCTCGCTGCGCACCTCGAAGGTGTGATGAACGGCATCTTCTTAGTTGCCTTGGGTGCCATCTGGAGCGAGGTGAGACTGCCACCGTCAGCAAAGTCTATCGCATACTGGACTGCGCTTTACGGCACCTATGTGAATTGGCTGGTCACTACGCTCGCAGCGGTTTTCGGTACTGCGGCCCTGTCTCCAATCTCCGCAGCGGGTCATAGCGGGCGACCTTGGCAGGAGAGCCTAGTCACGGCTGGCTTCATGAGTGTCGGCGTTGTGATAGTAGCGTCCTCGGTGCTCATCCTGTGGGGGCTTCGGCCCAAGGCGGCGCACTAACGACGCCCACATTTCGATATTCTGCTGTACTCGTCAATCAGACAATTGTTGAGAACCGCCCATAGCGCTCAAAACCCCTCGATGAGTGAAATCGAGATGTTTCGCCAGTTGTGGCGGACCGCCAATCACCGAACAGTAGAGACGTGACCCAAATCACTGACATCACACGCGCAAGCGTGTGGCATTAGAAATGTCTACTCGCCTCTCCGAAGAGCAGTTTCCGCTGTTGAGATGCGGCGTCCCACGGAAGGGGTCTCTCTATGGCCAGCCGAGCGTTGAGCGAGGATTTACGCGTCGGCCTTGAACTAGGCCACTACCGCATCGTCGAAAAGCTGGGCGGCGGCGGGATGGGCGTCGTCTATAAGGCTGAGGATGTGAAGCTCGGCCGGTTTGTTGCCCTCAAGTTCCTGCCAGACGAAGTAGCCAAAGACCCGCAGGCATTGGCCCGTTTCCGGCGTGAAGCGAAAGCCGCCTCTGCACTGAATCATCCCAACATCTGCACGATTCACGACATTGTCGAGCAGGGCGAGCAGTGCTTCATCGTCATGGAGTTTCTGGATGGGCTGACGCTGAAGTACCACATCGCGGGTCGTCCACTAGAAATTGAAAGCTTGTTGTCGCTCGGAATCGAGATCGCGGACGCTCTCGATGCCGCTCATGCCGTGGGCATCATTCACCGCGACATCAAGCCCGCCAACATCTTTGTGACCAAGCGCGGAAACGCCAAGATTCTCGACTTCGGTCTGGCGAAAGTGGTGACTCCAGCCAGTTCTGCCAGCCAAATCGCAGCCGCTGGGACACAGACCGGCTCGATGGACGAACAACACTTGACCAGTCCGGGGACGGCGTTGGGGACGGTTGCCTACATGTCCCCCGAGCAGGTGCGCGGAAAGGAACTGGACGCACGCACCGACTTGTTCTCGTTTGGCGCGGTGCTCTACGAAATGGGAACAGGAACTTTGCCGTTTCGCGGTGAGACCTCGGCAGTGATCTCTGATGGAATCATGAACCGCAGCCCAGTGCCTGCGCTGCGGCTGAATCCCGACCTGCCGCCCAAGCTGGAAGAGATCATCAACAAGGCTCTGGAAAAAGACCGCAACCTGCGTTACCAGCACGCAGCCGATATGCGAACGGACTTGCAGCGGCTGAAACGGGATATGGATTCAGGCCGAATTTCGTCATCGGGGAGCCGCCTGATTGATGAAGTCTCAGCAGAGGTTGCAACTCGCTCCGCGGCGGTTCAGCCGTCAACGAGGCTTGCATTGAAACGACTTGCTGTTTTGGCCGCTTGCGTTGCACTCCTGGCAGCCTTTGCGGTCGATCACTATTGGTTCCGCACTAACCCTCCGAGCGGACCCGCACGGATAACGCAAATCAGCCAGTGGAATAAACCGATGAGCGACGCGAGGCTTTCTCCTGACGGCCATGCCGTAGCGTTTGTGTCAAGGGCAGGCGGTATCGCGCAAGTGTTCTTGATGCTTACCTCTGGTGGCGAGCCTCTTCAGCTCACGAACGACGAAGGTGACAAGTCTGTGAGTGCTTTTTCATCCGACGGGAGAGAGGTCTATTATGCGAGGTCTCTCGGCCGCGACGAGGTCTGGGCGGTACCTACACTTGGAGGTAGTCCCCGGCGTGTGGTATCTGCCCGTCGCGTAGTTCCCTCTGCGGATGGCGAATTCATTTACTATCTCAAGTCTGCTAGTTCCGGGATCTTTCGTGCAGGAAAATCGGGACTGAACGAAGAACGAGTTTACAACTCGGAAGGCAGTGGCCTGCGCTTCATCCCGCTTCTACCATTTCCTGGCGACAACGACCTGCTCGCTGCGGGTGTTCCAGTGAGCCTTGGGCTCAAATTCCATTTTTACAGAATAGACGTGACCAGAATCGCCTTGATAACGTCAGTTGTGAATTTCCGCTCTGCAGCCGATTCGATGAAAATCATTCCACAGCGATTCGTCGACGCTATTGCAGCTTCGCGTACTCGACCTTGGCTTCTGTCAGCATGTGGAGTCATTTCTGGCTCAGAAGATAGAGGTCGGCGTGACCGCTAGGGCGTGCATAGACGATGGTAAGAGAGATCCCTAGGAAAAATCATAGGCGTTACTGATGTCGTAATTCAGGGGAAAAGTAAAAGGGGCCTTCAACGCGACCTGTGCCGCGCCGATGAGTTTTCCGTCTCTCCAGGGCTGACGGTAAATCGTGACTTCACCAGGGGAAGCAACTGCATACAAAAACGACTTGCCATCGCGAGCAAACCATGCGTTGAACGTTGCCGCGCCGGGAACCAGTGAGATGCACTTTCTATCGGAGGTAGCCACTTCGCAGATTCCAGTCTTTTCTCCAGACGGTACGATGCCAAGCAGGTATTTTCCACTTGAGTCAACATCCCAAACAGAGCAGCAGTTGTCGACTAACTTCTCCGGATTCGAACCGTCTGTGTTCTCCTTCCAAACGGTTGGTGCCGACCCCACCTTCTCCAGTCCAGTTACATAAACGAATTTCTGGTCTGGGCTCAATACCCAAGACTGGATGTTTTCTCTGGCCCCGGCCAGCTGACGAAGACCGCTGCCATCAGCCCCAACGATGTAGACTCTACTCCCTGCGCCCGCTACCGACTCTTCAAAAGATAGGTGAAAATTGTCCGGCGCCCAAGTGCCTGTGTCCAGGGCTGCTCCCGCGGCAAGTTTTACTTTGTTGCCCCCGTCGATGTCCGACACCCAGAGTTCTTTCCTCTTGGGTGCGGGGACAGTGATGTACATCACTCGCTTTCCATCACGCGAGATGACGGGCCCAGTCGCAACCTCCGACACAATGTCCGTCGATTCCTTTGAATGGACGTGGTAAGCCGTCAGGAACCCGGACGATTTGCCATTCACAAAGTAGATCCCTTTTCCTCCGGGGTCTGGCATGGGCCAGTCATCCGGTCCCGCTCCGGAAGTAATCTGCGTCAACCTTCGATCTCTTAAGCTGTAATTCCAAATGTTCCTCAGTCCGTTTACTGTCCGGCTGAATAGCACGGTGTTCCCTGGTTTGGCCCATACGACGCCAGAGGGATTCCCGGACACCTCGCCTAAATCAACCGCTTCGCGGCACTCAAGTGCCCGGCGCAAGGCCACATGAGTGCTATGGCGATATTTCAACAACCACTCGAGTTATGGCAGCCAACAATTACCAGGGGCGGCTTTAGCTGGTGGCATACCCGCGCATGTGGACTTCTCGGCAGTGGCGGTCAAATGCCTGTTTCATTTTCTCTTCGTTTACAGCCTTCTGCGGTTTGTGATAAACCCAGCTCGGTTTGAACTGGGCATCAGGGCAGGAAGTACATTCCCCCTCAATTGGGATGTCTCCCAACCATTTGGTCACTTTCAAGGATGGCATTTTCATCCCTCACGGTGTAGAGGGAGGAGGGGAGAAGCCCCAACCCGAGTCTGGGTGCCCCTTGGTAAGTTTACGGCTTGCGTCAGCCCCCGCTTTTGATGCGTCCCTTACTTCCCACTGCCCACTTAGCCGATTCTCTTGCAGACTGGGCATACACAATAATTGTGATGCTCGCCACCCAGCTTTTTGCAGATCGGGCACACACAATAGTTGTGATGCTCGCCGCCCAGCTTCTTGCAGATCGGGCAAACACAATAGCTGTAGTGGTCGCCGCCCAGCCCCTTGCAGATCGGACAAACGCAATGACTATAGTGGTCGCCCCCGAACTTAAAATCGCTCATCGGCAGAAGCTTACCATGGAGATACAATTCCACCCCAAACTAAGAAAAGGGAAGTAGCAAACCGATGGATTTGCGACCGTAGCGTGGGCAATTGCTGAGCGATTCTCCAGCGGGGAGCCGGATGGTTGAATGCTGCTTGCCGTTGGATGATCGTTTGTGTAATGGCGATTTTGCGCCAGTAGCCGGAGCGAGGGGCTGGGGTGTCTCTCTGTTTGACCCGTCGTTCACTCTTTAACGGCAACAGTCGCCGTCATCTCTTGCAGAACCCAGTTGGCACCCTTGTTGGGACAGTTGCGATTGCCGCAAAGTCCGAGGATCGTTTCCTTCTCGACAATCTCGGTAGAGTGACACGCCGAGTGCTGATATCGCCCGGTATCTGGTGCGGGACTTCCGACTGCACGATAAAACCCTATGTTTGCCATGAGGTCCTCCTCTTAATTGGGCTGCGTGAGGAACGCGCGGACTTACCACAACAGCAGTTTAGAGCCATCGAGGCAGGGAGAACTGTTCAACTCCGCTCACCTGAATAAACTAGGGCACCTCATCCCCAAAGCTGGTCGTTACCAGGCGATAGCAGTCAAAACCCCTTCCAAGGTCAATGAGTGCAATGGAGATTTT
The DNA here is from genome assembly GCA_003134655.1 of Acidobacteriaceae bacterium. Classification (GTDB taxonomy): domain Bacteria; phylum Acidobacteriota; class Terriglobia; order Terriglobales; family Acidobacteriaceae; genus Sulfotelmatobacter. Next base: position 11,060 of record PLBY01000110.1, read on the forward strand.
TCGCCAGTTGGCGGCAGTGACGTTAGAATTGATTCGCCATGAAGGCCCTGCTCAGAGGAGCTAGTCAAACGCTATTTGTGATTGCTGCCTTGCTGTTCTTTGTCGGAGGGCGGGCGATTAGCGAGTTCACGAAGGCGGATCGGGTACTCGCTGAGATGCTCGGCATCGGCTTGGCTTTCGTGTTTGGCATCGTTGGTATGATAGCGAAAAACGCGGCAGACAATCTCGACGACGAAGACTCCGCCGCTCAATGAGCGCAATAGCGATGTTACGGCAGTCACACGCCAAGGCGCACTTCACGGTGTCTAATCTTCATAAGGAATAGCCGTGTACTCAGGAGTGCGTCTGTGTATTGATGCGTTCGCTGTCATTTGTATCGTCGTGGGCGTTGGACTGTTCTCTGGCACCAAGCGCGAGACTCTGTGGGACAGGGACAATCTAGTTGGCCTGCTTCTCATAGGAACCGCGTTATCAATACATGGCGGCTGGGACACTTTTTTCCGATCTAGCCCCACGCTGTGTTCTCCGGCTACGTACTGGGGTGGAGCCGTTTCTCAGGGGACCCGGCTTGGGCACCGGGAGCGTTTTGTTTGTACGACCTCGGTTATCCACCGGCCAGACCTCTTTGGGACGCGCATCGTTGTGTTTATCTTCCTCTAGGACACCACGTGCCAGGCGCAGTTTGGAGAGTCGACAACGTCCAACAACTTCGGGTGACGTACCGCACGCGGGACCTTCAAGCTGTGCGGATCGAGAGCAAGCCCGTCCCATTGCCAGAAGGGTCAGGGCTGAAGGTAGGGCTTAAGGCATGGAGTTGGCAATCTAACGAACCCCTTCTGCGTCCAGCGCTTGAAACGAGCGTTGGCCTCGCATTAATGCTCGGTTCAGCGATCAGGTTCCTGCTAAGAAAGACTCCGCGTGTCAGTGAAACGCTTTTTGACTCAGGGTAGATGAGTGAAATGGAGATTTTACGCCAACTACTACTCCTTCTCACTGACAGCCGTCTAA
>PLBY01000067.1:0-89495 GCA_003134655.1 Acidobacteriaceae bacterium
CTCACGCAGTCTCTAAAGCCCTCGAAGAAAGGAGAGGCTTTATCGCTAGCGCTGAAAGCGCTGCGCCACCCAAAAGCACGCCACCCAAACCGCGCTACTCAGACCGCGCTACTCAAACCCGCGCCACTCAAACCCGCGCCACTCAAAGATCACAGGGGCTTTCCTCAGGGCGCGGCTGCCCACCTCGCGCCGGGATGGTGGTTGCACTTCTACCGCAACTGCGACCGGCTAGTCCTCAAGGTCATCCGGGTCGAATGGCGGGGCATCGTTTGGCGCCGTTGGACAAGTGCGCTGTGACAGGATCAACGGCGGCAGTGGCGTCTGCGAATAGTTGAATGCATCCTGGAAGTCATTCGCAATCGTGTCGGCTCCGTGCAGGTTCGGCAACCCGAATGTCTCTTCCATAAATCTCAGCACACCCGCAAACTCCACTTGAGTGTGATACACGCCCTGAATTGTCCAGGGGCTGATGATCAGCATGGGCACTCGAATGCCCAACCCGAACTGATCACGAAACGGCGGTGCCACGTGATCGTAAAATCCACCAAAGTCATCCCAGGTCAGAAAGATCACAGTGTTGTTCCATTGTTCCTGAGGTCCCTGCATGATGGCGTTGATCTGCTGCACCGTCCAGTTTTCGCCCACGCAGGCGCTGTCGCGCGGATGATCGGTGTCAACGCTCGGCGCGGTGACCCAGCTCAGTGCAGGCAAATTCCCCGCCAATGCGTCTGGGATGAAAGTTGATTCGCTAACGACCTTCGTCGTCCAATCGGTACCATCAAAAATGGTGCTGAAGCTACGATACGGGTTATAGACGTAGCCGCTCTCTCCGGTTATAGACGTGTAGGCCTTCCAAGACACTCCCGCGTCATCCGCCAATTCTCCCAGTGTCTTCGCACTGAAACAGGGGAATAAAGAGGACACGACATTATTGCTTTGAATAATCGGGACGTTTGTGCCGGTGATCGCGTCACATCCCCATTGCACCTTCTCCAAGCCGTGCGGATTGTCGATGACTGTCTGGGTACTGCCGGAGACCAACTCCAAGTGCGCCGGATAAGTTCCCGACTCAACACCGCTGAAGGCAGCATCCGACAACGCGCGCGTACGCCCAGTAGTTTGGAATGTCCGATTGATAGAGCTGGGTCATGCACTGCAGATCTCCATTTTCCGAGCACGTCAACTCCAGGTCAAATCGATCCATGCGACCACCATCTACGTCGCTATGGCTGTCGGTCCATTCGTGTCCCATGTCATGCGCCGGCGGATCCGGTGTATGCCCAAGAGTGATGATCTGGCCGGTGGAGAGTTTGCCGGTTGTAGCGCCGTTCGCGCCCGGATACGTTCCAAAGTATTCGTCGAAGCTGCGGTTCTCCTTGACGATGAAAACAATGTGCTCGATCTTTCCACGGGAAGTATTTTTGGGTGGGACGCGAATAAACGGCGTGAGCTTGCTCCAGACCGTTCCATAGCCCGGCGTTTTCTGATATGTCGCGACGATGAGAGCAGACCCGGCGCCCTTCATCGTCACTAATCCCGTACTCGACACGGTCGCGATCGACGGTTGTATGCTCGTCCACGCCGCACTGTTGGTTACGTCATCTGCGATTCCTGTCGACTCATACCAATACGCATGCATCTGCACGTTCTGTGTCTTGTGCAGCACAACTTGCGGCGGAGTGACGACCAGGAACTGCTGTGCTACAGCCGTTTGAGCAACTACCAAGAGGGACAGGAACAGCAAAGCACGCGGATGTTTCATAAAATCTCCTGGCGAGAGTGGATGTCGCTCGGCATCGGCGCTTGGTAAAGCGAATCCGACCCATGCGGAAATCTCAGAACCGGACGGTTACCTGAATCAATGAGCATCGACCTCTGCCGCTGTACTAGAAAGCGTCGCCGCGACTCAGTTGTGCAACTTGCCGTACACCGACAACATTCCGCCGCATATGGTGGGCGTAACGCTTGTAACCAATGCTGCTGCCGTGCAGTTGACACTAGTTCCACCGGCCGGACCGGGAGCATAGCCGGGAGTGCCACCCGGCACAAATACGAGACCACCGGCCACCGTGGGAACCGTGAACTTTACCGCGCCCGGACCGGCATTGCGCGTGCCGGTGGAACTTTCCCATAGTTCCTGCAAGATGGGTTGGTTCGGCGGGCCGGGAATCGCATTGTAGGCCACAAGGATCGCCGGCGTTGCCGCCAGCGCCGATTGTGACGATTGCTTCCACACTCCGTAGCCGGCGGCATCAATGGCCCACAGCACGGCTGTGTTCGGGTTGCGGCCATCCCATGACAGAGTCGGCACAGTACCGGGGTAGGGGTAGGTCTTCGGGACTTGCTCGGGCGCGCCCACTGGGTTGAAATATCCGGTTGCAGTGTTCATCTGAAAAGCAACGATTTGTCCATTCACGCCCGCGACGTAGAGATAGTTTTCAGGATGGCTGGAGGTGCCTGCCCAGAATGTCTCGGTTCCTCTGATCCCGATATTCGTTCCGTTCACTTCGTTCTTGCCCTGGTTCGAGCCCTGAAAGCACTGTGCAATGGATCCGCTGCCGGGAGTAGACGATTCACTGCATGCGGTGGCCGAGGGATTTGAAGCGGTCGTGCAGTTGTACCCGCAGCCATCCAGTCCGCCCATGACGTTTTGCAAAGTTGATCCCGTCTGCGTGCTATAGCAAACGCCGTAGACGACTCCTTCTTTCCCACCCGCAACCAATTCATGGTTCGACCCACACACCGGCGACGGAACTCCAGCCGGAGAAAGTAGCGTGACCCCGCCCGAACCCAAGTCAAAATCGCCATTGGGCGCATTGACGATTAACTGATTCGCGAGCGGGCAGATGTCTGGTCCGTATCCGGTGCAAAGTGTGATCGTGACCTTGTCTGTGTTCAGTTCCGCAAAATCGTTGGGAGTATAGTAGTCAGCCGCAACCAAGCCGGAATTGGTGGTCGCAATCTTGACAACGCTCTCGCCAAAACGGGTCGTGCCGTTCCAATCCCCATTTCCCACCGCAACATAGACATTTCCAGCGCTGTCCACTGCCGGAGCCGCGCCCGACATCCAGATGGCGCCGTCCTGGCTGGTTACGCCGCCTTCCGCATCAAATACCCAGTTGGTCGCGGCTGCCTGGGAAAAGCGCTGGGTGGCGTAGTTATAGGCGAGTCCAGCCACATACCCACTGTATGGGGGAGTGTCGCAGAAGGAACCAAAGGCAACGTACAAGTTAGCTCTTCCCGCAGCAGGCTTGAACATAGCCAATCCGGCGCGTTGTTGCTCCTGGATAACCGCGAGGCCGCCAGGAAACACGCGTGACAGGTCATAGGGGGCGCTGGTCCCGTTCAACACCTCGGCGCCGGAGTTGATCTTGATAGCGTGCAGCCGATAGGCGTAGCTGAGACTTGCCGTTTGATGTCCGGTGACCACATACATTACAGGAGGATTTACCGAAGTATCGATCACAGGGGTGCCGGTAATGCCGACTTCGGGCACCGTGGAGTTGCACGGGCCGTCAGGACTGGTTGGGAGGGCAGTAAATGGAATTGCAAACTCGCCCGGCCGGTTCATGTTGAGCATCCAGCACTGGGCTAGCTTGAATGTGTATCCGGTACTAGTCAGGACATAATTCCACATGAAGGCATATACCGAATTGTTCTGAGTGGCGACCAGAACAATGTTTTGCGTTCCCGGGCAAGCTGACGTAGAAGCCATGGCTACGCCGGAAAGATAAAGCGGTTGGGCATAGATCAATCCATCGACGGCCCCATTGGCTCCGCCAGCCGCTGGTGTCAGAAGACCGAAGTTCGCGCTGCCGTGAGCGGGGAAAAGTGAAGGGCTAAGGATCGACTCTTTGGAATTGACGCCGTCGCGCATGGAGTCGTTGTGATAAGTAGCCACGCACGGGCCGCTAGTGCACGCTCCGGCCTGCGAGTGCGCAATCGTGGTAGCAAGAGTGATCGTGACAACTACGGCACAGAGTTGGAGACAGAGCAGATGATAGCGGGATCCCATGCTTCCTCCTGGCGGTCCGAAATTCGACCGGGAACCCGCCATACCTGACAGCACGCGAAAATCGGCGCAAAAGCATGACGCAGGGCCGCGCTGGTGTCAAGCGAAAACTCGGCGAAAACCCGCCATTAGCGGGCAGTTCACGCGCGTCGGCTGTAAACTGCCCCCCAAAAGCGCGACATCCAAACCACGTCACGCCAAGCGGAAACCGCCGCGATCAAGGCCCAGTTTTTCCGCGAACTGTGCGGGAGCAGAGGATCAAGAACGTGGCCTAGAAAATCGATTCTTTAACCAATATGGGAAGGCGAGGCCGCGCCTCTTCTGAATAGGTTTGACCGGGGGTATCCAACGTGTTATAAATGCCCGTTTTGCTCTGGTATGCCGGGACTGGAGTCTTATTTCTCTGGTCCGGATTTTGCGGCGAAGCTTTCTTAACTAAAATCCAGCGCGAACTCCGACGCGGCCAAGCTCCAACACTCTTCAGGTTTTGCGGTGGAAGCGTGTTCGGAAATCCGGAACAGATGTCCAAGCCTCGATGGGCGTGCTCACGGTGGAGTGATGGCGCCGTGGTTCGCGAGGCGGCAGACTGCTTCCCGGGCGGAGTTTTTACACGTGATTCATCCTTAAAACCGTACTCTTCCGGAGGAATTATTTATGCGCACCTGGCTCGCCACTGCTGCGTCTTTCACACGCCGCGTGGGCACGAAACTCTCGGTTGTTGCCGCGCTGCTGACCGTCGGCGCCACTTCTGCTTTCGCTCAACCTGCTGGCGAAGGGGGCGAAGCTTCTCTGAAGTTGCCGGACCTTTCGCAGGTCAGCTTCTTCAATGGCGGTATTGATGGCCATAAGTTGCTGACGATCGGGATCCTGTTCTGCCTGTTCGGACTGGGCTTTGGCATGACGATCTTTATGCGGTTGAAGAACCTGCCGGTACACCGGTCGATGCGTGAGATCTCGGAGCTGATCTACGAGACTTGCAAGACATACCTGATCACGCAGGGCAAGTTCATCCTGCTGCTGTGGGCGTTCATCGCCGTCATTATTGCGGCTTACTTTGGCTGGCTGTCGCCGGTGCCTGGGAAATCGGTTGGGCTGACGCTGCCAATTATTCTTGGGTTCAGTCTGGTGGGCATCGCGGGAAGCTACGGCGTGGCGTGGTTTGGCATTCGCGTGAACACGTTTGCCAACTCGCGGACAGCGTTCGCTTCCCTGCCCGGCAAGCCGTATCCGGTGTATCAGATTCCGCTGGAGGCGGGCATGAGCATCGGAATGATGCTGATCAGCGTGGAACTGCTGATCATGCTGTTCATTCTGCTGTTCATTCCGGGCGATTATGCGGGACCGTGCTTCATCGGGTTCGCCATTGGCGAGTCGCTGGGCGCGGCGGCGCTCCGTATCGCGGGCGGCATCTTCACCAAGATCGCCGACATTGGGTCGGACTTGATGAAGATTGTGTTCAAGATCAAGGAAGACGACGCGCGCAATCCGGGCGTGATTGCCGACTGCACGGGCGACAACGCAGGCGACTCGGTTGGGCCCTCGGCGGACGGCTTTGAAACGTATGGCGTAACGGGCGTGGCGCTGATCACGTTCATTCTGCTAGGGGTGAAAGAACCGAACCTGCAGGTGCAGTTGCTGGTGTGGATTTTCGTGATGCGCGTGATGATGCTGGTATCGAGCGCTCTGTCGTACTTCATTAATGGCGCGATTGCCAAGGCGAAGTACGGCTCGGCGAACGAGATGAACTTCGAAGCGCCGCTGACTTCGCTGGTGTGGCTGACTTCGATCATCTCGATCAGCATCACCTATCTGATTTCGTACTTTGTCATTCCAACCCTCGGGACCGACGGGACGCAGTGGTGGAAGCTGGCAACGATTATTTCGTGCGGCACGCTGGCGGGGGCGCTGATTCCGGAACTGGTGAAGGTGTTCACCTCGACTGAGTCACGGCACGTAAAAGAAGTGGTGGTCTCGGCACAGGAAGGCGGAGCGTCGCTAGGAATTCTGTCGGGATTCGTGGCGGGCAATTTCTCCGGCTACTATCTCGGGCTGGCGATGATGATGTTGATGGCGGTCGCCTACTACATGAGCACGATGGGACTGGCAGCGGCAGCGGGAATGCTGGCTCCGGCGGTGTTCGCGTTTGGGCTAGTGGCATTCGGGTTCCTGGGCATGGGGCCAGTGACGATTGCGGTCGACTCCTATGGACCGGTTACAGACAACGCGCAGTCGGTGTATGAGCTTTCGCTGATTGAGGCTGTGCCGAACGTGCAGGCGGAGATCAAGAAAGACTTCAACATGAACGTGGATTTCGAGCGCGCCAAGCATTTGCTCGAGGCCAACGACGGAGCGGGAAATACGTTCAAGGCGACCGCGAAACCGGTGCTGATCGGCACGGCCGTGGTGGGTGCGACGACCATGATTTTCTCCATCATCATGGCTCTGACGAACGGACTGGCTACGAACCTAGACAAGTTGTCTCTGCTCTACGCGCCGTTTTTCCTGGGACTGATCACGGGCGGGGCGATGATTTACTGGTTCACGGGCGCTTCGACGCAGGCGGTGACGACGGGAGCTTATCGTGCGGTCGAGTTCATCAAGGCCAACATCAAGCTCGAAGGCGTGGAGAAAGCTTCGGTTTCCGACAGCAAGAAGGTGGTTGCGATCTGCACGAAGTATGCGCAGAAAGGGATGCTGAACATCTTCATCGCGGTGTTCTTCGGGACGCTGGCGTTCGCCTTCATCGACCCGTTTTTCTTCATTGGCTACCTGATCTCGATTGCGATCTTCGGCCTCTACCAGGCGATCTTCATGGCGAATGCGGGAGCGGCATGGGACAACGCCAAGAAGGTTGTCGAAGTTGAGATGAAGCAGAAGGGTACACCACTGCACGATGCAACCGTCATCTGCGATACCGTGGGCGATCCGTTCAAGGACACGTCGTCGGTAGCGCTGAATCCCGTGATCAAGTTCACGACGCTGTTCGGGTTGCTGGCGGTGGAGTTGGCTGTGAAGCTGGCCATCGATCAGGGAACGACTCTGACGCGAGTGCTGGCTGCAGCGTTCTTCGTGGTGTCGTTTACGTTCGTGTACCGGTCGTTTTATGCGATGCGGATCAAGCAGGGCGCGGAGTAGGAGTCGGTTAGAAAGATCGACGCCATCCGGAGCGATCCGGGTGGCGTTTTTGCTTTTGGGAGGCGATCGAGCTTTGTCGAGCTACGCTCGACGGACAGCCGGGGCGGCTGTCCCCACATAGGATCGCTAGAACGAGAGCTTCATCTTAGACTTCACGCTGTGCGCGAGCTTTTCAATCTGTTCGGCTTTCTTGATGGCGTCAACGGACACGACTCCGCGCTCGGCTTTCTGCAGGTAGTCACTCAATTCCGCCGTCAGTTGCTGCATCTTTTCCATATCGCGCCTCATCTCGATCTGGCGTTGGGAGTTAGCGGCAATGGCTTGCTGTCTTTGAATTTCGTCGCCCGCGAAAGCGGGCGTGAGGTTTGCTCCTGGTTGAGGAACGGCGGCGGGAGGAATGGGAGTGTGGAGATCCTGTGCTTGAGGAACGGCAGGAGGAACGTAGATGTGGACGTTCTGCGCCGAAGAGTATCGAACTGCACTCAGAGCTGCGATCAACACGAAAGCGCGTGTACTCGGCCTCAGCATGATGACCCTCCTCACCGGATGCGACGTTCGTCCATCGGTTATTCCAAGGATGCGGGGCAAAATCTGTCGGGCATTATGGCGCGCGCTGGGAATGAAGACAACTGAATTCGATGGCAGGAGCTGAACCCTTGCACGCTCCGCCTCGGGACGGGCGAGGTGCGTTCAAGCCGTCTGGAGCAGGTCGTCCTGACCTCGGCGCCCGGAAACAAAAGGCGTGACCGGCGTCGCATTTGGCCGCCAGTCACGCCCTGAAGAGATTTCGCCGAAGCAGGAGTTTGAAGTTAGTGACGGTCCCAGTAGAGGTCGCGGCGATCGCGATTTACGTCGCGGTACTCACGGCGCAGTTCACGGCGTTCGTGGCGCGCGGCCGCGTAGTCGCCGCGGTAGAGATCGCGCCGAAACTCGCGGCGATCGTGAGCGATCTTGGCCTGGTCGTGACGGATATCGCGGTGCAGGCCGCGGTCACCATCCCAGGCCAGCGCAGGAGCCACGCCCATTCCCACTAACAAGAGAATTCCAGCAATCGCGCGTTTCATATTTGTTCCTCCGACCGCAATTCGCGGTTAGTGAATAGAACACCAGGAGCGAGGAGGAGTTTCGGTGTGAGAAGACGGCGATAGCGATTGGCCGCAGGCAACCATTCAACGGGAGGGACGTCCGGCGGCGACATGTCCGCCGAGATGCCTTCAATGACTGCAAGTCACCGATCAGTTCGGACCCTTCATTTTTTCTTTGACGCTGTGAGCCAGCTTTTCGATCTCTTCGGCTTTTTTGACCACGTCGAGGGAGAGAACGTTTTCGTCGGACTTGTCGACGGACTCCTTCAGTTCGACGGATAACTTCAACAACTTGTCGGTGTCGTGCTTGAGGGCGGCGACGCGTTCTTTGGCGGCCTTCTTGGCCATGTCGCTGGCGATGCGGGCGCGGGCGTCATCTGCATCCACCATGGGCGGGTTGACGTCATGGGTTGAGGGCGGGCTCGACTGGCGGGTCTGGGCAGTGCCGGAGAACGAGAGAAGGAACAGGAAGGCTATCCCTACGTAAAGTCTGGATCGCACGAAAACCTCGCTGGAGATTCGGATGCGTGCTGCTCTTTGAAATTATACGTCGCGGAAAAAAGAATTCACCACAGAGGACACGGAGGACACAGAGGAAAAAAGCGAGACCGGGAATTAACCACAAAGGGCACGAAGTAACACGAAGGAAAACAAAAGGCCAGAGCCGGGGCTCTGGCCTTCTCTTATCTTGGAGCGTCTTTACAGAGCGCTCATGTTGGCCAGAAATTCGCTGTTGCCCTTGGTCTTGCTGAGCTTGTCGATCAGCAGTTCCATAGCTTCCACGGGAGAGAGCGGGTTAAGCACCTTACGCAGAACCCAGATGCGCGAGAGATCTTCTTTTGGGATCAGGAGTTCTTCTTTACGAGTACCGGAGCGTTGGATGTCGATGGCCGGGAAGACGCGCTTGTCGACGAGTTTGCGCTCGAGGATAATTTCCGAATTGCCGGTGCCTTTGAACTCTTCGAAGATGACATCGTCCATGCGGGAGCCGGTGTCGATCAGGGCCGTCGCAATGATGGTCAGCGAGCCGCCTTCTTCGATGTTGCGGGCGGAGCCGAAGAAACGCTTCGGACGCTGCAACGCGTTGGAGTCGACGCCGCCGGAGAGCACTTTGCCCGAGGGCGGAACGATCGTGTTGTAGGCGCGGGCGAGACGGGTGATGGAATCGAGCAGGATCACGACGTCGCGTTTGTGCTCGACCAGGCGCTTGGCTTTTTCGATCACCATTTCGGCGACCTGGACGTGGCGCGCCGCGGGCTCGTCGAAGGTCGAAGAGATAACTTCGCCTTTGACGGAACGCTGCATGTCGGTGACTTCTTCGGGGCGCTCGTCGATCAGCAGGACCATCAAAACAACTTCAGGATGATTGGTGGTGATGGAGTTGGCGACGTTCTGCAGCAGCATGGTCTTGCCGGCGCGCGGCGGAGAGACGATGAGGCCGCGCTGTCCTTTGCCGAGGGGAGTGAGCAGATCCATGACGCGGGCGCTGGCGTTTTCGCGGGTGGTCTCAAGCTTGAGGCGCTCCTGCGGGTACAGCGGCGTCAGGTTGTCGAACAGGATCTTGTTGCGGGCTTCGTCCGGCGACTCGAAGTTGACGGCTTCAATCTTGACGAGCGCGAAATATTTTTCGCCCTCGTGCGGAGGACGAACCTGGCCGCTGATGGTGTCGCCGGTCTTAAGATCGAATTTGCGGATCTGGGAGGGCGACACGTAGATGTCGTCGGGGCCCGGGAGGTAGTTGTAATCGGGAGAGCGGAGAAAACCGTAGCCATCGGGCAGGATTTCAAGTACGCCTTCAGCGAAAATATGGCCTTCTTTTTCGCTTTGCGCCTGCAGGATCTTGAAGATCAAGTCCTGCTTGCGCATACCGCTGGCACCGGGCAGATCCAAGGTCCTTGCGATCTTGGTCAGCTCGGTGATGTTCTTTTCTTTCAGTTCAGCAATGGTCATGATTCACCTGAACCCGCGCACTCAAACGTATTCGTTTAGTGTCAGCGGGAGATTTTTCAATAAGGAGGGGACGCAGGGAAGACGCAAACACCACCAGGCAGGAAGGCGGGGCTGGTTAAGCAGCCCGCCGTTGTGCCTCAGCAAAATTCTCTGGTTCCGACAAAACTTCTTGCCGATCTGAGCCAGCGATCCGATCCAATACGCCGTTCATCGTTTCCTGGATTCTGGTACTGGGCCGGTGGAACTTCCGCGTGGCCTTGGAGGCAAGCTGACAAAGCATATACCGGTTCCGCAGAGTCTGTAAAGCATCAAACACACGATCAGAGCGCATGTGCGTTCATTCTCCTTACTTTATGATTGTGGCCTTCCGCATTCGTCCTTTGCCAAGGAGAGTGACCGGAACCCCAGAGTGCGCCCTAAGTCACTGATTCCTAGTAAGTTGTAAAGGAGTTAGCGTAAAAACTCACTTGTTGAATAGATGCGTGACAGGACTCCGAAGATGCTCGATTTTCTGGCCTGGCTTCGCAGGCGCAGAGTGACTAGAAAAAGGCCTGGAAGCTTCCGGATGTCCTAGAACTCGTTAATGTAGCTGCAAGAAGGAGAGAGGTCAAGTATTTATTTGAGGGCGGTGTGTAAAAACTGGTAAAGATGCCCGGAAGTGGACCTCGTGGCGTTGACAGCGCCCGGCTCAGATCACCAATCGGGACAGCCATAAGATACTGCAGTAAAACGACTTAAGCGGAAAACTACGATCCGTTCGGAGATCACGGTTTGGCCATTCTCTCGAATTCTCAAGGGACGACGCCGAACCCGCGGGGCTAAAGCCCTACGGAAAAGAAACGCTCCATCGCAGCGCTTAAAGCGCTGCGCCACCCAAAAGCGAGCTTCTCAACAAACTGTAAAGCCGCGCGGATTTTTCAGGCCTTACGCGGTCCTGGAAGGGCCGCTCTTTCACGGTGATGTGGAAGCCGTCGGGGGGAAGACACATGTGACACATCGGCGATCAATTGAGCGCAACCGCTAGTCATTCGGAAAACTCTATAGGGTACCTCAGGGGCTAAAGCCTGCTAAAAGTCGGCCTGATCGCAGCGCTGAAAGCGCTGCGCCACCCAAAGGTAAGTTTTCCAGGAGCTTAGTCAGCTCAAGTTCATCCGCCACAGTCGGGTGTGATTGAAGTCACAGCACTGTGAAAAGGACGCCGATACCGTTAAGGTGGATCGTTTTCATAGACTGTGAGGACTTTTTCAATGAGTATTTCTTCCCCGACCACCACGCGCGTTTTGAACTCCCAACTTGAAAGCAAGATCATGAGCGCCGAAGAGGCGGCTGCTTTGATTCGGTCCGGCGACCAGATTGGAATGAGCGGATTTACTGGGTCGGGATATCCGAAGACAGTGCCGATTGAGTTGGCGCACCGCATTGCGGACGCGCACTTTCACGGGCAGAAGTTTCAGGTGAGCGTGTTTACCGGGGCTTCGACGGGGCCGGAGTTGGATGGGGCTCTCGCGATGGCGGGTGGGATTCATCTGCGGCTTCCCTACCAGTCGGATCCGGAGACGCGGAAGCGGATCAACGCGGGCGAAATGGATTACATGGATATTCATCTGAGCCATGTGGCCCAGTTCGTGGAGTATGGATTCTTGGGCAAGATGGACGTGGCGCTGATCGAGGTCACGGCGATCCTTGAAGATGGGCGAGTGGTGCCGAGTTCGTCCATCGGCAATAACAAGACATGGGTCGACTGCGCAGAGCGGATCATTCTGGAAGTGAACTCGTGGCAGCCGATGGCGCTCGAGGGGATGCACGACATTTACTACGGTCTGGAGCCGCCTCCGAATCGCAGGCCAATTCCATTGGTACGTCCGGGCGATCGGATCGGCACACCCTATTTCAAGATTCCCGCCGAGAAGATTGCCGGCATCGTGCTGACCGATTCGCCGGACCGCAATAGTCCGTTCAAGGCTCCGGACGAGGCTTCGAAGCGAATCGCCGGACACATCCTGGAGTTTTTGAGCTGGGAAGTGAAGAAGGGCCGGATGCCGAAAAACCTGCTACCCCTGCAATCGGGCGTGGGGAATATCGCGAACGCGGTTTTGTTCGGGCTGGAGGAAGGTCCGTTTGAGGGGCTCACTTCTTACACGGAAGTGATTCAGGATGGGATGATCCGGCTGCTGAAGTCGGGCAAGGTGACGTCGGCCTCAGCGACGGCGTTCTCGCTCAGTCCGGCGATGCTCGACGAAGTGAATGCCGATATGGCCAGCTACCGCGAACGGATTGTGCTGCGACCGCAGGAGATTTCGAACAATCCGGGGATCATTCGCAGGCTGGGTGTGATCGCGATGAACGGGATGATCGAGGCTGATATTTACGGGAACGTGAACTCGACGCATGTGATGGGATCGAGGATTCAGAACGGGATTGGCGGGTCGGGGGACTTCGCGCGCAACGGGTACCTGTCGATCTTCATGGCGCCGTCATCAGCGAAGAAAGGGACGATTTCGACGATCGTTCCGATGGTTTCGCATGTGGATCACACAGAGCACGACGTGCAGGTGCTGGTCACGGAAAACGGGCTGGCTGACCTGCGCGGGCTTTCGCCGAAAGAGCGGGCGAAACTCGTGATTGAGAAGTGCGCCAGCGCCGAGTACAAGCCTCTGTTGAAGGATTATTTGTCGCGATCGGAACAGCTGTCGTACGGAAAACATACGCCGCATCTGCTGACCGAGTCGCTGAGCTGGCATAACCGGTATCTGCGGAGCGGGAATATGCTGCCGAAAGAAGAGTAAGCCAAGGTTGCAAGGTTGCAAGGTTTCAAGGTTTCAAGGTTTCAGGGTTTCAGGGTTTCGGGATCGGGCGCCTCGCGGGGACGGACGAATACGTCCGTCCCTACGTGTTTCAGCGCGGCCAGAGCCAGCCGAAGGTTCCTGCGGTCAGTAGGGCGTAGACGAGTCCATCTATCATCTCTTTAATGGTCATGCTCCAGGTCTGCCCTTTCCAGATACTGTTGCTGATGTTGCCCAGGCCGTAGGCGAGGAAGGCGGCGGTGCCGACGACGCGAAAAACCGCGAGATAATTAGGTGCCCGGCGCGACCGTGTGCGCGGTGAGGTAGGCGACGAAGAAACCGATGAGGAGGCAGTAGGCGAACCACAGACCCAGGAATTTCGGCATGACGGGCGGACCGCTGGGGAAGATCGTCATCATTCCCACCGGACCTTGCTTGTATTTTTCGATCACAGCCGGGGACTTCATGTCTTTGTGGGTGGTGAAGGGGAAGATGTAGAGTCCGCGCTTGAGGCCTGCGGCGCGGAGAGCGGGGAGGATTTTATCTTCGTCTGGGAGTCCCTTATAGTCGCTGCGATGGTAGGGCAGCAGCATGTGCATGATGGAACTGGCGACGAAGACGATAACCGCCGAGAGGACAATCGGGAGCCAGAGAGCGGAGAGCGGAGTCATGCGGAGCCTCCTGGTGTTGACAGCAGAGCGTCTTGGGGAGGCTACCCTTGCGGAGAGGATGGGTCAAGGGGCTAGTAGAGAGGCGCCGGAGATCCTTCCCTCCGCCTGAAAAGCGGCTCCGGTCAGGATGACGCCCGCAATATTGAAGACCCGCAAAACCTGGACAGGATGACGCCCGCGATAACCCGCGGTATCACTCCCACAAAATCGACGACTGCAAGATGAGCGCGCAGCCCCGTTCTGGGTGGGTGCCTCACATGAGCAGGTGCGCGACTCCGTCTCCTGCATCTAAGCTAGGACGATGACAGCCGAAGGAAATCCTGCACGCGTTCAGGTCATTCACTCAGCGCACGAGTCCGTGCCGCTCCATTCGTGGCTGGAAGAACTGGTCTCGCGAAAGGGCAGCGATCTGCTGCTGGTGCCGCTGGCCCCGGCGTCGATCCGCGTGGAGGGAACGCTGGTCGTGATCGGAGACAGTCCGCTGACTGGCGACGAGATCGAAGCTGCGGTGCTGCCTGCCATGGCGGAGCATGCACGGGAAGAGTACGAGCGAACGCACATCGCAGATTCGTCGTATCGAGTGGAAGGATTAGGGCGGTTCCGCATCAATCTGCATCGTGAGCGGGGGCGTGCGGCGGCGACGGTGCGGGCGCTGCCGTCGAAGGTACCAGCGCTCGAAGAACTTCACTTACCGGCTGGGATTGCCGCTCTGGCCAAGTTGCGGCGAGGCCTGGTGATTATCGGGGGGGCGACGGGATCGGGGAAGACCACGACGCTGGCGGCGCTGGTGAACGAAATCAACCAGCGAGAAACGCGGCATATCGTGACGATTGAAGATCCGATCGAGTACGAGCACAGGCACAAGCTGAGTGTGATCGAACAGGTGGAGATCGGAATCGATGCGCCGGACTTCCCTACTGCGCTGCGGGCGGCGCTGCGGCAGGCGCCGGACGTGATCGTTGTGGGGGAGATGCGGGATCCGGAAACGGCTCGGATTGCGCTTTCGGCGGCTGAGACGGGGCATCTCGTGTTCACGACGCTGCACACGACCGACGCGGCGTCGACGGTGTCGCGTATCGCGGACTCGTTTCCGCAGGAGCGGCAGCACTCAGTGCGCGCGGAGATGGCGATGGCCCTGGCCGCGATGCTGACGCAGACTTTGATTCCGCGGCGGAACGGCGGACGTGTGCCGGCGGCAGAACTGCTGATGGTGGGATACGGGGCGCGGCAGCATATTCGCAAGAACGCGCTACAGCATCTGCATCAGGAAATTACTATCACCCGCAAGCAAGGGTCGTTCACGCTGGAAGAATCGCTGGCACAGTTGGTGTTTCAGAACGACCTGTTGCGAGAAGACGCGATGGTGCGGGCAATTCATGCAGAGGATCTGGATGTGATGCTGAAGGCGAAGGGATTCTAGTATCGGCTATGCGAGGCCGCTCTGCCTGGCAAGAGCCAATGCTTCCAGCGCAGCGCCGCGCGCACCAGCGGTATCTCCGTTTGGCATGACGTGGATGGGAATGTCTGCCTGCTCCACGCGTTGGGTGGGCATTCCCACGCGGATCTCCGCCAGAAACCACTTTTGAAATTCCTGACTGGTTTCGAGGACACCGCCACCTACGATCAAGGCATCGGGGTCAAAAGTATTCACCATCTCATCGAAGAAAAGTCCCAAGGCGTGAGCTTGAACCCGGAAAATCTCTTTGCACATTGCATCCCCTTGATCGGCGAGGCCGCGCACGTTCTTAGCCGCCTGATGTGGTTCCTGCTTCGCTAAAGGATGGTCCGGATAGCGACGCAGATGATACGGCAGCAGAGTCCTCTCGATCGCGGTGAGGGAGCACAGCGACTCCAGATCACCAATTCTCCCGCAATTGCAATGGGGCTCAATGCCCTCGATTCCGGCGATGCTCTGGTAGGGAATTAGCACGTGCCCGAGTTCTCCGCCGAACCCGTTCTTGCCCTTCACGACGTTGCCGTCAAGGATGATGCCTCCGCCATTCCCGGTGCCGACGACATCGGAAATCGACGTTTCGCGGCTGTTGGCGCCGAAGATCGCGTAGTGCCCCCAGAGCGCGGCGGCGTTCGCATCGTTCAGGTAGGAGACGGGCTTCCCGAGTTTGTGTGCCAGGCCCTCGCGGATATCAAACCCAGCCCACATGGGATGTACAAAGTTCGTGGAGCCGCGCGCGCTGAGACGGCCAGCGGCACTGGAGGGCCCCGGAGTATCGAGGCCAATGGCGACGATCTGGTCAAGCGCAACGCCGGCAAGATCGGTGGCGATCTTCAAACCGTCCGCAATCTGCTGGAGGCAGACCTCCGGCCCCTGCTTGGAAAGTGCCGGATGCTCGCACAGTCCATCGATGAGGAACTGTTCTTTCGCGGCGTTCACTAATGTGTAGTTGATTGCTGTTCCGCCCAGATCTACCCCAGCTACCACTTCCACGGTTGAGTCCTCTATTTTCGATGTACGGCAAAAAGCTTAGCAGAATTGGAGGGATCGGCACATAAGGCGCAGATTTTTGACGTTGTTAGCCTCACGCCCAGTACGTGCGGTCGAGGCTGCGGTACTGGATCGCTTCGGCGATGTGTTTGGGCTCCAAGTTAGCCGAGTCTTCCAGGTCGGCGACGGTTCGGGCGACTTTCAGGATGCGGTCGTGGGCGCGGGCGCTCAGTCCCTGCTGGGTCATGGCGCGCTCGAGCAGGCGTTCGCAATCGGCGGACAGTTCGCAGAAGGTGCGGATGTGGCGGGAGGACATCTGCGCGTTGCAATAAAGCTTCTGGCGGGAGGAGGCGAAGCGTTCCAGTTGCTTCTGGCGGGCGCGGATGACGCGCTCACGAATCGTGGCCGAGTTCTCCGGTTCGTTGGTCGAGCGCATTTCCTTGTAGTTCACGGCCGGGACATCGATGTGGATGTCAATGCGGTCCATGAGCGGGCCGGAAATTTTCGAGACATAGCGCTGGATCATGGGAGTGGTGCACTGGCAGTCGCGGGTGCGGTCGTTGTGAAAACCGCAAGGGCAGGGATTCATGGCGGCGGCGAGCATGAAGCGCGCGGGGAACGTGAGGGACATGGAGGCGCGAGCGATGCTCACTGTGCCGTCTTCGAGCGGTTGGCGAAGGACTTCGAGCACGTTGCGGGGGAATTCGGGCAGCTCGTCGAGGAAGAGCAGGCCGTTGTGGGCCAAAGAGACTTCGCCGGGACGCGGGATGACGCCGCCGCCGATCAGGCCGGCGTCGGAGATGGTATGGTGCGGCGAGCGGTAGGGGCGCGTGCCGACCAGGCCCGTGCCTTGGTCGAGCACTCCGGCCACGCTGTGGATCTTCGTTGTCTCCAGCGCTTCTTCGAAAGTGAACGGCGGAAGAATCGTAGGCATGCGCTTGGCCAGCATGGTTTTGCCGGAGCCTGGCGGGCCGATCATGAGGATGTTGTGGCCTCCGGCGCAGGCGATTTCAATGGCGCGCTTGGCGGTCTGCTGTCCGCGAACATCTTTGAAGTCGACGTAGAACTGTTGCGATTCTCGTAGGAGTGAATCGCCGTCGGCCTTGACGGGGAGGATGCCGTTGCCAGAGTTCACGAAGTGGATCACGTCGAGGAGCGAGCGCACGGGGTAGACATCCACGCCGCCGACCATGGCAGCTTCTTTGGCGTTGGCTTCGGGGACGACCATGCGGGAAATTTTGCGTCCGCGAGCTTCGATCGCGATGGGCAGGGCTCCGCGAACGCTGCGCACACCGCCGTCGAGGGAGAGTTCTCCGACGAAAAGGCAGTCGGACATTTCCTTCTTGGTGAGACCACCGTAAGCTCCGACAATGCCGAGGGCCATGGGCAGATCGAACCCGGAGCCTTCTTTCTTGATGTCGGCCGGAGCGAGGTTAATGGTGATGTGCGTGGGGGGAATGTCGTAGCCGCAGTTTTTCAGCGCGGCGCGGACGCGGTCGCGGCTCTCACGCACAGCGGCGTCGGGCAAGCCGACAGTGTGGAAGTGGTCCTGATCGCACTTGATGCCGGAGCAGTCGACCTCGACCTGGATGATGTTGGCGTCGATGCCATAGACGGCGGCGCTGAGAGTTTTGTAGAGCATGAGGTCGAAATCCCCGCTTCTCGCACAGAACGCGAGAAACGGGGCACCCGGGAGACACGGAGTCCTGATGTGCCAGATACCTACCTTACGGATTCGAGGCTGGCGTTGGCTGTGACGGATGTCACCAAGAGGCTGTGGAAAACCCACCGAGTGCTGGGGCCGGAGCGGACTGCCACTGTCCGTTCTCGGGCACCCGGGTCCATGTTCGGACAGATTCATTTCGACATGACGCGTTCGGATGCCGTTTCTTCCTTTATTGCCAACGGGCTACGGCTCCAGCAATCTGGTGTGACACTTGCTCTCTCTCGGAGTGGTTCGTATATCTCGCCGGCGACTGGCTCAACAGGAGTGAACGGGCTATGGGAACGATGGTTCAAGACTTGCGATATGCGCTGCGGCAGTTGCGAAAGAACCCCGGATTCACCGGAATTGCTGTGCTAACTCTGGGGCTCGGTATCGCCGTAAACGCCACGATGTTTAGTCTGGTGAGCGCGTTCCTGTTGCGGCGGCCGCCCGGTCGTGAGCCAGAGCGCGTAGCGGTGGTTTCGACCATCGATCCGGCGCGGGGCTTTCAAGCCGATGCCAGTCCCGTCTCGGTGCCCAACTATCTGGCGTGGCGCGAAGCGAACCACGTATTCGCAGACATGGCCGCAGCGAATGAATATCGCACGGTCAGTCTGACGCTACAGCAACAATCGGAGGCGGTGCGCTCGTCGGCTGTGTCTCCGAATTATTTCAGCGTGTTGGGCGTGACCCCGCAACTCGGGCGCACGTTCGCTGCCGGAGAAGACCTAGCCGGGCAGGATCACGTCGTCATTCTGAGCCACGAACTCTGGGAGCGGCAATTCGGTTTCGACCCTTCCGTCATCGGGCGCACAATCCGGCTCGATCGGGAGAACTACACGGTAATCGGTGTCATGCCAGCGAACTTCCGCTTGCTGGGCTACACGCCGCAACTGTGGACGCCGCTCGTGCTGGCGCCTGCGGATCAGACTGCGGCAGCCCGTCACGACCGGTGGCTCCGCTTGTTCGCGCGGTTGAAGCCAGGGGTCACCCTCGAACAGGCCAAGGCCGAGTTCGGCACCTTGGCCCGCCAATCCGCGGAGAGCTTTCCCGAGACCGAGAAAGGTTGGGGTGCGACCGTGCGGACGCTGCCCGATTTCCTCATCTACAGTTTCGGCATTCGCAACGCATTGGCGATCATCATGACGACGGTAGGGTTTGTTCTGATGATTGCCTGCGCCAATGTGGCAGGGTTGCTTTTGGCCCGGGCGACGGGACGCCGGAGGGAACTGGCCATTCGCCGCGCTCTTGGAGCCGGCCGTCTGCGCGTCATCCGGCAATTGCTGACCGAGGGCCTGGCGATCGCCGTTCTCGGTGGTGGCCTTGGTCTTCTGCTGGCGTTTTGGGGCATCAACCTGGTTCGGGCCAGGATGACCTTCAACGATGAAATCAGCGCCGTGCCCTTGAGTCTGGATTGGAACGTTCTGCTCTTCTCAGCGGGGCTGTCGCTGGCTTGCGCAGTGCTCTGCGCTCTTGCGCCGGCGCTGAACGCGTCTCGAACCGATATCACCACGAATCTAAAAGACGAAGGCCGCACGGCGTCGCCGAGCCGTTCGCATAGTCGCCTGCGGACGGTGATGGTCACCGGCGAGATCGCGCTGGCTTTGGTTCTTCTGGTTGGGACCGGGCTGCTCATCCGCGCACTTTTCGTGATTGAGCATCAGAATCTGGGATTTAAGGCAGAACACCTCCTCACCGCAGGCCTGACCCTAGATAAGGCACGATACAACGACGCCTCACGGCAGACCCTCTTCGTTCGGGATCTGATTTCCCGATTGCAACATATTCCGGGCAGCGAGGCGGCAGCAGTGGCGTCCGATTTGCCGGCAACCTTCACGGGCAGCCTGAGTCTGCGGATTCAAGGCCAACCGGATCTGCCGGCCAGCCAAGCGCTGAGCGCGCTCGATTCTGTGGTTACGCCGGACTACTTCCGAACGGCAGGCATCGCGCTGTTGCGTGGCCGGACCTTCACTGAGATGGATTCCCCCGCCGCACCGCGGGTGGTGCTGGTCAACCAGAAGTTTGTAGACCAATATCTGCCCGCCCAGGAAGCGCTCGGAAAGCGAATTCGGCTTGAGGTCAGTGGCGTGACGCCAGATTGGAGCGAGATCGTGGGAGTGGTCGGCAATGTGAAGACGTATTCCGAATCCACGCGCGACGACCCGGAAGTCTACGAGCCGTTTCTGCAACGGCCCGTATCTTCTTTCTCGGTGATCGTGCGGTCCACTTCCAATCCGAACGTGCTCGCTTCTGCGCTGCACGACACGGTGGCGCAGATGGACGTCGACCTTCCCCTGGCACACGTGATGAGCATGCCCGCACTGATCGAGTCGCAGAAGGGAGGGAACACGCTGTTCGTGCGCATGCTCGGCGCTTTCGCCCTGCTGGCGCTCACGCTGGCCGCGATCGGGATCTACGGCATGATCGCTTATTCGGTCGGGCAGAGAACGCACGAAATCGGAATACGCATGGCCCTGGGAGCAAAAAGCCAAGACGTCCTGCGGATGGTACTTGGCGAGGGGATGAAGATGACGGCGGTGGGAGGGGTCGTGGGACTCGCGCTAGCACTGCCGCTGCCGAAACTCTTCGAAGCTTTATTTGTCGGTCTCCACGTGAGCGAGCCGGCGGTTTACCTTATCGTGGTGGTCGCCATCATCCTGGTTGCCGTGTTGGCAACCTACGTCCCGGCGCGACGGGCGGCGCGAGTGGAGCCGATGAGTGCCCTTCGGCAAGAATAGGCATCCTGGAAATTGGGGTTCCCCCAGGCATGCGAAGCCGTGTCCGGTTCGCGGCGCACTTGCCGTGCCAATGGCAGCAGCCGAAACCGAGACTGATGCGTGTAGCTGCGGCATCGCTGAAGCGAAGTCTCGTTACGGCCTTCGCCTTCTTCCTAAGCCGTAAAACGCAACTCTCGTTTTGCGCGCGTTTGAGACCGGCTGCCCGCAGGGCGTTGCGTACCAAGATGTCCAACAAGGCCAATGTTCCGCCGAAGAGTATAGAATTAGGATGGTTTTAGTTAGGATCGGCAGTCTTCCCTCATGAGCCTGGACCCCATTAATACCTCGCGTACCCCTCGCCCCCCGGGCAATCTCGACCGAGAAGAATCCCAACTGTGGCGCTGGATCTTGGGGTTCATGCTGCTTCTGGCGTTCGCCCTGGCAGGCTTGCTCTATGAGAGGCTGGAGAACATTCCGCTTCAGCTCCGCGCCATTCCTTTCGGGATCGTGACCCTTTCAATACTGTTCGCGGTGTACGCCTATGGACGCCGGCGCGAAGTCGGCGAGCTCAAAGTATTGCTGCGCGGACTGCAGGAGCACGTGGGAGCAGCGCCTTCGGAAGAGCAACTCGACCAGCTCAGTCAGGTCATCATGCGCTCGCAGCGCAACTTCAAGGAGTTGATCGACTCCTTTGATGATCCGGCGTGCGCGGTGTCGCTCGACGGCACGCTGCGGACGGTCAACAAGCGCATTACGGAGTTGACCGGACTGTCCTATTCGGAACTGGTTGGATGCAAGATCTACGACCTGATTGAGGAACCGACCCGGGAAGATGTAGAGCGCGGCCTGGGGCGCTTTCTGGAAAAGAAGCGGTGGGCGGGGACGGTGCGGATCCGGCTCAAGAATAGTACGCGCCCACTTTATTTTGAATGCGTCTTGAATGGCATCGTGAAAGGCGATGAGGTCGTAGGCGCGAGCATGCTGGGGCGCGACGTCACCGAACAGCGCGAGAAGGAGATGCGCTTCACCGAATTGTTCGAGACCCTGCAGGAAGGCGTGTACTTCAGCACCCCTGAGGGACACTTGCTGGACGCGAATCCGGCTTTGGTGAACCTGCTGGGATACGCGGAGAAGCGGGAACTGCTGGCGGTGGAACCGGAGTCCTTGAATTTCGACGCTGGGCAACCGGTGCTAGGGCGGGCGGTGGACGACCGCGGGGGGGTGCGCACGCGGGAGGTCAAACTCCGCCGCAAGGATGGAACTGCCGCGGTGTTTCTCGATTCCTCACGCGCGGTTTGGGACGCGTCGGGAAACATCGTCCGCTACCAGGGAACGCTGGTCGACATTACCGAACGGCGGAAGATGGAGCGGCAACTGGCGCAGCAGGAGGAGTTCCGGGCGCGACTGCTGGAGAGCTTCCCGGATCTGATTCTGGTGGTGGATCTCGAGGAACGGTATACGTTCGTGAGTTCGCGGGCTCACGATCTGCTGGGCTACGAGCCGCAAAACATGCTGGGGAAGAAGATCTCAGAACTGGACGATCATTCCCCGGAGCTGGCTGCTCTTTACCACAATATTGTTTCCGGCAAAGAGGTGTTCGCGTCGGCGGAATATGGAGCGCGGCACCGCGATGGAAACTGGCGGACGATGCGTGCCGCGGGCAGCCAGCTGGTCGATGCGGATGCGAAGATCAGCGGGGTCATTGTTTCGGTGCGCGACATTACTCTGGAACGAAAGCTGGAACAGCAGGTGGTGCAGAGCGAGCGTCTGGCAGCGATGGGGGCGATGATTGGCGGCGTCGCCCACGAACTCAATAATCCGTTGACCACCATCATGGGCGTGAGCGAACTGCTGCAGGACACCGAGACCAACGAAGGGTCGCGGAAGCAGCTTGGGATGCTGCAGCAACAGGCGCGCAAGGCCGCGGAGATCGTCCAGAACCTGACGTATTTCTCGCGGCCACCGGCTCCGGGCAAGAGCAGAATCAACCTGGTGGAGGTGGTGGAGCGGACGTTGAACCTGCATGCGTATTCGCTGCGCAAGAACAGCATTACCGTGGACTTTCTGAAAGAAGCTGGAGTGCCTTATGCGCTGGGGGATCCTCACCAGTTGATGCAGGTGTTTCTGAATCTTATTGTTAACGCGGAGCAGGCAATCCGCGAGGCTCGGGATAAAGGGACGCTGCGCATCCGGTTGGGTCGCGGGGACAACTCGGTGTGGGTGAGCTTTCACGATGACGGGCCCGGCATCCCGAAGGAGAACCTGACGAGCATCTTCGATCCGTTTTATACGACGAAGCGGCCCGGTCGCGGGACGGGGTTGGGGCTCAGCATCTGCAAGTCGGTGATGAAAGAGCACAACGGCAGTGTTGAAGCGGCGAACTCTCCCGAGGGGGGATCGGTGTTTACGGTGACGCTGCCGGTGTCGTCGGGGGCTATGTAAGGCCTACGGGCGCCTCTCGGCAGTATAGGTCATCGTGCTAGAGCGTCTCTTGTCCGAGGATTCAACTCGCATTGACTTGCCGTCTTTGGATACGGTCATGCGGGCAACTGTCATCACTTTTCCGTCCTGCTTATCAGTTTCCTCGATCGTATACTCATCGATCAGCTTGATCGACACGGTGGCGTGGGCATCTCCGTCTGCGGGATAGTCATTGCCGTCAAACTTTACCTCGTAGCTCAAGCTTCCGTCCGAGATCTTCATTCCATTGGCGATGCTCTGATACGTAGTCAGAGTGCCGGCGCTGGTCGCGTTCTTGACGGTTTGCATGCTCCACTTGCCCGAGAGCGCATGCGAACCTGGGGGCCCTTGGGCGAGTCGAGTGAATCCTGCTTTTCCGGTGACCGTCTCCACTTCCTCCGTATTCGTGAACTCTTCCGTCATTGAGCGATCGTCCGAGGAAACCGTTTCGATGCACTCGAACGTGGTCTTGCCGTCTTTCTTCATGGTGAACTTGACCGAGTGGTTGTCCAGGATGCGCACCGCGAGTGTGTCGTAGGGATGCCCGGAGACTTTATGATCGGTCCCGTCAGTTTCCACGTCGACCTTTGGGACGCAGGTCTCGCAGTGGTAGGTGCCTTTGACGAGCAGATATTCTTCGGGAGGGCCGGAGAACTGGAGTGTATCCATCTTCATTTCCCAGGTGCCGTTGAAACGGCTTTGGGCTAACAAAGCAGAACCAGTCAGCAAGAAGAAGAATACGAGTGCGCGACAATTCCACATGGAGGCCTCCACTGATCACAGAGGATTGGATGCGGGGACAGAGCTTCGCGAAAACCCTGACGGCCGAGGCGGCCGTCACCACATAAGCCCATCTCCACCTGAGCTTATCTGCACCTGGATCTTCCTAGCGTTCGACGGCCATGGCTACGGCGTTGCCTCCGCCGAGACAGAGGGCGGCGATGCCGCGCTTTACGTCGCGGCGAATCATTTCGTAGATCAGCGTGACAAGGACGCGCGCGCCGCTGGCGCCGATGGGATGGCCGATGGCTACAGCGCCGCCGTTCACGTTGACCTTGTCGGGATTCAGGCCCAACTCTCGCATTACACCCAGCGCCTGGACGGAGAAAGCTTCGTTGAGTTCGTAGAGGTCGACGTCTTCGTTCTTCCAGCCAGTTTTTTCCCAGATCGTGCGGACGGCACCAACGGGAGCCATCATGACCCATTTGGGTTCGACACCGCTGGTCGCCTGAGCGACGATTCGGACCATGGGCTTCGCGCCGAGTTCGGCCGCGCGCTTGTCGCTGGTGACGAGCAACGCCGCCGCGCCGTCGTTGACACCGGGTGCGTTGCCGGCGGTGACAGTGCCATCTTTCTTGAACGCGGGCTTCAGGGCGCGCAGCACTTCGATGGTGGTGTCTTCGCGGGGGCTTTCGTCTTTGTCGAAGATCGTTGGAGGAGCGCCTTTCTTCTTCGCGGGAATCTCGACGGGAACGATCTGCGATTTGAAGCGGCATTCTTTGATCGCGGAGAGCGCCTTGCGGTGCGAGTGCAAAGCGAATTCATCTTGCTCCTCGCGCGAGATGCCATATTTCTCGGCCACATTCTCGCCGGTGATGCCCATGTGATGGTCGTTGTAGATATCCCAAAGGCCGTCGTGCACCATGGAGTCGACGATCTGAGCATTACCGAGACGATATCCCTTGCGCGCTTGGGGCAGAAGATAGGGGGCGTTGGTCATCGATTCCATGCCACCGGCGACGACGATGGAACTATTTCCGGTCTGTACCGCTTGCGCTGCGAGAGCGACGGATTTCAATCCGGAGCCGCAAACCTTGTTGATTGTCATGGCACCTGTCGTGGGAGAGAGTCCGCCGTAGATTGCGGCCTGTCGCGCGGGATTCTGGCCGAGTCCGGCGGAGAGGACGTTGCCCATGATGCATTCATCGACCTGCGCTGGATCGACACCGGCACGCTTCACCGCCTCGCGGACTGCGATGGCGCCGAGTTGCGGGGCGGAGAGGTCGGAGAGGCTGCCTTGAAATTTCCCGACGGCGGTGCGGCAGCCGGAGATAATGACAACATCGTCAAAAGAGGCCATGAATCAAGCTCCCGCGAAGATTTCGCGACCTCATTATAGATGCAAGAGCGCGGGAATGCGTCGCATGCGGAGGCAACGCGACGGGTTGCGTGTGGTGGGATGAGAGAGTGCGGTTCTTGCCGACGTGTGCCGCGCCGGATGCAGTTCTTGACGCACACGCGGGATGAAAACCGCTCGCAACTCGACGCGCTCTGCAAAATTCTTGTTGACTTTTGCTTCTGAAGTTCTCTCGGCGTGACTTTGGTGTCACAACTTGCGCCGATCGATCATCATTTTTTTCTTGACTTCATTTTTCATTAACTCTATACATCAACTAGTTGCAGTAAAAGACCGCTGCGACATTTTCCATGAAAAATGGAAGGGAGAATAGGAACAATGGCAACCAAGAAAAAGGCAAAGAAGAAAAAGAAGCATTAAGAAAGTTCGGTACGAGTAAACAAGGGGACGCTCAAGAGCGTCCCCTAAGTTTTTTGTGGCGGAAATTCTTCGATCGGATCTGGCTAGTTCGGGCGCTTGGCGGTGCTCTCCACGGGATGCGGAATCCGCTTCTCCTTCTCAGGACACAGACTCCGATACGCGCAGAAATTGCAGTGAATCCCGGGCTTCGCTTTGAAGAGGCCGTCGGCAATCCCCTGGGCAGCGGCTTCAACGCGGCCGCGGGCGGCAATTAGCTGGGCCTCGGTGCGGGTGGTGATGACCGGGACATTTTCTTCCAGGTTGTAGAAAATCAACGCGCCGACGGTGAATCCCCATTTCTCGCGCGCCGCGATCGCGTAGAGGGACAACTGCAGGCTCTCGTCGGCGTCCTCCTGATCGCGGGCCTTGCCGGTTTTGTAATCGACGATGGCCACGCTGCCGTCGGGTCGGCGGTCGATGCGATCGATGCGGCCGACCACAGCGGTCTCTCCCACGCGAATCTCAAAGGACTGCTCGGTGTGGAGAACCTCCGGCGATGGAAGAGCCCGTACCTTGGCGAGAAAGTCACGCAATTGTTCAACACCCTGCTTTTCGTAGAGCTCGTGCTGGTAAGCCTCCTGGAT
This sequence comes from Acidobacteriaceae bacterium, assembly GCA_003134655.1. Taxonomy (GTDB): domain Bacteria; phylum Acidobacteriota; class Terriglobia; order Terriglobales; family Acidobacteriaceae; genus Sulfotelmatobacter. The sequence goes on from PLBY01000067.1 coordinate 26,082, forward strand.
CTTGGTGTCAGCCAGATCGAGGCGGAAAAGGTCGATGAGCTGGTCGTCGGTCTTGGGGCGACCGAGGTTTACAGAATCGAAATAGGTCTTCAGCACGCGATGGATCGAAGCGCCGTATTGCATGGCAGCGGCCGGCTTGTCGGATAAGCGCCAGTCGCGGTCGAGCTTGAACTGCAATCCGCAGCGCTCGTAGGTGTCGACGGCGGACGCGCTGAGCCGGCTATGCAAACCGGGGAGGACGGGGAGTTCAAACCACACGTTCGTCTGCGATTCCGCTGGATACGCGACCGAGGCCGCGCCGAAGATATCGAGCGTTTGCTGTGTGCCGCGCGCCGGGATTGCAGCCAGCCAGCGGGAGAGGCTCTTGTCCTCGATCAGATCGCGCATGTATCCGGCGGGATTCTTGTTGATTTTGCCGGATCCCTGCTTCGCGTAGATGTGGAGCGAATCGCGGGCGCGGGTCATGGCGACGTAGAACAAACGGCGCTCTTCCTGGTCGTGCAGAGTCTTATCGTCTGCCTCGGTGATGGAATCCTGGTCGCGCAGCTCGCACGGAAAGGCGACCAGTGTCTCCTTGAAAGAAGCGGGAAACGCAGGCGGATTGGCGCGGAGGATGAAGACGTGGGGGAATTCCAGTCCCTTGACGCCGTGCGCGGTCATGAGGCGGACAGCGTTCTCACTTTCGCGAGCTTCCATTGGAATCACTCCGCCGGCCTCGCGGAAGAGTCCGAGATAGTCGACCAGTTCTTCGAGGTCGGTGGTCTTGTTGACCTTCTTTGTTTCCCAGCTCTCTACGAACTTTAAGGCGGCCTGAAGAATGGGCGAGGAGGCGTCGAGCGCAAACTGCTTGACGATGATGTCGAGCGCGGCGCGAGCCTTGGCGGCCTTGCGGCGGATGTCTTCGCGGGTGCGCTGAACCGCCGCAAGCACTTCGGCACCACCGCTGACGCGGCCGAGGGCGGCAGAGAGCGGGACGATCTGGCTTTCCCGGTTATCGCGGGCAATCGAGCGCATGACATTGCGAAGCTGTTCGGGATCGACGTGAAAGCAAGGGAGAGCCGCTACGCGAAACAGGCTGACGTCATCTCCAGCGGAAACGATCGCGTTCAGGCAGGCGAACAGGTCCCGAGCCTCGGGAGTGTCGGAGATGTCCATGCTCTCGATGATGAAGGGGATTCCAGCTTCGGCCAGTTCCTGCACGACATCGTCGCGCTGGTAGTGCGAGCGGTAGAGGATGCCGAAGTCGGACCACCTGCACTTCGATTTTTTTTGCGCGTCGCGGAGTACGGCGACAAGATCGGGCCCCTCGGCGTCTTTACTGGTCAAAACCACGACAGCAACCAAGGGGCTGGGGAGCTGCGTTCCTGCTCTGATCGCTTCCTCTTCGCGGGCGGACTGGAGCGGAGCGCGGCGGTAAGCAACTTTGCCGTCAGCATGCTTCGCGAATACCGGCGGATTCTTGTCGATCAGGGCGAATGCGCTGCGCAGGATGGGCGTGGTGGAGCGGCGATTCTTTTCCAGGACAACTCGTTTGGCGTTGGGGAAATGACGGCCGAACAACTCGAAGGCCGCGCTGGATGCGCCGCGGAAGCGGTAGATCGCCTGGTCGGGATCTCCGACGGCGAAGAGGTTTCCGCCGGGTCCGGCGAGGCGGGCGAGAATCTGAATCTGAGCGAAGTTAGCGTCTTGAAATTCGTCGGCGAGGATGAAGCGGGCCCGGGAACGTGCCTCGGCCAGAGCACTTTCATCGCCGTGGAGCAAGGCGTGCGCGCGCGTGATCATGTGGCTGAAGGTTCCGAGATTCTCGTCCCTCAGCCAGCGCTCCATGGTGGTGAATACGCGGGCGATTTCTCGACATCGGCCCAGGACCTCTTGGTCATCGAGAACGACCTTGGATTTCACGACGCGCGGGATGGGAACCTCTTTGCGCTCCAGGCGCTCGACATAGTCGGCGTATTTCTCGGGCGTGACCAGTTCGTCGTGGCAGCGGCTGACAAACTCCAGCAGGTCGTTCAGGAACTGCGGAACATTGGCAGCGCGGATGTAGTACTCGAGCCGCAGTTCGCGAATGCGGCGGCGCAGGTAGATCCAGAGATCCTTGTCGTCCAGGACGCCGAAATCTTTGTGGACGCGCTTGAGCATGTCGAGGCAGTAGTCGTGGAAGGTGGCGGCGTTCACTTCCCTGCTACCAATCAACTTGCCCACGCGGTCGCGCATCTCCTTGGCCGCATTGACGGTGTAGGTCAGCGCGAGGATTTCGTGAGGCTGGGCGTGGCCCTCGCGAACGAGGCGTTCGATGCGGTGAGTCAGGACTGAGGTCTTGCCGGTGCCGGCGCCTGCGATCACTAGCATGGGTCCGTGAACGTGTTCGATGGCTTCGTGCTGGGATTCGTCTGGAGTGAATCGAGCGGGACTGGAGTTGGACTTCGACGGCGGCATCTGGGGTCAGGATACCACCTGCCGGAGATGTGCAAAGTGGAACGATCGTGGCACACGATGATTGCTCGGCCGCCAGCATACACGGCGGGCTCAGCAACAGCCCGCCTCGGGATTTCCAACGAACTTCTAGTTTCCGGCGTGCGCGTCGACTTCAAAAATGCCGAAAGTGTTGCCCTCGGTGTCGACGAAGTAGCCCTGCCAGCACGTCTTAGGGACCGCGAACTTGGGTAGTGCGACGATGCCGCCCTGCCTCAGAATTGTCGCGGCGGTTGCGTCAAAATCCTCTACCTCGAGCGAGCAGACAAAGGCGTTCGTGCCCGACTGAGGGGGCGGCGTTTTGGCTGGGCGCTGCAGCAAGCCACCTCGTGAGCCTCCGGTCTCGATCGGCCAGTATGGGATGGGGAGGCCCTTGACCTCGGAAAACTTCCAACCAAAGACTTGAGAGTAGAAATTGAGCGCGCGCTGGGTGTCGTCGGCCTGGATTTCGAAGTAGATGTGTCCTTTGTTCATAGGCAGATTTTCTCGCGGGGAGGGCCCAGATGGCAATCAGGCGAGTTCTGAGATTGTGATCGCAGTGGCGGCGATAGCGGCGGTTTCGGCGCGCAAGATCGTCGGCCCCAGGGAAGCGGAGGTCCAGCCGGATTTCTGGAAGAGTTGCAACTCGTCTTCCGCCCAACCGCCCTCGGGGCCGACAGCTAGAACGATCTCGCGTGCAGGATGCGAGACGAGGGCATCGCGCAGCGGGGTTTCCTGCTCCGATTCAGCGAGAACAATCCGCAAGCGCGCTGCGCCATCGATCACCGCATCTTTCAGCTTCAGTGGTGCCGCGATTTCAGGAGGGTTGGCTCGGCGCGATTGCTCGGTAGCCTGAATCGCGATTCTACGCCAACGCTCGGCACGTTTCCCTGCAGCTGAAGCCAGGTGCGCATCGGTGCGGCGAGCAATGACCGGGACAATGCGGGAGACACCCAGTTCGGTGCATTTCTCGATCGCCCACTCCATGCGATCGAATTTGAAGATGGAGAGCAGCAGCGTGATGTTGGGGACGGTGGCTGCGGGAACTTCTTCCCCCAGTTCGAACTCGACTCGGCCCTCCTGGATAGTAACGATGCGTCCATGGCGGACTACGGCGCCGGTGGCGATATCGAATTCCTGACCGACGCGGGCTCGCAGGACGCGGACGAGATGATCGGCGTGTTCGTCGGTGAGGGCGGCATGGTTGCCCGAGACTTCATCGGCGATCCATCGGCGGCGGGTCATGGGGATCGAGGGTGCGTCGTCAATCGCGGCGCAAGAGGACTCTTCTTTCGCCCCGATGGGGCTGATCGATTTGTGGTTGCCAAATCCCACGGCTTGCGCCGTGGGCTGCATTCTTTCGCCGCTTCGCGGCTGCGCCCGGACCACCTGCGCCGGGCTGCTCTTGGTTATCCGAAAATGTCTTTCATCTTACCGAGCAGCGAGCGCAGCATGGGCTGGTTATCGACTTTTGAAAGCACATCAAGTTCCTGCAGCAATTCTTTCTGGCGCTTGTTGAGCTTGGTCGGAATCTGAACGAGAACCTGGACATACAAGTCGCCCTTGCCGTGCCCGTTTAACACGGGTACACCTTTGTTGCGGATGCGGAACGTGGCGCCGGGCTGCGTGCCGTCGGGGATTTTCAGGCTGTGCCCGCCTTCCATGGTGGGCACTTTGATTTCTGCGCCCATGGAGGCTTGCGCCACCGAGATCGGGACGACGCAGTGCAGGTCGTTGCCTTCGCGAGCAAAGAAGGGATGCTCCTTGACGTGCAGCACGACGTACAAGTCTCCCGCGGGTCCGCCAAACTGGCCGACTTCGCCTGCGCCGGAAAAGCGGATGCGCGTTCCATCTTCGACGCCTGCAGGAACTTTGGCATCGACGGTGCGCTGGCGCAGAACGCGGCCTTCTCCTTTGCACTTCGGGCAAGGATCGGTGATGACGCTGCCTGCGCCCTGGCAGGTGGGACAAGTACGGGCAATGCTGAAGAATCCCTGCTGGTAGCGCACCTGGCCGCGGCCGTTACAGGATCGGCAAGTGGTCGGCCCCTTCCCGGGGGCTGCGCCGGACCCACGGCAATCCTCGCACGCTTCGTGGCGGCGGACCGTGACGCGCGACTCCGTGCCGAAGAATGCTTCCTCGAACTCAAGGGTAAGGTCTTCGCGGAGATCGGCGCCGCGCTGCACGCGACTGCGACGGCCTCCGCTGCCACCACCGCCGAACATATCACCGAAGCCGAAAAATTCTCCGAAGATGTCGCTGAAGTCCTGGAAGACGGTGGGATCGAAGCCGCCCGCTTGGCCGGAGCCGCCGCCGAGTCCGGCGTGGCCGTAGCGGTCGTATACAGCGCGCTTGTCGGTATCGGCGAGCACGGCGTAGGCTTCACTTACTTCCTTGAATTTTTCTTCCGCATCCGGATTGTTGGGATTGCGGTCGGGATGGTACTGGAGCGCGAGTTTGCGATAGGCGCTCTTGAGTTCGACCTCGGTGACGGTGCGGGTCACGCCCAGCACTTCGTAGTAGTCGCGTTTCGCGTTCGTCGTCAGAATCAACCTTCCTTCAATGAAGAAGCCAAATAGACTCGGCGGCTAAAGCCTGCATATCCTACGGGCCAGCAATCGCAGCGCTGCAAGCGCTGCGCCACCTAGAAACATAACCTGCAACCGCTGATTTCAGGGATTCTTTGCGACCTTGACCATCGCCGGACGCAGCAGGCGGTCTTTGATTTTGTAGCCGCGCTGCAATTCCTCGATCACCTCGTGGTCGGCCGCGTCCGAGGTTTCCACCATTTCGATCGCTTCATGCACGTGCGGATCGAACTGCTCGCCCTTGGCGGGGATGGCGCGCACGCCGATCTTCGCCAGCGCATCCTGCAACTGTTTGTAGATGAGTTCGACGCCGTTGCGGAAGTCGGCAGGCTCCGACTTGACTTGCAGGGCCCGCTCGAAGCTGTCGAGAACTGGGAGAAGGGGTTTGATCGAATCGGCCGCGGCGTAGTCGCGGAAGTCCTGCTGCTCTTTGGATGCACGGCGGCGGGCGTTTTCGAATTCAGCCTGCGCGCGGGCCAAGCGGTCGAGCAAGGAGTCGCGCTCGGCCTTCAGCTTCTGCAATTCTGCCCCGGGACCGGAAGTCTCGCTAACTGCAGCTCCGCCGGCAGCGGTTTCCGAGGAGTTCTCGTCGCCGTCCCCGGGAGGAAGTTCGTGTTCCAGATCCAGTCCTGCCATTTCTCTTTCCGATTTTCCGTTTGCTTTCTTCATAACTGCGTGTACGTCACTCCGATTCATTCAAAATCTTGTCGAACAGGCGCGCGATATACGAGACCGCGGTGATGGTGTGCTGATAGTCCATACGCGTCGGCCCAATCACGGCCAGCGATCCCATGACCTCGTTGCCGGCGTGCGCGGGGGCCCCGATCAGCACGAAATTCTGCATCGAAGGCAGGGCCTTGTCGAGCCCGATGACCACGCGGACCGCTTCCTGCTTCACGTCGAGATATGCCCCCAGAAGCTGGACGACCTTCTCCTTCTCTTCCAGCGTCTTGAGCATCTCCTGCAGGCGCTGCCGGTCCTGATCGCCGGTGACCAGGTTCGACGTGCCTTCGACGAAAACCACTTGCGATCCATGTTCAGCCGCCAGCGCTCCTTGCTTATAGAGCTGCTCGATCGAGTTCATCAGGCGGTCGTATTCGCCGCGCTCCTGCTCCAGACGGCGCGAGAGTTCGGCGCGCATCGATTCCATGGTCCAGCCGCGGAAGTTTTCGTTGATGTAGCGGGCGGCCAGGTCGAGCTCCGACTGGGACAGATCGAGGCGCAGCACGCGGTCGCGCACCAAGCCGGACCGCGTCACCAACACCGCCAGCACTTTCTGGTCGCCGAGGCGCGAGAAATAAACGTGCTCCAGCGCGTTCTTCGGACCGCTTGTCGCCACCGTCACGCCCACGTTGCGCGAGATCAGCGAGAGCACGTGCGAGGTGCGCTCCATGAACTCCTGCACGTCGGTGATGCCGGCCAGCGAGTCGGAGATCATGGTCTCTTCCTGCGGAGCCAGGCGGGCGGTGCCGGAGATTTGTTCGACGTAATAGCGGTACGCCTCGGTCGTGGGAACGCGGCCCGCGGAGGCATGCGGCTGCTCGAGGAAACCCGCGTCCGACAGGTCGGCCATCACGTTGCGAATGGACGCGGGACTCAGGCCTTCGCGGTTCGAGCGCGCGAGCGTGCGCGATCCGACGGGCTCGCCGGTGGAGATGAAGGTCTCCACGATGGCGGTCAGGATTTCGCGTTCGCGATTCCCGATATTGGGGTCAGCAGGCATAGTTAGCCGGTATAGACAGTCTTGTCCGTTGTTTCAATCCAAAACGGCGGCAGCCGGGGAAAGAAAACCGCGTCCGAATCATTCTACCTAACTATTTTAGATGCAGAAGGTTGGGTTTTGGACCAAAGTGGGGGGCCGGGCCGGAATCTGGGAACGGGTCAGACGCGAGGTGTTTCAGGGGTAAGCTCGATTTACCGCCAAGGATCCACGACTCATTGATAGGATGTCGATGGATGACGAGAACGCTCATTCTGTCTCCACGGTACACGACTGATTCGATAGCGCTGAGGAATGCCGCTCTCGAATTGGGATGGAGCGTGGAACGACTCCCAACATGGCGCCCCGCTCCCGAGCTTTCTGACCGCGACGTCGTTCCATATGGAGAACCGCTTTTTGCGGCAGTGGTCGCCGATTCGTTGCAACTCGCCCTGATCGAGCCACGGCTTTCATGGGTCGCAGAGATACCCGTCGATTTAAGACGACGCGAGATTCGATTTACTGATCTTGCCGCGGCCAGAGAGCTAGAACGCCCTTCCTTCGTCAAGCCCGCCGACGACAAATGCTTTCAGGCACGGGTATACGCGACAGGGAGTGAACTTCCTACGGTCGATTCCCTAGGCGCGATGAGTCCGGTACTTATTTCGGAGCCAGTATCGTGGGGGAGTGAGTTTCGATGCTTTGTCCTCGAAAAGCGAGTGGTTGCGCTCTCCATCTATTCGTGCAACGGAGAAGTTGTTGAAACGGAAGATGGGAAATGGCCTGCTTCACCATCCGAGTTGGAAGAAGCCCTGAACTTCGCCAACCGTGTACTCCAGGACGCTAAGGTCAGCTTTCCGCCAGCGGGCGTTCTCGATGTTGGCGTGATTCGAGACCGAGGCTGGTCGGTTGTTGAGGCAAACGCATGCTGGGGCGCTGGGATCTATGGATGCGATCCGCAATCGGTTCTGAAGACTCTCGCTCGAGCTTGCGTTAAACGATCAGCATTGACGGAGGCGGACGGCCGGTGGGTCGTCGCAAGGGCGAATGCCGTGATTTAAGAGGAGGCTATTTGGTTGTAGCAAGGTGAGGGCGCTGCACCTTGGGCTTCAGCCTCTCTTTCCATGAAATCAAAACTTCACATAGCTGTGATCGGTGCAGGGGCTTTCGGCGGGTGGACTGCTCTGCATCTGCTGGAACGGGGGGCGCGGGTTACTTTGCTCGACGCATGGGGGCCGGGGAATTCGCGGGCGTCTTCGGGCGGGGAGACGCGGGTGATGCGCGGCACCTACGGGCCCGATCAGCCTTACACGGAGATGGCGGCCCGCGCGCTCAGGCTATGGGCGAAGTACGAGCGGCGGTGGAAGCGGCAGTTTCTGCATCGCACCGGCGTGCTGTGGATGGCTTCCGGGACGGACGACGCGTTCGAAAGTGGTTCCGTGAAGGCGCTGCGCGCGGCGAAGATCAGGTTTCAGGAGCTGTCAGCCGCGCAGATGCGGAAGCGCTGGCCGCAGGTCAACTTCGAAGGGATCGAGTGGGGAATCTTCGAGCCGGAATGCGGATATCTGGACGCGCGCGCGAGTTGCCTGGCGGTCGTGGAGGCGTTCGTTGCGGCGGGAGGAAAATACCGGCAGGCGGCGGGGCTGGTCGATGGCCTTGAAAATGGACCTCTGAGCATTCTTTCGCTGTCCGACGGCTCCCAGCTCAAGGCCGACTGCTACGTGTTTGCTTGCGGGCCGTGGCTTGGCCAGTTGTTCCCTCAAGCTGTGGGCGACCTCGTGCAGGCCACCAAGCAGGACATCTTTTTCTTTGGCACGGCTGCGGGGAATGATAGGTTTAGCGACGCACATCTGCCCGTCTGGGGCGATCATCGGGGACGCTTTCGTTACGGAATCCCGGGCAGCGACCGGCGCGGATTCAAGATTGCCGACGACACGCGCGGGCCGGTGTTCGATCCTACCAACGGCGAGCGCGTGGTCAGTCCGGAAACGCTGAAGGACATCCGCGAATATGTCGGCTTTCGCTTCCCTGCCCTGAAAGACGCACCGCTAGTGGAGACTCGCGTGTGCCAGTACGAACAGACTCCCGACAGTCACTTCATCCTCGACCGGCATCCGGTGGCGGCTAATGCGTGGATTGTGGGTGGAGGCTCGGGGCACGGGTTCAAGCACGGGCCTGCGGTCGGAGAGATGGTGGCGGAGTTGATTTTGAAGGAGCGCGAGGCGGATGCGATCTGGCGGTTGGCGCGGTTCAAGCGCTGATCAGCATTGTCATCCTGAGCAGCGGTTTTGGCCGCGAAGGATCTATGCAACTTGCCGGGGAGTGCATAGATCCTTCGCGGCCAAAACCGCTGCTCAGGATGACAAGATATTTGGGACCGGTTACGGCTACTGGATCTGGATCACGCTGGCCGGCGTGTTGGCTTTGATCTCCGCGGCGCGCGTTACAACGTTTTGCGCGAAGGCGTAGATCGACTTGGCATGGGGGGAGTTCTCGCCTTCGAGCACGACCGGAGTTCCACCATCGCCCGACTTGCGCACTTCTGGATCGAGCGCGATGTTGCCCAGGAACGGCACGCCGAACTGCGCTGCCATTTTTTCGGCGCCGCCGCGGGAGAAAATGTCCACTTCGTGCTGGCAGTGCGGGCAGGTGAAGTAGCTCATATTCTCGACCACGCCCACGACGTCCACCTTCATCTGGCGGAACATTTCGATGGCTTTGCGCGCGTCCTGCAGCGAGACGTCGGAGGGAGTCGAGACCACCACCGCGCCCGTCAGCGGGACGGTCTGCACCAGCGAGAGCGCGATGTCGCCCGTGCCGGGAGGCAGATCGACGATGAGGTAATCGAGTTGTCCCCACTCCACCAAGCCCAGGAACTGGCGCACGATCTGGTGCAGCATGGGTCCGCGCCAGATGATGGGCTTGTCGCCGGGATTGAGGAATCCGACAGAAATCACTTTCAGACCGAAGGCCTGGATCGGCTCAATGCGGTTTTCGCCGACCATGCGCGGCTGGGAGTTGACACCCAGCATGAGCGGGACGTTGGGACCGTAAACGTCTGCGTCAAGCAGGCCGACTTTGTGGCCCATCTTGACGAGAGCGACGGAGAGATTCACCGACAGCGTGGTCTTGCCCACGCCGCCCTTTCCCGACCCGACGGCGATGATGGCGTCCACGCCCGGCAGCGGCTGCGGGCCTTGCTGCGCGGGACCTTGTCCATGTTGATGCGGCATATGTGCGTTCAAAGGATCACACTCCAGATAGGAATTGCGAAAGTGAGGCAGAACCCTCTTCGATTATACAGGCGGAGAAAGCCTGGAGAGCACGGCAAGGCGAGAAGTTAGGTTGCGAATCTATACTTGCGAGAGTAGAAATCTCGTTATGAAGTCTCTCGGGATTGCTCGCCATGATGAAGTCGGCGAAGTGTGCCCTTATTCCGATCCCCCCTTCGAGGAACTTACTGATGACCACGTCTTTCCGGAGTTTCTCGGTGGACGCCGGTCAATCCGGGTTTGCCGAGACTGTAATAGTCGGTTTGGACACTCGTTTGAAGGTAGAGCAGCGAAACAACTTAAACGGTTGCAGATTTTTGTTTCACATTTCGGGCTCGATTTGGGTCGCGTTCCTGCTACCTGGCCGTCCGCACTTGTGATAGATAACGCCACATACGACCTCAAGAGCGGCCCAACAGGAACGCAATACGAGCTTGCACGGCCCTTAATTCTTCGGAACGAGGCGGGCCATATCATTGGCGGTCGCGCGCGTTCACGGGCTGAGGCAGAACAGACCGCAGCCAACATGATAAAAAAGGGTAAGGCGAAGGAAATCCAGATTGAGGAAGTGGCGGGCGAGAGTCTAGATGGCGTAAAGCTCTCCGTGGACCTGAGCTACAACGAGGATCTGTACAAATTCTCAGCCAAGGTCGCAAGCAATGCGGCAATCCTCATGGGATTTCAGGAGTTCGTGAAAGAGAGCGGCATTGCCCGGTACCTGCACGGTAGTTCTGGATGGGGCGCTCGTATCGCCAACTGCGACACCTCCTCGATCCGTGCACTCCGGCCGCAGTTAAGCCACGCCGTGTACGTTGAGTTTGGCCCACAAAGTTATGCGATCGTGATTCTCTTCGGAGGACTGCAGGTCTACGTTCCGCTCCCTGCAGCGGAGCGGCGCGCCATTCTTGGGCTTCTTGATCCCATTAGCGGCGAAGAGTCCTTTAACGAGACCGCGGAACTCAGCATCTCTCCTCCACCTAAGTACTGGACTGAAGCTGAGGCCCGAGCACACCTTGAATTCACGTCGCAGTGCCTCACAAAGGAAGCCATCGCACGTGGGGCCACGCGCCCACCTGACCTGTCTGTACCTGCGATAGATCTCGGAGCGCCTGTTCAACGATGGGTGAACGGCACTCATAGGTTGGGGGAGGCAAAATCTGACATAGAGCGTAAGGCATAGACTATGACATCATTTGATGCTATAATTCGTGCATAGGAGCTTCCATGAGAACCACCGTTGCGTTGGACGACGATCTCGTACGCACCGCCCAGGAGTTCACCGGGGTGGCGGAAAAGACGGCCTTGCTTCGCGAGGCCCTGAAGGCTCTCATCGAGCGCGAGAGCGCTCGCAGACTGGCGTCGCTGGGAGGCTCGATGCCTCGGTTGAAGAAGATCCCGCGACGTCGCGCGGGAAATGATTGATTCTCGCGGACACTTCGGTCTGGATTGATCATCTGCGCTCGGGCGACAAAGAGTTGCGAAGACATCTGGACCAGGGACAGATTGTCATCCATCCCTTCATCATTGCGGAACTTGCCTTGGGGTCACTCAAGGACCGCACAACTACACTCACGCTGCTCGACCTTTTGCCTAAGGTGCGAGTGACGCGGATGAGCGAACTGCGGCTGATGATTGAGGCTCGCCGGTTGTACAACCTGGGCATCGGTCTGACGGACGCGCACTTGATTGCTTCTGTCTTTATCGATGCGCCCACGCTTCTGTGGACAAGGGATAAGCGGCTGCGGAAGGTCGCCGAAGATCTCGGTGTTCACGCCCGTTTGCCCTGAGGAGCGGGACCTAAGCGCGACGAGCGAACCACAGGGGCTGAAGCCCACACTAAGTGCACATGCTTACGCGACCCTGAAAGGGCCGCTCTTCCACGGTAGCACTTGCATCAAGGCCCTTAGTACCCTTCCCCTTCCAGCCGCACCTTGCCTTTGAACATGCGGAACAGGAGGGTGAAGTAGCCGAGGGCGAGGATCATGCCGAGGATCCACCAGGTGAGTCCGACGGTCAGGCCGTGCTGGCCGGCGGCGGTGTTGTAGATGGTCAGGTTGAGCGCGGGATCGGTGCTGGCCGGAAGCACGACGGGATAAAGCGCGAACGCCGCGCCTACGAGCATGCCCACGATGTAGAGGGCTGAGCCGACGAAGGCGGTTTTGTCTTGTCCTTTGCGGATCGCATAGATCATCAGGGCGAGTGCGGCGTACACGACGGCGGGGATGAGGAATCCGATGAAGTGCTGTTTGTAGTTGTCGAGAACCGTAGGACGGATGTAGATGGTCGCGACCAATCCGACGACGGTTAAGACCAGTTGCACCGGCCAGGCCCATAGCGCCACGGCACGAGCGCGACGGTTCAGATCGCCCTCGGTTTTCACCGCGATGTACAACGAACCGTGAGCGGTCAGCGTGACCAGCGCGATCACGCCGGTGAGAACCGTGTACCAGTCGAGGATGCCGTTGTTCGTCCCGGAAGTTCCCTGGTTCACGCGGAAGTTGGTCCAGAGCGGCTCGAAGAAGTACTCGTCGGGTCCGAGAGGAACACCGCGGACCACATTTCCCAGGGCCGCACCGAAGAAGATCGTCAGCAGCAGGCTGGAGACGCAGAAGACGGTATCGAAGAATCCCAGCCAGACGGGATTCTTCATGTGCGCGCGCAGTTCAATGCCGATGCCGCGCAGCATCAGCAGCCAGAGCACGATCATGAGCGGCAGGTAGAAGCCGCTGAAGCTGGAGGCATAGAGCAGCGGGAAGGCGAAGTAGAGCGTGCCTCCGGCGGCGAGCAGCCAGACTTCGTTGCCGTCCCACACGGGGCCGATGGCGCGCATGATGGTGCGGCGCTCGTCGGGCGTGCGGGCGGCGCCCAGGTAGATCACACCGGCGCCGAGGTCGAAGCCATCGAGCACCACGTACGCTGCCACCATTACTGCGACGATCATGAACCAAAGGGTTGCCATCGTTAACCTCGTGATCCCTCAGGGGCTGAAGCCCAAAGAAAAATAATGACGCTTATCGCAGCGCTAAAGCGCTGCGCNNCCCTTCGGCAGGCTCAGGGCAAGCGGTGGGCTGCATTTTTTCGCCGCCCTTCGACTCCGCTCAGGGCAGGCTTTCGCGGCTGGACAGCCGGGGGCGGCTGTCCCCACAAAAACCCTGACGCTACGATCGGCGCCTGCGCGGGCGAGACGCCCCCACTACAGCCGGCGGGACGCCGGCGCTACTAATGTGATCCTGTTTCGGCTTCTGGGCCTTGTTCGATTTCGCGGCGGACCAGGAACAGGAACAGGATGCCGAGTACTGTGTACATGCCCATGAATCCCAGCAGGGTGAACATGCCGTTCCCTGCTGAGACTGTTTTTGAATAGCCGTCGGCTGTGCGCATCAGGGAGTAGACCAGCCAGGGCTGCCGTCCGATTTCTGCCGTCATCCATCCGGCGGTATTTGCGATGTACGGGAACGGCAGGGCCAGCAGCAGGATCCAGAGCATCCAGTGGCTGGAGAACAGCTTGCCACGCCATAACAGGAACGCCGCGACTACTGAGATCGCAATGAAGATCGTCCCGAGCCCTACCATGATGTGGTAACTGAAGTAGAGGAGCGCGATGTTCGACGGCCACTGGTCTTCGGGGAAGGCGTTTAGGCCTTTTACCTCGGCTTTCCATGCGCGGTAGGTCAGGAAGCTCAGCGCGTTGGGAATCACCACGGGATTGTCGATCTTCTTTTGGTCGACATTAGGCTGGCCGATCAGCACCAGAGGTGCTCCGGGCTGAGTCTCAAACAGGGCTTCCATTGCGGCCAGGGTGACTGGCTGATTGTCGGCGATCATGCGGCCCTGGCCGTCTCCGGTGGGAAACAACTGCAAGACGCTGAAGATCAGTCCCGCCACCACTCCCACGTGCACAAAGATGCGGCCGCATTGTTCAAACTTGCCCCACAGCAGATAGAACGCGCCCACCGAGGTCATGACGAACGCCCCGGTAATCACGGCGCCAGACATATTGTGGGCGTACTGCCACCATGCCCACGGATTCAGGACTAGCGCCCAGAAACTGGAAAGCTGCACCGATCCATCAGCGGCCTTGGCGTAGCCCACGGGATGCTGCATCCAGGCGTCGGTGGCGATGATGAAGAATCCGGAAAGCCATGATCCCAGGAATACGGCGACTGCCGACCACCAGTGAGCCCGCGGGCTCAGCCGCTTCTCTCCATACAAGAACAGGCCCAAGAAAGCGGACTCCAGGAAGAAGGCGAACATGCCTTCCATGGCCAGAGTCTGGCCGATCACGCCTCCGGCAAAGCGCGAGAAGTGCGACCAGTTCGTGCCGAACTGAAATTCCATGGGGATGCCGGTCACCACACCCAACACGAAGTTAATGCCGAAAATCCGGGCCCAGAAGCGCGCCGCCTGGTGATAAGTCTCATCATTACGGCGCAGGCCCAGCGTTTTAAGTACAACGATGAGCGGGGCCAGCCCCATGGTGAGTTGGGGGAACAGATAATGGAAGGTGACGGTAAAGGCGAAGTGAAGGCGATGAACTAAGAGCGCACTATCCATGAAAAACCTCGACGCCCCGATAGGCTAAACGGTTTGCAGCGGGTCTTTATGTGATGCAAATCACAACAGTCTACGAAAATCAGCGCACTTTGCGCCTCCGTTCCAATTCGGAACGCCGGATTTCGCGGCGCCGGCCGGCGTCATCGTAACGGCGCTGCTGCTCATCGGTCTCGGGAATCACTGGGGCGACTTTCAGGTGCTTTCCCACAGGATCGATGGCTACAAAAGTAAGGTAGGCCGAGGCCACGTGCTGGGCGGTGTCGGCAATGTAGTTCTCGACGAAGACTTTCACGCCGACCTCCATTGACGTGTGGAAGACACGGTTGACGGAAGAGCGAAGAATGACGAGATCGCCGACGCGAACCGGGACGAGGAAGTCGATGTGATCGACGGAGGCGGTGACGACGTAGTTGCGGGAGTGTCGGTGGGCGGCCATGGCGCCGGCCAGATCGATCCAGTGCATGAGGCGTCCGCCGAGCAGGGCTGCAAGAGGATTGGCGTCGTTCGGGAGAACGATTTCAGCCATCTCGGATTGCGAATCCCGGACAGGGCGGGGTGCCAGCGGGTCGTGCGTCATGCTTGTCTTCCTTTCAATTGCGGCCGGTATCTCTCAAGCTTTCTTTTTCCGGTATGACTCCAGAAAACATTCCGCCATCTTCTGGATGCGGGCGTCGTCGTGGCGGACCAGCCAAACCGCCCGCGACAAGTCGAATTCCAGATCGCCATGTTCGACGGGCCGATGATTCCGTTCGCAGACATAATGGAGAAGAAGGACGCGGGCAGGAACAGCCGTGGTCTCTCGGGGATGGAGGCGGGCGGCCGGGTCCCGAGGAGCGGAAACGGCGAATCGCACCGCATCCCAAGCGCACATCAGAGGCGACCAGCTACAGCTGCTGGCATATCCCAGATTGCAGAAAGCCTCCAGAATGTGTTGCGGCGGAACTTCGCCTTCGTGGCCGGGAGCCGTGCAGTGACCGCTCCATCCGGAGCCGAGCGGAAGTCTCGCAGGATGCGGCCATGTGCCGTTTTCCAGCCTCGACACCGGCATAAAGTACGGGCAGGCCAATTCGTTCTTCTCAGACTCAGGAATGGTTGGGACTGGCAATTGTAAACAGTTGCGCGAGGTCTGGCCAGTTCTCGGCGAAGCTACCGGCGCCAGGGTCCGGCGGTTGTAGTAATCTCGTGATCAGGGAATTGCTCCACTTTTCCCGACACCATGGACCGCATAGCCGCGCTTAACGAGATCCTGACGGAAAACCCCAAAGATGCGTTCGCGCGTTACGGACTCGCCATGGAGTACTCCAAGCAGGGCGACCTCGACCGGGCGCTGGCCGAGTTCTCGATTCTGCTCGAGGTCTGTCCCGACTACACCGCCGGATATTTCATGGCGGCGCAGACCCTGGTGAAAGCCGAGCGAGTGGACGACGCGAAGAAGATGCTGCAGGACGGCGTCGCTTCGGCGCGGCGTACTGGCAACCTGCATGCGCAATCGGAAATGGAAGCTATGCTGGCGGAGTTGGGATAGAGCAGGTTTCAAGGTTTTCTGAATATATGGTCTTTAAGACTTTGAAGCTTTTGAAACCTTGAAACTCTGAAACTTTCTTACGTTGCCATTCTGCCCATCGCCCGCTCCACCAGGGCCGGGAATAGTTGATAGAGTTTCACAGGCACGTGCATCGTCCAGGGAACGATCACTTCCCTCTTCTGCTTCAGGTATCCGTTGAGAGTAGCGCGCGCAACCCGTTCTGCGGTGATGCCGCGAACCGAGCCGGGACGAACATTCTTCAGTTCGTTGCCCCGAACCGCATTCTCGCTGAAAGCAGTGCGCACATAACCTGGACAAACCGTCAGCACGTGGATTGCATCCTTCTTCAGTTCGACACCAGCGGCCTTGCCGATGGCATTGAGCGCGAACTTGGTAGCGCTATAGGATGCGTGAAACGGCACGGGGATGTGGCCGGCGACGCTGGAGATGTTGATGATCGAGCCGCCGCCCTGCTGGCGCATGACCGGGATGACTGCTTGCATGGCCGACATAGCTCCGAAGAAATTGGTTTCGAACATCTCGTGGCAGGCCTGTATGTCGGCCTGCGCGACGGAATCCAGCAGGCCGTGGCCGGCGTTATTGATCCAAACATCGATCCGCTTGAAGTGATGCAGGGTCAGGGCGAGGACGCGGTCGATCTCCTCGGAGTTGCGGACATCGCAGGAGAGGGCGGCAGTGCGGTCGAGACAACCGATGCGCGTGCGAGCAGTTTCGGCCCGGGCAGCATCGCGCGATAGCAGAACGACATTCGCTCCCTCCTCGGCAAAAAGCTTGGCAATTGCTTCGCCGATGCCCATCGAGGCGCCGGTGACTACGACTACTTTCCCGACAAGTTCCATGCTCGGGTTGTATTCTCCACGGCGCGGCAAGTCAAGATGCGGGGGGCGCAGAGCCAGGCGGCCGATGTCGTACAATCGTTTGATTCCGGGCGCCGTGGTACCGCCGCCGTCTCGGCGGCTGTAGCGGATGCATCTTGTTCCCACATGCGAGGCCAAGATGGCCCCGCGACAGCCGGCAGGATGCCGGCGCTACAACTTGATCGTCGGAGTCTTCGTGGCGCTTCTTCCTCTGTTTCCGCTGGACGTAGTGTTGCTCCCCGGCACTCCCCTGCCCTTGCACATTTTTGAGCCGCGATACAAAGAAATGATTGGGGAGTGTCTGGCGAACAATGCTCCCTTCGGCGTGGTGCGCGCCCTGGAAGAGGGTCTCGCGGAGGTCGGATGCACCGCCGAAATCGTTAGCGTCACGAAAGAGTATCCCGATGGGCGCATGGACCTGATCGCCGAAGGGCGCAAGCGCTTCGAGGTGGTCGAACTGAACCAGGACCGATCCTTCTTGCGGGCAGAAGTGTTGCTGGTGCCGGACGAACCGGTCACGTCCTCCGAGGCAGATAAGGCGCGAGCTATTCAGGTGCACTTGGAGATTCTCTCGCTGGCGGGCGCCGTGCAGGATCTTTCCGCAGCCGACCAGAGCGCGCTTTCCTTTTACCTTGCAGGCTCGCTGCCGCTGGATCTCGACTTCAAACAGAAGTTGCTGGGGATGCGGTCGGAGAGCGAACGCATTCAGGCGGTCGCGGCGTATCTGGAAGGCATCTTGCCCAATCTGCGACGCGCGGCTCGTGCGCGCGAGAAGGCCGGGGGCAACGGGCACGCTCGGTAGTTTTTGGATCTTGGGTCTTAAGTGGTGGGCTTCGACTCGGGACCGCGCGACCCAACGCTCTTCCGCAGCGGCGCGTATAATCGGGGAAAGTTTGGTTGTGGGGGGATCCTTTCATGAGTAGTCTTCCGCGCACGCTGGGTGATCTGCGCCGCAGTATTTTCTCCGAAGAGCGGTTGCGCACGCGCCACGTTAAAGATGAACTGCGTGAGAACCTGACGACGCGGCTGCGCAAGAACGGCGATGCCCCGGTTTTCCCTGGAATCGTGGGCTACGAAGACACGGTCATACCGCAGATCGTCAATGCAATTCTTTCGCGGCATAATTTCATTCTGCTCGGGCTGCGCGGTCAGGCGAAAAGCCGCATCTTGCGGGCCCTGACGACTCTGCTCGATCCCCACATGCCGTATCTGGCGGGATGCGAAGTGCACGACAATCCCTATGCTCCGATCTGCCGGCGCTGCCGCGAGGAAGTTGCGCGACTCGGGGACGACTCGCCGATTGCCTATCTTTCGCCCGACGACCGCTACGTAGAGAAGTTGGCGACGCCCGACGTGACGATTGCGGATTTGATTGGCGACATCGACCCGATCAAGGCGGCGCGTGGAGGGCACGAACTGTCCAGCGAATTGACGGTGCACTACGGACTGCTTCCCCGCGCCAATCGCGGCATCTTCGCTATCAACGAACTGCCTGATCTGGCGGGGAAGATTCAGGTGGGATTATTCAACATCATGCAGGAGGGCGACGTGCAGATTAAGGGATATCCCATTCGCCTGCCGCTCGATGTGGCGCTGGTGTTCAGCGCGAACCCGGAGGACTATACGGCGCGCGGGAAGATCATCACGCCGTTGAAGGACCGCATCGGCTCGGAGATTCGCACGCACTATCCGGCGACCGTGGAAGAAGGAATCGCGATCACAGCGCAGGAGGCGTGGACACGGCGGAACGGGTATCCGATGCATCTGCCGAACTATGTGCAGGAGGTGATTGAGCGCGTGGCCTTCGCTGCACGCGAAGACAAGAAGATCGACAAGCGCTCGGGCGTGAGCCAGCGGCTTCCGATCTCGGCGATGGAAAATGTGGTTTCGAATGCTGAGCGGCGTGCGATTCGCAACGACGAGAAGGTCGTCGTGCCCCGCATCGGCGACGTGTACGCAGCCTTACCCGCGATTACCGGCAAGCTCGAACTGGAATACGAAGGCGAGATGAAAGGCGCAGACCATGTGGGGCGCGAGTTGATTCGCGCAGCGATCGCGAAGACTTACGACGAGTACTACACCGGAGCCAACGTACAGCAGATCGTGCAATGGTTCGATCTGGGCGGCGAGATTCAGCTGTCGGACTCGGTCCCGGCTGAGGAAGCGCTGGAGAAGTTGAAGGGGATCCAGGGCCTGGTCGACAAACTTGGTCCGCTGAGCGTTACGCAGAAAGACAGCCCGGAGCAGCAGGTATCGGCGGCGGAGTTCATTCTCGAGGGCCTGCACGCGCATAAGCGCATCGGACGCAGTGAGGAGCGCGTGTTCAAGGCAGGAGAGAAAAAGCCGGAGCCTGTGCGAGAGAAGGGGTTCGAGCCGGAAGAAAAGCCGTACCGGCAGAGAAGGCAGTTTAACTAGTGTAGAGACGTTGCTTGCAACGTCTCTCTTACCATCATCCGAAATGCTGCAGGCAGAGACGTAGCAAGCTACGTCTCTACGACAATGAAAAGAATTCGTTATTCCAAATACGTTCCCGATCCGGCGGGCGAGATGAGCATGGAGGACTTGCTCAGCGCGCTCTCGGACTACCTGCTGCAGAGCGGGTTTCAGGAATCCATGTGGTACGAAATGCCCGAGGGCGAGCAGACGCTGGATGAACTCAAGCGGGCCATCGAGCAGGCTCTGATGAACGGCGAGATGTTCGACGAGAACCTGCGGGAGCAGATTGAGCAGATGGTTGCCGACGGGCAACTCGACGAACTGATCGAGAAGCTTATCGAGCGCATGCAGCAGGAAGACTACATTTCGATCGACGAGCCGCACGATCCCGCACGGCAGTCGAGCGTTGGAGGGCAGACCGGCGAGGCGCAGCAGGCCAAG
Organism: Acidobacteriaceae bacterium; assembly: GCA_003134655.1. GTDB lineage: Bacteria > Acidobacteriota > Terriglobia > Terriglobales > Acidobacteriaceae > Sulfotelmatobacter. Next base: position 45,929 of record PLBY01000067.1, read on the forward strand.
TTTGAAATTACCGACAAGAGTCTCGACTTCCTTGGCTTCAAGTCGCTGCGGAACCTTCTCGGCTCCCTGGGCAAGTCGAGTTTTGGACGGCACGACACCCGCGATCTTGCCACCGGCATTGAAACCAGCGGGTCGGCGAAGACCTACGAGTTTGGCGATACGCTCAACCTCGACATCACGGCGACGCTGTCAAGCGCGATCCAGCGCGAGGGCCTGACGCTGCCGCTCAACATCGAATACTCGGATTTGCAGGTGCACCAGTGCGAGTACCAGTCGTCGTGCGCGACCGTGCTGATGCTCGACTGTTCGCATTCGATGATTCTGTACGGCGAAGACCGGTTTACGCCTGCGAAGAAAGTTGCGATGGCGCTGTCGCACCTGATCCGCACGCAGTATCCGGGGGACTCGCTGTCGCTGGTGCTGTTCCATGATTCGGCGGAAGAGATCCCTCTGTCGCAACTGGCGCGGGTGAAGGTCGGGCCGTACTACACCAACACGCGTGAGGGGCTGCGGCTGGCGCAGAGAATCCTGCAACGGCAGCGCAAAGACATGAAGCAGATCGTGATGATCACCGACGGCAAGCCTTCGGCGCTGACGCTGGAAGACGGGCGTATCTATAAGAACGCCTTTGGGCTCGACCCGCTGGTCGTGAGCCAGACGCTGGAAGAGGTTTCGAAGTGCAAGCGGGCTGGCGTGTTGATCAATACGTTCATGCTGGCGTCGGACTATGGGCTGGTGCAGTTCGTGCAGAAAGTCACCGAGATGTGCCGCGGGAAGGCGTACTTCACGACGCCGTATACGCTGGGGCAGTATCTGCTGATGGATTACATGTCGCGGAAGACCAAGACGATTCATTAAGCGCATCACGTAGCGGCGGACGCATTCGTCCGCCCGTGATACAAGCAGCGAGGAGCCCCGGACGAATGCGTCCGGGGCTACGTGTTTGATACTCTTTTGTAAGACATGGCGAACTGCATTCGATGCGGGCGGCAACTGCCGGCGCTGACGCTGGGGAAGAAGATCTGCCAGTGGTGCGTGCAGCACGAGGCCGCACAGCGGGGCGAGGAGGGTGACGACGCGGTTCAGCCGGTCATGGCTGCGCCATGGGTCCAGCGCGAAGGCAGCGTCTCACTGACTCAAGTGATCCTTGGCGCCAACGTGATGGTATTCATCGCGATGGCGATCACGATGGTCCTCCAGGGCGCTCCCTCTTTAGACTTCACTGGACAGTTGATGGTGCACTTCGGCGCCAACTTCGGCCCTTATACCTTGTCGGGCCAATGGTGGCGCCTGCTCACCTACATGTTTCTGCATGGCGGCTTCTTCCATATCGCCATGAACATGTGGTGTCTGTGGAATCTGGGCGCGCTTTGCGAGTCTCTGTACGGACGATTTACCTATGCCGCCATTTACCTCATCACGGGAGTCGCTGGAGGGCTGGCGAGCGTTGGGTGGAACCCCAGCGTGCTCAGCGTTGGCGCTTCGGGAGCGATCTTCGGACTGACAGGAGCGCTGATTGCTTCGTTCTATCTCGGCGAGTTTTCGCTGTCGGGCATCTCTATCAAGGGAACGCTGAGCAGCCTCCTATTCTTCGCTGGCTTTAGTCTTTTTCTTGGCAAGGTTGTCCCTGGCATAGACAATGCCTGTCACGTCGGTGGACTCGTCAGCGGATTGATTCTCGGCGCGCTCATTGCGGTCGCCGCACCGGAGCGCGATAAGCCGATTGCGCGCATCGGTATTCTTCTCTTCGTAGTTGTTCTATTGGCTGGAAGTGCCGTGGGCGTATATCGCTGGCGCGGGTCGGGGCAGCGCTTCGGCATGATGGACGCGCAACGGAACATCGATCGGATGATCGGCGAGTTTCAAAAGAAGGTGCAGCAGAACCCACAGGATCCTTCGGCGCATTACGCGCTCGCGCGGGCCTATTTCAGCAAAGGACAATTTCCCGAAGGCGAGAACGAGTTGAAACGCGTGCTGGATCTGCAACCCCAAAATATAAAAGCTCGGAGAGACTTAGGGGCGGCCTATCTGAGCCAGTCGCAGCCGAAAGAGGCGCATGCTGAATTTGCGAATTGGTTGACTCAAGAACCAAACAACGCGGAGGCCCATGTCTGGCTCGGAATGGCGCTGTCCGCTGAGCAAAATCCTGACGCAGCGATCGATCAATACGAGACGGCGCTGAAGCTTGATCCGCAGGTAGAAGGTGTGTACTACAAGATCGGCATTGCCCAGGCTCAATTGAAAAAGTACGATGACGCCATCGCCTCTTATCTGAAAGAGCGGGGACAAACCGGCGACGATCCTGACTTGGAAGACGCGCTCGCCGACGCATATCAAGCCAAGGGCATGCAGCAGCAAGCGCAGGATGCGCGGAACAAGGCTGGGCAGCTCAAGGGCCAGAACACAGATTGACGCTCACCAACGGCGGCCGAGCTATGCTCGGCGGACAGCCGGGGCGGCTGTCCCCACATAAAACCAGCTTGCCACATCAGCCAATTATCCCTTGGTGATCTCCCCCACTGCCCGCCACGCCTGATTAATCGCTTCGTCGGTGTAGGCGTAGGCTCCGGCATCGGAGTTGGCGATGGCGATCCGGCCGTGAGGTTTGCGGGCGATTTCACAGGGAGTTTCCCCACCGTCCAGCCAGAACGGATCGAACAGCGAGTTGTATTCGTAGGCGTAGCCGTGGGGCCAGCGGTTGACCGTAATGGCCGCGATGTCGCGAGCGGGATCGAAGCCTCCGGGACCGAGCGTGCGGGCCAACTGGTCGCGAATCTTGCGCTCCATGGTCTCGAACGTCGTGGTGTAGAGTTCCATGCGGCCGTACATGTGCTGCTGGCGCGCGGGGAGACCGGGGTGGCACGCCGCCTTCATCATGTGCACGACGATGGGCTCGTCCAGCTTGCGCGCACACTCATATCCGCCCATGCTGACGGGCAAATCGAGGTTCACTCCGGTGTGGTACATGCCTGGAGCGTACACAGAATTGACTCCCAGTTTCTGACACGAAGTCCAGTTCTGTAGAACGACGTTGGTATAGAGGAGAGGGACCTTCTGCGCCGAGGCCAGCGCCTCTTTTTGCTTGTCGGGAAGCTCTTCACAGATGTACGGAATCACGACGTGCCAGCAGGCGAGGATCGAGTTCTTCGCCTTGGCGGTGTGGACCTTGCCGCCGCGAGCGTAGGTGACTTCGACTTCCTTGGCGCTGGCGGCGACGCCTAAGTGCTTGACGCGAACGGCGGTGCTGTTCAGGCGAATACGCACCGGAGAACTGGAGTCGTCGAGCTTCGCGTAATTCGCTTTCGCCAAAATCACATCCGAGGGAGTGTTCCCCGGAATGGCGTCTGGAATCAGCTTGCGAACCATAAGGCGCGCGATGGTGGCATTGCCGTCGGGAAAGTGGAAGAAATATTTTTCGGCTTCCTCGTTGGGGATGGCGTCGCGGTTCATGCCCTTGCCGGGCGACGGATCGAGGTTGAGACCATCGAAACCGGGCAAATCGAATCCCCACGCATCCTGTGCTGCAACCGCGTCGATGCCCACGCCAAAGAGACCGTGCGGCAGGGCCTGGTAGAACTTGATGATGTCCTCATGAACGCCGGCAATGTCTTTCAGAAAGCTGGCATAACTCATGCGGGCGAGTTTGGCTTTCTTCTGGTCTGAGGTCAGGCCGGGGAAATAATCTTTCGGCTCCTGATACAGACGCTGCAGGTCGCGCTTGGCCTGGTCGGCAATCGGAGCATCCGCGAGAAACTGTTTCAGCATCTCGGGAGACGGACCGGACGCGTCTTCGCTCTCGCCTCCGGCACGGGGATGTGGATTGATAACGAGTTTGTCGACGCCGAAGGTCTCTTGATCGAAGAAGACTCTGGGGCGCATGCCGGCTGCGGGATACAGCTTCTTGTTGAGGTACTTCGAGTACGAGGACACGTCGATGCCGAGTTCTTCCACGACGCCTTTGGCCACGGCGCTATAGGGAGCAGGGCTTTCTATGGAAAACGTGCCGCCGAAACCAAGGCGGAAAGCGTTGCCGATGTGGAATTCGTTGCGCTTGGCATGTCCGCCGAAGTCGTCGTGGTTGTCGAGGATGAGAATGCGGGCTTTCGCACCGGTTGCTTTGCGGTAGAAGTGAGCGGCGACCAGGCCGCTGATGCCACCGCCGACGATAATCAGGTCGTAGGTTTCGCCGGTGTCTTCGGGCTTGCCCGCAGAATCCCAGAATGTGCCGTCGCGCAAAGCGTGAGCGGCGTCGAAGGAACCAGGGTGGCTGCCACGCATGCCGGTAAGAGCGGGCGGGTAATAGTCGGGAGAGGTCTCGGGACCGACGGCGGCCTGGCCTGCGCCAAGCCCGGCGGCGGAAAGGTCCCACGGCATCATGGCCGCGCCTGCCGTCACCGCCACGCCGTTGAGAAAGTCACGGCGCGTAATCTTGCGCTGCATCCCCAGTTCCCGGTCCCGTGAATCGTGCACGATCTCCTCCGCAGAATTCTGTAAATGTCCTCAGGCGCTAAAGCGCAGGGTCAGGAGAGGGGCCCCCTATCGCAGCGCTGAAAGCGCTGCGCCACCCAAAAGCACTGAGCCAGCCAAACCTGCACCACCACAAAAGTTTGCGTCATCCGACGCTTGCGTCCCCCAATGCTTGTGCCACCCGACGCTTGTGCCCAAAAGCCTGAACCACCCAGGTACGAGCTACGACGACGAGCCGCTATCCGCTTTCTTCACGGCCAGTTCCGCGGCCTGGAATCCGATGCGGCTGTGCGTGCCGTCGCAGAAGGGCTTATTGACCGATCCGCCGCAGCGGCAGAGCGAAAATGCGGTCTTGCCAGTGAGGTCGTACGGGGTCCCATTCACGTCGACCAATTCGATCGATCCTTCGGGAGCCTCGACCCGGAACGGGCCATTCGGCTTGACGGTGATTTTTACCTGTGCCATAAATGCAATCCTCCAACCTTACGGGTTTCTAGTAGGGATAAAAGATATCACTAAGCGGGGGCGCGTGTCGCGTTTGCAAATCTTTGCTTAACGAGGATCGGAGGAGACGTCGGGGCCATTGTCGGTTGCGGTGGGTTGGAACCAAGCACCAGATATCCGAGGTCTCAGGCCGCTTCGACGCGCACCGAGCTCAGGCTACGGTACAACTGCAGGCAGTCGTCGATCATGCGCTTGGTGGTGAAGCGCTCGCGGGCGCGGGAGTACGCCAACTCGGCATAGGCGCGGCGCATGGGGCGGTCCGCGTTGAGCATCTGAACATTTTCGGCAAGGCTGGCGGCATCGTTGGTGCGGAAATAAAGAGCGGCGTCTCCCCAGATCTCGCGAAAGCTTGGAATGTCATTGGCCACGATGGCGCATCGCGAAAACGCGGCTTCGAGCGCCGCCATGCCGAGCGGTTCGTAGCGTGCAGTAGCTGCGTAAATTGAAGCGCGGCTGTAGAGAGCGCGCAATTGCGCTTCGGTCTGCGGACCGCGGATCGCAACCGATGTCTGGTCGGTCGCAACTTTCACATCGGCACGAATCGGTATGCGGGGCACAGACACCGTGTGCTCCGCGCCGACAATGCAGACCGGAACAGAGTACGGTTGCTGCGTCAGGAGATAGACCTGCTTGCTGGCATCTACCATGCGACCCACGGCCAAAACGCAATCGTCTTTGTTGACGTAGGGATCAAAGAAAATGGGATTGCGTCCTGGGTAAATGACTTCTCCGCGCTGTGGGCGTCCGTAACAGGCGGAAATACGATCGAGCATCCAGACTGAAGGGGCGACGACTGCATCCGCACCGGCCAGGCCTGCGAGGACCGTGCTGCGGTACCAGGTCAGCGAGCGCTCAAATCGCGGAATATGGTTGTGAACCGCCTGCGTCCAGGTGATCAAATCGCCGTGCGCCATCACGACGCGGGGCACATCGACCGGCAGGTTCCCGTAACAAAACTGGTTGAGATGCAGAACGTCGGGCCGCAGTTCTCGCACGAGCGCGGCAAGGAACTCGGACGATTCGGGCAGATCCTCTTCGGCCTCCTGCATCCACTCAAGATGAAAGGCCGTCGGACGATAATCGAGGCCGTGCAGGTGATCCATCCAGCCGGTTTGCTCGGGCAGAGGAATTTCGCCGAAGCTGACGAGCGTGACGCGCACGCCGCGCGTGACCAGTCCGGTCACCAGTTCGCGGGTGTAAGTCCATGAACCCGAGAGCGAGTCGGCAGTGACGAGGACGTGCACGGAACCTCCTGACGGAACTCGCGGAATGCCTTGAGGGACTGGGGATTCCGCGTAGCAGGCGCGTCCATTTTAGTGTGAATTGGGCTGGACGGGAAGGGATTTGCGCGATACCGCTGTGCAAACTTTTGCATGGCGACACGCAGTGATGCCCACGCCGGGCTTCGCCCTGGCTGGACGGCCGAGGCGGCCGTCCCCACATGGTTCCTCTTCTACTTACTTCCTTCCACTTAGAACGAGAACTTCAGGGCAAACTGGATCAGGCGTGGAGCCTGAGCTTCAAGAATCTGATTGAAGGTTGACGAGCCGATGTCGCTGTCAGGCAGATGGAAATTCGGGTGGTTCAGGAAATTAAAAAACTCCGCCCGGAACTGAAATTCCTTGCCCTCGGCGACGCGAATGTTCTTGAACGCCGAGAAATCCCAATCGGCATAACCCGGCCCCTGCGCGATGTTGCGTCCCGCCGTCCCGAATTGCTGCACCGGAGAGTTGGGATCTTGCGTGATTCGCTGGAAGGCGCTCGCATTGAGCCATGCGCCAGGAGTGCGCGGACCCGAGTTGGGATTCTGTCCGGGAACCAGGTTCGGCCGGTTGGAGAAGAATCCGGTGATTTCCGGGGCCGAGCCTTGGACCGAGAAATCGGTGGAATCGAAGACCGTGAATGGCGTACCGCTCATCATGGTCACGATTCCGTTGATCTGCCAGTCGCCGAACGCATGTTGATACCAGCCGTGAGGCTGTCGCCAGAAAGGCAGACTCCATTGGTAGCTGAGAACAAAGCGGTGACGGGAATCGAACAGGGAGCGACCGCGCTCGGCACCGAGATTGAAGGGATCCTGTGCGAGATCATTCTCTCCGGCCACGGGCTTGGCCGCTGAACCGGTCATATTGAATGACGAAGCGTCATCAATGGTTTTCGAGTAAGTGTACGAGGCGAGAAAGGAAAGTCCGTGACTGAAACGCTTGGTCAGGCTCGCTTCCAGCGCGTTGTACGAGGAATTGGCGATGCCCTCGATCAGACCTGTTGACGAGTAGGTGCATGGCGGCGACGCCGGATCGAGCGTGCATCCGGAATGAATGCGCCGGAAGTCCGCGTTGCTGGAGGTTGAGATCGGGTTTCCGCTGGAGTCAACTCCAGGGATGTAGATCGCTGGATTGCCTTCCACGAAACGCGGTAGCTTGGTTCCCTTGGTTCCTACATAGCCGACCTCGATCAGAAGGTCGGAGCCGAGGGATCGTTGCACGTTCAAGTCCCAGTCCTGCGAGTAGGGCAAAGGCAGGTTCGGAGCCAGCGTCAGGTTGGTCAGCGGGATTGCGAAAGTGCCGTTGGGCGGCGGGTTACCAAAGTAGGGATCGGGAAAATTAAGAAACGTGGTGGGAGTCAGGCTGATCTGCTGGGTCTGCAAGTAGGGAGGAGCGCTGATCGGCGACTGCAGTGGCCCGCCTTGACCCGTGTAGTACGGCTCGTAAAAGATTCCATAGGCTGAGGTCACCAGCCACTTCGAATTGCCGATCGGGTCCCACGCGAGACCGAACCGAGGTGCGAATCCCTTTTTGAATGTTGGAATCAGACCGGCGGGAACGCCCGGATCCCCGGGATAAAGCAGATCTTCGGGCGCATTGGGCATGACCTTGGACTGGCGACCGGGAATCCAAAGCGTCTGCCGGTTGTGGATCTCCGTGTAGGGGAACGGGAGTTCGTACCGCAGGCCGACATTCAAAGTCAGACGCGAGGTAGCTTTATACGTATCTTGCGCGTAGCCGTTCAGGGAATTGCCGCGAATGCCGCGTGAGAAATCGCCCCGGCCCTGCAGGAAGAACACGGGCTGACCAAACAAGAAGCTGGCGAATGCGTCCGGCACCACGGGAAAAGGCGCGAACACAAAAAAGCCGTTGGAGGCAATGCCCTGCAGCACGTTGACCTGCAGGTGCTGGTAACCGCCTCCGAACTTGAGTTCGTGCCGTCCGTGCACCCAACTGAGCGAGCCGGAGTAGTCAAAAGCATTTTCGTAGGTATCGCGTGGCCCGGTTATCGGATCGCCGATCGTAGTGTAGCCATTCACCTGGATGAACGGCGGCCCGATGGCTGCATCCAAGCTCGGTTGGTAGCCAAAGCCAAGGCTGTCGGGGGTCGTGTGGTTTTCGCTCTCACCGTAAAGGAATTTATTCCGCAAGAACGAGAAACGGAAGATCCCAATCATCGCCGGAGAGAAGGTGTGCGTTTCTTGCGCCACGAAATTCTGCGCACGCTGATCTTGCCCTACGGGAAAACCCGGCACGCTTGCGCCAGAAGTGGCGATGGGGTGGAACTCCGTGCCATCGCTGTAGGCATACCGAAAGTTCAAGACGTCGGAGTTCCCGAGGTACTGATCGAGCCGCAATCCGAACTGATTCGTGTCCTGATGCACGACCTGCGTCGCGGTGTAGACGTTGGTTCCGTTGTTGGGCGCCGGGAAGTAGTTCAGGAGGTTCTGTGTCAGTGGACTGACCGAGGACATATCGAACTGATTGTTGGGATAGGGCTGGTTGAGAAAGACATTGAAGAGTTGGTTATTGGGATTGTTACAAAAGCCACCCGAGAAGCCCTCCGGGCATATTTCCGCAAAATTCCCCTGCCGCTCGGCGTTCGAAGGCACGGTGGATGAATCGGTTTCCCCCTGGCGATTGCGAAAGCCTTCGAAGTATCCGAAGAAGAAGCTTCTGTCCTTGCGGATGGGGCCACCGAAGGTGCCACCAAATTGGTTTTGCTTCAAAGGTTCCGTGGTTTTGCCAAAGTAGTTGGTCGCGTCGAAAACATCATTGCGCAGGAATTCCCACAGCGCTCCGTGGTAGCGGTTCGTGCCCGAGCGGGTGATGATATTGGTGGTCGAACCCAACGTGTCGCCGAACTCCGCGGTGGCGTTGTGGGTGAGAATCTTGAATTCGGTAATCGCATCCACAGGCGGTTTGAGAACGAAGCCGCCGTCCACACCGTTGAAATTGTTGGCGCCGTCAATCAGGAAGTTGTTGGACTCGGGGCGCTGGCCATTCACTGCGTAGGCTTGGCCGTCGCGCAGCGATCCGCCCGCCTCTGCCAGACCCGGGGTAAGAGGCACGACTCCCGGCTGCAGCAGGCCAAGCTGCGTAAAGTTGCGGCCGTTGAGCGGCAGGTCCAGCACTTCGCGCTCCGACACCGTCTTGCCCAGGCTGGTCACCGTGCTCTGTATGAGTTGAGCGTCGGCTTGCACGTCGACGTGCTCGGTCTCCGCTCCTACAGCGAGGCGAACTGGAATGGTCGCCGTTTCATTCACGTCCATGATAATTCCCTGCTGGATGTAGGTCTGGAAACCCTCGCCCTCCACCTGCAGCCGGTAATGACCGACGGGCAACTCCAGGATCACGAACTCACCGGAGCGATCTGTCTTCGCGGTACGGGTCAAACCGGTTTCTGTCTGCATGGCGCTGACCGACGCACCTTGTACGGCGGCTCCGGTTGCATCTACTACGGTTCCGCGAATGTTGCCTGAGATTTGTTGCGCAACGGCACTCCAGCTTAAGCACACTGCCAGCACGGCGAAGATCAGGTTTCTGAAAGTAGTCATAGTTTGTTCAATTTTCTTTTCGTGGTTTGCTCTTTGTTATCCCGGGGCAGGGAAAGTCCTGGTTGCGCCGCGCACACGCAGGGGTGAGCAGAAGCAGCCGCATCGTTTAGATTTTTCTTGAACCCCGATCCACAGAACGAACGAGCAGCGAAACGTTAGCGGAGGCTGCGGATGCGCACAATAGCGCAAAAATACTACGTGGCGATCAAACAGGGACTTATCGGGAAGGTGGAGATCGTGTTCTGCCCATTGCAACTGCGGTTGCAGCGCGGACCGAGATGCAGCGGCCGTCTTTTCTTTGACACTGCGGCCGCAGCATCCTACGTCGCGTTAGGCGGCGGTAACCTCAGTGCCGCGGTGGCAGAGATACCCTTCCATTGGAAACGCACCACGTCAGTTCACCTCCAGCCTTAGCCGCAGCTCGCGCGCGAGGGTGTCGATGGTGCGAATCTTCTCCGCCGCGGGATTCGGAACGTTGGGCACCGACATGGCAAGTTCACAGGAGAGCAGCATGGCGGTGAGCGTCTCGCTCATTTGACTGTGCATCTGTTCGGCGACCGCGCGGCGGGCGGCGCCTTCCTCGCGGCGGCGGCGATGCAGGGCCGAGCGCACCTCCCGCAGCAGACGTTCCATTCCCGTGACGCCGAAGTTGACGTACACGGGGAACGCGGTGCCCAGATGTTCGATCATCTGATCGCTTTCCTCGGGCTCGGTCTCGAGCAGAAACTGGTCGATAACGGCGGCAGAATAGGTTTGTTCGCGCAGGCGGGTGGAGCCTGCCTGCAGGGTCTGGGCCCAATGCGTTTCCTGTCCGGTGGCGGCGTACAAGGAATCGGCGCATTGTTGGCCGTTGGCTGACGGCGTAATGAGTAGAATCATGCCTTTCCTAATAGCAAGTCTGCCGCCAACTGCGGCACGCTGAAAATACGGCGCTTAGCGGCGTCGGCGGCAGAACAGCTTCCCTTATCGGAACCTCCGTCCCACGAGCAGGTTCAAGATTGAAATTCGTGGGCCGCATAGTCTTTCAGTTTGCGATAGAGGTTGTCGCCATTGAGTTCGGTGATCGCGCTCAGAATCGTGTTCTTCTCCAGTTCTGCCATGGGAATGATCTTTCCGTGACCGTTGCCATTTCCATTCCCATTCGACGTCTCAGGAAGCGGCAGGTTCGCGACTTCCCGAGGCAGATCGGTGGTGTGGATGAGCGGACCACTGGTGAAGGCATACGTCCGTTCGAGACAGTTTTCCAGTTCGCGGACGTTTCCCGGCCAGTCGTAGGCCAACATGGCTTTCAGCGCTTCGTCGCTGAGTATTTTTTCCAGCCCGGAAGTTCGCGTCATGCGGTCGAGGAAGTGGCCGATTAGCAGCGGGATGTCCTGGCGGCGCTCACGCAGCGCAGGGATGCGCAGGCTGAGCACGTTGAGGCGGAAGTAGAGATCGCGGCGGAACTCGCCCTGCATCACGGCGTGTTCCAGATCGCGATTGGTGGCGGCTAGAATGCGCACGTTGATGGGCACCCGCCGAGTGCTGCCCACCGGGCGAATTTCCTTCTCCTGGATGGCCCGCAGCATCTTTGCCTGCAGGTCGACCGGGAGTTCTCCCACTTCGTCGAGAAAAATGGTTCCACCTTCAGCCATCGCCATGAGCCCGTCTTTGGACTGGTTGGCTCCGGTGAAAGCGCCTTTGACGTAGCCGAAGAGTTCGCTCTCAATCAGGGTGGGCACGAGCGATCCGCAGTCGACCGGGATGAATGGCTTGTCGCGAAAGGGACCGGAATAGTGAATGGACCGCGCGACCATCTCCTTGCCGGTTCCGCTCTCGCCTAGAATCAACACTGGGTGCACGCTGTTGGCGGCCTTGGCGATGATGCGATAGAGCTTTTCCATCTCGGGGGCGCGGCCGACGATACCGCCGAATCCCTGTTTGGACTTCACCTTCTCGCGTAGCAGGCGGTTCTCCGACTTGAGCTTCAGGTGGGAGGCCACACGCTCCAGTAGGAGTTTCAATTCGTCGAGGCTGAACGGCTTGGTCACGTAGTCATAGGCGCCATTCTTCATGGCCTGTACCGCCGACTGCACGGTGCCGTAACCGGTCACCACGATGACGATGGCTTCGGGACGACGCTCCTTGATACGCCGCAGCGCATCGAGTCCGCCTGCGCCAGGCAGGCGCAAGTCGAGCAGCACGGCATCGAAGGCCTGCGTATCGAGAAGGCGGTAGGCGTGCTCGGCGGAATCGGCCGTGTAGGCCGTGTATCCCAGGGACTGCGCGACTTCGCGGCAGGCCTCGCGGATCGATCGTTCATCATCCACGATGAGAAGGTTAAGAAAATTGGCGGCTTCGATTTGCGGTGTGGCAGTCATCGGACCTAAAGCAGCAGACGTCATGGCGTTCATTCCTCTTATTGGTTTCCTTTTGGTATGAGTACTCCCCGGTTCGTCTCGGGATGAAAACTTTGGATCTCGTTGAAACTGAGAACTGCCTCCGGGACCAGCGGCAAAAGCACGCTCACGCGCGTGCCGTGGGCCGGTGCGCTCTCCACGTGGATCAAGCCGCCGTTGGTGGTCACGATGTCATGAACCGTAGCCAGTCCCAGGCCTGTGCCCTTGCTGGCCTTGGTGGTAAAAAAAGCCTCGAACAGATGGGTGCGGGTAGCGTCATCCATGCCGCTACCGTTGTCGGCCACAACGAAGAGCGCGCATGGAAGCGAAGCCGCGCTGCCGGCTTCCGGTTTGGTCTCCGTGAGTACTTGCACTTTGCAGTTGCTGGTTTCAACCGTGATCTGGCCGCCTCCGGGCATCGCGTCGCGCGCGTTGAGCACCAGGTTGAGTAGAATCTGCTGGCATTGCGTGGGATCCATCTTGATCAACCCGAGACTGGGATCGAGCTGGAATTTCAGCTCAATGTTCTCCCCGATCAGGCGAACCAGCAGGTTGCGCATGCCATCCGCGATCTCGTTGAGGGAGAGCAGGCGGGGCTCACTATTGGTCGGACGCGCCACCGCGAGCAACTGCCGCACCAGGCCCGTAGCCTGCAGGCCGGCCTTCCTGATTTCTTCGGCGTACTTGCGCACGCGATGACACGGCTCCAGATGGGCCATGAGCAGATCGCAGTACAGCAGCACTCCGGTCAGCAGATTATTGAAGTCGTGAGCCACGCCTCCGGCCAATCGGCCCACGGCTTCGAGGCGCTCGGCCTGCCGCAGACGCTGCTCGGCCTCGTGGTTTCGCAGAGCGTCTAGCGCCATGACCAGGACCGAGTCGAAGTTTCCGTTCGTGCCCGCCACGCGCCATGCCGTCCAGCGCACCGGCCGGCTGTTCGTTCCCGTCGTCTGGGAATCGATCTGAAAACTGTCGCGATGTCGGGCGAACAATTCCGCAAACAGCCGTTCCGCTTCGGCCCGATGCTCGGGGTGAATCAGATCTGCGAAGCAGGCAGATGGCGCGATCCCGTGGCTGTCGCCCAGCATCTGCTCCAGCGCCGAGTTCAGCGCGATGATGTTGCCCGCGCGCTGGCATTGCGCCAATGCGAACGGGGCGTTTTCAAAAACAGGATTCAGTTCCGATTTCGAAACCTGCGGAGTCCACGTAATTTCAGCAGCAGTGCTCATACCCCTACTTTGCGCGGGTTGATTCCCGGAAGGAACCAGTTATCCCAGCGCCCGAGACCTTGGTTTTCCCGAAATGGGAATTTGGGATTGCCACTGCGTAGCGGTCAATCCAGTTTCGAGCCCCACTATAGAGAAAGAGGTAGGTGGGTGCGAAAGGGCAGATGTCACTGAAACGGGAATTCTTTCTGTGGAAAACTTGGCCGGAAGGGGTTAGCGAGCGGCCTGGGTCCGTTGGCTGGCAGCGACGTAAACCGGTTCGCTCAAGCGGAAAGTGAGGCGGCGGCCTTTTTCGAGACGAATTACGGCAGTCGAATCGTCACTTTGCGGACCTTCGCTTGTCGGGACGTGGGCATCGCCGGCGTTCCCCTGCACGAAGAGACTGGACGTTTGAATCGGTAGAGTCGCCCCTGCGAGGTGAATCGAATCAAGAGTCAGGCGGACAGAACCGCGATTCCGCTTCAGATTGGACGCCCGAGTGGATTCCACTCGACCCGAAACGGTCACGCCGCGCGGTACTAGCTTATTGCCTTCAATCACAACGGGCTCGTCTACAACAGCCTCGAAAGCGAGGTTGGCGTCCGGATTCTCGGCGGATATGAAGTTCTTCAATCGCACGGTCAGCAGGGTGCCGACTGGGAGATTCTGGGAATCCTGAAAAGGAAGACCCGTTTCCGGGTTCAGGGTATTGCTCGGGGGCGCCGCAGTATCCGCTGGATGGGCGGCGGCTGTTGCCCCTTCGTGAAAGGGGACGGAGTGCGGATCCGCGTGAGCGGCAGCGTCGTCACTTTGCAGCCCGACCGGACGGGCACACCCCGCCGTCCATACCAAGGCCAGCAACATCGGCCAAATCGTCAGACCGTAGGGTCTGAGGAACCGACTCATCAGAAGTATCCTCGCCCGCGTTTCTTCGACAAGGAAGTGGCAACCCGAATACCAGACACAGTCTCACTAAATCAATCACTTGGCGATGGCACTTTAGGGTAGGTCGTGTAGATTCTTCCCTTCGGGGAGTTTGTTGCCACTCTCTCGGAGCCGCGCCCGGCGCCGGAAACTGTTCAGCGGTTACTCAACAATTGCAGCACTTTGGCAGTGGTGTCGGTCTCACCCAGCCGGGGAAAAATCTTCTCGACGGAATGGTGGTGCGCGTCGGCGTCCCGGTCCGTCATGGCATCGGTGACCAGCACGACGTTATATCCCAGATCGTAGGCGCTGCGCGCCGTTGATTCCACGCCGACAGAGGTCGAGATACCAGCCAGAAAGACTTGGGTCACGCCTCGCCGGCGCAAGTACTCATCCAAATCTGTGCCCAGGAACGCCCCCCATCGCTGCTTGGTGATGATGTGGTCGTCGGGGTGTTGCTCTAATTCAGGAGCAAGCTCAGTCCAATCAGCGGGCCGGGGAACATTTGGAATTCCGGCGTCAGTGCGGCCCGGTGCCGAAGCCGTCACGTGGACTAGAACAACCGGCAGACCTCGCGAGCGGAAAGCGCGCGCCAGCTGAGCAGCGCGGCTGACGATCTCGCCGGCGGGGTGTACGGTGGGCAAGCCGATGATTCCTTTTTGCAGGTCAATCACGACCAAGGCAGCGGTGGCATCGAGTTTGGCGAGAGGCATGGCTTTTCCTTTGGATGGGAGAGGCGGAGTGATGGTTGCGCCCGCTTTACGGAGTGGACCACTGAATAACTACGCCGCTGGCCGGCGAGCGGCGCGCAGAAAAAACGGAGGGCGGTAAACCCGCCCTCCGTGTCAGTCTTCACTAAGACCTCAAGCACCGCAGTTACTGCTTCTTCACCGGCTTCTTGGCCGCCGGCTTAGCGGGTGTTTTCTTGGCACTTTCGCGACCGCCGATCAGAGTCAAAGCATCGGTGGAGTTGAAGGGGAACACGCGAGTCGAGGATTGGCCAGTCGTGCTCAAAGTGACGTCCACACGCCGATTGCTCGCCATCCTGATCACGACCATGTTCTTGATGATCCGTGCCCGCTCTTCTGAGCTCAGATCGGGGTTAGCCTCCACTGCCTCCTTCACCTGATCATTGGTCAGGTTGTCTTCCTTACCAAACGCTTTGGTGTCGATGTTTGCCTCAGGAACGCCCTGTGCAACCAGGAAGCTCTTGACGGTGTTGACGCGACGCTCGGTGAGCGCCTGATTGTATTCCGCGGAGCCACGGTGATCAGCATGTCCTCCGAGAATCAAGTGCGCGTCCGGCTTGGCCTCAAGATATTTCTTGAAGTCGGTAGCCAGCGCAATCAACGTCTTCTGTTGGCTGGCCAGCAGCCCTCCTTTGAGATCGTTCGGCCGGGGATGGTCGACCACAAAGTAGATGCTGTGCAGAGCGAGCCGCGATTCCAGCGCCTTGTCGACCGCCGGAGGGGGCGGGTTTTCCAGCGTGACTTGCGTCGACGCCTGGCCGGTCAAACCACGTGAGTCGGTACAGGTCGCGGTGACCGTCACCGGACCAGCGGCAGCTCCGGCGGTGCTGAGAGTGGCAGTACTGCCGCTGCCAGAAACTGTTCCGGCAGTGGACGTCCAGTTCGCAACGGAAACGGGAACGCTGTCAGGGCTGGTGCAATTGGCCGACAGATTGACGCTTCCGCCGGTAACGAGGTCCGAAGGATTCGCCGACAACGACATGGTCGGAGGATTCTTCGGCGGCAGCGGCTTGATCGTATAGCTCGCCGAGCAACTCGCTTCGTTGTTCTTCCTGGCTTTCGCGTCGGTGACGTGCGCGGTGATGGTGTAGGTGCCCGGAGCCGCGCCGTTGGTGTCGATGCTGGCGGCGGTATCTTTTCCCGTTACCGTGCCGCCGTTGCCGCTCCAACTATAGGTGACAGTGTGCTTCGGATTGAAATTGCTGGCCGTGACATTAGCCGTGATCGGTTCGCCCACCAATACTTCGGTCGGCTGCACCGTGCAGGCCGCAGCGGGAACCAGTTCCGGCGCTCCGCCCCAGTTCATCACAACACCGGTTCGCAGTCTCGCGCCATTGAACTCTGGACGCCGCAGCTGCGGCAATTCCGGAGGAGCGTAATTCGCGAAGTTATGCAGCGCAAAGACGTAGTCGGCTCCGAACAGCCGCCAGGCAAACTTCTTTCCGAAGGGAATATCCAGGCCGCCGCCAAGAATCACGCCAATTCCATTGCTGGTGATGAATCCATTGTCGGTTGTCACTCGATTGAACGTGCCCAGGGCGTGAATGAAAACCGCCATGCTGTCAGTACGCACGATAAACCTTGGTCCGCCGCCCGCAGTCCATTCGGAAGAGCCGTCACCAGAACTCGTACCCCGGTTGTAGCCGGCGTCGCCCTCGAAACCGAAATGCCGATCGAAATTGTAGGTCAAGGCGCCGCCGATCCCTTTCGCCATTCCTGGAAGCGTAATTTGCGATGGGCTGCTGGGGGTGCTGCCAGGCGCTGGGGCGATGGAGCCGGGATCCAGGTATTGATATCCTGCAAAGATGTCCCATTTCGGGTTAGGCGCATCGCTCTGAGCGAGCGCAAATGAAGAGATCAAAACCACTGCAATCACGACTGACAGGCCAGCCAGAAGCCGGCGGCATGCGCGTGGGGTGCTGTTTAAAGTCATCGAATCCTCCAAGGATGTACTGGTTCCCGGGTGCCTGTACAACGAGACCTCTACGGGGAAAAAGATATAGCAATATGGGTATACGAGGAGGCCTGCCTGCCTAGGAACTGTAAATTCTACCGTACCCCAGCTTAAAGCGAAAGCGTAGACTCGGAGTATTGCCCCAAGAAGGCAACCCGGCGGCATCGTTCCGTCTCAAAGTGAAATTCCGAACGGACGAATGGATGCCTACTCACAGAAGCTATCCAGACCTTGCCGGGCAGGAAGGTGGCCGCGTATTGTGGGAGATTCGATCGGATTGAGGGTTCGATCCGGGATTGGACGTAAGAGTGACCAACCGAGCACCTGCAGCAAGAGCAACCCGATGAGCCACGAAAAAATACTGATTGTCGAAGACGAAGAGAACGAGCGATCGGGACTGGCCGAATTGGTGACTTCCTGGGGCTTTCGCGTGGAAACGGCCCGCGATGGCGCCGAGGGCTTGGACAAGGCCACGCAGTGGTCCCCGTCGATCGTTATCACCGATCTCAAAATGCCGCGCATGGGCGGGATCGAACTGCTGGAGCATCTTGCCGAACAAGCCACGACGATTGCGGTCATCCTGGTCACCGCCCAGGGAACAATTGAAAGCGCCGTGCAGGCCATGCGCATGGGCGCTTACGACTACCTCACCAAACCGATCGACACTAACCGCCTGCGGACGATGCTCGGTAATGCGTGCGCCCTGCTCGGCACCCGCGCAGAACTGGAAGCGACTCGCCGCAGGTTGCGGGACGCGGGCTCACTGGGACGTCTCAACGGCGCCTCGCGCAAAATGCAGGAAATCTTCCGCCTCATCGAGATGGTTGCGCCCAGCACGGCGTCGGTGCTCATCACGGGCGCCAGCGGTACGGGCAAAGAACTGGTGGCACGCACCATCCATGAACTGAGTCCGCGCAAAGACCGGCCTTTTGTCGCCATCAACTGCGCGGCCATCCCCGAGACGCTGATGGAAAGTGAAATCTTCGGCCACGAAAAGGGCGCATTCACGGGAGCGCTGGAACGTCGCACCGGATGCTTCGAACTCGCAGAGGGGGGAACGCTACTGCTGGATGAAATCGGAGAAATGCCCGTCGGAACGCAGGCCAAACTGCTGCGCGTTCTCGAAGACCGGAAACTCCGGCGCTTGGGCAGCAAGGTCGAAACTTCGGTGGATGTGCGTGTGCTCGCGGCCACCAATAAGGTTCCAGACGAGGCGGTAGCGCGGGGCGAGTTGCGCAGCGATCTTTTTTACCGTCTCAACGTGTTCAACATTCACATGCCTCCTCTGCGCGAGCACAAAGAGGATATTCCGAGCCTGGTGCAGTTGTTGCTGGCGGAGATGAGCGCGAAGCACGGCCGCAAAGTGGCCGCTGTCAGCGAAGCCGTGCTGAACCAGTTCAGCAACTATTCATGGCCCGGCAACGTGCGGGAATTGCGCAACACTCTCGAGCGGGCGGTCATCGTCTGCGACGCCGGCGTGGTCGAGACCAAGCACTTGCCACCCGGGTTTGGACAGGCTCCGCTGCGCACCGCGGCCAACGATCCCGATGCGGTTCGCCTGGGCGTCGGCACGACCGTGGAAGAAGCCGAGAAGATGCTGATCCTGAAGACGCTGGAGGCGACCAGCAACAACAAGACACGAGCCGCGGAAATCCTCGGCATCAGCCTGAAAACGTTACATAACAAACTGAAGGAATACGGCGCCGCCAACGCGGAGGCCGTCCCCGGAAAGGAGGAAGTACCTAGTAGCTAAGACCTCCTCGCGCGGTGGCTAGGCGAGCCACTTCCTGATTCCATCATGCTGCGACGAAAGACCATCATCGTGCTAGTCATCACTCTTATGGTGACGGCGATGGTCACCGCGTTTTCGTACCTCTATATCTCTCAGATTCTTCGCTTGCGGATTACTAACGCGAACGACACCGCAAGCAGCCTGACCCGGCAATTGGCGTATGCCGTATACAACGCCGTACCCGACTTTGGCAGCACGTCCATCGACACCAACAATCCGGCCGCCGTGCGGCGCGCGTTAACCGATTATCTGCAGACCGACGTTGCCTTGAACAACCTGCTCCAGTCCGACCCCGGGGACTGGAGGTTCATCTACGACGTAACAATCCTGGATATCAATGGCAAGGCCCTGCTGCATACCAACGCCGGCCTGGTGGGCAAGGTGATCGCTCCGCGTCCGGATTTTCAAAAAGTTGTCGGCGCCCGTTTCCGCCAACAAATTCGCCTGGTCTTCAGTCCGGCCGCTGTCTATGACGTGACTTATCCCCTGGAGTTGAATGGCGAGCCTTTCGGTACGATCCGCATCGGCGTGCAGACGATTTTTCTGAAAAGCGAGGTTGAGGCGCGCCTGATGAAGGCGGTGTATATCTCGATCGCGCTGATCTTTGGATCTTTGTTTCTGGCGGCAGGCATCTCCAACCTGGCGTTGGGCCCACTGAAAAAGATCAGCCTCAATCTCGACAGCGTGAGCGCAGGGGACGCAGGCGCACTTTCCGGCGACGAGTCCAATCACGATGAATACGGCCTCGTTTCTCTGAAAATCGCCAACCTGGGCCGCCAGATTCGCGACAGCCGGGAAATCTTCTCGGCCTTGAAAGACAACGTGGACCAACTGATGTCCAAGCTGCAGGATGGCCTGATGCTTTTTGCCCGCGACTCGCGCGTGGTGCTGGTCAGCGCTCCTGTGGAAAGTTTTCTTGGCCGTCCCCGCGCGGAACTTCTAGGACGTACCGTTCAGGAAGTATTTGACCGCGATTCTGTTCTCGGTGCGGCCCTGCTGGATGCCTTCGAGCGCCGTCGTCCTTTGTCACAGCGGGAGTTGGACGCGGCGGGCGGAAAGCGCGTCCAGGTTTCGCTCGACTTCGTGCAGGAGAAGAATTCGCAGATCGGCGCTCTCCTGATCATGCGCGACCCCGAATCGGTGCGGCGCATTGGCGACGAAATTGAGATGTCCCGCCGTCTTTCGGCCAGCGGACGCCTTACCCGCGGCGTGGCCCACGAAGTGAAGAATCCCATCAATGCGATCGTTCTCCACCTGCAACTGCTGCGCAACAAACTGTCCGAGCAGGAGCCCGATACGCGCCGTCATATGGATATTATTGACAGCGAAATCCGCCGCCTCGATCGCGTCGTGCAGACTCTGGTGGATTTCACGCGGCCGCGCGATCTTCATCTCGAGGAAGTCGATTTGCGCCGCCTGATGGAGGATGTGGCCCAACTCGCCGCTCCAGACGCGGAGCAGCACGGCGTCACCATCGAACGTCACATGCCGGAGCAGGCGCTGCCCATCAAGGTCGACGTGGATCTGATGAAGCAGGCCTTCCTGAATGTCGTGATCAATGGAGTACAAGCGATGCCCCAGGGCGGACTGCTCACCATCGCAGCCCGGCGTGAAAACAATGCCGTGATCGCCGAGGTGCGAGACCAGGGTGGCGGAATCCCGAAAGACATGCACGACAAGGTTTTTGAACTCTATTTCACGACGAAGAAAGACGGCAGCGGCATTGGCCTGGCGCAGACCTACCAGGTTTTGCAATGGCATTATGGTTCGGTAGACTTTGAATCGGTCGACGGGCAAGGCACGGTTTTCCGCTTCCACATTCCAGCAATTGGAGCGGAAGCGGAGTCTGGTCCCCGGTACGCGGAAGACGCCGCGACGGCTCACCGGGGCGACTGATTCATCGCAGCGTCAGCAAGAGAAGAATCGACATACCTCTCGCCGCGCTGCGCGTTCTACGGGGTAGAATCAGGATGCTTCAGCATTGGACCAAGGATCTGGGAATGACTCTGGCGGCAATCCTTCTCTTCGGTATGATGTGCGCGTCTTCGGCGGCTCCGGCGGCAAGTCACCAGGACGCATCCCAGTCAGCACCCGCGACCTCACCACCGGAGGCTGCGGCGAAGCAAGATCAAGCAACGGCACCGGCAGCGCAGAATCCCCCGGCTCCTACCCAGGTACCGCCAGCGCCGGCCAAGAGCACGAAGACGCGATCCGGGCAGACTCATCCCACCACCAAGCGGTCACACCATAAGAAGAGAGTGCTTCCACCCTGCGACATCGCGCCCGCGGCGGACCAGGGTGTCGCCAGCTCGAACCCAGCACCGGCGAATTCGCCTACTCCCGGAACCACTCCAGCGTCCATAACTCCCGGCCCCTGTACTCCTTCGAGGGTGGTTGTACGACAGGGCGGGACTTCAGAACCCAGCATTCAATTGGCGGGAGGTCCCGCAGACCAGACGGCGCACCAGCGGGACGCAGCCAACCAAATCCTGGGATCAGCCGACGCCAACCTCAAGAAGATCGCTGGCCACCAACTCAGTTCGAACCAGCAGGAGATGGTGAATCAAATCCGCCAGTTCATGGGCCAGTCAAAGGCCGCCATCGACTCCGGGGACCTCGAGCGCGCCCGCACTCTGGCGTGGAAGGCCCAGGTGCTTTCCGAGGAACTGGTCAAACCGGAAAAATAAGTACGAGTTAAACCACAGAGGACACGGAGGGCACAGAGATTCCTCTGTGAACTCTGTGTCCTCTGTGGTTAAGAGCTTCTTGCGGCTATTTCCCTTTAGCCCGGGCGGTGTTCACCTTCGTCAGCAAATCCTGTGACATCGCCTGGAAGGGTCCCTGGATCTTCTCCACCTCGGTCAGCACTTCGCGCGCCTCGGTCAGCTTGTTCAACTTCGCGTATGCGAACCCCAGACCGTAAAGGGCCCGCGCATACTGCTGCTCATCCTGCCCCTTGAGAAGAACCGAAGCCATCTTGAGTTCGGGAATGGCGCTCGCAGTTTTTTCCTGTTTCAGGTAAGCCCATCCAATCGTGTTGTGGGCCACGCCAGCCGCAATCTTTCGAGATTTGTCGGCGTCGGGAGAATCCGGTTTCGCGACCTCGATAGCTTTCTGAGAATAGCTGATCGCCTTGGCCGCGCTACCCGGCTTGGTGTCGTCTCCGTAATAATTCGCCAGCAGCAGTAGGGCCGCCAGAGAGTTGGGATTCGACGCCAACGCCTTTTCTCCGAACGAAACTAGGTGCGCTTTATCATTCAACTGGTCTGGACCGAGGGTGTACATGGCGTAGTTCGATACCTGGTCGCCATACTTCGAGTCGGGAAAGGCAGCGGAGAATTTTTCGATTTCCGCCATGCGATTCTTCGGGTCTGTTTCGCTGGCAATCGCATTCAATCCGGAGCTCTCCAAAAAGTCGCAGCTGTTCTGCACAGACTCCTTTTCTTCTTTCACCTTGCTGGCAAAATCCTCGTCGCTCATGCCTTCGGGCTTCGTCTGTTTCCCGACGGAGGCGCAGACCTCGCCGCCTTTTGCCGCATAGTCCATCAACTTGACGTTGTTCTTGGCCTGCTGTGCGATACCGGCCTCGGACACCAGGATATCGAGGTTGTGGGGAGAGGCCGCCAGTGCCTTGTCGCCAGAATCGAGCGCCTTTTGCAGGTCGCCCGCCGCCTGGTAGGCCTGCGCGAGTTGCCAGTCGCCATAGGCAACGGCCGCGGGGTTCGACGAGAACTTCTGCACGAACTCTTCGTACATGGCAATCTTCTTTTGCGGGTCCTGCTCGCTGGTGATGGCTTGCAGCGCATGATCCTCATCGGTGCCGGCGCCAATCGTGATGTGATCAACCTGGGCGCTTGCGTGAGGGATGGAAACCGCGAGAGAGAGGAAAAGAACAACCAGCAGTGTCGAACCGCTGCAGCGTCTCATAGCCCGCCTCCGTGTTCGCGAGAATTAGGACTGCAAACTTCGAGCAGCAGGCGAATCCTAGCGCCGAACTCGACCATGCGCAAGGGCCGAGATCACTTCGGGTGCTGGATACAATGGCCTCAAACACCAAGGACACTAAGGTGCACGAAGGAGAGCTCACAGGGTGTGGGGGCCTCGTGATACTTCGTGTCCTTAGTGGTTCGCAGTTCTTTGCGCATCCTCACCTTCCCTCGCTAAAGTAGATAGATGCGTGCCATCCTCGGCCAGCGTCCGTTGCGTTTCGTCTTTGCCGCCAACGTGATTTCCATGTTGGGCAGCGGAATGAACTCGGCCGCCGTCGCCTGGTACATCCTGCAGGCCACGCACTCCGAAATGGCGCTCGGAACGTTCGCCGTTCTGCAAACGGTCCCCGCCATGCTGATGCTGCCCTTCACGGGCGTAATCATTGATCGTGAGGACCGCCGCCGGCTGGTGATGTGGCTCGACGCGGTGCGCGGCGTCGTCATTGCAGTCGTGGCCGTTCTTGCCTACCGCCATCAGGTGCAAGTCTGGCAGCTCTACCTGATGAACACGCTGGTCGCCGCCGGATTCTGGATGTTCTGGCCAACCATCACGGCGCTGATCCAGGAACTGACGCCCGAGGGCCAGTTCGTTGAGTCCAATACGTTCCTGCTGGCGGGCGTGCAGGGCGGCTGGCTCATCGCTGGCGCAGTCGTCGGATTCATGTACGACCATATCGGTCTGGGCGGCGTGCTGACGATCGACGTGTCCACCTATGTCGTCTCGTTTCTTTGCTACTTCGCGGTGCGCAAGGGACGCCACGTCGTGCTGAGTCCCCAAGAACTGAAAGCCGACATCCTCGCGGCGGAGAGCCAGTTGGAACGTTTCTGGCGCGAGATGCGTGAAGGCCTACACTTCCTCCGCGATCATCGCGCGGTGGTCATGCTCGGCGTCAGCTGGGCCTTGTTTCTGGGCGCCATGATTACGGGCGTGGTGGTCACGCCCTCGCTGAGCGATCGCATCTTCCACGCCGGAGCCAAGGGCTACGGCTGGCTCAATGCTGGATGGGGTACCGGAGCGTTCGTTAGCGCGCTCTACGCTCCGCAGGCGATTGCCTGGTTGGGCGGCCGCCGCGCCATTGCGTTCTCTATGGCGCTGCTGTCGGTGTGCGTGGTATGCGCCCCCATCGCGCCGTTTCTCTTCGTTGCCATCTCAATTTATTTCCTGATGGGATCGGCCCGCGGCGTCGGCGGCGTGGCCATGAATACCAGTTTGATGGAGATGGTGCCGAAACATTTGATGGGCCGCGTGCAGAATGCGTTCTACTTCGCGGGGACGTTTCTTCAACTCGTATTGGCGATCGGTGTAGGTGTAGTCGCACACAAAGTCAGCCTCGTGGCCGCGTTCGCAATCTTGGCCTGCGTATACGGCCTGTCGTTCGTGGCCGCAAGCTGGCCGGTAGCAACCGTCGTCGGCGTGGAAGAAGCGAGCACTGTGAAATAAAGCGGTCACCTCGGAGACGCGGAGTCGCGGAGAAGAACCAGCAACCGTAAAAATTCAAACAAAAAGCCTTTGGTTTCTCCGTGTCTCTGTGCCTCCGTGGTAAATCCCACTTGTGGCTGTTATTCTTTCCCATTCGTAAGGAGCACTCATGTCCACAGACCTGAAGGGCCGTAACGCTGTCGTCTTCGGAGTCGCCAACAAGCGCTCGATCGCGTGGTCCATCGCCCAGGGATTGCACGCCGCCGGCATGAAGCTGGCCATCACCTACCAGAACGAGCGCATGGAACTGGAAGCGAAGGATCTCATCCTGTCCCTGCCCGGAGCGGAAGCCTACATGTGCGACGTGTCGAAAGACGAGGACATCGACCGCCTCTTTGCCACGCTCAAAGAGCGCCACGGCAAGCTCCACGTGCTAGTGCACTCCGTGGCCTACGCGCCGGCCGAGGAGCTCAAGGGCGACTTCGTCAACACGACTCGTGAAGGCTTTCGCGTCGCCCACGATGTAAGCGTGTACTCGCTGATCGCTGTCTCGCGGGCGGCCGCTCCGCTCATGGAAGACGGGGGCTCCATCATCACCATGACCTATTACGGCGCCGAAAAAGTTGTCCCCCATTACAACGTGATGGCTGTCGCCAAGGCGGCGCTGGAATGCACGGTGCGCTACCTGTCGAGCGATCTGGGGAAACGAAAGATTCGGGTCAACGCCATCTCTGCCGGACCGATCAAAACGCTGGCCGCTCGCGGCATCTCCGGCCTGGGAGATATGCTCAAGAGCCATGCCGAACGCGCTCCTCTGGGCCGCAATGTCGAAGTCGCAGAAGTGGGATCCACCGGAGTCTTCCTTGCCTCGGACGCCAGTAGCGGGATCACCGGCGAAGTAATTTACGTGGACTGCGGTTACAACATCATGGGATTCTGACAGGACGTTCCTGAATCATGTGGGGACAGCCGCCCTCGGCTGTCCGGTCGAGCAAAGCTCGACTAGCTCGCTCGCCAGCACTCCATGGGATAATTGAGGGTATGCGAAACCGGCGTCTGACCTTCGCTCTCTTTGCAGCGGCTATTCTGTTCTCGATGGTACGAGAATGGAACGCTCCGATGCGGTGCGCACGATCTATTCTGGCTCCTTCGGTGGTCGCCCAAAGCAACCATTAGCTGCTGATCTTGATCCGCCGTGCGTATTCGCTCTCGCGCTCCAAAGCAATCTCCACATCCCGCTCGCGCAGCAGCCGCGGAAACTTCTCTCCCCACTCGATCAGCAGAATACTGTTCTCAGAAAGCAGATCATCCAGCCCCAGCGTTTCCAATTCACGCGGAGTGTCGATGCGGTAAAGATCGATGTGGTAGAGACTGGCCCGAGGGCCGCGATACTCGTGCACCAGAGTGAAGGTGGGACTGGTGACGTCTTCTTCCGCAGCTGCCTCGAAGGCCGCCGCGATTCCCTTGACTAGCGTCGTCTTGCCTGCCCCGAGATCGCCACGCAGCAGCACCAGCTTCGGCGGCGCGAGCAACTCGGCCAGCGTTCGCCCGAAGGCGATCGTTTCCTCCGCCGATTGCGTCGAGGTCTCTCGCAGCACCGCGCTGGTTCTGGCTAGGTTCGTCACCCGATCAGTATATGTGGAAGAGTGGCCCTTCAGAGCCTGCCCTGAGCGAAGTCGAAGGGGCCGCGTTCACACACAACAATGCCGGGGCCTTAGCCCCTGGGGGCCCGCTGGTCTCGCGAGACAGCCGAGGCGGCTGTCTCCACATGTTTGTCTCAATATGTGGAGAACGCGTTGACCTTCATGCCGAGCAGTTTCCGATCCACGACGTGATCGAGCGAGGTCCGCAGGCGGCGATGGTCGTCATCCTCAAGCGCCACAAAGCGGAACGGCTGCAGCACGCCCTCTGCCATCTTCTGCATCGGGCTGAGGACTTCGGCCATTCCGTGCACCGGGCCGGCTTGCGTCTGGAAGGCAACTTCTACGAAGTCACCCTGTGCCAGCGATTGCGCCAACTGCAGCAGGCCACCGGTAATGGAAATGGATTGGAGTTTAGCTTTGGTGCGGCGGCCGTCTTCTAAGCGGATCGCAGCCAGGACCGAATCTCCTAGCTGGACTCGGGCCGCGCGCCGCGAGGGGTGCGGTTGGGGGAAGTGAGTCATAGGCTGTTTGCACTATCGCACCAGCCTCTATTGCGTAATAGATTACTGAAGCCCCTCGTCCAGATTCCGCTCTGGGCGCCGCAATTGCGGGCCTTGTAGCCCTGCGATATGAAGCAGTTAGCGGGTGTTTACTAGTTGATACATGTCCCATAGGACAATCTGCGGATTCTAAATAGCCGATTTTCAGCCTTGTGAGGACTGGCCGATTTACTATGTCTGACTGGAATCCAGAAGGTAGACAATGATCCGAATTGCGCATGTCGTCTTGTTCTCCATGTTGACCGTCACCCTGTCTTTCGGCAAGGCCTCGGCAGCCCATCCGCCGCTCCGCGTCGGCATCGTTGGCCTGGTTCACGGACACGTCCACGGATTCCTCGGTGCATCCCTTCACAGCCCCGAGATTCAGATTGTAGGCATCGCCGAGCCCGACCCGCGCCTCCTTTCGCAGGCCGCAACTCGATACGGTTTCGAGCGCGCTCTGCTCTTCACCGATCTCGAAGAAATGCTGCAGAAAGTCCATCCGCAAGCGGTTCTCGTTTACACCAACACCTACGACCACCGTCGTGTCGTCGAGATCTGTTCCCAGCACGGTGTGCACGTCATGATGGAGAAGCCGCTCGCCGTCAGTCTCAAAGACGCACTCGCCATCGAGAAGGCCGCACATGCCGGCAAGATTCAGGTGTTGGTCAACTACGAAACGTCCTGGTACCGCAGCAATCACGCTGCCTACGACCTCGTGCATGAAGGAGCGCTCGGTGACGTCCGTAAGGTGGTGATTCACGACGGGCACAACGGACCGAAGGACATCGGCGTGGAACCGGAGTTTCTGGGCTGGCTCACCGATCCGCAACTCAACGGCGGTGGCGCCCTGTTCGATTTCGGATGCTACGGCGCCGACCTGATGACGTGGCTGATGGATGGCCAGCGCCCGCTAACCGTCACAGCCGTCACGCAGCAGATCAAACCGGAAATCTATTCGCGCGTGGATGACGAGGCCACGATCATCATGACGTATCCGAAGGCGCAAGCCATCGTGCTGGCTTCGTGGAACTGGCCCTTTGGCCGCAAGGATATGGAGGTCTATGGCCAGACCGGATACGCGATCACCGTTCAGGGCAACGACATTCGCGCGCGCCGCGGAGGAGACAACACGCGGGAAGAACAGTCAGCGGCCAAGCCTGTGCCGGCGCCGTACGACAACGAACTGTCCTATCTGCGAGCTGTCATCCTCGACGGAGCGAAGCCAGACGCCCTGTCATCCCTGGAAACGAATGTGACAGTCACGGAGATCCTCGACGCAGCCCGGCGCTCGGCGAAAGAAGGAAAGACGATCGCGCTGCCGGTGACGAGATAGACTTTGTAAGGATGAAGGGGCTGTCGTGATCGATTGACTCCCGCGGGAGCGATCGAGCGAAAGTTAAAATGAGACTCCATCCGCGAAGCGGCGGCAAGTGAAAGCGCGGCACGGAAGGGCGGGAAAGCCAGCAAGAAGGCAGGCGAGTCCCGAATGGACGGCACACTCACCTCCTAATCATCGTTACCCGTCCCAACCCGCGAACTTTGCTGCGGCCGTTCTCTTCGCCCGGTCGAAGGCATCCGGCAGCCCGCGTAGCAAATCGGTCGCAACCATCGAATGTTCCCCCACGATCTCGCGCATGACATCGCCCGCAAGACCGTGCAGATGCACCGCGGTACAGACGGCCATCGTCACATCTTTCGGATGTTGCGCGATCATTGCCGCGACCATGCCGGTCAGAATATCGCCCGTCCCCCCGGTGGACATTCCCGGATTTCCCGTCGTGTTGACCCAGGTCTCGCCATCCGGCTGAACCACCAACGTCCGGTTCCCCTTGAGCACGACGATCAGTTCATGGTCGCGTGCAAACTTCCGCGCCACGCCCAGCCGGTCTTTTTGCACGTCGGCGGTCGAACATCCAGCGAGCCGCGCCATTTCCCCGGGATGCGGCGTGATCACCAGCACTCGCCCCTTGCCGCTCAATTCGTCCGTCACGCCCTCGAACGCATTCAGTCCGTCCGCATCGAGGACGACTGGAATCTCGGCCCCGGCAACCAGAGTTCGCACAAACTCAGAGGTTTCCGCGTTTCGCGAGATCCCTGGCCCGATCGCGAGCACGCTCTTCCCTTTCGCCAACGCGTCCAGTCGCGCTCCCGCGCTGGCTGAGAGGGTGCCCTCGCGTGTTTCTCGTAGGGGCTCCGTCATCAACTCCGGATGAAATCTGGCAACCGTAGGCAGCACAGACTTCGGCGTCGCAATCGTCGCGAGCCCGGCTCCCGCTCGCAGCGCAGCCATGCCCGCCATCGCTACAGACCCCGCTTTGCCGACGGAACCTCCGACGACGAGCACGTGGCCGTAGTTGCCTTTGTTCGATTCCGCCAGACGCGGACCAATCATCGGTGCGAAGTCGCGAGCGGTAACCACATTGAGTTGCAAAGAGGAAACAATCGCCTCTTCCGGCGAGCCAATGTCCGCGACGTAAGTCGGACCCGTGGTCAGCGCGCCGAAGACGTGCGCGGGACGTGCCGCGGTAAAGGTCACGATGGCGTCGGCTCGCGCGATGATCCCCTTCTGCGGACCCATCGCATCCGCATCCGCCCCAGAAGGAATGTCGACCGCAATCACCGGTGCCTTACTCGCATTCAGCAGGGCGATGGCGTCGGCATACAGTCCAGTGACCGGCGGCTTGAATCCCGTCCCAAGAATCGCATCGAGATACAAATCCGCAGCCAGCGCGAGCTGCACGCGCTTGTCTTTCAAATCTTCGCTGGAGTGGACTACGATGGGTGGCTCCGGCAGCATCACGAACATGGCAGCAGCGTCACCGTGCAGATCCTCCCGATCGGCCAGCAGGATGACCTGCACCGACTTCTTTGCCTCATGCAACTTGCGGGCAGCCACGAATCCGTCGCCGCCATTGTTGCCCTTGCCGCAGAAGACCATAATCTTCTGGGCATCGAGGTGGTGCGCGAGAACATATTCCGCCACGGCGGACCCGGCATTTTCCATCAGCGTCAAGGAG
Organism: Acidobacteriaceae bacterium; assembly: GCA_003134655.1. Classification (GTDB taxonomy): domain Bacteria; phylum Acidobacteriota; class Terriglobia; order Terriglobales; family Acidobacteriaceae; genus Sulfotelmatobacter. The sequence goes on from PLBY01000067.1 coordinate 75,335, forward strand.
GGGACGCCGAAGCGCTCGCTGGTCGCGCGGTCGATGGCGCGCATTTCTGCCGCAGTTACGATTTTCATGCGATTCTGATCCTCATGACGAAGAGGAAGCGGTGAGTTCCAGCTGCCGCAGCTGTGCCGGTTCGCCCATGGCAATCAAGAAATCATCCGCTTCGATGCGCTCATCGGGCGCGGGATTGAAGCGCATGCCCTCGCGCCGTTTGATGGCCAGCACAATCACTCCGCGCTCCTGCCGGATGCGGGAACTCTCAATCGTTTTGCCGGCAAAGGCGGAGGTTGACGTGATGTGAATCTCGCCGATTTCCAGATCCATACCAAGGTGCGTGGTCGCGGTATCGAGAAAGCTGACCACATGCGGCCGCAGAAGAGAGTGCGCAATTCGTTGTCCGGCGAATGAATATGGAGAAACCACGGCGTCGGCGCCAGCAGTGAGAAGATGCTTTTTCGCGGCATCTTCGCTCGCCCGAGCGATGATCTTCAGGTGCGGATTCAATCCCCGCGCAGTGAGCACAATGTAGAGGTTGGTCGCATCGGTGGTGGTGGCGGCGATCAGCCCGCGGGCCCGCTCGATCTGCGCCTGCCGCAGGATTTGCTCCTGCGTTGCGTCTCCGGCCAGCACCAACCAGTTTTCCGTCGCGAAGCGCTGGCGCTTGGCTTCGTTGTTCTCGACAATCACGAAGGGGACCGGCTTGCGGCCCAATTCACGGGCCACGCTGCGTCCCACGCGCCCCAAACCACAGATGATGTAGTGCCCGTCGAGCCGGCCGATTTCGCGCTCCATGCGCCCCCTTCCGAAGAAGCTTTGCAGCTCGAATTCTAGCAAAGCCTGGCTCAGCGCTCCCACGCCCAACGCCAACAACGACACGCCCGACAGAATCACGAACACATTGAAGACGCGCCCCGCGTGCGAGAGTGGGTGTACTTCCTGGTAGCCGATGGTGGTCAGCGTGGTCACCACCATGTAGAAACCGTCGAACCACGGCCAGCCCTCGATGTAGTGATAGCCCGCCGTGCCGATCGCCATCACGAGCAGGAGAAGCGCGCCGATCGTTCGAAGATTGCGGAAGGCTTTCATTGAGACACGGGGCGAATATATAAGGAGCACGCGGCCCGTTAAGAGCGATTGCGGAAGGGCGCGACTTCAGCCGTTCCGCTCCACCCCCACAAGTTACACCCTGAGGGCCCCTCGGTTGACCCACGACTATAAAACAAAACGGCCCTCCGCGCTGTGCGGAGGGCCTTGAAGCTCTTCAATCAGTCCCGACTCATCTGGCTTCCGGCGTCCGTCCCGCAGCCAGCGCCTGCACCCGGCTGTGCTTCTGTCCGTAGCCGAAGTACACCACCAGCCCAATCGCCAGCCAGATGAACAGCCGCGCCCAGTTCACCCAGCCCAGCTTGTACATCATGTAGCCGTTGGAGATTACGCCCAGGATTGGAATCAGCGGCACCCACGGAGTGCGGAAGGGCCGCGGCTGGTTGGGATTGGTGCGCCGCAACACCAAGACAGAAAGCGACACGATCACAAACGCCAGCAGCGTCCCGATGTTCACCATCTTTCCGATGTCGTCGATGGGGGTGAGGCTGCCCACGATCGCCGCTAGGAAGCCAACGAGAATCGTATTCTTCCAAGGGGTACGGAATTTAGGATGGACGGCGGCGAAGAATTTCTTCGGCAGCAGGCCGTCATTGGCCATCGAGTAAAGCACACGCGTCTGTCCGAGCAACATGACGAGCATCACACTGGTCAGTCCTGCCAGAGCACCCAATGTGATGATGTGCGACGCGGTTGTCAGACCCCGATCCAGAAATGCGCGCGCCACCGGCGCTTCGATGTTGATCTGCTGCCAGTGCACCATCCCGGTGAGTACGCCTGCCACGGCAATGTACAGCACCGTGCAAATCGCGAGTGAGGCAATCATGCCGATGGGTAGGTCGCGTTGCGGATTCTTGGCTTCCTGAGCCGTGGTTGAAACCGCGTCGAATCCAATGTAGGCAAAGAAGATGTAAGCAGCGCCCGCTCCGATTCCAGCGAAGCCGTGGGGCGCATAGGAATGCCAGTCGGTGCCCCAGTTGCCGCTGTTGATGTAGCGAGACCCAAGCGCGATTACGAAGAGCACGACCGCAACCTTGATCGTCACAATCACCGCGTTGAAACGCGCACTCTCCTTGATGCCAATCACGAGAATGGTCGTAATCACCAGCGCAATAATGAAGGCGGGAAGGTTCAATCCAATTTCCATCCCAAACATGTGGGGTGCGCCCAGCAGGTCGTGCGCCCGTTGCATCAGTTCGGGAGACGCAGCAGCAGTAAGAGCGCTGACTTTGTCGAGAAAGGCCTGCGTTCCCGGGACGAGCGAGGAGTCGGAAGCCGTCGCCATCTGGCGAGCAACAATGTTTTCCGCCGTCTTCAGCGCGGTCCAGTGATCGTAGGCCAGCCACAGCGGCATCTTGATGTGAAAAATATTCAGCAGTTCGATGAAGTGATTCGACCAACCCGAGGACACTGTGCTCGCGCCCATGGCGTACTCGAGCGTCAGGTCCCATCCGATGATCCAGGCTAGCAACTCACCGAGCGTGGCATAGGCGTAGGTGTAGGCGCTGCCCGCCAGGGGAATCATGGCCGCGAACTCGGCGTAACACAAACCGGCAAACGCGCATCCCAGCCCAGACAAAACGAACGAGAGCGTCAGCCCGGGCCCTGCGTACTGGGCGCCCAATCCCACCATGACAAAAATTCCGGCGCCGATAATCGCGCCCACGCCCAGCGCGGTGAGCTGAAAAACTCCCAATGTTCTTTTCAGGCTATGCTCGCCCGTCTCGCGGGCTTCTTCCATCAGCAGATTCAGCGGCTTGGTTGCCAGCAGATTTGCCATCCGTTTGGTTTCTCCTTAGGGACTACGCCGCGCGCTTGGCGCCTGCGCTTCGGGACCACGCATAGTAAACCGGAACTCCCAGCAGCACTACGATCAGTCCCGGCCACGTGAACTGCGGTTTGTAGCGCAATAGTACGACATCAATGAATAAAGCCATCACAATATAAATGATCGGCAGAATCGGATAACCGACGGCCTTATAGGGCCGCACCGCATCGGGATGCGTCCGCCGCAGCACAAACAATCCCACGATCGTCAGAATGTAAAACACCAGCACGGCAAAAATAATGTAGTCCAGAAGCTGTCCATAGCTGCCCGAGACGCAGAGCAGGCAAGCCCACACCATCTGTACCATCAGCGAAACCGCCGGTGTCTTGTACGTCGGATGCAACTTGGCCACCTTGCGGAAGAACAGGCCGTCTTTGGCCATGGCGTAGTACACGCGAGCACCAGAGAGAATCAACCCGTTGGCGCAGCCAAAGCCGGAAATCATGATCGCGGCCGCCATGAGCAGTCCGCCCGCCGCGCCGAACATCTGCGTCATGACCGCGGTACCGACGCGATCTTCAGAAGCATGCTTGATTCCGCGAGCCAAGATCGAGACGCCGCCTTCAGCGCCGTCGAGCGGCAGCGCGCTCAGGTAAATGAAGTTGCAGGCGATGTAGAGCGCAATGACCACGCCCGTGCCCAAGGCCAGAGACAGAGGCAGATTGCGGCTGGGATTCTTCACTTCTCCAGCAGTAAAGGTAACGTTATTCCACGCATCGGCCGAAAACAGCGAACCGACCTGCGCCACGGCCAGAATGGTCAGGGTTCCGATCATCACGATCGGCCCACCGACGCCGACCTGCACAGCGTGCTGCGCACTCAATCCCGCGTTATGCCAGAATTTTGCGCCGAAATTTGCAGCCAGCGCCTGCGCATTGCGTCCGAGCGCGAACCCGAACACCGCCAACCCCAGCAGCGCAGAAACCTTGGCGGCGGTGAAGATGTTCTGAATCGCCGCTCCCGTTTTCACTCCGAAGATGTTCACCACCGAAAGGAAGATCACGAGCAGAATCGCAACCAGGTTCTGCGTGTTGATGCCGACATCCATGTTGCCCAGCACCATGGGGCCAACGTGAATCGGCGGGACCTTCCAGATGTGCAGCAGCCAGTGCGTCGAAGAAATCGAGGGAACAAAGACTCCCAAGAACTTGCCGAAAGCCACGCCGACCGCGGCGATGGTCCCGGTTTGAATGACCAGGAACAATGTCCAGCCGTAGAGGAATCCCCACAGCGGTCCGAGCGACTCGCGCAGATAAACGTATTGCCCGCCTGCCCGGGGCATCATGGCAGCTAGCTCGCCATAGCTGAGCGCGGCCACGATCGTCATGAACCCGGCAACGGCCCAGGCGCCGATCAGCAACGCCGGCGAATCGACTTCACGGCTGATTTCGGCCGACACAATAAAGATGCCGGAGCCGATCATCGACCCCATGACCAGCATCGTGGCGCTGGTCAGGCCCAAGCCCTGCACCAGTTCCTTGTCCTGATGACTGTGTATTTCCCAGTCGCTGCCTGCAGTTGGCTGCGTCGAAGTTGTACTCAGGAATTCCTCCTAGAACGTAGCGCCGGCGTCCCGCCGGCTGTCGCGAAGGCGTCTCGCCCTCGCACCCGACCTCATGAACAGGTCAACCGACTTTACCTCAAGATGCGGAAAAATTCCTCTGCTGATTTGCGCGGCTCCCGTAACAGATCTGATATCACCGCCACGGAATCGGCTCCGGCCTCAATGACTGAGGCAGCGTTCGTCCGGGTGATGCCTCCAATCGCCACCAGCGGTTTGCGCGTCAAATGCCGCGCCCGGCGCACGCCTTCAAGGCCCACCACGGGATCGGGCTTGTCTTTGCTGGAGGTGGGAAACACAGGTCCAATGGCAAGATAGTCGGCCGGCGTTAGATCGGCCTCACACAATTGCTCTGGATTGTGCGTCGAAACGCCAAGCCAGCGCTCCGGACCAATGATCGCGCGCACCGAGTCTGGAGACAAATCCTCCTGGCCGAGGTGCACACCATCGAACTCGGCAGCCAGGCACAAGTCCGCGCGGTCATTCATTACCAGCCGAACGGAGTCGCCAAGATGCTTCTTCAGTTCCCGAGCCTGCTCGAGCATCACGCGCGAATTACCGCTCTTATTGCGGTACTGCAGCAGTGTGCACCCGGCGGCGGCCAGTTCATCCGCGTACGCAAGCAAGTCCTGAGTCGACCGATGAGCAGATGAATCGATAATGGCGTAGAGGCGCGGAAGGGAAATCATTGCATGCAGAAGGTGCCTGAATCACGTAGCCCCGGACGCATTCGTCCGAGGGACCAATCCGAGAAACGCTGACGACGAGGCTGATTCCAACTGCGCGAGCGCGCCGCTTCGCTCCGCGGGGCGGACGAATGCGTCCGCCCCTACGTGTGCCCGTTCTTCTTCAGAAAACGCTCAATGAATCCTGTGTCGATCTTCCCTGCCCGGAAGTCTTCATCCGCCAGAATCTTGCGGTGGAGCGGGATGGTCGTGTATATGCCCTCGACAATGAACATCTCGAGCGCCCGCGCCATGCGGGAAACCGCTTCGTTGCGGTCTTTGCCGCGCACGATCAGCTTGGCAATCAGGGAGTCGTAATACGGGGGGATCACGCCTTCCGCATAAGCGGCCGTGTCGACTCGAACTCCCGTTCCTCCCGGTGGATGGAACGCCGTAATCTTCCCCGCCGACGGCGTGAATTTCTCAGGATGCTCGGCATTGATGCGGCACTCAATCGCGTGTCCCCGGTGGACAATCGGCCCTTGCAGCACGTCCCGCATGTGGGCTCCGGCAGCGATCATGATCTGGCTCTTCACCAGATCGACGTCCGTCACCATTTCGGTGACCGGATGTTCAACCTGAATGCGGGTGTTCATTTCGATGAAATGCAGCCGCCGGTCCTGATCCATCAGGAATTCAATGGTGCCTGCATTGCTGTACCCGATCTCCGCCAGCGACTTGCACAGGACCGCGCCAATCTCATCGCGCAGTTGGGGCGTCACCTGCGTGGAAGGCGACTCCTCCAGCAACTTCTGGTGGCGGCGCTGGATGGAACATTCGCGCTCGCCCAGGCTGACTACGTTGCCGTGCTCATCGGCCAGCACCTGAAACTCGATGTGCCGGGGATGCTCGACGTACTTCTCCATGTAGAGATCGCCGTTGCCGAACGCGCCCGCGGCCTCCGCCTGAGCAGCCTTGAACAGCCCCGGCAATTCCTCTTCGTTGCGGACGATGCGCATGCCGCGTCCTCCGCCTCCCGCAGACGCCTTCACGATCACCGGGAAGCCGACTTGCCGAGCCCACTCCACCGCCTCGCCGTCGGAAGCAATGATTCCATCCGAGCCGGGCAGAATGGGCACGCCTGCCCGCTTCATCGCCGCGCGCGCTTTCTCCTTCTCGCCCATCAGCCGCGTCACTTCGGGCCGCGGACCAATGAACTTGATCCCGCTGGTCTCGCACACTTCAGCAAAGTTGGCATTTTCCGCCAGCAGTCCGTAGCCGGGATGTACCGCCTCGACGTTGGCGATCTCGGCTGCGCTGATGACCGCTGGAATATTCAAATAGCTCAGCGCGAGCTGCGGCGGCCCAATGCAGATGGCCTCATCGGCAAAGCGGACGTGCAGCGAGTTGCGGTCCGCCTCGCTGTAAATGGCAACCGTGCGGATGCCCAGTTCCTTGCACGCGCAAATCACACGCAGTGCAATCTCTCCGCGATTGGCAATCAGGATCTTCTTGAACATGAGGAAAAAGCCACGTGCTATGAGCTTTGAGCTACGAGATCAAGGCTCACAGCTCGCGGCTCGTAGCTAACAGACACAAAAAGGCGCGCCCAGAGCGCGCCCAGGTTTATCCTAGATTCACTTCTTCGGCCGGATCACAAACAAGTCCTGGCCGTATTCGATCGGCTGGCCGTTGACCGCCAGCTTCTTGACGATCTCCCCGGCATAGTCCGACTCAATCTCGTTGAGCAGTTTCATGGCCTCGACGATGCAGAGCACTTGCCCCAGTTCCACCATGTCTCCTGGCTTCACGAACGGAGGCGCGCCCGGCGAAGGAGCTTCGTAGAACGTCCCGACGATCGGAGACTTCACCATGTGAAGCCCCTCTTCGGGAGCGGGTGCGGCTGGCGGAGCGGCGGCGGCGGCCGGCGCGGCCACTACGGGTACGGCACCCAATTCCGGCGCGACCCCAGGGGCCGCAGGCACCGCATAAAAGCGCGGCTCCGCCTGAGAGTGGACGAACGTATGCTCCCCGGCGCGCTTGATCCGGACCTTGACATCGCCACGCTCCAATTCGAACTCGGCAATGTCCTTTTCGATGAGGAACTCGATGAGTTCTTTCAGCTCTTTTTGATTCATTCGTGTAGGGTGGGGCCCTTCGCCAACCTCTCGCGAGCCAGACCTGCAAGCCGAATCATGGCTCACGCGAAGAAGCCGGGCCTCAATCCTGCCCGGCTGAAAGTTCAAGAAGACTAAACTCCCAGAAAATCCTTGCTGGTCGGCGTCATCACTTCACAACCGCTCGCGGTGACCGCCACCATGTCCTCGATCCTCACGCCCCATTTGCCGGGGAAGTATACTCCCGGCTCGATCGTGATGACCATACCGGGCTGCAGAATCTCCCGTTGCCCGTACGCGACTCGCGGAGACTCGTGAATTTCCAGCCCTACCCCATGGCCGGTGGAATGGGTAAAATAGCGCCCTAACCCAGCCTTACGCAATACCTTACGGGCTGCCGCGTCGACCTCGCCTACCGGAATTCCCGGCCGCACGGCGTCGGTCGCCGTCTGCTGCGCCTCCCGCACCGCCTCGTAAGCCTGGCGGGCATCCTTTGGAACACGCCCTACCCACACAGTACGCGTCTGATCGGAACAATAACCTGAAAGTATAACACCGAAGTCGCAGACCACGAACGCGCCAGCGGCAATCGCCTGCTCGGAGGCCCGTCCATGTGGTAGCGCCGACCTCGCTCCCGAAGCAATGATCGTTGGGAACGACATCTCCTCGGCGCCGCCCCGGCGCGCCGCCAACTCCATCTCCGCGGCAACTTCGGTTTCCCTTACGCCCGGACGTATTACATCGACTGCCCGGTCGAACAACTTCGCGCCCAACGCCACGGCAGCGCGGATCCGATTCAACTCATCGCCATCCTTAATCATGCGCGCCCGTTCGACGACGGAGGGCGCGTCCTTCAACCGGACTCCCGCTGGCGTTACCTGCGTCAGACGCTTCTTTTCAGCGATCGTGAAGTGCTCCGCCTCGAGGCCAATCGTCCATCCTCGGGCCCGCTTGCGCCGCGCCCCGAGAAACGCACCCAGAGCCGTCAGCACCGCTTTGCGAGCGATCACCACCCTCGCGCCCTTCACCTCTTCATGCGCCTGCGTGTCGTAGCGGACGTCGGTAAAGAACACGCTGCCGGCTTCTTCTACGAGGAGCAAACCTGCGCTACCGGTAAAGCCGCACAGATATCGGATGTTGGGAAGGTGGCTGATCAGGAGAGTATCGAACCGGGTCGTGGCAAGGTGCTCCCGCAATTTCTTCTGGCGCGCCTGGAAGTTCATTGCGGAGAGTCTATCAGCAACGGAAGGAAGTTCTGAGTTCTCCCCAAAAGCAAAACCGCCGGTTCCGGGACAGGTTCGTCGCGGAAACCGGCGGCTTCAATCTTCGAACTACGCTGCTATGTCTGAATGATTCGCGGCGTGATGAAGAAAATCAGCTCCTGGTTNNTGCGAGATGTTGATCGAGTTCTGCGTCTGAATGACGCCGCCGATCACCACCGTGCCGCCATCGGTCACCAGCACCTGCGTGGTGGCCTGCTGCGTGATCAGTTCCGGGTTGCCCTGTACTTCCTGACCGAAGTTCGGCGTGGTGTTTTCCACGTCCACGTTCAGGAAGATGGTGTTCTCCGACGTGATCTGCGGAGTCACCGTCAACCGCAGGAACGCGTCGACGTAGGTCACGGTCGGAGGACCACCCAACTGCGCCTGCGTCACGATCGGCACGCGCACGCCCTGCTTCACCAGCGCTTGAATGTTGTTCTGGGTTACGACGCGCGGACGAGAAAGCACTTTCAGCAAGCCGCGCGACTCGGCCATCGACAGCACGGCGTCAATCCGCACCGTGTTGCTGCCGTTGAAGAAGGTCAGGCCGCTCGAAGGCGACGTAACCCCCAGGTTCGAGAACAATGGAATCGAAGATCCCGTGGAACCGCTGCCACTTCCCGGCACGGTAATGTAGCCAGGAGTGAGTCCGCCCGCCGTGGTCGGAGAGCTACCCGCAGCGGCGTTTCCGCCGATCGCGGTGGTGCCGTTGCCCCAGCCGAAGCCAAGCTGCGTGCCGATGTCGCGGGCAAACTGCCGCGTCGCCGCCACTACACGGGCTTCGATTTCGACTTCCTGCGTCTTGCGGTCCAGCTGCGTCAGCAGACGGTCGATGGTCGGAATCGTCTTCGGAATATCGTTGATGATGACGGCGTTGGTGCGATCATCCGCCACGACATCGCCGCGTTGCGAGAGGAATTTCTTTACCGTGATAATGACGTCTTTCGCCTTGGCATAGCTCAGGAAGCGCGTGACCGAAACTTTTTCCACGGCCAGCGATTCGGATTCGATCTGGGCCCGGCGGGAGTCCGCTTCATGCTTCAGGGTTTCCACCGTGGCGATGCGCAACACGTTGCCTTCCAGTTCACGCGCCAGGTCGTTGTTCTTGAGCACGATGTCGAGCGCCTGATCCCACGGCACGTCATCGAGCACCACGGTCAGCGTACCGTGCACATTAGGATCGAGCACGACGTTCAGACCGCTGATTTCGTGAACGAGACGGAAGAAGTCTTTCAGGTCGACATCTTTCAGGTTGACCGAGATCGGCTCGCCGGTGTATTTCGGACCGGTCGAGGCGGGTTGCTGTCCGGCCTGAGCTTTTTGCTCCGCCGCCAGGTTCACCGCAGGCGTAATCGTCGTTTGGCTCTGCTGAGCTGCATGAGCGCTGACGGGCAGCAGTTCCGCGGCAGTCTTATCAGAGAACCGCGCCGCTGCTTCCTGGGCGCGAACCGTGGGCTCGGCGTCGTCTTCCTTCACGTCGCCCGCAACCTGGTTCTTGGCCTGGTACGAAGGCTCGACAAATACAAAGTCGGTGGGCTTCGAATCCGTGGCCGTAGCCTTCGGAGCCTCCGCCACTGCTGCCGGGCTGGCCGGAACCGGCGAGCTCGCAGCAACCGTCTTTATCGGGGCCTCAGGGGCGGCCTTGGCCACCGCGTTGGCGTGCAGGGTCAGCACCAGCTTCCCTGCCGGGCCCGGCGTCAACTCGTAGGCGCAAGCCTTGTCGAGGTCGACGACGATGCGTGTGGTCGGGTGTGCCTGGCCGTCCATGCCAATGCGCACGCCCTTGACCCCAGCCGCGCCCACCGCGATGCGGGTCTGCCCGGTCGCCATTACGGTCTCCGGCAGGTCCACCACCACGCGAGCGGGCGAGTCCAGAGTGCTGAGCTTCGGCGTCAGTGTGCCGTGGGAGCTCATCTCGACCCGGATGTCGTCCGTGCCCCGGACTACGTTGACTCGATCGAGCTGGTTCGGAGTCTGCGCCACCGCAGCCACCGCCATCGCCAGCACCGATACGAACGTTGTCAATTGTTGCTTTCGCATTTCGCCTCTCCCACCCGCGGGCCTGGCCCGCGTGTCCTTCTGCAACTTGATTTCGGCGTTCCCGGTTTCCGGTTGCGCCGTCCTGCACTAAACCGCCGGAGTAAAGATTCTCTTCACGATTTCGCGCGTGAACGGCTTGCCCAGTTTGTCCTGAATCGTTTCCTGGAACACCACCGAATCACCCGTGATCTTCACCACGTAACCGTTAAACACGGGATCGTTCTCCCGCAGAAAATAAGCCTTGTTCAGGTTGTTGGTGACCACTGCGATGAAACCCGTGTCGGATTTCACCACGCCCCGCAGATTGATCGCGCCAATCTCCAGGCACTTCTTTCCGGTCGAACAACCTGAGCCGTTCGTCTGCACCACGGGGCTGAAGAACGGATCGCGTTTCCCGTTCATCGCCCACTTCTTTTCTTCCGGCTTGGGCTTGGAATCGGTCTTGGTCGCAGCGGGCGCGCTCACGGCCGGAGCGGACTTCGCCACCACTGGCGCTGCCTTGGACGACTGGTTCGGCTCCGGCTTCGAGGCCTGTGCCACTGGCTTCGTGGCGGGCTCCTTCACCGCAGCAACTTTCGTCGCTGCCGGGGCCGCTTTCGCCGCAACCTTCGGCTGGGCCGCTGGTGCCGTTGCCTTCGCTGGAGCAGTCTTTGCGGGCGCCGGAGTATTCTTCGCGACGACCGGGGCTCCTCCCTGCGAATGCAGAGTCAGGATTACTTTCCCAGCGGGACCCGGAGTCAACTCATAGGCCAAGGGCTGCGAGAGATCCACCACGACGCTGGTTGTTGGAGGAGTCTTGCCGTCCATGCCGATGCGTACGCCTTTCACTCCGGCGCTGCCCACGGGAATCTTGTTCTGAGCGGTGGCGACCACCGTCCCCGGCAGTTCCACCACCACGCGGTCCGGCGAAGTCAGTTTGGTCACCTGGGGCGTTACCGCCTGGGTGGAACTGATTTCGATCTGGACCCCATCCGCCGCGGGAACCACATTCACCCGCTGCAGCTGGTTGTGGGACGAGGAGGCCGTTGCCGGCTTCGACGCTGCGACCGGTTTGGACCCTGGAATCGTCGCGGGTTTCACCGCGGGAGCCGGAGCGCCCGGTACCGGCTTGGCAGCCGCCGGAACTACGGCGGCCTTGGGAGCCGGGTTGGCCTGCGTCTGCTGCAGCGATTTTGCCGTGCTGCGCGTGTTGTCGATGGCGTCCGGGCCCTGTGCTGCAGCCCCGCCCGTCATCAGTGCCATTGCCAAAATGCCTGTCGTCAGCTTCATAGCCATCCCTACTTCGCCGCCGGCGTTCCCGGTTTCGTCCCGGCGCCTGCCGCTGAAGGTTGTAGATCGTGACTGAAGTATGTGGTCGCCGTAAAAGTCGCGATGATGCTCTCATTGGGCGCGTACTGGTACGTATGCTTGGCTTTCGCCCCGCTCGGATTCTTCGTCGTCGCCACCAGCAATCCGCTGATGTTGACAATCCGCTCCAGCTTGCTGACCCGGTCAAAGAAATTCAGAGTCGAGTAATACGGACCGTCCAGTTCGATGTCGAAGGGCACTTCCGTGTAGTACTGTTGCGCCCTTGTGTCCTTCGCCAGATAGCGCCGCAGTTCTACTCCCGACTTCTGGGCCTCGGCGTCGAGCATGGTGATGAAACCATCGACCTGCTTTTCATCGGGAACGATGCGCTGCTCGATTTCCAGCTGCTGTTTGAGTTCAGCCAGTTGCTGCTCAATCTGCTTCAGTTTGGGCCGGTAGGACTCGAGTTCGTTGTTTTCCCGAATCTTGTCTTCGAGGGCATGTTGCGCGGCCGCGTTGTGGTCGTTCTGGGCCTTGAACAGCGTGAAGTACAACGCTGCTGTGACCACAGCGCCCCCAATCACCACTGTTGCCCACTGCTTGATGCCCGACATTTCGCTAAAATTCGCCATAGGTCCGCCTTTACGACTTTCCCTTCTCGCAGGTCAGCGTGAACTGGAATGCCTGCATGTCCTTGATCGTGTCGTCCTGATAGGTTTCCTTGATCTCGACTGTCCTGAAGAAGCCGGTCTTCTGCAGGTTCGCGATCAGATTGGCAACTGCATCCGTGCTCAGCGCCGTTCCTTCCAGGTTTACACTCGGCCCCGCATCGTCCATCTTGCTGAGCCACACCGCTTCGGTGTTGTTGACCGTCTCGCCCAGCATGGCCATCAGGTTGACCGGACCACCGTTCTGGCTCGCGCGCAGCCCGTCGATTACGTCCACACGCCGCTTGTAATTGTTGGCCTGCGTCTGGCGCTCCAGAAAGCGCGCCTTCACGTCCGCCAGTTCGTGGTTCTTCTGCTCGGCGACTTTCATGTGCGATTCGATCGCCTTCGCCTGATGGTCCAGCCGGTACCAGTAGCTCAGGTTGAACAACCCGGCCACCACCAATACCGCCAGGATCTTCAGTTTGGGCGAGCCCATGTCGCCCATTTCCATCGTGGGCATCGACGGTCCGCCACCACCGCGCTTGCTCTTCCCTTTGGAATTTTCCAGCAGGTTAATTTTGATCATAGGGATTCAAAGCTCCTCAGGGCCAAGCCCACTGCCACTGCCATCTGGCCGGGATTCTGCTCCACCAGTTCCGCTCCGTGTCCTTCGACCGGAGGTATTACCCGCTGGAACGGATTCAACAATTCCACCGGCATCGAGAACTCCTGCCGCAACGCTTCCACCAGGCCCGGAACCTTCGACGAACCGCCCGCCAGGTAAATTTTTTCGATGTGCTCGCCGGCCGCGCTCGCCCGGAAGAAATCGAACGTCTTCTGAATTTCCAGCACGATGATCTCGGTGACCTGCTGCAGGATCGGCTGCTTCGCATCCTCGCTCACCGTGCCCACCTTGTTGCCCAGCTTCAGCGACTCGGCGTCTTCAAAGCTCAGGTCCAGCTCCTTCTGCAGTGAGTCGGTGTACTGATGCCCGCCCACGCTGACGTCGCGCGGGAACAGAGGCGTCGTACCCTTCACGATGTTGATGTTCATCACGCTCGCGCCCAGGTTCAGAAGCGCGACCACCTGGCCCGGCGCCGGCTGGTAGTTGTACTCGTAGCAGTTCTGCAGAGCCAGCGCGTCAATGTCGACGATAGCCGGGGTGCGCCCTGACATCGAGAGTACGTTGGTGTAGTTCAGAATCTTGTCCTTCTTGACCGCGACCAGCAGGACGTCCATCTGCGGACTGCCCACTTCGTCGGAGAGAATCTGGTAGTCCAGGCTGACGTCGGCCAGATCGAAGGGTATGTGCTGCGCCGCTTCCTTCTCGATGGTCTCGGCCAGTTCCTGGTCGCTCATCGAAGGCAGCGAGATCTTTTTCACAATCACCGAGTGCCCGCTCACCGCGGTGGCCACAGCCTTGGTCTTGATCTCGTTGTCGAGGAACAGCTTCGAAATCGCGCTCGAAACCGTGCCCGAGTCCACGATCATCGAATCGACCACGATGTCGGAAGACAGCGGTTCCAGTCCGAGGTGCGCCACTTCAATCTGCCCACCCTTTTTCTTCAGCTCGACTGCCTTGATGCTTGAAGAGCCTACATCCAGGCCAACAATGGACTTCGATCCCAATCCAAACATGTGCCCACCTTT
>PLBY01000067.1:89578-117822 GCA_003134655.1 Acidobacteriaceae bacterium
TTGTAAAGCGTGTCCGGACTCACGCCCAGGTATTGCGACGCCTGCCGGATGTTCATCACTTCTCGCGAGTCAGCCATGGTTCCCTTGCCTTTTCCGCTACGTCCATTCCCGCTCCGGGCTCCCCCGGCCTGCGGGCTTTACTTCCGAACAACGCCTCGCCCTCAATATCGGCTCCGAGGGCTTTCGGTGTTCCGAGCATATCTCAACCCTGAAAAACCCCGGCTCGGAGCGAATCTCCGCGTTTCTTTGGGTTTTTGGCCTGTTTCTTGGAATTCGGGGAGAGGGAGCCTGCAAGGGGGAACTACAGGTTGTGGTTACAGGCTTAGAAGATACTATTAGAAGTGGTTCGAGTGCAGAAGGTACCCGGTCACTTGCAGACCGGTAACTGAAGTACTAGGCACGGTACGGAGGTACTATGTCGCTCGCTCAAAGTGCTGTATTCGCAGGGCCTTAATCGAGAAGAGGTAAAGTTACCGCGCACCACAATTCCAGTTGACTGCCGCATTCATCTGCATCATCTATCGGGCAATCGCGACGCATTTCGCGGCTGAACGCCCGCGACGAACTCTACCGGACGAACTCTACTGAACGTCCGACACTTTGCCATTCACAAACGTCACCTTCAAATCTTTGTACACGTAGATCTGCTTTGAACCGAGATTCACGATCTTGTCGGGCTTGCCGAGCTCAGACTGCACTTGGTCGGTGGTCTGTCCCTTCTCGATGGTCTGTGGTTCAGCCTGTGGTTGCGGCGGCGGCGCCTGTTGTTCTGCGGCCTGCTGCTGCTGACCACCTTGCCCACCTTGATCTCCCTGCTGCTGCGCGCCCTGATCCTGCTGCTGTGTGTCTTCGCTGATGGAGAGCAGTTGTCCGATCGTATCTTCGATGTCGCCTGCGCCCGCTTTCGCCAGCGATCCCTTGGGAAACTGGAAAACCACCTTCGCCTTGTTATACGTCGGAGGATCCGTTTTGTTGCACGTATCGCATGCCACGATCGTCAACGCTACGTCGTCTTTGTTCACGTCGACTTCGATTTTCGACGGATACACTTTGTCGCCCGCCGCGAACAGGTGTGTGGTCTGCTCCTTCCCAAATTTCTTCATGCCGAAGCCGATTCCCTTGGTCAGAAGAGTGTTGGGAGAATGCACCGTTCCTCCCTCATATTTCGTGGAAAGGATGCTCGAGTCGGAATAGGGCACGCCGAGGATTCCGCCCTTCTTGATCTCCAGCAGTGTTCCCGCATCCACCACGGCATACCCGCTCGTGTCCGATCCCATCTTCACCAGTTTGTATTGCGCGGTGAGCTGCTCTTGCAGTGTGGGCGCCTGAGCGTAAGCCTGCACAGCGCTCGTCAGAACCAACGCCAAAGCCGGAAGCAGAACCTGGAACCTTGTCGACATCGCGAAACCCTCCTGCCAGTTCTCTCTGAAATGTAAATGCACAAGTATTGCGAGAGTCGGAAGAAGGGGAGCATCGCGGAACCGCGGACGCTCCCTTTCTCGTCACTCGTGCAGGTTCACTGCGCGCCGCCACCACCAGAAGAAGCAGCTTCCTGCTTGACCTCCGTCTCGGTCTGGTCGGCAGCTGCTTGCTGGTCTTGCAGAGTCTTCTCCACGTTCTTGTCGGGCGGAGGTGCGGGAACATCTCCATCGACCGTGGAGGTATCCGGCGCCTTCGGTAAGCCACCCGTGCCCTGCTTCTTGGCCAGTTCACCCATCCCGTCCTTGAGTTGCTCGCGGAATTGGTTGTACATCTCCTGCAGATCGTCCGTGGAGACTGGCCCTTCCTTGCCCACGGCGCAATCCTGTTTCGTGCTGGCGACAACTTTCACATTCACGTTGCCGTCGCCATCCGCAGTTTCTGTGGTTCGCGAGATCACGTCTCCTTGCGAAAGCGGACACTCGTCTCCATCCGCCACCAGGCTCATGTCAGACGAAACCACGAACACTTTGAACTTCGGGTCCAGAGCCGGCGGTGCTTCGTTAGAGGTGGCTGGCTGCGCGCCGGACGAATTGCTTTTGCCCTTTGCCGCTTCAGCTTGTTCCGCGGCCAGCGTTATTTTCACTTCCTCGGCGATCTGCTGTTTGACCTCGGGCGAGAGCTTCGCCGTCTCCGCCGGAGCGGCCATAGGAGCGAGACTGGCCCACAGGATCGCGTCTCCTGCGTCGGGCCGGAGCCAGGCATTGTTCTGTGCTTCATACGCCGCCTGCAAACTGGCGGCGATCATGAAATCAGTCAGCCAGAATGCTGCCGACGGGTACACGGGATACGGTTGGTAGTAGGCGGGACCGTAGTAGCCGTACCACGGCGCTCCGCCCCATCCCCACGCATACGGAGCTGGAGCCGGCCACGGATTGTAAGCCCATCCGTAATACGCAGGCCGGTAATAGTAGGCTGGGTAATAGCCATAGTAGGGACGTCCGCCGTAGTAGTACCCGCGGTAAACTCCGCTGCGGTACGCCCCGTGATAGTAGTACGTGCGCGAATAGTACGAACGGCCACCGCGCGTCACGTACGCGCGCTGCACGTACCCGCCACGCCGTCCGTTGGTCACCACTCGCGCCCCGTTGTGCGTGCCCACGACCGTACGCCCGCCGTGCATCCCGTGCGAAATCTGCATCCCATTCCGGTTGACCGAGCGAATCTGCCCATTCGGTCGAATGTGCGCTGATCCTCCTCCCTTCAGGGAGACCTGGCGGCCCGGAGGCGTGTGGCTCATCGCCGCTTTGTTCGGAGGCGTGCCGCCAGGGCGCCCGTTGTTCGTTGCGCCCGGCTTACCTGCCGTATTCGTGGTTCCTGGGCGGCCATTTGCACCGCCGGCTTTCGTATTCGGGCGGCCATTCGTACTTGTGCTGGGGCGGCCGTTCGTACTTGTGCTAGGGCGGCCGTTCGTGGTGGTATTCGGGCGACCGGTTGTACTCGTGTTGGGGCGCCCGTTCGTGGTGGTGCCAGGGCGGCCATTCGTTGTTGTGCCCGCACTGCTTCCAGGCCGTCCCGGCGACGCCGTGCTCGTGTGGCCGGTGGACCCTTGCGTCGGACGGCTAGGACTCTGTGCGTGGCTCGGCGCCGAGGTGTGCGCCGGTGCGCTGGCATGCGGTGCGGGTGCGCTCGGCTTCGGGGGCGCGCTCGGTGTTTTCTTCTGGCCCCATGCAAGCGCCGGAACCGTCATCACGAGCAAAAAGAGAATCGACTTTCGCAGGGCACTTCCATTCACTATGAACTTCATCGCGCACTCCTCAACTGAAAAAAGTTTTCATCCCGTCGCGAATGCACAAAGGTATAGCTCAATCCGCGGACGAAGTATGTTCCAATCAGTTTTCTGGGGCCCGTGGAGAAAAGACCGGCAAGATGCGAACGCGGCACATCGGATGTGCCAACTGGCATCCCGCGGCGGAGCAACGTTACCAAAACCCGGCGTGAGGCGCAATTGTTTTCTGGGATTTCCTCGTCTTCCTTGGAACCGCTGCCTGCTGTAATCTATCTGGTCGGTTCGGAGGAACATTTTGCGCTATCTCGATCGCTTGCAACCCCTTGCCCTTCTCGTCATGCGTCTGGCTCTGGGCGCCATCATGGTCGTGCACGGCTATCACAATGTGTTTGGAGGCTTGCAGCACCACGCGCAGTGGATCGCCAGCCTCGGCGTGCCGCGCTGGCTGGGTTACGTCTCGTCTTTCACGGAGCTGGTTGGCGGGCTGTTGCTTCTCGCGGGATTCTTCACCCGCATTGCCGCGCTCGCCGTATGCGTTGACCTTGTGGTGGCCTTCTGGAAAGTTCACCTGCACAACGGGCTCACGGGTTCGCCCGAGCGACCGGGATACGAGTTCCCCCTGGCAGCCGCCAGCCTGGCCTTCGCCCTGATCTTCTTTGGCGCCGGTCCCATCGCTCTCGATCACGTCCTCCGCGGAGGTGGCAGCGGTGGGTCCAAACGGTAGGGTTCCGTAACCGTTGCCGCACTCCAAGCGCAACTTATTGCGCTTCATTGGGTTGGATTCTTCGGCGGCTGCCGTCTGGCGGATATTGGCCCTCGCGACGCCAGGGAGCACCGGCCATTGAATTCCGGCGCTGTAGAAACTAAGATGAATGCATCGTCCATGCGCTTGCATCCAAATGGTTTGGCGGCTGCATCTTACCGCCAATAACGACCCTTATAGGAGGTTTCTCTTGAGAAAGCTTGCCTTCCTCGCCACCGTCTTCACTGTTTTTGCCCTGGCCAATCTCGCTTCGGCCCAGCAGGGCGACGCCAGTTTCGGCTTCGGAACGCTCACATCACCCGGGGCGGCTCAGTGCAGCCTGTCACCCTCGAATGGTCTCTTTGTGGTTTGTCCAGAAAAAGGTGGACTCTACACAAACATCGGCGGCGACGTGATCTTTCACAAGCGCATCGGCTTCGCGTTTGATGCGGACTGGAGGACCAGTCAGGGGAACTTTGGAGGCATTGGTCAGCCCTACCGCCCCATCCTTTTCTCCTTCGATGGCATTTATCAGCCGCGCTTGAGCAAGAAGGCCGGACTGGATCTGATGGGGGGCCTTGGCTGGCAGACCACTCGCTTCTATCTCCCCTACTGCACCAACGGTTTCACTTGCAATAACTACGTCAGTTCCAACCACTTCCAGATCAACGTGGGAGCCGGGATCCGGTACTACGTGTGGGGACATGTTTTCGTCCGGCCCGAGGTGCGCTACTACAACGTGATCAACAACACGGACTACTACACCTCCGGCAACCTCGTCCACGTCGGAGCCTCGATCGGCTACACCATTGGTCCAGACTAGGCCTTGACTGAGCGGCGGCCGCGAGCGCGTGCTGCGGCCGCCAGTTTCTTGTGCTAGAGCATCCACTCGCGGATGCTTCCGCCGGGCACTCCATCGATCCAGCGTATACACTTCAAGATCGGGACGAAACACAAAGGGGGCTGTATTTGAGAAAGTTCGCGCGAATCACGTCCGTGTGTGCGCTTCTTCTGTTTGCCACTCTCGCCTCTGCTCAGCAAGTGGACCTTTTCGCTGGCGGCAACACTCTGTTCTCCACCAGCAACGATACCGCTTCTCTGCGCTATCTGCCCCCTCCGGAGAGGGGCGGCGTCTACCCGAGCGCCGGCTTCGACCGCATCTATAAGAACGGATTCGGCTACAGCGGAGAGTTTACCTTTCGATACAAGCAGGCGTTCTACAACGACTATCAGAAGTACCGTCCCGTGCTTTATGACTTCAACGCCGTATTGGCGCCCCGTTTCAACCCGTTCCCTGCCCGCATCTCGAAGCGAACCAGCACTATCTTCATGGCCGGCGTGGGCGGCCAGACCGTGCTTTACTACAACCCATACGGCAATTGCATCTACCAGAGCGGCTGCTCCACTCATCTGAACAGCAATCACTTTCTGCTTCACGTGAGCGGCGGATTCAACTACCGGGTGTGGCGAAATCTCTTTATCCGGCCCGAGGCGCACTACTACTACATCATCAACAACACCAACGACTTCCACTCCAATAGTGTTCTACGCCTTGGCGCTTCCGTCGGCTACACCTTCCACACCGACTAACATCCGGAGCCAGCGGCGTCGACTCCGCAGATGGAAAGAGAAAAGGCAGCGTCCCCGGACGCTGCCTTTCGTCTCTGACTGCCAGCGTGGTTTACTTCATCCCCATGCAAATCTCGGCTTCGTGGATCGCCTGGTTCAGATGTTCGATCGACTTGGCACGGTGGCCGTCGAAGTCATGCTCTGCGCTCTCCAGATGATGTTTGGCGGCCCGCATCGACTCCAACGCTTCGTCGATGTGCGGATGCCGTTCGGGCACCGGAGCAACCGCGGCCGGAGCAGCGGGCGCCACAGCGGGAACTGGTGCCGCCGGCGCCTTTGGTCCGGCTGCCGCCGCCGGAAAAGCGAGCGTAAACACAAGAGTTGCCATAATGAGCAGCGTCAAGAAACCGATCTTTTTCACAAGTTCCTCCTCGTCCGAATTTCGGCTCGGACGCACCGGTGTGTGGTTTTCCGTCACGGACATCGCCCCCGGCCCCCGAAAAGCCCATGACTTCCGCACAGTATAGCCGCTCACATAACGTCCGAAGCCCTGTAAAGGTTACTCTGCAGATGCTCATTAACGCTCGCGATGGCTGCGCCACCACAGAAGCCCCAGCCCCATCAGCACCAGAATCGCGGCCACGACGTCGAACAATCTGATATCCCGCTCCAGTCGGCTTAAGTGCTGGCCAAACAGATAGCCCGCGCCGGAGATGACTGTGACCCACACCGCCGCACCAAGAAAGTTGAACACGGTGAATTTCCGCCACGGCATCCGCAGCACACCCGCCAGGGGGCCTGCGATGATTCGCATGCCGAAGACAAAGCGCGCAAAAAAGATGGTGACCGTTCCGTAACGGGCAAACAGTTCTTCTCCTCGCGCCAGCGTCGCGTCTTGAATTCTAAAAGCAGTCCGGTAGCGCTCCAGCACAGGACGTCCGCCGTAGTAGCCGAGCGCAAACCCAATGTTGTCGCCCAGCGTGGCGGCAATGGTCCCCACCACAATGATCCAGGGAAGTTGCAGTTCGTGCTGGGAAAATGCCAGGAAACTCGCCAGCAACAGAATCGTTTCCCCCGGTACCGGAATTCCAGCATTCTCTATCAACAAAGCCGCGCCCACGGCCCAATATCCGTAATGCACCACCGCATTCCGCAGGAAGTCGAGAATGGAGTGGGTCATGATTTCAGAGTTGAATTTGAAGTTCGGTAGCGCCGGCGTCCCGCCGGCTGTCGCGAGGGCGTCTCGCCCTCGCGCTCGTTCCGCGAGCTATCTGCCTCAGGGTCCTATTGATTTCAAAAATTCGATCAGCGCCCGGTTGAACTCCTCCGGACACTCCTCATAAGGCAAATGTCCGATTCCGGGAAAGACCACCGTCTGCACATTCGAAAAATGCCGCGCCAGCGGCTCCATCGACGAAATATACACCGCCGGATCTTTGCTTCCCCACATCAGCAGCGTGGGAATCGGGGCAAGCTTTGGCAGCAACGCTTCCAGTTCCCGCAGATCCGCCGTCCACGTACGGACAATGCCCAGGGCATGGTCTAACAATCCCGGAATCGCCAGCGGCGCCTTGTAGCCCTCCAGGCTTCCGGGGGGAATCTCGCTGCGATCGGCATACAGCCGCCCGTGCCAGTAACGAAACAGGAACGGCATGCGTTCCGCGCCAAAACGAAACAACGCCGTGCCGAGATTGGTACCGACGAATGGCGCCAGCTTCCTCCCATGCGAAGAGTACGGATTCACCGGGCACACCAGCACCAATCGCCGCAGTCCTCGCCGCGAGACACCCGCGCTCACGCACTCCGCGGCCGCGGCCATCGCCACAGCGCCGCCCCGCGAAGTCCCCAGCAAATCGAACGACTCCAGTCCCAACTTATCGATGAACCGCAGCACGCGCAGAGCGGTCGCGTGCATCGAGTGATCGATCCCCCGCGGCCGGTCCGAAAACCCGGCCCCTAACAGGTCGGGCGCATACACGGTGGCATACGAAGCCAGCGCGGGCATCGTGTATCGCCAGGAAAAGGAATACCCCAGCAGTCCGTGGAGCAGAACCAGCGCTGGCCCGGACCCCGCGCGCAGGTAGCGCATGCGGGCGCCATCAAAATCCATCCAGCACTCTTCCACACCGTCGCGCGAGACTGAAGCAGAGCCGGCCGCCATTTCCTGAATTTCATTCGTCACAAGAATCTTCTGACCCGGACAACCGTTTCCTGCGCTGACGACTCTAGTTAAGAGAACGCCTCTGTCGCTTCACTTGGGGAGCTTCGGCTCCCCGTTTTTTTCGGCCATCCCAGACCATTGTCATCCTGAGCGTAGCAACCACTGCGCGAAGCGCAATGGTTGCGGAGTCGAAGGATCCCTACCCGCTAAGCACCGTAGACATCGCAAGGAGTTCTCAGCAGGATCCCGCCGGGAACAAGGTATTCACGCCGCTTTCCTCTTCTTCCCCAACAGCTTTTTCAGCACCCGGATCCCCTTATCGATATGCTTCTCTTCCATCAAGAAGGGTGGCAGGAATCGCACCACCGTATCCTGCGTGCTGTTGAACAGCACTCCCTCCGCCAGCGCCGCATCTACAATCGGACGCGCCGGAATCTCCAGCTGAATTCCCTGGATGAATCCCCGCCCGCGTACCCCAATCGCAGCCGCCTTCTTCTCGACCAGTCCCTTCAACTCCTGCTGCAGGTAGGCTCCGACTTTGTTGACGTTCTCCAGCAACTTCTCTTCTTCCACAATCGCCAAAAACTCCAAAGCGACGCGGCAAGCCAGCGGACCACCACCGAACGTAGTCCCATGCTGCCCCGGAGAAATCGCCGTCGCGAACTCTTCCTTGGCAATGAACGCTCCCAGCGGAAGCCCCGCTGCAATCGGCTTGGCAATCGCCACAATGTCTGGCGTCACGCCGAAACTCTGAAACGCAAAAATTGTTCCCGTGCGCCCCAGCCCGCATTGAATCTCGTCAAAGATCAGCGCCACCTTGTGACGATCTGCCAGGGTGCGACACTCCTGCAGGAACTTTACCGAGCACTCGTAGATTCCGCCTTCGCCGAAAATCGGCTCCAGCACAATGGCGCAAGTGTTGTCGTTCACCGCCGCCCGCAGCCCGTCCAGATCGTTCTGCTTCACAAACGTCACATCTTCGAGCAGCGGCTCAAATCCCTTGCGATGCTTGTCCTGCCCGGTCAGCGACAATGCCCCGAACGTGCGTCCGTGATAGGACCCTTCCAGCGCCACCAGGCGGCTCTTCGCCTCGCCGCCCGCGCGATGTCCCGCCAGTCGCGCCAGCTTGATTGAGCCCTCGATCGCCTCAGTCCCGCTGTTGGAGAAGAACGCCCGGTTCAATCCCGAGAGCCGGCACAGCTTCTCCGCCAGCGGCCCCTGGTATTCGTGGTAGTAGAGGTTCGACACATGCACCAGCTTCGCCGCCTGCTCGCGAATCGCCTTCACAATCCGCGGATGCGCGTGCCCCAGCGCATTCACTCCCAGCCCGGACACAAAATCGAGATAGCGCTTCTCGTCGATGTCGTAGAGAAACACTCCCTTGCCGCGGGTGAGCACGACCGGATAGCGGTTATAAGTCTGCAGCAAATATTGCCGCTCACGTTCTGCGATTTGTTCGAAGGTATTCATAGGAAGCTTCAATTTTACCGGAAGGAGCGGGCCGTTGCTGAAATCAAAGCTCCGCAACTAGGACGTTCTCGACTCAAACCCGAGAATCCATTCCTGATTGACGGGTAGGCAGAGCGCGCTTACGATGTTTTTCCACCGCGGATGCTACGGACGGGCCCGCTTGCGTTACTCATGGGGTCGAACGGTTTGTCGCCAGCGCATGGAACAATCTCGACTGAAAGAACGCGAAGCCAGACGATATGCCCACGTCAGATGAATTTTGGAAAGTTGCTGCACAAGTAGCTTCGGAACGCGGCGGCTTAGTCGTCGGATTCGCAAAAGACTCCGAGCAGCCCGAACTCGGCTCTGCGCTCGACAACGTACTCGGCTTTTCGCCGCAAGCGCCCGTTACGGTTATCAGTCTCTCGGATTGGACGGACTGGAAAGAGCAGGTCGAAGTGTTTTATCGGCTTCGTCCCGCCTGGGGGCGAGGCAAGGGTGGCGTCCCCGACGCGAATTACTATCGCGTGAAGTTCGACGAATTTGGCACGCCCATGGGCTCCATTTCAACCACCGCTATTGGCAAGAGAGTTCGCCACTCTCCAGCCGTGACATCCCATCTTTTGGCGGATATGCTGCGCCACTCAGCGGCTTTCAAGGTGTTCCGTTCTGGCCTCGGGTCCTCGCTCGCATCATCGACTTCCTGGTTCATTACCTCATCACATTCGTAGCAGGATTTCTGTTTGTCTTGCTCTTAGCCGCTGCTACTGGAGGCCGGCCTCCGGCGTGGGTTATGCACCGGCTCTCACAAACCCGCCTCGCTGGCTTTGTTGCAGCAATCCTGGGACTATTCGCCTACCACGTAATTTGTACTAGCGTCCATGGAAGCACGCTCGGCAAATTGCTGCTTTCGATGCAAGTAATACAGGACGACGGCTCTCCCTGCCGCCCGAAGTCAGCTATCATCCGGGAACTTGGCTACTTTGTGGATGCGATGTTCTTTGGTGTGATCGGCTACTTTGCCATGCGCGAAGACCCGGAGCAAAAACGTCACGGCGACGGGTGGGCAGACACCATCGTTTGTAAGCGAGCCCACGTGCCTTCAACCGGCCAGCAACCTGCGATGCGGTTCGTCTTGGGGCTTTTGCTCGGAATCATCGCCGACATTGCCTTGCTGATGACAGGCTGGCTGATCCAGATGAATTCCTGAAGCGAACCCTGCGCATCACCAATCGCGTCTACTCGTAGCGCAACGCGGTCATCGGATCCACTTTGACCGCCCTGCGCGCAGGCGCCGAGCAGGCAATCGCCGCGACCACGCTCAACAGAACAGTCACCGCCAGCAGCACAAGCGGATCGCGGGAGCTTCCTTCCGCCCAGCGAGCCAACACTTTGTTCAGTGCCAGCGTCAGTACCAATCCCGCTATGATGCCGCTCCCTACGCTCGCCACCGTGGATGCGAACACAATGCGCAACACGTGCATACGCTGCGCGCCCAGGGCCATACGAATGCCAAACTCGTTCGTCCGCTGTGCGACCGAGTAGGAGACGACGCTATAGAGGCCCACGGCCGCCAGAGCGAGCGCCAGCAGTGCAAACGCGCCGAACAACCACGCCACCAGTTTTTCCTGCTCGTATTCCTGCTGGCCCGTAATCCAGTGGTCCAGATCTTGAACGCTTCCGCTGATCTGCTGGTCCGGATCGATGGAGTTTACTTGCTGTCCCACGGCGTGCAGCAACGTCAGCGGTTTCACTTCCGACCGCACCAGGATCTGCGTCCATACCCGCATCGACAGCGTGTACGGCACGAAGGCTTCCGGCAGAATCGGATTTCTCAACCCGTCATCGCGCTTGTCGGCAACGATGCCCACAATCTGCAGCCAAGTGTCACCCCCGGACGCGGTCGTGACGTACGGCGGTTCGTCCTTTATCTCCGGGACTCTCAGCGAGTGCTCTAGCGCGTCGCCATTCGGGAAGTAGTGCTTCGCCATCGTCTCGTTGATGACGGCCACATGCGTGGCATTGTGATTTTCCGTTTCATCCCAAATCCTTCCCGTCGCGAGGGGAATTCGCAGGATCGGAAAATATCCTGGGCTTACGAAGTTGACCCGGATCTTCTGCCCGTCGCGCTGCGGCCTGCCGAGGATCTCGACGCCCGTCTGCCATCCGTTGGACGGAGGCGTCGCGTTGCTCGAGATCGCGGCCATGGTCACGCCCGGAACCGTGGCCGCCTTATTCCGCAACTGCTCGAAGTAGGCCTTACGCGCCTCCCACGTCGGGTAGGCGCCGTCATGCACCGGAATTCCCACCGACATCACGTTGTGCGGGTCATATCCCAGGGGTGTGTGGATGAGTCGCAGGAATCCCTCCATCGCCGCGCCAGCTCCGGCCAACATCACCAGCGTCAACGAGACCTGGACGGCAGTGAGAACGCCGTGCGTGGTGCGTCCGCGCACCGTGCCCGCGATCTTGCGCGTGTTGGACTGCATGACCTGGCTGACCTCGGGCCGTGAAAGTTGCAAAGCGGGCCATAGGCCAAACAGAATCCCGGTGAACACAGCGACCCCCACGCTGAAGGCCAGCACCGGCAAATTAATCTGGATCGACGCCTCATGTGGAAAGGAATATTTCGGCAGCAACTCCACAATGAGCGCGAGCGCCCGGTACGCCAGCAGTACGCCCAACGCCGCCCCGGTCAACGAAAGCAGCAACGACTCCGTCAGTAGCTGGCGAATGATGCGTCCCCGGCTCGCGCCGATCGCCGTACGCACCGCGAATTCATGCTGACGCGCCGTACCCCGCGCCAACAGCAGAATGGACACGTTTCCGCAGCCGATGGCCAGCAGCAGGGCCACCGCGCTGAATAGCAGATACAGCGTCCCACCCAGGTCATGCACAAACTGTTCATTCAGACCAACCACGGTGAGCCGGAAATGATCCGAGGGAAAATGTTTGGGCGTTTCCTTGGCGAACTGCTCGATCAACGGTTGCAAAGCAGCGTTAGCCCCCTCGTGGGTCACGCCCTGTTTCAGCCGAATGCCGACGTAGTAGGCCTTGGTGGGATCCTGCGTCACTTTTTGCGGGAGGTAGACGTCGCCATCCCCCCAAGTAAAACGCGGGCCCGCCACGCCCACGATGGTGTAATTCTTGCGGACAAGTTGCAGGTTCTGGCCCAATACGCTTGGGTCCCCGTTGAAATGACGTTGCCAGAATTTGTAGCCCAGCACTGCGACCGGTTGTGGCTCCTGACCATCGATCGCGTCGGAAGGAATCAATCCCCTCCCCAAGGCAGGTGGAACGCCCATGAACGAGAAGCCATTGGAAGTGAAGTAGACGCCTTGCACGTCTTCTGGCAGATCTCGTCCGGTGACGGTGAGGTTCCAATCATCCTCCATGAAAGCGTCCTCGACGACTGGCGACTTCCGAATCTGCTGCCACTGCGCGCCCGTAAGTCCGAAGCCGCGCGGCTGCTGCGAATCGTCGAGCAACCGCATGTGGATCATCTGGTCCGAGGCGGCGTAGGGATAGGGATTCATCAGGATCGCGTAGACCACGCTGAAAACCGCAGTGGTCGCGCCGATACCCAGCGCCAGCGAGAGAACCGCCGTCAGAGTGAAGCCAGGACTCTTGAACAGTTGGCGAAGGCTGAAGCGGAAGTCCTGAAGTAGAGTCTGCATAGACGTATCCCTCAGACGGATGGACGAGCACGTCGCACGTCGGTCACCAATGGCGGAGGCGGGGAAAGCGCTTATTTTCGGAGAGAAACAGTTTGTGGCGGAGAGTTTGCTCTGTCCGGTTTTGCCTTATCGTGTCCACGAGCGGACACGCGCACGCCCGTTTGCCAGTTTCAGTACAGCCCCGGTTGACCCTCGGGCCGCGTCTTCCACCGCCGGTGCACCCACAACCACTGGTCGGGATACTTCCTCACGTAATCTTCGATCACCTTGGTGAACATCTGCGTGTTCGCGGCGATGTCCGCCTCCAGATTGCCGGTGCGAACCAATTCGAGAGCGGGATCAAACCGCAACCGGTATTTCTGCAGCGCGGGGTCCCAAATCGTAAAACCCGGCACCACCGCCGCGTCCGTGCGCAAGGCAATGCGCGCCAGTCCACTCGCCGTGCACGCCGGAATGCCGAAGAAGTCCACGAAGATTCCCTGCGGCGGCGTCATGTTCGTATCCATCAGTATGCCGACGGTCTCGCCCGCCTTCATCGCCGCCAACAGTCCGCGCACGAAATCGTCCTTCGCCACCGTCTTGTTCCCGTACATCGTGCGATATTGCTGCAGCAACCGGTCGAGATACGAATTGTCCATGGGCCGCATCACGACATGCAGCCAGTGACCGTGCAGGGAATGGGCAAATGCGGATAGTTCCCACCCGCCGAAGTGCCCCGTCAGAAACAGCACACCCTTGCTGCGCGCGTAAGCCCGCTCGTAATTCTCCAGCCCGTCGTACACCACGACCTGGTCGATGTTGTCCGGCGTATAGCGGGGAAACTGGCACAACTCGGCAAGTTGCCGCCCCAGCGAGGTAAACACTCCGCGCAGAATGCGCTTCCGTTCCGCCTCACTCTTTTTCGGAAACACCATCGCGAGATTGCGCATTCCCACCTGACGCAAACGGAAGTGCAGCAGATAGACGACTTGGGCGAGACCGATGGCCAACACGCGCGAAAGGGGGCGCGGCAGAGTACCCAGGATTTTGATGAACGGCCAGGCCGCCGCGTATTCGAGTTTCCGCCGCATCAGGTGTGGGGACAGCCGCCCTCGGCTGTCCGTCGAGCGAAGATCGACAACTCGAGTTCCACTACTTCGCCGCCTCCTGCGCCCACTTCGCCAATGACGTCAGGAAGGAATTCGCCGCCGGAGGAGGTTCAACTTCACCGGTCAGCAAGGCTTTGAAAGTCACCATGTGGCCGTAGAACTCGCGTGTGCTGTCCTTGTCCTGCTTCATCACCGCTCCGTTCAGGCTCACTCCGGCAAACACTCCGCGGGCGCGGGAATAGGTCAGCACCTGTGCGCGCATCTTCCAATCGGTATTGCCTTCGGCGTGCCGCCCCACCGGGCCCGCCGCGACCGAGGCATCCGCGCCCAGCGCGACCTTGCTTGTCAGCAGATGCTGCATACCATCGTTGTTCATGATCAACATGACCAGGTCGACCGCCTGCCCCCCGATCTGAAAACCGACGCTGCCTCCGGTCACCGTGAAAAACGCCGGAGCACTCCAGCCCTTGGGAGTGCGGCAACTGGCCAGACCGCGGCCATACTTCCCCCCTACAATAAACCCGCCCTTCAACATCGACGGAACCACCGCCACGCACTCCGCCTTGCTCAGAATCTCCTGCGGAATGCCCGAGTCGGGCGCCGACTCGATTTCGTTCAGCACATCCCCGGCCGCCTGCACACGGTCGGCCGACTTAGAAGCTTTTGTCGAATCATCCGCCGCAAAGGCGAAGCCACAGAGACACACGATCAGGGTCAGCAAAACAAGTCTTTTCATCGTTCCTCACCACAAACTTCGACTGGGATTCAGTACTTGGATTGTAAATGAAGTGAAGAAAGTTGCACTCCTCCTCGGAACTGCGCCACACAACGAACAAGAAACGTTACAGGAAATTGCGCGACTTTTCGTTTTCATGCTATAGTCCTCGCCCAGAAGTTACGCAGTCTCGGCCCCGAAGTAGCTACTCCCCCTCCGTCTAGTGTTCGGTGTGATCAAGCGTTGACCCGTCTTCCCATAAGGAGAATCGTCGTATGCCGTATCCCTGCCTTTCGCACTCCGCAAAATCCTTCCGTATGCTGACCGCAGCACTCATGCTGGCGGGAATCACCTTCCTCTCCGCAGCGTTCGCCCAGGCACAAACCGAGACGACAATTTACGACTTCAGCACAACCGCCCCGAACATTCCGTATAGCGGGGTGGTATCCGACGCGGCCGGCAACCTCTATGGCGCTGCGCCCTTCGGAGGTTCAGGGAACCATGGAGTGGTCTACGAGTTGTCTCTCGTGAATGGCGCCTGGCAAGCAACCGTCCTCTACAACTTCACCGGCGGAGCCGATGGCGCTACTCCTTACGCGACTCCGATTTTCGATGCCGCCGGCAATCTCTACGGCACGGCTGCCGTCGGAGGCGCTCACGGGTACGGGGTTGTCTTCAAACTGTCGCCCAGCGCCAGCGGTTGGCAACAATCCGTGCTCTACTCCTTCACCGGCGGCAATGACGGCATGGCCCCGACCCTCGGAAACCTCGTCATTGACAAAGGCGGCAACCTCTTCGGATCGAACGTCGCCGGCGCGAACCTTACCAGCGAGGCCTGTCAGAACACCGGCGGCTGCGGAGTGATCTTTGAGCTGTCCCCCGTCGCCAGGGGCAATATAGATTCAACCTCGTGCACACCTTTACCGGAGGTTGGGACGGCGTCGGTCCCGCATTCCTCACCTTCGACTCCAAGGGCACGCTTTACGGCTCGGCTGCCAGTGCATGGAACGGCTTCGAATTGCCCAGTTCCCCGGGGCTGATCTTCAAGCTCACCCCAACCACCAGTGGCCCGTGGAAAGATTCCGCCATCTATGCCTTCAAAGGCAGCAGTGACGGAGGCCTCCCATCCGCGTTGGTTTTCGACAAGGCCGGGAATATGTATGGCACGGGCGGCGACGGCGGCATCCTCAACAACTGCTGGTCCGGTTATGGTCCCATGGGCTGCGGCGTCGTCTTCAAGCTAACCCCGGAAGCCAGCGGCAAGTGGAAGGAAACCGCAATCTATGCCTTCACTGGCGTCCGACGGCAGTCAGCCCGACGCCGGCTTAGTGATCGACAAAGGAATTCTCTATGGCACGACTTGGGGCGGTGGCACCTCGAACGGCGGCGTCGTCTTTCAGCTCTCGCCGAACTCCGGCGGCAGTTGGACCGAAACCGTTACACATTCTTTCGTGGGCACCGACGGCTATATCCCGCGCTCCACTCTCATGGTGGATCACTCGGGAAACCTTTTCGGAACAACCTACTCCGGCGGCACCAGTGGTTTTGGTGTAGCTTTCGAAATCACCCCGTAGGTCACATCGCAGCGATCAAGATACTTGCCCGCTCTTCGTCCATGGAGGCCGGGCAGGCTTTTAGGTTGGAAGGTTTTCTCTGATTTCCTAGGGGCGAGCAGACAAAAAAATGCGGGGCTGAAAGCAGTGACCCTAATCGCCACTCTCAACCCCGTCTCCCAGGTTCTGTGGTAGGTGAACCGAGTATGCGTCCACCTCTGAATCTCGACAAGATTACGAAGGTAAGTGCCCCGAAGTTACGGGTGTAGCGCCGGCATCTTGCCGGCTGTCCCGTGGGCGTCTCGCCCGCGGGAACCTGCCCTACTTCGTCGCCACCAGCGAATGCGTAATGGCATGCACCGACAANNTTGGAGCGGCCGGCCACCAGCATCTCCAGCACTTCTTTCTCGCGGTCGGTGAATGTCACCCGGCCCGCCGGAAAAATCCGTCCCGGCGCCGAGGACACTCGCTCAATGAACATCGAAAGCACTTTGCGCGGAGCCCAGACCGAGCCCTGGTTCACGATGCGAATCGCCTGCGCAAACTCCGCGGGCGAAGCCGCCTCGTCAACATAACCCTTGGCCCCTGACGCGATCGCTTTCAAAATGGTTTCTTCGTCAATTCCAGACCCGGTCACGATGATTCGTAAATCCGGACGCGTGGCCTTGAGGCTGGCCATCACGTCAAACAAGTTTTGTCCGGAACGGTTGCCGAGCAGGATGAGATCAATACCTTGCAGTGTGCTGATCTCGGGCAGTGCCGCGGAGACAAGTTCGAACTCGGGCTCAGAGTCGAACAACGCGCGGAACCCAACAAAGCGCAATGGATCGCTTTCCACCACCGCGATTTTGATTACTGGTTTTCTAGCGACTGCTGCTTTCATAGTTTTCCCTGTAGGGTTTGATTTCTTGTATCCAGCATAGTGGTAATTCATCACGATGCAAAGAGAAGGTGACCGAAGGGAAATTACGGGAGTAACATGGAAAAATGAGGCTGAACTCATCATTGGCAGTCGAAGTTCAGGACGCAACGGCCGCCCGTCCACAACGCGTAACCGCAAGTAACCTCACCACCGGAGAAACTGCTCGATGATCGATCTCATGAAAGCACCGACAAAACTATTCGCTATCATCACCGCAAGTTTGCTGGCTGTGTCCACATTGACCGCACAAGACGCCCCGCCCGCTCCGCTTCCCGCGGAGCAGAATGCCCCCGCCTACCAACCAAAATTCCACGGCGATCCCGCGCGCTCCGATTCCGAGGCCGCCGCGCTGGCCTACACGCGCGTCGTCATGCGCGCTCAAATGCTTTTCAATAAGCACTACGGCCACTATGCCACTTCTCTCTCTCAGCTAGTTCATACGGGGACGTTCACGCAGCGGATGGTCAACCCAGAACGCGGCGACTACACCGTCGGCTTCAAGTCGAAGAAAGACAACTTCGTGCTCACCATGACGCCGAAAAATCTCGACGCCCAGCACCGCTCTTTCTACGCTGAGAACGACGGCAAGCTCCATGCCGACGAAGCCAAGGCCGCCGACAGCAATTCGCAAGTAGTGGAGACTCACCACTGGTAAAACGGCAACACAGGACAAGCAAGGAAGAGTAGGGGCCCCATCCTTGTCGCGTTCTTTGCGACAGAGCTTGCCCTGAGCGAAGTCGAAAGGGTGGGGATTTTGATCTTTATTGGTTAAGGGAACGCTTCGCTACGGTTGCTCTTCGGCATCGGGAATCACTTCCACCCGCAGACTCTTCCGATCCCCCTCGCCCACCCGCAGCGCGCTTCCCTGCCCTTCATAGGTCTTAAGAAACTCCGGATTGTAATAAGCCTCGCCCTCGACATTCTCCCAAGCAAGCACCGCGTAGTCCCCCGGAACAACCCCATGCAGCGTGAACCGTCCACTCTGATCGCTCACCGTCTTGCGGTAGCGCTCCACACGCCCACGCAGCCGCGACTCCGGCACCGCCACAATCACCGCATTCGCCACAGGCTCGCCCTTCGAGTCGACAGCAACTCCCTCGACCACGCCGCCGTTCGCGCTCGCCACCAGATCAAGCACCACCGCGCCACCGCTCACGCTGATCCCCGCGTCGCCCGCATCACGACTCCCTGTCACCGCCGACTTCAGAAACAAGTCAGCATTCGCGCCGCCATCGCCCGCGAGTTGCACATAATAGTTTCCCGGCGGAACGCTCTTCCACTCAAAGCTCCCATCCACCGCGACGTGAGCCAGATGCGAGAATCCGTCTCCCATGCTGAATCCACTCAGCGCCTCATCGTCGCCGTCCGCCGAACGCAGCTGCAGAAAAATCTGGCTGCTGTCGAATCGCCCGCCGCTCTTGCTCTCCAGCCGCAGCCGGCCATGAATCCATCCCCCCGGCTGAGGCGCCAGCCGCAAGTCTTCCACGCTGTTCGAGACGATCTGCAGCGCTTGCCGCGCCATCAGCGGCACCGGAGCATTCTCCACCGTGGCCAGAATCGTGTACGCACCCGGCGCCACATCGCGAATCACAAAGCTTCCATCCTGATGCATCTCCGCGCCATTCAGCACCAGGCTGAAATCGCGCGACTGCAGCATGATCACCGCCGAAGACCGCGGCGGCAGATTCACCACCGCCCCACGAATGCTCAGGCTCGGACTCGGGGTCAGCGAAAAGTTCACCGGAAAATCATCGCCCGCATGCAACTCGACCGGCGAGGCTTGGCTGCGATCCGCCGTCCCCGGATAGTAGGTGGTCTGGTACGCAGTAGCAGGCTTCTCCGGCGCGCCCGTGTTGCGCGCATCCGCCGTAGCCACGCCCGCCGCCTCAATCAGACTCTTGAAGTCAGGCGGCGGACTCACCGATAGGTAATAACTCCCCGCCGGTAATCCCGCGACTCGGTACTCCCCCAAGTCGTTCGTGCGCTCCGCCCCAGCCTGCTCCCAACGGCTGCGCCCGGAAACATACGTCTGCCGCAGCACTGTCACCTGCGCGTTGGGAAGCGGATCCCCATCTTCGTCGGTCACGCGCCCCCGCACCACAGCTGCCGCCTGCAACCGAATCCGCAGCTCCTTCAGTTCCTGCCCCGCAGTCAAAGTCAGAACGCGCCCGTCAGCGCGCGCTCGATGCTTGTCTACTTCGAGCATTCCCGTGCGCTCGGCGAAGAGATGGTAGCGCCCCGGCACAATCCCTTCGATGCGAAACCCTCCATCCGGACCGCTGACCGCCGTGTAGTCTCCGCCCTCCGCCTGGTTCTCGGCGATGAGTTCGATCACTGCCTTCTTCACCGGCTCGCTCCCCGGCTCCTTGGTGACCATGCCCTCAATCGCGGCACGCCCCCCAGATTTACCCACAGTATTGCCGGACACTTGTGCCAGAGCAGAAACCCCGATCAAGACGATCAGCAAACATGCGGAATGCGGCTTCATGATTTTCAGTCAGGGAACGCTAGAAACTTGCTTTCAAAAGGAGGCCGTGAGGATCGGCCAACATTCATTTTATCTCGGAAAAGGCACTACCCCAAGCACCGTATTTCTGGTTCCCTTCGTGTACCTTCGTGCCCTTTGTGGTCGGTGATTTTCCTGGCCCATGAGAAAAGAAAAAGCCTTGACAACGGACGGCTTCCCGCCCTATATTTAGACAGTTGTCTAATTAAACATTGATCTAACTATGGCACCGTCCTCCAACGAAGCGTTCAAGGCAATCGCCGATCCTACCCGCCGAGAGATCCTCCGCCTCCTGCGCCGTGGGGAGATGACTGCCGGCGACCTCGCCGAACGCTTCGACATGACCAAGCCCACGATGTCGCATCACTTCGCCGTCCTGAAGGAGGCAGACCTGCTCACCAGCCGACGCGACGGCCAACAGATCTGGTACGGCCTGAACACGACCGTGGTCCAGGACTTGATGGCCTGGGCCATGGACTTGATGCGCAGCGATGCTGCCCCAAAAGACAGAATTCCCCCCTCCAAGACTCCGCCGGGAGAAGATGCACCATGACGACCACTCTGATCACCAACAAAATGACAAACAACCAGAAATATTATCTGGGCGCAGCAGCCGTGATTGCGGCCACGCTGGTCGGCACCCTGGTGGCATATCCGTCGCTCCCCGGCATCGTCCCCATCCACTGGGACGCTCAAGGTCACGTCAACGGATGGGGCCCCAAGTGGTCACTGTTCGCCTACGGCCCCGGCATGATGACGTTCATCGTCCTGATGTTCGCCGCGCTTCCCTGGCTCTCGCCCAAGAAGTTCGAGGTCGATTCCTTCCGCGCCACCTATCTATACATCATGATCGTGATCGTCGCCATGCTCGCCTATTGTCAACTGCTGATCGTGGCAACTGCGCTGGGTGTGGTACTCGACGTCAGCCGCGCGCTTGAAGGCGGCATGTGCCTGCTGATCGCGTTGCTGGGAAACGTCATGGGCAAGGTGCGGCGAAACTTTTACGTTGGCATCCGCACTCCGTGGACCATCGCCAACGAG
The DNA here is from genome assembly GCA_003134655.1 of Acidobacteriaceae bacterium. GTDB lineage: Bacteria > Acidobacteriota > Terriglobia > Terriglobales > Acidobacteriaceae > Sulfotelmatobacter. Next base: position 110,210 of record PLBY01000067.1, read on the forward strand.
CAAGTCTGGAACGCCACGCACCGCTTCGCTGCCAAGACTTTTTTTGCCGGAGGCCTGCTGGGCTTGATCGCCGTAATTCTGCATGCGCCGTTCTGGCTGCCGGTGACGGCAATCCTGGTCGCGGCTCTTGTTCCCGTGATTTATTCACTCATGTTCTACAAACAACTGGAGCGCCGCGGAGAACTGAACTAGCCAGAAATAGAACGTTTCTGCCTGTAAGAAACTTCCGTCTCCACCGACTACCTTACTGTGAGCACAATTGAGATGATTCCGGCCGCGGCGCCCACGCAGGACGAGCTTTACGAGGACGCCGCAAGCACGTACGGCGCGCCCCTCGAGCGCCTGGCTCGCGCTTACGAGACCGATCCGGACATTCGCCGTGATCTCCTGCAGGACATTCACGTAGCCTTGTGGCGCAGCTTCGAAAGCTTCGACGGCCGCTGCTCCACTCGCACCTGGATCTACCGCGTGGCGCACAACGTCGCCGCATCGCACGTCATGCGCCAGCGCCGCACCCGTTCCCAAGCGCTGGTCGGCTTGGAAGATGAAGAACTGGAAAACCTGCCCGACGCGACCACCGGCCAGCATGCCGCCGACCGCAGCCACGCACTCGATCGGCTGCTGAATTTAATTCAGCGCCTGAAACCGCTCGACCGGCACGTTATCCTCTCCTACCTCGAAGGGCTCGACGCCGCTTCGATTGGAGAAATTACCGGCCTCTCGCCCGGCAACGTGGCCACCAAGATTCACCGCATCAAGACCGTGCTGGCTCGCCAGTTTCAGCAAAGGGGATCTGACGATGAATAATCTTCCCAACACCCCACAACAGATCTGGCAGTGCCAACCCGTGGAGAGTATCAAAATGTCAACTGAGGCACTTCGCCAACGCTCTGGAAAATTCGAGAGGATGTTTCGGTGGAGAAATGTCCGCGAGTACGTCGCCTCTCTATCAGCAGCCATGGGGTTCGGATATTTCTTCGTTACGACTCACGCTGTGCTTTTCCGCATCGCCTATGTGCTCTTCATCGTGGGCCTGGGCTGGGTGGTCTACCAGCTTCATCGCAAAGGCTCGGCCCGCAGCATGCCCGCAGCTATGGGCACCGCGACTTGTCTGCAGTTCTTTCGCGCCGAACTCGAGCGGCAGCGCGATGTCGTGAAGAATGTTTGGCCGTGGTATCTCGCGCCGCTGGTTCCCGGGTTTGTGATTCTCACGGTGGCAACCATTCGGACCCTTCCCTTCCCCACAAGCCTGGCATCGGCAGCATGGATCGACGGAGTGGCCGCGGTCGTGTTCCTCCTGGTCTGGAGGATGAACCGGCGAGCAGCACGCCGTCTTCAACGCATCATCGACGAACTGTACGCGGCGGAGAACTCGCAATGAGAGAGTGTGAACTAGATTGCAGACAATGCAATGGAACAAAGACCTCGTAGATCTGCCGCCCCGGAGGGGCGTCTGAGAATAGCCCGGCGCTTCAAGCGCCGGGAATAGTGTGGGACCGGATCGCGCCCCGTAGGGACGCCTGAACCTCTCAACAACGTCAAAGTCATGGAGAGAACAATGAAGAGATTCTTGGTGGTCGCAGCCCTGACATTTCTCGCAGCAACCATCACGCACGCACAGGATATCGCCGGCGACTGGCAAGGCACCATCAAGACCGGCATGGGTGAACTTCGCCTCGTTCTGCATGTGGCCAAAAATGCCGACGGAACCCTCAAGGCTACGGTCGACAGTCCCGACCAAAACGCCGCCGGCGTGGCCATCGACTCGATCACGCTCGAAGGAAACAAGCTGAAATTTGCTTCCGCTCCGCTGAAGGCCTCCTACGAAGGCGTTCTCAAGGGCTCCGACTCAATCAACGGCAACTGGTTCCAGGGACAGAAACTCCCTCTCGATTTCAAGAAAACGACAAACCCCGTCAAGGCCGTGCACAAACCCGCGCCTCCCTCCGACATTGACGGCAAATGGGAAGGCGTCCTCGACACTGGGCAAAGCAAGCTGCGCATCATCTTCCATCTGACCAACACCGAAGACGGTCCCATCGCCACCATGGACAGCCCCGACCAAAAGATGATGGGATGGCCTTCCACTTCGGTCTCCCGAAAAGGTTCATCGATCAAGATCGAGATGAGGCAGGTCAGTGGCTACTTCCAGGGCAAGCTCGACAAGAGTCTTGAAACCATGTCTGGAGACTGGAACCAGGGTCCCTCGGGTATTCCCTTGCAGCTCAAGCACGCCAAGGAAGAGCCCAGCACCACGCACTAGAGCATCGGCGCAATACGAACCTGGAACGAAGAACATAAGTTTATGGAGGACGTTATGAAGAGATTCATGGGTGTCACTGCACTCATATTTCTGGCGGCGGGCGTTTCGCGCGCGCAAGACGTCGCTGGCGACTGGCAAGGCACCCTCAGCGCAGGCGGGCAGGAACTCCGCCTCGTCCTGCACATCACCAAGGCGCCCGACAACAGCCTCAAAGCCACGCTCGATAGCATCGACCAGCCGGGAGCCAACGGCATCCCTGTGAGTTCCATATCCCTCAAAGATTCCAAGCTGGACCTGGGAGTAGAAATGGTCCACGGAACCTACGAGGGCAAAGTCTCGCTCGATGGTAATACGATCACAGGCACGTGGTCACAGGGCGCGGCATTGCCGCTGGAATTCAAACGCGCCACCGCACCCATAAACACCGAACACAAGCCCGCCAAGTCTTCCGACATCGATGGAACCTGGATGGGAACGCTCGACACCGGAGCCATCAAGCTGCGCGTGGTCTTCCACATCGTCAACACGGAAGACGGCCTGACTGCCACGATGGACAGCCTCGACCAAGGGATGAAGGCCTTTGCCATGACGTCGGTGAGCCGCGACGGGACGACGCTAAAGATCGATTCGAAACAACTCGAGGGCGTCTTCTCCGGCAAGATCGCGGCCGATAAATCGTCCATCGATGGGACCTGGACTCAGCACGGTGGCGCCATGCCGCTGGTACTCAAGCCCGTCAAGGATCAAGCAGAACTGGAACTCAAGCGCCCGCAGAATCCGGTGAAGCCGTATCCGTACCACGACCAAGATGTTTCTTACGAGAACAAAGCGCAGAACGTCACGCTCGCCGCGACGCTGACGATTCCCCAGGGCAAAGGCCCCTTCCCCGGAGTCGTGCTGATCACCGGCTCCGGCCCGCAGGATCGTGACGAAGCCCTCCTCGGGCACCAACCGTTCCTGGTTCTCTCGGACTATCTCACGCGCCACGGAATCGCAGTCCTCCGCGCCGACGACCGTGGCGTCGGCAAATCAACCGGAGTCTTCGCGAAAGGCACGACCGCCGACTTCGCCACCGATGCCGAAGCCGGAGTCGCCTACCTGAAAACGCGCTCCGAAATCGATCCCCACAAGATCGGCCTTGTCGGCCACAGTGAAGGTGGACTCATCGCTCCCATGGTCGCCGCGCGCAATAAAGACGTCGCGTTCATTGTCATGATGGCGGGCACCGGCGTCCCGGGAGATCAGATCCTTCCCGCGCAAGGCGAAGCGATCGAGGTTGCGAACGGCAAGAGCCCTGAAGAGGCCGCCAAGAACGCGGCACACGAAAAGGAAATGCTCACGCTGGTTGAGACGGAAAAAGACGACGCAGCCCTGCAAAAAGAGCTGAAAGAGAAAATGGCAGGCGAGGTCCCGGAGGCGCAAATCGGCCTGCAGATCAGCCAGATCACCTCGGTGTGGTTCCGCTATTTCCTGACCTACGATCCTGCCACCGCGCTGCGCAAAGTCACCTGCCCGGTCCTCGCCATCAACGGATCGCTCGACATGCAGGTGCTGCCCAGCCAGAACCTGCCCGCCATCCGCAAAGCGCTGGCCGAATCCGGCAACCAGCACGTCGAGATCGACGAACTCCCCGGCCTGAACCACCTGTTCCAGACCGCCAAAACCGGCTCTCCCGCAGAGTATTCGCAGATCGAAGAAACGATGTCCCCAATCGCGCTGGACAAAATGGCAACCTGGATCCTGAAGCAGTAGCCCGTGGAGGTCGGACACTCAGGTCCGACTGCGCTTGATCTTGGAAGGATGAATGTGGGGACAGCCGCCATCGGCTGTCCGCCGCGCGCAGCGCGCGAAAGTGACGAATTTGGTGGTACTATGTCAGCCTGACCGAGGGGGCATCATGACCTCCGAACTTGTAGTTGAGCGCGATGTTGAGCGGGTTTTCCACCTCCGCTGCTCCTGCGGCACTGCTTTAGTCACCACCGCAAGGTCGTCGACCTGCACCGGTTGCGGTCAAACGCTTGCGGTTCGCCGGCTTCGCAAGCGCGGACAATCGCCCGTCGCCGTGGAGTACCGTTTTTCCTGTTGTTTCTGTGGTGCCGCCATCCTGGCCGCCGGAAAGATTGCCAGTTGTGCTAGCTGCGGTCGAACCCAGAGGATTCTTCGAGCTGAGAAGCCCGCTCGACACCAAACCGCGTCACGAGGACAATACGATCCAAAGCCGGTCCTGCAAGCATGGATCTTCGGAACGGCCGTCCTTTTCCTGCTGCTCCTCTACCTCTTCGACGTGACAAGCTGCTGAAGGCAAATGCGAATCTTGTAGGTCGGACACTGCTGTCCGACTGCCTTTGACTCTGGCACGAGATTGGTATGTAGGGACAGCCGCCATCGGCTGTCCGCCACGCGCAGCGCGGCGCCGAGACCCATCAAGTCCCCTTGTCATTCCGACCCGCGAGCGAACGCGAACGGCGGAGGAATCTGCTTTCGCCTGAGCCAGTGTGGAGCGCCCTAGCTATCCTTGCGGTACAGCAGATTGCGCATCGCCTGCCGCCGAGCTTCGTTCGCTTCCGCCAGGGACTTGCGCTCATCGGCGTCCATCCCGCGCTTCGTCACAGGGTCCGCCGATTCAGGCTCGCTACAGGCCGGACAGCGGTTGGCAAAACCGGGCTTCCCCGGCTTCAGCTCAAACTCCTCCCCACAGACGGCGCAGACTTTGATAGGAAATGCCATCGCGCTCACTATGATAACAATCCGCGCACAACAATTCTTGCGATCCACACCGGTCGACCGAGAGTCCCGCCGGCCGTGTTGTATACTCACCTACCAATCGTTTCGACTCACTCCGCAATGTCACTTTCCGATTATTACCTAACGTCATCTCGATTCGTTTTCTTCGTGTGGATTGCGCTTTTGCTCAGGCCGAGGGTGGAGGAAGAGGAGCATTCTTGGAGAATACGTAGCTGTATCGGAATGGTGATTCCACTACTGCCCCCGATCGATCGAGTCGCATATGTTTGAAGTGAGCTTCGGGCCTTAGCCCGCAGCTTTCGGCCATTGCAATAAACCTTTCTGGGGAAGCATGAAACATGTTGGCTGAGTTGAGGAGTAGCGTTGCTTTCCCCAAACACGATAAAGCCACGCTTTTTGCCGCGCCCATGAAGGCACGAGGCCCACTCTGCCGGAGTTGGTGGCGAAGAAAACCAATGACCGAGTCACCTTTGTATTTGCCAAAATGCGTTAGTTCGTCCGCTGCAGGGATCTCCCCGATGAAGATTCGGGCTCCGGGTCCCGCAACTCTATCGATTTCCTTCATCGCCGCCAGCACCGCACTTTCAGATTCCAAGAGCAGAAATACGCTATTACACGAGACTTTGGAAACCGATCCCGATTCCAATGGAAGCGCTTGTGCGAGTCCTACTAGAATGCGCACACCCGGTACGGCGGCACGTACGATAGATTGTTCTTCGCCGGTTGGAACGACTCCGATGCATTCCTTTACTCGGTCTTTCGCCATCTCTAGCAGGCAGCCATCGCCGCAACCAACGTCAAGGAGCACGTCATCAGGTGAAGGGTCCAACGCAGCGAAAATTCTGGAATTTACATACTTCGTCGCCGCTACGTCGTCCCCTCTTCCCGAGACGCTGTGAATGTTGGGCGATGTCGCAAGATGGCGATAATACTCCACGTAATTTGTGATCTTGACTATTGGCACGAGTGACCCTAGATCGCTTTGGGTTTGTTGCGCATGATTGGCGACGTTTCCCTGCAAGTCTCTTGTCGCGCTCTTTCCCAAAACAATCTGGATCATAATTCTAGCCGATGCGCCGGTTCTTGCTTTCCTCGGCTGACCAGGAGCAAGAGCAGTGGGCTCCGTTAGGCGCAGAGTTAACCTGGGACTCGTGGGGATGTTCTTATCTCTGGCATCAGCAGGAAGGTCGACGCCTGCCCGCGCGCATCGGTTTGATCGTATTGCTCTCCTGGCAAGCAGCTTCCACAATGCGCGCACAAAGTGACTTTCTGGCTTACTTCAATGAGCTGGCGGGAAGCGATCCCAGCAAAGTCATGGTGGCAGGATGCGATCTGGACTGCGGCCAGGATCTTGGTCTACTGTCGCGCGAACTTCGGGCCCGGCACATCTCACATGCCACGATCGCGATCTGGACCAGCGCCGACCCGAGTCGAACCGATCTGCCGAGCTTTGACGTGCCCCAGGCCTACCGTCCAGTCACCGGATGGTTCGCTATCAGCCTGCGCGCATTGAGGTTCGGGAATTCATTCCACATGCAGTATCCGGTGGGCGCATTCGACTGGTTGAAGGCGTATCAACCGGTGAGCCCTGTCGGAAAGACCATCTTGCTATATCACATCCCTGAGGATGGACGGCCGCGAGCGCCGGAACCGTGAGGGGCGAAGGAATCGCTTACCGCGCCTGTCGCACCATCTCGACCAGCACGTTCCGCGTCTCTGCTGAATTCCGCGCCTCTCGGAGAAATGCGATGCGGGCGCCCTTCATACCTTCTTGCGTTTTCAATCGCACGTGAAACCCGAGGCGATCGACCGCAGTCATCGTCGCTTCCAGCGCCTCGATGTGAGCAAATTTCCGCGCAAGCAAAACCAGCGCATCCTTGTGATCGGCGTTCATGTGCTGAATGATCTCGCCCATCGAGTCCGCCAGCGGATCAGGTTGACTGTTGCCATATTCCGCGGCCGTGACCCAGCCCATTACCCCGAAGCCTCCCACGAAATAAATATCCACCACGTCCAACCGGTAGAAAGAGAAGTCCTCAAAGTCCACCCAATACTTGCTGTTGGCGTGTCGTGACAGATAGGCCTCGCGCGCGGAGGCCACATCCGCCTCCGGCACCGGCACTACATTCCCAACCAGCGTCACTCTCGACGCTCCTAGCGGATCCCCATCGCCACCATCCTGCGTCACCAGCAAACTGGCGCGCGAATCCGCCTTCAGGTTCTGCGTATGCATCGCCATTGTGCTGATGAGAAAAATAGGTCGCCCTTGTTCATCCAGCCCGTAAGGCATCACCGATCCAAAAGGAAAGCCGGGCTGCTTGCGCGAAAGCGTCGAAAGGCTGCCGAGTCGCCCCAGATACACCAAAGTTCGCACCCGCTCAGCGAACGATGGCTCCGGAACCGCCGGCTGGTCGCTCGGCCCCGGACCCGCGTGCTTTCTGATGGATGAAGATGAGGAAGAGGAGGACATGAAGGTGCGCCTTATTGACTGTTGTGGTTTATCGGCTGTTGGTCCCTTATCGGCCGAGACTGGTTTTGGGTGGCGCAGCGCTCTAGCGCTGCGATAAACGCTTCTTTCTCGTGAGGGCTTTAGAGACTGCGTGAG
>PLBY01000086.1 GCA_003134655.1 Acidobacteriaceae bacterium
TCTTCGGAGTTTTGGGCCGATTGGGGTTTGGCGAGCGATTCTCCTTCTGCGCGGAGAACCGTTGGGTCGTCGATCCGCAGACATGGGCACCTCCCGACTACCTAAACAACGACGCTTATATGTTAGCCCTTTCCTGGACGACGTAAAAATCCGAAAACCAAAGCCCTACGCGCTGGACCGTCCCAGAATCAGGGAAGCTCGGATGGAGAGGAGATTGGCTCTGATGGCTCGCGACATGAGCCATTTTGCACAGTATTGGAAGAGCCAGTGAGCGAACCTATTGGTGTCTCAAAAGGATAGTCCGCCCGCCAAACCAGACGGCCTGACCTACCCTCTTGAAACAAGGCCGACCCAGACACGGTTTGCCCGGCGACCCGGTCGTCTTCATAAAGTTGCAATCAGCGACCGGTTCCAACTGCCGAACATGAAAGCGGAGAGTAAGGATGGAGACAAGGAAAAGGAACAGGGCCTTCCTTGGTATTCTGCTTTTCTTGTTCGGTGGCGGTGCCGTTCTTCAAGCTCAGATGGACGCCTATTTCACTGCGATCAGTCATCCTGTTCCGCAGGACACGATGATGGTCATGCTGCTGTCGGACTTCCAGTCCGCCCGATCCACCAACGATTTCTTCACTGGCATGAGTATGGTGCAGTACGGCGTCACCCCGCGCTGGACGGTGGGGTTCATGATGGAGGGGCAGAAAATCTTCGGTTTGCCTACCACCTACGGCGGGCTGCGGATCAATAGTTACTTTCGCGTGCTTCCACACGACCACCTGCTGAACTTCACCCTGTACGGCGAGTATGAAGGCCTGAATGGGGCGGGGTTGTACAAAATGGAGGTCGCCGGATTCGGCGGCGAAGATTTGAATGAGCCGCTGGCACAGGCGCGGCGCACGGCCGTCCGCACCTTCGAGCAGCGAGCAATCATGTATCACGATTGGGGACGGGTGAACCTTACCTTCAACTTCATCAACGAGACGGCGCTGGAAGGCGGCGAGAACGACTTCGGCTATGCCTGGGGAGTGTTTCGGCAGGCTGCATATAGGGCAATGGGGGCAGGCAAGGACATGGCTGGAATGCCGGGCGCGGAAAGAGAGAAAGCGCCTCCGCTATTCTCGCTTCAACGGCTGGGCTATGGGCTGGAGATGATAGGAGCGCTGGGCAACACGGACCAGTTCGGCTTCGACTGGCAACGCCAGCAACACTACGTGGGTCCTCTCTTCAGCTATGCCATATCGAAGAACTGGACCGTTCACGTGGAGCCGACAATTGGGCTCTCCGACGTGAGTGATCCATTTGTGCTGCGAATGGGGGTCGGATATTCGATCGACCACCTTCTACATCGGCGACCACCAACTCAGTGAGCGACGATGCAGGCTTGACTCTGTCCCGGCGGAGAAGAAACGAGCCATGATTGTTGCAGTAATGTTGATCCGGTTTTTATCAGCAACTTAATTTGAGAACACCAAGGAGATAAAGCAATGACAATGACAAAAGTGCTGTTCGTATCGATTCTCGCATTATCCCTACTGGGCTTTTACAGTTCACCACTGCAGGCCCAGAACGCGATGCCAAGTTCCGGCATGGATATGAAGACCATGAAACCGCAGATGGACCAGATGCGTGCGCAGATGGAACAGATGCAGACTCTGATGAAGGACAACATGGCAAAAATGGCCGCCGCCGATGCCGCCATGAAGAGTCACATGGAAACGGAACAAGCCAGCATGAAGGGCCAGATGGAACTGCAACAGGCGATGCTCAACCAGTTACAAGCTATGACGGATCACATGCAGGCAATGACCGACCGCATGGCCATGATGCCGGATCCAATGGACATGCACAAGAAAGGCGCGGCGAAGATGAAAAAAGATAAGGGGATGATGGACGATCAGAAGAAATGAGTCTGACAGTGTCCCGCATTCTCAAACAGGAATTCCGGAGGAGGTTCTGTGCACGGATATGGTATGGACGGGTGGAACATGAGTTGGATGTGGATGTTCGGGGTGGTGCTGATCATCGCTCTGGCCCTGATATTCCGGGCACGCAAGTGAAATCTGTGTGCTCCGCATGTAACGTTTAGAAGCAGATGCGGCAGGTGAAAGAAGGGACACTGTGATCTACCAGAAATCATCGAAGCACTCGCCACAGGAAGTTGAGCAAAGTCTCCGCGAAGCCGCGCAGCGTCATAAATTTGGCGTTCTTCACGTTTTGGATCTTAAGAAGACTCTGCATGACAAGGGGATTGATCTGGCCAACGAAGTTCGAATCTACGATGTCTGCAACCCGCTGGCAGCATCGCAGGCCCTGCACCAGGACATGGCCACTGCGACGGTTCTGCCGTGCCGGATAGCCGTCTACAGCAATGCCGGCGGCAGTACGATTGCCACGGTGAAACCGACGGATCTTTTCGCTGCGACCGGCCTTCGGCATGCGGATACTCTGGCGCAGGACGTCGAACGAGAACTTCTCGCTATCATTGACGAAGCGGCAGCGTGAAAAAAATGAGGTCAAGACAGTTGCCGCTCCTGAAAAGTGGCGGGGAAGACCCCGAGAAGACACTTCAAGCGGAGGACGACAACCACCCGCCGTAGTTCGAGTTTTTTCCAGTGGAGGAGCAGAACCAAGCCGATCGGATTGCGGCGAAACCAACCTGGTGAGCCGAGCCCTTAGTCGTTCGACACACCTGTTACATGTGATGGACCCCATGCCGGGCTGCTGTTGCACCCCACACAGGGGTTCCGTTTAGCTAAACAGGTGAGCTGATTGGTGCTTGGAGATGACTTGGACTGTATGCGTTTTTGTACGCGCTCGCTGCACATCAGGATTGTTCTCAATTAACCGCGGCGAGTCAGGCCGAAACGTAAGTGAATGAGCTGAAAGCTATTTGCTTCGTTGTCAGGAGGTTGCCGGGAAGGTCTAAACTAGTGGTTGCGGATGGTGTGTCTGCCAGTTCCACCACTTCCGCACTTGTAAACTACCTGTAATCAACAGCTTATAAAATCCAACCCGTGAGGATATTCCCAACAGCACCGGATTGTGCACCGACTTCGTGCACGCGATGCGCTCCTCCGGTCGCCGCAACTCCGCCAGTCGTGCAAACAGCTTCCCGCGGGTGTACCTAGCGCATCGTGGTCCTAATGTTATCGTGTCCCGCGACATACTGCAACGTGAAGGGGTCCGTGTACCCTCCGGCCTCGGTTAGAAGAGTATGGCGCAGAGCGTGCGTGCCAGCATCGGGATGGGTCCTGATCTTTTTTGGTATCTGGCTTATCTGTTCCTCCAGGATACAAGGCTCCCAGAGGCTTTGTCGGATCTTGCGGGCTCGTGAAGACATAGTCGCACTGAGAGTCTTTCAGAAGCCGTTTGAGTACTTCCTTCATTTCGTGATCAATCACCAGCTTGCGCTTTCGCGCCCGCCGTTTCATACCACGCTTGATTATTAGCTCTCCGAAGATTTTCCCATCTGCGCGCTGCTCGGGTGACCGATACCCGAGAAGCGTTGGCCGCACGATCCGGAACTTGCGAACCTTGAGTTGTGGGAAAAGGCGCGGGCAGACATGCGCCAAACACTAGTGACGGCTCATACGACCCCTACCTTACGAGCTGTTTCGATTGCCACCAACAGACTGCGATTGTCGATAAGTTTTTGAAAGAACCGCTAAGCCCCAGCATCGTGGCAGCGTCCTTCGTGAGTAAATCGGTCGCGAGTTGTTAGAACGATCACGGGCACGCCAGCAAGCTCGGGAGTCTCGCTAAGACTTTGCATAAGAAAATAGCCGTCGTAGTCGGGTAGCCTGTCGTCTTTTGCAACGATTGCACGAAATGCTCGACGAATTGAGGGCGCTGACCGACTGGAAACAGCGATGAAGAACATGAACCAGGCTTGTGTGAGAGACAAAAACAGGCGAGAGGAGTGCAAATCCGTGCTCCCACAATATTCACATCGAGTGGTTTCTGAGGGGACACAGCGCGAGGATGCGGCCACCGCTATTCTTGGACTGGCGTCATGGGAAAGCCAAGATCAGGGATTGGTCAATCGCCAGATCGCGGCAGGTGCGACGAATCAATTCGTGCATGGAATCAGAGTGTACAAACTCGAAACCGTAGCGAAACGCACGCTTTTGACGAACCATCGCATGAATCGTCACGGCGCCACCTGGCAGCGTGAAGTTCAACTCCACGTTCTCACCTAAGGGCGTTTCGATTGGCAGCATGGCCGCGATTCCGGTTTCACTAATGTCCACGATATGCCCCTTCAGCAAGCCGCGTGTCCGAGAATTGATTGTGATATCAACGTTAATCTTGAACCGGGGATGATGACGGAGGTCGGACATTGTCTGAAGTGGGGCGACAGAAGACTGATCCTGAGCTTCCAGTCCCGACTCTTACCGCTTGTCCATCATGCGGACCGGAAGCGCAGGTACTCCGCTTGCTCTCTCCATGTCGCCGCCTTTCTCAGTCATAATCTGTCCCCCTTTTTGAGTGCAGGAAGTCGAATCGCAATTGTGCTAGCGGCATGCGTCGGAGAGATTGGTCTACGCGACACGGGCGTGCCGGTTCACAACGACCCTTATCCTATGAGTTGTTCGATTGCCACCAGCAGGCTGCGATTGTCGATAGGTTTCTGAAAAAACATCTTCGCCCCAGCGTCGCGGCAGCGCCATTCGTGAGTAAATCGGTCGCGCGCGGTTAGGACGATCACTGGCACATCAGCAAGCCCGGGATTCTCACTGAGACTTTGCATGACAGAATAGCCGTCGTAGTCGGGTAGGCCGATGTCCAGAATAATGAGGTCCGGCATTTCGCTAAGCGCCATGTTGAGCCCGGACCTCGCATCATTCGCAAAATAGGTGTCGTAGCGAGGCTGAAGTCGGATGTGGAGACCAAGACACAAATCCAGATCGTCGTCGATGACGAGAACCTTGACGCCACGTATCCTTTTCGGGTTGTGGCTCAATATCTCCAATTTGTGCTCGGCATTGGGGGATACGAAATAAGGCGCGTAGCTGATTGATGGCAACATCTCACGCTCCTTTTCGGCTGCGGACAGCATCTTAACCGACCAACTGTTGAGCCGAGTTCCGAGTACTGATCGCCAGAAGCGCGGTGCTTATACGGGTCCGATATCGTATATGGCCGGTCTCTCATGCCTTGGCGAAGGCTTATTTAGGTTTGGCGAATTACCGCCAACAGTTGCGAACGATCTGCTCCCACAGACCTCGAATCGTTTGCTAGTGCGCCGCCTGATAGACAATACGCAATTGCTGTGCCATTGCCTGTCCCAATCACCAGATAGTCTCGTCGTTATGAATCAGAGACTTAGATGTCTGGAAGAGATAAGATGCACAAACACATCATGGCCGGAACTCATTCTTTCCACGACTCAGAGCAAAAAGTGCCCTACCTTAAGCCCTCCGAGTATTTTGAAGGAATCCTCGTTCTTTTCCGGCGGTTGCACGGTAGAGAAGAGTTCGAGGGTAGTGGGATTGGACAGGCGATTTGGAAGAAGATCGTGGAGAGACTCGGTGGGAGAATTTGGGTCGAGTCACAAGCTGGAGAGGGTTCAACCTTCTACTTCTCCCGGCCGGCCGGCCCTCCGAAACCTCAGACTCGACGCCGTTGCTTGCGAGTTTCGCCAACGAGCATTAAACGCGGAGTCCTACTGATGGCTCCCAGCCAAGAGCGTAGATCGCTGGCGATTGTGAGTCCGAGCAAGACTGACCATTTCTATGTCAGCCTGCGGAGAGCTTTCATCTGGACATGTGTGGATTCCAGTTTGTGTAAATGTCCGACGTAATTACATCTCGTTGGGTTGCTTCTTTTTGTCCAATAGCGATCTTGTGAGGCGGGCAAGCGCATCCAGGCTGAAGGGTTTCTGCAAGAAGCGTGCTTCGAAGCCAATCGATGAAATGTCCAGCATCCGGTCCGTATACCCAGACATAAGGACGACAGTAAGTGTTGGCCGTATTTCGAGTGCAGCCTTCGCGAGGTCCAGGCCGCTCTGTCCCGGCATCACCATATCTGTAATCAATAGGTCAATTGGATGTTGGTAAGTCGAGCACACTTTGACGGCGTCATTCGCGTTGGAGGCTTCCAAGACCGTATAGCCTTTGGACTCCAGATAAACGCGGCCGACTTCGCGAAGACCCGGATCATCTTCGGTCAGGAGGATCGTCTCGGTACCCCCGGGCGTGACTTCAGCTTGCAAACTCAGTTCACGAGCCGGAGGGGCGTCCAGACGAGGCAGGTAAACCTTGAAGCTGCTTCCTTTTCCGAGTTCGCTGTAAACCCAAATAAAGCCATAGCTTTGTTTCACAATCGCATAGACGGTAGCTAGTCCGAGTCCCGTACCTTTCCCTTCCTCCTTGGTCGTATAGAATGGCTCGAACATGCGCAACTGAGTTTCGGGGCTCATCCCGATGCCGTTATCGCTGACCGTCAACGACACGTAGCGCCCGGGCGGGACGGTGACTTCCCGCTGTCGGTCGTATCCAATGTCGAGATCGACATTCCTGGTCTCGACGGTGATCTGCCCGCCTTTTGGCATGGCATCCCTGGCATTGACTGCCAGGTTCATAATGACTTGTTCAATCTGGGTTCGGTCAGCTCGCACTGTGCCGAGTTGCGATTCCAGAGCCAGCGTGAGCTCGACATCATCCCCGAGCATGCGCGGCAACATTTTCCCAATATCCTTCACAATGAAATTGAGGTCTAGAGCGGTCGGGTCTACTATTTGCTTTCGACTGAAGGCCAGCAGCTGGAGAGTAATAGCGGCTGCTTTTGAGCTCGCCGCGTGGATTTGATGGGCATACTCGGTCACCTTCACAGAATCGTTAGAAGACTCCCCAAGAAGTTGCGCGTAACCACTCATCACCATGAGGAGGTTGTTGAAATCATGAGCCACCCCGCCCGCGAGTCTTCCCACCGCTTCCATCTTTTGGGCGTGTTCAAACTGCTTCTGAAGGGATTTTGTTTCCGTGATGTCCTCAACGAAGCCTTCGTACCCGCCAAACAACTCGTCGTCGGCAGCGAGGAGCCGCCCCGCGACGCGAACCATAATCGTCTTTCCGTCCTTGCGGACCCATTTGGTCTCGAATGCCACGGTCGGCCCGTCCAGGGAAGAGTTTGAGATCATCCGTTCTCGCTCTTCCGGATCCGCATAGACTTTTGTGGCAATGTGGAGGCCCAACACCTCATCCTCGCTCTGATAACCGAGCATCGACAGCAGCGGTTGATTCGCCATTACGATGTTCCCATTCCGATCCACGCGACATATGCCATACGGGGCGTTTTCTATGATCGATCGATACCGGGATTCCGAACGCCGGATCTGCTCTACTGACTTCTTGCGTTCCGTGATGTCAAAGAAAGTAACGATACAGCCCATCACCTTCGTGTCATGGAAGATTGGGTACGACCAATACTCGACGGGGAAGCAGGTGCCATCGGCGCGCCAGAAAATCTCATTCTCCACGTAAGCCTTCGTGCCGTCTCTAAAGGCCCGGTGAATCTTACATTCGTCAGCGGGATAGCGGCTTCCGTCGGGTCGAGTGTGGTGAATAAGCGCATGCATGTCCTTCCCCAGCACTTCTGATTCGTGGACATAGCCCAAGCCGCGAAAACAAGCAGGATTGCAGAGCGTGCAGACTCCGTTCGTGTCGATCGCATAAATCGCTTCGGCAGTCGAGTCGAGCATCAACTGCAATTGCTCCTTGCTGTCACGAATCTCACTCTCGGCACGGCGTTGTGCGGTAACATCGTGCGCCATGATAAGCACGGCGTCTATCGAACGGAATTTGATTTCCTGCGAACTGATTTCCACATCAATAATCGTTCCATCTTTTGTTCGGAGCGTCCATGGTTCACGAGTCGACACCCGCGAACGGTCTGGAACGACGGCCGCGAGAAACCTCTCCATCTCGTCTGGCGGAGGTAGGTCCCGCAAAGTCATCAAAAGAAATTCATTCAGGGAATACCCGCAGTGCCGAATGGCGGCATCATTGACCGTCACAAATCGCAGCGTCTCGCGGTCAACAACCCACATAGGGTTAGGGTTGGCATTAAACAAGAGTCGATATTGTTTTTCCGACTCGCTCTGGGCGCTCTCCGCCCGGTCGCGGGACTGCAGCATGTTGTGTTCCTCCAGAGCCCTACGAACGGCAACAGGAAGACGCGCAAGATCTTCTTCTAAGATGTAGTCACTCACGCCTGCTTTAATGCACTCGATTGCACGTTTAGCACTTAAGGCTCCCGTGACCAGGATGACAGGCGTATCTCGGCCCAAAGACCGCAGCGAATGCAAAGTGTCAAGTCCGTCCCATCCGGGTAGGCGGAAGTCTGTAAGAACGACGTCATACACTCGTGTACTCGCAAATTCCATAAATTCATGAGAGGATCGAGCCATGTCGATCTCGACGTTCAGGTCCGCGTCTTTTAAGGCTTTGATGCACAGCCCGGCATCGCCCTGATTATCCTTCAGGAACAAGAGTCTGATTCTTTCATTTGTGCTTGGTGTAGGTGCGGCCATGGGTACGGAAGGCTCCCCACTTTTAAGGTCGTCATTAAGCGTCTTGCACTTCTGTCAATTGTGCTAGGTCGAAGGCATGCGAGCCAAGATTGTCAAGTCGCTAGCTACCTGTTGAAGCGCTTTATAGCCAGAGCGCGACTAGCCCTCGGGTCCCGCATTGACAGGCGACCGCAAATCAACTGTGTCAATTGGACGCGAAACATTCCTTCGGTTGCTTCTTGGGGGGAAGGAAAAGGTCAGAGTGACCAATGTGCTCGCTCGAAAGGGAGCATCATGATCAACAACCGAGACTATCTCGACGACTTGACAAGGCTCGGCCTGACCCTACGTGTCTGATCGTACACCGCGAAAGGCCAGTAATCAACTATCAAATAACTCGATCGCACTGCCAGAAACAATAATAGATGTGATCCTTTGTTGTATTCGACGCGAACGCCTTGACCGGTCACACTTCCCAAGAAGTGGTCAATTTGGATCATTATTGTGAAATCAACCGATCCATAAAAAGTATGCTCCACCTCAGAAGGTGTAATTCTATGACCCAGACTAAACCTAGATGGTTACAGCGATGCGCGACTCCCAACCGGACGCTCTTACTCTGCTGGTCAGTGGCTATCCCGATGTAAAGAGCGCGATGGACGCCATCTTTCTGGAAGCGGACGAGATCATCGTGAAACCATTCGAGGCCGGAAAACTCGCCGAGCTCATTCACCAGAAGATGAGCACTCATAGGCCCGCTGCAAAGGAAAGAGCGGCCGCGGTCTTACAACGCTGTAGCAGCACCATCGTCGAAGAGTGGTTGGCTCGGGTAAAGAAGACCCGGGAGCTAATCAGCATTCCGCTGACCGACAAGGAGCGTACCGGCTATCTTCCCAAACTGATCGAAGACTTGATTGTCCGCCTGATGGAGCCTAATGTTCCCGGACTGGAAGCCGATTCGATTTGTTCCACAGCGGCAGTCGCCCATGCCAAGATGCGCCAACTGCAAGGCTACACTCCCGGCATGCTGGTCCACGATTCGCGAATCCTCCAAGTCACTCTTTTCGGAACCCTGCAGAGAAATCTAAGCGCTTTGGATTTCAGCTTGCTCTTACCAGATGTCATGACCATAGCGGACGAGGTCGATTTCCAGCTTACACAAGCGATGGATAGCTACATGGAAGTGAAAGTGAAGCCAGCGGCGGCATAGAGCTGTCTGGCCAGGGGCGGGACCAGGAACCAGCGTCTTGGAGGCTGTTACTTTTCCGTTGAAACGCTGCCCATGTCCGTTAGCACCAGTCGCAAGTTGCCAGGATTGGTAGCATAGGCGAGTCCGGTGGTGACATCTATCACGGCAGCGCGCACAAGTTTTTCGATCTCGCCATCGAAATGCTGCATCCCGTCAGTATCTCCATCGGTCATTGCTTCAAGGAGTGTTTTGCCATCCTGCTCACCTTTTTCTATATACTCACGGGTTCGAAGAGTCGATTTCAGAATTTCCACGATCGCGATTCTCCCGCTGCCATCTGCCTTCGGTATGAGGCGCTGGGAAACAATCGCCTGGAAGCTCTTGGCCAGCCGATTGCGAATGGTGTGTTGTTCCCCCATGGGAAACGCCCCAATGATTCGCTCCACGGTTTTGGAGGCGTCGATCGTATGAAGAGTGGAAAGGACCAGATGGCCCGTCTCCGCTGCCTCCAAGGCAATTTCGATGGTCTCCTTGTCTCGCATTTCGCCGACCAGAATGACTTTGGGAGCCTGTCGCAAAGCGGCCCGCAGAGCCAGGGCGAAGCTGGGAGTGTCGCTGTGCAGTTCCCTCTGATGAACGATCGAGCGCTTGTGCCGATGCATGAACTCAATAGGATCTTCAATCGTCAAAATGTGATAAGCGTGGGTCTCATTAATCCGGTCCAACACTGCCGCTAACGTCGAGGATTTCCCCGATCCTGTGGGGCCGGTTACCAGAACAATTCCATTCTGAAGATCGGCGATCTCGCCAAGTTGCGGAGGCAGGTTCAGTTGCGCAAGGGTGGGAATAAGCTGGGGAATGACACGCATCACAATGGCATGGCTGGCGCGCTGTTGAAATATATTGACGCGAAATCTGCACCGCCCCGGCATCCGATACGATATGTCACACGATCCCAAGGTCTGCAAAGAGTCCGTAGCCTGCTTGTTGCCGTCGATCAGTTCGTAGGCAATGCGACGAGTGTCCTCCGGAGTTAGGGGCGACATTCCAGAGAGTTTGACTGGAGCCAATTTGCCGGAGAGTTCCACCATTGGAAAACTACCAGGCGACAGGATGAGATCACTTACTTTGTTGGAAACGCCAAGCATAGCCAGCAATAGCACTGGGAGAGGCATGGGCGTGGATTTAGGCACGACGGGTATTAAGGCTTTTTGGGTCGCAGCTTCCACTCCGGGATCCTTTCTCTTGCATATTTGAGATCTGATTCGATCCCTGTCTGGAGATTCATATATAGATCGGAGCTACTCCACCGATTTCTCGCCTACGGTTGCTTTATCCTGTTCGCCTTGATGGATTCCTCCCCACGCGACTCACATATAGGTCTTTGGCCTTGAGCGCAGCTTGCGCCCGGATGGGCCTTTGCCCAAGGAATAACTATGGGATGTGGGCGGAGCGAGGGAATTTCATTAGTCGCGGCCTGAACTGAGCATAGCTGCCTTCGGGATCGGTTGGAGCACCGATGCCGGGCCGTGCTTCTCGCGTGAGTGAATTTGCATAGCCCTTGCCGCTTGGGTTCGACGATTGCCCTGGTCCTCCATAAAGGAGTCGATCCGCTCAATATGCGAGCAGTCGTGACACTGCAGGAAAGTGCCGTTCGGGTCTTTGCTGATTTTGTACATGTTTCGCACCTACGCTCTCCAGTCCCAAGGTCAAAGGCTCTGAAACTAATCGTGACAGGGCCTTTCAGTGTTTTGATCACTGAGTTCCATATCCCAGATAACAGACTATGTATCGCGATCCGATCCGCGATCCATGAACGGCCACGCGCAATCTGGTGGCCATTGGAACGTTGCCTTCGGTCTGATGACGAGGAGTTCGGTTGGTTTGAATTCGTCGCAGCGGTCGTCTCGGCGCGGGGAAGGGTCGGGAAGCGGCATTCTCGTCATAACATTTCACACTCTCGAGGGCGTGGCGCAACGTCTCTTTGGTTGCGCCACTAGGCGAGACGGGCGGGCAACGGGGGTAGACCGCATCCGTCTCTTGGTATCGTCGACATTCATGCAACTTTACGGTCATCATGTATCTGGTGTCTGGTCAAGATTGCACAGTATGAACGACATGTCCGTTCGTAGGCTGACTCTTGATTCTTTCATAATACGGAGATAGTACGGCATGCCTCGTTACGGGCACCGTCTCTTCTAAGTTGTGCGAGGTTAGTTACATATGTTGACTTCCGTGCATATGGGCAAATAGTTCTTAGTTGGTGCTCTTGTCAGACTCATAAAAACAAGTGTGCGATGATGTGGCCTATTCACGGTTCAATGGCTAGGATCCTTCCAGTGCAAGAATGCGAGGTGCAAGTGGACGCTGCGAATTAGAGTCTGAGCCAAACGCAGACTGCTACGATCAGGGAAAGGCATGCGAGCGCAATCACTTTCACGATATGTTGTTTCTTCTTGTCATTAGCTGCATCGATTTCAAGGAGTGCTTGTTTCTGAGTTTTATCGATAAGTTCGTCAGAAGGGTGTTCCACGCCTGTATTGCGTAGCCACTGGGCATATCGTTCTCTTTTGTCCGAGGTCATCATGGCGATATTTGTAACCTTTCTTCCAGGGCGGGAGCGTCCAGGCTGCGCCCCGAGTCTACTTTCATTTGGGTCTCCACTGCGCCACCAACCTTCCAGTCAGTGTGGATGTCCCTCAGCTATTGAGCCGTGATGGTGTAGGCGCGCACTACGGTCCACGGGCCCCAGTCGCCCGTGCGGAGAGGCCACTTTCCCGGGTCCGGCTTCGAGAGCAGCGTGCAGCCATGCCGATGTTTGCGGGGTGTCATTTCTTAAGTCCTTGTTCAACCTGTTCCGTTGTGGGGCCAATACTTAAGGGTACGCTTCTCTGATGGGCTGTGCTCAGGGCATTGGTACAAGCACCTCAGGAACGCCGCCATATTCATGGCTCTGATGCTGGGGCATAATGCGGACCTAAAGTTGGGCGGAGAGGCAGGACCTCCTTGTCTGGAGATTCAACGTCCACTTTGCTCGGCCTCACTGATTTTCAGTGACGGCGGCGAGGCTTTCCGCGTTGTTCCGCCCGGTATTGCATGTATGTTGTCAACAACCTGCTGTGTCCCGGACCATTCAGAAATGTGGGAAACGTCACAATGCGACCCAGAATCCATAGGGGCAGAAGTATATCCACCGCGACCAGCAGCCAGCTGTCTATCCTCATTTGTTTATCGCCCTTAAAGCGCCGGTGCTAAGGAACCACCACCTCGTAATCCCAGATTGCCGTTAATCGATATATGAATGCCCACCTCTCAATTACACCAGACATAAGGCCGTCGCGAGCGAACTTCAGTCACTATCGCGGCATCCGCAAGAGGAAGATGATAGGTGGTTGCAAGACTTGCCGGATTCGCGTTGGTAGATGGACAAGAGCAGGACTCCCGGGATCTGTAAATCTGGAGCCTTATCGGTTCGACTCCTCTTTCAAGGGAATGCGCAGGTGTAAGGTACTACCAATTCCGCCAACTAAGTACATGAATGGCGTGCCGAATAGCCATCAAGGGAGAAAGACAATGAAGACGAAGACATGGACGGTGATCACCAACTCGGGCAAACGCGCAGACCTTGAGTCTGGGCTTGAGAAAAAGGAGCTTCTAAAGCCGATGCACATTAGTGCCAGAGAGTTTATCCATTATCTGGCCCTTGACAGCCACATTGACGACGATTCTTTGCGGTCACTATTTAAGCTGTAAGGCTCCGACCTGGAGTGCGAACTCCACGTTCGCAATCGGAACGGACCTCAGTCGTCCTCGTATTTTGATGAGTCCCTCCGCCAGCAACGGTGGATATTGAAGCATTCGGATTGATATGGAGTTGTTCCCCCCGGCCCGCTACCGATTGCGATAGACAAGCAATCCTCCGGTTCCCGAATCGAGCGGACCTCCTGTTCTGCGATCTTTGCCTTTACCGTAGGGGCGGACTCATTCGTCCGCCATGCGATGCGAAGCGAGCCCCGGACGAATGCGTCCGGGACTACATGACCAGAGATTATTTCTTGACAGTTGTTCCTACGCACCCTATCGTTAATGGTGTTCCGGCATTCGTGCCGGAATGAAGCCGTAGTCTCATGCAGAGTGGCTGAGGGTAACGGGCCCGCGGACGCCACGACAACCGGATCAGGAACCAGCCTGATCATATGGTGTCAATTCCCGCCCGGTTTGCGGGGGACATGAGATCTCGGTGAGCAGTTGCCTCGTCCCCACATCCCGGATGAGGCATTCGTGTTTTTAGGGCGCGCAGGGCCCAGCGCAGCCATGCTGGAGAAGCATTCATGAATCCGCGAATTTATTTTGATCATTCCGCCACCACCCCGCTCGATCCTCGGGTGCTTACGGCAATGGGCCCATTTCTCGGCGGCGCCTTTGGAAATCCGTCGAGCCTGCACCAGGAAGGCCGTGCTGCCCGTGCAGCAATTGAGACTGCGCGCGCGCAAGTCGCCTCGCTGATCGGCGCTGAGCCAGAAGAGATCATCTTCACCGCTAGCGGCACCGAGGCCGACAACCTCGCATTGATCGGCGCCGTGCGCGCCAGCGGCCGTCCCGGACACGTGGTAACAACCTCCATCGAGCACGCCGCGATTCTCGAGACCTGCCTCTTCCTCGCTGGGTCGGGAACAAAGATCACGCATCTTCCTGTTGATGCCGACGGTCTAGTCAGCCCTCAGAGCTTGCTGCGCGCGCTGCAGTCGAAGGTGACCCTTGTCTCCGTCATGGCAGCGAACAATGTCGTGGGGACGCTCCAGCCCATCGAGGAACTCGCGCACCTCACGAAACTGCACGGCGTACTCTTCCACACCGACGCGGTTCAGGCCGCGGGGAAGATTCCGCTCGACGTCAATCGTCTGCACGTCGACCTGCTCTCGCTCTCAGCACACAAATTGCATGGACCGAAAGGCATCGGCGCGCTCTACGTCCGCAAGGGCACGCGGCTGTCGCCCATCGTCTTCGGTGGCGGGCAGGAGCGCGGCCTGCGGTCGGCCACAGAAAACGTTGTCGGAATTGTCGGCTTTGGCGCGGGGGCGGCTATTGCAAGGGAAGAGTTAGCTGAGGAGGCGACGCGGCTGGCCGGGTTCCGCACATTCATCTCTGAAGAACTTTTCCGGCTTTTGCCCGATTCGTATCTCTTCGGTCACCCAGTCCATCGCCTGCCCGGACATCTAAGCTTCGGACTCCGAGGCCAAGAGCGCGAGGTCGGGAAACTTGTGGCAGCTTTCGATGCTGCTGGCGTTGCAGTCTCAGCCGGAAGCGCTTGTAGCGCGAATCATTCTGGCGAACCCTCCAATGTCCTCCTCGCCATGGGATGCGATGCCGAGCGCGCTCGTGGTCTGATCCGCCTCAGCCTGGGCCGCTTCAACACGCAGCAGGAAGTCGATTGCTTCCTGGAAATATTGCCTCGAGCGGTCGCCACGCTCTCAGTTCCGCGAAATGCAGTCGCTGAACTAAAAGTCCCTTCCAGCACACTCGCGGCGGGAGCACTGGCGTGACACGACGCGTTCACGATGTGGGCGAATTCATGGTGCTGGGATCTCGCACTAACCACTCCGCAATGATGGATCGATCTAGGACCGATGGCCTGATGAAAGTGATCAAGATCAAACGGCGTCCGCTGATCCAGAATGCACGAGAGTTCGCAGGGGTCACAATCCGTTTGATTTTCTGACCTGGAATGGGCTCATCCTCAGACACAGTTCGTGGGTCGTAGTCGGGTATTGCCCGCGAGATGTCGTCGAAATGCTCAATCGCACTGCGGTCGTCTGGAAACTGCTCGATCAGTACCGGTACATACATTGGCGGGACGCTTTGACTGACATAGACTGTCGCGTATCCGCGACGACTGGAACCG
The DNA here is from genome assembly GCA_003134655.1 of Acidobacteriaceae bacterium. Taxonomy (GTDB): domain Bacteria; phylum Acidobacteriota; class Terriglobia; order Terriglobales; family Acidobacteriaceae; genus Sulfotelmatobacter. The sequence goes on from PLBY01000086.1 coordinate 15,601, forward strand.
TTTGAACCGTCGTCGGACGCCAGCAGCTCCGTGCGGTTCATGCCGCCAAAGTACATCGGAAGCAGTTCTTGCTGCAACGCCGCTACTGCCTCTGTGTTTAACTGCCTACACTCTTCAGCTGACCGAGTGTCCACAATTTGCTTGCACCCACCCGGAGTTGGCAAGATAGGAATTAACTCAACCCTCATTCTCCGTTTGAATGTCGTGCTGCGCTGGATACGTGTCCAGCCAAGATCTCGCTGCTTGGAATTGGCTGATCTCTCGGTGAGTTCGACCGGAAAATACTGCGTCCCATCAGCCCGGCTGTCACCAAGTCGATCAGAAAAATGGCTCAGCTCGAATCCAACCAGCGGTCCACAGGGAGGACTGAAGTCGCTTTTGGGGTCGCTGAGGTGAAGCGAATACCCATCCCACGTTTGCAGGACGGCCAAGTCGTGAATAGAGCTCCCGAAGAAGACCTCTCCTTTTGTATCTGTCCTTAGCAGTTCGCTGCGCAATGCTTGCTTATGTCCCATGCCGCTTGCGACGACCTGCAAGCAGACGTCCATGTTTGGAAGTGGTTTGTCAGTGAGCGCGTCGACCACTTCAACGGACATCGCCGGCGCGATACGCACAAACAAGTACACATACAGACCAGCTAAAGCGAAGGCGAAACAGAACAGTGCTAGACCGATCCACTTCAGCCAACGCCTCGTCTTTCTTGGGCGCAAGCTCTGTGCTGCAGTCGACATTCCTTAACTAAACGCGCAAGCCCGAAACGCGTCAAGGTTACCGACGGCGAAGACGTTTTCGCTGCGAACTTCGGGATGCTATTGGCAAAAAGGGCCGGTCTGCTCCCCCAGCAGATCGGCCCTTCATACTGTTTCCACCGTTCGAACAGCGACCGTTTAGTCCCCAGACGGCAACAACATCTCCTCGGGCCCGAAGTCAATTGTGACCGGGGTATGTGGGCACTCGCCGAGAATCGGCTGGCATCCTGCATCCGGCCCACGTTCCGGGCGGGTCAGTGCTTTCTTCTCCATGAACTGCTCCGTCTCGGTGGACCCAGCGAGCGCCGTGGTCGAAGCCAGACCGCCGCTGATCACCTGCTGCACCTGATCGAAATATCCCGTGCCCACGAAGCGCTGGTGCTTCACAGCTTCATACCCGTACTGTGTCTCGCGGCTGAACTCCTTCTCTTGCAGCCGTGAATAGGCGGTCATGCCGTTGAGCTTGTACCCACGAGCCAGTTCGAACATGCTGAGGTTTAGCGCGTGGAATCCCGCCAGGGTCACGAACTGGAACTTGTACCCCATGCGCGCCAGTTCCGGCTGGAAGCGTGCGATCGTTGCTTCGTCCAGATTCTTGCGCCAGTTGAAGCTGGGCGAACAGTTGTAGGCCAGCCCCTTGCCCGGATACTGCGCGTGAATCGCTTCGGCAAAACGCCGTGCCTCTTCCAGATCGGGATGCGAAGTCTCGCACCAGATCAGGTCGGCATAAGGGGCATAGGCCAGCCCGCGGGCGATGGCCGAATCGATCCCACCGCGGATGCAGAAGAAGCCCTCCGACGCGCGCTCGCCTGTGCAGAACTCTCGGTCGCGTGCGTCGATGTCGCTGGTCAGCAAATGCGCGCTGTCGGCGTCGGTGCGGGCCATGATCAGCGTGGGCACGCCCATCACGTCGGCCGCCAGCCGCGCCGCCACCAATTTCTGGATGGCCTCGGTCGTGGAAACCAGAACCTTCCCGCCGAGATGCCCGCACTTCTTCGCGGAAGACAACTGATCTTCGAAGTGAACGCACGCGGCGCCAGCCTCGATCATGCCCTTCATCAGTTCGAAAGCATTCAGCGTCCCGCCGAATCCCGCTTCCGCATCGGCAACCAGCGGCGCAAACCAAGTCTGCCCCGGAGCCACTTTCCCCTCTGCGTGATGCACCTGGTCCGCGCGCTGCAGTGCGTTATTGATCCGCCGGCACAGGTTTGGAACACTGTCCGCCGGATACAAGCTCTGGTCGGGATACATTGTGCCTGCGTTATTGGCGTCGGCCGCAACCTGCCATCCGCTAACGTAGATCGCCTTCAGCCCGGCCTGCACCTGCTGCACAGCCTGGTTGCCGGTCATCGCACCGAGCGCGTTGATATAAGGATCGGTCTGCAGAAGTTCCCACAGACGCTCCGCCCCCATGCGCGCCAGCGTGTGCTCAATGTGGATCGAGCCTCGCAAGCGCAGCACATCTACTGCTGTGTACGGACGTTCAACGCCCTTCCACCGCGGATTGGACGCCCAATCCTGGTTCATCGCTGCCTGGGCAAGAGCATATTGGGCGACGCGTTCCTGTTCGCTCAATGGGTGCTCGATCTGGTGGTGGGTTGAAGGTTGCGCGTTGTGTCCGTTTCCTTTGGCCGACATGTACATTCTCCTGAAATCTCTTCTCTTTAGTTCTTAGGGTGAGTAGCTGGTTAAGCCGGGTTAAATTCCCCGTTCACGATCATGGCTTCACTGATTTCGCGAGCGCGGCGGAAGCGGTCCGCCTCGTCTGGATCTACGTTGGTTGGAAGTCCGGCCAGCAAGCGCTCGAGTTCTTCGTCGAACAATTGCGTGATGAACTCCGGCGTATGCTTCACGGTCTGCCCCTTCTCGTCCTGCACAGAAACCAGATCCCGATGCAGCACGCGCTGTGCAATCATCAGCCGATAGATGCGGTCCGTCGCCAGGTCTTCCATGTAGCCGTCGAGCAAGCTGGCGCCCCTACCGCTCAGCACGCCGTGTCGGTAGCGGATCACGGTCCGCACCGCCGCCCGCGTGCCATTTACCGTGCGCGCGCCGACTCCGTCAGGTGTTGGCCGCAGGTCAGGGTACCGGCTCGCTGTCTTCGGCCGCGACTGCAGTTGGTTCGGGTACGGGAACTGCGCCACCGCGATCGCGTTCTGATCGGGATGTCCCGTCCACGCGCCGTCCATCAGGCAGTCGGCTTCGTTCTTCTTATCCTTCTCGAGAATCGCGAGTGCCCGCGCGTTCAACTCTGCGTCCTCGCGGCTGGGATACAGCGCGGTCATCCCGCCAATGGCAAGAATTCCTCGGTGATGGCAAATCTCCGGCATCAGTCCGCGCAGGTTCTGGAAGAAAGCAACGTTGTACGGAATCGTGTTGCGGTCCGGCAGAATCCAGTCAGGATTGTCGAGATTGAAATGAATCAGGCTGGCCATGTAATCCCAGCGGCCCAGGTTGAGCCCGATGATGTGATCGCGCAGGTTGTACGCGAATTCTTCCATCTGAAATGCCAGCGGGTGCGACTCCACCAGCGCCATGCACTTGATGTAGTTGTGCGGCAGCCCGCGCCACTGCGCCAGCGCCCGGAACAGATCGCGCCACCACAGCGCTTCCTCCGCCGACTCCGACTTCGGTATGTAGATGCACAGCGGATGCTTCAACTTGTCGGGGTCAATGGAATAAAAGATTCGCGCCACATCGATCAGTGACGCCGAAACCAGTTCGCCGGGGATGAGCCCAGCCTGATTCAGGTGCAAGCCGCGCGGCCGGGTGAAGATCACGGTGCCATTCTGCTGAATGGTCACAGTCCGATTGCGCTTCTTGTCGAAGTAGGTGAGTTCACCGCGCAGGCAAGCCAGAATGTTCGACACCCCGGTTTCGTGATGCGACCACTCGTTGACGCAGGAGTCTTCCAGATCGAGCATCACCCCGGGCGCGCCCGAGTTCAGCATCTTGACGCATAGTTCGGCATCATCCGCGGGCCCGGTCATCTGGTTGCGCTGGTCACGGCACCACTCGGGAAGTGTGATCCGCCAGCCGTTGCGCACCGTGTCGGAAGGGAAGCGGTGCGTCGGCTTGTCGCCTTCCAGCGAGCGCTGCAGCACTTCAACCCGCTTCAGCGCCAGTTCCTGCTGGCGCGGGGTAAATTCCCGGTGCAGCGGGAGGAAGAATTCCATAAACCCGTCCGGAAGATGGCGGTAGGCATCGAATCCCGACGGCGTGCTGTTGATCGGATTAAGTGGCGTTCCTGTTTCCGTGGTCGATACTGCAGTTGGCGTCATATTCGCGGGTCCCTGGGTTTCCTTTGTCTGTGCAAGATGATGAACAACAATTCATCATACTGGCGGATCGTAGGATGCGCGGAAACCCCGGTCAAGCCCATTGTGCAATACATCGAACATACATTCATTTTGTTGTCCATGGAGGGTTTTGCTACCATAACGATTTGGCGATGCCCTCCAAAGACGAATCTCCCTCGGTTGCCGTCGAACGCGCTCTCACCATGCTGGAAGCGGTTGCCCAGGAGCCACAAGGCCTGAGCAACGCCGAGATCAGCCGCAAGCTCCAGATTCCAAAGAGTTCGGCGAGCTATATCTTGCGCACACTCGAAACCCAGGGATATCTGAACCGCGACCCGAACAGCGGAAAATACCGCGTCGGTTTGAAGATCCTGAGCCTCAGCCGGGGCGCCCTCAGCGGGATTGATGTGCGCGAGGTTGCGCTGCCCATCATGCGCCACCTGGTCGAAAAGACCAGCCTCACTTGCCACCTGGCGATTCTGGACGGACCTGAGGCGGTGTACATCGAAAAGGTGGAACCCCCCGGTTTCATCCGCATGGACACCTGGGTCGGCCGCCGCATGCGCGTTCATGCCACGAGCGTGGGCAAGGCACTCGTCGCATACATTCCGCAGGAGCGACTAGAGACATTTATTGGCGAGCGCGCCATGGAAAAACGCACTCCAAAAACCATCACCACCCTGCCGCGCCTTCTGAAGGAACTGGAAAAGGTGCGCACGCAGGGTTATGCGGTTGATGACGAAGAAAATAATCTAGGCGCTCGATGCGTAGGGGCTCCCGTATTCAACCAGCAAGGCGCGATCGAGGCCAGCGTGGGTCTAAGTGGAACCACCAATCAGGTAAACGCTCAAACCATGCCGCGCATTCTGGAAGCGTTGAAGGACGCGGCCCGGCATATCTCCATGCAGTTGGGCTATCGCGCTCCGCACCGCCGCACCGGCGGGGACTGACGAGCGCAAACTCAAAGCTGCGATACGTTTCATGAGGAACGACGATTCCATCCATGAGATTGTTCGTCACTATGGCGACGCCGACGAATCCTCTCGTCTCGGCACCGGATGGTTTCAGCTCGAACAAGCCCGCACGCAGGAACTGATTCTCCGCTACCTGCGGCCCGCTCCAGCCACTGTCATCGACGCCGGAGGAGGCGCCGGAGCCTATGCCAGTTGGCTCGCTTCCCGCGGATATCAAGTGCACCTGCTCGATCCTGTGCCTAAACATGTCGAACAGGCGCGGGCAGCATCCTCCCGCCAGCCCGAACGTCCGCTGGCGTCCGCAAAAGTCGGTGATGCTCGCCACCTGCCCCATGCCGACGCGACTTCAGATGCAGTGCTGCTGCTGGGCCCGCTTTACCACCTTGTCGAAAGGGAAGACCGCGTCGCCTGCCTGCATGAAGCTCGCCGCGTTCTCCGCCCGGGAGGCGTCGTGTGGGGCGCAGGTATCAGTCATTTCGCATCGTTGTTCGACTCACTCGCACACGGTTTCTTCGACGACTCTGCTTTCGCGCCCATCCTCGCGCGGGACCTGAAGGAAGGACAGCACCGCAATCCCACCGGAAATCCAATCTATTTCACCGATGCCTTCTTTCATCGGCCGGAGGAATTGGCGGACGAGTTATTGACTGCCGGCTTTCAAAATGTGGAACTGGTGGCCATTGAAGGTCCAGGCTGGCTGGCACCCGACTTTGAGCGACTGTGGAACGATCCCGCACAGCGCGAACGTTTGCTCTCCGCGGTACGCCAAGTCGAGCACGAACCTTCCGCGCTCGGCGCCAGTTCCCACTTCATGGCCATCGCGCGAAAGTGATCCTGGCTTGGACCTCATCGCGCTCAAAAAGAAAAGGGGCAGGCTGTTCGCCCACCCCACTCCAACCTCGCATCTAGCGACAGCGCTACTTCAAGGAAGCCTTACCGTGTAAGGTCACGAGAAATGGGCCTTGGTTGAAGCTGGCATCCTGCCAAAGCCCGACGATCGTCGTGCCGTCAGCGGAAATCGCCAAAACATTGGTAAGTGTCACTCCGCTGGGAATGACCGCGCCGTGACTCACCAGGGCTGCCTGCACGCCGTGCAATCCCATCTTCGCGCTCCAGACGAAAGGCTTGCTCGACCAAGTGAAGGAATTGATGCTCGCGCCAATCACGATGCCGTTGTCCGAGACGCCCACTGCGACGCTCTGGTCGGTGTTATTGCGGCTCAGTACTCCCAGGTCTACCAAGCCACCGCTGTCCGTGTAATAAAAGGCGCGGCCGTTTCCAGTACTATCCGCGGCCTGACCCACAATCTGTGAGCCGTCGGTACTGACGCCGATGGCCTCTCCGGGAATATCTCCTAAGAAGATATCTGTACTCCCCGAGATCCAGCGCACCGGACGGCGGAAGCCCTGCACCGGATCCTCGTAGAAGCCCACAATCGTAGATCCATCGTTGGAAATCGTGGTCGCGCGGCTGCTGGCGTTGGTCGGATGTCCCAGGCCAACGATGCCGTTCTGCTTGGTCCACTGGAAGCCTTCCGCTCCCGGACAATACCAGGCCAACCCGACTACGATAGAGCCGTCGGCATTTACTCCCCAAGCGTCACCCCAGCTGCCGTCGAGGACGCAACCTTCCGCTGGATGGCCGAGGTCGACCCAGCCCGTGGCCTGTTGCCACATCGCTGGATTCGAGTTGCCATCGGAGCCCGTGCGGCCTGTCACGATCGTATTGCCGTCTGCTGAGATTCCGATGGACGAGTTAAACGTGTCGCCCAATCCCAGATCGACGAAACCGCCAGTAGATGTCCAGCGGAAAATCTTCCCGCCAATGTTGGCTGCCATTACTTTCCCGTTGCTCGATAGAGCATAGTTCGACCAGCTCTGGATCGGGCTTGTCAGCTGCACATACTTCACCTGCGCCCACGCCGAAGCAGAGAAAAAAGAAAACGCACAACACCCCAACACAACGAGCATCTTTTTCACGATGGAAAATCTCCCAGGGTTGCCCGGCCGCGATCGCGGGCATGATTTGATTGGCCGATTCGGACTCGCGGATCGTCCAGGTCGGAACGCAGATTGAACCGGAAGTGCCCCAAAGCGGGCTAGGCAAGGCCGGGATTACGGTAGCCGATTACGTGTACGATGTCAACGCATAAAAGACCCGCCGCTCACGCGCGCAAGCGCCCTTTTCCGTGGTGCAACAGGTGCGCTTATAATCTGGCTTCGTGACCCAGACCCCTGTGCCCAACCTAAGAACGCGGCTACGTCGAATATTCGTCGCTGCAATTCTTACTATTCTGGCGACCGCGGCATTGGCATATGGTCTGGACTATACCGCGTTCAAGATCAGGGCGGCGACGAATCGCAACGCCTACGGCTCGGTGACGGTGAATCACTACTACGCCATATTGCAGAAGAACGGTAAGACCCAGTTGATCTTTGACCCGCCGCAGGCTCAGACTTGCGTGAACGCTTTGTTTCCGCATAGCGGATGGCTGCCTTGCTGGTATCTGAGCCGCCATCCAGATCAGCGGACGGATATCTAGAATCAAAGACAGGCTAGAATGTTGCGTCGCTTCTACAGACTGAACCTCGGGGGACTCATGTTGAACAATCTTATGCGTATGGGATGCGTGATCGGAATCGCGATGCTCCTAACCTGTGCGGCGATGGCCGCGGGCGTTCCCGGTCCATCCGACGCACGACTGCAGAAGGCCTATCGCTTCCAGCAGGGCGGCTGGACTTACGTGCACCTCGAAGGATCTCCCTCAGACATCGGCTTCCAGCACGGCTATTTTCTCGCGCCCGAAATTGCCGACGCGTTTGAGGCCATCAAGCTGTTCGACACGCATCAGACACAGCGCGATTGGGAATTCTTCCGTACGACGGCTCGTCAGATGCTATGGCCCCATATTGACGCCGAATACCAGCAGGAACTGCAGGGCATCGCGGATGGCGTGAAGGCGCACGGAGTCGATCTCGATGTGTACGACATCGTCGCGCTCAACGCGTTTGAAGAAGTGCCTGACTATTATGTGCCGTGGCTGAATAAACAACAGAAGTCCGTCAAAGCGCCGAAGCTTGCGGCTCCCGGCAACTGCAGCGCATTTATCGCCACGGGCAGCATGACGAAAGATCACCAGATCGTGATCGCCCACAACAATTGGACGAGCTATCTTGCCGGCGAGCGCTGGGTCGTTGTCTTCGACATCCAACCCGAACACGGTAACCGCATCCTGATGGACGGTTTCCCGGGAGTGATCGTCAGCGACGACGATTTCGGCGTGAACTCCGCTGGCATGATGATCACCGAAACCACCATTACCCAGTTTGAAGGATGGGATCCGAACGGCAAGCCGGAGTTCATGCGAGCCCGCAAAGCGCTGCAGTACGCCAACAATATTGATGACTATGTGCGGATCATCAAAGAAGGCAATAACGGCGGATACGCCAACGACTGGCTCATCGGCGACCGCAAGACCGGCGAGATCGCTTATCTGGAGCTAGGTCTGAAGCACACCCCTCTGTGGCGGACGAAAGATGGATTTTTCGTCAGCTCGAATTTCGCGCGCGATCCCAAAGTAATTCAGGAGGAGACCAGCGGTTTCGATCCGAACGACAAATCTTCATCCATGAATGCGCGGCGCGCCCGCTGGGAAGAAGTCATGCAGCAGAATAAAGGCAAGGTCGACGTTACATTGGCAGAGCAGTTCCTCTCCGACCACGTCGACAGCTTCGAGAAGAAAGACCAGCCCAACGAGCGCGCGCTATGCGGCCATGTCGATGCATCTTCGAGAGGCGTCAAGGAGTGGGGCTGGGATGCTTACAACCCGGGCGGCGCCGTGCAAGGCAAAGCTACCGATAGCGCCATGGCGGCAAAAATGAGTTTTGTCGCCAGAGCAGGCCATCCCTGCGGAGCAGATTTTCTGGCAGCGGAATTTCTCGATCACCATCCCGAATTCTCCTGGCAAAAGCCGTTGCTGCGGGACATGAAAGCTGGCCCATGGACGGTGTTCACATCCGGCCAGAAGGGGCAATAGCCGGCAAGAATCGTAGCGCCGCCGTCCCGGCGGCTGTCGTGGCGGCGCCCCGCCGCCACTGCCTGCAGCGCCTCAACATCGCCAGCTTTTGCAGCGCTCTCCGCAGCGCGGGCGAGGCCGCCCGCGCCACAGCCGGCGAGACGCCGGCGCTACCTGCCCCCGAAAACTCAATCCCTCCGATAAACAATTTTGATTGGACTCGGGCCGGAACGCCCCCTAGAGTCCTATGAGTGCAGCCTAGCCGTACCCGAACTCGCGGACTCGTGCGCCGGATGAATCCTCCGGAGCCCCTTACGTTATTCCGTCCGCCGTTTCGCAACTACCAGTTCGACGTCGCCTATGATGAGATGTTCACCTCGCCCGGCGTGCCGCGCGAGCACTATAAGGCCCTGTTTCAGACTCTTCTGGAACTTCCTCCCGAAGAACTGCGCAAGAGCCAGCAAGCAGCCGACCTCTCCTTCCTGCATCAGGGCATCACCTTCACCGTCTACGGCAACGACGAGGGCACCGAGCGCGTATTTCCCAACGACCTGCTGCCGCGCATCATCCCGCACCAGGAATGGCGCAAGATCGAGAACGGTCTCACCCAGCGCATCGCCGCTCTGAATCTTTTTCTCGAAGACATTTATCACCACGGAAGGATCCTGGCGGATGGCGTCGTTCCTCGCGAACTGGTGTACAGTTGCCGCCACTTCCGCCGCGAAATGCGTGGGCTGACGGTCCCGCGCGGAATTTACGTCAGCATCTGCGGCACCGATCTGGTTCGCCTGCCCGACGGCAGCTTTGCCGTGCTCGAAGACAATCTGCGGGTACCCAGCGGCGTTTCGTACATGCTGGCGAACCGCAAGGTTTTGAAAAAAGTCTTTCCCACGCTTTTCCGCGATTACGGCGTGTCCCCGGTCGATCACTACGCGCAGGCTTTGCTGGCCACGCTGCGTGCATTGGCCCCGGCCAGTTCCTCGACGCGGCACGAACCGAAAGTTGTCCTTCTGACGCCGGGAGTTTTCAATTCAGCCTATTTCGAGCACACATTCCTCGCTCAGCAGATGGGCATTGAACTGGTCGAAGGACGCGATCTCCTGGTGCACGACAACATTGTCTACATGCGGACCACCGCAGGCCTGCAGCGCGTGGACGTGATCTACCGCCGGGTCGACGACGACTTTCTCGACCCACTCTGTTTCCGACAGGACTCGAGCCTGGGTGTGCCCGGTCTCTTTAATGCGTACCGCGCTGGAAATGTGGTGCTGGCCAACGCCATCGGCACCGGTGTTGCAGACGACAAGGCTCTCTACGCCTACGTTCCTGCGATCATCCGCTACTACCTGGGCGAAGATCCAATCCTTGCAAATGTTCACACCTACCTTCTCAGCGACCCTTCGCAAAGAAGCTACGTGCTCGAGCATCTGGACGAACTGGTGGTGAAGGCCGTTGGCGAGTCCGGCGGATACGGCATGCTGATCGGCCCGCACAGTACGGAGGCCGAAAGGAACGACTTCCGTCGGCGAATCGAAGCCGAGCCGCGCAACTATATCGCCCAGCCCACTCTGAGTCTCTCGCGCGCACCATGCTTCCTCGATGGCGAAGTGCAGGCTCGCCATGTCGACCTGCGTCCCTACATTTTGTATGGCGAGAACGTAACGCTCGTGCCCGGAGGCCTGACGCGAGTGGCGTTGCGGCGCGGATCGCTGGTCGTGAACTCGTCACAGGGCGGCGGCAGCAAAGACACATGGGTGCTTCGCGCATGAAAGCTTCGCGCATGAAGACAAAGGCATGAACGACACGAGGCGAACAGCCATGCTTTCCCGGGTCGCGGACAGCTTGTATTGGATGAGCCGCTACCTGGAGCGCGCCGAACACACGGCCCGTCTGATCGACGTCGACCTGCAACTACGCCTCGACCAGTCTCCCGAGGCCGGCGCCGGACGCTGGTTGCGCCTGCTGGAGGCCTCGCAGGTTCCCGCCCCGGAAGATGGCAAGATCGACGCGGCATCCCTGACTCACGTTCTTACACTCGACCGCACAAATCCATCTTCCATTCTGTCCTGTGTCGCCGCCGCCCGCGAGAATCTGCGCCAGGTGCGCGAGCAATGCAGCACGGAAATGTGGGAGCAGCTGAACCGCCTATATTTGCAGGTCAACAGTACGACAGCGAGCGAGGTATGGCTGCTGAATACGCACGTATTCTTTCGCGCCGTGCAGGAAGGCGCGCACCTGTTCCAGGGAGTCACCGACTCGACCATGTCGCACGGCGAAGGATGGCAGTACATCCAACTGGGCCGCTTCGTCGAACGCACCGACGAACTGGCACGCTTGATCGGCACGCACTTCGGGCGTCTCCCTCACCCGCTTGATCAGGCGGTGGAGAGCGAAGAATATCTCGAGTGGGTGGGCCTACTGAAATCGTGCGCGGCCTTTGAGGTGTACTGCAAGACCTACACGGCGGAAATCCGTCCGCTGCGCGTGGCCGAGTTCCTGCTCTTGAACCCGGAGTTCCCGCATTCCGTGCGCTTCTCTGTCGACCGCGTGCACGCGGCGCTGGTTGCGATCGGAGAATTAACCGAACGCAAAGCCGAGCAACCGGTGCGCCTGGCAGGACGCCTCTGCGCCACCCTGAGTTTCAGCCAGATCGAAGAAATCATGGCCCAAGGCGCGAATGGCTACGTCGACAGCATACGCTGGCAATGCGCGCAAGCGCATACCGCGATTCAGCAAGTTTATTTCGATTACTCGGTCGAATCAGCACTGGTTTCGTAGCGCCGGCGTCCCGCCGGCTGTCGCGAGGGCGTCTCGCCCTCGCACCGGCAAGCGAGGCGGAACGCATTGGCCAAATTGAAGTCAGGAAAGAAGAGTTCGAAAAGAGTTCAGGGGAAGGATACGGCATCTGAGGTTGCGGAAAGACGAAAAATGAGTGCACCAACGTGGAAGAGCGGCCCTTCAGGCCGCGTGAGCATGTCGAATCAGTGCGGGCTAGCCCCTAAGGGCAGCGCGCCAAGTCGCGAAGAGGGGAATCCGTGATCTACTCAGTCCGCCACACCACAACATTTCGCTACGAACCCGCAGTCCGCGAAAGTGTGATGGAAGTCCGCCTGCAACCTCGCAGCGACGGGGAACAGCGCTGCCTCAGCTTCAACCTCGACGTCGATCCGGCAGCCAACGTCATGCAGTACCGCGATTTCACCGGAAACACGGTCCATCATTTCGACATCGCAGGGACGCACAAGATCGTCAAAGTCACTGCGCACTCGGCCGTCGAAGTGCACTCCGTCCCACCGCCGCGAACCTCGAGCGTCGGCGATTGGGCCGACCTCGACGCCCTGATCGCCGGCAACGACTACTGGGAGATGCTCCTGCCCAGCCACTTCGCGCACTCCAACGCGGAACTGGAGAATCTCGCGAAGGAAGTCCACTCTGAGCGTCGAGGCAGTCCTCTGGTTTTGTTAACGGAACTCAACGAGGCGATCTACAAACTATTCGCCTACGTCCCGAACAGCACGAAAGTAGATTCACCCATCGAAGAAGCGCTACGCACGCGCCAGGGAGTCTGTCAGGATTTCGCGCACATCATGATCGCTCTTGTGCGCCGCTTGCACATCCCATGCCGCTACGTCAGCGGCTACATGTTTCATCGTGACGAAGAAGAGAAAGACCGCTCCCTCGAGGGCGCGTCGCACGCCTGGGTCGAAGCGCTGGTTCCGGGGCTGAGCTGGGTGGCGTTTGATCCCACGAATAATCTGGTTGGAGGCGACCGCCACATCCGCGTAGCCATCGGCCGCGACTACGCCGACGTCCCACCCACCCGCGGTGTCTACAAAGGCGAAGCGCAAAGCGAGCTAAGTGTGGCCGTCACGGTGAGTCCCGCGGATACCGCGCCTCCCGAACCGGTGATGCCGAGTTTTGTAATCCGTTCCAGGCCAGTACTGGCGAGGCCGGCCATGCGTTCCGAGCAGGAACAACAGCAGCAGTGAGATTCGCTCTCCTGATGGGGACCTTGCCGAACGGGATGGAACGAAGACAGGAAGAACTAAAGTTAGATGGCGGAGAGGGTGGGAATCTCTTAAGGCAATTTCTGCTAAGTTGTGCGCTTGTCAGCACATAGCGAGAATCACCAGTGTTTACGTGGGTATAATCCACATTCGGAATTCAGGCTACAGTCTCCACAGTCTCCCCAATTCCCCTCAATTTCTCGTTTTTCAGTATCACTAGTATCACTCCACCAGCGCTAAAGCGGGGTGCTTGCAGCTGCAAAAATCTTCTGCGTCACATCTTTGTACTTACCAGCAAGATCCTTTAATTGTGCGATGACCTCGCTAAAGTTTGTTGGGCTGCTATCGGGTATGTTGTTTGCGTCATGGACGAAGCCGAGAAAATATTCCTTCTCTTCCGTGGAAACGTGAATAGCTGAACGTAATTCTCTTAGACAGCGCGCGGCAAGTGCAGTCACGTTCTGCTCGCGTAGCCGGACTCTGGTCTGGACATCCGGGGTGTACTCCGCTGTCGATTCGAGAATTGCGTTAAGCGTTTTAACTTCGATGTTCAGTTCGAATAGCTGTTCGACAATCCTTGCCCTTTCCGATCTTTCCTCCAATCGTCTCTGGAACTTGAACTGCTCCTCCATGATCTTTGTTTGCTCTGCAAGGATCTTCCCTTGCTGGGCCACGGCATTTCCGATTGACTCCGCAGTCTTGGCCTGACTACTAGCTATCTCTGTGTGCTTTTCCATCGCTTTGGCCTGAGTACTAGCTATCTCTGTGTGCTTTTCCATCGTTTTGGCTTGAGTGCCAGCTATCTCTGTGTGCTTTTCCATCGTGGCAGCATGCCTACCGAGAATTTTCGTTTGCATCACCAGGATGATGGCCTGAATGAACAAAACGAGAGCGGCCATCCACTCGGGATTGTGCAGAAACTCGGATATGGGCTTCCAGAATCTCATGGTCATTTTCTTCGGTACTCCCTCTGGATCAAACGATAGAGAGCCAACAAGAGGAAGACTAACAAGGAAGAACGGAGGGCGATGTGTTCGGCAACGTCGAAGTAGTGATCCAGAGCGGAGAAGAGCATGGGCACACCCTTTCATTTATTTCTTCTTCGCCGGTAGTTAAAACGTATCATGCGTTGATGGACTGTCAAGCGAACAAACGGCGAACTAGTCAACTGTTTCTGTGAAAATGAGCGAGTTTTTCTGTGGAGAAGGTGCTCAAACCCTGAAAGGAATCCCAATGACCAAACAAGACGCGATTCAAGAGCAAGTGCAAAAGCGAGTCCAGGCGAATGTGCTACGACAGGCCCAAGCCCTGCAAACGGATGTCTGCACTCCGGCTCCGGCTCCGGCGCCAGAGCCGCCTAAGCCTGTGCGCAGGTGGTCCAGTGTGCGCGGTATCTAATAGGGAAGCCCGGCAGGAATCGAACCTGCATCCCCGGAATAGATGAGAATATGGTTCCGCAAACTCTGGGGAGTTGGCTGCCGCATTCTCGCTCCGGTGTCCTGTCCGTTGGACGACGGGCCTTGAAGGTTACCAAGGGCCAGTGGTGCGCCCGATACCTTCGTTATCTTGTATAAACCATCCGGGAGAGAGTGCAAAGTTACGAAAGACGATGTATTTTTGGTGTATACCCACTAACGTACACCCCAAGAATCGACCAGCCAAGGCTAGAACCCATAGGGAGTACCACTACGACACCTCGCACCGTATACCCCGACATCGTACCTCGACATATAGAGACGGCAGGAACCCGCAGGTTAACCCGTAGACAGTTCCCGGAATGATCCATATAGGTATAAACACAGGGCTTTTACCGTTGGGATTGCTTGCTTCCCCGTTGGGAGTGCGACGGGAGGGTGGTGGGATACAGGCACAACCGTGCATATAGATTGATGCGCGCCTATGTTCACATTCTTCAAGGCCCATGCCTAGGGCCTTGCGAAGCAATCCCTACGCAACCCCGGCGCTGGGTACTCCCTCCGGTAGCTGCGCAGCTAATCCCTATGGTGTTCTGCCCTCTATATAGACAGGCAGCATCCCAACGGGTACTCCCAACGGGTTCAGCCTTAGCTGTCCGGCTAGCTAGCATGTACGGTATACGTACGATCCGATACGTACAGCAAGATACGTACGATATACACCTCTTTTTCGCATTAGCTCCCGTTTAAGCGACGCGATACCGAACCCAGCCCACATGACCTAGAACAAGAAACCCCCTCAGCATCGAAGCGCTGAGGGGGTTGTTGTGCGTCTGGACGTGGTTACCGGGTCACGGTTTCGAGCACCCGCATTACCTGCACGGCAGACCATTCGCCATTGCGCCGTGCCGTGGGAATCCCGCGCTGATTCAACCCGGCGGCGATCTCGCGCAAGCTGGCGCATCCCTCTGCCTTGAGTGCGTCAATAATTGGTAGTAGATCAGCAGCACGCGCAGCCGCTTGCTCACTGCGGACCTTGGCGCTTGCGCGATTTCCCTTCTTGTAGATCAGGTGGCAGTTCCCACGATCACCACCTAGTACCGTTCCTTTGCGCTGTGCAGCCGCTAGCGCAGCCTTTGTGCGTGCGCTGATCATTTCAGCCTCATGCTCTGCCACAGCCGCTAGGATGTGAACCGTTAGCCGATTCGCCTCTGGGAAGTCAACGGCTACGAAGTCAACCTTCGATTCCATTAGATTCGAGATGAAAAGGACGTTCCTAGCTAGGCGATCCAGCTTGGCAATGATGAGGGTTGCGCCGTGAACCCGGCACTGCGCCAGGGCAGCCGCTAGCTGTGGGCGATGGTTACCCTTGCGGGTGCCGTGCTCGATCTCCTTGAACTCAGCGACCAGCTTGCCGTGACCGTTGATGTAGTTGGCGACGGATTCCCGCTGGGCATCCAGTCCCAAGCCGGAGATGCCTTGTCCCTTGGTACTAACCCGGTAGTAAGCGATGAATTTGACTGTTCGCGGTGTCATTTTGTGCTCCGTTTCATTTGCTTCAGCGAACGTCGCAGCAAACGTAACAGCTGTCAACTGTTCATTTCTCAGCAGTTTTCACGCCGGGTATGCTGTGGGGTACCCTTTGCAGTGGCCGTAGCAGCGCAGCTAGGACGTTGCTGTACGTCATGGCATGGTATGGCGATGGTCATGCTTAGGAGTACGAGCCCACATTGCGGATTTTCTTACGGAAAATCATAGTGTCTACACCTCGCAGTACACGATGAACATTGGCTCAAACGCGAGTGTCCCAGTGCCTGTTTCGATATAGCCAGTATCCATGCAGGCAAACGCATGTAGACAACCCATAGCGAGCTCTGGTAGCCATGTTTGGAGCATGTAGACACTCCAAAACCAGTAAAATCCGCCAAACTCGCAATTTTAGCTTCGGAGAAAGTCAGTTATTTTGCTGTTATTCCTAGGTGCAGACACCTCAAGGAAGTCTGCTTTTTCGCCAATGGCGTAGGGTTGGCGCACCATTTTGAACATGGTTTTCACGATCAGCCGAAAACTAGAAATAATGCACCATATTTGGTGCATATTCGCGGAGCATTCTTGTATAACACTGAGAACACGCCACTTGGACACATTTTGCATGTGTTTTATCTGGGTTCGGAGAAATTTGCACAAAGTGGCTTCGACCCTCATAAACACTGGGTGTTTCGCATGTTTCACCATATATTGATAGCCGTCGATGAAACAAGAACGGACTCAGAAAACACTCAGGTTTTCGGTCACAACAGAAATTTCTTTTACCCGTATTTACTTAGCCTTACAGCGATTTGCTGGGATTGTCATCCGGTTTGGCACTAAACGTGTGTTATACTGTAAGTATACAGCAAGGAAGGATAAAACAGTGGCGATCCTGAATCCGTCGAATCACGTCATCGACGTACTTCGGGAACGCGGCGCTACACCTAGGGTTAGCAAGGTTCACCGCAAAATCTATATCACCGTGACAAACGTCAGATCGAAAGGTGTGGCGGCCACACCGGCGGTTCGAACGAGCAGACCCAGGTACGCAAACCGCGTGTCCCGTTTGGCAAGACTACAGATGAACAGTCGACTAAGACACCCTCAGCAATAACCCGGCAGTAAATCTCTTATCTAGTCCTGATTTTAGTAACTAAGACCTCGTCCCGGTTCCCTGCGCCACATTCCACCTAGCCCGGATTCCCGTCCGCTTGCTTCAGCGCAAGTGTTCCAAGCACATCGTTGGAACGGTGTGCCGATGGGCGCGACTCAGGTGTGTTTTACCGATAGCCGCGCAGGGACCGGACCCGAGGGTAAAGACATCTCACCGAAAGGCACCAAACAAAATGGACACTCAAGCAATTCAACAGCAAGCCTCAACACTAAACGCACTAATCAGCGCACTGCACGCGCACGGCATGCGACCGCTACCAGGTGCAGACCGGACCATCCTCGCCAAGCTGACCGGGCTGGGCATCACCGCCAGCGCCAGCGCAGCCGGGTATCTGGAACTCAGTCAACAAGGTGTTGCGATGGTTGTCTCCCCGGTATGCGAAGCCCTCCGCACCAAGTTCCCGGAACTCTTCGTCAGTGATACCCGCTGGGATGCGATCTCCTCCAAAGCGGATTTTCACGGTTCTCCTTCGGAAATCCTCAAGGCAAAGGCTGAGTTTTTGAGTAAGCACGGCCTAGAGGCATTCGAACGATTACCACAGACTCGCGCAGCCGCAGAACTACGCAGCGTTACCCCATCCGCAGATATGTCCCGGAAGGAGTACTTGTCACTCACTCGCGCAGAAAAAGCGGAACTGATCTCCGTACTTGGGGCGTCCGGTATCGAGCGCATTATGGCGAGGACTGCATGAACGGAACGATTCAAGATGCAATAGAGTTGGCGCAGCAGCGATGGGCTGCAATTCACAGCTTCGATCTAGAGCCGGGACAATGGGAAGCGATCTTCGCCGCGTATAAAACCGGAACGGTTCTCGAAGCGATCAAATCAACGCGGAACACAAAAGACCCCAGACCAGAAAAGCGTTACCTGCGATTCGTCAACTTCCTCGACACTCTCACGGCACGGGACGCAGCCCGCGAACCCAACCGACAAATTTATTGAACAAGTTTCCCCGCGCCGCTATGCCTTTCCTGCGCGGGAAGGAGCAAGGGTGCACAAGTACACCCTTGCTCTGTGGTACCGAAAGGCCAATCCGATATAGGAAGGCTACACACCATGAGTGATATCAAGATTGAAACGAGCAACCCGGACGACCTAGCAGGCGGACAGACACCACTCTCACCTGATCAGGCAGCCGGACGCACACGCGGCACCGATTGCAGTCAGAACACTTTGAGCTTCGAACGTTCGCCGGAAGTTGGCGCATCCTCGCAAGCATCACCACGCGGCTACACCGTCAGCGGTATTGATGGTGTCAGCGTCAAGTCTGTTGACCGCCGAACAATCGAAGGCAGCACACCCGGCGATTCTCGCGCACACGGCGCTCCCGCGATCCTGCCCAACAATCCCGGCCCACGCGAACCCAAAGGACAGACGTACACCGAGAACGGAAAGCACTAACAAGCCACGCAGAGAGTTTGGCCTTAAGCAATTAACTAGAAGGCCCTTGGGAACGAGTGCATGAGCGAACCTGCTTCACTCGTTTCGATATTTTCCAAGTTCTCCGGCTTAGGCAAAACAGCCGGGTGTCACGGGGGAAGCCCGTGCAAGCCGGACGCGGCTTTGGTTACTTCCATTCCCTTCCTCGCGTCCGGCTGATCTTATGAAGCCCTACGTTTATGAACTCATAGCCGCACTGTTCCGTGTACTGCGGCAGTCACCGAACCCGCAGATGTTCGCGGAGGTAGTCTCCCGAAAGGAATTCAACCATGGCACTCAGCCACGACACCCAGGAACAAGCACTGAAGGCGATTGATCAAGAGATAGCGACGGCGCGGGCATTCGGCGCAGCGCGCGCATTGGCGAAGCACATGATCAACTTCACGACTAACAGCGATCCAAGGCCAGAGCGCAACGCAGCGAACCCGGCGCACGGTGTAGCGATCCGCCAGGTGGTGCCGATGCTAGACCTCCGTGTTCCTGTTGATCAGGCATGCAAGGATCACAACGCTATGGTCGCGAACCTAGGTGTGAAGCCGTGACACCGTTAGAGATTGGAAAGATCGAAGGCGTATCGACGCGCACGGCGCAAAGGTACATCACACAGGGATTCGCTGGGCACAAGTTGCCAGCAGTCCGGCTTGGACAAGGCTACAGCGTTGACCCGAAGGCTTACGCAGCTTGGCGCATTCTCTGTGGATGGGACAAGGCGCAACCCGCGCCGAGACCCGCGCCAAAAGTTGTCCAGGTGGAAGTAGCTGCGCAGCCGATAGCAGTTCCGGCGCGTCCGGCTCCGGCTCCCACGTTCCGACCTTGGCCGCTATGCGCTGATCCCAACGGAGTCATCACAAATTGTCCGCATGAGCACTCATGCTCACATCCGCATCCGCTGGCGGTGAAAGCCCACGAAGAAGCAGAAGCACGCGCATTACGCATGAAATATCGAGGTGATCCCGATGAATACTAGAAAACTGGAACCCCTGCTGACTGTGAGGGACGTTGGCTACTTGCTCCGGCTGACCCGGCAGACGTTGGCGAAGCTGATCACGTCCGGCCAACTGCACACGATCAAGATTAACGGCAGCTACCGATTCAGCGCCGACGATGTAGAGAAGTACGTCCGGGGGTGCCGACAATGACGAGCATCACGGTTGTTAGGACTGGCGGCGCTGGCGGCGATATGGCTGGCGCTGGTGCAGGTGGCAAGCCGGAAGGGTTGAGGGATGCAGAACCCACAGCAGGGCCGCAGGATTCGGGGGAGTCTACCCGGCCCTGCTGTGGTGATCTTTTAGGAAAGGCGAAGCAGATGAACAAGGAATTCTTGACTACAGCGGAAAAGGAAGCCGTCAAAGCGGAGATACTTGCGAATTGTGACCTTGTAGCCGACTGCTGGATTTATAAAGGTGCCTCCAACGAATACGGCTACGGCATGAAGAAAATAGGCGGGAAGGTGCACACCGTTTCCCGTTTCATGCTGGCATACGACACCCGCGAGAGTCTCTGCAAGCCGGGATATGACGCATGCCACCGCGACGACATCTGCCCTTACAAGGCGTGCTGCAATCCCCGTCATCTGTACTGGGCGACCAGAAGCGACAACTGCAAGGCGCGGGAGAAACGGAAGAGGGAAGAGCGTGAGGTGTTCACTTGGTGGGAGACTCATGCGTGGATTGATGGGGTGTTTTACAGTGACCGCTGTGACCCTAGCATTGACCGCTGCCTCGCCAGCTTGAACCGTGGGAGGGTGGAGCACGCTACAACCGACGTTTGGGAAGAGGAATTCGACAGCGGATTCCGCAAAGTCTTTAGTTTCTTAGCAGATATCGGTCGTCAGACGTGGGAGCAATTTAGGGGGGAGCATAGAGCACCATTAACCATTACCTAGCCCATTCCCAACACCCTCCCACGCATAGGTAACGCCCTCCCATGCAGAGCAAAGCATGACCTCAGCACTCCCGGTGCTCCGGTCATGCGCTCCCACTTGTCGGAACACCGCTACGGGGCCTCTGGTTTCTGGCGGGGTCATGGCGGAATCCTGAATACCACGTATACCGTACACCCAACAAAGCAGTACCCGGCGACATCTCGCCGCCGGGGATATTATGACAATTCAACCTTCACTCGCTGACCTGATCGAATCGACAGGCCATGCACTCACCGCACAGCAACTTGCTGGCATTCTCGGAGTATCACCCAAAACAATTTTCAAACAAGCTAAGACCCACCGCATACCATCCTTCCGCATAGGGAGCGCCGTGCGCTTCGATCCGTTCTCCGTGGCACGTTGGCTGCGTAAGCAGTAGCTTACTGTGGCCTGAAAATTAGATCGGTCAGTTTGTAGCTGGCTGCATCGCCGCAGTGTGGGCACACTTCGTCAGTTTTTCGCAGTGCTGGCTTCGGAGGGTCAACTACTTGCATGTTGTTGACGGTCTCACGTGGATATTGTTCGTCCACTAAGTGGAATATGAACTCCGCGTTGCACTTCTTGCAGTTAACAGCCCAATGTGGTGGCATGCCGCCGATGATGTCACGGATAGAGGAAGCGGGGTAGGATAATTTCAAACGAGCCCACTTCCAGCTAGCCGAATATCGCGTTGACCTTCACATTCGTTTCTTTGGTGCGCGACGGCTTCAGGTACCTCATCGTGGATTCCATATCGGTGTGACCCAGCCATGACTGCACCGTCCGCAGATCGACACCAGCCCACAGGCACCGCGTAGCGAACGTAGCGCGGAACTTGTGCAGCCAAAAATTGTCCTTGTCCAGCTTCGCCCGTTCTGCAACTGCCTTCAGGTCATCCAGAAAATTCAACTTGGGATTGCACCCGGCAGTAGGGAACACCAGCGTGCAAGTTTTGTCAGACTTCGCTTTCCACGCTTTGAGCGCCGTGACCAGCTTTGTAGGAATGGGAATCTCGCGTTCCTTGTATGCCTTCGGTGTCCAGCCACGATCCGGCTTGTGCGTGACCTTCACTGTGCTGGCGGCGAGGTTCACATCAGACCAGTACGTATACATGACTTCCTGCTCACGCATCCCGGTCATGAGGAAGAACGAGTACCAGAGGTGTTCTTCGGCATCGCAGACGGCGAACAGCTTTTCCAGTTCATCGTTCTCGTATATCTCCGGTTCCTCTTCGGTGTAGCGCGGCCAGTCCTTCTTACCGACCAGCCCGCGAACTCCCGCAGCTTTCAGGAACGTCATCACGTGTTCAAACTTGTTGTAGACCGTGCGGGGTGCGTGCTCCTTCTGATCTCGCAGGAACGCGCCGAACTTGAGCAGATCGTGACGGTCAACTTCCTCTAGGTAGAGTTTGTGGCAGGACTCGCAGAATTGATCCAGCGCCGTCTTATAGGCCGAGTAGCTTCTGGGCTTGTGGGTCAACTTCACATCAGCCAGGTATCCGGCGATAGCGCCGACCAGTGAGCGCCGACCTTCACCAGTCTCATGCACCACAGCGACACCGTTGTTGACTGCGTTGAGTTCTGCTTCCTTCTGCTGGCGGCGCGCGCTGGCGTCGGCGGCATCTTTGCCCACAGACAGCCGAACACGCCTCTCGCCTTCGTACCACTCGATGTAGTAGGAACCCTCAGGGTGCTTCTCGGGGATGCCATTGACCAGCACCGTGTCGGGCTTGATCCGGCCATTGGCCGCGAGAACTACAGGGCAGAAGCGGAGCCCCTTGGGGGTGAGCACTCGCTTGGTGACGTTGACTTGGCGGTTCATGTGGCGACCTTTCTGTGATTTCAGTATCACATCAAGTATCACCACGATACATCTTATTGAAACTAAAAGCAATGGCGGAGAGGGTGGGATTTGAACCCACGATACCCGTTAAGGTATGTCCGCTTTCGAGGCGGATCGTTTCAACCACTCACGCACCTCTCCGCGTTGGACAAGAATGTTCTGTAGAGACGTTGCTTGCAACGTCTTGCTGCCGGCAGAGACGTAGCAAGCTACGTCTCTACGATAATTCGACCGCTGTTACCGACGGCTTCGAAAGAACGTCTGCAGCACTTCCGCGCTGCGCCCGGCCAGCACTCCGCTGCGAACCTCGATCTTATGGTTCAGTTGCGGATGATTCAGGACTTGCATCACTGACTTCACGGCCCCGGCTTTGGGGTCATCCGAGCCATACACCAGGCGCCGAATCCGGGCATGCACCATCGCGCCGGCGCACATGGCGCACGGCTCAATTGTAACAAACAGTTCGCAGTCTTCCAGACGATGGTTACCAACGGTAGCACCGGCTTCGCGCAGAGCCATGACCTCGGCGTGCGCCGTCGGATCGGCGTCCGTGATGTTGCGGTTCCAACCGCGCCCCACGATCCGGCCGTCGCATACGACGACCGCACCCACCGGGACTTCTCCCGCTTCGAACGCGCGCAGGGCGCAGCGCAGAGCCTCTTCCATCCATAGTTCATCTGGATGAGGTTGGTCGGGGCCGGTCTTAGGTCTTGGGTCTTTGGTCCTGGGGTTCGCGCTTGGGGTTGTTTTCTGAGGAGGCACTCTGTTCAATGCTCCGCCGTATTTTAGCGGGTTTAACGCAGGGGCGCAGGAAAGGAGTGCAGGAATCGGCAGGGCAGGCCAATGCAGCCAACCGCTCCGGCGATCAAACGACGCCGGAGTTCAGATCACACTGAGCACCGTACGCACCACGTCCGGCACAACCGCATGCAGCACTGCCGGTACCACGATTCGGCCCACGGGATAGGCAAGCACGACCGCAGGCAACACCAGCAACAGCCATGTCCTCGTCGGCAGGTTTGTGAAATAGGCCTTCATAACATCCTCTCCTCATCAGTACGAACCGGCCACGGGAAAAGTTCCCCGGCGAGCGCCTCTCCCAAGTGCGGCCCTTTCAGTCACTAAGACCGCGTTGTCAGGTTAGACGTTCGGGAATAAGAAGGGTCAGAAGCCGATTTTTCATGGGCGTCGCCCCGGTTTGGGCGATTTCGCCGGATAATGGTATGCTTACGCGATATGGGCATGCCGAGTTTGCTGCGCAAAGTCTTCCTCGTTGACCTGCTGCAGGGACTGAAGATTACGTTTCGCTATCAGGATCCCAGGGAAATCTATACCGAGCAGTATCCCATGGAGCGGCCGCAGGTGGCCGAGCGCTACCGCGGGGCACCGCGGCTGAACGTCAACCCAGACACTGACGAGACCATGTGCATTGCCTGCGACCTGTGTGCGCTGGCGTGCCCAGAGAACCTGATCGTGGTCTCCAGCGCACGCAACGAGCAAACTCGCCGCAAGGAACTCACCGACTTTACCTACGACCTGAGCCGCTGCATGTTTTGCGGCCTCTGCGAAGACGCCTGCCCCGTCGACGCCCTCGAACTCACGCAGGATTTCGAACTCGCCAGCTACACGCGCGAAGGCTGGATCTGGGACCGCAAGACCCTGGAAAAGGGCCCGCAGCCCACGCAGTATCGGAAGTAAAGCTTTCAGCTGTCAACGTTCAGCAAAACCATTTAGAAGCCCGCCCGTGCTGTATTCCTTCCTTGCCGCTTCACTGGCCGTGCCCGCCCTGAGTGACGCGGATCACTGCAAAGAAACTACGATCGGTCCTATCTTTCCAGGCAACTCTGGCAAAGGAGCAAACACCCATGCCTACTGCAGCAAAAATTGATATCTACCGGCAGTTTCGCTCGGAGTACATCACTCCCAAGAAGCCAGGCCTGGTCAACGTGCAGCCGGCGCGCTATTTGACGTTCACCGGCCGCGGGGAGCCCGGCGGCGTGGCATTTCAATCCGCAATCGGAGCGCTTTACAACGTCGCGTTCACCGTCAAGATGGCGCGCAAATTCACGGGCCAGGACTACACAGTCTGCAAACTCGAGGGACTCTGGTGGGCAGACGATCCCACGCAATGCTTCGCCAGCCAGCCGCGTGAGACCTGGAACTGGAAACTGATGATTCGCGTTCCAAGCTTCGTGGACGAGGGCGATCTGAAGGCCGCCGTCGAGAAACTGCTGGCAAAGGACAAACCGCATGAGATTAGCGACGTGAAACTGGAAGTCCTCGACGAGGGCACCTCCCTGCAGATGCTACACGTCGGCCCCTACGATCAGGAGTCAGCGACGATGGTCCGGCTGCAAGCCTTCGCCGAAGAGAACAGGATGGAGTTCCACGGCCTGCACCACGAAATCTATTTGAGCGACCCTCGCCGCGTAGCTCCCGAAAAGTTGAGAACGATTCTCCGAATCCCGGTTCGACGAACGGCTTAGTGATCGCGATCCCAGGAACTATTCCTGTTTCGCGAGACGTTTTTCCGGCAGGAAGTACATCGCCGGAATCAACGCGAAGGTGAAGAACGAGGCGTACACCGACAGATAGGCCACAGGCACGGACGATAGATAGAGCGCCGCGGAAAAGACGTTCTTTCGCTGGATGGAGCGGTGATAGTCCGCGAGGTTGCCATCGCGGCTATCCTGCTCCACCAGAATGATTCGTAGCAGGTAAAGCGCCGAAGAACACAAGAACAGATCGAGCCCGTACAGCGCCACCGCCAGCGGTTCGTGATAGTTCTTTCCCAGGTAGTCCGTGACGAACGGCACCAGCGACATCCAGAACAGCAAGTACAGATTCGACCAAAGCAGTCGCGCCGTGACCCCGTGAACCGCATGGATCAAGTGATGGCGGTTCACCCACATGATGGCCACCACGAGAAAGCTGAGCCCATAGCTGAGGAATATGGGCGTAACTTTCCACAAGGCAGCCAGCGTAGGCTGCGAACGCGCGCGCAGCTCCAGCACCATGATCGTCACGATGATAGCGATCACGCCGTCGCTGAACGCTTCGAGTCTGCCCGTTGTCATTTCGCTGTCAGGCATGCGGAGAATCTACCACGGAGTCACGGAGCAAACCAAAAAGAGAGAAATCTATACGGGCGGCAAGTCAAAATCTATTTTCTGGTTCTTCTCCGTGCCTCCGTGTCTCCGTGGTGAACAGCCTCAAGCCGGCTGCTGCTGCGTCAAGCAGTGCATCGCTCCCAGTCCCCAAATGAAGTCGCCCGAATAGATGGGCACGATCTCGCGAGTAGGAAAAAGTTCGGCCAGCGTGTTGAGCGCGATCCGGTCATTCGGACGATTGAACACCGGCGCCAGCACGACTTCGTTGGCGATATAAAAATTCGCATAGCTGGCAGGCAGGCGCCGGCCTTCGAAAATCACCGGCTGCGGCATGGGCAATTCCACGACGGTCAACTGTCTGCCGTCCTGGTCGCGCGCGGCTTGCAACCGATGCAAGTTGGCAAGCAGAGGAGCGTGGTTAACGTCCTTCGAGTCGCGCTCAATCATGGTGACGACGGTGTTTTTCGAGACGAAGCGCGTAAGGTCGTCGACGTGTCCGTGGGTGTCGTCGCCGAAAATGCCACGTCCCAGCCAGATCGTGTTGAGAGCGCCCAGATAATCGGCAAAGGCCTTCTCGTAGTTCACCCGCGCCATGTGCGGATTGCGTTCCTGCACCTTGCTGAGTAGACATTCCTCCGTAGTGAGGATCGTGCCCGCCCCGTTGACGTCGATCGATCCGCCTTCGAG
>PLBY01000063.1:0-123202 GCA_003134655.1 Acidobacteriaceae bacterium
CTGACGGCGAGCAGTTCGGCAACCACCGGGCCCACAACCGTGACCATCACCGGCACGTCGGGATCCCTGACGCAAACCGCGACGATCAACCTCACGGTGACGCTGCCGCCGAACTTCACTTTGTCGGCCGCGCCAGGCACCCTGAGCGTTGCTCAGGGAAGCAGTGTCCCGAGCACGATTATCGTGAATCCAACCGGCGGCTTCACGGGCAGCGTGACCTTGGCGGCTTCAACCCTGCCTAGCGGAGTGACCGCGTCGTTCAACCCCACCAGCACAACCGGCACGAGCACCTTGACGCTGACGGCGAGCAGTTCGGCAACTACCGGGCCCACAACCGTGACCATGCCCGGCACGTCGGGATCCCTGACGCAAACCGCGACGATCAACCTCACAGTGACTCAGCCGCCTAGCTATTCGCTTTCGGCAGGAACAGCAAGTCCAGCTTCGGTCAGACCCGGCGGTACGTCCACGGCGCCGGTCACCGTGGCCTCTGCCAATACCTACGTGGGTAGCGTCACGCTTTCCTGTAGTATTTCACCGGTTGTCAGTCCCGCGCCGACCTGTTCCCTCGGAGGCACGAACCCGGTGGCAGTGACCAGTGCCGGGGGTAGCGCGACGTTGACCTTCACCGCGATCGGGCCGTCGGCAGCGTTGTTCCGCCATTCTCCCAGCGCGCTCTATGCAGTGTGGCTGCCCATACCTGGACTGGCGCTGATTGGCCTGGGCCTCGGTTCCGGACCTTCGCGCCGGAAGAAGTGGTTGGGCTGCTTGGCTCTCTGGATGGTGCTGGCCAGTCTCATCGTTCTTCCCGCATGCGGTGCTGCCGGGAACGCCGGCGGAGGCGGTAACAGCGGAACTCCCGCCGGAACCTACACCATCACGATCACCGGTAAGGATAAGAACAACCTGACTCAGTCCAACACGGCTCCCGCCGTGAGCGTCACCGTAAACTAGAATGTCAAAGCACTGTATCGTGCGAACCTGGTGCTTGACGGTGCTGCTGCTCGCGCTTCTCCTACCAGCGGCTTATGGTCAAGCGACGCCCAAAGGCAGCCCCGCGCCACGTTATCGGATTATCGAGCTGCCCCTCCGCCCTTTATCGATCAGCAACTCCGAGTGGGTGGCGGGCACGACTGATGATCAGCACGCGGCAACGTGGAATTCAAAAGCGGGGCTCTATCGGATTCCCCTGCCCCCTGAGTTCAGCTTTTCTGAATGTGCCAGCATCAATTCTCGCGGCGAAGCGGTGGGTACGGCCTCCACCGCCGATTCCAGCCGCCGCGTTGCCTTCGTGCTCCGGAAGAACAAAGTTGTGTTACTGCCCGGCGAGCAGTCACGAGCCAACGCTATCAACGAAGACGGCGGGATTGTGGGACAAACAATTCTTCCTGGCAGTAAAGCCGCGGGGCCAGTCCTTTGGAAGAACGGTTCGCTGATCGATCTCAACATTTGCTGTGCGGGCTCGGCGCGAAGTTTGAACGAACAAGGCGTGATCGTTGGCGACACATATGACAACGAAGGCCGCTACCACGCATTCCTCTGGGATGCCGTCCACGGCGCCCACCTCCTTGCTGTGCCCGGCGAAGAATATAGTTCTGCTCTGGCCCTCGATAGCCGCGGACAGGTCCTACTGAGAGCGAGTCCTGGCGGCCTATTCCTTCACTCAGGCAATAAATTGGACCCCATCGACATTCCGAAAGGCACGCCTCGTGCCATGAACAAGGAAGGGATCGTCGTGGGATCGTTTGGTCCGAACCCGGACGCTCAACGTGCCTTTGTCTGGGACAAAACGCACGGCATGCAGGACCTGAACACGCTGATCCCGTCGACTTCCGGCTGGACACTTGAAGTCGCCAGCGGCGTCAACGATCGCGGAGAAATCGTAGGATGGGGCGATCATGGCGGAGCAGAGAACGCCGGCTTCCTTCTTCGTCTGCCTGGAAACGGAAACAAATCTCGCCAACCCACAATCCGAGCCGGTCAGGACGACCACCGGGCCCAAAACTAGGCGCAGTCCTGTGACATGAACATCTTTCATTGTGCTGTGCTTCGGCGGAAAGCGGTTTGGAAGGCTGAAAGAGCGGGTGTTTTGGATCCGTGCACAGCATGGTGACCCGGAACGAATGAATCGTTCTGGTCAACGTGGTTTCTAGTACGCTTTGTAAGAATGATTTGCATTCCGAACAATTACTTCCGCATTTCTTCTGTCGATCGCCCTCCTCTCCGGATAGGCCTGCTTCTGGATTCCCACGACGAAATTCCCGCCTTTTTTGCAAGGATCATCGAAGATATCAAGGCCAGCAATTTCGCAGGAATCGAGTTGCTGGTTGTCAGAAAAACTGCGGGAAACTCGGCGCCAGGCAGACCACCGAATTCACGGGCTCTGAGGTTTCTGCGGCACATATCGGATCCAAAACTGAGAAAGCGCTTGCTTTACGATCTTTACCTTCGCCTCGACGCGCGATTGAAGCCCGCAAATGACCCGGTTGCCAAGGTCGATTGCAGGGATCTGCTCTCCGGAATAGAGACGCTCGAGGTGGAACCGGTGGAAAAGAAGTTTGTTCATCGCTTCCCCGCAGACGCCTTGGAGAAAATTCGGGCCAAGGATCTTGATGTCCTTATTCGATTCGGATTTAATATCCTCCACGGCGACATCTTGAAAGCTGCCCGTTACGGTGTTTGGTCGTATCACCACGGAGACAATGAGTTCTACCGTGGCGGCCCTTCCCATTTCTGGGAACTGCATGAAGGCTCTCCGCTGTCTGGCGTAGTTCTGCAGGTCCTCACCGAAGAACTCGACGCTGGTCTGGTGCTTTGCAAGTCGCTGTTCGCGACCGAGCGCACTCTAAGTGTCTCCCGAAATCGATACACACCCTATTGGGGCTCCTCGGATCTGATCATCCGGAAACTCAATGAGCTGCACCGGTTCGGTTGGGACTACGTGCTCGAAAGAACGATTCCCTTTGCTCCATACCAGGGGAAACGTAGCATCTACAGAACCCCTTCCAACCGGGATATGCTCTCCTGGCTCGGGCCAATTCTTTTGAAGAACGCGATCCGCTATCCACTTCGCAAGGAAACTGTGCAGCATTGGAGAATTGCCAGCCGGGTCAACGGAAAACCTCTCCATAATTCCGACTCCGATGCTGATTTCTCCGGCTTTCTGTGGATTGATCCTCCTCAAGGTCACTTCTGGGCTGATCCCTTTGCTTTTGAACACCAGGGCAAATGCTGGGCCTTTTTCGAAGACTATTCCTACAAAGAGAAGAAAGCAGGCATAGCATGTGCGGAAGTCTCACCGCACGGCGCATTGGGGCCGCCAGTGCTTTGTCTTGACCATCCCAGCCACCACTATTCCTATCCCCATATCTTCCGGGCTGGATCCGGGATTTACATGATTCCCGAGTCCTTCGATTCCAACTCCGTTGATCTTTTCCGATGCCACCAATTCTCCAACCAGTGAGTTCGCGAAGCGACTCTGTTGGAAGGCAAGTTTGTCGACACCACAATCTGGGAGCATGAGGGACTATGGTGGTTCACAACCACCAGCGCCGAGCCAAGTTCGCGCGCTGGTTGTCTTTTGCTGTTCTATTCGACATCGCTCACCGGGGATTGGCATTTTCATCCGGCGAATCCCATTTCTACTGACATCCGAAGGAACCGCGGCGCCGGCCGTGTCTTTCGCAGTCACAATCGCCTGATCAGGCCCAGCCAGAGCGGCGCTCCTTCCTACGGCTACAGCTTCGCTTTCAACGAGATCACTGAACTCTCCAGACAGCGGTATTCTGAACGGCCCCTCAAAACCATCACTCCCGAACATTGGGAAGGACTTTCGGGCATTCATACCTACAACTGGGCCGGCAATGTTGAATTGATCGACGGACGTACTCCTGTACCCCTGAAGCGCGTGCAGCTCCCGAACCGATAGCTTCACCGCCAGGCCTCGGATTGCTGTTCCCGCTTTGGTTGATTTTGGGCCCCCGATATTATGCGTCAGGTGGCAGTCGGTGGGCTGCCGTAAGCCTTGAGCGTACACATGAGCCAGACCATGAACATCACCGATTCAGGCTTCCAGATCGAGACGCCTCTCGCACTACCCGAAGACGGAAGTGCACCTCTGGCGAGTCGATCTGGAGGCCATACGTGCCGACGAATCCCGCTGGCAAGAGGTACTCTCTCCCGACGAAGCGACGCGCGCTTCCCGCTTTCATTTTCGCCGTGACCGTCAGCGCTTTGTAGCGTCACGAGCGCTGTTGAGGACAATCCTGGCCGGCTACCTACGGGCTGCGGTGCGCCCGCCGACGATGAAGTCATTCGCCTGGATGTGGCTCATCGGCCTGGTGGCGGGCTTTCTGGTGGGCATTACCTCCGTCGGCTCCGGCAGCATTGTCATGATGATGCTTTTGCTGTTCTACAGCTTTCAGCCGAAGGTGATGGTGGGCACCGACATCGTGCACGCCCTGATCCTCACTGGCGTCACTAGTCTTCCCCATTTTCGTATGCACAATGTCGATACCCACCTTGTCGGGGCGCTTTTGATCGGCTCGATTCCGGGTGGATTGTTCGGTTCGTACTTGAGTACGCGGGTCCCGGTTCCGTGGCTGAGGCGTATCCTGTGCGCTGTGCTGCTAGCGACGGGTGCGCACATGCCCATGGCTTGATCGTCAAAAGAAGATCATCAAAGGAAGATCAGGAGATTATGCACTCAAACTCTTACACTCAAATACTGGAACGAATTCACGCCGCGCTGGAAGCCTCTCGAGCAAGGCCTGCAGTGGCACACGATCCAACCAGGTCGACCGATGGAGAATGGCTATGTAGAGAGTTTCAACGGGCGGTTTCGTGACGAGTGCCTGAACAGAACTGGTTCAGCGATCTGGTCGATGCGCGGGAGAAGATCGCGCAGGGGAAGCGGGACTACAACGAACCGCGTCCGCACAGCACTTTGCAGTACCGTACCCCAGTGGAGTTCGCAGCGCAGGCTGCGGGCTTCTACAGAGCTGAAGTGGGGCGAACAAAAACCGGAGAAAGTCTCATTATCCCTGGACTAAAGAGGGGGGCAGGTCACCCGCGCGGCCAAGAGCACGTAGAAGTCAACCTTCTCATGACCAAGCCCGGCGACGTGGATTACTGCACGCGAGTGCCGCTGCGACCAGTTATTGACTTCGAAATATCCGCAGGGAACCCAGAAGCTCTCGTTGCTACCTCTGGCGATGCGCATGGGCGGACCGCGCGAAGCCATCTGGCACGCTCTTATTCGCAAGAATCACGGCTGCACTCACTTCATCGTGGGCTGCGATCACGCTGGTCCGGGCAAAGACAGCGACGGCAAGCCCTTCTACGGCCCCTATGAGGCCCAGGAAGTGTTCAGAAAGAACCAGCCGACATCGGCGTCTCCATGGCGCCCTTCAGCATGATGGTGTACCTGGAGGAGTTCATCGCTTCCTTTGCATCAGTTGGAAAGTCTCCACCGCAATGCCTTGTTTACGACCCGGCCTGAAGATTCTGAAGCTGCCCTCTGGTCCCTCGGGGAAATACCAGCTGCCCCGGCTATGTGGCAGCTTTGTGTGTCCACGGCCGCAAGTGGCACCTGAAGGGCTGGCCTGGTCCGGCGGTAGACTGCCCCCTGGCCCTTCGCCCATGGTGACCCTGCACCTTCGTGTTCTGCAAGGTCACGGCCTTCGGTTATCTGTCGCAGTGTCTCCCTCTCTCCTTACAGTTGCCTTACGGACTTGAACCCTTGGTCCCCCAATTTCTGTTCCCGAGGGATGTCTAATGTTGCGTATGAATGCGGCTTTCGTTTTCGAGAAAGTTGATCCGAAGCGAAGCAGCAAACTCGTACTGGCTCTGGCCTTGATGGCTTGTTCTCTCTTGTGGGAAGGCTGCGCTGGCCTTCCGCCGAGTTCTGCGGCTTCCTCTCAGTCGTCGACGCAACACATTTCCATCCAAACGAGCCTGCCCGGCTCAAGTGTTGGACGCAGCTATCGAGAGGTGCTGTCCGTCAGTGGAGGCTCAGCCCCCTACAGCTTCGATGTCAGTCAGGGCCAGTTGCCGCCGGGCCTGGTTCTCAACCCGTTGACCGGAAGCATCTCTGGAGTTCCGACCCAAGCAGGCACCTTCACATTCACGATCACCGTCACGTGCGAACCCCTCGGGTCTACGGCGCCGCGCACATATCCAGTTACCGGCGAATCCTTCGGATCTACTGTGTCGCGCGCATATACGGTAACGATTGTTCCCTCTGTCAACACTGTCAACGTGCAGATTTCGCCCGCGGATCCGTCGGTTGTAGCGGGAGGAAAGGTACAGTTCGCCGCCGTCGTCAGCAATACTAGCAACACCGCAGTTACCTGGTCGGCCAGCGCGGGGAGCATCTCTGCCAGTGGATTGTTCACGGCCCCGGCCAAGTCCAGCGCAAAGTCGATCACGGTTACTGCCAGCAGTGCAGCCGAGCCGTCCGTACACGCCAGCGCGACTGCCACGATCACCAGCGCCGCATTCACCATTGCTACAAAGAGTGTGCCCGCCGCCGTGGAAGCGACGGCGTACTCGGCGTCGCTGACTGCAAGCGGCGGGCAACTTCCATATCAGTGGAGCATTGTCTCAGGCTCTCTGCCCGCGGGCTTGCAGCTTAATGCGAGCACTGGAACCTTGTCGGGAACGACCACCACAGCCGGAACCTTTACTTTCAGCGTGCAAGGAACGGATGCGACCTCCCACACCGCGCAGCAGAGCCTCTCTCTTCTAGTTTCAACTTCGGGGCGGACTTGCGGGCCCCCGACTTACGGCTGTTCCCGGACCGACTTCGATATCGCTCAGGTACCGCTAGCCCCTCCCAGCGTCGGAAACCTTTCGGGCGCAAACACGATCGTCACCGATCCCGACTTTGGCAACCGTATCGTGCGGATCACGGACGCGAATACCAATCCCCAGGCGAACTTTAAGAACCGCACTTACATCTCAGCTGCCAGCGGAAGCGCGGACGAAAATCTCTGGAACATCGACTCGACTCTTTTCATTGTGCAGGATAGCGGGGCGAACTCTTACCCCTTCACCTTCAATCCGAGCACGCTACAGGCGGCTCGAATGTATGTTTCAAGCTTTCCCACGACGAACGGGCTCAAGCTGTCGGACCCCGGCATCTGGAGCCACGTAAGCCAGAATGTTCTTTATACCTACAATGGAACTGCCATCAGCAAGTACGACTTTACCGACCGGACCATTCCTCCATCGCCGCAACTAGTCTACGATTTCACGAGCAGCCGCAATTGCCTTCCGGCGGGATTCACGAAGACATGGAGCACCAAGGGTGGTGTAAGCGACGATGACACTATCTTCGGCATGGCGTATTCCAATACTGGAAGCCAGGGAAGCGGCGTCTATGTAGTCGTCTACAAGGCTGGCAGCGGTTGCAGCGTGCTGAATACGCAGACCGGCCAGGTCGGGGGCGATTGGGGAAGCAAAGGCACGATCAACATCGCGGACCGCTGGACGATCCACAACGTGAAGCTGTCGAAGGACGGGAACTGGATGGTCATCGTCTCCGAGGACTGCATGAGTTCCACTTGCGGAGTAAGCCCTTACTTCTGGCAGATCGGAACCACGAACGTGAACTCATGCGGGGAAGGCGGCAAATGCAGCGGTCACTGGACCGAAGGCTACAGTCATTGGGTGAACAACAACGACTCGCCGCTGTCCGACCATGTGATCCGCTCATTTTCTGAGCCGACTTCCGTTACCAACCTCATCAACAGTTTTCCTGCCGGCGTCACTACCGATTTTGACCAGCACCAGTCGTGGAATAATGTCGATCCGGCTGACACTCTGCCGTTCCTTTCCTCCACCTTTAGCACGACTAGCCCTTTCCCTGGGCCTTGGTACAACGAAATCATTGCGGTCGCGGCGGACGGCAGCGGGAAGACATGGCGCTTCGCTCACAGTTTCATCACCGCCCGCTCCCAAAGCTTTAGCACCCTGCACGCGATCGGCACGGTGTCGCAGGATGGCAAGTTCTTCGTCTTCTCTTCCGACTGGTTGGGGGAGCTCGGCTCGGAATCGGGAGCAACGACCTGCACCATCGGTAGCAACTGTCGCGGAGACGTCTTTGTCGTCGAACTGAGGTAGATGAGCGCGGGCCGCATCGGCATGGCGTTCAAGGCAATTGCGCGCTCAGGTAGCCCGCGCCAGCGGCTTCCTCAGCCTGCAGCGCACAATCGCGGTCAAGAACTCGCGGGTAACTCGGTTGTGCAGCGGCTTCAGTCGCCGGATCGGGACGAGCTCCAATTGCTCGACCACAAATGGGCTTCTCTTGAGAATCTCTTCGAACCGGCGAATCGTCATTTGGTTCAGCCCCCCTTCGACTTCACCGAACTTCCTGGCTCCGTCGGTCTTGAACTGAGCCCGCCAACGAATGAGCGCCTGTTCCCTCAGCAGAATATGAGCCCAGGGAAAAACGGAAAACAGGTGGCCCCCAAGCGGGTGATACCAAGTGGGACCAAAGCTGACAAAGACGCGGCCACCTGGTGCAACCACCGAATACATCGTGCGCAGAACGGCGTCCGGTTCCGCAAAATGTTCGAAGGAGTCGATGGAAACTATGACTTCTACGGGATTGGCAACCGAGGTAACGAACTCGCACTTGGCGGCGACTCCGGCCTTCTCTGCCTGCTCCTGCGCAAAGTGCAACCACCTCTCCGAGATGTCGAGGCCGATCACGCGTTTGGCCCCGAGCAGGGCCATCTCCTTCACTTCCGCGCCTGGGCCGCACCCAAAATCAAGGACGACCCTGTCTTTGATCTCAGCTTCGATCCCGGGCAACAGAATTCGCAGCTTACTTTTTCCTGCGTAAGCTTCGCCGCCCATTGTGGCAGGAAGCCGGGGAGCAATCAGGCGCAGGAAGCGATACTCAAGCGCGGCCATCATATGGGGAGTTATGATACAGGCAAGGAGGTTTGGATGTCGATGAAAACGCGGCATTACGAGATGGCAAGCGACTTACATGGTAAAATGCGCGGAGTCTTTGTCTAATCGAAGAATGAGCCTGTGGGCGAGCCTGAACGGTGGCGGAGGAAAGCTCATTATCTGGATTGGACTCTGAGAGAGTCTAGCTACCGCCTGGGCGGTGGTAGACGCCTTTGGCCCCCGGCTGATCGCCTTGATGGACGGTGTGGACGCGCAAATAGCCAGGCTGGCCTTGGGGATCGGGCCTCCGCCGTTCTCCAATGGCCACGGTATTGGGCCGGGTGTCTTGACGCAGTGGAGATGCCGTTCGCGATAGCGCGGCTGTTGGCGCAGATTGTACAGGTGCGAGACACCGAGATCGAGGCTAGCCGTTAGTACTCCCGCTTGCCGTACTGCCGATACTTGCGCTCTAAAAGTGTGTCTCGTGGCCAGCCCGCGCAAGGTCTAATGCCTCATCGACGCCGACCAGCAGCTCGATGTCAGCGCAGGTATATCGTTGCGGAAAGCGATGGCGCCGGTAACGAACGGGCTGGACCGCACCGCTTTCGCGATTGCGTCGGATCAGCCGCGTCACTTGTGCCCGACTCAAGCCGGTCATCTTCGCCAGGTAGCGCCGCAGGAATCCCCGTGCTTGACCGCTTTGCTTGGAGTACTGCCGCAGGCACAGAGGCTGCTTGATCCAGCGGAAAACCTGCTCTTGGGTTTCGCCTTCGAACCGGATCCATTGGCTGACTTTAAGAAAAGCCTCGATCTGGACCGGCGTTTCTCCCGTGGCTACGGAAGGAGCACTTGGTCTCTGCGACCATCTGCGACGGCGGCCTCGCTGCGCGGCAGAGTGAGAGCCTATTGCTGCCGCGTTACATCGAACCATCACAATCGTACGCAACTCGAGTTCGATAGCTGGGTCACAGGAGGGGGGACCTGCTGGCGGTGCAGCGGATAGCGGCCCAAAAGAATGTCCCAGGCCGCAATTAGCGGTGCGGTCAAGAGTATCAGCGCCGTGTCTTTCATGCTACGGCAGTTGACCAAAGGCTCTCCGTATCCAGATTCCTCAGATCGGAATCCTTTGGGACGAACCCGAATTAAGTCAATCCGGCTGCTGTTCTTGATGGCGACGCCGAAAAATTTTGGCGTATCCCCACCAAGCGAAACACCCCAGAAGTAAGTCTATCCCCACCCTGAAGCGGAGATCTGACCAGTAGAGGACAGCTGCTATGGACAGGAGATTCAGGATGACCAACAGACCGAGCAGTAGACGCCCAAATTCGATCCGTTTGAGCGCTACAACCATCCCGACGAGTCCCGCAGGGAACACCAGCAGCCAGTACAGGAATAGTACGATTCTTTCATGCAGACGCTGGCTTCCCCTTGGATCGTAGGGGAGCAAGGTCGTCCAGAATCTGCGGAACGTTAGTTTCGCATAAGCAGCCGGGTGGTCCGATACGAATTGTACAGCTAAGCGCCGGGAGAGGCGATCGCGACGCACCGCAGCAGGGACACGTGCATCAGCTGTTTCCACTTCATGCAGTGCTCGCCTTTGCTCGTCGACCCACGGACACGGACCTTCCGCCCAGTAGGGAATGAACACGCTCTCCGAAGCGACGCACAAGTTATTGCCCTCGACGAAATCCTCTCCCACGATGCTAGCAACGGGCACCAAGATCCCAAACCGAACATAGTTGCGTATGGTCCACGGGACAACCACACAAACCGTAATTATCGCGATAATACCGTATCCCGTCCACGTTCTGAGCGTTCGCGGCGCTTCAATGAGCATAACTGCTCCCATAGCGACCAGCAAGAGCACACCACTCTCCCGCGTCAGCATGCAGAGACCAATCATAGCCCCACAGAGGATGGCCCACCTCATTCGCTGCGTTTGGAACCAAATAAGAAACGCCCAGATAGCCGCAGCAAAGAAGAAAAAAAACAAGTCTTCGTTGTACGGCTGAGAGGCGGAATTCACAAGGATCGGGTGAGCCCCAGCCGCGACACCGGCGAACCATGCCGCACCCGGCCTTCGGAACACGTGCAAGGTGATCAAACCCATAAGTCCGGTCAAGAGTCCGCCAAACAGCGCTTGGAGTGGAAAGAAGAGTTTGAATGAGAACCCCGAGATCGCGAACGTTCCAGCAAGAAAGAACTCGTATAAAGGAGCCTTGAATAATGCCTCTTGTCCTGCATAGCGGATGTTTCTTCCGGATGCAAGCGGAGTTTCATCTACGATGTAGCCCTTGCCCGATAGCAGAGCTCCCGCGATGAGAACGTGATATAGAGCGTCGGCATCCCATGCGTTGATGAAGGCGCGGCCCGAAAGATTGGTGAGAGCGTTTCGATATCGAACTATGCCGTAGCCTATCCTGAGTCCGAAACCGAGGATCACCAGCATCACAAACAGGCGTCTTGGGGACGTGAATCGACTCAACCGGAATTTCCTTTTTTACCTGGGAAACGGCACCATTGTACACTTATCGTGCCTGCTCGTGACGTGGTTAAACGATTTTCATCTAAAGCGCGTGCAACGGTCTGCGATCCGCACCGGCACTGCGCAAATTGCCGCAGCCGGTCCTTGCGTTCGACGTTCGAAGCCTCGCCATTAGGGGATGAGCCACTCATAAGTGGGAAATGGGGGTGGAGTATGTGGTATTCACCCAGCTTATCCCACTCCGGCCGCAAATGATCAAGACTCTGGTGAACGCTTATTGTGGAATTCTGGTCCGAAGCCATCCCCTTGGTCTTCCTGCTGGTTGGTGCTTGTCAACAACTTGGACAACGGTCGAGATTCGCGCAGCACGGCCTGCCGGAGCCGGTCAGAAAATCCTATCATCCTCCGAGCACCGACCAGGCCAACTTCGTAGCTTCCATGACCCAGACCTTCGCAGACTGGCGGTGGCGCCACCACGGCTGTTGGAACTCGGGATCCGCCACACTGTCGATCCAGATATGAACTTCTGGATTACGTTCCTTGAGCGTCCTTCTCCACAGAATCCCGGCGCGGCGAGTGTGATAATCCGACGTTACGATCGCAATCGCATGCCAGTGATGCTCCTGGATACAGGAGCTCACGGCTTGAGCCTCTTGGCGGGTCGAGTTCACCTCTGCGCCGGTTTCGCAAAAATCCACACGGGCAGCGGCATCACTGCCGTAGTTCCGCTCGATGAAGGCATGGGCCAGAGGCGGTATCGATTGCCCCCAGTACGATTCCTTGGGAACGCTCAGTAGAACCCGGTCCGAGAGACCTCGTTGTAAGAGGCCAACCGCCCCGGCGATTCGGACCTTCTCGGCAACGATCGAACCTTGCAATACGATTGCCGCATCCACGTGGTCTGGTGCCGGCTCGTTGACGATCAGCAGCTCACTGCCCCAGCACAGCAAACAAAGAACGAAGGCCGCAGACGCGGCTAGTAGCCGCCACAGCGCACGGAATGATCTTCTCGCCGGCGAGGACATGAGGTGCTTCGCAAGACCGATGCTGGCCCGGCAATCTTCGCCGCCGCCCGTGAACCTTGGGTCAACGGGTTCGAGCCGGCCTTCTCGGCCACCGCTCCGGATTTCTTCCGGCGAACCCAAGAGTCTTGAGCGCACGATTCTAGCACGGCTCTGGCACAGCTCTATTTGTGGAATGACGTTTCTCCTTTTTTTTCTTAATGTTTCCTGCCCTCTCGGCTTGGGCTGGTAATCTAGACAGCGTCGGCACTTTGTGCCAACCTGAAAAATGGATCGATTGAACAGCATGGATTCTCAGCGGCGTTTGGGATCGGAGACGAATCGCGATCCGCGTTTCTCGCTCCGGATTGAGCAGGTTTGTGCTTGGTCAAGTTCCCCGGAAGCGGTCAATAAGGTCTGGCGATTCAACCGTCTTTCGCGACTCCTGCCAGAAATCGGACCGAAGTGAATGAGCCTCAAGATTCGAGCCCTCAAGAACGTCGCGTCGAGTTGGGCGGGATTGGCGGTGAATATTGCCGTCGGCTTCTTCCTATCACCTTTCATCTTGCATCACCTCGGGGACGAAGCCTTTGGCTTGTGGATTCTGATCTTCTCCTTGACCGGCTACTATGGCATCTTCGATTTCGGAATCCGGTCCTCCCTCATCCGCTATGTCTCAAAGTTCCAGGCCACCGGGGACAAAGATGAACTGGCGCGACTCATAAATACCAGCCTTTTCACCTACACCTTCGTCGGTCTAATCCTGGTGGTACCTACTGCGTTGGGCGGGATCTATGCGGACCGGCTATTCCACATCCCGCCGGGGTTTCTTAAGGACGCACGAATTCTGTTTCTGATGGTGGGATATTCCCTGGCTCTTGGTTTTCCCTTGGGTATTTCGGGAGGCATTCTTGAGGGACTGCAAAGGTTCTATCTCCTGAACTGGACCAACATCGTCGCGACGCTGGTGCGGGCCGTTCTGATCATCTATGTCCTGCGGCACGGTTTCGGGCTTCTCAGCGTCGCTCTGATTACCGTGTCGTTGCCGTTAGTTGCATCGGCGGTTCGGGCAGTAATCGCGCATCGTTTGCTGCGAATTCCCTATGGATGGAAATACGTGAGCAGAGGATCGCTCCGGCAGGTCGCCAACTATGGCTCGGTCACTTTTATGATCATTGTCGCCAGCCGCCTCCGGTTCAAGACAGACGCAGTCATCATCGGATCGCTTCTTTCCGCCGGGGCCATCACCTATTTTTCCATCGGAGCACGCCTGGTTGACTATGCCGGAGAGGTCGTGAGCAGCTTGGCGCAGATTTTCACCCCGATGTCCAGTCACTTTCATGCGACCGGGGACTACGCCCAACTCCGCAAGATCTTCATTTCCGGAAACCGGGCTTGCGCTCTCGTCATGTTCCCTTTGACCGTTACTCTGGTCGTCATGGGCAAATCGATAATCGAAGCCTGGGTAGGACCGCGTTATGTTTCGAGTTACACAGTCCTTCTGGTTCTTTTGATTCCGTCCACTTTCTATATGGCGCAGTCGACTTCGAATCGGATCTTGTTCGGCATGAGCCTGCACAAATCCTTGGCCTATGTCGTACTCATGGAAGGCATCGCGAACGTGATTCTCAGCATCGCGCTAGTTCGACCTCTGGGAATCGTCGGCGATGCGATTGGTACTGCTATTCCGCTGCTATGCACCTCATTGTTCTTTTTGCCACGACACCTGTGTCGCCATTTGGGTATTCCAGTGCGCAAATTCATCATGGAGGCCTACCTTTACCCCGTGGTCCTTTGCGTGCCTATGAGTTTTGTCCTGCTGCTGATGCAGCGCTCTTTCTATGCCCACCGCTATCCGCAACTCATTCTGAATCTGCTAGCGGGTATCGCGGCCTATGGTGTCGGCGTTCTCTGGTTTGTCCTGGCCCGGGAACCGCTCGGCATCCAATTCAAGGCTAGGATGTCCCGCTATTTCGGACGGACGGGGGAGTCCCAGTCGGGACCAGTCTGACGGCAATGTGAAAATGCTCTTGTCATTGTCGCAATTCTTTTCACATTCGGACGTGAAGGGATTCTGGACCGCCGCATGATTCAGCAGAGGATTTCTTTTCACGCACTTACACGGAATAGCCTTCATTACTAAGGAACCTCTGAGCAACCATCAATTTTGAAGGCGACGGGAATTTCAGACCGGCACAGGCCACGAAATTCCCCGGTATTGCTTGCAACCTTGCCGGAACCGGCTATTCACGCGGCTTTCAGAGACACTACGCCCTCGCTACCGCCAGCCGCTTGAACAGGTTCACCAAAGCGAAGCTGGCGCACAGCCGATGATGGTTCTTCTTAATTCCGCGGTATCTCACCTTTTCGAAACCAAAAATGCGCTTCAGTATCCGGAACGGATGTTCCACCTTCGCTCGGACTCTGGCCTTCACCCGGTTCTTGGCCTTTTGTAACTCATCCACAAAGTTCTTGTAGTGGACTCTCCGGCTGGTCATATCTTGCGCTCGCGGAGCCGCTTGCCGGATCGCTTCCCCTTGTCCCTGATACCCTCCATCGCCCCACACCTTGCGCTCTTCCCCGTGCAACAGATCGGGCAGCATGTGCTTGTCTGCCACCGAAGCCGCCGACGTGCACACCGAATGCACATGACCTTGCTTGGAGTCCACTCCGATGTGCGCCTTCAGCCCGAAGTACCACTGCTTCCCCTTACGCGTCTGATGCATCTCCGGATCGCGCTCTCCGCTCCGGTTCTTGGTCGACGAGGGCGCGTGAATATATGGTCGCGTCCACAATCGTCCCCGTGGTGATGCGGATGCCCCGGCTCTCCAGATATTGGTTCACCGCGTTCAGCATCGCCCCGCCCAGTTCGTGTTTCTCCAACAGGTGACGGAACTGAAGGATGGTGCTCTCGTCCGGCACCGGCGCGCGCCCCAGATCGATTCCCACAAAGCGCCGCAGCACCGGTGATTCATACAGCGCATCCTCCGCGCCCGGATCGCTCAGATTGAACCACTGCTGCAGAAAGTACACCCGCAACATGATGCTTAGCCCCACCGGAGGCCGCCCGTTCTCCCCTTTCGGGTAATGCGGTTCGACCAACGCCTGTAACTCCGCCCACGGCACCACCTGCTCCATCTCCTCGAGAAACCGCTCCCGCTTCGTCTTCCGCCCGTACTTCTCGAAACCCGTCTGCGCCGCCAAAGTTTGCTGTCGCATCCGCCTTTTCCTCCGACTTACACCTTACCCGCTTCGCCTGTGAATCGGAGAGTTCTTCAGAGGTTCCCTAAGGCTTTCCAAATGCTCCACTTTTTCGTTATTCGCGATGAGCAAATCCGACTTTCTTACCGCTGCCCGGTAGTGTTACTCTATGAGGCAACGTTTCGGGGTTTCCTCCCCCTTGAGAATATGCAAACCGGTTTCGCCCGGCCCTGATGAAGTCTGGGAACCGATCCAGGCAAATACAATAAACGTAGTAGAGAAGCCGAACGTAAGGAGGCTTAGTACTTGACAGCTTCGACCAGCCATCTCATTCCGCCGCACGGCGGAGAACTTGTTCAACTCATCGCGTGTTGTGGCAGGCGCCTTCGTAGTCGGCGCGTTTCACGGCCCGCAACGGAGAAGACCCGCCGGTGAGCAGCAACTCAAGATCGCAGAGCTGGCGGCCAGTCAGGTCCCACGAGGACCACTCTTTTAAATTCGGCGATTCGCTCGGGTTGAGCCCTTACGTCGCAATAACAAGAATCCGCTACTCTCCGGCCTGCTGGCCTCAGGGCCACACTTGCGAGAAGAACTTCTTGCTACGGTTAGCGAGCATATCGAACCTGCGATTCGGAAGTCCGGTGGCGTGGCTGAGGATGTTTTCTCGTCGAATGGCTGTGCGTCACACCAGGACTCCAAAGGCAAGGACAGGCCGGTCAGCGAAACGAAGGGAAAGACTTCTGTCAATTGGAACTTGTCGATGAATAGCTTCTACGTGTCTGGAGGTCGGCTGCGAAGGACGGTTTTCCGCAAGCTGGAAGAATGGCAATCGTGCGAGCAAGCTCTCCTAATCGAACTCGACCCGGTAAAGAATCAATTTCGCGCGTGTGTGGAGTACGTTTCCCCGCCTGAAGTTTGTCCGGATGTGTTGCCGGCCGTTCTGTTCAAGTCGGCCACGCTTCGGGGGAATAAGCTTTACACCTGTACATCCACCGAGGTGTTGGTCTACGAGCTTCCGAGTTTTCGGCTTCAGCACTACATTTCCCTGCCCTGCTTCAACGATCTCCATCATGTTTGCCCCACACAGCGGGGGACACTTCTGGTAGTAGTGACCGGGCTTGATATGGTGGTAGAGATCACGATGACAGGAAGCCTGGTGAGGGAATGGAGTGTGTTAGGCGAAGATCCTTGGGCAAGATTCTCGCGGCAGACGGACTATCGCAAGGTCTCCACGACCAAGCCCCACCTGTCGCACCCGAATCACGTGTTTGAGCTCGACCGGGAAGTCTGGGTCACGCGCTTCCATCAGCGCGATGCGATCTGCCTGACCACCCCCGGTCCCCGCATCGATATCGCGGTGCAGGCGCCTCACGATGGCTACATTGCCGGAGACAGAATCTATTTCACCACAGTCGATGGCCATGTCGTCATCGCCAACCGGAAAACCTTGCAGGTCGAAGAAACGGTGGACCTGAGCCAGATGAGCGGACCGTCCGGACAGGCTCTGGGCTGGTGCCGCGGCGTGCTTCCGCTTGACGAACGCTGGTTGTGGGTAGGCTTCTCGCGAGTCCGTCCCACCAAGTTCGTCGAGAATGTAGCGTGGGTCAGAAACGGCTACTCCAATCGGCTCAAACCCTCCCACGTCGCGCTCTATGATCTTGAGCGCAAGACATGCGAACAGGAAATTGATCTGGAACCGTACGGGATCGGGGTTATATTCAGTCTGCTTCCAGTCTCTGCGGAGGAGGCCAGCTCAGTAGAACCAGCCTTGAAAGAGTCTGGCAAAACTACCGGCTTTTGAATTTCGACAAAGCGATCGTTCGATGCCCAAGCATTCCATCGTCTTTCTGATGTATCACGAGTTGGAGATCCCGGGACGGCGTCTGTGCCAGCCCGAACTGGGGTATGCTCGTTATGTCCTGCCGGAGCCCGATTTTCGCGCGCAAATGGATCACTTGGAGATGAATGGATGGCAAGGACTCAGCGTCGGCCAAGCTCTCTCATTTCCGGAGGGACGTAACGTGACCATCACATTCGACGATGGCTGCGAAACGGACCTCCTGGCAGCGGCTCCGATCCTGCGGCAATCCGGTTTCAACGCAACCTTCTTCATCACTTGCGAGAGGTTGGGAAAGGCTGGCTATCTTTCGCCCGCGCAGCTCAAAGAACTCAGCGGGCAGGGTTTCGAAATCGGCTGTCACTCGATGACTCACCCCTACCTCACCGATCTCGACGCGAGCGGCCTGCGGCACGAAATCTCCGACGCCAAGTCGCAACTGGAGCAGATAATCGGCCAGCCAGTGGACCACTTCTCTTGCCCTGGAGGACGCTGCGATCAGCGGGTTGTGACCGTGGCACGCGCCGCCGGCTACCGGACGGTCGCCACTAGCCGCATTCAGGAGAATACCAGAAGCACAGACGTTTTTGCGTTGGGCCGAGTAGCGATGTTGCGAGATATTCCCTTGAGCGCGTTTGCCGCGATCTGCGAGGGCAGGCCATTGTCCAGCATGCGCGCTCAGAGCGCGTTTCGCGAGGCTGCCAGGCAGATCCTGGGCAACTCCCTCTATGATCGTTTGCGAGCCACCTTACTGCATCGCTAAGGCCCGCTCCGTTAGCCCGCTCCGCTAGATGGAGAGCCGTCTAACCGTAGGGAGAGAGAATTACGCGGATGCTACAATCGTCTTCAAGCATTAAGCTCATGACTGGAACGATGATAACAGCACCTCCGCACAAGGCAGCAAGAAGCATGCGGAGACTCCCAATGTGTTTCTGATATGTGCGGTTCAGGCATGAGCGCGCAACTTGTGGGCTGTTGGCCCGATTCTTAAAATACCTCGCGGCACGGTCGATCACGGCATTGCACTGCGTTGGATCATCGGTAGCGATCATCGCTTCCCACTCTTATTCTATCTTTAACGGCGGACTTGTCGGTTAGAATGCCTTTACGTAGTAGGTCGACGGAACGCGGCGGTTATCAACCTTTGCAATGAAACTCTTCCTTCCGTGGGTCACGGTGCTGGGTTTGAGCGTAGCGGTCTGTGGGGCGGAGAGCTCTGCAAATACGCGCCATGACGCACCCCAGAGCACGTATGTGCCGCAGGAATATTGTGCACGCACTGACCGGCGGGT
The DNA here is from genome assembly GCA_003134655.1 of Acidobacteriaceae bacterium. GTDB lineage: Bacteria > Acidobacteriota > Terriglobia > Terriglobales > Acidobacteriaceae > Sulfotelmatobacter. The sequence continues at coordinate 18,718 of PLBY01000063.1, forward strand.
CGAACCCTACCCGGAAAAACAGCCGGCAATCGGAGCAGCGGGATCAATCATCTACGATCCGAGTTTCGGATCGCGCATTCTGCGCGTCACCGACGGCAGATCGGATCCAAAGCAGGTCGGCCGTCCGCTCTTCACACCGTCTTCCGCGGAGCAGAATTCGTGGAACAAGAACTCCACGATGTTCTACGTGACTACTTCTGGGGGCTCGTTTCTGCTCTACGATTTCGATCCCGCGACCATGACGGCACGACCGGCCAGGAACCCGAATCTAAACTGGGGGGGGGAACCACAGTTCAGCTTCCGCCAGGTCAACATCCTCTATGGCATGAATCGCCGGGAACCGATCTTTGAGCAATACGACACATCGAGCGGGCGGGTAGCTGAAGTAAACGACCTCTCCAAATGCGTCAAACTCGAATCTCGTGACTCGGGACATAATGTTACGGTTAGCGCCGACGACAGCCGGTTCATGACCGTATTGGGGCCGCAGCAGGACATAAATTACATGGTCTACATCTACGACCGAACGCAGGGGTGCCGCTGGTACAATACGAAGACCGGTGAAATTGGCGGCCAGTGGGGACCCAAAGGTACGATTTCGGTTCCTGATCACTTTCTCCTTCATAACGCCCGCATGGCGAAATCTGGGAAGTTCGTTTATATGGTGCGCGGTGGCGGCAGTGGCAGTGGCATCGGCCATGGCTGGGTGGTTTGGGAGATCGACGGTATGAATATCAGCGTCTGTCCCCGAGGGTGTGGTGGACACCACGCGCTGGGCTACTCCCACATCGTTGGTCCTTCCGAGATGTCCCATCCCTTGGACGTGTGGGTGAGACCGCTGAACCATCTGGACGCCTACACTCCGATTATCAGCGGATTGGGGCCTGCCAAAGGATTTTGGTTCGACTCTCATTTCTCGTGGAACAATGTGGATCCGAATGATTCCGCCCCGGTCTGCTTTTCGACCTACCAACCAGCCAGTCAGGATACGCCCGGAACGGCGCCACCCGTGACCGCACCATGGGAGAATGAAATCGACTGTGCGGAGACGGATGGGAAGGCTTCCAAGGTTTGGCGGTTTGCCCACACGTACAGCACCGCCAGAAACGGCTTCTGGTCGAAACCGCGAGGAAATGTTTCGCAGGACGGACACTTCTTCATGTTCACCTCCGATTGGGAAGACCAGCTTGGAAAAACACCGAACGGCGACAAATACCGGACTGATGTTTTTATCGTCGAGCTGAAATAATGCACTGGACACAAGAGTCTTTTGCGGTGGGGAGCCCAGCCTAGATGGAATCTTCCGTGGGTGCAGTCACCCTCTCCCTGGGCACGTTTCATCACATCGGCTTTGTGGTCGCGTCTATTCCAACCTCCGTACAAGGATTCCTGGACTCGCTGCAGGCGGAGTGGGATGGGACAATTTTTCATGATCCCAATCAAGCCGTGCGCGTGACTTTCCTGCGTGTCAAGCCCGCTGCCAATCCTTTGTTCGAACTGGTGGAACCGGCTGGCGAGAATTCGCCGGTGATTCCATTCTTGAAGCGCGGTGGGGGGTTGCACCACCTGTGCTATGAGATCGACAATCTGGAGGATCAATTGACTTTGAGCCGCGCCCAAGGTGGACTCGTGGTCAGGCCACCGCTCCCTGCCGTAGCCTTTGAAGGGCGTCGCATCGCCTGGGTCTACACCAAGAACAAGCTTCTTCTGGAGTATCTGGAGCGCCAAAGAAGGCCCGCTCAGGAATGATCTTGGATCCTCAACCTCTGGACCTGCGCAGCGAAGCCGACCGTCTGATTTCGGGAGGGTCGGCGGAGCTAGCCTCTCTGTGCCTTGCAAACCTCTGGCGCAAAGAAGCAGGCTCTGTCGCCGCAGCTTTCCTGGTGTCGCGCTTCGAACAACTGCGCGGCAAACTGCCTCTGGTGCCTTATCGCCTCGCGGTTCTACGCTCCTTCACCGTGGAGCCGGCCATTCCTTTGCTCCGCGCTGAGGCCTTTGTACGTGCCATCGATTTGATCGCGCAGTTGGGAGACTTCAACGCCTACGCGCAGGAAATCCTCGACCCGAATTCTTCTCTTTACCGTTTTGCCCCCGACGCTGTGGTTCTTGCGGCACAGACTGCGGATGTCGTGCCCGACCTGTGGCATCAGTATGCGGATCTCGCGCCGGAAGCAGTCTCCGCGGCCATACAGCGCGTCTCCAACAGCTTCGGCCAGTGGATCCGGGCATTTCGGGAGCGCAGTTCCGCCGCGCTGGTCGTGCATTCCTTTGAACTCCCCGCACGTCCGAACATGGGACTTCTGGATGCACAGCAAGAGACCGGCCAATCCGCTGCGATCCAGCAGATCAACCAGGCACTCCGGCAGATCGCCGGGGAACATCGCGGCGTTTATGTGCTCGATTACGATCGACTCGTTGCCCGCCATGGCCGCTTGCGTTGGCATGACGAACGAAAATGGCTCATTGCCAGAATGCCCATTGCCGCCGATCACCTCGTTTACCTCTCTCGCGAATGGCTGCGTTTCCTGGTTCCGCTTTCCGGGAAAACTGCAAAAGTGCTGGTGGCCGACCTCGATAATACGCTGTGGGGAGGCGTAATCGGCGAAGATGGTATGACCGGAATCAAACTCGGCCCGGAGTACCCCGGCGCAGCCTATCAGAATGTGCAGCGGGCAATGCTGGACCTGACGCGGCGAGGAATCCTGCTGGCCATTTGCAGCAAGAATAATCTCGAAGACGCCATCGAAGCACTGGAGAATCACCCGGGAATGTTGCTGCGGCCAAAGGATTTCGCCGCTGTGCGCATCAATTGGAGTGACAAGGCGCAGAACCTGCGCGAAATCGCCTCTGAATTAAACGTTGGAACCGATGCCCTCGCTTTTCTTGACGACAACCCCGTGGAGCGGGAACAGATTCGCAGTGCGCTCCCAGAGGTCACGATTGTCGATCTGCCCGAAGATCCGCTTGCCTACGCGGCCGCAGTCCGGGATTGCCCGGTATTCGAACGGCTTGCGCTTTCCAGCGAAGATCAACAGCGCACCACCCTGTATGCGGCGCAGCGTGAGCGCTCCCATGCGGAACAGAGCTTCCAAAGCAAGGAAGACTTCTTTCGTTACCTTGATCAGGAAGCCGAAGTCGTCCCGGTGTCACCGGCTACCCTGGCCCGGGTTGCGCAACTCACGCAAAAAACCAATCAATTCAACCTGACCACCCGGCGTTACACTGAGCAACAGATCGCCGACTTGGCCGCTCGTCCGGGATGGCAGGTCCTCTCCATCAAGGTACGCGACCGGTTTGGCGACCACGGTTTGGTGGGTGTGGCCATTTCCCGCGACGAAGCCGAAACCTGCGAGATTGAAACCTTCCTGCTTAGTTGCCGCGTCATTGGCAGAGCCGTGGAAACCGCGCTTCTTTCGCATCTCGCTCGGACCGCCGCGGCTCGCGGCCGCCAGCGGATCCTCGGACGATTCTTGCCCACTAAAAAGAATGCTCCGGCTCGCGAGTTCTACGCCCTGCACGGGTTTCAGCTTCTCGAGGAGAATCGGGACGGCTCAGTTTGGAGCTTGCCGTTGCAGCATCATACAATCGCCACTCCGGATTGGATCCGGTTGAAAACTACCGAGGGAGAGCACAATTGACGTTAACCATTCTCGAGCAGGTTCGAGGCGTAGCATCCGATCTTTTCAATGTCCCCGTGGATCGAATCAAGGCTGAGTCTTCGCCGGAAACGATCGAGGCCTGGGATTCCACTCAGCACCTCAACTTCGTCCTTGCGTTAGAAGAGAAGTTCGGCCTTCAATTGTCTCCGGAAGAAATGGAGCAGATGCGGAATGTTGACGAAGCCGCGAGGCTGGTCGAGAGCAAGCTGCAAAGTCCGCGCTAGCCGGGACGTGTCCATCTCTCGCAACGTGTTGGCCGGTTGTCACGCCCGCCATGCCTATCGTCATCCAGCCATATCGTGAAGAGCATCAGCCGGCGGTGCAGGAGTTCAATCAGCGCTTGCAGTCCGGCGGCGCAGACCCTGACCTCGTATTTTTTACTTTCGCCCAGCCGCGTTGGTTGCCCCACGCTGACGGCGCAAGCCTGTACCAGGAGTATTTCGTCGCGCTGGAAAATGGCACAGTCCGTGGCGGCTACGCCCTCAAACGGCAGAACTTCTTCTTCGCCGATGGCGTCACTCGCAACGTGGCCTACTACCACCATCCCCTTTCGGAGGGCATCGTCAACAAATCCTATGCGGCAGTAGGGAGCATGTTGCTGAAAGATGCCATGAGCCGGTCTCCCCTGCTCTACTGCCTCGGCATGGGCGGGTATGATCGCCCATTGCCCAAGATGCTCATCCGCCTGGGCTGGGCCCACTTTGCGGTCCCTTTCTATTTCAATGTTGTGCGTCCCAATCGTTTCTTCCGGGAGATACAGGCGCTGCGAAAGTCTCCTTTCCGCAGGTTGATCCTGAATCTGGCTGCCTGGACCGGGACGGGCTGGGCTGGAGTCAAGACGATCCAGGGTCTTCGAAAGTTACGCGCACCGAAGGTGGGCTCGTTCACCGCCGAGCGAGTCGAGGGTTTTTCAGATTGGGTCGATCCGCTGTGGGAGCAAGCAAAGAATCACTATGCGATGACCGCCGTACGAGATTGTCAGACTATGCGCACCCTGTATCCCGCAAGCGACACGCATTTTACCCGCCTGCGAGTGCGCCGGGGCGGGCAAGATATTGGCTGGGCTGTGGTCGGAGAGCGCCGGAAAGATGAAAAATACGGCGCGATGCGCGTGGGTTCGATCGTGGATTGCTGGGCTGCGCCGGAAAACGTCTTACCCGTGCTTCAAGGGGCTTCAACAACGCTGGTGGATCTGGGAGCGGATCTGATCGTCTCCAACCAAAGCCATCATCTCTGGGCTCACGCTCTTGAGCATGCCGGCTTCTTGAACTCGCCGTCCAATTTCATTTTTGCCGCCGGGAAGAGTCTAAGTGCGCTGCTGCAACCCATTGCAGAGAGCCAATCTCGTCTCCACTTCACCCGCGCGGACGGCGACGGATTACCCCGCAACTTCTAAGTCATATCTCAAACCTTCCTCTACTTCTCCTGGTGGGAACTTTCTGCGGTTGGGTCGAGACCTGGCGTCGCGAGTTCGTACCCAAGGTCCCGCATCAGATGACCCCAATGCGTCTCGATATGTGCAACGGTTTTTTCGGGTAGCACCGTTTTCCAGCCGCCAGAGGTTGCATTGCGGACAAAAGGCTTGTCCTGGCGCGTGAGCGTGGTCGCAACCCACTTTCCACTTTCTTTGCTTTCCAGCTTTCTCATATTTTCGGCGGAACTCAGCTCGACAGCCCGGGCTAGACGCTCCGGCGTGGCCTCTATCCCCAGAAACTCCGCGACGCGCGCAAGTTCCTGCTGAGGGTTGTTCTTCAGGTCTTCATAGCGCAACAGCAGGAAACCCTCATGCCCCTGCCGCGTGGCCAACCAACTGCTTACGTGATCTCCCCAGGAACCGATGCGAGGCCAGAATTGCGGGGCCATCCAGCGCGGCACGAACTCATCAATCGGGTATCCCTCTTTTACAGATCGCAGCTTGAGTTCCCAGTGATAGTTCGACACCGCGACATCCCGCGGGTCGCGCACAATGTAGATGACCTTCCGGTATCGCGGATCGAAGCATTCATGGCTCTTCATGGTGCGCGGCCGCGGAAGGTTGCGGAGCACCCGGTCGGAATGCTTGTACATGTCCGGAACCAACCGTTCCACGCTGAGGAACGTGACCTCGTCGTTCTGATGAACCAGATTTCCAATCAAAAAGCGCGTCCATGTATTACCCGAGCGTGGATAAGAGGTAAGAAACACGTCATCCGGAAAGATTGTGATGTCCCGCTCAACTCTGAGCTTGCGAAAAAGTACGTCGCTGACACGCGAAAGGTGCTTGAGTCCCCTTTTCAGCATTTCTTTGCCTCGGATTTTGGAGCCGCTCTCATGAATCGTTCGATCCTGCTGGCGCAGGCGTGACTTTTTGATTTTAACAAGGGATGTGAAGGGGGTATCGTCACACTTATAGTTACCAAAGATTGCGTCTGGATCCCACTGCAAGGAGAGACAAGGGGCTCGCCGCGCCAATCCGGCATGAATCAATGGCAATTCCGGGCCGCTGCAGCTAATTCTAGGATTCCCCTGAGCCGGTTCCATCGCTCCCCGGGGATTTTCGGCGGCTCTGCAACCACCCTTGCAACCGTTGTTTTCTCGCGAACATGGCCTTGGCTTGTCCCCGCAGCGTCGAGATGAAGCCAAAGCGCGACTTGGTGAACCAGGGCACGCGGTGTGGAACACATCCGTATTTCTCTTTGTAGGTGCCTTCCCCGCCCCAATCGTAGATTTCGGCCCCGCGGTGTTTCCAGTACTTCATGGCGTACCAGTGAATGGCCTCGTTCGGGCGCAAGCTCTGGCCGGAACGAAAACTTGCATTGCCCCAGAATTCAGCAATCTTGTTGAAGCCGGGAAAGATTCCCGTGGCTATGCACTTCCCTTCGGTGTCGCGCGCTCGCACCAGCAAGACGCGGCCGGCGGGTTCGAGATTTCTAACCAGTGCCCGAACCCGCTCGACGCTATAGGTGGGAACCAAACCTTGCTTCGCGAATACGTCCTTCAATTGTTCGTAGTATTCGTCCGCGAAATCGAGATCGTGCGCCTCCTCGATGGCGACGCCGCTCTTCTCCGCCTTGCGCACACAGCGGCGACAGGCGCTATCCATTTTGCTGAACAGTTTGTCTTCCGTTTCGGTAAGATCGCTGCGATACGAGGCGTAGGATTCACACGTAAACCCAATTTCCTTGCCGTCGTCGACGGAAAAGAACGGATCGGACACCTCCATGTGCAGGCACTTCAACGTGTCCCATGCCGTCCGCTCGATGGCCGCCAAAGCAGCCTTGCGCGAGGCTCCCGGCACGAGATTAAATCCCATATAGGGCGTAGTCCACCCCGGAAACGAACTCCCAAGAATCCGTACCCCGAAGCGAGAAAATACGAGTCCGCTGAAATAGCCAACGGTTTCCCCGCCCTCGGCCAATTCGCAGAGGACGACCTTCGCGCGCTGGGTTTCGCGCACAAAATGAAGCCATTCACGGGTCTGGAAAATTGTGCGGTCCGCAAAACCGTCCAATCGGGCCCAGTCGGCCACTTCCGGATCGATGATCTTCGCTTTCATTCCCAAGGATTCCAGATGGTGATCATTTGCGAATCGCTGTTGATTAGTTGCACTAAACAACCGTCGGATACGTACGCGGAAATCATGCCTACCAGCAAATCCCCTGATAGGAGGCCGCCGAACCGGGGCGGGAAGCCGAGGCCAGATTGATGAGATCGATTACGATCTGGTCGCGACCCAGGCAACGGGCAAGTTGGTCTTTATCGACCTTGGTGGCGATCACGACGACCTCACCGCTTCGAACCACATCTTCAAGGTCGGCGGACAGCAAGGAACCAATGTGGGGAATGACTTCCTCAATATACTGGCGGTTCGAGCCAGCCAGCCGCCCGAGCGACACGTCTCGATCCCACACTCGCACCTGGCTGCCTTCCCCGAGCAGCCGTTTAATCATCTGCACTTGCGGACTCTCTCTCAGATCGTCGGTCCCGGGCTTGAAGCTTAACCCCAGAAACGAAATCTTCTTCTTGTTTGTTCGCAAAACGGCGTCAACCGCACGATCGATATGCTGCGCGTTGCTGGGCAAAACCGACTCCAGAAGTGGCAGCCCCAGATCGAGCTCTTTCGCGCGATGACCCAACGCACGCAAGTCTTTCGGCAGGCACGATCCGCCAAACGCGAAGCCCGGCGAGAGATAGGCCGGGGAAATATTCAGTTTTGTATCAGAGGTGTAGATCTTCGTGACCGCTTCAGCGTCGACTCCAAGACTCTTGCACAGCGTCCCCATCTCGTTCGCAAAGCCGATTTTCACCGCATGGAATGCGTTACATACGTACTTCACCATCTCCGCCACGGGGATGCTGGTCTCGAAGACCGGACTGGGGATGGTGCTGTACAGTTGCCGCACCACGGCAAGATGTTTCGGGTCCTGAGCGCCTAGCACGGTGTAAGGGGGCTGAAGAAAATCAGCCACCGCGCTGCCTTCGCGCATGAATTCGGGGTTGTAGCACACAGCGAAGTCCGCGCCCGACCGGCGCCCGCTGGCCTTCTCCAACGTCGGAATGACCAACGACTCCGTAGTACCGGGCAAAACTGTACTGCGCAATACGATCACGTGATAGGAATTCTTCTGCTTGAGGGCGGAGCCAATTTCATGGACCACCCGCTCCACGTAACCCAGATCGAGCTTCCCGCTGCGCAAACTGGGAGTACCGACACAGACGAAGGAGATCTCTGAATTGCGAACCGCGTTCACAGCATCTGTAGTGGCGTGAAGCATCCCGGCCCGATGCCCCTCTTCCACCAGTTCGCTCATGCGGGCTTCGATGATAGGACTGCGCCCCGCAGCCATCATCTCCACTTTGGCCGGGCTAACGTCCACCCCGGTTACCTTGTGGCCCACGTGAGCGAAGCATGCGGCGGTGACTGAACCCACATAGCCCATGCCAAACACACTAATCGACGGACCCATTTTCCCGCTCCTCAATGCGCCTTATGAATGCAAGTTTCTAGTATGCCAGTTCTTCAGTAGCTTCGAAAGTGACCTAAGTTTTCGCTTCTGAACAGTCTTCTTCCACGCAGATTGGAGTATACCGGGAACTTGAGGGTAAAATCTGGATGTGCCCCTCGCCGGACGAAGCCTCTGGTCTCGTTTGTCCAACATGAGTTGGGACGAACTCGAGACTCGCGTGTGCCAGGAAGTTTCCAAGCGGCTCGATGTCACCCTCTGCGGGATCGGACTGCAGCCGGGCCGGAACGGACTTCGTCTCTCCTCCAGATCTCCAGGAAATTTCTTCTTTTCAACGGATCAACTTCCCAACCGCGTTGCGCTCCTGCGGGAACATCTGCCTCGCGAGGCGGCGGAGATCGTTTCGGAAGCAAACGACATTTGCCGCCATCGTTTCCGGCTCTTGGGGTACCGGGACCTCGCATACGGCGCCGAAATCGACTGGCATCTTGACGCGGTACACGGCTTGCGATCAACGCTGATACCGTGGTTTAAGATCAACTTTCTCGATTTTGCCCAAGTCGGCGATCACAAGATTACGTGGGAGTTGAGCCGTCATCAGCACCTGGTCATTCTCGCAAAGGCTTGGCTGCTTACCGGCGAAGAAGGCTACGCGCGGGAAATCTTCGCGCAATGGTATTCCTGGCAACGGGCCAATCCTTATCCGCTGGGAGCGAACTGGGCCAGCAGCCTCGAAGTTGCATTCCGCAGTCTGTCTTGGATTTGGCTGCAACACTTGCTTACGGAGTGTCCTGTCGTGCCCCCCGGTTTCCAGAACGATCTTCTGCATGCGTTGGCGTTGAACGGCCGCCACATTGAGCGCTATCTTTCCACTTATTTTTCTCCCAACACGCACCTGCTGGGGGAGGCGGTCGTACTTTTCTGTATCGGAACGCTTTGTCCTCAAATTTCGTCTGCCGAAGACTGGAAGAAGAACGGCTGGGAAATCGTTCAGGAAGAAACCCTGCGGCAGGTGCGGCCCGACGGCGTATATTTCGAGCAATCGCTGTATTACCACGTCTACGCCCTCGATTTTTTCCTGTACGCTCGCTTGCTCGCATCGCGAAATGGCGTGGAGATCCCATCCGGATTCGATCTTGTCCTCCGAAAGATGCTGGCGGTGATTCAGGCTCTTGCTCAAGCCGGTCCGCCTGACGGCTTCGGCGATGATGATGGCGGAAGAGTCTTCAATTCCATACGCAATCGCGCCGAACACATGACCGATCCGCTGGCGATCGGAGCCGCGCTTTTCCACGATGACAGCCTCCGGGCCAGCGCCACCTTGACCGAGGAAGCGATCTGGTTGTTCGGCGACGAGGCGCTGTCTTCCACCACTGAACCAACGCACTCGCGCCCCGCGATCAAATCTCAGTCCTTCCCAGATGGTGGACTCTACATTGTGGAAAGCTCCGAGCCGTTTTCTCAACAGATGGTCATTGACGCTGGGCCTCAGGGCATTGGACGGAGCGGGCATGGCCACGCCGACGCATTGAGCGTGATACTGGCCTTCGGCGGCCGCCGCTGGCTGGTCGACTCAGGAACCTGCTGCTACATCGGTCCCGGCGGTGAGCGGGATACATTTCGCGGCACACGCGCCCACAATACGCTGGCGGTTGACGGCCTCGATCAGGCAGAGCCCGAAGGACCCTTCGCCTGGAGTTCGATTCCAAACACGCAGGCAGACTTGTGGATCCCGGGCGCCACTTTCACCCTGTTTGCCGGATCACATTCCGGATACGAACGGCTCCCTGAATCAGTGCGGCACCGGCGTTTTGTGTTTCACATGAACGGCAGCTTCTGGCTGATCCGCGATGTCGCCGGAGGAAACGGTTCGCATCTTCTCGAAACCTTCTGGCACTTTGCCCCGAACGTCGAGGTCTCCAATTGTGGAAACGGTTTTGTCGCCGTTCCTGCACCAGGCCAAGCAGCCAATCCTGAGGGATCGAATCATCTAACCCTACTTCCGGTCGACGATCCGCGATGGAAATCCGAACTGCTCTCGGAGCATGTTTCGCCAGCTTACGGTGAAAAGCTGAGTGCACCCGTGGTGCGTTGCAGTGCTCGGGTCGGACTTCCGGCAGAACATAGTGTGCTGCTGATCGCCACGGTTGGCACGCTTGGCGGGATGGAAGAATCCGGTAAGTTCTTCCGCGAAGAACACCAGCACGGCGAAGGCGGCGTACCGGAAGCGGCCTACCGGTACGAGCACAGCGATGCCACGCACTGGATGATTTTTCGTCAAGTGCAGCCAGCGGTATGGAATTTTGGCCCATGGACGAGTGACGCTCGATTCCTCTATTTTCGTGTGAAGGATCGGCGAGTGGACCATGTAGTGCTTTGCGAGGGAGGTTACGCACAACTCCGCGGTGAGTCTCTCATCTCGCACGATGGCACTCTACAATGGCTGGAGTGGTCGAACCGCGAGGGCCAGCAGCAACTCGCCTGCTCCGATGAGACCGCCGGCCGTTCTTTTCGCGGGAGTGTCCTCGGCTCAGACATCGTGATTTGAAGCGTGTGACGGGCCGAATTTCGACGAAATAAAGGAAGCACAAGCACATGTGCGGCATCACTGGTGTCATGCAATTTCGGGGCGGAGCGAGGGTTGAGCCTGAGACTCTCCGGCAGATGTGTGCTGCCATGGTCCATCGTGGGCCAGACGACGAGGGAATTTACACCGATGGTTCCGTCGGGATCGGCATGCGGCGCCTTAGCATCGTGGATCTCGCAACCGGACACCAGCCCCTCAGCAACGAAGACGGTACGGTCTGGATTGTTTTCAACGGTGAAATCTACAACCATGCCGCCTTGCGCGAGCAGTTGCAGGCCCGTGGTCACCAGTACCGCACCCACAGCGACACGGAAACCATTATTCATCTGTACGAAGAATACGGGCCAGACTGCGTGCAACAGCTGCGCGGCATGTTTGCCTTCGCCATCTGGGACGCCCGCCGCAAACGTCTCTTCATCGCGCGCGACCGGCTGGGCATCAAGCCCCTTTACTACCAGCTGACCTCCCAACAAATGGTTTGGGGCTCAGAGATCAAAGTGATTCTCGCCTGCCCCGGAACTGGCGCGCAGCTTGATCGCACGGTCCTTCCCGAATATCTGGCGTTCGGATATCTCGCCGGGGAGCAAACCTTCTATAGCGGGATTCGCAAGCTGATGCCGGGTCACTGGATGGAGGTTGACCCAAGCGGACAAGTCAGGATTGAGCGCTACTGGGATCTGCCCGTAACGCCAAGCGAGCGCTCACGCCCCGAGAGTTACTACGTCCAGACCTTCCGGGAAATGCTGGAGCAAGCGGTGAGCAGTCACTTGATGAGTGATGTGCCGCTCGGCGTCTTTCTCAGTGGCGGTGTCGATTCCAGCGCGGTTGCCGCGTTGATGACCAAGATTCGTCGCGCCCCGGTCGAGACTTTCTCTGTCGGCTATGCCGAGGACGCATACAGCGAACTGCCATTCGCCCAGGTTGTCGCCAAGCATCTGAATTCGCTTCACCATGAAGTTCTCGTCAGCCAGCAGGATTTCTTCGATACCCTGCCGCATCTGATCTGGCACGAGGACGAGCCCATCGTTTGGCCCTCCAGCATCCCTCTCTACTTCGTGGCTCAACTGGCGCACGAGCGGGTGAAGGTCGTGCTGACCGGCGAAGGAGCCGACGAAACCCTCGCCGGCTATACCCGATATGCATTCACTCTCAAGAATGCGGCCTGGGATCGCATTTATCGCCACATAATCCCCGGCGCAATCCGCAGCGGAATCCGCAGCTCGATCGCTGATTCAACCTGGATCAGCGCCACCATTCGGCGCAAGCTCTCTCACACCTTCCTGGCCCGCAACGGCAACTCCTGGGCCTCTTTCTATTTCGATAACTTCTTCTCCGCATTCAGCGAGAGCGATCAAGCCGGCTTACTCACCAACGAGATCCTCAAGGAAGGCACGGCCGGAACGGCTTATCAGAACGTGCTGGAATACTGGGAACATTCATCGGGCGAGATGCTGCAGCGTCTGCTCTACACCGACATCAAAACTTATCTGGTTGAACTGCTGATGAAGCAGGACAACATGAGTATGGCCGCCTCGATCGAGAGCCGAGTTCCGTTCCTGGACCATCTCCTGGTGGAGTTTGCCACGAACATCCCGCAGAATCTTCAGCTAGGAGGATTCGCGGGCAAACGCATTTTGAAAAAAGCCGTCGAAGATCTGCTCCCGCACTCCATCCTTTATCGCCCCAAACTGGGCTTCCCCACGCCTTGGAGCCGCTGGCTGGCTGGACCGCAGTTGGACGTGATCCGCAAGCTGCTTCTCGAACCGAGGAGCATGGAGCGGGAGCTGTTCCAGCGTTCCTCCGTGGAGCGGTTATTCGAGGAGCACCGTTCAGCGTATCGCGATCATAGCGACCGCATCTGGCGCCTGCTGAATCTGGAGTTGTGGCACAGAGTCTGCCTGGAAAAGGAAGATCACCAGCCAATTGCCGCGACAGCGGACTAACATCCAGAGAAATCCATGCCGCCGTCACCAATCTCCAAAGCCGCTTTCGTTTCGCCCGACGCCAAGGTTCGATAAACCTCCAACCACTGTTCCCGCACCACGGGCCAGGAGTAGCGTTGGAACTCTTGCTGGGCGTTCGAAACCAGGCAGTCGGCCAACGCGGAATCATGCAGAACCCGGATTACATTCTGCGCCAGTGCTGCCCAGTCTCCCGGCGGCGAAAGCAAGCCCGTTCGTTCATGCTCAACCAAGTAGCGCATCCCTTCCGGCTCAGTGGTGACCACAGGCATTCCTGAAGCGAACGCTTCTAAAACGGAAACCGGCATGTTGTCGAGGCGGGAGCCATTGATGAAGATGTCAGCCTCGTCGTAAAAGCGGCCAATCTCATTGCGCGCGGCAATGCCCTTGAAGTCGACTCCCGTGAGCTTCATTTCCCGCACGAGACTTCGAATGTCTCTCTCGAGTGGCCCGCCGCCGACCAGGTCGAGCCGCGCGTCCGGGAATGCTTTTTGTACTTCAGCAAACGCCCGCACTACCACGTCAACGCAGTAGTACGGATGAAAGCCTCGCGTACACACCAGGTGAGGATGCAGCGGCCGCCGCACTCGAAACGAGAACTGCGATCCATCCACGATGTTTGCGATCGCTTGGGACGCCAGCCCGAACTCCCCAAGAACGTCGACCAGGTACTCGGAAGGAACCACGAGCCGATCGGTTCCTTTGAGCACCCGGCGCGCAGTGTAGGACCGGCCCAGATGGTCCCGGCACTCTCCGCTGTGATAGTTGATCAGTGTCTTCTTCCCCCGTAGACGCGCCATCAGCCACGCAGGAAGCGGCGCCAGCAGAAAAGATGAATATGAAGCCGAATAGATGTGGGCAACATCCGTGTCTTTCAACTTGCCCCAAAGGGTCAGAGCATACAACGGTTCGCGGATAAGCGTGCGCAAAAGCGGCACCCGCTCGATCCAGCCCAGCCCGCAAGGAAAACGCGGATCCACAGGCACGAAACGAGCCTCTACATCCGGATCATCCTTCCAATTTTGCATGAGCAAATCAGCCTGTACCGACTGGCCGCCAACGTAGCGCAAACTGGGAGCAACAAAGGCCACACGAATGCGGAAACCGGAGACGCGATCCGACTGGGACTTGCGTCCCGAACCGCTGCGCTCACTCCGGCTGGCGAGCACGTCGGAATAAAGCTCACAGTATTGCTCGCGGATTCGCTCAACGCTGAAGTTCTTCTGCGCGAACTGACGCGCCCGGTACGACATTTCCCTCCGGAGTTCTTCGTCCGTGAGCACACGCTCTAATCCCTGGGCGAGAGCCTCTTCGTCATTCGGAGAAACCAGCAGCGCCCGCCCGTCGCCACCGAGTTCATTGTTCCCCCCCACACTGGTCGACACGACCGGTACTCCCGCGGCCATGGATTCCAGAAATACATTCGACAGGCTTTCCGACGCAGACGGCACCACCGACACATCGAGGCTGGCCAGGATCGCGGGTATATCGCGGCGATCGCCGAGAAAGCGAACCCGGTTCTGCAAGCCGATCTCGGCGGCTTCCCGCTCCAGTTCCGCGCGCAGCGGACCGTCCCCCACTAGCAGGAATTCCACATTGGAGAATCTCCGCCCCAGGCGCGCCGCCGCTCGCAGAAAACCGCCCTGGTTCTTGTAACCCGCATTCATCCGGGCAATCATCCCTACCCGAAGAACCCCCTCGCGACGTTCGAAAGCGGCAGTGTTCGCTGCAAACGCCTCTGGCGGCAAGCCATTGCCAATTACAATTAGCTTTTTCCCCGGTAGGCCCGCTTGCAAAAGGCGGTCTGCGGCCGCCCTGGAGTTGCACACCACCCGGTCACACCAGCGGAACATCTCTAGCTGGGCGCGGAACTGCGCGGGCGTCAGGAGATCCCCCAGTTGACGCTGACTGCCGATCACAACCGGAACGCGGGCCAGCTTTGCGGCTGGAATCATCGTTAAATTCGCGTAAAAGTCGAAGGCGTGAGCTGCCGCGATCTCTGATTTCCGCAGATGCCGCATCAACCGCCAGCGGCTTCGAATGGATTGCAGTCCATAGAGGCTGCCTCCCAGGCCGAACTGATGCAACTCGCCCAACCCAGCCAGGCCAGGGCCATCGAGAAAAGGCCCTTTCTTTTGTATGCAACCTAGATCCACCGAACAGCCGCCGCTCTTCAACGAGCGCGCCAGTTCGACGAACTGACGCTCTGTGCCGCCCGTCTCCAGGCTGTTAATCATGAGAAAGATGGCACGCGGGAAACCGAGCGAAAGCCGGGAACCGTTTGATTGCGGGGATGAAGGCTGCGTCAGCTCAGCCTTGGATTGATTCTGCGTGGGCGAACTCATCCGAGGTTCCCCGACGCGCTGGTAACGCCGTACGGCTCGGCACCCCAATCCGTCGTCCGGATTCTCTCCAGAAAGTTGCGGTGCCATAGTTCAAGGATCAGCAATCGCCAAATTCCGCCGGAGTGGTCGCGGTGTCCCCGAAAGTGCTCGTCCAGCAACCGCCTTACGCCCTCTGGATTGAAGTATCCCCGTTGCAGAGTGCGAGGCTCCAGCAGAACCGACAGAATCAGGTCCTTCAATTCATGCCGAATCCAGTGCACCAGCGGCAGGGCGAAGCCCTGCTTCGGCCGGTAAAGCGCCTCGTGCGGTACTCCAACTCGATCCGCCAGCTTGCGCAGAATGTATTTCTGCTGCCCGCCGCGCAGCTTCCACTCCGCTGGCAGTCCCGTAGCCCATTCCACAAACAAGTGATCGAGTATGGGAACGCGTACCTCCAGCGAGGTTGCCATACTCATTCGATCGACCTTGGTCAGGATGTCGCCAACCATGTAGGCTTTCGTATCGACGTACAACATTTGGTCGACCGGGTCCTTCGCCGGAGCCTGATCGAAATACCGGTACATCACGTTCTCCGGATTACCGCCCGTCCGCAGAATCTCCCGGAACTCGTTGGACAAGAGTGGAATGTCTCTCTCAAACAAAGGAAGGAACGAAATACTGTCCACATAGCGCTCCCGCCAAGGCAGAGAAACGTTGTACGACAGCCTTCGCCCACGCATGTTCTTTGGCAACCATGGATAAACCCGCTCACGGTACCAACGCCCCGCCCAGCGCGGGACTCGCCCGAACACATTTCGGCGAAGATTGATCCCATAGCGATCATATCCCGCGAATATCTCGTCGCCTCCGTCGCCCGACAAGACCACGGTCACGTGCTTCCGGGCCATGCAGGAAACGTAATAGGTCGGCAACATCGAGGAATCCCCAAACGGTTCCTCCAGCGAGCTGGTCAGCGTCTCGACCGTTTCCAGAATGTTCGGTTCCAGCACCAATTCGTGGTGCTCCGTGCCGAAGTGTTTCGCGACAATTCGCGCGTAACGAGCTTCATTGAAATCGTCATGGCCGAACCCAATCGAGAAAGTCTTCACCGGTTTGGAGCTTGCCCGTGCCATCAAGGCGACTACCGTGGAGGAGTCGGTTCCTCCGCTCAGCAAAGCGCCAAGAGGAACATCAGATATTAACCGGATCCGCACCGCTTCGGCGAGCCGCCACTCCATCTCCTCCAGACATTCCTCTTCACTGCGAGGCGGGTGTGTGCCGTATTCCGGCAAGTCCCAATACTGACGAACGCGAACCTGGCCTGCTTCGAGCTCAAGCAAGTGTCCGGGAGGCAGCTTTTGAATGGGCAGAAAGGCGGTAATGGGATCGGGAATGTACCCGAAATACATGTATTGCAGAAGCGCTTCGTTGTTCACCCTGGCGAGTTCCGGAGCCACCGCAAGAATGGACTTGATCTCGGAGCCAAACAGGAACCGGTTGCCCGCGAGGGCATAGTGTAACGGCTTCTTCCCGAGACGATCGCGCGCCATCAACAGCTTGCCGCAGCGCTCGTCGTACAAAGCAAACGCAAACATTCCTCGCAGCTTGTTGATACAGCCGGCACCCAGATCCTCATACAGATGGACGATCACTTCCGTATCGGTGTGGGTGTAAAAGCGGTGGCCGCGTTTTTCGAGTTCGCCACGCAGCTCGAGAAAATTGTAGATTTCTCCGTTGAAAACAATCCAGATCGTGTTGTCTTCGTTGAAGACCGGCTGGTGCCCACCCGCCAGGTCAATGATGCTGAGCCGGCGCATGCCCAGTCCGACGCCAGTCTTCACGAAGATCCCCTCGTCGTCGGGACCACGGTGCACGATGGCCTCACACATCCGGTGAATGGTGGCGTTATCCACCGCTCCGTCCGAATGAGTTTGAACCATTCCGGCTATGCCGCACATGCACTATCCTTTCACAATCGCTTCGGATGCCCCGTCACGTCGGAAATCAGCAGCGGGCGGAGTCATCGCTGGTTCTTGAGCAGAGCGGCAGGTATTCTGGATCGCTCAGCCGGGCCCCCGCGAACCGACGCCAACTCACCTGCCCGGGCCTGCGCTCTCGACCATCGTCGGGGCCGGTTCGACAAATCGGGCGGGGGATCTTCTGAGTGCTGCTCTTTTTCCTTGGCGATCGCCAACATCACGGAAGTGTAGGCCACCGCAAAATAAGGAAAGTACTGGTACGCCTCGGGCGCAAACAGTGCCCCCACGATGAATCCGGTCAGAGTCGCGTACAAGGCTCCTGAAAACAGTTCAATCTCAGGGTCGGAGCTGGGAATTCGGCGCAACCGCCTCAGATTACCGAAGCCACGAGCGAAGAAGAGCAGGTAGAGCACCAAGGAGACAATCCCGCCCTCCACCGCGATCTGGAGATAGGCGACGTGAACTTCTCGCCACATGCCAGAATACGTCTCGAAATTCCCCGCTCCAATCCCGAGGGGATAGTGCGCAATTCCCTGGAGACTCTCGACGATTAGAAGCCGGCGTTGTTCGTAAGAGCCGTAGGCTTTCTGGTCAACCTCGTTTTCAAGATTGTCCCCGGATACGGCAAGGAAGCGATCTTTTACCTGTCCACCAGCCGCCAGCCCAACCACCAACGTCGCCACTACGGCAGCCGCAATAAGGTGAATCCGTTTCCCTTTGATGCCGAAAACCCACAAGCAGACCGCACCCGTGACCAGAAGGTCGATAAATCCACTGCGCGAGGAGGTCATGAACAAGGCCGTGCACATCACCAGCATTGACGCTGCCCATGCGGCTTTGCGCGGAATGCTGCGAGTACTCAACAGAAAAGCGAAGCAGAATGGCAGGGAAAGCACGATCGCGAACGCCAGGTCATTGGGATTGGAGTAGATTCCTCCAATCACACCTTCCAGCCGGGGATGGGACCGTCCTTTCAGCACGGACACAACGGCAATCACCGCGACCGACGCCGACTGGATAAAAATGATTCGCCGCAATCTCGCGAAGGTCGTGATCACCAAGAAAGTCAGCACCCACGCGACCAGAGCCTTGGCAAATGCCAGCGTGTTGAAAAACGCCCCCCCCCTCCACACCGGAGAGAGCAGCGCGGAAACGAACAGCATACAGATGATTCCGAAAAAATAGATCGCCTCCCTGGGCAGGTCGCGAAACCCTCGCTTGGTTCTCCCCGCGCTCATCAAAAGCCCCAGCAATGCGAAAATGCCTGAGATCTTTGCCAGAGGGATGTACTTGAGTAAGGGAATCCAGTCCTCTGGCCGGGCACAATAAACCAGGTAAAACGCGCTCAGCCAGAAGAACGCCCCCGCCAGCGGCTCGCGTTTCAGTGCGAACCTCTGTGTCCAGCGGGCGCTCGGGCCGTCCTTCTCAAGAACTGCCATCTGAATGCCTCTCCCCTTTACGACAACTTACGCTTGCTTTAACGTGGCTTGAATCTTCCTTGAGGAATCGCCAATCACTCCCCGCAGGATCTGCCCAAATTTTGCTCCGATGCGCGGCCAGCCGTACGTTGCCGCGAGTTCGGTAGCTGCCTGCCCCAACCGGCGGCGAGCTTCCGCATCATGCATCAGCGCAGCGACAGATTTCGCGAAATCTTCCGGCGTGTCGGAAAGAACAATGTCTTTGCCGGAATGAACATCCAGTCCCTCGGCTCCCACCGTGGTTGAGACAACTGCCTTGCCCACCGCCATCGCTTCGTAAATCTTGATGCGAGTTCCGCCGCCGATCCTCAGGGGTACCACCACTACCGACGCCTCCCGCAAATGCTCCACGACCGACGGAACCCGGCCGGTCACTTCTACCGAAGAACTCGCCAGGGCTTTGACTCTTCGATCGGGATTCCGCCCAACAATTTTGAAGCGCGCTCCCGGAATCTTCGCCAGCACCAGTGGCCAAATCTCCGCACAGAAGTGCTTCACCGCATCAACATTCGGTTCCCAGTCCATCGCGCCCACAAACACAACGAGCGATTTTTCCTGGCCCGGTTGCTGGGCGGGGCAAAACTGTTCGATATCCACACCAGTCGGCACAACGCTCACTCGCTCTGGTGCGACCCATGCAGTCATGATCTCTTTGTCGTGCTCTGAAACAGCGATGACATGGTCAAACCGCCTGACCGTCTTCTCTTCGTAGCGCCACATCTTGGAGAATTCCATCTTGTACATCAGCTTTTTCGCAACGCCCGATCCATTCGTCGCGTGGCGTCGCCATATCTCGCTCTCCACATTATGCTGAAACAGCACCGACGGAATGGCGAGGTCGGTGGGAAAATTAACAGCTGCATCGAGAAAATCGCAGACCACGACATCGGACGACTGCTGCGACAGACAACGATTCAACTGTTGCCGGACCTTGTCCGAGGTGAACCGGCTCACCGCATAGGGAGCCGCGTTGGGCAGTCGCCACAAGTAATCTGCGCCGCGGGCCATCATCGAAGCCTGCCGCCGTCCCGTGCTTACGCAAACTGAACCCGGCAACTGCTCTTGTAGTTTCTCTTCATATTCCGCATCGGCGGGTTCGTCGTAGTACGAAAGGAAAGTCACTTCTTCATGCAAAGCCAACTGGCGGAGGATGTTGAATGAACGCAAGTCTCCTCCGCTATGTACTGGGAGAATCTTATTGGCCTTGACCCACAGAATCCTCATCAGAGCTGAATCTCCTTGCGGAGCGGAGCATGGATCCAGACAGTCTTGTGTCCTGTGACGAAATTCACAAATGCCATCAGCGCGGCCATATTCAACACGGCAAACGTGTAAGCAACTTCGACGATTCTTGACACCGGACCGAGCTTCCATCCGGTCCATCCCAACACGCTCAAGCAGTAGAACCCCAGCTGCACCCAAAATGCAGCACGGTAAAACGGGCCCGGCAGAAACGCCGCCGAGATCAATGTAGCAACCAACGCAAAGGGGACCGCCAGCCTCATCAACTTGTGGCTAATGAAGTCGAACCTCAGCGGGTTTTCTCCACGCAGCAACCAGGGCGCCAGTTGCAGGAGTTGGTAGTTGCCAGTTAACGTGCGCACCTTCCTTCGGAATTCGCGCTCCGCACCGAGGTCGGGACTATCCCAGGCTCTCGCCCGCTCGTCGAACAAAACCCGGAATCCCTGCCTCGCCACGTTCATCGGAATGAATACGTCATCCAGAATCGTTTCGGCTGGCACTTCGACTACCAGATCCCGTCGCACCGCGTACAGTGCACCCGTCGCACCGACCACCGACCCAGTGAGCGCTTCCAGTTCCCGCACGCGCTTCTCGATCCGCCAGTACAATCCCATTCCGCGACCGGTTTCCCCGTTCGTCGGATCTCCCAGCATGAGTTCCCCGCTGACTGCTCCCACTTCAGGGTCGGCAAAATTCTCCATCAGCAGGCGGACGGCCCCCGGTTCAATCTTCTGCCGCGCATCCGTGAACACGACAATGTCTCCCTGCGCCAGCTTCAGGCCGTCATTCAGTCCCACAGCCTTCCCGCCAGTCAACTGGTTGAGCACTACCTGCACTTGCGGGTTCTGCGCGTGCTCTCTCAGAATCGCTTCCGTCCCGTCCGTCGATCCATCGGAAATCACCACGATCTGATAGAGCTCCGCCGGATAATCCAACTCCAGCAGGTTGCGCATCTTCCCCGGCAGAGCGGCTTCTTCGTTGTGAACCACCATGACCACCGAAACCAGCGGCTCCCCAGCGCCACGCATCGCAGGTCGCGGACGCCACTGCGCGCGCAGCCACAACCAGGCAACGTATCCCGCGTAGGCATAGGCGGTCACAGCGACCGCCAGCCAGAACACCCACGTCACTTTGCCCCCCGGCCCAGCAGGACAATTTTGATGGTCTGGAAAAGGATCACCAGGTCCAGCCCCACCGAAGCGTTCTTGATGTAAAAAAGGTCGTACTGGAGTTTCTCGCGCGCATCTTCCAGCGTGTTGCCGTACTTGTACTGGACCTGCGCCCAGCCGGTGATTCCCGGCCGCACCGTGTGGCGAACGCCATAATAGGGGATCTCTTTACTCAGCCATTCCACAAATTCAGGACGCTCCGGACGCGGGCCTACAAAATGCATGTCGCCCTTCAGTACACACCACAACTGCGGAATCTCATCCAGGCGCGCCATGCGCAAAATCTTTCCGCCGCGGGTGATGCGCGGATCATCATCCGCAGCCCACGTTGCGCCAGTATCCGCTTCCGCATCCTGACGCATGGTGCGGAACTTATAGCAATAGAACGTCACACCACCCCGGCCCACCCGTTTCTGCCGGTACAGCACCGGACCGGGAGAATCCAGCTTCACCGCCAACCAGATGAAAGGCAGCAGTGGAAGCGACACCGCCAGCCCAAGCAGCGCGACCGAGAAGTTCAATCCCCGTCGTATCAGCCGGAAGAAGCTACTGAAGCGGAAGCCCTCCGCGAAAATGAGCCAGCTCGGATTCAGGTTTTCCACTTCGATTCGTCCGTTGATCTTCTCCAGCCACGAGGTCGCTTCTTCCACCTTCACGCCCTCCAGCCGCAGCTCGAGCAATTCGTCCACGGGAAGCGTCCCACGGCGGTCTGGCATTGCAACGATCACCCGGTGCACCCCGTTCTCTCGCGCCAACCCGACCAGATGCGTCGCCACCGTCTCCCGCGTCAGCTCGCCGTCGATATTCCCCGTCCATCCCACAACCTCGATCCCGAGCTCGGAACGCTTACGCAATCCGTCCAGCAAGCGCTCCGCCCGCTCTCCCGTGCCCAGCACATATACCCGCTCGCGAAAATAAGACTGCTGCACAATCCAGGAATAAGCCCCCCGCCAGCCTAGAAGCATCACGGCCAACACGAGCAGTCCCCACTTCACCCCCGGGAGAAAGATGCGACCTGGGAGGAAGTGGTCGTAAACAAAATCCACACCCGCTAAGGAAAATGCCACCAGACCCAACACCAGGAATAATCGGAAAACCTGATCCCACATGGCTCCCAACCTGGCCGAGTCGTAAAGATCCAGCCCGTGAGAAAGCAGCAGCACGATGGCCGTAACGCCGAGGATTTTTAGGTACCCGCCCTCGACATTGAGCAGGATCCAGTTCGTCTCCGGGTTTAGCCACCAGGTCGCCAGTAGAAAAGAAGACCCCACGACCAGGGCCTCCACTACCAGAAGCACCAGCGTTCGTACCGGGTAATAAACGTTGAAGAGCCGGATCACGTTCTGGACTTCTCCCTAGGCTTTGGCCGTGGTCGGTTTCTTCTGGTAAGACTCGTAGTAGTAGCGGTCGTAGGGCAGCGCCTCCTCGCGCGTGCCGTTCAACACCACTCCCACCAGAGTCTGATCCGGAAATTCCTGGCGAGCCTTGCGGGCTTTTTCGAACGGCGTCGAATTTGATTTCACGACCATCAACACGCCGTCGCATGCTTTCGCCAGAACGCTCGCATCCGAGAACCACACCGCCGGTGGCGAGTCAATGATGATCCAGTCAAACAACGGCTCGACGCGTTGTAACAGGAGCTTGAGGCGTCCATTGCCAACCAGTTCCGCCGGATCCGCCGCCTTGGTGCCGCTCGCGATGAAGAAAAGATTCTCCAGAGGGCCCCGCTGCATGATGGAAAACTCGTCGTTCTTTCCCAGCAGGTAGTCGGAGAGCCCCGGATCGGATGTCGTACCCAACATTGTGTCCAGACGCGGATTTCGCAGATCGGCATCGATCAACAGCGCTCGGCGCCCGTGCTGCCGCACCATGACTTGCGCCAGGTTTGAGGACGTGAACGACTTGCCTTCCTTGGGCTCTGCGCTGGTGATCAACAGCTTCTTCAACGGCATCTTCTCGCGCAGGTGATACAGGCGCGAACGCAGGGTGCGGAATTCTTCTGTGCCGCGCGCACCGTCGTCGCCGTTCAGGAAAAGCATTGTCGTCGGATCCGGTGGTTTCCATTCCAGCTGCGCGCAGCGGGCCAGCAAGGTATCGGTATTGAACGGGCTGGCGAAAGCCGGCATCCCCGGACGTGCCGTCGCAGGGGACGCTGTCGCCCCCTCTTCGGACGGGTTTTCCGCGAAGACCGGAGGTTCGGCCACCGGAGTCGTGGCGAAGTTGGGCTGCACCGCGCCTCCCTGGGTCGCTGCCCGCTCCTGCTCCGCTTTTTTCAACGCTTCATGAATTCGGCTCATAGTTTCCTTTCGTCGGGGAGGTCCTTTTCTTCCTGCTTCAAGCGATCGGCCAGCGTGGCCAGCGACCGCAGTGCATCCACCAGATCAAATTTTTCGCCACTCGCATTCGGCGCAGGTGCCGGCGTAACGAGTGCACCCGAGGTCGTGTTGTCGCCCAGATCGAAATCCCGTGCGACGCCATCGACCACGCCGGGTCCAATGATTTTCTGCTGATCGACAAACGCACTCACCAGGCAGTGTTCGCAGAGCAGGTTGATCACGCGCGGAATTCCCGATGCATAGCGGTGGATCGACACGAGCGCTTCGGGTTCAAAAATCTGCTGTCCATTCGATCCCGCGATGCGCAACCTCTGCTGCACGTAGGCTTTGGTCTCGTCGAGGGTGAGTGCATGCGTCTTAGCCCGCAGCGTGAGCCGCTGCCGCAACTGCCGCAACTGCGGCTGCTTCAGCTTTTGTTCCAGTTCCGGCTGTCCCACCAGGACGATCTGGAGCAGCTTTTCCGTGAACGTCTCCAGATTGGTCAACATGCGGATCTCTTCCAGAACTTCGTCCGAAAGGTTCTGCGCCTCGTCGACGATGAGCACGGCCGTCTCGCCCGCCCGGTAACGATCAAGCAGCCAGTTGTACAGCCGCAGCAGGATCTGGCTCTTCGCCTTCGAATCACAGGGGATGCCGAAGTCGGCCATCATGTAATCCAGAAACTGCGGTGTGTTCAGTCGCGAGTTGAAAATGAATGCCGTGGCCACCTGCTGCAGACGCAGCCATTCCAGCAGCTTGTTGATGAGTGTGGTCTTGCCCGTCCCCACTTCCCCGGTGAGCAGCACAAAACCCTTGCGGCTCTGGATTCCATAGGTCAGGCATGCCAGCGCCTCCTCCGTGTGCCGCGTCAAGAACAGATAACGCGGGTCCGGATTAACGTTGAACGGGTTTGCCCGTAGTCCGTAGAAATCTTTGTACATAAGTGGTCCCTAAGCGTTTCGCTTAAACTCCAACCGTGTCTTTATGCTCGTCCGGACTCTTGTCCCGGTTCCAGAACTTCAGCTTGCTGTTTCCGTTTTCCGGGACCACGACGCCCACCCACGGAACCGCCGCCAACAAGGGCAGGTCCAGAGCTGCTTCGGCATCGGCTTCGGTGCGGATCGATTGGTCACGCAACTCGAACCACATCGCCAGACCGATTCCCAGAGCCAGCCCGGCACCGACGCCAACACCAAGGAAGATCCAGATATTCGGGAAGCTCGGAGAGTCCGGCAGGCTCGCCGGTTGGATCTCACTCATGCGCTCGCCCTGGGCCTGATTGGTCATATTCGACGTAAGATCGGCGGTGCTTTTCTTGGAAAGCATATCCTGATAATTCTTGTTCGCGCTGTCGTAGTCGTTCTTGAGCCTGCTGTAGGTTTCCTCTAGTCCCGGGCTCAGGTTCAAGTGTTGCTGGTACTGCGCGATGAGTGGTTGCAGCCTCTTCCGCTCGCGCGTAGCCTCTGCAATTGCGTCCTCATCGTGGTGAAGTTGCTGCCGCAATTGCCGTATCTCGGGCGGTTCCATCGCCGAGGCCTTCTCGTTGCTTGCTTCCGGCGCGTCCTCCGATGCCTTGTTGATTTCCGCAAGTTTCCTTCTCACTTCGGCGATGTTGGCCTTGGCCTTCATCACATCCGGATGGTCATCCGTATAGCGCGTCTGCAGGTCGATCAATTGAGTCTGCAAGTCGGATAACTGCTTTTGCAGCGTCTGCGGATTCGTCGAGGATTGTGTCGATTTCCACGCCGCCAACTGCTGCGCGAGCGCCGCCTGGTTAAAAGACTTGTCCTGTTCCGCCAGATTCAGGTTTTGGGTGTTACGGTCATCCTGCTGGTTCAACCCCTGCAATATTTTCAGGTTGTTGTCTTGGTCCGTGGGAAGCTGCCCAAGGTGGGCGTTCTTGAAATCCGCCAGATCGCGGCCCACAGCGTCGAGTTTGGCCTTCGCGTCCTCCAGCCCTTGCTTCAGCACATCGACGGTTCCCTTAGCGTTCTCTTGGATGAACTTCATGTTCTTGTCGATGATCTTCGAGGTCAGCGCCTCACAAACTCGTTGGGCGTCCCTCGGGTTCGAGGCCATGTAAGACACCATGAATCCGGGTGATTGGCTCTGCCCAGGTTTCTTCCTCAACGTTGAACCTGTGATCTGAGAGAGATCGGAGAACGGAGCACCCACCAGCGCCGGTTGGTTGCGCATATCATCTAAAGTGCCATCTATTTGTTGCGGGGTTCTATTCGGAAATAGCTGCGTCAGCATCGGCCGCATTTCGCTATCACTGGTCGCCAGCGCTCTCAGCATGCCGATGCGTGTCTGCAAATCGTCCGAAACCACCGGTTGCACCATGCTCTCCGGCACCTTCTGACTCTCAATCAGCACCAGGGACGTCGAGGTGTACTTGGCGTAGTACCGGTTCACGACCAGGTAGGCAAGAAATCCCAGCAACGTCGCACCCACCACCGGAATAAGGATCACCTTCGCTCGCCGGCGCAGCATCGCCAGATAATCGTCCATCGTCAATTCGCGATTCTGAATCATCCTCGTATTCCTTCTGGCGGTTTCCCTCAACCTTGCAAGGCAAGGACGAAAACTCGCCGTCCTTTGAAAATCAGTCAATCCGGATCGGCCGGGGGGTCCAATCCAATCCAAAAGTCACCAATTGCCGGTTCGAAATCCGGTTGCACAGAGTATTGGGCAAGCAGTACGACTGGTCGAACGCCAACTCGTTAAACTGGTAGCTGACAAATGCGTGGAAGTCCCGCCCAAACGCGCGGTGCAACCCACCCCCGATGAAGCCATACTGATTGCTGGTGGCGTCGTTGGCAGGACAAGCGTTTTGGGAAGTCGACGTCTGCGAACTTGTGCATTCGATCACCTGCTGCTCAGTCAGGGGCTGCAACCGGCTGTTGTACGCATACCCGATGTCGGTGAATGCGTTCCAAACTCGCGTTAGAGGTCGGGTCGCGGTCAACCGCACGATGTTATTCTGCGTCCCCGCAAACACGCCCGACCCGCTGGTTTCGTAACGTTGAAAACTCAGATCCAACGATGTTTTCGTAAACTTGTAGCGCAACCGGGCCTGCGCCGCCACTCCGAGCTTCGTGTTCTTGAGGGTCGCGGAACCTAAGGAATCTCCTACGGCAGTACAGAGAAGGAGGGGAACCGTAGGATCACTGCACACGGCACTCTGGGTATCGATGAAGGTAAACTGCGGTCCCGCCCCCAGCAGCAAGTCCATCCGCCCTGAAATCCGGTGCCCGTACATCCCTTGGATAACGTGGGTATGAAACGCCGTCCCCTCGACTGAGAAATCGAACCCCTGATACCCATAAACCAGCGCGATCTGAGTATGCGACGTGAGTATGCGGTTGTATCCCACCTGTGCCGAGGTCTGCGAGCTGCCGATAAATGCAGAGCCCGTCGATGCGTCGTTTCCGTAAAAATGCGTGAAGGCATATCCGCCGGCCGCCGTGATGGCTGACTTGGGTGTGAGGTTCTCGGAAATATCCCCGACGCTCACGTTCATGATGCGCGGAGTCAGACCCAGGGTTCCCATGGCGGTGCCGCTCCAGAAACTGGAGAAGGCGGTGCCGCCGAGCGATCCAATCCCCTGCGACCCCTGCGAACCGTAGGCTCCCCCGAAATTGCCTTCAGGCAGATAGCTGAAGCTGTCACGCAGTGACAATTCTCCCCGCTTCCAGGTGATCTTCTGGTCGAGATCCATTTGTTGCAGTAACTTGCCGCCCTGTCCCTGCGAGGAGTAATACCCGCCGCCGCCCATATAGTCGAGAGCCAGATCGTAGTTACTCCACAACCGTTTCAACGTCACGCTTCCCAGCGCGCGGGTAATGGAACTGACCCCGGATCCTCCTGCGACGTTGCCCGCGTTGGTCTGCGCCGACTCGCTGAATGTCGCTCCCGGTTGCACATAACTCAGCGGCGCCGCATGCGGCTCCAGAGAGGGCAGATCCAATCCAGACAGCGGCGGATTCTCGCTCACGGGAGGCGGCGCATTCTCCTGTCCATAGGCCGGTATCGGCTCCTGCGGATTGTTCTGCGGCGCAGGCTCCTGCTGGCCGCTCGGCGCCGGCTCAGTCGACGGCGGCGTGGAACTGTCTTGGGCCCATGCTCCACTCAGCGCAAAAACCAGCATGCCCAGGATCCAGATGCTCTGAAGTTTTCTCATCGCTTTCCTTACGGAACCACCACCGTGTCGCCCGGTTTCAGTTGGATGTTCTGTTCGGGGTGATTTCCTTTGATCACTTCCTTGTAGTTGAACGGCAATTTCTCCTGTTTGCCGTTCTCCGTGCGCAGCAGGTAAATCCCTTTGACATTGGCAAATTGCGTGAAACCCGCCTGCGACAGCGCTTGCAACATCGTCATGTGCGGCAGCAAAGCCATCGGCCCGGTGTGTACAACTTCTCCGGTCACAAAAATGCGCCGGCTGTTCATCGCCATCACCACCACGGTCACCCGCGGATCCGCGATGAATTTCTTCAGTTTTTCGGTAATCGAATCCTTCAGCTGCAACGGAGTCAGGCCCGCCGCTGGAATATCGTTCAGCAGCGGCATTGAGATCTTTCCGTCCGGGCGTACTGGCAGGGTTTCCGAAAGATCCGGTTCCTTCCAGACCGTAATGCGCAGCTGGTCGTCGGCTCCAATCGAATAATCGGAATCAGAAGATGCCTCTGACCCCTGCACAGTTGCTGCCGGCTTCGCATTCTTGTCTGCCTCGGTCTTCTCTGCACCGCTGGTCTGCGCCAGCAGTCCCGCTGCCAGTAAACCCATCCCCATCAACACTGCCAGTTTCATCGCTTTCGTCATACGGTCTCCGCGGAGTTAGGACGCTCCGTTCCTTCAAATCCAATTTGCTTCAACTTGTAGAGCAAAGCCTTGTAGCTGATCTGCAGTTCCTCCGCGGCCCGCCGCCGGTTCCAGCGGGTGCGCGTCAATGTGTTCAGGATCAGCTCCCTTTCCGCCTCGCGCGAGGCCGCCCGCGACGCTGCCTTCAGAGAAATTCCTCCTCCGTTGACGCCCGCCTCGGGCTTGCGCAACAAAGCGCGCAGACCGCCCAGGGCCACCTGCTCATCTCCCAGCGCCACCAGCACCCGGGCCGCGTCTTCCAGTTCCCGCAAGTTCCCTGGCCACGAATAATCGAGAAACAGGCGCAGGGTCTCGGCGCTCAGGTCAGGAACCGTACGACAGAAATCCCGCGCATACTTGCGCAGAAAGTGCCCCATCAAAAACGCAATGTCTTCTTTCCTCTGGCGCAATGGAGGCAGCCGCAGACACACACCGCTGATGCGGTAATAGAGATCCTCGCGCAACCGCCCCCGCTTGACTTCCACTTCCAGATCACGGGCGCTTCCACAAATCAGCCGGGTGCGATGGCTTGCGGCCACGCGTTTCCCATGCGATTGCGGTAACGCCTCCAGCAGGCGGGTCTGGCACTCCTGACTCAAGTCGGCCAACTCTTGCAGATAGATCGTTCCGGTGCTTGGCTGCGCGCCGTCGTCTTCTTGTTCCCGCAGAATCTCCAGGTCTTCTGGCTCGAGTCCTAGACACTGAAACCAACGGAAGGGCTGCGCGCTGCGTTGCGACATTTGATGGATGCGCTGCGCCGTGGCGTGCTTGCCCGCTCCCGGCTCAGCGAGCACGAGGACGGGAACATCGCTCTGCGCCAGTTCCCGGATCACTGCTTCCACCGGCCGCATGCTCGCGCTCACACCTTCCACGAACGCAAGTCCGGCCGGCTCGGCCGCCGAGCCTTCTCCGCTTTTCGCACGAGTTGGCAAGAAGTTGCCCATTTTTACCTTTTCCACTTTATGCAGGGGACGGCCGATGCCCCCACGATTCGCTGTAGTTCTCAGAGCACGAGGATTGCCACTGCGGTGAGTTCTGCCGACAAAGACAGAGATTCTATTGCACCTATTGTTTTCAATAACTTAGGACAAAAAGACTGAACCGGCGGGGGATGTTCCAGGATCTGGTCAGAATTCCGTTGCCCTGTGACTAGGGGATTTGTGGGAAAAACTTTTCTCACTTTGGGTGGCTCACTCTGCCACAGCTGCCACCCACTTTTTCACAAGTCGAGCGCCTTGAATTGAATTCTGCGGGGGCAACCTAAGGCCCATCCATCAAGCATAGTGGCCCGTACCGACCTCCGAAAGTTACCCCAGTAAGCCACCTCGGTACCGGAGTTTGCATTGCGCACCCGCGCTGTTTCGCTTATTCTCGAAGTTCCCCACCGCACAAATTCCGGTTCCCGTGGTCCAATAGGTGCAAACCGAGCAAGTGCATACCGAGCCCGAGCAAAGCGAGTCGTCAACCGCCCGCCCGGCGTCAGCTGTCCTCAGAGCCGTTCCACTCTGGCAAGTGGGCATCCTGGCGGCGCTTTTGGTCTGGCTTTATTGGCCGACTCTCGTACGCCTGGTCCATCAGTGGCGGACCGATGACAATACCTCACACGGGTTCATCGTCCCTTTGTTCTCCGCCTTCGTGATCTGGCAGCAGCGCGATCGCCTCGCTCGGATCCTCACTCGGCCATCCTGGTCCGGCCTGGCCGCTCTGGTGGCCGGCCTGGGAGTTCTCATCTTAGGCCGCATGGGCGCGGAACTCTTCCTCGAGCGCTCTTCGGTGCTGCTGGTTCTGGCCGGGCTGGTAATCCTTCTTATCGGATGGAATTTTTTCCGCGCTGTGTTGTTCCCCTGGGCATTCCTGCTGATGATGATCCCCATTCCCACCATCGTTCTGAATCAGATCACCTTCCCGCTACAACTGCTCGCCTCGCAGGTCGCTGCCACAGTGCTCCCCGTGTTCGGAGTTCCGGTCCTGCGCGAGGGCAACGTAATCAATCTGGCTGCCATGCCTCTCGAAGTGGCCGAGGCCTGCAGCGGCATTCGCTCTCTCATGTCTCTGGTGGCGCTCGCGATCATCTACGGATATCTGCTGGAAAAGCGCCTCTGGGTGCGCTGGTTGCTCGCTCTCGCCGCCGTGCCCATCACGGTTTTCGCCAACGATGTCCGCATTGTCGGCACCGGATTGCTCGTCCAGTATTGGGGTCCCGAGGCAGCCGAGGGCTATTTCCACGCTTCCTGGGGATTGATCACCTTCGCCATTTCTCTGCTCATGTTCTACGGTCTGCACTCACTCATCCGCTTCTTTTTCCCCGAGAAGGGCGATGAGTCGCTCACAGCGGGCACTCCGGCAAGAATGACGGTGTTCCCGGTTGTGAAGAGCTCCACCACAAGTTTCGTCCTGGCCACTCTGCTGATCGCCAGCGCGGCCGTGCTCCTTCACGCACGCGCAGGCAGCGAAGTCTTTCCGCCACGTCTTGAGCTGAAGGAGTTCCCCACGCAATTAGGCGACTGGACCGATGAGGATCGGGCAATCGAACAGGGGTCCCTCGATGTACTCAAGCCGAGTGATTATCTTCTGCGGGTCTACTGGAACCCGGAAAAAACTCGGTACATCGATCTGTTCATCCCTTTTTACCGCAGCCAGCGTGTCGGAGAGTCCCCCCACTCGCCACAGCACTGCCTCCCCGGATCAGGCTGGAGCCCGCTGGAAAACGAGCGCATCACTCTCACCATCCCAGGTCACGAACCGTTTCCCGTTAACCGCTATCTGATTGCGAAAGGCGACTCCCGGCAACTCGTTCTTTACTGGTTCTGGGCGCATAATCGCGGAGTCGCCAGCGAGTACTGGGTCAAATACTACTTGGTGAAAGATTCCATCAAGATGAACCGCAGCGACGGTTCCCTGGTACGCGTTACGACCCCGCTCTATCCCGGCGAGACAGCCGATGCCGCGCAGCAGCGCCTTCTTCCGTTCGTAGAGAAAGTTGTGCCTCTGCTGGACAGTTACGTTCCGCGCTAACGAGATTCCTTCAATCGCGATCAAAGTATGACTCCAGTAACTGTTTTCCTCGGTTACCTTGCAGTATCATGAGGCGTTGTGCGGAGGAATGCCCTCGTGTGCCTTCCGCATCCGCAGTTGGAGAATCCCAATATGAGTCGCTCCGTGTCCGTCCGTTTGCTTCTGGCCTGCTCCCTTCTGCTTGTTGCGTTTACCGGCTGCTCCCGTGACCCCAACGTGCGCAAGCAGAAATATTTCGAAAGCGGCGAAAAATATTTTGCGGAGGGCAAGTACCGCGAGGCGGAAATCCAGTATCGCAATGCCATCCAGGTTGATTCCCGCTTCGCCCAGGCCCACTACCAACTCAGCCAGGCCTACCTCAAGCTGGGCGACAGCAACCGCGCCTTCCAGGAATTGAACCGTGCCGTTGAACTTGCTCCCGATAACTATCGTGCCCATACTGATCTCGCGAACCTTCTCGTCACGGTAAGAAATCCCGACGGCAGTACGGTTCCGGACACTCTCAAGCAGGCAAAGGTCCACCTCGATATCCTCCGCGACAAGCAGCCCAACAGCCCCGAAACCCACGAGGCCTGGGCCAACTATTACGGGGCGCAAAGCAATATTGCCGCTGCCATGCAAGAGATGCAGCAGGCCATCGCCGCCGACCCCAACCGCTCCGAGTCCTATCTGTTGCTTGCCCTGTTCCAACTCCGCTCCAACCTGCCCGACCAGGCCGAGTCCAATTTCAAGAAGGCAGCCGAAACCGATCCTAAAGCCATCAACGCTCAATTGGCTCTGGGCGGCTTCTACCAGTCGCGGAACCGCTTGCCTGAAGCCGAAGCGCAGTATAAACACGCCATCGGAGTTGCCCCGAAAAACCCGGCGCCGCGCGCTGCCCTGGTCCGGTTGCTGATGCAAGAAGGCAAGAAGGACGAGACTGAATCCTTCCTGCGGCAAACCAAGAAGGATCTTTCCGATAATCCCGAAGGCTATCGCATGCTCGGCGACTTCTACGCGACTTTCGATATCGACAAAGCCACTGCCGAATACAGTTCGCTTTATAACGAGCACCCAAAAGATATTCAGGTCAAGAAGAACTACATCCAACTCCTGATCCTGAAGAACCGCCTCGACGAAGCCACCAAACTCGACAACGAGATCCTGAAGGCCAACGCCCACGACGTGGAAGGCCTCGTGTTCAGGGCCCAGGTCCAGCTTCGCCAGAATGACGCCAACGGCGCCGTGGACTCGCTGCAGAGCGCGCTCCGCAACGATCCTGACAACGCAGTCGCCCACTACCAGTTGGGAAATGCTTTCGCCCTGCAGCACAATGACAGCCGCGCAGAATCGGAGTGGCGTGAGGCAGTCAGACTCCGTCCGGACCTGACCGATGCGCTGCGCTCCCTGGCGGCCCTGGAATTGCGCCGGGGCGATATCGATGCCCTGCTCCAGACCGCGCAGCAGATCATCACCGCCCAGCCGTATTCACCGGACGGCTTTATCTTCAAAGGCATTGCGGATCTCGCCCGCCTGAAATACAACGACGCTCAGCAGGACGCCGAACACGCCATGCAGCGGGCACCCCAGATTCCTGCTCCCTACGTCCAGATGGGCACCATTCAGCTTGCGCAGAAGCATTACCCTGAGGCGGAGAAGTTCTACCAGCAGGCGCTCGATAAGGATCCTTCTTCCGCCGAGGGCCTCAGCGGCCTGATGAACACTTATTTCGCGCAGAAGGAATACGACAAGGCGATCGTAGCGGCCAACACTCAAATCGCCAAGTCTCCCAACAACGCCAATTTCTACGACCTGCTCGGCACCGCGCTCTTCAACGGCAAGAAAGATCTGCCCGGCGCCGAAGCCGCCCTGCACAAAGCCATCGAGCTCGACAAGAACAACTCCGATGCCATCGAAAAACTCGGCAAAGTGCAAGTGCAGGAGGGCGCCGCTGACAAGGCTCTCGCTCTCTACCAGCAATCCATTAAAGACAATCCGCGGGAAGTCACCTTTTATATTCTTTCCGGTGAATTGTATGAAGCGAAAAAGGACTGGGATCACGCCAAAGGCATGTACCAGCAGGCGCTCAGCATTTCCCCCGATCATCCTCTCGCTTCCAACAATCTCGCCTACGTGATTCTCGAGCAGGGCGGCAACGTAGATGTCGCGATGGGCCTGGCGCAGACGGCGCGCCGCGGCATGCCCGACTCGCCCAACGCCGCCGATACGCTTGGCTGGGCCTACTATCAGAAGGGCGTCTACCAGTCCGCGATCGGTCAGTTTCAGGCAGCCTTGCGGCTGGCCGAAAAGCGTGGCGATCCCGACGACGCCGACTTCCACTACCACCTCGGCGTCGCGTATCAGAAAGCCAACCAGGACGCGCAGGCCCGCCAGCAATTGGAGAAGGCTGTAAGGCTAAGTCCCAACCACACCGACGCCAAGAAAGCCTTGTCGGAACTCCACGGCTAGAGCCCGCTCGATATTCCGACTCAAGGACCAAAACAAAAACCCCGCCTCGCGGCGGGGTTCTGTTTCATGAAGTGCAAAAAACTGCTTTAGCCCTTCAGCTTGCGACGAACCAGTCCAGCCAGACCGATCAACCCAGTTCCCAACAGGCTCAACGAGCCCGGTTCCGGAACTACGATGTTCGTGTCACCGCTCGAAATGGTCGTGCTGCCGTTGAAGTAGCCTCTGCCGGTGTTGATCGTCAACTGCACGGTCACACCTACGGTCGCCGCTCCGGAGCCGGTCCAGCCCGTTAGGGCGCCGGTCAGAGTGTAGTTATGCGTTCCGTTGGCCAGAGTCACCAGCGTCCAGGTCACAGGACCGTCAAACGTTCCCGTAAACAGGGTTCCGTTCGGAACTCCGCTGGTGCCGTTTCCAGTGATGGTGAACCATCCACCACCCGCGAATGTGCCGCCCATTTGCAACGAACCGCTCGTGAGGGCACCGGTTGAGAAGCCGACGCTGCCCAGGTTGTTCCCTGTGATCAGCCCGCCTCCATTGAGCCCATTAACGGCAATCAAGACGGATCCGCTCAGCGAAAGTCCCGCGCTCGAACCCGACAAGGTACCGCCACTATTGGTGTAGTCTACGCTGCTGCCGGCAAACATCGCCGTTGGCAGGGCCAGTGCCAGTACAGCAAGCAAGAGGATTTTCTTCATTGTACTTTCTCCTAGGAGTTATTCCGCCTGGGTCTTCAAATCTCCGACGACCTGTGGCTCATACCTTATGAGATAGGCTAAGGTACTGCCCCTTAATATGCACCTCGAGTACCAAAGTGCGCAGTTCTGTAAGCCACCGGCTGAGAAGGACTTATGGGATATTCCAGACTTGCGCGTGGGGTGGAAAGTGAAAACGAATGCGCAACATCGCAAAAATACGGGAGAAGCCGCGCCTGGGGCGGCAAGTGGGGGAATGAAGTCGCAGGATGAAGTCGCAGGATGAAGTCGAAGTTGCGAGATGCTACCGTGCTCAGTCCGCTGCTATGTCCTGCTTGGGGCTATCCGCGTCCCGCCGCTTGACCACCCGGTTCGAGGGCAGTCCGGCTTCGCGGATCTTGTAGAGCAAGGCGCGATAGCTGATGCTCAACGCCCGCGCCGTCTGCTTTCGGTTCCAATGACAATTCTGCAGAACCTTCAGGATGACTTTCCGCTCTAACTCGCGTACTGCCTGGCGGGTCAGCTTCTTCAGCGAAATCTGCCCGTCGACTGGGATTTCCGCGTTGAAGAAGTCGGTGGCCCGCGGCGCCAGATCGGACGAAATCACTTCTTCGTTGCCCAGAATCACGTAGCGCTTCACCAGGTTTTCCAACTCGCGGATGTTGCCCGGCCAGTGATATTTGCGCAACTCTGACATCAATTCGCTGGAGAGAGCGCGCGCCCGGCAGTTGTACTTCCGGTTGTGATACTCGAGAAAATACGCGACCAGTTCAGGAATGTCGCTCGCCCGTTCGCGCAGCGGAGGCAGGTGCAGATTCACCACATTGATCCGGTAAAACAGGTCCGATCGGAACGTGCCGTTTTCAATCTCCTGTTCCAGTTTGCGGTTGGTCGCGCACACCACCCGCACTTCTACTTTCTTGTCTTCCTGCGCGCCGATGCGGCAGAACTGCCCGTCCTGCAGGAGTTGCAGCAACTTCGACTGCAACGACATATCCAACTCGGAGATTTCGTCCAGAAACAGCGTGCCCCGGTGCGCCATCTCCACGCGCCCCGGCTTCATTCCGTAAGCGCCCGTGAACGCGCCCTTTTCGTAGCCGAACAATTCGCTCTCGAGCAGCGTGCCCGGAATCGCCGGACAATTCACTTTCACCCACGGGCCAGTGCGCCAGGGCGAAGTCGCATGAATCATGCGTGCGATGATGTCTTTGCCCGTTCCGCTCTCGCCCTGGATCAGAACCGGGACGTTGGCACTCGCCAGTTTGGTCAGGCGGTCGCGCACCGCCCGCATGCCCTCGGTGCGCCCGAAAACAATCGCGTCGGGCGGCATTTCCCCCAAAGGCTGGACGAGTGAATTCACACTACTGGTTGTCATGGCTGGTTTCTACCAATTGGGGGGAGAGACACTACCCTGCACCCGGAGAGCCAAAGGCACCCCGGCACACGACCGACCACCCAACTCTAACTTATGTAGTTGAAGAGTATCAACTTACCAAAGAG
Source organism: Acidobacteriaceae bacterium (assembly GCA_003134655.1). GTDB lineage: Bacteria > Acidobacteriota > Terriglobia > Terriglobales > Acidobacteriaceae > Sulfotelmatobacter. The sequence continues at coordinate 54,890 of PLBY01000063.1, forward strand.
CAGGATGGGCATACCCCGGTAATCAGGGATTGGTCCCAAGGGTAACACTCTGGAAGGCAGGATGCGCAAACATTTTCACACCGCAGAAGCGATTTTCCGCCGTCGGCCATTTGGACTGCCAGGCAGAAGCAACGGACGCGCGAACTTCAGGCCGAGCAAGTAGTACCCTTCGGCCGGAGTGCTGCGCAGAGCCTTGGCACGCAGGGTCCGGGACGCATTTGGCAATAACGCTAGCGCCGCCACCGGCGCACTGGGGATTTCCAGCCGGATCTGAGCAATCGCGGGCAAAGCCCGCCGAATTGCGACCAACATCCCGCCCGCGCTCACGTTCAAGGCGGTCGCAAACTCAAGAAAGTCCTTGCCCTTCCCATCACGGCTGCGAACGAAAACGGGGACAGCCAGCGGCAACCTTGCCCACTTCCGCCGCTCATTTCCCGCTTTTCCGCCGTTCATGCAGACTTCTCCATCGCTCTAAGCCCCCACGTCGGGAGCACCTGAGGGGCCAAATCCCGGCCAAATTCCGTGCAGAACCGGGCTGGAACACTGAACTCCGCCCGTCTCGGACTGCAAAACCAGTAAAGGAGCGGCAGTTTTCCGCACTTATATTCGCTTTCTGTTCGATTCTCATAAGTCCAGCCGTCAGCCCCATAGGTCATCAAAAGTGCAACCTTTTGCTACACTTGGGTAATTCTCGTGCATTTTCCGTTGACAACAAATTGCGCCTGACATACGATTTTGTTACTGGCACTCGTGCTTCAAATGTCGGGTGCGGTTTCCCCTCTCCCCGTGTAAACCTGTGGTATTCCGTCATGGCCAGTGTCCAAAAGAACACGTGTGTTTCTGACGCGGGAGGAATCCCGGAATCTATGCCAGTTGCTGCTACCCGACCTGACGGCGATGTACCCAGTCCGGAAAACTTGCTCCAGGAGTACAAGGAACTGCGCGAGCGTTTCCAGCGCACCACCAACGCCCTGGGCTCTGCCGCCCACGATCTCAAGACGCCGCTGTCGATTCTGAACGGCTACGTGGATTTGCTGCAGAGCGAGAAGCTGGGCCCAATCAGCGACCGACAGCGTGAAGTCTTGCGCGACATGCAGGCCAGCGGACAGCGCCTGCAACAGTTTATTCAGGATTTCTTAACTTACAGTGCTCTCGAAACTGGGGGCCTGCGCATGCAGTTCGCGCCAGGCAACATCAACGATTGTCTGGCCGACGTATGCCGCTTGTGGTCGAATCGCTTTCAGGAACGAGGGTTGGCTCTCTATTTTCTCGCCAACGACAAACTGCCGGTTTTCCCCGTCGATTCCCCAAAACTGGAGCGCGTGATCTCGAATCTGCTGGAGAATTCCTTCAAGTTCACACCTCAGAGCGGGACGGTGTGGCTGCACGCCGAGCCCTACATGTGGGAACGCCGCGCCGCCGCTGGGCCTTCGCCTTCGGAGCGCCGCCGTCAGAGCGTCACTCAGCCCAACTCGGTCAAGGTCAGCGTGTCTGATACCGGGCCCGGAATTCCCCCGGAGTTTCATCAGGAAGTTTTTGACGATTTTTTCCGCCTTCCCAGCACCGAAGCCCAGGAGGGCACGGGATTGGGTCTCGCCATCGCGCGCCGCTTGGTGCACGGCATGGGCGGCAAGATCTGGGTCGAGAGTGATCCCGGCGCAGGCTGCAAATTTTCTTTCCTGATCCCGTTCAAACCAGCCGTGGCCGCCGCCAGCAAAGGGAAAAACCGATGAAGCCAACCGCCAAGATTCTGCTGGTCGACGACGAACCCGGCATGCTCCGCTACATCAAAACGCTGCTGGAGGTGGACGACTACAAAGTCGAAACCGCAACCACCGGCGAAGAAGCCCTGCAACAAGTAGAAAAGGGCCTGCAGCCCGACCTGGTGCTGCTCGACGTGCTCATGCCCGGCATCGACGGTCTGCAGACTCTCGAACAGCTGCGCCAGGTCCAACCCGGCATCAAGGTCGTGATGCTGTCCTGCGTCAACGACACGCGCAAGGTCGTACACGCGATGAAGCTGGGCGCCCTCGACTACCTCACCAAGCCGTTTCAAAAAGCAGAACTGGATGCAGTCATCGATCTCAGCCTCGGTCAGGGCAAACAGACTTACAGCGGAGAAATCGAGGAACTCTCCGAAGACGTCTTCTTCATCGCCGCTAGCCCCCAGATGCGCAAGATCCGCTCGCAAGCCGCGCTGGTCGCCAATGTAGACATCCCCGTGTTGCTGCTCGGCGAGAGCGGCACCGGCAAGGAAGTCCTCGGACGCCTGATCCACAAGCTTTCGCCGCGCGCCCATCGCATATTCCTCAAGGTGAATTGCGCCGCGGTTCCGGCCGACCTGCTTGAGAGCGAGTTGTTCGGCTACGAGCAGGGTGCGTTCACCGGCGCAACCCATGCCAAACCCGGCAAGTTCGAGCTGTGCAATCGCGGAACGATTCTGCTCGACGAAATCGGCGAAATGCCGCCGCTTCTGCAGGCCAAACTCCTGCACGTGTTGCAGGATCAGCAATTCTCGCGCCTGGGCAGCCGTTCCGTCATCAAGGTCGATGTCCGCATCCTGGCCGCGACCAACATCAACATTCCCGAAGCTCTCGCCAACAAGCGCCTGCGCGAGGATCTCTACTACCGCCTCAACGCCTTCACCATGCAGATTCCGCCGTTGCGCGAGCGCAAAGAAGAGATTCCCATCCTGCTCAAGCACTCCATGTCGCGCATGGCCGAGCGTTACGCGCGCGCGCCGCTTCCGCTCTCACCGGCGCTGCTGCAGGCCTGCCAGAATCATTCCTGGCCCGGCAATCTTCGTGAGTTGAATAACTTCCTGAAGCGCTACTTGATTCTTGGAGACGAGAACCTGGCAGTCAGCGAACTGCTTCCCCGCAACGACGGCACTGGCGGAGGTCCCGGCGATTCCTCTGCCCGCGGAGCTGAGCCGGGTGGCTTGAAATCTCTGGCGCGCACGGCCAAAGATGAAGCCGAAGCACAGGCCATCACGCAAGCTTTGGAACAGACCAACTGGAACCGCAAACAGGCTGCCGCGATCCTGCAGATCAGTTACAAAGCCCTGCTCTATAAGATCCGGCAGTACGGCATTGCCGAAGCCAAAGGGCACCACAAACTGTCTGCCGGAGCGTAGTTCTTTCTGGCCGAAGCCCTTTTCTGTTGACCAAAACATCGAAGCCCATGGACGAGACGTCCGTGGGCTTCCCTTCTTGCAGTCGTCTCGCGCGTTGAACCTACGGGACCGACAGCGTGATGGAACTGCTCTTGCTGTCGCTACCCGACGTCCCCGTGACGGTGATCGTGTAGATTCCCGGAGGCGTTCCGCTGACCGGCGCTTGCGTCGACGTCCCACCGCAAGCCGGCTGCAGCAGAAGCAGCGCAAACAGAGCGCACAACATGAAAATTCCCAGGATACGCCGGCGGCGCCTGTCGCCTCCGACTCCCACACCCAGCAGCGTCAATCCCGGAACCGCCAGCCAGAGCCCATAAAGGCTCCGCAGACTCGCCGCGGGCGTGACCACTGGCCTCGCCGTCGTCACCAAGTTGAGCGTGGAAGACCCTGGACCCCCTACCAGCTTGACCGATTGGGTCGTGAAGTTGCAGCTAGACGCAGTGGGTAAGCCGCTACACGCCAGCGAGATGCTGCTGGAGTAAGCGGTATGCGGTGACAACTGCACTTCGTAGACAGCCGTATCACCAGCCCGCGCCACACTGCCGTTCGGAGGACTGACGGAGATGCTGAAATCGGACGTCTGCGCGGCGACCGAGGTCTGCGCCAGAACCACATTGCCCGGCCCTATCGCCTGCACCGACCCGCCGTTGAAGGAAGAAGGGCTCCCGCTGCTATTCGCCGCAGGCGTTGCCGTTATGACGACCGTTGCGGTCGAGCCAGCCTGCAGGGGTGGAAGGGTACAACTCACGTTGGTATTGGTCGAGCCTCCCCCGCAAGTCCCTGAACTGACGCTCGCACTAATATTACTAAGCGGCACACCCGTGACCGACGGGCTCACGTTGTCCAGAACTGTGATGCTGCTGGCCACGTCTGGGCCGTTGTTCGTCACCGTATAAGTGAACGTTGCCGGATTCCCCGCATCCACGAAAGACTGGTTCGTCCCCGATGACAGCACTCCCGTGATCGACAAACTCAACGCTGGTCCCAGTTGGGTCACAAAGGCGTCGTACCCCCCAGGGTTGCTGTTGTTGGTCGCCTGCAATGGCTTATTGACCTGCAAGTCGACCGAATTCGTGTCTCCAGCGAAGTAGGCGTTCTGGTTGACGTCGAGCGTGACCCCGGTCCCTTCCGTGAACACCGTATTCGAGTCAGCGCTGCTGCCCCCGAAGTAATTAACCCAGGAGCCCGCCGTCGTCTGCCCCAGCACCGCGGTGGTGTTCAGTCGGGCTGTAAACGCATCCTGGAAGCCGGTCAGAGAACTCGTACCGACGGGAAAAACAGGGAAATCAGATGATTGGGTCCATCCCGTGATCACGGCCCCCGCGGCGGAGTCCACTGTGATCGCCAGGCCGGCTTCGTCGTTGGCCCCTCCCAGATAGGAGAAGTAGTTCAGCGCCACGTTCACCGCAGTACCCGTGGTCGTGGTCGGGTTGGTCAGCCGTGCCACGAAGGCATCGTTGGGGGGAGTCGTAGTGAATGTGGGGCACGGCGTGCCCGCTGGCGGATTGATTGCTGTGTCCAGGCAGATTTGATATGGAGCGGCCGTATTCAGAGTCGTTACAATGGCAAATGGGGAGGAGTTCGTGGTTCCGACAACGTAGACGTTGGCCGCTCCAGTATCAACGGCGACGCCCGCGCCAGAGTCCGTCCCGCCGCCTCCCAGGTAAGTCGACCATACCAGCTGTTGTCCCTGCGCTGCAGTGGGATTCAAATTGAGCTTTGCCACGAAGGCGTCCGGCTCCGTCGTAGTCGTATCGGTCGTGCACGACGGAGGATTGGTGATCTGGGTCGGAGGGGGCACACCCAGACACGGCTGGTACGCGTTCAGGATGGGAAAGTCGCTGCCGCCGCAACCCGCGCATCCCGAGAACAAGTAGTTCGTCGTGCCCGTGAAATAGACGTTGCCGCTCGTGTCGACGGCAATGCCGCCGCCTACAGCGACCGCGGTCGGAGTGTTAAAGCTGGCCCCGCCAAAAAAGGTCGAGTACGCGATACTCGCCTGCCTCGGTGCGCTCGTATTGACCTTGGTCACGAAAAACTGGGGCTGACCCGGGGAGCGCGAAATGCTCTGGAATGGCACTCCCTGTGGCAGATTGCTGGCTGGGAACTGGATCAGACCGCTGGAGGCATCAGTTGATGTCGTGGTGCCGGTCACATAAATGTAGCCCGACGCGTCGAGCGTCATCCCGCTGGCGATGTCGGTGCCGTTGCCCGAAAGGTACGAGGAATACTTCAACGCCGTGGCGTCGTTCTGCAGCCAGGTCACGAAGGCGTGAGTGCCCGCGACCTCGGGCGCATTTTGATAGGCACTCAGCGTCGTCGGGAAATTAGCCGAGGTCGTCGTGCCCGCAACGTAGGCTTCGCCGCCGCCGTTGACGCTGATGCCAACCGGGTAGTCGCTGCCGGAGCCACCCAGATACGTCACATAGTCAAGAGCAGCCACAATCGATCCCAAGGGCGGAGTGATCTTGGCGACATAAACGTTCTGTGTAGCTCCAGCGCCCAGCGCTGGCTGAAAAATCCCAGCAACCGTCGGGAGATTCGGAGACGTTGTCGAACCTGTGATGTAGATATTGAAACTTCCATCCACCGCCACCGAAGTCGCCTTCTCGTCGCCGCTGCCGCCAAAGTAGGTGGAGAACGTCAGAATGGGGTCGATGATCAATTCGCGCGAGTGATCGTAAGAGCCGATCGCGAATCCCGCGCGGTTCGCCCCACGCAGAACAAAACGGCCTTCAACCGGTTGCTGGCGGCCCGCGATCTCCTGGTACACTCGCGGAGCATCGAGCCGCACGCTCCCGCCCCCGCTCTGGATTACCAAGGCGCCGTCCTTCAACTCCAACTGCTTCGCGCCATTGAATTCCAGTTCGGCCTGCTTCGGATCCGACCCAGGCGCCACCTGGAAATCGTATTCCAGATGTCCCTGATTCCCGTAGAAAACCAGATTGATTCCGGGATAAACGTCTTCATACCGCACCCGCGCAAACTGCGGAACACCACGGTGCCACTTCGCCGGATCATTGCCCAGAAAATAGTTGCTCTTGCCCGGCAGCAAGTCCGCGCCAGAAACGTGGGCATTCGGATTCGCGCCCGCCAGCTTCATCTGCAGCGAGTCCACACGGGTCAGCGACGCATCCTGCTTCGACTTGGACTGCTCGCGAGACACGAGGCTCAGAATCGCTCCCTCGGAGCCCAAGAACAGACTGTATCCGGAGCCGCGGGTCACGAACTTCGCGCGCTGGTCGGCCGGGTCCAAGTTCCCCTGTCCCTGGTTCGGCTCAAAGATGAGCGGCAGTCCTGCGAAGAGCGAGCGCGCCCGCGACTGCGCGTCTCCGCTGGCTCCCGCGGAACCAGCCTGCGACGGCGCCAAAAGGCCCGGTACAGCCGTTGCCGGCGCTTCGATCGCTGGAAGGTGGGCCGCGGCGTTCGCGGCGGTTTGGCGTGAGCGGGAACCCCACCCGAGGACTGCGCATCCTGCCCCTAGCAGCACCAGCCCAGCGGCCAGAACACGAACTCGTACCACGGATGTTCCCAACCAACGGCGCTCTACGTTCACTCGTTCCTCCGATGCAGTCAAACCAGTATTCTTTCGATCGTGCTTATCCCGATCGTTCTTGCGATCATTCTTCGCTCAGATCAGTGGAGAGATTTGGGACGGCGCACAAATCCATCGAGCGTCGCGCCGGCGAACCTGACCGCGGCTTGCTTGTCACTGGAACTGGCGGAAAAATTAAATAACTACTTAAACATCTACCGGATAGACAAGTCAAGCGAACCTCCGGCCTGCCGGGGCTCCAAGATTCGTCAGATGCGCTCGAGGCCGTCGAAAGATGCCGCGCTCTGGCACAAAAGTGGCGTGAAGAGAGTTGCACCCTCCTCGTTTCCAGATCCCCGCTGTGGAAAAGCGCTGCAGAAAGAAAGATCCTCTTTCCGCAACCAATTGCACCAGTCCACGGTCATTCCGGTGGAGCGCATCTGCAACCCCCTCATTCTTCGCTCAAAGCTGGCTGCTCCCCACGAATCGCGATGGCAGAGGGATTGCTATCAACCCCCCTGAGCCATGCGCATTCGTGCGTCCTCCCGCGGCTCGCGGAACAAGGAGTCTGTTCCGAATTCCGAACAGATTACCGAATCAGTTCCGATTCGCATTTTCCTGTTGCAAACTGCTGATGTTTCTATACATTGAAGGGCTACAGGGCCGCACACAGTTCAAATTCAGGCCTTGAGCCTCTTGGGCATTAGCCGTCTGCTCTGCTTTTCTGGTAGTACGCGCTCTTGGCGGAGCGCTCTGGCCATGCAACCGAATTCACAGGATCGGCGGATGATGCGGCGCTTTGACATGCGCCTGCCCGCCATTGTCCGGCTCCAGGGCGAGAGTGAGTTCCACACCGAGACCCAGAACGTCAGCGCCCGCGGCGTCTTTTTTTACCTCGACCGCGCCGTCGAGGCCGGAACCAAGCTCGAAGTCACCCTCACCTTCCCGCCCCACGTCACCCTCACCGACGCCGTCCGCGTCCGTTTCACCGCTCGCGTCATTCGGGTGGAAAATCCCCTGCCGTCCGCCCGCATCGGCACCGCCGCCTTGATCGAAGACTACGAATTCCTCCGCTCCAACGGCAGCCCCGACTTCCTCGCCGCCCTGCAGAAGGAATGGAAAGCCAGCAACTGAGTTGAAAGGCTTTCAGCTTCGTGTCCCTCCGCGTCGAAGCTCGATGGCCGTGAAGGCAGCAGAAAGTCGTCGGACTGACCGCGAGCAATGAGTCTGTGGGAGGACGCTGGGACAAGCTCTGCCAGACTCAAGCCGCGAAGCGGCGGCATGTGAAAGCCCGGCACGGAAGTGCCGGGTGAAAATAGAGAAAATCAACGAGTCCCGAAGGGACGGCACTCTGTTTGACGGACTCTCTCACTGAGGCTCCGCCGCTGTCGAAAATCGGGAGCCGGGAGCCAAGAGCCCGGAAGCCCGCCTACTTCTTCCCCAACTCCTTCAACTGCTGCCTCAACCGACTAAATCTCCGAACCAAGCTTCCCAGATAAACCCCGTGGATCACCCACGTCGCAATGTAAGCGGCAAACAGAAACTTAATAGCATTCATCGCGAACTCCGACCGAGCGGAAGGCTGGCCTTGGCCGCCACACCCGCTCCCACCAAAGACTCCATCGCGTGCGCTTCCTCAATCTCCCGGTGCAACAGCTCCAACCGGAACCGCGACCAGCACACCAGAAAAGCGAAGAAAAGAAATGCCGTCCAGCTGACTACAAGCACGTGCAACATCCGCGGATCCATCGACCCACCTCCGCCAATCACTGGCTGCGGATGCTGCGTGCGGAAAAACCAGATCGAGAAATAAACCAGCGGCACATCGAGCGCCCCGAACACGGCCAGCGCCGCCGCCATCATTTGCGTCTGCGCGCTATTCGAAAAGCGCCGCAGCACCAGATAACTCACATAAATCAGCCACAATACCAGCGTCGAAGTCAGTCGGATGTCCCCCGGCGCCCACCATATTCCCCATACCGGCCGCGCCCAGATCGGTCCCGTGACCAGCACAATCGTGCAAAACACCACGCCCACTTCGGCCGTCGTCACCGCCAGCACGTCGAGACTCTGACCCGGGAACAACTTCCCGATCAAGAAATAGAAAATCGGAATCAACAACACCGTCGTCGCCACCGCACTCGGACGCATGCCCTTCGGTATCAACTGCTGCACCGGCGGCAGAAAACACGCAATCACCCCGATGACTCCAATCGCGAGCACAATCCACTTTGCCGCACTCTGCGTCGAAGGCTTCCGGTTGGCCAGGTACTGAATCGATGCGATGAAATTAATGAAGAACAGAAGAAACGCTGTCCACGCCGAAGGCACGTGGTAATAAATGATGCGGTACACATCGCCCTGCTGCGCGTCCGTAGGCGCCACCACGAGTGCCTGATACAAGGCATACGCCAGCAGAACCGCGGTGACGATCGAAAGAATGGGGAAGATCCGTTTCATTCTACGTGCAGAATCATTCCAAACATTGCCAGACAAGCTGTAGTAAACACCACATCGTAGGTGAGAAGCAACACGATCCAAAAGTGCGCCGACTCTTCACCGGTCAGAATCGATGTCGTCCCCGCCACCATGCCCAGCACGGCCGGAATCGAAATCGGAAACAGCAGCAGCGGCAGCATGATCTCGCGGCTGCGCGTCCGCAATGACATTGCCGCGAAGAATGTCCCATTCACCACCAGCGCCCACGTTCCGAGCACGGCAATCGGAATCAACTGCCACGCCGGACCCAGCACCCGCAGGTTGTAAAAAATCACGAACAACGGCGTCATCAGCGCTTCCAGCACGCTCACGAACAGAAAATTTCCCAGCGCCTTGGCTAGAAATAATGCATTCGCCGGAGCCGGCGAAACCCGGTACGCATCCAGCACCTGATTGCGCAGCTCGCGCGCCCACGTCTGATTGAGCGCCACCACCGAAGCAAACAGAAACGCAACCCAGATCAATCCACCAGCAATGTGGCGCGACTCTTCCGCTAGCGGATCGAACGAGAAGCTGAAAATCACCACCACCAGCAACGAAAAGAACAGCATGGAATTCAGCGCATCTTTCGAACGCCACTCCAGCCGAATATCTTTTACCAGCGTCGCGGCGACCAACGACCAGAAAGAGTTCATTGGACGTCCTCGCCGCCTGCCGCGCGGGCCAGTGTGGGAGTGCGGTCCACGATCTCCCCCGCCTGCATCCACACAAACTCATCGGCCACGCCCTCGAGGAGCAACGCCTGATGCGTGATCACAAAAACCGTCTTCCCCGCGTCACGCATGCCCCTGAGCAGCCCGACCATCGCCCGCGCCGAATGCACGTCCACGTTCGAGAACGGCTCATCCAGCAGCAGCACGCGTGGATCGTGCAGAATCGCCCGCGCCAACGACATCCGCTGCCGCATCCCCTGCGAATACTGCCCAACCGGCCGCGTCAACTCCGGATCCAGCCCCACACTCCGGATCACCTCTTCACAGCGCCCGTCTTTACTGCGACCACCATTGCGACCACCCACAATCCCGTAAAGCCGCCCAAAGTACCGCAGGTTTTCCATCCCGCTCATCTCGTCGTAAAGCAGCGACGGATGCGCCATATACCCAAGATCGCGGCACGCCTCTTGCGGCGTCTTGCCGAAAATCGAGATCTCCCCCCGCGTCGGCTGCGCCAGTCCGGCCAACGCCCGCAACAGCGTAGTCTTCCCCGCACCGTTCTCCCCCAGGATCGCGTGAAATCGCCCCGCGTCAAACTCCGCGGTCACGCCGCGCAGGGCGGCAAACCGTCCAAACTGCTTGACGACGTTGTGCACCGTGATGATGGGCGCGTTGGGCGGGATGGCGTCAGTCACAGGCACCGGAAGATGGCAGCCAGAATGTCACAGGTACGATAGCGCATCTATGCGCTTTTGCGAAGATTGACACGAAGATACGCCGTCCGGCACGAATCCGGAGAACGAAGAAGCAGAGGTGTCGGAATGAGTGAAAGGCCCGCGGCCGATCAGTTCGCCGTGCCCGCCGGATTGGTCTGCACCTGCGTCATACTCTTCGCAGGTTCGGAAGGTCGTACGCCGTTCGCCCGAGCCCCCGGCTGCTGCGGTGCATACTTCGACGCGCACTTCGCCTGCAGTTGTTTGGCATGAAACACGCCGTCCCGGTCGAATCGACCGTCGGCGAGCGCCTGGGAATCATCTTTGAACGTGTCGGGCGGAGCTTCCGTCCCGGTGTAGTCCACGTGAAGAGTCTGATCTTCTTCCATCAAAACAAACTGCACGTGCGTTCCTACCCGTTTGATCGAGCCCGGCTGCACATTCCCGGCAACCCGCAGACGCTTTGCGTAAGCGCCATCGCCCATCTTGTGCAGTTCTTTAATCGTGACGTAGTAACTCTTGCTGTCCTGCACCCCGGTATAGGCCAGGTAGCCGAGCAGCAGCAGAATCACCGCCGTCGCTCCACCGAACTTCAGATAGGTATTGCCTTGACTCGACATAAAGCCCCCGGAAAGGATGCACCCCACTCTCAGACTACGCGTCACCGACGTGAGAATCAAGATATGGCAGGACAGTCGCCGCCCACTCAAAGAATCGATCCTTCGCATCGGCCGAACGACTCGCTGCCTGCCCCATGCACTCTGTTTTCAAACACTTACTGCGATCCGTCCGCACCGATGCGCCCCATCGATTGTTTCAATTTCCATTCCCGGCTTCGAGCCGTTATTTGTTGTGAAGGAGTTCTTCCGAGTGCCTGAGGACAACCAGACGGTGCACCCCATGACGAAGCGGGAGCAGAATAGAGTACGCCAGCCAGACTATCGAGGGGGCGATCCCCGTCAGATGATGGACGTCCTTCTGGCCTTGGACCGCATGCTGGTCGAAGTTTCCATGAGTCTTTACAACCTTCCCCGGCACGAGCAATCCGCCATGCGGAAACAAAATCGGCATCTGCACCGCGCAGTCAGAGAACAGTTGCCCCATCTACTGCAGTCCTCTCGCCGACGGCCCTAGTTGCACGCTTGATCCCGCCCGCGTTCGATCCCGCAGTTCGATGATTCCGCTCCGCGTCCGCTAGAATAAATGAGTCTCATCTTCATTCCTATGATCCATCCTTGGCACGACGTAACTCCCGGCGACAAACTTCCCCACGAATTCGATTGCGTGGTCGAAATCCCTTTCGGCTCGAGCGTGAAGTACGAACTCGACAAGTCCAGCGGTCTGATCCGCCTCGACCGCATCCTCTATTCGGCCGTCTACTACCCGGCGAACTATGGCTTCATTCCGCAGACGCTCGCCGAAGATGACGACCCGCTCGATGTCTTGGTGTTGTGCCAGGAGACAGTCGTCCCGCTGACGATCATTCACGCCCGCACCATCGGCCTGATGACCATGATCGACGCCGGCAAGCAGGATCACAAAATCATCGCCATCGCGACCGAAGATCCCGAATTCAATTCCTATAAAGAAGCGTCGGAGATGCCGCCGCACCGCCTGCTCATGCTGCGCCGCTTTTTTCAGGATTACAAACAACTGGAAGGCAAGGCCGTCGAGGTCGATGAGATACGCCCTCCAGGTGAAGCGTACCCCATCATCCTCGACGCGCTGCACCGCTACAGCGAACAACGCCGCAAAGGCTTCAAGGTCGCGAAAACGTAGCATTGCCAGTAGCGCCGGCATCCTGCCGGCTGTCGCGGCGGCGTCTCGCCGCCGCACTCGGCAGCGCCACAAGGGCCGCCCCATCTCATCGTCATCTCTTCGTCGCCGTCGCTCAGCGTTGAACCCCCGTCCCCAAGATTTTCCCTCGTGAAACTTCGTGTCCTTAGTGGTTGAAGATTTTTCTTGACATAATGTACTAGTACTATAGTACACTGACACACATGGGAAGGAACCACACTCCCGCGCCACCCCGGTTCGTGATCGACCTCCATAGCGGCGTCCCGGTCTACCGCCAACTGATCGACCAGGTGCGCAGCGGAATTGCCTCCGGGTCGCTAACTGCTGGCGATCAACTCCCCACGGTGCGCCAGCTTGCCGTCGATCTCGCCATCAATCCCAACACCGTGATGCGCGCCTATCGCGAACTGGAACTCGGTGGCCTGCTCGAAACCCACCAAGGCACGGGAACTTTCATCGCAAACAAAAAGCTGGAAAAGAATTCTGCCGAACGNNTGATCGATCGTCTGCGCGACTTGTTGCCAAAAAGGAGATAGACATCATGGCGAACATTCGGAAAAACGAAGTCAGTGGCATTGCCCTCTTGTTGTTCGTAATCAGTTTCGTAATTGGCATCGCGGTGTCCTGGGCCATCCACCATCCCGCCCCGGCCATCGTCGGAGCCCTGGTCGGAGTCTACTTTTTGTTCGCGATCAAAGTCGTGCGCCAGTGGGAAAAGGTCGCAGTCCTGCGCCTCGGCCGCTATGTCGGTCTGCGCGGCCCCGGCCCGTGCCACATCATCCCGATCTTCGAGACCCTCAGCCCCTACGTGGACCAGCGCGTCCGCGTCGCCAGCGTCTCCGCCGAATCGACGCTCACTCGCGACACCGTCCCCGTGAATGTCGACGCCATCGTCTTCTGGCTGGTCTGGAACGCCGAGAAATCCATTCTGGAAGTCGAGAACTTCATTGAGGCCATCACCATGAGCGCGCAAACCGCGCTGCGCGAATCGATCGGTCGCCACGAACTCGCACAAATGATCACCGAACGCGAGACCATGGGCCGCGAACTACAACGCATTCTCGACGAAAAAACGAATCCATGGGGAATCACAGTTCAATCGGTCGAGATCCGCGACGTGAAGATTCCGTCAGGTTTGGAGGACGCCATGTCGCGCCAGGCGCAAGCCCAGCGCGAACGCCAGGCCCGCATCATTCTCGGCCAGGCCGAAAGTGAAATCTCCAACAGCTTCGTGCAGGCCGCAGCCGCCTACGCCGAAAACCCCGTAGCCCTGCATCTGCGCGCCATGAACATGCTCTACGAAGCCGTCAAAGAAAAGGGCGCGATGGTCATCGTGCCCTCATCAGCAGTAGAAACCATGGGCCTCGGCGGCATGCTAGCGACCACGTCGCTAGGAGGAGCAAAACCGTAGCGCCGGCGTCTCGCCGGCTGTCGCGAGGCCGTCTCGGCCTCGCACGCGGCCGACGCCACCAGCAACCGAGAAGGGACCGGCTTTTAGACGGCCGGTTCAGAGTCACTCCGAACCGAGTTTCAGCCCTAAGGGCAACGTGACAAGGAGAAGATGCTATGAAATCGTTCACGATCAATACTCGAACAAGATCGAACCTATTCGCACTAACCCTCATCGCACTGAGCGCGACTTTACTGTTCACGCCTCGTGCGGGACACACGCAGCAATTGCAACAAGGCGTCAGCGTGCAAATGGCTGTAACCAGCACCGCCGCACCCATGCCCGAAGCAGACAACCAGGACGCCCGGATCGTCGCCGTTACCGCCGACGGCAACCTGTTCTTCGGAATTGAGCCCGTAACACCCGCGGCCTTAGCCGACGAGATGAAGAGCCGTCCGCGCCGACGCGACCAAAAGCTCTACATCAAAGCCGATGCGCGCGCGCCGTTTGCCGATGTGGAGAGAGTCCTTGAGGCTGCACGTGTGGTCGCGTTCGAAGCCCCAATCCTGTTGACATCGCAGCCAGCATCTCCTGCGTCCGGAACCGTTGTGCCCCCGAATGGGTTGGAGGTGCAGATCGCTCCGGCGTTGCCCGCGGGCGCGGTAGCCACCGTCGTTCAGTTGCTCAACTCGGGCCAGCAACGGCCATTGCTGAGAGTGAACGGCGACGAGATCTCCTGGTCCGCTCTGGAAAGTACGCTCAGGCGGCATTTCCAGAAAGGCGATGAAAATATGATTCTGTTGAAAGCCGACGAACGACTGCCGTTTGGGCAGGTCGTGCAGGTGATCGACGTGTGCCGTTCGACGGGCGCGAAAGTTTTTCTGCCGACGCCAGAATTCTGAGAGACGGATCGCGCTAGGTGCCCCATTTCTCGCGTCCTTTGCGAGAAGTGGGGCTTTTGATGTTGACCCGAATCGCCAACCGCCCCGACTACCACACGTGGCAAGCGTTCTCGGCCACCATCGGCTGCCCCACCTTGCATCCCCAAGCCTTCTGGAACTCCGGCATGTTCTGCACCACTCCATCCACGCGATACTTCCCCGGCGAATGCGAATTCGTGCTGACCTGCATCCGCAAATATTCCGGCCGCTGCTTCTCGCACCACACGCGCCCGAATCCCAGGAAGAAACGCTGCTCTGGCGTGTAGCTGTCGATGCTCTGCCCTTCTTTGCCCGTCTTGTCCTCGGCAATCATGCGCTCAAGTGCCGCGAGCGCAATGCGCGCTCCGCCGTTGTCAGCCGTGTTTTCACCCAGCGTGAGACGCCCGTTGAGCTTCATGTTATCCACGGCCACAAAGTTCGAATATTCATCAGCGACGCAACTCACGCGCTTCTCAAACTCTTTTCCATCCTGCTCCGTCCACCAGTCGCGCAGATTCCCCGTCGGATCGAACTTCCTTCCCTGATCGTCGAACCCGTGGGTCAGTTCGTGCCCAATCACCAGCCCGATGCCGCCAAAATTGACCGCATCGTCCATGCTCTTATCAAAGAATGGCGGCTGCAAGATTCCCGCCGGGAACACGATCTCGTTGTACGACCCGCTGTAGTACGCGTTCACCTCCGGCGGAGTCATGCCCCACTCCTTGCGGTCCAGCGGCTTGTCGATTTTCGCAATCTGTCGCTTCGATTCGAACTCGTCCGCGCGCTGCACGTTGCCCAGCAGATCGTTGCGCTTGATGACCACCGCACTGTAATCACGGTACTCGTCCGGATATCCAATCTTGTTGCGGATCGCCTGCAGTTTCACCTTCGCCTGCTTCTTCGTATCGGCGGACATCCACGAGAGATTCTGAATATCCTCGTCCAGCGATTTCTCCAGCGCGTCCACCATTTTCAGCATGCGCTGCTTCCCGTCCGCCCCGAAGGTTGCTTCCACATAGCGCTGCCCCAAAGCCTCACCCAGCGACCCGTCGACCAGATCGACGCAGCGTTTCCAGCGATCCTGAATCTGCTTCTGCCCGGTCAGCGCCTGCCGCATTTTAAAATTGGCGTCCACAAATGGCTGCGACAGCCACGGAGCAGCCGCCCGCAGCGCATGCCAGGTCACATAAGTCTTGAGCGACTCGAGAGGCAGCGCCGCGATCACCCCATTTACCTGCCGGAAGAAATCTGGATTCGTCACGTTCATCGCAGTGAAGTTCGGCGCGCCCACCGCCGCGAAGTATCGGTTGAAAGAAAACTCCGGCGCCATCGCCACCACTTCATCGCGCGTCATCTTATGGTCACGGTTCTTCGGATCGCGCATCTTCGTGCGGTCCATCGCGTCCGCCGCTAACAACGTCTCCACCATCAGCACCGTTTGCGCCGAACCCGCCGCCTGCTGCGGCGTCTGCCCCGCCAGCGTAAACACCTGCGTTACATACTCGGCCAGGTGCTTCCGCATCTCGACCTTGTCCGCATCGTCTTTGATGTAGTAGTCGCGGTCCGGCAGCGACAACCCGCCCTGCCCGATATACGCAATCACCTGGTCCGCGTTGTGCAGGTCGGAATTCGAATAGAAGTTGAACAGCGCGTTCGCCCCAATCAAGTGCAGGCGCCCGATCTCGTCGATCAGCGCGCCTTTGTCCTTCACAGCGGCAATGCGTTCCAACTGCGGCTTGAGCGGGGCGATCCCCTTCGCGTCCACGGCTTTCTCGTCCATACACGATCCATATAGATCGCCAATCTTCTGATCGATGGCATTGCGCCCAGCCCCGCCCGCCGCGGCCTTCTCCAGAATCCCCCGCTCGATCCGCAGGTTGCTCTCATCGAGTTCAGAGAAACTCTGCCACGAAGGCCGGTCCGCCGGAATCTCCGAGTTCTTGATCCAGTTCCCGCAAGCGTACTGATAGAAGTCCACGCACGGGTCGACACTCTTGTCGATGTTGTCGATACTGAATCCAGAACCAGGCTTGGCAGAAGACGCAGATTGCGAGAAACCGGCAGCAGTTACGAGCAGCAGGAAGGCCAGCACGAGGCGAACGAATCGCATAGAGGAGATTCTCCTTGAGACGAACCTTCGGACGAAAGATGACGACAACGCCTGCGATTCTATGCCTCGCTGTTCGCCACGAGCAACCGCCGCGCCGCCATACATGGTGAACATGTTTTGTTGCGAAACCCTCTCCGATGTTCGTCGGGGACAAATCAGTTTCGCTTTCCTTATGTTTCTCATTCGCCTTAGATTTGCCTCTGTGTCCCCTGTGTCCTCCGTGTCCTCTGTTGGTGAAAGCCTTCCCATCCCGCTCCATCGAGCCCGGACGCGGTTATAATCGAACCTTACCGAATTTCTGAATCTGGGGTTCTCATGACTTCCAATGGCAATGGCAGCAACGGCTACAACATCCCCCAACCGCGCACAGAGTGGCTGGCCCGCCGCAAGAAAGAAAACACGAACGGCAATTTCTCCCAGATGCACTACGCGCGCCAGGGCGTCATCACCGAAGAAATGGCGTTCATCGCCCACAAAGAAAAGCTGACGCCCGAGCTCGTCCGCGACGAGGTCGCCCGCGGACGCATGATTATCCCCGCCAACATCAACCACCCAGAACTCGAGCCCATGGCGATCGGTGTTGCGAGCCTCTGCAAGATCAACGCCAACATTGGCAACTCGGCCGTGACCTCGGAAGTGAATGAAGAACTGAAGAAGCTCCACACTGCCGTCCACTACGGCGCCGACACCGTCATGGACCTTTCCACCGGCGGCAACATCCACGAAATCCGCGAAGCCATCCTCCGCCACTCCCCGGTCCCCATCGGCACCGTCCCGATCTACGAAGCCATTGCCCGCGTGAAGCGCGTCGAAGACCTGAACGCCGAAGTCATGCTCGAAGTCATCGAAGAGCAGGCGCAGCAAGGCGTCGATTACATGACGATCCACGCCGGGGTCCTGATCCAATATCTCCCGCTGATTTCCAAGCGCATCACCGGCATCGTGAGCCGCGGCGGCGCCATCCTCGCCCAGTGGATGGCCTACAACCACAAACAGAATTTCCTCTACGAACGCTTCGACGACATCGTCAAGATCTTCAAGAAGTACGACGTCAGCTTCTCTCTCGGCGACGGCCTTCGCCCCGGCTGCGTCGCCGACGCCAGCGACGAAGCCCAGTTCGCCGAACTCAAGACTCTAGGCGAACTCACGAAAAAGGCCTGGGAGCACGACGTGCAGGTCATGATCGAAGGCCCCGGCCACGTCTCCATGGACAAGATCAAGGAGCAAGTCGAAAAAGAAGTCGAGCTCTGCTACGAAGCCCCGTTCTACACGCTCGGCCCGCTCGTCACCGATATCGCTCCCGGCTACGACCACATCACCTCCGCCATTGGCGCAGCCATGATCGGATGGTACGGCGCCGCCATGCTCTGCTATGTAACGCCGAAGGAGCACCTGGGCCTGCCCAACGAAAAAGACGTGAAAGACGGCATCATCGCCTACAAGATCTCCGCCCACGCCGCCGACATCGCCCGCGGACGCCCCGGCGCCCGCGACCGCGACGACGCCCTCAGCTATGCCCGCTACAAATTCGACTGGGAAAAACAATTCGCCCTCTCGCTCGACCCCGAAACCGCGCGCGCCATGCACGACGAAACGCTCCCCGACGACTTCTACAAAGAAGCCGCCTTCTGCTCCATGTGCGGCCCCAAATTCTGTTCGATGAACTATTCGTCGAAGGTGGACGAATACAACAAACAGGTGCATGGGATCGAGAAGAAGGACTATTCGGAATTAGTGGAGAGGTTGGTCACGCTTAAGTAGAGCACGGCCGCGAAAGAGCGGCCGTTAAGGGAAGTGTGAGAATCAGGACATTCAGGGTACCCCCAGCCTTGTCGCATTCTTCGCGACAGGCTAGGGATTTTGACTTTGGAATTTTGACCGAAACTATCCCCGAGCCCAAACGGATTGAACGCCCCACCTGAAACTGCCGGAGTCCCGCTCATTCCGTGTGGCCACGTGCAATCCGTGAACGCGCGCGGCCGCGGCAACGATCGCGTCTTCCATCCATTCCGAGGACTTCCCTGCCATCAGCCCTGGCCCACTTTCGACAGCAGGGCGAGTCCATCGGCAGCACCGGCCGCACCAGATATGAAATCCCGTACTCCCAACCAAGAATGGCTCCGTAAAATGGAAACAAGCTGAACAATCCACTCGTATTGCCTTTTATTTTCAATACTTTACATTTATTGACAACTGGGCTGTGAATTGCGTATTGTGCAGCACACCTGTCCTATGGAGTTTTGTTATTTCGAATCGGCCGGGTTGAACGTGATGTGTATTTCTAAACTGTATCAAGTCTCGTAATCGCTTCGCGTTTGGGGCGTGCGAACGAAATTCTCAAAGCTGAAGTCCACCGGGAGGTGAAGCGAATGATTCAAAGGAATACGTGTGTGCGTGCACTGCTTCTCACATTCGTTGTGTCGGTTTTGGCCGCAGGACAATTGTTTGGTCAAGCCACCGCAACAGGGACGATCCAAGGCACGGTAACCGATAAATCCCAAGCCGTCGTGGCGGGTGCGCAAATCACGGCGATCTTCAAAGCGACCGGCGTCACTCGTACGGCAACTACCAATGACACGGGGTCCTACCGCTTCGATTTCGTGCAGGCGGGAACCTACCAGATTAAAGTTGCGAAGGAAGGGTTCGCCTCTGTCGTCCAAACCACCGAATTGCTGGTGGGCCAATCGGCGACCGTCAACGCGACTCTCAGCCCGGGTGCAACCACGACCGTTGTAGAAGTCACCGGCATTACGCCGCTGGTGGACACTTCGAAAACCAGCGTGAGTCAGGACATTACGCCAAGAGAAGTGGAAGAGCTTCCGCTCGTCGGCCGTGACGCTGCCAATCTGGCGTACCTCGCGCCGGGTGTAAAGGCCGCCGACTCGTACGACCCCACCAAGAACCGCTACGCGATTCTCTCGGTCAACGGCTCCGATGGCCGCAACATCAACACGACCGTGAACGGCGTCGACAACAAGGACAACACGGTCGGCGGCGCGGTTATGCAGATGCCGCTCGAGGCCGTTCAGGAATTCCAGATCAGCACGCAGCGCTTCTCCGCCGAAAACGGTCGCTCGCAGGGCGCGGCCATCAACATGATCACCAAGTCCGGCACCAACCAGTACCATGGATCGGCGTTCGGCTATTTCCGCGATGGCGCATTGCAAACGGCGCAGAAAGTTGCTAACGGAGACGGCACCTCAACGCCCCAGAATCCCGACTACAGCCGCCAGTTCTTCGGTGGATCCATCGGCGGCCCGTTCGTGAAAGACAAGCTGTTCGGCTTCTTCGCCATTGAGCGCCAACGCGAAAGCCAGTCGCTATCTGAGACGACAACTGCGTACAATGAACTTGTACTCGCCCAACAGAACAACCTCGCCGCTGAACCGGCTTTAACCATCCCTCGCCCCTTCCACGAATGGCGCTATAACGGACGGCTGGACTACACAATCAATAGCCGGAACACCGCCTACATCAGCTATAGCTCACAGGCCAACGACAGCTTGAACGACCAATCGGGCGATACAGGCGATTTGACGGAAGGCAACTTCACCACCAACCATCTCCAGATTGCCAACCTTACCCTGAACACTCAAATCTCCCCGAGCATGGTAAACACCTTTACGGCTGGGTTCCAGTATTGGAACAATCTGATCGCCAGCAAAATCAGCGCGCCGCTCGTCACCTTCCCAGACGCGTCGTTTGGAACCAACGGCAACGTTCCGCAGCAGTCGTTCCAGCGCAAGTGGCAGTTCAAAGACGACATTTCAAAGACCATCGGCAGGCACACCTTCAAGGGCGGGGTAGACTACATCTATAACCCCGTCGAAGGCGGATTCTTCGAGTTCAACTCAACCTTGGAAGCTGACTTCCTTGTCAATCCAAGCACAATTCTAGGCGACCCAACTACATACCCCCAAGGCTTTGCGACGCCGGGTTTGATCGGTGGGATGTCATTCTCGAACGGCGATCCGTACTTCCTGGTTGCGACCAAGCAGCTTGGTTTATACGGGCAGGATGATTGGAAGGTGAACAACCGCTTGACGTTGAACCTGGGCCTCCGCTGGGACCGGGACTTCAATTGGCTCGGCCAGTCCGACATCCCACAGAGTCGCTCCTATCAGTCACTGGTCGCCATCGCACCCACCAACCCAATTGCGGCCTACAACACCCGGCACTTGCCACACGACGACACCAAGGACTTCAGCCCCCGAATCGGATTTGCTTACGATCTGACGGGAGCAGGCAAGCACGTGTTGCGCGGCGGCTTCGGCCTGTACTTCGGCAATACCTTCCAGAACGTTCCATTGTTCATGGAGCAACTCGCGAACCCAACCATCTTCCAGACGGTTTTGAGCTTGTCCAACCCAGGAGACACGCTACCGTGCGGCGGGACACTTGGGTCGTTCTCCTACTCGCAAGCAAACATTGCGACCCAGGAGGCATGTTTGCCGGGTCCTTCAACGACTGCTGCGGACGGAAGCGTTGGCCGACTCATTGACCCGAGCTTCCGGAACCCGGTATCCGAGGAATTCAACATCGGCTATTCGTGGGCTCTTAACAACAATTCGGTGTTCGAAGCGGAGTACACCCACGTTCTCAGTCTGCATGAGGACAAAACGATCAACATCGACCAGAAAGTCGTAACCGGCACCGATACCAGCGGTACTGCCTGTGCCACCCCAGGCCTTCCGTCAGGGTGCAACATGAACTACGGAAACGTCATCCTGACGCGCCCTCTAAGCGCCGCGTTTGCCGCAGCTGGGCAGCCGGTGCTGGCCAGTTTGCGCAGTGACGAGTCCATCAACCGCAGCCGCTATGATGGCGTCAACCTCAGCTTCCGCCAGCGCATGAGCCATCATTTCTCGCTCACAGCGAACTACACATTGTCCTGGGCCTATGGATACGATGGTGGTGGTGGCACGACAACCATCTTCCGTAACTATGCCCGCGACGGCTATTTCCCGTTCGCTTCTTATGAGTGGGGTCCGTCGGCCAATGACGAGCGTCACCACATCACCTTGGCGGGTCTGGTCGAATTGCCAAAGGGATTTCAGTTCGCGCCGATCCTTCAATTCGGCACGGCTCGTCCCTATAGCCTGACCAATTCGTACAACACCATCAACGCCGGGGGCGGAACCGCTGCCGCTGTTGTGGTACCAAACAACGACCAGAAGAACTATGTCTACGGGACGAATTACATCAACGACTACGTTGCGACGGCTGTTGCGAATGGCGCCAATTCGGATGATGCTACCGCGGCTGCGCAGGGGAATGTCGCCACGTGCTATTACACGGCGCAATGCACCATCGCTAAGTATGACCCGCTCCGTGGACAGGCGTTCTTCGAGCTTGACGCCAAACTGGCCAAGAACTTCAAGATCGGCGAACGGGCAAACATCCAACTCGTAGCGCAGGCCTTCAACCTCACCAACAGAGCCAACTACGGCAACAACTTCGGGAATAGCATTGCCAGTTCGACGTTGGGTCACCCCACCGGATTCTTTGCTCCAAATGCGACGTTCATCCCGCGCTCGATCTGGGGTGAATTCGGCGTCCACTTCACCTTCTAACCTGTCCAACTGAACGAAAGGGCTGGCATCGCTGCCAGCCCTTTCTTTTTTACAATCTTTTTCGTCAGATCTCCGCAGGCAAGATTGGAGCGGCACTACTGCGAGGCGCGCACACCTCCTGAGGTCCACGTAAGAACCATGAATGCGTGGACCGCCACGAATGCGTGCTCTACCGTGCAGGCATTCACCCCTGAATGCGTGCACCACCGTGGAAGAGCGGCCCTTCCAGGGCCGCGTAAGGCATATCGAATCTGCGAAGGCTTCAGCCCCTGTGGTCGCTACTTCCCGTCCAGATGAATGTCGCCCACTCCGACGTGCGCCCGCAGTTCGTACTTCCCTTCGCCGTGATACTTCAAGCTCTTGCCCAGCCAGCCGCTGGTTTCGCCGTAGCCATCGCCATGCACATCGCCAATCCCCGTGCTCACGTTCACCACCCGATACCCAGCGCGCCCGTTCGAAATGCGGATGTCGCCGACCCCCAAACTCAAATCCTTGTCGCCCTCAACCTCCTCGACCGTTACATCTCCGACTTTCGCATGCACGTCGATGTTCGTCGTCTGTGGCACTTCCAGTTCCACATCAAACTGCGTGTTGCCTCCCGAAGGCACGTGAAACTCGATCGCGGCATCTTTGCCCCGGACATCGAAATCCACGGTCGCGTCTTTGACGTTCCTCTCGTGGCGCGACTTGACCGTATAGCGCAGGCTGATCTTGTTCGTGTCCCCGCGCTTGATGTGCATATCGCCCACACTCAACCGCACGTGCACGAAGCCGCCAGCGGCGAACTCGCGGGCGTCGCTGCGCGTCTCCTCATAGTCCCAATCGTGGGTCGCAAAAGACGGAACCGCGCTGAACGACGCCAGGACGAGACACGCCAGAATCGTTTTGTAGATGGGATTCCAACGGACAAGAGACCTTCCAGCCATGGAGCACCTCTCGGGCGCAAGAGCGCCTGCCTCTGTTACGCGGCCCAAGCCACCGAAGTTCCAGGAATTGTCAGGCAAGACTTAGTTCTGGAAATCGGCCACGCCGTTCCACACCAGTTGGACGGCAATCGCCAGAATCAGAAAGCCGAAGATCTTGTTAATCGCACCCACCGCGCTGGGGCCCAGGCGCCTGACCAGCGGCCCTCCAAGGACAAAGAAGAGCGTCACGCTCAGTGCGACAGCCGCGATGCCGATGATCATCCCGAGATACGCCGCCGCATTGTCCACATGAGCCGCAAGTGCCATGACGACTCCGATTGCGCCCGGTCCCGACATCAGCGGCATGGCCAGCGGAGCCAGGGAAATGTCCTCTTTGTCCGCAGCCTCGTGGCTTTCTTCCGGCGTAATGCGTGCATGCGAAGTGACCATGCCCCACGCCGTGTTCGCCACGATCAGTCCGCCCGCAATCTTGATCACGGGCAGCGAGATGCCGAAGAAATGCAGCACGAAGCGTCCGAAGAAAAGAAAGGTAACCAGGATGACGAACACCCAAATCCCGGTCTTGTAAGCCGTGCGACGCCGCTCCTGCGCGCTCCAACTCGAAGTCATGGCGAAGAAAATCGGAATACCACCAAAAGGATCGACGATCGGGAACAGCGCCAGGAAGGTCGCCACTGCCGAATCCGGCAGGGTTCGCAGGAACTGTCCAAGAGCGTGAGCGGAAGTCATAAATCTTACTTGTATCCTTCGAGCGCCTTCGCCGCGCGCTCCAGCGCAGCGGCGAGCGCCACCAGCTGTTGCCGCGCCCGCTCGCTATCGCCCTTGTCGAGCGCCTCGTTCACTCCCGGTATCACCACCGCCGCGTAACCCGTATATTCTCCCGGCGCATAAATCACATGGCGAAACCACGGACGATGCGGCAGTCCCTGCGGCAGCAGCAGCGCCCGCTCCGCCCCGCGCAGAGCCTGGTTCATGCGCGTGGCATCCTGTGGCGGATTCTTCTGCTTCGCCAGGATCTTTACCCCCGCAGCCTCGAAATGCCGCGCCGCGGCGTTCACCGCGTCAAAGTTGAGCACGCGCTTGCCGAACTTGTCTTCCGCTCGCCGGTGAGCAGCATCCAAATAAACGGCAATCTCTTTCGCGTATTCCTCGTAGTCGTAGGGCAGCACGTCGACGCCGGCCATGCGCACCGCTTCCAGCCCAAACACGCGCGCCATCTGCTGTTCGTACACAAAATCAGGGTCGGCGAACTTCTTGAACCAGGCGAAATTGTCGAACACGGAATGGTAAACACCGTAAGAACCGCTGGAACTCACATCGCTCGAAGGCACCCCGGAATGCTGCAGGAAAGCAGTGTAATCGGATCCGCTGCCCAAGTCCCCGACCGGAACTTCGCCCTTCGTTTGCGCCGCGGGAGTACGACGGCTGTCTCCAATGGCCTCCGTGGGAGATTGCGCCGACGCCGCATCCGGCTGCGCCGCCTTCTGCCACACTTCGTAGACGGTCCCGCCTTTCGGACTCGGCACAACCTTGGTCACATCGCGCAAAAACTGCTTCAGACTCGGCACCGCCGACGCGCCAAACTTCTGCCCGGAAACGCCCACGTCCATATTGAAATACGCGGCCGCGTTCGCCAGTTCCGCCTCGTGCTGCTCCACCCACTCGGTCGAACCCATCAAGCCTTCTTCTTCGCCATCCCAACTGCAGAACACCAGCGTGCGCTTCGGCTTCCAACCCGACTTCAACAAATCGCCGACGCCATGCACCGCTTCGAGCATCGCCGCCGTACCGCTGTTGGGATCAACCGCGCCATACACCCACGCATCGCGGTGATTGCCCGCGATCACCCACTCGTCCGGCAACGTACTGCCGTGAACGCGGCCGACAACATCCCAGAGCGTGCGAAACTGGAAGTCCTGCTTGAGATGCATCTTCAACTTCGCCGGCCCCGGACCGACGTGATACGTAAACGGCAGCGCCCCCTGCCACTCGCGCGGCGAGTCCGGCCCGCCGAGGTTTTGCAGCACAGGCCACACATCGTGATACGACAACGGAGTGACCGGAATCTTCGGCATCTGCGCCGATTGTGGCGGAGCGACGCGCTGGGAATCAGGCAGCGTTGGCACCGAGGCAACCCCAGGCGTGGTCGGATCTCCGGGAAACTCAAACATGTATCCCACGGACCCGCGCTGCACGCCTGTGTCCGGCCGCCACGGGCCGTCCGGATACTTATCGCCGCGCTTCCAGCCATCATCCGCGGGATCGGAGTAGATGATGACGCCCGCCGCGCCATGCTCCTGCGCGACGAACACTTTCACTCCACGAAAATTTTGTCCGTATCGCACCACCACGATCTTGCCGCGCACGTCGACCTTCAGCTTGTCGAGTTTCTCGAAGTCTTCAGGCGTGCCGTAGTTGGCGTAGACCACGTCGGCCTCTACGTCGCCTGAAGGAGACATGCCGTTGAATGGCATTACCACACGGGGATCGTCTTGAAACGGATCGTTGTCGACATGCTCACGCGTCGGCCCGTGCATTGCGATTCCGGCAGGTGCGGTCAGATCCACGCTGATTTCGGCGGGATAGTTGATCCAGACTTTGTACTCGACGATCTCGGTATCGAGCCCGGCGTCTCGGAACTTCTGCGCGACATAGTCCGCGGTAGCTTTATCTTCGATGGTCCCCGCCATGTGCGGCGCCTGGGTAAGAATGCGCAGATGCTCTTCCGCCAGCTTAGAGTCGGGCACAGCAAGGAAGCGCGCTTCCGCCGCCGCCTCAGCGGCCCCGTCGCGAAAGCCGAAGATGGTTGAAGTCGAAGTGGAGGATGCAGCCGCGTTCCCTGTGGAGGACGTCGATGAACCGGAGAACAAAATGGCAGACGAAAGAAGTGCTGTTGAGAAGAATTTCATGGGCTCCGAGGTGAAAGCTAGTAAGGTAGCACAGGTATAATCAGGTCCGACAGCCGGGAGCTTTATGAAGCGCGCATTCAGACCCTTGAAAATCAAGCCGGCGAAGGTCGGTAGTGGATATAGCGACGTAAGCCAGAAGCACGACCTGTACCTGGCAGGCGTTTTGCCGAAGAAGCGAAGACCTCGTCGAGCAACTACCTTACCTGCCCGGTCCCGATAACTTCGTATTTTGATGACGTCAACTCCGCGAGCGCGAATGGCCCGCGGCAGTGGAGTTTCTGCGTACTGATGCCCATCTCGGCACCGAAGCCGAATTCCGCTCCGTCGGTGAAGCGGGTCGATGCGTTCCAATACACCGCAGCCGAATCCACACTGCGCAGGAATTTGCGGGCGTTTGCCTCGTCATGAGTGACAATGGAATCGCTGTGCTTGGTGGAGTAGCGGTTGATATGCGCGACGGCATCGTCGACGTTGGCAACCACAGCCACGGCCATACATAGCCGCAAATACTCCTCATACCAGTCCTGTTCGGCTGCGGGACCAACGTGCAAACCGGCGGCCAGCGTACGGACCTTGCCGTCGCCGCGCACCTCCACTCCGGCGTCGATCAACTTCTTCACAATGCGAGGCACGTATTCGGCAGCGACGCGCTCATGCACCAGCAACTTCTCTGCGGCATTGCACACCGACGGACGCTGCGTCTTCGCGTTGATGACAATCCGGTCTGCCATCTCGAAATCAGCCGATTCGTCTACGAAGATATGGCAGTTCCCCGCTCCGGTCTCGATCACCGGCACCGCTGAATTCTCGGTAACGAACGTGATGAGCCCTGCGCCGCCGCGTGGAATGATGACGTCGACCAGCCCGCGTGCTTTGATCAACTCGTGCACCGACTGCCGCGTGCTCGAATCCAGCAGTTCGATCGCGCCTTCGGGCACGCCAGAAACCGCGGTCATAATCTCGACCAGGCGCTGGTTGCTCTGCGTCGCCTCTTTGCCGCCCCGGAGCACGATGGCATTGCCGGTCTTCAGCGCCAGCACCGCGGTATCGACCGTCACGTTGGGGCGCGATTCGTAGATGATTCCCACCACGCCCAGCGGCACGCGCACCTTGCGGATGCGCAGGCCGTTCGTCTTTGTCCATTCCGCCAGGGTTTCGCCGACGGGATCCGGCAGAGCCGCAACTTCGCGTACGCCACGCGCCATGTCCTGGATACGCGATGCAGTCAGCAGCAGGCGGTCGCGCAGAGCGCCTTCCAGCCCGGAATTCTCCACATCTTCGCGGTTCGCAGCCAGGATGCTCTTCTCGTTCGCCTCTATTGCGTCGGCAATCGCCCGCAGCAGCGCGTTCTTTTCTGCGGTGGACAATAGCGCGAGTTTGGCCGAAGCCGTGCGGGCGCGCAGCAGCTTCTCCTGCGTTGAAACGGCGGTAGTGAGAGTGGCAGCCATTGATCTTTAATTATCTGTCTTTCTGCGGCGGGAAATAGGTTCCGATTTTGCGTTCCATGCCCAGCGTGATCGCTTTGGGATGCCGTCCATTCACGATGGAGACGTGGACTCCGCCTTCGCTGGCCAGTTTCGCGGCGCGCAGTTTCGAAATCATGCCACCGCGTCCCTGCGCGCTTTTGCCGTTGCATTGCGCTTCAATCGCGGGCGTGAGTTTCCGAATCACGCGCTGGATCTTCGGCTTCTTGCGGCCATTGGGAACCAGGAATCCGTCGACGTTGGTCAGCAGCAGCAGCCAGTCCGCTTTCACGGCCGTGGCCAGCAACGAACTCAACTCGTCGTTGTCGCCAAATGCGCCCTCCAACTCGCGCACGGAAACGCTGTCATTCTCGTTCACGATGGGCACCACACCCAAAGCCAGCAACTCCGCTAGCGCGTTCTGCAGGTTGCGGTAGCGCACTGGAGAAGTAAAGTCATCGCTCGAGAGCAACAACTGCGCGACCACCTTCTTCCCAAAGAAAAGGCGCTCGTAGGTATGCATCAGCTTGCTCTGCCCGACGGCGGCGCAGGCCTGCATGCGCGGCACATCGTTAGGTCGCTTCTGCAGATCGAGGCCTGACATGCCCGCGGCGATCGCACCCGAAGTCACGATCAGGTATTCGTTCTTCGAAAGATCGAACTGGTCGACCATGCCGCGCAGCAGGTTGATGTCAATCTGCCCACCGGGTGCGATAAGGCTGGTACCGACTTTGATAACCACTCGCATAGTTTTTGTAGGGCTGCGGCCGGGCATTTCACTTTTCTTTCGCTGCCAAGAACTCCAGCCTGGAGAACCCGGCGGGCAAATCCTACCGACCCAGCGGGGAGGGACAACATCTCTATCCTGCCGTTAGAATGTCTTTCTGGCAAGGTGAAAAATCTTGCTACATTGCGGGCACGGAGAGCGCGGTTTCACGCAAAATCGTGCAGGTGCTCGCCGAGGTTCAAATGAAGGCAATTCTCCCAACAGCAATTGCTTTGGCATGTCTGGCAACTCCCGGACAAGTCAGGTCCGAGACCAAACATGTCATTCTGCCAAACCCCAAGTTAGTACGGTGCGTGTCGCTGGCTTGTTCGCAACTATGGCAAGACAAGGCTCCCGAGGCGAATGACATATATCCGCAAGCCGTGACGGTCGAACTTCCCGACAATACGCCTTGCGCCCTCGCAGTGACGGCGCAGTACGACAAGTCGGTATCGCTCGATGACTTGAAAGCGGCGATCGATGCGCGCTATGGCAAATGGGCCGGCGTCACTAACGACACCTCGCCGGTGAAGTCATGGCGAGTGGAGCCTGAGAGATTCACGATACGATTGCGCAATATAACGGAGCAAGATGCGAAGCTGTCGGACAACAAGTTCGAGGTGGGAACGAAAACGGTGGTTTATACATCGTTCCAGCCTACGAAGTGCGATTCCGAATAGAACTCTGATCTTCGAAATTTATGCCTGCATCCAACGCCACCAGCCGCTTTTCCGGCCGCGTAGAAAACTACATACGTTATCGCCCTGGGTATCCTCCAGAGGCTCTACAGGTCCTGCAGAACGAGTGTGGACTGGCGCCGAACCACGTCGTTGCCGACATCGCCTCCGGCACGGGCATCTGGACTCGCATGATCCTGGAAAATGGCAACCCCGTCGTTGGAGTCGAACCCAACACTGAGATGCGCGAGGCCGGCGAGCGCTTGTTGGCGTCGTTTCCCAACTTCACGAGCAGGGGCGGGACGGCAGAAGAAACCACGCTCGCCGACGCTAGCATTGGTTTCGTCACCGCGGCCCAGGCCGCGCACTGGTTCGATCGCGACCGCTCCCGGCGTGAGTTCGTGCGCATTCTGAGGCCCGATGGATGGCTCGTGCTTCTGTGGAACGAGCGCCTCACCGATTCGACTCCATTCCTCCGCGACTATGAGCAACTCCTGCTGACTTACGGCACCGACTACGAAGACGTGCGGCATGAGAAGACCACCGACGCGGTCAACGAATTCTTCGACCCGGCGCCGTTCCAAGCGCGCGTGTTCGAGATGCAGCAGGAGTTCGACTACTCCGGAATCGAAGGCCGTCTGCTGTCGTCGTCGTATGCGCCGGGCCTTGGACATCCGAAGTACGAGCCCATGCTGCAGGAGTTGCGGCGCATCTTCAACACCCACGCCGTCGCCGGACGCGCGACCTTCGACTACAAAACGCGAGTCTATTTTGGACGATTGAAGTAATGGGACCCAGGAGAACCTAGTGTCCGACGAAAAATCCTTTCACATGACGCCCGACGAATTCCGGCGCCACGGCCACGCCGTGATCGACTGGATCGCCGACTACCATTCGCGCATCGAATCGTTTCCCGTGCTCTCTCAGGTGAAGCCCGGCGAGATCCGCGCTGCGCTTCCAGTGAATCCTCCGGCGCAGGGCGAGCCGTTCGATGCTCTGCTGAAAGATGTCGAGAGGCTGATCCTGCCCGGCGTCACGCACTGGCAGTCGCCGAATTTCTTCGCGTACTTCCCCTGCAACGCGTCCGGACCCGGGATCCTCGGCGATCTTCTTTCCTCCGGCCTCGGCGTTCAAGGAATGCTGTGGTCCACCAGCCCAGCTTGCACCGAACTCGAAACGCATGTGATGGACTGGCTTGTGGCCATGCTCGGCTTGCCCGAGAAGTTCCTGTCCTCGAGTACTGGCGGCGGCGTCATTCAGGACACCGCCTCGAGCGCGGCACTCTGCGCCCTGCTGGCCGGAAGGGAGCGTGCCACCAACTATGTGAGCAACAAAAAAGGATGCGACGGCCGCCTCGTCGCTTACGCGTCGACGCAAACACATTCCTCGCTGCAAAAGGCGGCAATGATCGCCGGTATTGGGGCGGACAATTTGCGCCTGATCGAAGTCGACCAGAATCTCGCCATGCGGCCAGACGTCCTGGCAAAACAAATTGACACCGACCGCCGCGCCGGGCTTACCCCGTTCTTCGTCTGCGCCACGATCGGCACGACTTCGTCCAACGCGATGGATCCCATCGCCGCAATTGCCGAAGTCTGTCGCCAGCACAGCCTGTGGCTGCACGTCGACGCCGCCATGTCAGGCACGGCGATGCTCTGCCCTGAATTCCGTCACCTGCAGAATGGAGTCGAACTGGCCGATAGTTACAACTTCAATCCCCATAAATGGATGTTCACCAACTTCGACTGCAACTGCTTCTGGGTCGCCGACCGCAAGGCGCTGATTCAGACGCTGAGCATTCTGCCGGAATACTTGCGCAATCAGGCTACCGAGTCGGGCGCAGTCATCGACTACCGCGACTGGCACATCCAACTCGGACGCCGCTTCCGCTCGTTGAAGCTGTGGTTTGTGATCCGCCACTACGGCATCGAGGGTTTGCAGCACCACATTCGGCAGCATGTGAAGCTGGCGCAGCATTTCGCTGAGTGGGTGCGCAACGACCACTGCTTCGAACTGGCCGCTCCTGCGCCGCTAAATCTGGTTTGCTTCCGGCACAAGGCCGGGGACGCGGCCAATCAGACGATCATGGATCGCCTAAATCGCAGCGGCGACTTGTTCCTCACCCACACCAAGCTGCATGGAAAGCTGACGCTACGTCTCAGCGTAGGACAAACCCACACCCAAGCGCGCCATGTGGAAAATGCTTGGAAGCGGATTCGAGAGGAAGCGAGAGAGTTCGCAACGGCAGGATAATTTTTCCCTACGCCCGCACCTGATCCAACACTTCGCGCACCTTCCCGGCCAACGCTGAGGGAGTAAACGGCTTCGCGAGAAAGGCAATCCCGGCGTCGAGAACGCCCTGGTGCCCGATGCCGCTGTCAGTGTAGCCGGACATGAACAGGACCTTGATTTGCGGGCGAAGGTTCTGCATCCGCCGTGCCAGGTCGGGCCCCCTCGAATGAGCCTAGAAATCAATTCACCCCATGGCTGACTTACCCCCACCGATGCGTCACCCGAATGAGATTTTTGTGATTGTCGACCCCTTCCGTTCAGGTTAGTATCGATGCGTTCGTTCCCCCCGTTTTCACTCCCTCGAAACCGTTGTGTCCCACAGGAGTTCGTCCATGCGATCCCCATTCCGCCGCTTCGTCCCGCTACATGCCCTTGTTTTCAACCTGGTGGTTTGCCTAACGACGTCCGCTGCCACGCCCCAGCAGCCTCGCTTTGCCTATGTGGCGAATAATCAGGATGGCACCGTCTCGGTGTTTGAGGTGGACAACGCCCTGCTTCGCGCGCGGGATTACGCCTACGTCGCGGGATCGAGTCCGCTCTCGCTCGCGCTGACTCCTTCGCAAAAATTTCTTTATGTCGGCGGCAATGGGTCCTCCGGCCTTTCCGGATACCAGGTGAATGCCGAAACTGGCGGATTGACGCCTTTGACGAACCTACCCTTTGTCGGTGGTTTGTTGCAGGTGGCCGTGGTTTTCTCAGGCGAGTTCCTCCTCACGGTGGACGGCTCTTCGGTCCAGAGCTATTGGATCAACAACCGCACCGGAGGCTTATATTCCGCTGGGTTCGCTTCTGCCAGTTCGCCCTGGTCACTCGCCGTGTCGGGACAATTCGTCTATGCGGTCGACGTCAATAACGACGAGATCACCGCACTCACCCTTGATACCAACACAGGGAATTTGAGCCCGATCGCCAGATCGCCTTTTCCAACCAACTCCCAGAATCCCATCGCTTGCGTTACTGATCCCGCGGGCCACTTTCTTTTTGTGGCGAACGCCAATGGAGCCAATGTCAGTGTGTTCGCCATCGATCCAGTTACCGGTGCGTTAACCGAGGTCCAAGGCTCACCGTTTCCGACAGGAGGCGGCCCCGAGGCTTTGGTCGTCAGCCCCAATGGCCAGGTTCTGTATGTTGCAAATTCCTTCGATAAAACCATCACGGCATTCGCCATCAGTTCGACGACCGGCAGTTTGACCGTAGTTGCAGGGTCTCCCTTTTCCAACGGCGCTTCGGGCGCCTTGGGCCTGACCATCGACCCCTCCGGCAAACGCCTCTATTCCATGGATCACGACACCAACGAAGTCGTCACCTTCGGCATCAACTCGTCCACCGGAGCCCTCACACTCGAGCAGACCGTACGCTCGCGAGGCGCGGCTTTTTCCATGGCAATCTTATCCGGCAAGGATCCCGCAACCTACCTGCCGAGATCCGTCTATGTGAGCAACGCGGTTTCCAACAATATTTCCGCGTACCGCATCGTTCAGAGCACTGGCTCGCTCACTCCCATTGCGGGCTCTCCCTTTTCCAGCGGGCCGTTTCCCTGGACCATCTCCTCAGACGCTGCCGGACGCTTCCTGTTCACCGGAAATGAGGGCGACCTCACCGTGTCGGCCTTCACCGTTGATGCCATAAGCGGAGCGCTCACTCCCGCCCCCGGATCCCCTTTTCCGGTTGGGAGCCAGCCTACTTCGGTCGCCGTGGATAACGGCGCGCACTACGTTTATGTCTGCAACAATCTCGACAACACGATCTCCGGCTTCTCGGTTTCGGCCTCAGGCGCGTTGACGTCGCTGCCCGGCTTCCCCATCTCGACCGCGCCTTACATTGACCCACTCACATTGACGATTGATCCCCGAGGCAAGTTCCTCTACGTCGTCACCGCGAACTCGAACAATGTTGTCGCATACTCCATCGACGCCGGCACTGGCTCGCTCACAATTGTCGGTTCCCTGGCAACCGGAACTTTTCCCGATTCCGCTGCCGTCGATCCCACTGGCAGATATCTTCTGGTCAGTAACTCCGTCTCGTCTAACGTCGACGTTTACTCCATCGACGGGCAACTGGGTTTGCTCACGCAGGTTGCGGTTTCTTCGTCCTCCGGACTGGGGAACCCCTACACCGTGGCCGCCGATCCATCGGGAAAGCGCGCCTACGTGGGGAATGGACGCCCCAGCGACATCGTCGGCTACGGCTTGAATCCAAAGACGGGAGCCTTGAAACAGTTGCCGACTTCGCCCTACAGCGGTGTGTCCGCGCCGTACTCGTTGAGCTTTGATCTCTCTGGAAGTTTCCTGTACGTGGCGAATGATTCGGGGAACAGCGTGTCGGGATATTCCGTGAACCGCACAACTGGAGCGCTGACCGTGGTCCCCGGCTCTCCATTCCCGGTAGGTTCGGGGCCCACCGGGGTCACCGTGATCGATAGAGTTCGCCCCTAGGAAAAGGAACGTGAAAACTAGTCCGCGGGCATGGGCGCGGGCCGCGGCACTCCGCGACGCTCAGGCCCTGCATACGTCGCTTCCACAGGAACTTCCAGCCATTTGCGCACTTCGGGCAGCGCTTTCCGCATGGCGACTTCGCCGACGCGAACCAGGTCGGCGGCGCGCTTGAAGTCATCGTAGGCGAACCCGGCAACATCGGGCTCGATCACAACGTCAGCGGCTTCGCGCCACAGTCCAGACATCGCATCCTGCGCGATTGCGAACGATTGTCCGATCACGTCAAACAGATGGCGCGGAGGACCACCGTTGGCCCACGTGCCCTTCAAGTGGACCGCCAGCACGCGTTCGGCGCCCATCTCGCGCAGGGGCCGCGTGGGCACTGGATGCGACAACATTCCATCCACCAGGTACCGCCCCCGAATCTCTACCGGTAGAAACATGCCAGGATACGCGCAACTCGCCCGCACCGGATCGATGATCGAACCCGAGTGAAACACCACGCCCTCGCCGGTATTGAAATCGGTTGCGGTCACGCCGAGAGGAATGTTCAACTCCTCGAACGTCTTCACCTTCAAGATGCGTGTCAGAAAAGAAATCATGCGGTCATTCGAGGCGAAGCCGCAGCGCGAGAGTGTCCAGCGCGCGAAGGTCGTGAAGCGGACGTTGTGCGCAAGTTCTTCCAGGTCCGCGAGCGACACGCCGCTGCAATAGGCCGCGCCCATCAGCGCGCCCACGCTGGTGCCGGTCACGACACGAACCGGAATACCTTCTTCTTCGAGAACTTTGAGAACGCCGATGTGCGCTATGCCGCGGGCAAATCCTCCGCCCAACGCCACGCCAATGGCAGGAATCCGCGGTGACACAACGGGGGCAGTCTTGCGGGAAAGTTCCCGGCCGAACGCCTGCACGGTCCGAATGATCTTCCCCAGACTCTTCACGGCGAACCCCACATCTCCGACCCGCGACCTGCCGGAAGTACTAAAACCCCAGCTACCACACTAAGATGCCACAATCGCATCTAGGGTTACAGGGCACAACAGTGCCATCTTCGATTACGTTGGAGAACACTAAGGGCACGGTAACAGTTACCGTGGGCCCATCAGACACCGTGACTAAACCCCTGTATCCCTGCTAAGTTGCGGACAGTATGGTGCGTGAGTTCTCAGCTGGCGGCGTGGTCATTCGACAGAAAGACGGTAGCTGGTGGATGGCCGCCATCGAACTGCCTTCCGGAACGCCCGCCGCCGCAACCGATCCCGCCAAGCGCGCAGTGCGCCCGAAATCGAAGCCGGTGCTCTGCCTGCCGAAGGGCCTGGTCGATCCCGGCGAAAAGCCACTCGATGCGGCCCTGCGCGAGGTCCGCGAAGAAACCGGCATCACCGCCGTCCCCATCACCAAACTCGGTGACAGCAAGTACGTGTACGTGCGCTCCTGGGGCGATGGCGAAAAGGTCTTCAAAATCGTCAGCTTCTACCTGCTGCGCTACGACTTCGGACGTATCGACGATGTCTCCGACGCGATGCGGGTAGAAGTCGCGCGTGCCCGGTGGGTACCCCTGGAAGACGCGCCCAAACTGCTGGCCTATAGCGGCGAGAAGCAGATGGCGCGCCAGGCCCTGCAATACGTGAAAACCCATCCGGAAGTTTAGGAATCTTCAGGTAAGGGGCGTCATCCTGAACGGAGAGCCGTATTTCAGGCGAAGTGAAGGATCCCGCGCGGAGTCCGTATACACCCGTCCCACCCTGTGACCCCAGCCCTAGATAAATTCCCCCCGAAGCGATTACCATTACCAGTTCACAACTCAATCCTCTGTGTCCTCCGTGTCCTCTGTGGTTAAGAACTTTAGGACGTTAAGACTTTCATTCCGAGGCCCTAATTATGAAGCGCATCAATAAAGTCGCTGTCCTCGGCGCCGGAACCATGGGCGCCCGCATCGCCGCGCATTTCGCCAACGCCGGCGTTCCCAGCTACCTGTTCGATATCGTCCCGCCCGACGCCGATGGCCCCGCCCGCAACAAAATCGCCGCCGCCGGACTCGACGCCGCCAAGAAATCCAAGCCCGCCGCCTTCATGGAACCTTCGCTCGCCAGACTCGTCACCGTCGGCAATTTCGAAGACGACCTGAAGAAACTCGCCGACGTCGACTGGATCATCGAGGCCGTCGTCGAAAACCTCGACCTGAAGCGCGCCCTCCTGAGAAAAGTAGAAGCCATCCGCAAGCCTGGCACCATCGTCACCACCAACACCAGCGGCCTCCCCGTCGGCAAAATTGCCGAAGGATTCTCCGACGACTTCCGCTGGGCCTGGTTTGGCACGCACTTCTTCAACCCGCCGCGCTACATGCGCCTGCTGGAAATCATCCCTACGCCCGAGGCCGACCGCGCCGCCATCGACGCCATCGCTCACTTCTGCGACGTGCGTCTCGGCAAGGGCGTCGTCATCGCCAAAGACACTCCCAACTTCATCGGCAACCGCATCGGCACCTTCTCCGTGTTGAACGTCATCCGCCTCATGCAGGAAATGGGACTGACCATCGAAGAAGTCGACGCCCTCACCGGACAGGCCGTGGGATGGCCCAAGTCCGCCACCTTCCGCACCATCGATCTGGTCGGCCTCGACATCCTCGGCCACGTCGTCGGCAACATGACCACCAATGTCCACGACGAACGCAGTGATCTGCGCCTCCCCGAGTTCTTCGGCCAGATGCTGCAGAAAAAGTGGCTGGGCGACAAAACCAAAGGCGGCTTCTACAAGAAGGCGAAGAGCACCGACGGCAAAGAAGACGAGCGCCTCGCTCTCGACTGGAAGATGCTCGAATACCATCCCCGCCAGAAGCCAAAATTCCCCGCGCTCGACATGGCGAAATCCATCGAAGACACGGGCACGCGCCTTCGCACCCTCCTCGGCCTCGATGGCAGCGGCCCGCAGAAGGGCGACAAGGCCGGAGCATTTCTCTGGTCCGCACTCACCGACCTCTGGACCTACTCCGCCAACCGCGTGCCTGAGATTTCCAACTCCGTCGTTGAGATCGACCGCGCCATGCGCCTCGGCTTCAACTGGGAACTCGGCCCCTTCGAACTCTGGGACGCCGCCGGCGTCGAAGCCACCGTCGCCCGCATGAAGAAAGAAGGCAAGCCCGTCGCGGCGAACGTCGAGCGACTGCTCGCCAAGGGGCAAAAGTCCTGGTACATCGACGATCCCCATTCCCCCGCCGGACGCAAGTACTGGGAACTGGGAACGGAAAGCTGGGAAGCTGTTCACGTCCCCGCTGGCGTGTGGTCGACGACGGTCGCCAAGAAATCCAACGGCGTAGTGAAGAAAAATTCCGGCGCGTCCCTCATCGATCTCGGCGACGGCGTGGCCTGCATCGAGTTCCACAGCAAGATGAACTCGCTCGGCGCCGACATCATCAGTCTTATTATTCAAACCCTAAAACCCGGGGGCCCCGGCGACGCCTTCGACGCCTTCGTCATCGCCAACGACGCCACGAATTTTTCCGTCGGCGCCAACCTCATGCTGCTGCTCATGAGCGTGCAGGAAGAAGAGTGGGACGATGTCGACCTTGCCATCCGCCAGTTCCAGGGGATGACACAGGCCATCAAATTCTCCCCCAAACCCGTGGTCTCCGCGCCGTTCGGCCTGTGCCTTGGCGGAGGCACGGAAATTTCCCTGCACGCCGCAGCCCGCCAACCGCACGCCGAGCTGTACACCGGACTAGTCGAAGTGGGCGTCGGCCTGCTTCCTGGCGGCGGAGGCTGCAAAGAGATGCTCCTGCGCGCCGTCGAGAGCGCCTCCGCATCGCGTGGCAAAGTATCTGGCGAAGCCCTCGCCGGTTCCGTAGAAATGATGGAAGCGATGAAGAAGGCTTTCGAGGCCATCGCGACGGCCAAAGTAGCCACGTCAGCGCACGAGGCGCGCGGCCTCGGATTCCTCTCCGACTCCGACCGCATCACTATGAATCGCGAACGCGTGCTCTCCGATGCCAAGGCCCGCGCTCTCGAACTCGTCCGCGCCGGATACGAGCCTCCAATCCCGCGCACCGACATCCCCGCCCCCGGCGAGAGCCTTCTGGCCGCGCTGAAAATGGGCGTCCACCTCATGCGCCAGGGCGACTTCATCACCGACTACGAAGTGAAGCTAGGCGGCAAAATCGCCGAAGTCCTCTGCGGCGGTAACGTCACCCCCGGCACCCCCGTGAGCGAGCAATACATCCTCGATCTGGAGCGCGAAGGCTTCAAATCCCTCTGCGGCGAAAAGAAAACACAAGAGAGAATTCAGTTCACGCTGAAAACAGGAAAGACACTCAGAAACTGAAGACGGGAAAGAGGCTGAGGATCTAAAGGAACGAGAGTGTGCCCCATCCTAATCTCGCCGCACTTTGGCGAGATTAGGGTGGGGACTTTGACCTCCTGAAACTCTCAACTTCTCTGTCCGACAAATCCTCATCTGACAGCTCCCACGAGCGCATCACTCGATGCGCATCGCTCGTGGAAGAGCGGCCCTTCAGGGCCGCGTCAAGCGGTATCAATTCCCACGAGGGCTTCAGCCTCTGTGGTCGCCTTTCAGTGCATGGTTCTCTTTTCCGCAGCAATGTTCACCCAACACCGCACCAGCCGCCTAAGCCACAAGGCGGATGGTGAGAAACGCGAGCGTCCCGACGAATGAGCTACCCCGAGATACCAACTCAGAAGCTAGCGCCGCGGGGCCTTTCTGCCAAACGCCACCTGCGAAACAAGTAAGCACTGCTCCCATGCCGTGACTGACATCACAGACAGCGGGTCACTGTTGCACTACAAGGAATGCGTTAGCTCCCCGAACGAGCGTCACTCCAATTCTGTGGGAGTGTTCTTACCCGCCGAGGCAGCTCTGGCCGTCTAGACAGATTGCACAACTGGGACAGACGCGCTCCGTTCTCATCTTACTTTCGCGGGCGCAAGTCCACTCCCCGTTAAGAGTCCTTAGAACGAAAGGAGCCGATATGAACCGTGCATGTCGCATCGTAATTCTGTTGTTGCTGTGTCTGGCGCCCGCCTCGTGGGCGCAGCTCGAGAACTCGATCCCGGCGCCTACGCGCACAGTCTCCGGGACCCGGATCGGACACTACAAAGATGGACCGGTGCCGATTGATCTTTCCATTCGAACCATCGCCGCCCTTGTCCCTAATGGCACTAGCAGCTACACGACAATTCCCGGCACCGGAACCTCCGCCGGCACCTTCACTGTTCCCAATGTGCCCTACGGTTATTACCTTCTGCAGCTCGGAGGGCGGTATCTCTGGACCAAGAACACCGTAGTCAATGCGGACTACGATCAGGCTTACCGATCAAGCGCAGTCACTGCGGACCCGGCGACAACCCTGACCTTTGACCTCAGGAATCTCAACCCTTGGCAGACGTACGATGTGCTTGAACTGGCAGACACCAGCGCGGGCGCCTTTGAACTCTTCCCCGGCGGCACCGAGGGAGAGACCACATTCGCCGGGACCTTTCCGTACTCGAGTAACCTCAATGACTCCACTCAGGGTGACAAAACATACCTACTGCAGGAGTCTACGCAATATGCGGGTGGATATCGTCTCCTCGTGGCCTCAAGCTGTTTCTTACCCAGCAACTTCACTCAGGTCGATGCAGCCGATACCCAGCTCACCGGAAGATTCACGTCTATCCAGCCAAACCAGAGTTTCCGGTTCAACGTCAACGGGGCGGACCTTGCCGCAGCAACCCTCGCCGCCAACCCAGGGGCAGCCATTGCCAACACGGCCATTGCCCTCGACGTATTTCCCGGCAGCATGGCTCGCGGATGGATTGTGTCAACTCCCGATCTGGTTTCCTACGACCTCAATAGCGACGCCCCCCCATTCACGGCGAACGTCGACCTGGGCGAGGTGATTTACGGGAACCCGTTTCCATCGTCGTTCACACTATTCATTCTGTACCAGTACTCCGCCCAAACCAGCTATCTGGCGCCAGGTGCGAGCAGCCCTGCGGTAATAACAACCTACGCCGCTGGCAACACCATTACACTGCCGACGGCCACCAAACCACTTCGGCTGATGGTTGGCCCTGTCCAGCGACCCGCCGTCGGTGGAGCTGACTTTCTTGCCAATCAGAGTGGGCTCGGGCTTATGCCGACCATCCACTGGAAGCCCCCCAACGTTGGCATTGCCCACGCTTATCAGGTGTTGGTATATCAGGTGACAAACACTGACGGCATCACGGCAGCCACAACCATCGCAAGGCTCCAAACGCAGGGTACTTCCATCACGATTCCGCCGAATGTGTTGACAGCCGGGCAAGCGTACGTTTTCCAAATCACGACCCTCTATCGTCCCGGTGTCAGCGTGGTGGCAAATCCATACCGTTCGGGACCAGTCGCCGCCACAGCGGATGTGATCTCAGGCTTGATGCAGCCCTGAGGAGCTTGATGAATGGAAAGAAAATGATTTCTTCGAAAGGAGAGATCCACGACGTAAAACACTTCAGTGCAGACATGCCGGCTTAGGCGACCAGGACCGATCTTGTCCCGTTGGCGTTAAAAGCGGTTACGCCCATCGGGAATGCCTCCGCAGTCGTGGCCAAGTCGGCAGTGTCTCCTGTCGTTCTCCTCCTCCGCAGCGTCTCTACTACGCATACTGCCAAAGGCAAAGTTCGTTCCCATCCGGATCGTTGAAATACGAGAGCAGCCCTCCGGGTTCTTCCTTCACCGGAGTTGTCTCCACACCTCTGGCTTTCAACTCGCGCGTTGCTTGACGAATGTCCGTTACCCCAAGACTCAAGCGTGCGTTGCCAGTACCCGTCAGCGTGTGTTCCGGAGGATTCGGAACAAGTTCGAAAAGCACACCTCCCAGATCGAAGCGAGCGACATAATCCCTGGAAGTGAGATGAAACCCAAGGATATCGCGATAAAAAGCAACGGCCTTTTCCATGTCCGCGACGTGGTAGTACACGGCATCAAATGTGAGTTTGAGTCCTGAAGTTGACATTGCAGAAGCCCTCCTCTTCTGCTGGCATACCGCAATCCGCCGCAATTTTCAAGGACATCGGTGGGCGTAAGAAGAGCGCCCCTTCAGGGCCGCGCTAAGCGGTATCAAATCCACGCCGGCTTCAGCCCCTGTGTTCTCTTTTCAATGCATGGTCTCCTCTTTTTCTGCAGCAACGTTCAGCCAACAACCGTACCCCTCGGCGGCGTCAAAGATCCGAGTCGGGGTAGCACGCACGATCAGGACGAACTGCTATATTGTTCCGCGTGAGGCGATCTCACATTCTCAATTCCGTTCATCGAACCCGCAATTCCATATTCATCGAAAGACTGCTCGCTGCAGTTACTCCGAACATTCAGGTGACTTCATGAAAACCAGCACCGCTCTTTTCTTCGCTCTTGTGGTGTGCTTCAGTTCGTTTGCGCTTGGACAGGCACAACCGCCTGCGAACGCCCCTTACAAAGACACTTCGGTCCCCATGGATCGCCGCATCGACGACCTGATTTCCCGCATGACGCTGGAGGAAAAAATCTCGCAGCTGGGCAACAAATCGGCAGCGATTCCGCGCCTTGGCGTTCCGGCCTACAACTGGTGGAACGAAGGCCTGCATGGCGTGGCCCGCGCCGGATACGCCACCGTGTTTCCGCAGGCGATTGGCATGGCGGCCACCTTTGACGAGCCGCTCATGCATGATGCCGCCGACGTCATCAGCACGGAGTTTCGCGCCAAGTACTATGCCAGCCTGCAGCCCGACGGCACGGCCGACTGGTATCGCGGCCTGACTGCATGGTCTCCCAACATCAACATCTTTCGCGATCCGCGCTGGGGGCGCGGACAGGAGACCTATGGGGAAGATCCTTACCTGACTTCTAGGATCGGCATTGCTTTTGTCACTGGTCTTCAAGGCAGCGACCCGAAATACATCAAGGTTGTCGCGACGCCCAAGCATTTCGCGGTCCACAGTGGTCCGGAGTCCACTCGGCACTTCGTCAACATCCAAGTTTCACCGCACGATCTGCAGGACACATATCTGCCCGCCTTTCGCGCCACGGTGACCGAGGGCAAAGCCGACTCCGTAATGTGCGCCTACAACGCCGTGGACGGCGTTCCCGCATGTGCGAACAAGACGTTGCTCGAGGAATACCTGCGCAAGAAATGGGGCTTTCAGGGATACGTCGTCTCCGATTGCGGCGCTGTCGCCGACATCTTTGAAGGACACCACTACAAGCCGAATGCGGAAGAGGGCGTCGCGGCGGCGTTCACGGCCGGCATGGATAACATTTGCGGGGATTACCGCAACCACATGACCACCCACCCCGAAGCCATTCTGGGGGCGGTTCGTCACGGGCTCCTTCCCGAATCAGTGATCGATCAGACTTTGCGACGCTTGTTCACCGCCCGTTTCCGCCTGGGCATGTTCGATCCTCCCGCCAGCGTTCCGTACTCGAAGATTTCACTTGCTGACAATGACACTCCCGCTCATCGTCAGCTTGCGCTTCGAATGGCGCAGGAGTCGATCGTCCTGCTCAAGAATGAAAATGGTCTTCTCCCGCTGAAGCAGGAACCGAAGACGATCGCGGTCGTCGGTCCAAATGCCACCAATCTCGATGCTCTCGAGGGCAACTACAACGGAACGCCTTCTCAACCAGTGACCGTGCTGGATGGTATCCGCAAGCGTTTCTCGAAGGCGAAGGTGACCTACGTCGAGGGGGTTGGGCTGGTTGGCCCTGCGATGGTCACTGTTCCGGCAGACGCCCTTTGTCCTGACGAATCCTGCAAGACCCATGGCCTCGCAGCGGAGTACTTTCCGAACGAGACGCTCAGCGGTTCGCCTGCGGTTAAGCGCGTTGATAATACGGTGGACCACGTCGCCGACGTAACCAGCCCCTCGCATGAATTTCCCGGAGCGTACTCGGCGCGCTGGACCGGGGTTCTCGTACCTTCCGAGTCCGGCGAGTACACCATAGGATTCACCGGACAAGATCGCTATCGTGTCTGGATCGATGGAAAACTCGTCGCTGAAGACTGGACGGACCACGAGCCCGCCACAACCATCACGGCCAAAGTTCCCCTCGAGAGCCAGCACAAATATCCGGTGAAGATTGAGTTCTATCAGCGCAGCAGCATCGGCAATGCGCAGTTCATCTGGAGTCCTCCAAGCCACAACGGACAAGATGCCGTGGAAGCCGCGCGGAAAGCCGACCTGGTGGTCATGGTGGCCGGACTCTCTCCCCGCATCGAAGGCGAGGAGATGAAGGTTCAGGCGGAAGGCTTTTCCGGCGGTGATCGAACCAAAATCGATCTACCCGCTCCGCAGGAACAAATGCTCGAGCGCATCCAGGCTGCCGGCAAACCGGTTGTCCTCGTGCTGATGAATGGCAGCGCCCTCGCTGTCAACTGGGCAGACGAGCATGTGCCAGCCATCGTTGAGGCGTGGTATCCGGGCGAGGAGGGCGGAACTGCCGTCGCGGGGCTGCTTGCGGGCGACTTCAGTCCTGCGGGACGCTTGCCTGTCACCTTCTACAAGTCCGTCGCTCAGCTTCCCGCATTCGACGACTACTCGATGAGCAAACGTACTTACCGCTATTTCGATGGCGAACCGCTTTATCCGTTTGGATACGGTTTGAGTTTTACCACTTTCCAATATGCCAACGCTCGCGCTGATAAGGCCAGCGGTTCGTCCACTGAAGTCACTCTGTCCGTTGACGTGAGCAATACGGGCGGCAAGGCTGGTGATGAAGTGGTGCAGGTTTATCTCACTCATCCCGGCGTACCCGGCGCACCCCTGCGCGCTCTGAAGGCATTCAAGCGAATCCATCTGGAGCCCGGTCAGAAGCAGACGGTGCAGTTCACTCTGCGGAGTCGTGATCTCAGCATCGTGGACGAGTCCGGTCAACGCCGCATCGTGCCCGGCAACGTGCAGGCCTGGATCGGCGGCGGACAGCCAACCGGCCGTGCCAAACCCGCAGGCATTGCGGCCCAGTTCACTCTGGATACCGCGGCGACCTTGCCGGACTAAGCCGCGCTTGACGGAAGGACCTGGAACCGCGCCGGCAACTGTGACTGCCGCCGAGTCCGATTTCGCGCATCCAGTGGCATGGCAATCGCGCGCGAAGTGGATATTGTGCCAGTCAATCGCACATGCATTCTTTCGCTTCAACATTGACAGCCCTGGAGCGACTCGATGAGATACCGGGCAAAAACTACGTCAGCCGCATTTCTCCTGTGTTTTCTGTTGGCATTCCTCACTTCGAGCGGCACAGAGAGCCAGACGGAGACGAAGAGCAACGTCGTCTAGGTCTGTGCTTGCCTGAAAACGAAATCCTGCTCCTGCATGACCGAAGCCAAGATTGAAGGGCCTTGCGCTTGCGG
Source organism: Acidobacteriaceae bacterium (assembly GCA_003134655.1). Taxonomy (GTDB): domain Bacteria; phylum Acidobacteriota; class Terriglobia; order Terriglobales; family Acidobacteriaceae; genus Sulfotelmatobacter. The sequence goes on from PLBY01000063.1 coordinate 99,077, forward strand.
AACTGAAGGCGGGCCGCCACTGAAGGCAGTGCCGGAAAACAGCGCTTGGGCGAAAGAGAACCGCGAGGCACTGGCGAAGTAATCGGATCGTAGGGGTCCCGGAGTGGCGCTCGATGGCTGTCAGTCGGTATCGGAGGCAGATGGAGGCCGAGTGGATCAGAGCCACTTCGGCTTGGCTTCTCCTGCGCTACAATCGGCTTATGCGCAGACCTCTACTTGCGGCTGCGGCGGTTCTTACTCTGACCGTCCTGATTCCCTCTTCCCCTATCGCCAACGCCCAATCGAACCAAAATGAACCGTCCGCGCAGGAGTCCGCGCCCGACGTCCCCGATGCGATCGCCGTTCCCGCAGGCGAAACGGTTCAGTTCTTCGTCACTGCCAAAGGCTCGCAAATCTACACCTGTCAGCCCGCCGCTGACGGCAAGTTCGCGTGGACCCTGAAAGGCCCCGAGGCCGAGTTGCGCGACCGCAAAGACAAAGTCATCGGCCAGCACTTCGCCGATCCGACCACCAAACTCCCAACCTGGAAGCTGAAAGATGGCAGCGAAGTCAGTGGCAAAGCCGCCGCGCACGTAGACTCGCTCGATTCCGACTCCATCCCGTGGCTGCTGGTGAATGTCGTAAGCCACGCCGGCAAGCCTGGACTGCTTACCAACGTGACCACCATTCAACGCGTCCACACGCACGGGGGCAAACTTGGGAACGACGCCTGCGACGAGACGCACAAAGACACGGAAACCAAGAGCGATTACAAGGCCGATTACTACTTCTTCGCGCCGGCCAAGTGATGGCCGTTCACAGCAACCGCGCGCTTGCACCATCGCAGAATGGCAGGACATCTAATAACTAGCCTGCCGAGAACGGAGAAATCATATGCGTGAAGTCATCATTGCTTCGTCAGTTCGTACGCCCGTCGGACGCGCCTACAAAGGCACGCTCCGCGCCACTCGTCCCGATGAACTCGCCGCCATCGCCATCAAAAGCGCCCTCGAACGCGTCCCGCAACTCGACTCTAAAGAGATTGAAGACGTCATCCTCGGCTGCGCAATGCCCGAGGCCGAGCAAGGGATGAACGTCGCCCGCATCGCCTCCCTGCGCACTGGCTTGCCCGTCGAAGTCTCGGCGCTCACCATCAACCGCTTCTGTTCTTCAGGACTGCAATCGATCGCGATGGCCGCCGAGCGCATCATGAGCGGTGGCGCGGAAGTGATCGTCGCCGGCGGAACCGAGTCTATGTCGATGATCCCAATGGGCGGTCACAAGATCTCGCCCAATCCCTGGCTCGTCGATCACTATCCCGATGCGTATCTCTCCATGGGGCTCACCGCCGAGCGCGTCGGGCAGCGTTTCGGCATCTCGCGCGAAGCCGCCGACGAGTTCTCGCTGCGCAGTCACCAGAAAGCGCTGGCGGCAATTCAGGCGGGAAAGTTCACCGACGAAGTCGTTCCCGTCCCTGTGAGTTTCAGCACGCCGAACGGATCCAAGCCGAAACGTCAAGAGATCGTCTTCAACGTAGATGAAGGCCCGCGCGGCGACACCTCGCTCGAAGCCCTGCTCGCGCTCAAGCCCGCGTTCCACATGAAGGGCACGGTCACCGCCGGCAACTCGTCGCAGATGTCCGACGGCGCCGCCGCCGCCGTGGTCATGTCCGCCGAGCGTGCAAAAGCGCTAGGCATCAAGCCGCTCGCCCGCTATGTCTCGTTCGCCACAGCTGGATATAAGCCGGAAGAAATGGGACTTGGACCTGTCTTCGCGATTCCGAAAGCCCTGAAGATGGCCGGCCTGAAGCTCTCCGACATCGACGTCATCGAGTTGAACGAAGCCTTCGCGGCCCAGTCGCTGGCAGTAATCAAAGAAGCAGGATTGGACCCAGCGAAAGTCAATCCCAACGGCGGCGCAATCGCGCTAGGACATCCCTTGGGATGCACCGGAGCCAAGCTGACCGCGAGCATCATTCGCGAACTGAAACGCCGCAACGCCCGCTACGGCATGGTCACCATGTGCGTCGGCGGAGGCATGGGCGCAGCCGGCATTTTCGAAAACCTTTAACCACCAAGGACACGAAGGTCCACGAAGGAAAACCTAGGTTTCCTTTGTGGACCTTCGTGTCCTCAGTGGTTCATGCTTTTGGTTCCCTTCGTGGACCTTCGTGTCCTTCGTGGTTCCCGCTTTGGGTTCTGACTTTGTTTTTTCCCGCAAATTGTGACCGACGACCTAGACTCCGCGCAGAAAATGGGATAACTGTGGAAGCACCATGGCCACAGCCACAATCCATCGGTTGACCGCGCAAGAGGTCAGTCATGCCATCATCACAGCAGCAATGAAAGTACATTCTGAACTTGGCCCTGGACTACTGGAGAGCGCGTACCAGGCATGTTTGCAACACGAACTGCAGCAAGCGGGTTTTCAGGCTGCAACTTAAGTCGGGCTTCCGGTCGTCTATCGCGGAGTCCGACTGGAAATCGGCTATCGAATGGATCTGGTCGTGGAGGGCCTCGTCATCGTGGAGATCAAGTCGGTCGACGCAATCTCACCGATTCATCAGGCGCAGATCATCTCTTACTTGAAGCTCAGCGGCAAGTCTCTCGGATTGCTGATCAACTTCAATGTCGTCCACTTGAAGGACGGTATTCGCCGGTTCGTGAACGGCACTGAGTGGAAGACATAACACTAACCACCAAGCACACCAAGTTTCACGATGGAAACCCCTGGGGTGATCGCACCCTTCGGCGCTATAATTCGGCTTAGGAGGGTTCCCATGACTCTCATCCGCCTTTGTGCTGCCGCGCTAGTGGTCTGTTCTACGCTGGCATTCGCTCAGACCAAAACTGATTCCGTCGCAGTTTCAGACCAGGCTTCTGCGAGCCAGCCAGCAACAGCCGCATCGTCCGAGCCGTGGAAGTTCATCCCGAACCAGCCTTCAGATGTCGCAGCCAGCAAAGATCCTCTGAGTCGCTTTCAGGTCGACCAATACAAGCTGCTCCGCTCCAACGGAGCTTGTATAGGATTGTGCCCTCGGGCAGCAGCCGACGCTGGCATGGTTCTTTCCGGCTTCGGTGGAGAACTGGACGCGAATACCTGCCTGAAGATTCGCAGTTACGTGGTCGCGCGCGATTCCAAGGATTCCGATTCAACGCACCCGGTCAGCTATTCGACCTGCCAGCCTTCGACCCGTTATCGCGTGAGGACCACTGAGATTCGGTCCGGTTCCGTCGACCGCTAAGCCGCTATGCGTAACACTTCTTTACCCAATTGCTACGCTCTTTGACACGATTTCGGAGTACTGTTTAGTCGGGACGGCAACGTCGAAAGCGACCAAGCATCCCCCGCCCTGGTCCGCAGAGTAACGTTCGGTTGGTACGAGGTGCTCTATGCGGCTCTCCAGCCTTTGTGTTGCAGCGGTTCTCCTACTCTCATCCATAACCTTAGCGCAGCATTCATCCGGAGGCGGTGGAAGTTCCAGCGGTTCGAGCGGCGGCGGAGGCGGCTCGCACGGCGGCTCTTCCGGCGGATCGAGTTCTTCAGCGAGTTCCGGAGGCGGCCACAGTTCCGCCGGTTCCGGTTCCAGTGCGCATAGTTCCAGCGGCTCCGGTTCAAGCTCAAGTGCGCACACCTCCGGCGGCGCCGCTTCGCACGTTTCCACTGTGCACACTCCTGGCTCTGCGCCGACCTCGTCACGCTCCAGCGTCAGCGACTCTCATACGGATCGTGTGCAGAACAATCGTGTGCAGAACAATGTGCGCTCTATTCGGGAGCCGAATACAGGCGCACAGGGCAAGACACAAATATCGGAGAAGAGGAGTTTCTTCTCGTTCCTGCGACACCCTTTCCGGAAGCCAATGCCGGAGCCCAAGACCAAGCCCGTTGCCGACCTGCGGCACAGAATCTGCCTGACAGGCCCATGCACGCTCTGTCCCAATGGACAACCTCGCGCCGGCGGCGGATGTGGGGCTGTGGTCGTCCCCACTCGTACTCACCCTTATTGCACGTTTGGGGAGATTTGGAGCGGCGGCGCTTGCCTGCTGCAGACTCGTTTTCTGGACGACTGCGCCGCCTTGCGGATGAGGATGCAGCGGCAGGAACAGCGCATACGAGCGGCTGAGTCGCAGCAGCAAAGCGCATGCGCGGGGCGCTCTTCACAGTTCTGCATGGACTCGGCCAGCGCAGCGCAAAGCGAGGCCGCTCTCTACCGTACCTTGCAGGCCCGATACCAGCACTGTATGCAGCACTCGGTCGGTGGTTATCCCTTCGCGGGCTTCGGTTTCCGCGGTTATTCCTCGGGGCTGCTATTTGAACCGCTGGAGATGGAGTTCGACTATCCGTAACGGTTCCCTTCCGTGCGTTCCTTTCCTTCCCCTCGTCATCGCATTAGAATTGCTAAGTGACTTCCGTCGCGTCTTCACAGACCCGGCGGTTTCTTGACTGGGGGAGAGAAATGGCCACGACCACCGCAGTTCCCAAATCCCGGATTTCCGGCGGAAGCTTTTTGCTGGAATCCAGGCAGCCCGAAGACATTTTCACGCCGGAAGACTTCAGCGAACAGCACCAGCTCATCGGGCAGACGGCGGAGGAGTTTGCCGTCAACGAGATTCTTCCCAATGTCGAAAAGATCGAGCACAAGGATTTCTCGGTGTCCCGCGACCTGCTGAAGAAGGCGGGAGAACTCGGGCTCAGCGGCGTCGAAATCCCCGAAGCCTACGGCGGTCTCGAGATGGACAAGGTCACCGCCGCCGTCATTGCCGATCACATTGCAAAGTATGCCGGTTTCGCCACCACATGGGGCGCGCACAGCGGCATCGGCATGTTGCCCATCGTGTATTTCGGCACGGAAGAGCAGAAGAACAAGTACCTGCCGCGGTTGGCTGCTGGCGAGATTGTCGGTGCGTACGCCTTGTCCGAAGCCTCTTCTGGCTCCGACGCGTTGAACTGCCGGGCGCGCGCCGAGCTTTCAGCCGACGGCAAGCACTACGTGCTCAACGGCGAAAAGATGTGGATCACCAACGCCGGTTTCGCCGACCTGTTCACTGTGTTCGCCAAAGTGAACGGCGAGAAATTCAGCGCGTTCCTGGTCGAGAGAACATTTCCCGGATTCTCCGTCGGCGCCGAAGAGCACAAGATGGGGATTCGCGGGTCATCCACTTGTCCGATCATTCTCAACGACTGCAAAGTGCCGGTCGAAAACCTGCTCGGCGAAATTGGCAAGGGGCATGTGATCGCCTTCAACATTCTGAACGTCGGACGGTTCAAGCTGGGCGCGATGTGCGTAGGCGGCGGCCGCGTCTCGCTGGAGAACGCTATTGGCTACGCCAAGCAGCGCAAGGCGTTCAACAAGGTCATTGCCGACTTCGGACTGGTGCGGGAAAAGATCGCCAACATGGCGACTCTGCTCTACGTGGGCGAATCGCTCGTCTACCGCACGGTTGGCATGATGGATGTGGCTCTGGGCGAGGTCGACAAATCGGCCGCCGATGCTGCCAAGCAGACGCTGAAGGCGATCGAAGAATACGCCGTCGAGTGCTCCATTATTAAAGTCTGGGGCTCGGAGATGATCGACTACGTCGTCGATGAGACGGTGCAGATTTACGCGGGCTACGGATTTGTCGAGGAGTATCCGGCCGAGCGCGCGTACCGCGATGCCCGCATTAATCGCATCTTCGAAGGAACCAACGAGATCAACCGGCTGATCATCACCGGATTCCTGCTGAAACGCGCGATGTCCGGCCAGTTGCCGCTGATGCCGGCGATCAAGAAGCTCATGGATGAAGTCCTTTCCGGACCGTCGATGGCGGAAGACCTCGAAGGCTCCCTGCCCGAAGAACGCAAACTGGTGGCGCAAGCCAAGAAACTGGGGCTGTTTGCCTCTGGAGCTGCCACGCAGAAATACATGCAGGCGATTCAGGACCAGCAGGAAATCATGGGCGCCATCGCGGATATGACGATCGAGACCTATGCGATGGAATCGGCCGTGCTGCGCGCACAGAAGATCGTCGACGCGAAGGGTGAGGCCGCTGCGGCGTTGCCCGTGGCCATGACGCGAGTATACCTGTCGCAGGCGATGGAGAAAGTCGAGTCGGCGGCACGCAAGGTGATTGCCGCTGTGGCCGACGGCGACATGCTGCGGACGCAACTCGCGATCCTGCGTCGGCTGGCAAAGTACGAGCCGTTCAACACCATCGAACTGCGGCAGCAGATCGCGCAGAAGGTGATCGAGCGGGGAAAATACACTCTCGCTTAAGGGAACTGGAAATCTGAAAAACCACAGAGGACACGGAGGACACAGAGAATCTCCTCCGTGTCCTCTGTGGTTAGTTTTCGTTCTTCCCCGCCCTCTGATACAACTGTCACGATGAAAATTACAGCGCTGCACCTCGTCGCCGCGATCGCGCTCGCTCCAAATTTGGTCGCCCAGTCGACGCCAGCTGCGCCGCAAGACTCGGCCACCTTCGACCCTGATGGCACGGCCCACATCACGCGCGTTGTTCCGATGCCGACGACCATCAGTCCCGAGGCGCAGAAGTGGCTGCAATCGCTGAGCCAGCAGAAAGTGGGACCGCCGGAGACGCTGGCCGAACGCCGCACCAACACCGATGCCTGGCGCAAGATGGACTCCGCCGAGGCGCGCAAGCTCTATCCCGTAAATGTCGAGGAAACTACGCTCGCGGGCGTGCGCACCGACATCATCACGCCCCTGCCAGATCCGGGAACCAAGCGCGTGCTCATCAATCTGCACGGCGGCGGATTTAATTCTGACTCAGGCTCGCTGATCGAAGGCATCCCGATCGCGAACCTGGCGAAGATCAAGGTCGTTTCTGTCTACTATCGCCTCGCGCCGGAGAATCCATTTCCGGCCGCAGTCGAGGATGTGGTCGCCGTTTACAAGGAACTGCTGAAGATTTACCCGGCTCATAGCATTGGAATTTTCGGGACGTCGGCTGGAGCGATTCTTACCTGCGAAGTGGCTGTCCGTCTCAAACAACTCGGGCTTCCCCTGCCTGCCGCGCTCGGGATTTTCTCCGGGCTGGGAGACTTCAGCCGTCCCGGCGACTCGCTTCAACTGTTTACGCTCAATGGCTTTCCCGGCCGGTTGGCGCCCATCGATCCAAATCACTTGCCTGACGATCAATATGTTGGCAAGACCGATCGCAAGGACCCCGTCCTTTCGCCCATCTTCGCCGATCTGCACGGCATGCCGCCCACCCTGCTGGTTACCAGCACACGAGATATTCTGCTGAGTGGAACGGCCACGCTGCAGCGCGCCATGCTCGGTGCCGGAGTCGATGCGCAACTGGTGGTCTTTGAGGCTCTACCGCATGCGTTCTGGTATCACTTCCAGTTGGCGGAGACGAAAGAGGCGATCGAGTTGATGGCAAAGTTTTTCGATGAAAAGGTGGGACGCTAGGACCTGATCTTTAACTTTTCGCGTTTCACTTCCAAGGAAATTGCACACATGATCCGGAAGATTGTTCGATTGCCCTCTTGCCAAGTGTTTTTCACCCTGATCGCGTTTTCATGCGCACTGTCATTAAGTTCCTACGCAGACGTCACTGTGCCGGCGCTGCTGGCCGACCACATGGTGGTGCAACGCGGTTTGCCAGTTCACGTCTGGGGCATGGCCGCACCGCATGAAGGTGTCTCCGTCGCATTCCGGGGCGAGACGAAAGCAGGAACCGCCAACGATGACGGACGCTGGAGCATCTATCTGTCTCCTGGCGAAGCGGGCGGTCCCTTCCAGTTGACGATCAAGGCCACAAACACCGTCGTGCTCAATGACATTCTTGTGGGCGACGTCTGGGTCGCGTCGGGCCAGTCGAATATGGAATTCCCCATGACCGGCCTGGTCAACGCACAAACGGAAATAGCCGCTGCGCAGTACCCCAAGATTCGCCTGTTCCTGGTGAAGCACAAGCCTGCGGACTATCCTCTCGAGAATGTCGAATCCGAGGGATGGGCAGCGTGCACTCCGGAAACCGCCGCCGACTTTTCCGCTGTGGCTTACTTCTTCGCGCGCAATCTCCAGCAGAAGCTGGGCGTGCCCATTGGACTGATCGAGTCTTCGTGGGGAGGAACCGCGGCCGAGTCGTGGACGAGCCTGCACACTCTCGGTGCCGATGCTGGGCTCATGCCCGTTTTCTCGGCGCGGGCAAAGATGGTCGACGCTGAATCTACGACGGTCTTGCATCAGCAGCGCGAGGATCGCGAGTTTCAACAGGCGGTCGCGCAAGCCAGAGCGGAGGGCAAGCCGCTGCCCTGGCCGCAATGGCATCCCGATTTCGCCGCATGGGCACCGGCGGCGCTCTACTACGGCATGATCGCGCCTCTTGCTCCGTTCGCGATTCGCGGCGTCATCTGGTATCAGGGCGAGGCCAATGCCTCACCCGATCGGGCGTCGCTCTATGCACGACTCTTTCAAACCATGATTCGCGATTGGCGCAACTCGTGGGGCGAGGGCGACTTCCCATTCCTCTTCGTGCAGATCGCCAACTGGAACACCGAACCAGGCGAACTGTGGCCGGATGTTCGCAATGCGCAGCGGCAGGCGCTCGCGCTCAGAAACACGGGCATGGCAGTGACAATCGATATCGGCGACCCGGACGATATTCATCCCAAGAACAAGCAGGACGTCGGCCTCCGCCTGTCACTGGCGGCGCGCGCGATCACCTATGGCGAGAAAATCGAGTGGTCCGGTCCGCTCTACCGACAGATCACGCAGGAAGAACATGCGCTGCGCGTCTGGTTCGATCATGCGAATGGGCTGATGTCGAAAGGCGCGGCGGTTACGGGCTTTGAACTCGCGGGCGTGGATGGGCAGTATTCGGCAGCCGCTGCCAAGATCGACGGTACATCTGTCGTGGTATCGAGCCTGGCGGTGCCAACGCCAGTCTCGGTCCGCTACGGATGGGCCCCGAATCCAAATTGCAACCTGTTCAATAAGGAAGGACTGCCCGCATCTCCGTTCCAGGCGCCGGAATAAATCCCGCTATTTGCTCGGTTTCTCCTCCGGCACCAGCATATAGCTGACGAACGCCAACTGAGTGCTGTCGGGCGACCACGATGGGACGTTGATCGTTCCCTGCCCACCGAACAACTTGGCCAGCACCGTGATCTTGATGTCAGCGAGCGACATGAGGCGCAGCATCACATCTTTGTTTTCGGGATGGCCGGTCACGTCCGCTCCGTAGGTGAGGAAGACCATCCATTTTCCATCCGGCGATATGTGGGGAAACCAGTTGTTGAGATCGTCGGAGAAGACTTGCTCCTGCTCGCTGCCGTCGGGCTTCATGCGCCAGATCTGCATGTGTCCGGTGCGCTCGGAATTGAAGTAAATATACTTTCCGTCCGGCGAATACTCTGGGCCGTCATCCAAGCCTTTGGCCGTGGTCAGCCTGGTCTCTTCGCCACCGGCTGCGGGGATCGCATAAATATCAAAGTCGCCATTGCGCTGGCCGACGAATGCCAGCGTCTTGCCGTCAGGCGACCAGCCGTGCCAATACGATGGAGATTTCTGCGTGATGCGGCGCGGGGTTCCACCGGCGATGGGGACGATGTACACCTGCGATTCGTGGTCGCCCTGCGAATTGTCGCTGATGGCGATCTCGGTAGCGTCGGGCGAAATGCCGTGATCGTTGTTGCAGCGGATGGCGAAGCCCGTATCGATCTTGACGGGCTTGTCGCTGCCGACGGCGAGGCGCTCGATGCGGCCTTCGCGATTGAAGAGGAATGCGCTGCCGTCGCGGGTCCAGTTGGGGGCTTCGAAACGTCCTTGAGCGAGATAGGCGACGCGGCGGTCTGCGGAGTCGATCTCGATGGTCTCCAGCGTGCTGTAGAGAACCGGCTTGCCGGCTCCGGTGGCAGGAGGCTGCGTTAGTTCGACGTTGGAAAAGACTGCCTTCTCCACTACGTCCTTGTCGTGCGAGCACACGCCGAGCCCAACGTAGAACGTGCCCTGCAGCGGAATGCGCAGCCATCCACCGGCGACCCTGGGTTCGCCAGCTTCAGCGGAGAGCGACATGTAGACATAATCGCCACGCTTGGCGATTCGCAGTCGCTTCGGTGCAGAGAGGTTTGATTGCACCTCGCGCGTGAGCGCGCCTTTTTCGTCGCGGAATTGCAGCGAGGTCAGGCCGCTGGCGTGCAGCGCCACGTCGGCGTACACAGAATCGGCGTCCAGGTTCTGGCGCAGGATCAGCACAGCCTTCTTGTGCTCGTTTCCAGTCTTATTCAGAAAAGAAATGTCTGCGGTCAGATTAACGTCGCCGGAAACCTTCTTCCACACGAACTGAAAGGCATCGGTCGCGAGCCACATGTTCTCGCCGCTGCCGCTGATCGTGTATGCGCCCTTGGACACGTCGTACTCCACGGAGCCTGGATGCAGCACCGTGCCCACGTCGCTGTGCCCCTCGAAGACGCCGACCGCTGGAGATTGCGCCGAAGCGCGGCTGCCCATCAAAATCACAATACAACTCACGATTGCAACCATCGTGAAAGCCCGAAGACTGCGCATGGAAATCCTCCGCCGATACCAGTCACATGACCAACTTGGCATTGTAACCCTTATCTTTCGATACCAATCCTCGGGCGCTTCTGATAAAACGTGTGCATGAAAATGATGCGAGCCCTCCTTGCCATATTCTTCTGCATTCTGCTTTTCGTTCCCGCTGTGATCGCGCAGCCGAGCGCCCCTCCATCCGCCAATCTGGCGCTCACGCCGCCTATGGGCTGGAACTCGTGGAACAAGTTCGCCTGCAACGTCAGCGAAGACATGATCAAGAGCATGGCCGATGCGATGGTGAAGTCGGGAATGAAAGACGCGGGCTACGTCTACGTCAACATCGACGACTGCTGGCAGGTGAGCCGCGACGCCAACGCCAATATCGTCGCCGACCCGCAGCGCTTTCCGCATGGCATGAAGGCTGTGGGCGACTACATTCATTCTCTGGGACTGAAGTTCGGCGTCTATTCCGATGCGGGATCGAAGACTTGTGCCGGCCGTCCCGGCGGCCTCGGTCACGAGTATCAAGACGCGCTGCAGTACGCGGCCTGGGGCGTCGACTACCTGAAGTACGACTGGTGCAACGCGACCACGCAGGATGCGAAGGCTTCGTACGCCAACATTCGCGCGGCACTGGATGCTTCGGGGCGCCCAATTGTGCTAAGCATCTGCGAGTGGGGCACGGCCAAGCCCTGGCTGTGGGGCAAAGAAGTCGGCGGCAACCTGTGGCGGTCGACGGGCGACATCCAGGACCGCTGGGGAGGCCAACAAAAGTGGCCCGACGGAACCTGCTGCTCCAACGGCGTGCTGTCGATTATCGACCAGGAGGTCGGGCTGCAATCGTACGCCGGGCCGGGACACTGGAACGATCCAGACATGCTCGAGGTCGGCAACGGCGGCATGACCGATGTGGAGTACCGTTCGCATTTCAGTTTGTGGGCACTCCTGGCGGCCCCGCTCATCGCAGGCAATGATCTGCGCGATATGCGCCCGGAGATTCACGACATTCTCACGAATAAGGAAGTGATCGCGGTGAATCAGGATGCGCTCGGGCGTGAGGGCGAGCGGGTCGCGAAAAGCGGCGACCTCGAGGTTTGGGCGAAGCAGCTAAAGGATGGCAGCCGCGCAGTGATCTTGCTGAACCGCGGCGCGACCGAACAATCGATCACCGCAAACTGGGAGGATCTCGGTTATCCCAACAACGTCAGCGCCGCCGTGCACGACTTGTGGTCGCACAAGGATTTGGGAAAGTCCACGGAGAAATTCTCGGCAGCGGTTGCATCGCACGGGGTCGTGATGATCACGGTGAAACCCTAAACTCACGAAACGACTTCACCACGGGGACACAGAGGCACGGAGAGAAAGACCTGAATTGCCTTGTTTTTCTCCGTGGCTCCCGTGACTCCGTGGTGAACGCACTTACGGATTCTTTTTCAGCTCTTCCATCACGCTCTGGATCAGCTCTTTTGCGTCGGTCAGGCTCTTCATGATGATTTGAATATCCATTACCGGTTTGCCGGGCCAGCGCTGGCTCTGGCAGTAGACACCGTGCTGGCCGACCAGCGCCATGGCGTCGGTGATCGTATCCATTGTGACGGCGAGACGCCCGCGGGGCACGCCCATCATGGTCTCGTAGTGTTCCAGTTCTTCCTGCTTCTCGTCGAATACCGGCATGGGACGATTGTAACTGCACGCAGCCAAGGCGCATAATGATCTGGCTGCTGACTTATTCTTCATTCACACGTCCAAGCTCTTGGCACTCAACATCCCAAAAGGAGAGACCATGCAAAAACGGATTGCCGTTCTCGTGTTCGCGATTCTCACCCTCAGCCTGTTCGCCTCGGCGCAGGCCAGTCCCCCAGCTTCGGCCACTTGCGATCTTGGAGGCGGAAAGACCATCAAGACCGACTACTCCAGCCCGCGCGCGAAGGGCCGCAAGATCTATGGCGGGTTGGTGCCCTTCGGCGAAGTCTGGCGCACCGGGGCCAATGCCGCCACAACGTTTGTACCCAGCGCCGATGTGGTCGTCGGCGGCAAGACCGTTCCCGCCGGAAGCTATACAATCTTCACCGTCCCCACCGCCGACAAGTGGACGCTGATCATCAACAAGAAGACCGGCGAATGGGGGATTCCTTACAAATACGAAAGCGACGAGCTCGTCCGCGTCGACATGAAGGTTTCGAAGCTGCCTTCGCCCCTGGAGAATTTCACCATCGCCTACGACAAATCGGGCAGCGGCTGCACTTTGCAGATCGACTGGGAGACGACCCGCGCCTCGGTGGACATCAACGCGAAATAAAGCATTCAAGAAGATGGCAAACAAACTGTACGGCAGCCTCGCGAGAGGTTCCGTACAGTTTTTATTTTTTCTGCTGTCGCAGCGCGCCGGCCGCTTGTTGGGCCTCGACAAGCTCAGGAGAGATCTTCAGCGCCTGCTCGTAGGCATCGAGCGCTTCTGGGACATGCCCGGCTCGCGCCAGCGCGCGGCCGAGTTCGAGATAGCCCTGAGCGCTGGGCTGCAGTTCCACCGAGCGGGAAAGATCGCTGATCGCTTCGTTGAGTTTGCCTTGCTTCTGCGCCAGCAGGCCAAGACCGAACCAGGCGCTGTGCTGGTTGGGATTGAAGCGCAGCGACTGCTCGAAACTGTTGTGCGCCTGCTCATCTTCTGCCAGGGCGCGTTGGACTGAGCCTAGATTCGCGTAGGTCTGAGCCAACAAGCCAGGGTCTGAGGTGAGATTCACCGCGGTCTCATATTGTGCGACGGCCTCGCGCATCTGGCCGTGCTTTTGAAGGTAGATGCCCAGATTGCTGTGGCTCATGGGATCCATGGGATTAATGCGCGCCGCGGCCTCGAAGTGAGGATGCGCTTCCTCTTCTCGATCCTGCAGAATCAGCGCGCCGCCCAGATTGTTCTCGGCCACAAAATTGTTCCGTGTGACCGCGAGCGTGTGCGACCACAAGTCGTAATTGCTCTGCCAGTAATCGATCTGGCGGTGCGTGGTGAATGCCAGCGCAACGAGGACAGCGGCGGCTGGAATTGCTGGCCAGAAGCCCCATTGCTTGGATTCTGCCCAGTCGGCGGCGCCGAACGCAATCATCAGGAAGATGCCAATCAGCGGGATGTAGGCGTAACGATCGGCCATGGCAGCTTCTCCAACCTGCACGAGGCCGATCACGGGAACGAGCGTTCCCAAGAACCAGAGCCAACCTACGAGCAAGTACCGGTGGGCACGGAATTTCAGCACTAGCGCCGTGACTGCGATCAGAACAAGGGCGGCGACCAGCACCTGCCACGCTGCGAGTGAATCTCCAGGATGCGGGTACAGAGGCGCAAGCCGGACAGGCCAGATCATCTTCCACAGGTACATAGCGTAGGCCCAAATCGCCGTAGCTATACGAGCACCGAAAGAAACTTCGGTGGTGGTACGGATCGCTCCTCCGGCCTGCTGCGCTTGCATGGTGACGACGGCGCTGGCCAGGGAGAGCGCGAATAGGGGCAACTTCGCCAGCGCGAGGGTTGACCACGGAAGGATGGAACTGCGCGAATCTTCGCCGGATGCGGCGACCCTATTTAGCGGCCAGTAGTCCAGCAGCAGCAATACGAAGGGCAGCGTGATCACCATCGGCTTCGAAGCAAGACCGCAAACAAACAGTCCTGCCACGGCGAGGTAGCGCCCGTAGCTTGGCTTCCGCACATACCAACCGTAAGCCCAAAGCGTGAGAAAAAAGAATGTCGTGCAGAGCACGTTCTTGCGCTCGGCCACCCATGCAACCGACTCGACGTTGATGGGATGCAGCGCGAACAATGCCGCCACGAACAGGCTCGGCCACAATCGCTCGGTGGCCCACATCAATAACAAGAACAGCAGAATCACGTTCACCGCATGCAGCAGGATGCTGGTGAGGTGGTGCCCGGCGGGATTCAGGCGAAACAGCGAGCAATCGAGGGCGTGCGACATCCATGTGAGCGGATGCCAGTTCGCCTGTTCGGTGGAAGTCAGCGCCCAGGTGATGGTATCGGCGGTCAGCCCCTGACGAACGTGCGGGTTGTTGATGACGTAGCGGTCATCATCGTAGTTCACAAACGGATGCCGATTCACCGGGTTGTAGAGCGCGAGCGTGACTACCGCCAGGAGCAGGCACACGATTTTGTTCCGCTTCTGCGGATCCGCAAACAGGCTTCCTTGGCTTTTGGGAGGCAACAATAGGATTTAACCACAGAGGACACGGAGGACACAGGGACGTTTTGCACAAGGATCTGCATGATCACGTGACAGTTGTCACAGACTAGCGGGGTCTCGTGCGGATACAACCACAGAGGACACGGAGGACACAGAGATGCACTTCAACCAGATCAGCGGTGCCGTCGTGGACTCGGCGATGAAGGTCCACAGCTCCTTAGGACCAGGGCTCCTGGAAAGCGTGTATGTGGCCTGTCTGGTGCATGAACTGAATCAGAGAGGGTATCGCACCGCCGTTCAGGTGCCGCTCCCGGTGATTTACGATGGCCGGCTGGACATTCTCGTGGAGGGCTGTGTAGTCGTGGAAATCAAATCCGTGGACGCCATATCGCCCGTCCATCAGGCACAGCTTCTGACCTATCTCAAGCTTAGCCACAAGCACTTGGGCCTCTTGATCAACTTCAACGTGGTGCATTTGCGAGACGGCGTCCGCCGCATGGTGAGTGGCGATCCGCCCACTGTCGCCTCGGCTAAACTTGATTCCTCTGTGTCCTCAGTGTCCTCTGTGGTTAAACCTGAGGTTTCCACCGCAAAACAGGCTTCCTAGCCGCAGCGGTTTCATCCAGACGTGAAACCCGCGTCGAATGCGGCGCATCAAGCACGGTCTGCGGATCTTCTTCGACTTCTGCCGCGATCGACTTCATCGCCTCGATGAACAAGTCCATCTCTTCCTTCGACTCGCTCTCCGTCGGCTCAATCATGAGCGCACCCGGCACAATCAGCGGAAACGCCGTCGTATAAGGATGGAATCCGTAATCGATGAGCCGCTTGGCGATGTCCATGGTGCGCACGCCTTTCTTCAGCTGGACCTTATCGCTAAACACGACTTCGTGCATGGTCGGCGTGGAGTAGGGAAGATCGTAGGTGCCTTCCAGTCCCTTGCGGATGTAGTTGGCGTTGAGCACCGCATCTTCGGTGGTCTGGCGCAGGCCGTCGGGGCCGTTGGCCTGGATGTAAGCCAGCGCGCGCACGAACATTCCGAAGTTGCCGTAGAAGGCCCGCACACGCCCCACCGACTGCGGACGGTTGTAGTCGAACCCCAGCGTGCCGTCGGATTTCTTGGTCAGCACCGGAGTCGGCAAGAAAGGTTCAAGCGCCTTCTTGATCGCGACCGGGCCTGAACCAGGTCCGCCGCCGCCGTGTGGAGTCGAGAATGTCTTGTGCAGGTTGAGGTGCATCACGTCGACGCCGAAATCGCCGGGCCGCACCTTTCCGACAAGCGCGTTCATGTTGGCGCCGTCCATGTAAAGCAGGCCGCCCTTGGCGTGCAGGATGTCGGCAATCTTGTGGATGTCCTGCTCGAAAACGCCCAGCGTGTTGGGATTCGTGAGCATGAGCGCGGCGACGTCTTCGTTCATCTGCGCTGCCAGCGCCGCGATGTCGACCATGCCCCGCGAGTCCGATTTCAGATTCTCAACCGCATAGTTCACCATCGCAGCCGTCGCCGGATTCGTTCCGTGAGCAGAGTCAGGAATCAGAATTTTCTTGCGCGCATTCCCCTTGGACTGGTGATAGGCGCGAACCATCAGCAGGCCCGTCATCTCGCCATGCGCGCCGGCAGCGGGCTGAAGCGTGATCGCGTCCATGCCGGTGATTTCGATCAGTTGCTCGCTCAGCGTTTTGATGATGAGCAGCGCACCCTGGGAAATCTTCTCAGGCTGATATGGATGTCCGTTGGCAATTCCCTCGACGCGCGCCACGGCCTCGTTCACTCGAGGGTTGTACTTCATGGTGCAAGAGCCCAGCGGATACATGCCGAGATCGATGGCATAATTCCACGTGGACATGCGCGTGAAATGGCGGACAATTTCGATCTCGCTCACTTCGGGCATGTTGCCGAGATCTTTTCGTTCCGCTGATCCGAGCAGAGCGGCCGTGTCCACTTCCGGCACGTCGAGCGGCGGCAACTTCCAGGCTGCCTTACCCGGCGATGACTTCTCGAAGATCAAACCTTCGTTCGGGTTGACGTGGCGGGTCGCTTTGCGGGTCATGTGCTTCATCGCGCCACCTCTTCCACTTCTTCTTTGGCGGATCGTACCGAACGCTCGCTTTCGGCGACCAATCCCACAGCGGTATCGATTGCGCTGCGTGTGGTCAGTTCAGTGCAGCACCACAAGGCTGCATTCCCCAGTTCGGGATAGAACTTCTTCAGCGGCAGGCCACCGACCATCTTATGTCCCAGTAGGCGGCCGTTGATGGCGTAAGGATCTTCACTCGTCTGCACGACGAACTCGTTGAAGCGAGGCGTGCTGCCAAACAGGACCTTGCCGTGCTTTGCGAACTGGCTGGCTGCGTAAGCCGTCTTCGCCAAATTCTGCTTGGCGAGTTCTTTCAGGCCCACCTTGCCGTACACCGTCATAAAGATGTTGACCATGAGCGCAACCAGAGCCTGATTGGTACAAATGTTCGACGTCGCCTTCTCGCGGCGGATGTGCTGCTCGCGGGTGGCGAGCGTCAGGACGAATCCGCGCTTGCCTTGCTTGTCGACGGTCTGGCCGACCAACCGCCCGGGCATCTGCCGCACATACTTCTCACACGTGGCGATGACGCCGCAATACGGACCGCCGAATCCGAGCGGCACGCCAAACGACTGCGCCTCCATGGCGATGACATCAGCTTCCCGCGGAGGTTCCACGATCCCGAGCGAGACGGCTTCCGCGATCGAGACCACCAGCATAGCTCCTTGCTTGTGGGCAATCTCGGCGATCGCGGCAACATCTTCAATCGTGCCAAAGAAGTTTGGTGATTGGATCAGGACACAAGCAGTGTCCGGAGTGATCGCCTTCTCGAGTTCCTTCAAGTTCACCCGCCCATCATCGTTGAAACCGGCGACTGATAGTGGCATGCCTTGGTGCGTGGCGTACGTCGCCAGCACTTCGCGATACTCTGGATGCAAACTGCGCGCCACCACCACCGATCGTCGTCCGGTCAGGCGAACGGCCATCATCACACCCTCGGCGGCCGCGGTGGAACCGTCATACATTGACGCGTTCGCGACTTCCATCCCGGTGAGTTCGCAGATCATCGTCTGGAATTCGAAGATGGATTGCAGGGTGCCCTGCGAGATTTCAGCCTGATAGGGCGTGTAAGCGGTCAGAAACTCGCCGCGCGAAATCAGCGAATCAATAATGACGGGCCGGTAATGGGAGTACGCCCCCGCGCCCAGGAAGCTGGTGTAGCCGTCGCCATTCTCCCGCGAACGCTGGCGGAAGAAGTCGACAATTTCCGACTCCGCCATCTGGCGCGGGATGTTCAGGTCGCGGGTCAAGCGGTACTCGGCAGGGATGGGTGCAAACAGGTCGTCGACCGAGCGCAGTCCAATGGCTTTCAGCATGGCTTCGCGGTCGGCAGGAGATTTCGGTAAATATCGCATAGGAAATTCTTTAGATGTGCCTCAAGGTCATTTGGATTGAAGCGGCACAGGCTTCGTTTGAATCGAGGGCAAAAGTCATCACGAGGGACCGTGAAGCGTTCAAAACGCGGCGTCGGACCTCACACTTCAGAGCTCGGCCAGACACGGCTGCGGTCTGAGGTCTGACGGCTGCGGTCAGGTAATTCAGTGTCCGGCCTCTTCCGCTACAAATTTCTCGTAGTCCGCCGCAGAGAGCAGGCCGTCCAACTCGCCCGGGTTCTTCAGCGTCATCTTCAGCATCCACGACCCGTGGGCGTCCGTGTTCACCTTCTCGGGAGACGTGGCCAAAGCGGCGTTGACCTCGGTTACAGTGCCCGACGCGGGAGCAAACAGATCCGACACGGCCTTGACCGACTCGACCGTTCCGAAGGTCTTGCCGGCGGTGAGTTCGGCACCGACCTTGGGAGTCTCGACGAACACGATGTCCCCCAGCGACTGCTGCGCATAGTCGGTGATGCCGACCGTGGCGGCGTTTCCGTTCACCTGAATCCATTCGTGCTCTTTGGTGTATTTGCGATCTGTCGGGTAAGGCATCAAAGCTTCTAGCTCCTGGCTGCTAGCGTCTAGCGAATCTTGTAGCGCCGCCGTCCCGGCGGCTGTCGTGACGGCGACTCGCCGCCACCGCCGAGGGCGAGACGCCCTCGCGACAGCCGGCAAGATGCGCGCTACGCTTTCTTCGGCCGCTTATAAAAAGGCGTCGGAACCACCACCGCTCCCACGCCTTGACCTCTTATTTCTACTTTCACAGCGGTTCCTACGGCCGCCAACTCCGTCGGCACGTACGCCAGCGCAATGTTTTTCTTCAAGAACGGCGCCGGGGATCCGCTGGTGACGTATCCAACTTCGCGGCCGCTGGCATCGAGCACCTTGTATCCGTCGCGAGCAATGCCGCGTTCGGTCATCTCCAAGCCGACGAGAGAACGCTTTATGCCCGCGGCTTTCGCCTTCTCCAGCGCAGTGTGGCCAACGAACTCCGGCTTCTCCATCTTGCAGAAGCGGTCAAGGCCCGCCTCCCAGACATTAATGGTATCGGAAATCTCGTGGCCGTAGAGCGGAAGCTTGCCTTCGAGGCGTAGCGTGTTCCGTGAACCCAGGCCGCAGGGCACGACGCCAAACTCCTTGCCCGCCGCCAGAATCTCGTACCACACGCGCGCGCTGGTCGCCTCGTCGGCTGGGATGTAGATCTCGAAGCCATCTTCCGCTGTGTATCCGGTGCGGCCCATCAGAATATTAGGCAGGCCGCAGAGCTTGCCGCGCGTCACCCAGTAGAACTTCACCGCGTTCAGATCGGCGTCGGTCAACTTCCGCAGCAGGTTGACGCCCTTGGGCCCTTGAATCGCAATCTGCGTGAAGTCGTCCGATAGATTCTCGACCGCGCAGTCGAACTGGCGCGTGTTGTCGCGCACCCAGCTAAAATCTTTCTCGCGCGTCCCGGCATTGATCACCAGAAGGTACTCGTCCTCGGCAAGACGATGGACGATGACATCATCGACGAACGTCCCTTCGGGATAGAGCAGCGCGGAGTATTGCGCCTGATTGATCGCCAGCCGCAAAGCGTCGTTCATGGATATGTGCTGCACAGCGGCCAGCGCCTGCGGACCCGCTAGACGAATGTCGCCCATGTGGCTGACGTCGAAGATGCCCACGCCAGTCCGCACGGCCATGTGCTCGTTGATGATTCCGCAACCGATCGACGCCGGATACTCCACCGGCATGTCCCAGCCGTTGAATTCCACCATCTTTGCGCCCATCTGGCGATGGACAGCGTTCAGCGCAGTTTTCCGGACGGTGGTGGTGGTACCGGCGGGCGTCGCCTCCGCAGAAGACAAATTAGACCTCAATCGGCGAGCAGTGGCTGGCCTGCTGGGATAGGTGTGACTGATTACCGTATCACGCGCTTTTTATGCGGGTCAAACGGAAGCAGATCCACCACAGAGGACACAGAGGACACAGAGGACACAGAGGACACAGAGGAAGATTAACGAAAGCCCTCTGTGACCTCCGTGTCCTCTGTGGTTGATTCTGGGGTTATTTCCCGAACTGCACCGTGACGCGCGCTCCGGAGGCCACGTGGGTTCCGGCGGCGGGGAACTGCTGGCGGGCTACTCCACTGCCTACGGCATCCAGCTGCAGACCAATGTCCTGGGCGGCTTCTACCGCTCCGCGCACCGTCTTGCCGACGAACGACGGCACTTCGATGCCGCCCTGCTCCACGTCGAGGACGACGGTTCCGGTAACGGGTAGCTTAGATGGTGGCGCGGAGCTTGCGTCCGGCGCCTTTGCTGGGGATTCCTGAATAATCGATCCCGAGGACACCGGCTCGCGCATTGCGGCTTGGACTACATTTCCGTCGGTTCCAACGGCCGCCGACGTGGGCGCCCTCGCCACATTTGGCGTCTTCGCCGGCTCAGACGCGCTGCCATTGACTTCCGCGGTCTCGAGCAGCTCGCCAGGATGATCCGGGGTGCCTTCTTCCAGATCTTTTTCTTTCATCTTCGCCATCAACAGCTGATGCTGCGGGGACAGCGGCAGATCATGCGGCACATGCAGGTATTCCAGCACCTGCTGCGAGATGCGCTTGAACACTGGCGCCGAGATCTGGCCGCCCTGGTGAAGTCCGACGGCTGAATCCAGGATCACCGCGACCACGATCTGCGGATTGTTCACCGGAGCAAATCCGGCGAAGGAACCGATGTATTTCGTTTTCGAATACGCGCCGGTGGCCGGATCGACCTTCTGCGCCGTACCGGTCTTTCCCGCCGCGGTGTAGCCTTCGAGAACCGCTTTGCGGCCAGTGCCCTCGAGTACGACTTTCTGCATCATCGACCGCATTTCGGCGGCCGTGTAGGGTGAGATCACACGATGCGAGGCACCGGGATGGAAAGCGACTGTCTGCGGCGTGCCTTGCGGCTGCACCGTTCCGGTAACGATGCGCGGGGCCACCCAAACGCCGTCGTTGGCAAACGTCGAGATGAGCCCGGCCAACTGGAGCGGCGAAATGCCGATCTCCTGGCCCATCGAGATCGCGGCAATCGAAACCTTCGACCACCGGCTCACCGGCTTTGTCAGACCGCGGGTTTCGCCGGGCAGTTCGATTCCTGTCTGCTGCCCGAAACCGTAGGCGCGGATGTATTTGTAGAAGCGGTCCTCGCCGAGGCGCAGCGCGATTTTGATCGCGCCCACATCGCTCGACTCGGCGAGCACGCCCCAAACCGGCAGTATGCCGTGCGGCTTCGAGTCTCGGATGCGCATCCCGTTGTAGACGATCGACCCCATCTGGCAGTCGAACAGTTCGTCGGGATTGGTGACCTTTTCTTCGAGCGCCGCCGAGATCGTGACCAGCTTGAACGTCGATCCCGGCTCATATACATAGCTCACCGCGCGGTTAGTTAGCGCGGCAGGTGTGATCTGCTTACGCTGATTCGGATTGAACGTCGGCCGGTTCGCCAGTGCCAGGATTTCTCCTGTGTGCGGGTTCTCGACAATCACTGTGCCTGAGATGGCCTGCGTGTCGTGAATAGCCTGCTCCAACTCTTTCTCGGCAATGTACTGAATGTTCTTGTCGATGGTCAGGACGAGGTTATCGCCCGGGTCGGGCTGAGTCTCGACATCGGCGAACCAATGGCGCCGCGCATCGACCGAGATGAACATTTTCCCCGGATGCCCGCTCAGTTCGTCGTCGAATTGGTGCTCGATGCCGCTCTGGCCGGAATCTTCCATGCCAACCGATCCCAGCACCTGAGCCGCCAGATCGCGCGCGGGATAAAAGCGCTTCGGTTCCTTCTGGAAATGAATTCCCTGCAGCTTCAGCGAATTGATGCGCTCGATGGTCTCGTCGTTGGCTTTCCGTGCCACCCAGCAAAACGTCTTGTGCGCGCGGCAGTCCGCGAGCACGACGTTGTAATCATCGCCGGTGATGCGAGTGATCAGGGCAACCGCCGTGGGAAGATCTTTGACCTCTGTAGGAACGGCAAAAGCGGAATCGACTAGCACCGACATGGCCAACTCATGGCCGGCGCGGTCGTAGATGACTCCGCGCTTCGCGGCCAGCGGGATGGCGCGCTGCTGCTGGTGTCCGGCCTGTTTGACGAACCTGCCGTAACTGAAGATCTGCAGGTACACCAGGCGCCCGCAGATGGCGAAGCACCACAGGAAAAGGACTGCGCCCAGCAGGTAGAGCCGGGAGTTCTTGCCCGAGCTTCGATCCGACGCACGATCCGAGGCCATGAGTATCCCACTTCACGTCTTGTCATCCTGAGGCCCGCGTCGTTGGCGGGCCGAAGGATCTATGCAATCTCCGGCGTTCGGAGTGCTGCCGAAAGAGTGCACAGATCCTTCGCTTCGCTCAGGATGACAAACACTAAGCCACTAGAGACAAACATGGCGGCCCACATACAGACAGGCCGCCGCCGAGATTCAGCCGAGCTGCGCTCGGCGTCCGGGTCCAAGACCCGGACCCACATAATCTTCTACTGCCCCGGGATCACCGTGATCGGCACCGCGCTCGCCATCACAGGCGCCTGCGCGTCGGCCGAAGTGGCGTCCATACGGATCACTTGCCCCGGCTCCGGCGGCACCAGGCCCATGCGGCGCGCCAGCAGGTCGATCCGCTCGGGATCGCGCAGCGAGGCATCTTCCAGTCGCAGCGCGTGGTTCATTTCTGTCTTGTCGCTCAGTTCGCGCTTAGCCGATTCGATCTGGTATCCGTATTCGATCGCCTTGAAGTGCTGCCAGGCATACGTGAAGACCAGCAGAAACAGGAACGCCAGCGCCGTGCCAAACTGCTTCATCTCGCGATTGCGGCGCGGATCTTCCACCTTGACCAGACGGGAATTGTCGATCGCCTTGGAGAAGTAGATCTCGGGTGTACCCGTCCAAAACGAACGACGCNNGCTGCTGCCGCCATTATGCCGCCCCCATGAAAACCTGGTCACCGTCTGATACCGGAATCTGCATTGAGAAAATCGCGTGCAGTTCCTCGCGCTCCGCGGCG
Source organism: Acidobacteriaceae bacterium (assembly GCA_003134655.1). Lineage (GTDB taxonomy): Bacteria > Acidobacteriota > Terriglobia > Terriglobales > Acidobacteriaceae > Sulfotelmatobacter. The sequence goes on from PLBY01000063.1 coordinate 122,212, forward strand.
TGCTGCTGCACTCTCTGCCCGACGCGCTCCACCGTTGCTATCAAATCGCTGATCATCGTTCCGGTGTGCATTGTTCCCGTGTGCATTGTTCCTGTGTACATGTCCCGTTACCTCAGTTTGGATTCCTACCACAGAACCCAAATCCATCCCGCCCCAGCGGATCTTCGTCCGCCTGTCACCTGAATCTTGAAGGCCCGGCACGCCATTACAGCTGTGCCGGGAACTCCGGCAGGTTTTCCGGAGCCAAACTCGATTTTGGGTGGCGCAGCGCTTTCAGCACTGCGGTACAGTCCGCCCACAATTCCTGGGCTTCAGCCCCTGAGGGCGCTGGCCCCTAAACTTTTTCCGCTGCCCGCAATTTCGCGCTCCGTGCCCGCGGATTGCGATCGCTTTCTAATTCAGTTGCCGTTACCGGCTTCTTGGTTAGCACCCGAAAGTGCTTGTCCTTGATCGCGCCCTCGCGGAAGGCATCCTTTACGATGCGGTCTTCCAGCGAGTGAAAACTGATCACCACCACGCGTCCTCCTGGCTTCAGAATCCGCGGCGCCGCTTCCAGCAGCGCCTGCAGATCTTCCAGTTCGCGGTTTACGAAGATTCGAAGAGCTTGAAAAGTTCTGGTCGCTGGATGAATCCTTCGTTCGGCCTGATTCATTGGCCGGGCCGCGGCTGATATGACATCCGCAAGATGTGCGGTAGATCGTATCGGCCGCGACCGGCAAATGGCTCTGGCGATTCTCCGCGACCTCCTTTCCTCTCCGAATTCGTAAATCACATCGGCAAGCTGTCGCTCGTCGAGGTGGTTTACCACTTGTTCGGCGGTACGCTCGCCGCGCGGGTCCATCCGCATGTCGAGCGGTCCATCCGCCTGAAAACTAAATCCGCGCGCCGCATCGTCCAACTGCAGGCTGCTCACTCCAATGTCAGCCAGAATTCCGTCGATACTCGCCGCCTGCTGACCCTTCGCAATCTCCGCAAATGATCGATGCAGCAA
>PLBY01000063.1:123217-123402 GCA_003134655.1 Acidobacteriaceae bacterium
TTATCGAGGCCAATCAAATGTCCCGGTGCGCCGAGGCGTTTTGCGATTTCGTAACTGTGTCCGCCCAAGCCCACCGTGGCGTCGATATACGTCCCACCGCGCCGCACGGCTAAAAAGTCGATCGCTTCTTTTAAAAGAACCGGCACATGGCTCGCTACCCTTCCACCGCCATGCCCAACCCCCTG
>PLBY01000089.1 GCA_003134655.1 Acidobacteriaceae bacterium
AGCTACGCCGGCAGCCGCAGCTTCGATCGCTTCAAGAATTCCATTCAGGATATCTTCGGCTACCGACACGTCATCCCCACGCATCAGGGACGCGCCGCCGAGCGCATCCTCTTCGGCGTAGCCTGCAAAAAAGGCGACGTCGTCCCCAACAATACGCACTTCGATACCACCCGCGCCAACGTCGAATTCGTCGGCGCCGAAGCCGTCGATCTTGTGATCGAAGAGGGCAAGCACCCCGCATCGACGCATCCCTTCAAAGGCAACATGGACGTCTCTGCCCTCGAGTCCCTTATCCACCGCGTCGGCCGCGACCGCATTCCGCTCGTCATGCTCACCGTCACCAACAATTCCGGCGGAGGCCAGCCTGTATCCATGGAAAACGTCCGCCAGGTCAGCGCTGTCTGCAAGCGCCACAAAATTCCGCTCTACTTCGACGCCTGCCGCTTCGCCGAAAACGCCTGGTTCATCAAGCTTCGCGAGAAGGGATACGAGAACAAGACTCCCAAAGAAATCGCCCAGGAAATGTTCCGCCTCGGCGACGGATGCACCATGTCCGCCAAGAAAGACGGCATGGCCAACATCGGCGGCTTTCTCTGTACTAACGATGATCTGCTGGCCCAGCAGGAAAAAGATCTCCTCATCCTCACCGAGGGCTATCCCACTTACGGCGGCCTCGCCGGACGCGATCTCGAAGCCATCGCCGTCGGTGTGCAGGAAGCCCTCGAAGAAGACTACCTCCGCTACCGCATCGCCTCGACCGCCTATCTCGGCAATCACATCGCGTCGCAAGGAGTGCCCATCGTCCAGCCCCCCGGCGGACACGCCATCTACCTCGACGCCCGCGCCTTCCTCCCGCATATTCCGGCGGATCAATTTCCCGGCGTAGCGCTCGCAGCGGAACTTTATCTCGAAGGCGGTATCCGCTCCGTAGAGATCGGCACCCTGATGTTCGCCGCCGCAGCCAAGATGGATCTGGTCCGCCTCGCCATCCCCCGCCGCGTCTACACCCAAAGCCACATTGATTATGTAGTCGAAGTAATCCTGGAAGTCTGGAAGCACCGCGACCGCATTCCAGGTATGCGCCTGACCTACGAAGCCCCATTCCTAAGACACTTCACCGCGCACCTGGAACCGGTGAAAGTAGCAGCCGCCACGCGCTAGTAAGCACGAGAAGGATTGAAGACCCGAGGGTGCCCCATCCTTATCTCGCCGTTTTTTGGCGAGATAGGGTGGGGATTTTGACTTCGTGACTACAATCACCGCCTAGTCTCCCGCTCCGATGTACGGTGAGTCGTACTCCAAAAACATCAGGAGGCCTCATGCGCAAGACCGCCATGTTGCTGACTCTCGCACTCTTTGCCCTCGCGTCTACATCCCACGCCGGCACTCTCGCCAACGTGACTCTGCCCGACACAATCCAGGTCGGAAGCACAACCCTGGTCCTGAATGGCATGGGATTGCGCACCAAGTACATGGTCAAGGTCTACGTCGCCGGACTCTACCTCGCGCAGAAGTCCTCCGACCCCGCCGCCATTCTCAAGCCCGACGTTACCAAGCGGATCGTCATGCACTTCGTCCGCGACGTGAGCAAGAACCAGCTCACCGATGGCTTCACCGAATCCTTCGAAAACAACACGCCCGACGCAGCGAAGACCCTGAAGCCCGACATCGACCGCCTCTTCTCCGCACTCGACGCAGTCAAAGACGGCGAAGAAGTCACGTTCACTTACGTCCCCGGCACAGGCACATCGGTAGCGATCGCGGGCAAAGTGAAGGTGACCATCGCCGGCCCATCTTTCGCCGACCTGATCTTCTCCGTCTGGCTCGGCCCCAAGCCTCCCAACGCCGGCCTGAAAAAAGGAATCCTGGGACAGTAGAGCGGGATGTGCTGGACGAGTAAAGCTCGAGGGTGCCCCATCCTCATCTCGCCGTTTTTTGGCGAGATAGGGTGGGGATTTTGATTTTCGGTCCTCCGAAGAGAACCGGGCCCCAAGCGAAATTCTGGTGCAGCGTGGGGGCTTGACGCGCCCTCCTGCCCGCGTCTTCGACCGGTGGTTCCGTCTCTCAACCCCCAACGGACCCACGGACTCTGCCGCGGGCAGTTCAGCCGCGCTGGTTAACCTAATTCGTTGCAAGCTATTACGAGGTCAGCGGAAGAACAGATTAGATCCTTTGACGCACCCAGAGACTCTCGTCATAGTGGCGCCACGGGCTGAGCGCTGATCTGTGTTGCCCCCCAACAGCAAGCCGTCAAGCACTCGCCGAAACCGTTCACCGAAATCAGGAGAATCAGTCCATCATGAAGCATCCACTTGTTTTCACTGCTTTGGCCTTATGCATCGCAATTGGAGCCTCAGGCCAGACCCCTGCCTACCACGCCAACGTATTAGGAATCCAGGATGGACGGACCAACATTCAGCTTGAGATCCCGATCAGCCTGAACCGCTGGGGGCAGGTGATTGGCACCTACGGCGGCGGCCAGTCTGGGGGGACGCATGCCGTGCTGTGGACCGCGGCATTCACGCTCGTCTTCTCGAATCCCAAACTGAAAACCATCAACTACACGCCCCGCGTTCTGGGCAGTGCGGCCCCACGCTAGGGGCTGGGCCGAGAAGGCTCTCCGACGATGAACAAAGCCGGGTGCCCCATCCTAACGTCGCGCCTTTTGCGACGTTAGGGTGGGGATTTTGACTTCAGTCCACATGGTCTCACTTGGACCTGTGATCATGAGATCGATCAGGACGCGGCACGACATCGGCGTTCTCATAAAATCCAAAATGCAGGCTTCTTGGGTCTGTTTGGTCAATCGAGGATTCGCCGTCGTGCTATTTGATGCGTGGTGTCCAATACTCCGGTCGTCTGCTGCCGTGGGCCACTCCCCAAATGATGATTGAGGATTCTTGTTCCGAGTAGATGATCGCAAAAGGAAATCGCCAAAGCAGAAACCGTCTCGTGCCGTTCTTGCCAGGAGGCCAGCGATCCGGGGCTTCACGGATTGTGTTGGCGGCTCGATCCAGTTCTTCGATGAAGTCCAACGCGGCTTTTGGGCTGTGTTTCTGATACCAGGCAACCGCGCTTCTAACGTCTGCCCTTGCACCCTCGTGGTACTCGATACCCTTTTAGCGCTCATTCACCATGGCCAGGAGTTCTCGGTGCAATTGTTCCCAAGGGACTGTCACGGCCTTCCCCGCTTTCAGGTCCGTCATTCGCCGCTCGACTTCCTCGTCCCATGCCTCTTGCACGGACTGATTCGTCGTCTCCAGGCTGTCGAGCAATGTGTTCGCCAAGGCGGTTCGTTCCCCCACAGGTAGCGCAAGCGCACGCTTGAGAAGATCAGAAACCTCTGGACTCATTGCTCATTCTCCTGTTCCAAGTGTGCCACAACCGTGTCGTGCTCCGATCCCAAAATCGACTATGGAAACATCCACTTTCCCAATCCCGGACAAAGCCACAGTCCTCAGGGTGCCCCTTTTCTCGCGCCTCCTTTGCGCGAGAAGTGGGGATTTCCAGTCCCACTCAACAAACGTTCACCCGGACTTTTCCACAGCCAAAAATCAATTTCTTGTGACGAACGACCTTTACTGAGAAATCCGAAAGGAGCAAAATCGGATCATGCTCGCAGATCCGATCAGCGCGTCAGCAACCATCCGGGAATCGTGCGGCGCAAGAACCGTGTCTAACCCCTTTATTTTGCAATATTTTACCCGCAAGTCCTTTCGCCTCAAGATTTTGCCCAGACCAAGCCCGATCCCAAAACCACAAGTCCTTTAAATTCAAGACTTTGAGAACACAGCACAAAAAAAATTCAAACACAGATCCCAGGACCTGAAGCCAAGCACGTCGTTCTCCGGAAGCCGAGAGCCGGAAGCCGGCAGCCGAAATCGAGGTGTAAAATATCAAAGCAATCCCTAACCGATCATCTCCCAGCTTCGAAAGGATTCCCCCATGGCAACGCTTGAAGCCCCCGTCCGGCCGCGCACGACCCTTCACCAGGGACCATTCGTCACCGAGCCGTTCTACGATTTCCGCAACGAAGAAAACGCGCGCCGCATGCGCGCCGCCATCGCCAAAGTCCGCGGCCAACTCGGCCACGAGTATGACCTCATCGTCGGCGGCAAGCGCGTCAAGACCACTGACAAAATCAAGTCGCTGAACCCGTCGCAGCCCTCGCAGATCGTCGGCATCCACCAGAAGGCCGGCAAGGATCACGTGGAGCCCGCGATGAACGCAGCGCTCAAGGCTTTCGAAACCTGGAGCCGCACGACTGTCGAAGAGCGCGCAGGCCTCGTCTTCCGCGTTGGCGACCTCATGCGCCAGCGCAAAATGGAATTCATGGCTTGGCTGGTCTTCGAAGTCAGCAAGAACTGGGCCGAGGCCGACGCTGATATCTCCGAGACTATCGATTTCTGCGAGTTTTACGCCCGCGAAGCCCTGCGCTTCGCCAAGGCGCAAACTCCCATCCAGCTTCCCGGCGAGCGCGACACGCTGCACTACATTCCGCTCGGCGTCGGCGCCGTCATTCCGCCGTGGAATTTCCCCTGCGCGATCATGGCCGGCATGACGCTCGCTTCGATCGTCAGCGGCAACACCGTTATCCTGAAGCCGTCGAGCGATTCGCCCACCATCGCCGCGAAGTTCGTCGAGCTGCTGGAAGAAGCCGGCATGCCCGAGGGTGTCGTGAACTTCTGCCCCGGCGCCGGAGCCAGTTTCGGCGATGCCGTTGTCGCGCATCCCAAGACGCGCTACATCGCCTTCACCGGATCGCGCGAAGTCGGCCTGCACATCAACAAGACGGCTGCGACGCAAGCTCCCGGTCAGATCTGGATCAAGCGCACTATCCTCGAGATGGGTGGCAAAGACGCCATCATCGTCGACGCCGACGCCGACATCGATTCCGCCGTCGAAGGCGTAGCCCAAGCGGCTTTTGGGTTTCAAGGACAAAAATGTTCGGCCTGCTCGCGCGCGATCGTCGACGAGCGCATCTACGACAAGTTCCTCGAACAGCTGAAAGCCCGTGTCGAGAAGATACAGGTCGGCGATGTCACGGAGAACGCCGCCATGGGCGCGGTCATCAACGAAGGCTCGATGAAGACGATCCTCGAATACATCGAGCAGGGCAAGAAAGACGGACGACTACTCACCGGCGGCGAACGCGTGCTTGAAGCTGGCGAAGGCTACTTCATCAAGCCGACGGTCTTTGCTGATATCTCCGCGAAGTCGAAGCTGGAGCAGGAAGAGATATTCGGCCCCGTACTCGCAGTGATCAAGGCCCACGGCTTCGACCACGCGCTCGAAATTGCCAATGACACCGAGTTTGGACTCACCGGCGCCGTCTACACCAAGTCGCGTGACAAGATCGAACGCGCCATCCACGAGTTCCACGTCGGCAACTTGTACATCAACCGCAAGTGCACTGGAGCGATGGTCGGCGCGCACCCCTTCGGCGGCTTCAATATGTCCGGCACCGATTCGAAATCCGGCGGCCCGGATTACCTGTATCTGTTCACGCAAGCAAAGGTAGTAGGAGAGAAGACCAGTTAGGAATCGTAGCGCCGGCATCTTGCCGGCTGTCGTGGCGGCGTCCCGCCGCTACTGCCCGCTCAAGATCCGGCGCTATAACCTTCTACTTCGCGGTTGGCAACGCCGCCGCAGGATTCCGCTCCAAGAACTGCCGCTGGTGCCAGTACGGATAAACCGGCGTCACGTCGCTGGCGCGATCGAGCTTCGCGACTTGCTCCGCCGTCAGATTCCATCCCGCCGCCCCCAGGTTCTGCCGCAGCTGCTCTTCATTGCGCGCGCCAAAGATGACGGTCGCCACGGTCGGCCGTTGCAGCAACCAGTTGAGCGCGACCTGCGGCACACTCTTCTCGCACTCCTGAGCGACCTCATCCAGCGCGTCCACCACGTTGTAGAGATGTTCGGCAGCAACCTGCGGGCCCATGTCACCTGTCTTGTGCAAGCGGCTTTCCTTCGGTAGAGGCTGCCCGCGACGGATCTTCCCCGTCAGGCGCCCCCATCCCAACGGACTCCAGATCAATGCGCCCACTCCCTGATCGGCGCCCAGCGGCATCAGTTCCCACTCGTACTCGCGGCTGATCAGCGAGTAATAGACCTGGTGGCCGACGTAGCGCGCCCAGCCGTAGCGGTCAGACACATCCAGCGCCTTCATCAGGTGCCATCCGGAGAAGTTGGAGCAGGCAATGTAGCGCACCTTCCCGCTCGTCACCAGATGGTCGAGAGTACTCAGCACTTCCTCCTGCGGCGTCAACGCGTCAAAGCCATGCATGTGATAGATGTCGATATAATCGGTTCCCAGTCGCTGCAGGCTGGACTCGCATGCCTGGATCAGATGGTGCCGCGACGATCCCAAGTCGTTCGGCCCCGGCCCCATGCGAAAAGTCGCCTTAGTGGAGATCAGGACTTTCTCGCGCCGACCGGCGATCGCCTTCCTGAGAATCGTCTCGGAAAGTCCGTCTGAATAAATATCCGCCGTATCGAATAGATTTACGCCGGCATCGAGGCAGAGGTCGACGAGGCGGGTCGCCTCCGCAACATCGCTCGCACCCCAGGCCTTAAAGAACTCGTTGCCACCGCCAAACGTGCCCGTGCCAAAACTCAACACAGGCACTTTTAAACCAGAACGTCCAAGCTGTCGGTATTCCATATCAGTCATAGATGCAACTCGCTACCAGGATGATTCTGGAGCGTTGCGTCGACTGTGTCGGCAAACAAAAAGGCCGCCCTCAGGCGGCCTTGATGTCATTGAATACCGAAACTACTGAGCCACTCCCGCCGGCGGTTGCGGTACCGCGCCCGTGGTCGTCGCGGCCGCCGCCTCGTTCAGAATGCGGTGGTGGATGGTGAACAGCGCCAGTTCCAGTCGGTCCGACACGCCGATCTTGTCGTACACGTTGCGCAGGTAGTTCTTAATCACCTGCTCGGTGGTCCCAAGCTGCGTGGCGATCTCTTTATTCTTGTAGCCTTGAACGATCAGCGCCACGATACGGAGTTCCTTTGCGGTGAGCCGGTCGCGCACGCGCAGTCCGACCATATCGTTTTCGGTGAGTTCGCTGGGCACGGCAACGTCCTGCACCCAGGTTTCGCCGCGAGCGACTTTCCGCACGCAGTCGACGAGCGCCGCGCTGGTCACATTGCGATAGACCACGCCATGCGCGCCATTCGACATGTGCCGCTGCGCGCTCTCGCCGGTGTCGGCTAGAACAATCACGCGAGTCTTGGCTTTGGTCGCGCCCGCCACAATAGCGGCAAAGTCGCCATGGAATCCCGCAGCCACCACCAGCACCGCGGCACGAAACTTGTCCAGCGCCATGAACATCTGTTCAGGGGTCTGGGCCTGGGCCACAATGCGCATCTCGTCTTCTACGGCCAGAACTTTGGCTATGCCGGCCCGGAAGATCGCCTGGTTATCGGCCAGAATCAGTTTGAGCATGTTGTCAACGCTCCAAAAAAGTCCGCTGCAAAACGATTATGAGTTCCTGACGAACTCGTATGAGTCGATCACGCAGGCCACGCCGCGGCCTTCTCCACCTTCACCTGTCTCATCGGCGCGCACCACCCGTCCCTTGCACTGGATGGTCACATTCTCCTGACCGCCCGTCATCTCCGGGGGCAGCGTGATTTCAAATTCCACGGGCGAACCAATTTCCATCGAGGAATCGGCGCGAATGTACACTCCGGCCGCGCTGAGATTCCCGGTTACGCCTTCGGAGTCTCCGCCGGTCTCACCCTTGTGTATCTTGATCGGCAATTCCAGCGGGAACCGTTTTCCGGTCCGTGCTTCTTCGCCCACGGTACCTCCTCTAGACTGGCCTGTTGTTTGTTGCTCGTCTGCGAATGAGGCCAAGGTCGTCAAACTAAGCTCCTGGCGGGCGCAGGCCCACTTTTATGCTCAGCACGGGTTATATCACGAAAGGCACCCGTGTAAAAGCCTGATAACCCGTTAGTTAACGGTAGCAACTAGGTTCCCCCCTGGCGGAAGACCACGGTTCTGGAGGTAAAAACCTCGAGTGAGCGGGCATTCTAGGATGCCTAAGCGGCGAATTCTACTGGTATCGGCGGTCGAAAAAGGGTGGCCAGTCGCCGCGCCTCGCGGTCGCGATTAGTTCCGTCCCGAATTGGCCGCCTTGATTCACGCCAAATAATCGATGTCGTACTTTACTCTGCTGTAGGATCGGCCATCGCAAAAGATCGCCCAGGCGCTGTTTGAGCGTGGGCGCGTGGGGGAGGAAGTTGAGAAGCCGAACATCATCGAAGCCGCAAATGTCGAGCAACGACACGAGATTGGATCCGGCGAATCCGTACTCGTGGGCGAGGGTCACGTACAAGCTGGAATTCGCGCAGGGCCCCTCCATATTCGGTGTACGCAGGAACAAGGTTCCGCCGCGTCTCAGAGCCTGATAAAGAGCATCCACCAGCCAAAGCAGCGAGTGTTTGGGCACATGCTCGACGACGTGCGACATGTGGATGAAATCGTACTGCTCTCTCTTGTCGCTCAGAAACTCTCCAATGTTGTCCCGGATCTCATGCAAGGTGATGCGGTCGGGAGCCCAATCGCGAACGTAGTCTTTATTGGCAATGCCGAAGTCTGCGCCCGACAGATCGCGATAGTCCAACTTCAGGCACGCCGCGAGAAACCATCCGCTGCCGAATCCGATGTCGAGGATGCGAGCAGCTTTGTCCTGGGGCAAATAAGGGGCGTATTGATGGGTTGCCTCCCTGACCATCAGGTTCGTTTCGGTCTCACTCCATGTTGGACGCGGCTTTTCCGACGCATGACGCAGCGCCATGCGCCGATAAACTTCTGCAATGAAAGCATGCGAGTCCATGATCAGTCTTCTGCAACGGGCAGCCCAATAGTAGCAAACCGACGCGTATGATCCGGGCAGCGGTTCTCAGAGATGGTGGAGTTCTGTCAGAATGCATACTCGAGTGGTTCGAGGAGGATTTCCCGTGTCATCCATACATCCCCGAAGAAGTGCCGGTCGCGGGTACGCTGAGACGTCACCTGTGCCTGTCGTGATTGTTTGCATGTTGTTTGTGCTCTCTGGCGTCACGCAACTGGTCCTCGCACAATCCGCCCCGCAGTCGACGGCGCCAGCAGCCGCCCAGAAAGGGCAGACCGACAAGAACGCGCCCAAGCCCAAGGCCAGCGCCTCTGAAACCCGTGCGGCCGAGAGCAACGATACTCTGGAAAAGCTGAACAGCGCCCTGGAAACCTTGGCCGCCAGAGTCTCTCCCGCGGTGGTGCAGATTCTGGTCACAGGATACGGTCCGCTGCGCGAGGAGGATCGATCCCAGACGGCGTTCATCGTCCGCCAGAAGGCGGTGGGCTCAGGAGTGATCGTCGACTCCAGCGGCTACATCATGACCAACGCCCATGTGGTGGAGGGCGCACAGCGCATTCGCGTCGCCTTGCCGCTGCCCATGGGCGACTCCGCCGGCCAGGTGCCGATCGGGAAGCGCCGCATTCTGGAAGCGCGACTCGTCGGCCAGCACAAAGACACCGACCTCGCGCTCCTCAAAATTGACGAGACCGATTTGCCGACCCTTGCGCTGCTCAGCCAACGGGCGCACGTCGGGCAACTTGTGTTCGCCATTGGCAGTCCCGAAGGCCTGCAGAATTCGGTCACCATGGGCGTGGTCAGCGCCCTCGCCCGCCAGCCCGATGCCACCAAGCCGCTCACCTACCTGCAGACCGACGCTCCCATCAATCCCGGCAACAGTGGAGGCCCGCTGGTCGATATGAACGGCGCTGTCGTCGGCATCAACACGTTTATTCTTTCGCAAGGCGGAGGCAGCGAAGGCCTGGGCTTCGCCATTCCGGCGCGCGTGGTCGATTTCGTCTACCACAGCCTGCGCAAATACGGACACGTGCATAAGGTCGAAATTGGCGCGGGCGCGCAGGAGATTACGCCTACACTGGCTGAAGGCCTGCACCTTCCACAGCACTGGGGCGTTCTCGTGGACGACGTGACTCCGAATGGCCCAGCGGCCGCTGCTGGCCTGAAGGTTCAGGACATTATTCTCAGCGCGGATGACCGTCGAATCGAAACGCTGCCTTCTCTTTCGGCGGCCTTGTACCTGCACCGCATCGATCAGGTTGTAAAGCTGGAGATTCTGCGCGGAACCGAAAAGAAAACCCTTTACGTCCCGGCGATCGAGAGCCGCGATCACATGGACGAACTCCTCGACGCGGTCAATCCGGAAAACAGTCTGATTCCCCGCCTGGGTGTTCTGGCGATCGACCTCACACCTGAGCTGCGCCCTCGCCTGGGCTCGCTACGAATTCCGTCGGGAGTCGTCGTGGTGGGACGCGCTGCCGACCTGATCATGCCCGATACCGGCCTGCAGGCCGGCGACATTATTCACCAACTCAACACCACGCCCATCGATTCCATGGACACACTCCGCACGGTGGTGGGAGCGTTGAAGACCGGCGACGCAGTTGTGCTGCAAGTCGAGCGCGATGGCGGGTTGCAGTATGTGAGCTTTGAGATGGAGTGATGATGGTATGAAAGAGTATGTGGCGCGGGCGCCCCCGCCCGCGCAGCCCGGAGAGCGGCATAACGCTAGTCTCAGAGAGAGTGTTTGGATTTGAAGGAGAATAGGTTCCAGCATTCCCCATTCTTTTCGACACGAACAGGATGGACCAACTCGCCCACATATTCGGAGATCGCGTGCGTCCAAAAATGTTCCGCCGAAACATTCGCCTGCATTACGCGAACTTCCCAATTCCCCGGAAAGCGTCTCCAAACTTCATGGGCGATCTGAGTTCCAATTCCATGCCTACGATATGCACGCAGAACAAAGAACTCGGCCATATCCCACGCGCTTTCATCGCCAGATAGTGCTGAACCCCTTTTCAGCAAAGCCAGCCCCGCCAAACTGCCGTCCACGCGCACAAGAAATGCTTGCCGGCCAGGCTCGCTCCAATAAAGCGGAAGGCTCTCGTAGCCGAACCTCCCGTCCGCCCCGATCTTTACTTTCAGGAACTCGCTGAAATCGTGCACGTACAACTCAAGTAGGTTGGCGAGAATCGTCGCATGCTCCGATGCAGCCGGTACGATCTCGACATGCTCAACTGGCCTCTTTGCTTCTTCGGTCATAGGAAAGGGCGATTGGGCACGAGTATATGCCTTGTGCCGCGAGAGGATCATTGCACTGTTAGGGTGGAGGCGAAGATCTTACCCGTCGGTTTAGATCGATCCCGCGCCGATTGCCGCAGCCTTAGGCTTGTCAGCGTTCTCGATCACAAAGCCCAGCCCCGATCCGATCGCCTCCACTACGCGAAGGTCATCCGCGGTGAATGCATCCTGCCCTGCTCGATAAAGAGCCAGCACGGCTGCCATCCCGGAGGTTCCCTCGAGAGGCACGGCCAGCGCCGATCGCAGCGTGCTGTACTTCGTGGGATCGTTCAAATAGCCCGGCTCGACCGACGGATTGCCGTTCAAGATCGGCTTATGGTTTTGCGCGACCCATCCCGAGAGCCCTTCGCCTTCAGGAATTCTCAGGGAAGAGAACAGCCGGAAATTGTCCCCGCTCACGAACTCGGGCGCGAGCACTCCGTTCTTCAGCACATACACGGCCATGGAGTCGTGCGGCACCAGGTGTCTTAGCCGCACCGTGAGCAGAGAGAGAACATCTTCGGTGCGCAAAGAAGCGCCCGACTTCCGGTTGAGTTCGATAATCTCCTGACCTTGCTGGCGAGCTGCAGAAATCTGTGCGCTGAAATCCGCGGCGTGTCCTGGCGTTGGAATCGCTGGCTCGGCCGACTCCGCGAATCCCGCCGCCGGTGCCAGTCCTCGCTCAACCTTAATATCCGTCGACAATTTTGGCGGAGCCTGCAGCGGTTCCTCGTTCGCCATCTTCTCCAGTTCGATGTAGCGCCGCTGTAGAATCGACACCACCTTCGGGTCAAACGCCTTCCCTGAATCCTGCACAACCTTGGCCATCGCCTCATTCAGCGGCAGAGCCTTGCGGTATTGCCGGTCCGACGCCAGCGCGTCGAGGCAATCGACCGCCGCGAGAATGCGGGCGCCAATCGGAATTTCCTCGCCCGCCAATCCATTGGGATATCCGCTGCCATCCCATTTTTCGTGATGCGCGCGAACAATCGGCACCACCGGATAGGGAAAGTGCACCTGCTCCAGAATCTCCGCCCCAACAATGGGATGGATCTTCATCTTCTCGAATTCTTCGGGCGTCAGTTTCCCCGGCTTCGAAATGATGTGCTCCGGCACCGCCAGCTTCCCGATGTCGTGCAGCACCGATGCCGCTCTCAGCGCCTCAGTTTCGTCCTCACTCAACCCCAATTCCTTCGCCAGTGCCATGGCATACACCCGCACACGCTGCAGGTGCTCGCCAGTGGTTTCGTCTTTTGCCTCAATGGCCAAGGCGAGCGTTTCGATCGTCCGCAGGTGGAGACTCGAGACTTGCTGGGCGTGCTTCTTCTCGGTCTCCAGCTTGCCGAGATAGAGACGATAGGAACGGTACATCAGGTAGATCGGCGGCAGAATCAGCAGCGACGACTGCCATCCGATGTGTCCGTTCAGAAAATGAACCAGGCCCGCGAGGGCCGCTCCGACCATGTAGTACGGGAACAACCAGAGATGCGACTCGCCCCACACGCTTGCGATGGGCTTATCTTCTGTCAGTCCGATGATGGTCGACGTTGCTGCCGTATTACAGCCGAAGTGCGTGATGGCAGCGACGAGAAGCGCGAGTGGTCCAGGCGCGTGCAAGACATAAACGACGACCAGTTTGTACGCGCCGTATGCGACTGCGCTTGAAACCGTGACCTGCGACAGGTTGAATACTAACTGGACCACTTTCACCCGACGCACTGGCTTCCAATAAAACTGCGCCAGGGTGCTGGCGAGCCCGATCACCAGCGTCTCAGGCAAACTCAGTTCCAGGATTCCCAGCAGGGTGAACAGAAAGTTCACCGAGAGCGTTCCTTCAATGCCCGGCAGGCTCACCTTGAGCGACGACGCCAGCGCTGCCGCGATCAGATAACAAGTGAACTTGACGGGATCGCTCGACTGCCAGTGAGAGAACGCTAGCGCGAGGCAAACGGCTCCCGCCATAGCCATGCTGGCGATGAACATCCGAGCGCCAATGGAGCGAACCCAAGACATGATAAGTGCTTAAATTTTCAACGAACTGCGGGTGCCTGTCCGCCCAAAACGACCTCGTCTGATTACCATGGTTTTCTCTAGACAAATCAGTCACTTACCGCCTAGTGCGGCAATGCGGCAATGCCGCAAGTCCCATATCAGGCGAGACAACTTGTCCCCTGCCCGGGGCGTGGGACAAAGTGCCCGTTGTATTTCACAATAACCCCCGCAAGTCATTGATAAATAAAGGTCATGTCGGCTCCGTTTGGGCACCCAACTGCACATATATACAGGTCACTTGGGGCATCGTTACGCGCCTGTGGGCGTCTTTTAGTGGGGGATATGAAAAAATTAGTGCTTCTACTCTTGATCGTCGCGCTGCCGCTGGCGCATGCCGACGACTCCAAACTATCGCCTGAGCTACGTGGCAATCACTCGACTCAGCAGATACAAGTGATCGTGCAGTATGCGCCGGGCACGCAGGTGAACTGCAGCGGTCTGCTCGGCCTGGTAGGCTGCCTGGTCAATGACGTTTTGAAACTTGGCGGCACGATCCTGGGACAGTTGCCCCTGATCAACGGTGTGGTTGCGTTGCTTGACGGCAACGGCATCCAGAACCTCTCGAACCAGTCCAACGTCGTGTACATCAGCGTGGACCGCCCGTTGACGCCCTCACTCAACAATGCCGCCGCCGCGGTGAACGCACAGTACGCGTGGCAATCGAACTATACCGGTGCCGGCATTGGCGTGGCGCTCATCGACAGCGGTGTCAGCAATCACGCGGATCTGTATCAAGGTATTCTTCCGTTCTCGCGCGTTGTATATCAGCAGTCGTTTGTGCCGGGAAACTCGAGCCCCAGTGACCAGTACGGGCACGGCACTCACGTCGCTGGGCTCATCGCCGGAGACGGTCTCAGTTCCACCGGTCCGTTCTACAACAAGACCTTCAAGGGGATTGCGCCGGGCGCGAACATCGTCAACCTGCGAGTCCTGGATGCGAATGGGGCTTCCACCGACAGCGTGGTCATCGCGGCCATCAACCAGGCGATTTCCCTGAAATCGCGCTACAACATTCGCGTGATCAATCTCTCGCTCGGACGCGCTGTGTATGAGACGTACAAACTGGATCCGCTATGTCAGGCAGTTGAGAAGGCCTGGCGCAGTGGAATCGTTGTGGTCGTAGCTGCGGGCAACAATGGCCGCAATCAGGCGACCGATGGCTACGCTACCATCACCTCGCCCGGCAACGATCCGTACGTTATCACCGTGGGCGCGATGAAGCCGATGGGCACGCCCACCCGCACCGACGATTTGATCGCCAGCTACAGTTCCAAGGGGCCGACCGCGATCGATGCAGTTGCCAAGCCTGACATTGTCGCGCCCGGCAACTTGCTGATTTCGCTCGAGGCTCCGGGTTCGACGCTCTATAACCAACTTCCTGGCGACCGGGTACCGTACAACTACTACGTGAATGGGGGGAACACAGCGCCATCGTCCAGTTACTTCACGTTGAGCGGTACCAGCATGGCGACCGGCGTGGTGAGCGGAGCCGTCGCGGATCTGTTGCAGAAGAGCCCGCGGCTCACTCCTGATCAGGTGAAGGCCCGGTTGATGAAAACTGCTTATAAGGCTTTCCCGACGTCCAGCAGCACAACCGACCCGACCACGGGAATTACCTACACCGATCAGTACGACGTCTTCACCGTTGGCGCCGGCTACCTCGATGTTGAGGAAGCCCTGGAGAGTAACGACGTGGCTAGCGGGACTGCCATGTCTCCGATAGCTACCTACGACCCGAACTCCGGCAACGTCTACCTCAGCGATGATTCGACCGCCGTCTGGAACGCATCATCGACCTGGTCGAACTCAGCTGTGTGGGGAAGTAATCAGTTTGTCGGTGTCAATCAAGGGTCAAACGTATCGGGCAGCAACGTCCTTTGGGGCAGCAATGTGCTCTGGGGCTCCAACGTGTTGTGGGGTTCCAACGTCCTGTGGGGCTCTAACGTTTTGTGGGGTAGCAACGTCCTCTGGGGAAGCAACGTATTGTGGGGCAGCAATGTCCTCTGGGGCAGCAACGTTGCCGCCGGCGAACAATAAGACCTGGCCGAAGAAACAAAAGGGCCGCGATGTACTCGCGGCCCTTTTGCATTTGTGCGATGCACATGTGGAGACGGCCGCCTCGGCCGTCCAGCTAGAGTTCAAACGCGGTTAAGCAGCGGCCAAAACATGGCATCGCAGACGGGATTAGAGAGTGGAAGAGCGGCGCTTCAGCGCCGCGTAAGTTACGCCAAACACTGCGGGCTTCAGCCCCAGCGGTCGCTCTTCCCCAAGGCTCAGTGCGCGGGAACAACCTTCTGGATCGCCGTTTTCAGTTGCTCTGCGCTGAAGCCGAAAGGCCCGGGACGGCTCTTATAGGCTACACGGCCCGCGGCGTCAATCACGTATAGGCGGTCCGGCCAAGCGGTGTACGCACTCTCGGTCGAGTTGCCGAATTCGTCGAGCACGGCGGGAATCTCAATTCCCAGTTTGCGCACGCAGGCTCCGGCGATGAACGCGCGCTCGTCCTCACTGCGCGGACTGGCGAAGAGAACCTTCTCCTTCGTATTGCTCTCGGTCTGCCAGATGTCGGTCGGGTGTGCCTCGGTGATGTAGACCACGAGAAACGTAACCTGATTTCCGTACTGCTGGTAGAGCTTGTTGAGGGCAGGAACCTCCCGCCGGAAGGGAGGTCAAGTGTAGCTTCCGAATACCAGCACCACCGGCTTCTGCTGCGCTGTGAGAGAGGACAGTTGCACCTGTGCGGTCTTGTCGAGCTTCGTCAGCGCGAAATCTGGCGCCGGACTGCCCACCTGCAACGTGCCCGCCCGTGCGCGCATCCAGAGAGTCTCGAAAGGAAGGACCAGAAAAGGGACAGGCCCCGGAATCCTGGCCATCACCCGGCCAAATTGCTCCGGCGATTGCCGCATCACGCCGTACAGCGCTACACAACACGTCACCCACAGCGCGGCGAGTACGCACAGTGTGATGCCGGTCTTTTTGATGGCCTTGGATTTTCCGTTCACGCGATCAGCACTCGAACCCCAAAGACAAGTGCGCCGATTATAGGTGGGCGCAAGGCAGGGTCAATAGTTGGAATGTAGTATTCGGCTGGGCACTCAGTGCGCAGAATCGTCGTCGATCCAATACTCGCGTCGCGCCTTCAACACCAACTGTGGGAGATCCCTGGCCGACACATGCAACGCATGCAGGCCTGGCGTAAGGGACGAGGGCCGGAAGCTCAGCACATAGTAGTTCGGCAGGTCATTTGAAAGTGTGATCAGATCTGCCTTCAGATCCTTGGCATTGCGAAAGTGGAAGAACTCGCCTCCAGCCAGTTGCGCGATGGATTCCGCGGTTTTATTGCGCAGGGCATTCCGTGCCGTAAGAAATGTCATCGTTGCCAGCCGCAAAGGCGGAGCAAGCTGGCTGATGCAATCGAGCACTTGCTTGCTGTAGTGGCCTTCGTATTCGGCATCGGCGCCTTCGTGGCTAAAGCATCCGTGCGCCGGTCCTGGCGTTTGGCTGTCGAACTTGGAGGCTTCGTGGGAGACGGCCGCCCGTGTGCTCGAAAAACCGAAGCTGTACATGGCCGTATTGGTGTCGCTGATCAGACGCAGAGCTTCATTGAGCGTCGTCTTACTGCCTTGGTCGATGGTTTCGCTGAGCAGCAGAATCGCGCGTCGGTAGCTCGCAGGCTGGCCCCGCAACTGCTCTACCGCGAATGCCACCGCATCCAAAATAGCTGCCCCACGATCGCCTTCCGTCAGGTTCGCAAGCAGCTTTGAGGCATCGGACGTCCTCGAGGAGAAGGGCATCAGCAACTGCGGCGTACTGTCGAATGTGACGACCGCGACGCTGTGTTCGACGTTTCCAATGAGCGCGTCAAGAACGGAATCCAGACCAGAATAGTCGTCGAGATGGCGAGATCCGGCGCCGCCGGTTTCGACGACGATTGCCAGCGCCAGCGGCTCCGGTTTCCTGATCGAGACTGAAATGCTGCGGCACGCCGTTATCGGTGACAACGAAGTCGTCTGCTGTCAGTTCAAAAACTACCTTTCCTGCTTTGGTTGTCACGAGGACAGGAACCATCACCAGAGTGGTGCGCACGGTCAAGGGAGGCAGCGCAGGCTCGCTTTGTTGAGCGCATAGGCCCACAGCTGTGAGCGCGAGCAGAAGTGTGTAGCAAACAGACCTCATATTGCATCCAGTTCAAAACGCGCTTCCGCCACCGCCCCCAAAGCCTCCGCCAGAGAAGCCGCCTCCTCCGCCGCCGAATCCGCCTCCACCAAATCCGGATCCGCTCGAACTCGCACGCGGCGAGGAAACGAAGACTTGGTGCATATCGGTCGCCATGCTGTGCATGGAACTCGAAAAGAAGATCGGATTGAATCCTCCCACATAGCCGCCCGGCCCGACGTACCACTGTGGCGGATCTTTGATGATCCCGGCAAATGCCTGCGCCCAGTGATGCTCCACACCCAAGGCCATCGCGTACGGCAGAAACTTTTCGAACGTAGTCGGCGGCATGACTTTGAGCCGGTCCGCATCCACGCGATTCATGAATTCCTGGAACCCGAGCACCGCGACGTGCACCCGCCCGCCCTTCACTGTCTTGGCGGTCATGACTCGTGCAAACAGAAACCAGATCACCGCCGAGAGCGGAATGCACACGACCAGCAGGAGCACTGAGTTGAAGAAGTTCGCCCAACCCAGAAACTGCAAAAGCCCAAACAGCGCGAGAATCGCAACGGCCGCTCCAATGCTGTATCCGTTGGCCGATTCCGGGTCGAGCAGGTAAATTCCTTTCGTCTTCAGTGCCGCCATAATGTCCTGCCGAATCACCGGAACAGCCGTGTAGAAGCGGTTTTTCAGGCTGGAGAGGCGAGTCTCATCCCCGCCGGCGAATACATTCTCCAGCATCACGCGCTCGTGCGGAGCCAGTTCGGTGCCCCACTGATCACGCGGCTTCAGCAGGTGAAAGACGTAGTCCTTGTGCGTGAAGAGGAGTACTTTCTCGGATGTCTCTTCGATCTTGATGTAGCCGCGCACGGCTAGGTCGACGATAGTCGAGGTAATATCGCGCGGATGGATCGAGTCGTCGAGCAGCGTGCCCGCTTCCGCGGGAGAAATCCCGGATGGCGGCTCGTACATAGGCGCAACCGAAACGCCCGGATCGGGGTCGCGTCCCTTGTACCACCACAGCACGAACATTCCGGCGAACGTGACCAGCGGCAGAAACACGATGGGATTGCCGCCAATGAACCAGAAGAACTTCGTCAGCGCGCTCGGTTCTTTGAGAATGTCCTTCGGAAGATAAACGTCAATGGTTAACCCGCCGCGCATGGGCAGCGGATTGCTGGTCTCGAACTGAGCCTCGGCGCCGTCGACCTTGGAACTGGCGTCGCGCTGGGTCGAGCCATACACGCCCGTAAACGCTTGCGCCCTCAGCGATCCCGCAGCGAACACGGGGAATCGCACCGTCGCGGACGCATGATCGATCGGCACCGGCCAGTCATTGCCCGTGACGTTCCAGTAAAACTCGTCATGATCGTCGAAGAATCTCGTGCCATTGTGCACGCGGTAGGTGATCTCAACCGTGCGGGTCGCATCGGTCGCGTCGGGAATGTAAATCTTCAGATCGCGGGCGCCGTTGGAGGTCGACGAGTCATACTTGAGCTTGCCCCCGCTGCCGTCGGTAACGCTCGTGACCGCGAGGAAGAGTTCGTAGTTCGTTCCATTCGGTCCGGGATATTCAATGGGAATCGTGCGGTGAATTCCGTGGAATTCACCCTCGAAGACGAGCGTGATGCGCTCGGTGACCACGGCGCTGCCATCCTGCGCGACGGTGATGTTGTCCTGGAAGTCGGAGACGCGCCAGGATTTGGCGGCGAGGGGCGCGGCCAAAAGGAGCACACAAGCGACCAATTCGTAGAGACGAAGCTTGCTACGTCTTTCTCGACCGCGGGAAAGAGACGCCGCAAGTAAGGTCTCTACAGCAGAGGGGGCGTTCATTGAACTAAAACTTCACCTGAACCGGCTCACGGTCGGTCTCGGTGGTCTCGAAGAACTGCCGCGCCGTGAAGTTGAACATGCCCGCGAGAATGTTCGTCGGGAACGACTGAATCTTGGTATTCAGGTCGCGCACGACCGCGTTGTAATAGCGCCGCGCGTTCTGGATCGAGTCTTCGGTCTGGCTCAACGATCCCTGCAGTTGCGTGAATTGCTCCGACGCCTTGAGTTCGGGATAATTTTCCGCCACCGCAAATAAGCTTTTGAGCGCGCCGGTCAGCTGATTTTCGGCGACTGCCTTGCCCTCGGGCGTTGTCGCCTGCATCGCTTGCGAGCGGAACTTCGCGATGTTCTCAAACGTCCCTTTCTCGTGCGAGGCGTATCCCTTCACTGTTTCCACGAGGTTCGGAATCAGATCGTGCCGCCGCTTGAGTTGCACATCAATGTCGGACCATGCCGAATCGCAGCGTATCCGCAGTTGCACCAGGCTGTTGTACATCCCGATCAAAACAACGGCGATGACAACCAGAATTACCAGGAAGGCGAGAATCATGAGCGGCTCCTCAGTAGTAAGTGGTTAGAAGGGCGAACTGAAATTCAATGGGACGGTAACACACTGGGAGCGCCCTCGCAAACGCGAACGAGTGCCCGCATTTTGCATTCTGCGATAACAACTTCACAGGCAACGCAAGAGGGAGTCTGGGGACTAACTGAGGTCGGAAATCTGAGAACTGAGAACTGTTCCTCTCTACTGCTGCGGCGCGAAGTACCCCTTGCGCGCCCGCACCTGCAGGTCCTTCTTCAGGGTAGAGATTTCAATCGAGCGGTAACGTCCATCCGCGTCAAAGTTGGCGGGCTTGTACGAGACGACATACTGGCTGCGCAGTTCGTCTTCAATCGCGGCGAACGAGTGGGTGATGTCCTTCATCTTGAACGGGAAGAACGCGCGTCCCCCGGTAGCTTCGGCCAGTTGCTCGAGCACCTTGTCGCCGCGCATGACCAGGCCGCTGTCGTCGGTCGAGATTGCGTAGATGATCACTTCCGAGCGCTGCGCCATCTCAATGGCCTGTGCCTTCGAAAATTCGCTCTGGTTATCTTCGCCATCGCTGACGATCACAATCGCTTTCCGCACCGGATGGTCGGGACGGTCTTTCAGAAATTTCTCTTTGCAGGCGCGATACACCGCATCGTACAGAGCCGTTCCGCCGCCATCGTGCAACTTGTGCACGCCAGCCGAAAGCAGTTGCACGTTGTCGGTGTAATCCTGCGCCATCTGGCTGTGACTGTTGAAGCCAACAATGAATGCCTTATCGAACCCGACGCGAAGCGTGTGCTGCAGAAAACTCGTTGCCGCGTTCTGCTCGAAATCAAATCGGCCATCGACTGATCCGCTGACATCGACCAGCAGCCCAAGATGCAACGGCAGATCCGTCTCCCGCCGGAAGTTCAGAATCGCCTGCGGCGGTTTATGGTCATCAAGAATGTTGAAATCGTTCTGGTTCAAGTCGCGCACGAATTTGCCATGCTTGTCGGTCGCGATGAACAGCACGTTCACCTCATTCACCCGGGCATGCAGGGTGATGATCGCACTCTGCGGATCGTCAGGATTGTCGGTCGGTCCGCTCCCTGCGTTGTAGGCGCTCAGGCTCGGTTCCCCCGATACGTAAGATGACTGCGCCCGCGACTGGGCTACCAACAGAAAGGTTGCCAGCAAAAGGGTCACAAGGCGGATTGTCGGGTTCGTGTACTTCATGCCTGGAGAAGCCAATTTTTTCACTCTAAACCGCGTTCGGCGACACTTCCAAGCTATTAGATGCACGCCAGAGGCCGAAATCGGGTCCTCACCGGAACCCGCTATCTGATTGACTTTAGGAGTCTGTGGTCAAAGTTCCAAGTTACAAAAGGAGCACACGTTTGGTCATGGCGGAACACGTGCCGTTTCTTTCAGTTACGCGCTGGCCATGCACTACCGGAACTACGCGACCCGTTGGCCAATCGGATTCAGGGTTTAACATAGTGACACGAACTCAACCTCTTTTTCCTTAAAATCTCCTTTGGAGGGATTTCATGAAGAAATTCATCGTATGCCTGATTACTGTACTGATTTCGAGCGTGGCGGCCTTTGCCGCGAACGATGAGCGCGAGGCCGACCGGGTGAAAGACGCTGGCGTGGTCCTGAAAGAAATCTTGAACATCCCGGACGACATTCCGCAGGACCTGCTCGACAAGGCCGAATGCGTCATCATTCTTCCCTCCGTGAAGAAGGGCGCATTGGGCATTGGCGGAAGCTTCGGCCGCGGCATCATGGTTTGCCGCAGCGGGGAGCATTACAAAGGCAAGTGGGGCGCTCCGGCTCTGTACGCGCTGGAAGGAATCAGCATCGGATTCCAGATCGGCGGCCAGGCTACCGACTTCGTCCTGCTGGTCATGAATCCCAAGGGCGCACAGTCGCTGCTCTACAGCAAAGTGAAGCTTGGGGCGGATGCCTCGGCGGCCGCTGGTCCCAAGGGACGTACGGCGGAAGGCGCCACTGACATCGTGATGAATGCCGAGATCCTTTCCTATTCGCGCAACAAGGGCCTGTTCGCCGGAATCTCTCTGGAAGGCTCGACCTTGCGTTCTGATGGCAGCGCGAACGAAAAGCTATACGGGAGAAAGTTGACGGCCAAAGAAATCATCCGCGGAGGAAAAGTCGGCATTCCGCCGTCGGCGCACGAACTGGTTTCGCTGCTCGACAAGAAATCGCCCGTCAACAAGTCCGAGCCGAAATCGCTGGAGTAGAATCGCGGTTGGCGTCTTCTGTGAGATTCTTGTGACCTCTTTGGTGAAAGGTGTGGAACCAGTTCGCTGCGCATGGGCCAGCGGCGAACTATCGGTTCGTTATCACGATGAAGAATGGGGCGTGCCGGTGCACGACGACCGCACGCTCTTTGAATTTCTTATCCTCGAAGGCGCACAGGCGGGTCTGAGCTGGAACACCATCCTGAACAAGCGAGAGAACTACCGCCTGGCTCTCGACGGATTCGATCCGAAACGCGTTGAGCGCTACGACCGGCGCAAGATCGAGCGCCTGTTGCGCGACCCCGGCATCGTCCGCAACAAGCTCAAGATCGCATCCACCATCGCCAACGCCCAGGCATTTCTTCGCGTGCAGAAGGAGTCTGGCAGCTTCGACCGCTACATCTGGCAGTTCGTAGGCGGCAAGCCGCGAGTGAACTCACCGAAGTCGATGAAGCAAGTTCTAGCGCGCACACCGGAATCCGATGCGATGAGCAAGGACCTCAAGAAGCGCGGGTTCAACTTTGTTGGATCGACCATCTGCTACGCCTTCATGCAGGCAGTAGGAATGGTGAACGATCATGTGGTGGGCTGCTTCCGATATAAGCTCTTGGCGTAGCACAGCGCTGAATTCCACGGACCCGTTGGTAACCCATTACCAGACTCCGACGGATCAAACTTCCAATTCAATTCGCCTTGACGGGCTGTCCCGGTTGCACGATATGCTGTAAATGCGATTTGGCGGCGCTTGGAACGCAGGGGATTCATCCTGGCCATGCCATCGGCCCGCGGTAAGCGTGCCGCTACCAATCGCGTCTCCCGTATTCTTCGGTCGCAGGAGTTGAGCGCTCCGCGTCCCTCTTGGTTTCCGGCTTCAGAATCCAGCATGCGAGTTCAATGAGAATGTTCCGCCGCCTTCCCATCGCCAGAAAGTTGCTCGTCATCGTTGGCGTCTTCGTCGCCATTGTGATCTGCGTCTTTTATCTTGGCGTGCTCCGCTCTGAGATCCTTTCTGGAGTCCGGGCTTACGTTGGCGGCGAGGGCCTGTGGTCGAAGGCGGAAAAGCGCGCCGTCCTCAGCTTGACGCAATACGCCTCCAGCCATTCCGAGGTCGACTACCAGCAATATCTCTCAGAAATCGCAGTCCCCGCAGGCGACAAACAGGCGCGGCTTCAACTGCAAAGCCCGTCGCCCGACATGACTCTGGTTCGTGAAGGCTTCGTACAAGGCCGCAACAGTCCCGAGGATGTCGACAGCATGTCGAGGCTTTTCCGGCGGTTCGGGCGTATTGGCCACATGGCGCGTGCTATCACAGTCTGGACCGAGGGAGATCGCTACATCGACCAACTCCGCTCCCTGGCCGACGACCTGCATCGAGAGGTCAATTCGGCGCACCCGGACGCGCAGAAGATCCTGCAGATCACCAATCAGGTGGCGATTGTCGATGCTCGCGTGACTCCCTTGGAAGATGAGTTCTCATCAACTCTGAGTGAGGGTGCTCGCTGGATCGACCGCGTGCTCTCAGTCGTTACCTTGCTGGCCAGCGGAGTGCTGCTCTTGATCGGCATCGGTCTGTCTTCCGCGGTGCTCGATCAGATTCGCGGTTCCGAAGAGAAATACCGAACCCTGATTGACACCGCGAACGACGCCATCCTGGTCATCGATGCTCAGACCCGCGGCATTCTCGAAGTCAACAACAAGGCAATCGAAATGCTCGGCATTTCCCGGGGCCAACTCGTTGGCATGCCAGAGTCTCGACTCTATCCCGCGCAGAGGATTCCAAGCCACATTCAACCTCTTGCTCCGGATGCTGCAGGGACCGCACGCAGCCAGGAACTCGAACTGCTGCGGGCCGACGGAACGCCAGTGCCCGTCGAGGTCAGCGCCAGCGCCACCGAGTTAGGCGGAAGGCCAGCAATTCTTGGCATCTTCCGCGATATCCGCGATCGGCTGCAAGCGGCCGCCATCCTGCGGCGCAGCGAGGAGCGCTTCGGCTATCTGATTCAGAACCTTTCGGACGTGATCACCGTGGTCGCGGTCGACGGGACCATGCTCTATCACAGTCCTTCGATCGAGCGCGTGGCGGGATACCGGCCCGCAGAACTTCTTGGACAGAGCATTCTCTCGTGCATTCATCCCGAGGATGAGCCCGCGGTGCGCGCCGCGTTGGAACGCCTGACTCTGACGGTCGGCAGTGCCGCTCCTCCCGAGTATCGTTTCCGCCGCAAAGACGGCACGTGGGCCTGGCTGGAATCTGTTGGCAACAATTTGCTGAACGACGTTGCGGTGGGCGGCATCGTTGTGACCTCGCGCGACGTCACCAGCCGGCGCGGGCTCGAGGATCAGGTTCGGCAATCGCAGAAGATGGAGGCGGTCGGCCGTCTGGCGGGCGGCATTGCTCACGACTTCAACAACCTGCTGATGGTGATCCGGGGATATGCGGAAATCGTGCTGCAGGAGGAGAGTGCGGGTCCCGCCGTGCGCAAGAGCGTCGATACCATCGTCCGCACGACGGAAAGTGCAGCCAATCTGACGCGGCAGCTGCTTTCCTTCAGCCGCAAGCATGTCTTCAGCCCGCAGGTGCTCGACCTCAACTCTCTTGTGAATCGCATGAGCGAGATGCTGCTGGGCTTGCTGCGCGACGAGATGGAATTCGTGGTCAAGCTCGATCCCGACTCTTGCTGTGTCAACGCGGATCCTGGGCAGATTGAGCAGGTCATCATGAATCTGGTGGTGAATGCCCGCGACGCCATGCCTCGTGGTGGCAAGCTCACGTTAGAGACGTCGTACATTGGCCCAGATGCAGTTCGCTCCGTTCGCCGTTCCTCTCTTCCGCCGGGAGGCTATGTTGTGCTAGCCGTATCCGATACGGGCATCGGCATGGATACCGAGACGCAAAGCCGAATCTTCGAGCCTTTCTTCAGCACGAAGAGCAAGGAGGAGGGAACTGGACTGGGCCTTTCGGTGGTGTACAACATTGTCCGGGCGAGCGGCGGGCATGTCCGTGTGAGCAGCGAAGTGGGACGCGGCGCGACCTTTCAAATCTTCTTCCCGCGTGTCGCTACGCCGCCAAAACCGCAGCCTGCGGAGCTTCCTGTCGAGGCCGCGCGCAGCGGCATGGAGACAATCCTGGTGGCCGAGGATCAGCCGGACCTGCGCTGGATGATCTGCCAATTCCTGCAGCAACTCGGCTACTCCGTGCTGGAGGCCAAAGATGGCGGCGATGCGGTCGCGCTGGCGGAGCAATACAAGGGAACGATCGATGTGCTTCTGACCGACGTGGTCATGCCACGCGTCCGCGGGTCGGAAGTTGCGCGGAGGCTCCTGGCAAGTCGTCCTGCTATGAAGGTCATCTTTATGTCGGGATACACCGAAGGCGGATTCGGTTCGGCCTCTGACGAGAAACAAGAGCCCGGAACCACACTCTTGCAGAAGCCATTCCAACTCGACGCACTCGCCCTGAAGATTCGTGAAGTCCTCGGAGCGCGCAGCCGGAGTTAACCGTAGCGCCGGCATCTTGCCGGCTGTCGCGGGGGCGTCTCGCCCTCGCACCCGCGGGCCAAGTCGGTGATCGGCGGTCGTCAGTGACGGCTGAATACGCTGGCTGTTAGGTAAATCGCAACCAAACCCAACAGAAGCACGGTGATCTCCGCACGCGTCGACCAGGCGTGCAGCGCGTCGAATCGTACGCGCGCGGGTTGGTCGAGCGTGGCGGCAGTGTCGAAGGTGGAGACCTGCGCGCGCAGCGCGACCATGCGGGGAGTAATCCAGAATTGCGAAACCAGCGTGAGCGCGAGCATCAGGCAGATCAGCACATGGCGCAGGGCAAACACGTGCGCTGTGCCGTCGGTGAGCCGGCTGTAGGCCATCGAACTCAGCAGATACACGATGCCGGAAACGATGGCGATCCAGTGCAGCTTGGTCAGCAGGTTCCCGACTAAAGTGCCGGCGAGAAGCCGCGTGGGCAGCACATGAAACGCCGTGGGCGCCATGAAGGAGAAGAAGACGATCCCGCCAATCCAAACGACCAGCGATAGCAGCATGAAGAAGCGAAGGAAGGACATGTCGGGAGAATTATAGTCTCCGTGGCGCGATCAGAAGAATGAACCACAGAGGACACGGAGGACACAGAGGCTGAGAACTGGGTACTGAGTACTGCTACACAGGCACCGGAACGTTCTCGATGATCTCTTTCAGCACTTGATCCGACTGCTCGGATTTCTTCAGTGTTGACGCGTAGAGGCCGCTGACTACGATGCGGTGCGCGAAGACGGGAACTACCAGCGGCTTGATGTCTTCCGGCGTGCAGAAGGTACGGCCTTCGAGGAAGGCCATGGCTTGCGCGGCGCGGTAGAGAGCTTGCGATCCGCGGGGCGAGACGCCCAGCGAGAGGAATTCCGACTCGCGGGTGCGGCGCACGATTTCCAGAGCGTAAGTGACGAGAGAGTCGTCCACGCGAATCTGCTTTACTGCCTGCTGCATCTCGAGCACGTCTGCGCCGGTGAGAACGGGGCGGAGATCGTCCAGGTGCGCAGCTCCGGCTTCGGAGCGCAGGATTTGGCGCTCAGCTTGCGCGTCGGGATATCCCATGCGCACGCGCATCAGGAAGCGGTCGAGTTGCGACTCGGGCAGAGGATAGGTTCCATGATGCTCCACCGGATTCTGCGTCGCGATCACCAGGAATGGCTGCGGCAGTTCGTAGGAATGCGCGTCGACGGTGACCTGGCCTTCGCTCATGGCCTCGAGCAGCGCGGACTGGGTCTTAGGCGTGGTGCGGTTGATCTCATCGGCCAGCAGAACGTTGGTGAATACTGGACCGCGCTTAAACTCGAATTGCTGTTCGGCCGCCGAATAGATTGAAATACCGACAACGTCGGAGGGCAGCATGTCGCTGGTGAACTGCACGCGCTGAAAAGAGCAATCGATGGCGCGGGCGAGCGCCTGTCCGAGGGTGGTCTTGCCAACGCCGGGAACGCCTTCAATCAGAAGGTGTCCGCGCGCAAAAATGCTGACCAGCGCGAGGCGGACAACGTCGTCTTTACCACGAATCACGCGGCGAAGGGCGTTTTCCAGTTCGGCGGCTTTGTGAGAAACAGCGATAGCGGTCTCGGGCGACATTGTTTCGATTCTACTATCCGGCGCTGCAAGGAGCGGAGTTACGTACGTCATGCAGCTTCTAGCTCCTAGCCGCTAGCTAAGAACGCTCGTTCATTTAGAAACTTGCACCGTCAGTTCTTCTGATGAAGCACTCCACTCGAAAGAGAGCTGGAAAAAGCTAGGAGCTAGCAGCTAGAAGCTTTCTCACTGCGTAAACTCCGCGGGCCTTCCCGTCAGTCGCTCGATGCGTTTGGCGATTGGGGGATGGGTCGAGAACAGGCTTCCAAAGTTCATTCCCAGCAATGGCTGGATGATGAACAGATGTGCGGTCGACGGGCTGGCTTGCATCGGTATGCGGCGCGAGTAGGCGTCGAGCTTTTGCAGGGCGCTGGCGAGCGCGTAGGGATTACCCGTGAAATGCGCGCCAGTAGCGTCGGCCTGATATTCGCGTGAGCGCGAGACCGCGAGTTGAATCAAGCTGGCAGCGATGGGGGCGACGATCAGCATCAAGAGTCCCGTGAGACCTCCGCCACCGCGGTCGTTGCGGTCGCGGCCTCCGTAGCCGCCGAAGAGCATGGCCCAGCGTCCCATGCTGGCGAGCATGGTGATGGCGCCTGCGATGGTTGCGGCAACAGAGCTGATCAGGATGTCGCGGTTGTTGACGTGACCAAGTTCGTGCGCCAGAACGCCTTCGAGTTCTTCGTCAGTCAGTAAACTCAAAATCCCATGGGTCACCGCAACGGAAGCGTGGCTCGGATTGCGTCCGGTGGCGAAGGCGTTGGGCGATTCTGTCGGGATCACGTAGATCTTCGGCATCGGGATGCCGATTTTCTGGGTGAGGCGTTCGACGGCGGCGTAGGCGCGCGGGAGTTCTTCGCGCGTGACGGGCTGGGCTCGGTATGCGGCCAGAGCGATTTTGTCGGAATAGAAATACGAGACGAAGTTCATGACGGCGGCGAAGGCCAGAGCCAGGAACATCCCGTTCTGGCCGCCAAAGTAGCGGCCGAAGAACATCAGAAGCAGCGTCATCGCGGTCAAAAGGAACGCGGTCTTAAACATGTTTCCCATAATTTTGGTGGAACTAGTTGATTGGATGTTACGCCGAGTAGGGAGATGCAAGGGCGCGGATGCGGGAAAAATTTGGACTTGGAGGGGGGACCCCCCTCCCCCTGTCGGTCTATTGGAATCATGGGGTTAGAGGGAAATCGTCGAAAAATCTATGGGGCTCAATAAGTTACGGGCAAAATCTTGCGGAACAAGGGGTTAGGTGGGTTTTCCGGTTGGGGCTCACTGTGGGGGCGCACCTTTTTCTCGAGAGCTACTGTTTCGGAGAGGGGTTGAAACGGTTGGGCTTGCGGGAGCCGTGGTGGCGGCTCGCCTCGCTGCGCTTGGCGGGACGGGCGAAGGCGCCCGTCCCCACATTAGACCAAAATCCAAACTTAGGCTTTTTGGGCTTCGCGTTTCAGGGCGCGCTGCAACGTCTGGTCCAGAGCGGATTTGGCGCTTTCGTACTCTTGCTGGCTGATGCGGCCTTGTTTGTGTTCGACTTCGAGTTGGAAGAGTTCTTCTTTCAGGCCTTCCAGCAGCATTGAAGAAGAGGAGGCGCGAGGAGCGGCGGGCTGCGGGCGTGGTTCGCTGACACGGACCGCTCGCGTTGCTGGGGCCTCGGCAGGTTCGTAGTCGTCGTCTTCTTCCAACGATGGAAGTCCTTTGCCACTGGAACGGGCGGCGCGGTTGGCGGCTTGTTGGCGCGATGCGACGAAGATTCCGCCGACGATGAGGACTGCGGCGAACCCGCCGAGAATCCACCAGCGATATTTCTGCAGGGGATCGGGAGCGTCAATGGGCGGTCCTAGGCCGCCACCGGGGCGGCTTTCAGCCTGCGCCGAGGAGCCGCCGCTCTGGCTGGTCTGGCCGTCTTCTGCGGGCGCGGCCAGCGTGCCTTCCCCTGAGAGCTTGAATGCCAGGGCCTGTCCTAATCCCGTGTTGGAGGCGACTTCTACGTTGGCATCGGGCTGGCCGGGATAGGGAGCGATTTGAAACGTGGCGCCGGGAGCGGCGGAGAATTCCATCGACTTGGGCGCGATGGCGACGAAATGTTCCAGGGAATACACGCTCTTAGGATCGATATTGATGCTGCCGGTGTAGGGAGCCGTATAGATGACGTTGAAGCGCGTTTCGCCGGGGCGAAGGGGAAAGAGGAAGGCGTATTTGTTTTTGGCATTTGCGCCTTCAGGAACGGGCGCGGACTTCACGGGCTGGCCGCCGGCGGTCATGGCCTGGGCTTCGGTGATCTGCGCGCCGTCGGGCACATAGAACTCGAGGTTGTGCTCGTTCATCTGGGTGCGCGGCGGTTTGGAGTTGTTGTTCACGGCGAAGGTGCGCTCGACCTGGATCTGTCCGTTGCCGGCCTGAAAGCGCATGATGTCAGCGACCACTTCGATGCCTTCGACTTTCTTGCCAACGTCGTACACCTGGACCTCGACTGACGTTGTTCCTGGAGGAGCCATGCGATGGTAGGTGACTTCCTGATGGATCACGCGGACGAGATGAGGGCCTTGGCCGTCGAGTTTGAAGCTGAAGTTGCCTTTGGCGTCGGCCTTGGTGCGGCCGGCTTCTTCCATGCCTTGTCCGAGGCTGAGGAGGACGACTTCGTCGCCTCCGGCGGGCTTGCCGTTGGTGGCGTTCTTGACGGTGCCGGTCAGGGTTTGGGCGGAGGCGAGGAAAGCGAGAAGAAGGATGCAGGCAATCAGGAGGGCGCGGGAAGTTGCATAGATCCTTCGCGAGACAAAGAACGTCTCTCTCAGGATGACAGGGGACTGGGGATGCAAGATAGGGGATCCTTTCATGAGCGCGCTCTTTTTGGCGACGAGGCGGCTTTGGCTTCGAGGCGCGCGATTTCGGCCAGGAGGGTGGCGGCTTCGTCCTGCAGGGACGCTTTCAGCGACTGGTAATCGACGTCGGGCATTTTGCCGGCTTTGAATTCGAAATTCAGGTCGCGGAGGTTTTCGTAGACCGCGTCTTTGCGCTCACGCAGGTACGAGGCGCGAGTCTTCTCCGGGCCCAGATGAAAAGTGCTGGGAAAGAAGATGTAGAAGAGCGCGGCGGCGGTCGCCAGAAGACAGCATGCCAGTTCGAAGCTCATAGGTCAGTCTCCTCGCGTGCCTTTTCGCGGAATTCTTCAAGTTCGGCGCCGCGCACCGGGCGCAGTCCGTCAGCAATGGCGGGCGCGGGACGATTCTTCCAGGAGCGGATCACCAGGACCACGATGCTGAGTCCCAGCGCCAGCGCGACGAAGGGAACGATCCATGCGGTGCGATCGAAGCCTGTGTTGGTTGGAGCGGCCAGCACGGTGGGTCCGTATTTCTGTACGAAGGCCTGTTCGACGAGGCTGTCGCTGTCGCCGCGGCTGACGGCGGCCATCAGCTCGTTGCGCATGCCGTCGGAGTCGGGGCAGCCGACGTGATTGCATTCCAGGAGAATCTGGTTGCAGCTGCAAATGCACATCATCCGGTGGCCGATCTCGTTGAAGCGTGTGGCGGGATCGCCGGCGCCGGTGAAGGCGAAGACGGCGAGACCGAGGAGGCCGCACTGCAGGAGGCGGCGGAGGATTTGGGGTGGTCTCGTCATCATTTTTTCGTGGCCTGTGTTGCGTTTGTGAGTGCGGAGGTTGTGCCGTCCCTCCGGGACTCGGTTGCAATTGTTCTGCCGCACCCAGTGCTCAAGCGCTGGGCTAAGTTCTTTCGCCCCTCCGGGGCTTGCTCGTTCTCTTGCTGGCTCCCACGGCTTGCGCCGTGGGCTGCATTCTTTCGCCGCTTCGCGGCTTGCGGCCGTTTGTCTCTTTAATCTTCCGCGATCATCGCCGGGCTGCGCCCGGCGGACAGCCGAAGGCGGCTGTCCCTACATTTAATCTCCCGTGGCTAGGGGGGTTGCTTGTTCTACGAGCCTCCGCGCTGGGACGCGGACTGGGGCTGGAGCGTTGGGCACCAGCGCCAGGGCCGTTCCGGCGAGGATGATCCAGACACCGATCCAGATCCAGATCACCAGCGGGTTCAGATGCGCTTTGATAATCGGCTGTCCTTTTTCGTTCTGGCCCTCGTACACCAGGTAAAGATCTTCCTGGAACGTCGACCGGATGCTCGGCTTGGTGGACGCCTGTTGACTGGCTTTGTAGAACAGGCGCTGCGGAGTGAGCGTGTCCACCTTCTTGCCATGCTGGTAGATGTCCATGATCGCCCACTCGCTGGCGTAGTTCGGGCCGTCGTCCTGGGTGAAGGAGCGGCAGACGAGTTCGTAACTTCCAATGGTCATCTTGTCGCCGTACGCCAGTCCGTTGCTCGATTCCTTATCCTGATTGAAAGCGGAGCCAGCGAATCCGAGGATGACGACCACGGCGCCGAAGTGGACGATGTAGCCTCCGTAGCGGCGCGTGTTGCGATGCGTGAGCTGGACCATGGACGCGAACATGCCCTGGCCGCTATGGCCGGAAATGACTTTACCGCCGCGATAGAACTCGCTGGCGATGGTCAGCGTGACGAGCGCGCAAAGGCTGAGCGCCATCAGCGAGTAGAAGTAGGAAATGTCAATCCAGGGGCGAAGACCGAACGGTCCTCCCCAGGAAGGCGGAGTCACCATCAGGATGACGGCGACGATGACCGCGCCGACGGTGGGCCAGAGGAAATTACGCTTCAGGCTTTCAAACGAGGTCTTGCGCCACGCGAGGAGCGGCCCGACGGCGGTCAGGATCAGGAGCAGCAGCGCGACCGGAATCGCAACCCGATTGTAAAAAGGTGCTCCGACGGTGACTTTGTTGCCCTGAACCAGTTCGGAAATCTTCGGGAACCATGTTCCCCACGCCACGGTGAAACAGAGCAGCACAAAGAGAAGGTTGTTGAACAGGAAGCTCGATTCGCGCGAGATCAGGGATTCCAGTTTGTGCTCGCTGCGCAGATGATCCTTGTTCTTGATGTAGAAGAAAATGAAGACCGCGAAGATGATGGCGAGAAAGTATGCGAACCAGCTGCCGATGGAAGACTGCGCGAAGGCGTGGACCGAGGCGATGATGCCGCTGCGGGTGAGGAACGTTCCCCAGATGGCGAGCCAGAACGAGCCGAAGACCAGCCACATGTTCCAGACTTTCAGCATGCCGCGCTTTTCCTGCATCATGACCGAGTGCAGGAAGGCTGTGCCGAAGAGCCAGGGCATCAGGGAAGCGTTTTCGACGGGGTCCCATCCCCAGTAGCCGCCCCATCCGAGCACGGAATAAGCCCAGTGCGCGCCGAGGAAGATGCCGCAGGTGAGCAATCCCCAGGTGACCATGGTCCAGCGGCGAGTGATGTGAATCCATTTGTCGCCGGGATACTTCATGATCAGCGCGCCCAACGCGAAGGCAAAGGGCACGGTGGTTCCGACATAGCCCAGGTACAGCATGGGCGGATGGATGACCATCTCGGGATATTGGAGAAGAGGATTCAAGCCGCTGCCATCAACGCGCAGTGGGCCTTCGAGCAGGCCGAACGGGTTGGCGGCGAAATTCACCAGCGCCAGAAAAAAGATCTGCACTCCGGCGAGAACCACCGACGCGTAAGCGAACAGGCGGGGATCGGTTTTGTAACGCAGGCGCAGGATGAAACCGTATCCGGATAGGAGAAGCGCCCAGAAGAGAATGGAACCTTCCTGGCCTGACCACAAGGTGGCGAACTTATAAGGAGCGGGGAGATCGCGGTTGCTGTGGTGGAAGATGTAGGCGATGGTGAAATCGTCGCGGAAGGCGGCGACCACAAGGGCGATCGAGGCGAGAACAACGAATCCGAAAACGACGACGCCGGCCCGACGAGCGGTCTCGCCCAGGCGCTCCCACAGCGGGTCGCCGGGAAAGAAGAGGGCGACAATGCCGACTCCGAACGAATAGACGCTCAACGCCAATGCGAGGAGCAAGGCAAAACTACCGATCTGTGCCATGTCGGAGAACCCCAATGTATTTTTTCAGAAAGCGGAGGTAGAGGCAACCGCAACCTGGCAGAATCACGGTGCCGGAGGGACATCTACGGGTTGGACAGCGGTGAGAGAGGACACTGGCGAGGATTGAGGTAGCGGAAACTGAACAAGATTAGGATGAGTACGGAATTCGAGGAGGTACCGGTCAGGCGTAAACGTCTCCGCAGGAGAGCGAAGCGCGGCGGCCGGGGCTCGGCCGCCAGGCGGGGTTTAAGGATTGACGCTACGCGGACTGCTGGTGATAGCGCTGACGAACCTCGCGCTCGGCAGCCAGCCAGTCTTCGGCGTCATGGCCTGGTTCAAATCCGCGGCGCTCGGAGAGCAAATAGGCGAGACGGCGGATTTCATCGTCCAGATTGATAGGAACAAGCTTGGCGCGGGGTTCGGTCTTGACGATCTCCGGTTTCCGTGCGGCCGTTCTTGTCACCGTGGTTGGGGTTTCAGCCGCTCGTGTTTGAGCGACGGGCGCAGCCAGTGTCTCCGTCGACGCCAAAGTCGCGTTGGTCACGGGCACAGAGCTGCCGGGTACAGGGCTGCTGGTTGGGGTGGATTCTTTCACGCCGTTCGTCTTCTTGGGCAGTTTCGGTTTCGCCATAATTGGGATACTCCTTGCATCCTCCTAAGTTTAGGAATGATTGGAATTGTTGATGAATGAACAACATACACTTTGCCTCTACGTATTCGCGGTGCGATAGTTTTTGCTTTGCGGAGTTACATTTAACTATAGCGCTTGTGAGGCTGTGGATGGGAGCAAGTTGCATAAAAAAATGCGATGGAGTCGAGCGGAATTCCGGAAATGAGACGGGAGAATCGAAGCGAGCACAGTCAACGTGCGCCGCAGAGAGGGTGGAGGCTTTGTTATAATTTACACTCGGTCCGAGGCGCTATCGTCTAGGGGTTAGGACGGAAGATTCTCAATCTTCAAACCCGGGTTCGATTCCCGGTAGCGCTACCAACACTTTTCCATCCTGCTGATTGCACCACTGGACGTGGCTGGAACCGGGGATTCTGGCACGCTCCGATTGGACCACAGTCGGAACTGTTCTAATCATATTCCAACTTTCGATTTGTCCATCAATCCGCTTGGAACGCATACGCTTCGGGATGCCGACGCAGTAAACGAGAGGCGCATTCCAGCGACCGCAGGTCGCAGGATCAAAGGGGAGCGATTGTTACTTCGCCGGTCTGCCGTTGTCGATGCACAGGGCGATCAGGTCGGAGACATTTGCTTCGCCCACGCACATGACCGTGTCTGCGCCCCCCCAGTAGATTTTTACGGTTCCATCAGGCTCCGGAACGGCGCCACAGGTGAAGACTACGTTGTGAACATATCCAGTGATCTCCCAAGGATCCTCCGGCTGCAAAATCCACGAGTCGCCCACACCAATGATCTTTGCCGGATCGCTGAGGTCGTGAAGGGCAACTCCCAGACGATAGACAGATCCATCCATTGTCTCGAAAACTCCGTGATAAATGGAAAGCCATCCCTGGGGCGTTTTTATCGGCGGCGCGCCGGGACCGATCTTCATTTCGTCCCAGTGATATTGCACAGGCCTCATGATGAGCTGTGATTGGCCCCAATAGCATAGATCCGGAGAATAGGAAATCCAGATTGACCAGGGGGCGATTTCAGAATGAGGGCGGTCAAGCCGGGCATATAGTCCATCAAACTTCTCGGGAAAGATCACCACATTCCGATAGTCCGCCTCCGTAATCAAGGAAACTCTTTCCACCTGACTGAAGTCCTTCGTCTTGGCCAGGGCGATCCTCACTCCATTTCGCGAATATGCGCTATAGGTGATGATGTACTCTCCGTCCACGAGGGTGACGCGCGGGTCCTCCACTCCGAATTCTTCATAGGGGGCAAAAGGGCCGTCCCGTTCGGGAGTCAGAAAAGGCTGTGGATCGGCGGTGAAACGGAATCCGTCGGGACTGCGTGCCAAGCCAATGATGGACCGTCCGGTGCGAAGATGGGAGCGGAAGAGCATGATGTATTCGTTCTCGTGCTTTACGACCGCCGCGTTGTGAACAGTCTCCACGGGGTATGGGATCTCGGCCTTTGTGAGGATGGGGTTGTGCTTGTACCGCCTGACAATGTCCGGCTTCATGATCGTTTCTTCGCCTCCAGATCAAAAATCGTCGAGTAAACTCGCTCGTATCCCTCCACCATGGTTTGGATCGAAAAGTATTGCTGTACACGGGCGCGGCAGGCAGAACGGTCGATTTCAGAAATTCGTCCAACGGCCCGGACTGCTTCAGGAACGCTGTCAACGAGAAAACCGGTCTGCCCGTCCTTGATCACCTCACGGCACGAGCCGAGGTCCATTGCGACGACGGGTACGCCCGCGGCATTGGCTTCGACCAGCACAAGTCCGAATCGTTCGGGGATGGTGTTCAGGTGCAGGAGAACTCGGGCCCGAGCAAATAGTTCGTTCTTGCCCCTCACGTCCACCGGTCCGATATAGAGGACGTCTTGATCGTTGAGATGGGGTTCGATCTGCTCCCGGAAATAGGCTTTGTCCTGGATAATACCAGCGATGATCAAACGCATTCCGCACAAACGAGCAACCTCGATGGCCAGATGAACACCTTTATCCGGGTGGATCCGGCCAAGGAAAATCAGGTCATCGCCGCCGCATTTCTGAAGCGGGTACAGCGACAGATCAATGCCGTTGTAGACGGTCGCCAGGTAATTGAGCCCTGTCGCTCGGTCGGAGTCACTGACAGAAACGAAATATCCGTCACGATATTTCTGATAGATGGGCATGATTTTGGCTGACGAGAATCCGTGGATGGTGGTTAGGACCGGTGTCTTGATCAGCCGCGTGTAGCTCAAAGGCATGAAGTCGTAGTGGCTGTGGATTAGATCAAACTCCGCAGCGTGCTCAAACGCTTCGGAGATGTGAAGATATTCGGCTACTTTGGAATCGACGGTGGAATCCTCTTCATACCCCCTGTCCAGCACGGCATGCAAGTGAGCGCAGGTGACAGAATCTCCGCTGGCGAACAGAGTCACATCCCAGCCACGCGCGGTGAGCCCTTCGGTGACGTTGCTAGCCACCGTTTCCCAAGCGCCATATTGCTGAGGAGGCGTTCGCCAAGCTATTGGCGACAGGATCGCCACTCTTTTGTTAGGGTTTCGCATGCAGTTTGACGGCACTTCCTAGTCCATTGCAGCCAGCACTTCATCGACGGGAACGGTAGCGAAACCGGTGGCGTGATCGGCCATGGCATAGGGAATGATCAGTTCGCGGTTGTGCACGAGAGCACCGCAGGTATAGACAACATTCGGAACGTACCCCTGACGCTCGTTTTGATTCGGCTTGAGCAAGGGTTCATGGAGGCGGCCGATCACTTTGCCAGGGTTGTCGCGATCGAGGAGGAACGCGCCGATGCAGTAGGTTCGCAAGGGGCCTACACCATGGCTGAGGACTAGCCAGCCTGCTTCAGTTTCAATGGGGGACCCGCAGTTCCCA
Organism: Acidobacteriaceae bacterium; assembly: GCA_003134655.1. Lineage (GTDB taxonomy): Bacteria > Acidobacteriota > Terriglobia > Terriglobales > Acidobacteriaceae > Sulfotelmatobacter. The sequence continues at coordinate 36,533 of PLBY01000089.1, forward strand.
AGCTGGACTAGTTCCCAGGGGAACGTCGGCTTAAGCAGCACCTTGCGTTCATGCCAGAAATGTACGTTGTCAGAAAACATGATGTAGATGTTTTCATTGTCTTGGCGGGAAAGCATGGCATACAGGCCATTGATTTTGCGGGGGAACATGGCCATGCCTTTGTTTTCTGCGGCTGGACCATTCAGCGTGATAAACCGAAAGCGGAGGAAGTCGGTAGTCTCCACCAGTTCGGGCAAAATCACCTTGCCATCGAAGGCTGTGAAGGTGGCGTAGTATACGTGGGAGCCATCGTCGTTCTGGAAGCAGACGAACCGGGCATCTTCGATTCCATTGCGTTGCGACGGCGTGGCTGGGAAAAGAACTCGTTCAGACAGTTGCTGCTGGGGCTGAAACTGAACCTCATAGTTAGACCGGGCCAAAGCCAACATTCCTCGGATCGCGTTCTGGTCCGACACGCGCGATTGATTCATTTCCACTTCGAGACTGGCGCGCAATTCTTCCAACGCAAACGACTCTCCAAACTTGGCCATAGCCCGGCGCGTGAACTCGTTGTTCAATCTCAGCTCAAAGAGTTTTCGCTCGAAAAGCGCCTTATCGTAACGGGGATTCGGAATTTGACGCGGCTCAGTGAGGAAGCCTGCTGAGGGCTGGACCTCGATTCGGTGGTCGGCGTGGATGATACCCGTTCGAAAAGTGATGGAAGAAATATGTCCCTCTCCCGTGGCGCGCAAGCTGAGGAT
>PLBY01000033.1 GCA_003134655.1 Acidobacteriaceae bacterium
GTTGCCGAACTGCTCGCCGTCAGCGTCAAGGTGCTCGTGCCGGTTGTGCTGGTGGGGTTGAACGACGCGGTGACTCCGAGGGGCAAGCCCGTGTCTGCCAAGGTCACGCTTCCCGTGAAGCCGCCCGTTGGATTCACTGTGATCGTGCTCGGCACGCTGCCCCCTTGCGCAACACTCAAGGCGCTGGGCGCGACCGACAATGTGAAGCCCGTTGCCGTCGTATTTGCAACTTCTGAGAACTCCACCGGCGTAATCCCTGCTGTGGACGCTGTGATCGCAACGGTGCCAGGGTCGTTTGGGGTCGTATAGAATGTACTGGCGTCTCCTAGGTTGTCCGTGATTACCGACGGGGACGAGAATGTTCCCCCGGCGCCGCCGTCGCTGAATGTAACAGCTACTCCGGGAACTCCGTAGCTATACGGATCAAGAACCTGCATCACCAATGCTGCGGGAAGTTGTGTGGAGACAGGTCCGGTTTGATTGTTTCCGGAAACCATGGTGCCGCGGGAAACCGGCCCGGCTACGCCAGCTTCCGAGAAAGAACCTGCGGCGTATCCCGTGCTGGTGCAGCTGATCGTGACGGTCTGGCTCTTCTTGGGCAACGTGTAGGTGGTGGACGCCTGACCCTGAGTGTCTGTCACCATCGGCATCACAGCGCTGAAACTCCCACCCACACCGCCATCCTTGCAAGTCACGGAAGTGTTCGCGAGGGGATTTCCCTGGTAGGCGTCGACCGTCTGCAATTGCAATGGCACCGGTAAAGTGGTTCCGACGTAGGCCGACTGGTTGTTGCCGGCAACCGGTGAGATGAGCGGGAGCAGACCGTAGACGGAGAGAGTGCTGGTGCCACCTATGTAGACCTTTCCATTGGCAACGGTCGGCGCCACAAATTTTGGAACACTGCCAAGCTTGTCACGCTCACGCGCCTGATTAGAAGTGTAGAAGACGGTGTTGAGATCGGAGGCATCGAACGCGTAGAACGTTGCCGGGTTGCTCTGCGGGAGGGCCCAGAGAATTCCGTTGTTCGAGCCTTCGGAAGTGACGGAGACGGAGCCTGGCACGATGGCTGCCACCGACGTTTGGGAAGTCGGTTGTGGCGACAGCAAGTCATTCGACAGAGAAAAAGCTTTAATGTTGTCTGACTGGCCGCCGATGTAGACATTTCCATTCCAATAGGCGGGAACACTGTCAAGTTCGCCAGAAGATGCCTGCGGAATGGACTGTACGATTTGGGTATCGTCTGCCGCGTTGTAGCCGCCCATGTTGTCGCGATCCACCAGGTAAAGGGTTCCTTCTTTCCCGCCGCCCACCAGTTCATGCGTGTGCGGCGCGTCCTGGTCCGGAAGCAGGACCACGCCGCCCGAACCAAGATCTAAGTCACCCGTGGCGAGCGTTTGCTGGTTGTATGGGGTGAAGTAGTCCAGAACGATGAGGCCCCTGCTAGCGGGGCTGAGATGGAGCACGCTGTCGCCGTAGTCGGACCCTCCTGTATTGGCGTCAAAGGTCCCATTGCCGGTGGCGAGAAAAATTGTGCCGTCCGTATCGGCCGCAGGTCCACCGCCGGCTTGCCAGATTGCTCCCTTGTTCCCATTCGGAGTGGTCACAAATGCGCCGACTTGCTGCAGGCTCGTCTCGTCGTAAGCCAGCAACCAGCCGTTGTAGGCATAGGTGTCGCAGCCGTTGCTGCCAAACCCGATATAGATCGCACCGTTCACCAGCAGCAGCGCGGGACGCTGCATTTGTATCGCAGGATTGAACTGCAGAGTTCCATTGTTCGTGGACACTAAAGCGCTGATCACTGCCGGCGGAACCAAGTCTGCTCCCGTAGTCACGCTCAGCGCGTGTAACCGGAAAATGTATGTTCCATTTTCCAACGTCTTGGCTAAAACGAAGAGCGTGCCTGTCAGGGGGTCGATGACCGGAGTACTCACGATACCAATCTCGGTGAAAGCAGTGCCCCCGCAACCGTAATCGCTGATCGGCACAGTGGTTATTCCGGCAGCGGGGTTGATGAAGCTTGTATTCCACAAGGGAGCCTGATCGTTGTCGCCGTCAAATGCGAAAACGCTGTCGTGTTGGGTTGCAACATAGACAACGTTGTGCGTCGATCCATCGGGGAACTTGACTGCGGACAGATACAGCGGCTGTCCCACAATGTAGCCATCCACACTCTGCGTGAACAGTTTGCCAAACGTATTGAAGTTCACATTGAAGGGTGTCAGCACGGTTTCATTGGTGTTCGCCCCGCTCCGAACCACGTCGTTATGTTCGGTGAGCACTTGGGCCTGGCTGAAGGCGAAGGAGCAAGACAGCAGGCAGATGCAGAGAGCGAGGAAAGCGCTCGTAAGGCGGGCACAGCTATGGTGCAGACGAAGTGCCGCGGACGGCATTAGACGCTCCTCCTGAAAACAGCAGCCAGATACCACGACTGGGGCATTTCCGTCAGGAGGAGGTTATGTGCAAACCACAACGGTTGCCCGAGTTGTCATGATACCCAAATTACAGCACTTCCGGAGCCAGGGAATGAGCCCCGCTGCCCCGTTCTTCTCCCAGTAAATATAACAATCAAAAGGAGATGTCTCCCTCGCTAAAGGGGTGGACGTCTCTGTTCTCTCCCGTAAACTCAGGAAGTTGCAAAGTCTTGCATCGCGACTGAAATGATTAGGCCAGGCGGCTCGAAGGCAATTTGGATCAAGCGGCGGAAGGGTGGCCCAATTGGAGCGATTCCACCCGCGCCGCCCGCGATTTGCGCTCGCGGTAAATCTGATGAGCTCGAGCGGGCAGGATCAGGCTCACGACGGTGAGCAGCGTCAGTACCAGCCCGGCTGCAAGGGGAAGGTTGGTGATCGCATGGGCTTCGAAGCGCGTGATGAGCATCGAAAAAGTGAATACCTGCAGCGAGTGCTCCCCAAGTAGATTGAGGAACCGGAAGGCGCGGAGTCGCATCAGCTTCCAGTCCACAGTGCGGGGAATCCAGTACAGAATGTAGCCCAGGCAAACCGCGTCGAGGAATCTTGCGGGGTTGTGGTCGGGGCGACCGGAGAAGCCGAGCAGGGGATGTACTCCGGCGAGTGCGAACAGGTGGCGGTCCGCCATCAGCAGGACGGAAACTAAAATGCAAATTGCCAGCAAGGCGCGCGACTTTGGAGCAGTAGAGGCGGGAACGGCAACCTGGCGATAGCCGAGATACTGACCGGCGACGAAGTAAGCCTGCCATGCGCAGAGATTAAACGTACCAAGGTCGAGCCAAGGAAGGCGCGGAGTGTTGTCGCCGAGTCCAAACTGCGACGCAATCCAGAGAGAGGCACTGACGAGGCCCACTAGCCAGGCGCGTCCTTTGGTGAACTGCTTCAGCACAATGGGAGTGAAGATCAGGAAGACGCAGTACATGGGGAGAATCTTGTCGAAGCCGCCTTGGTACAGAAGGACGGAGCCGAGAGCGAAGGCCCGGAGGGGATGCAACGCGCGGAAAGATTGAGTGTCAGAGGACAGCGCAAAGAGAATTCCCAGAGTGAATAAGGCGACGTGGGTGAAATAGATCTGCCGGGATCGGCGCAAGACTTTCGACACCATCGCGGCCTCGCCGCGCTTCTGCCTGAGCGGGAGGTAAACCCAGGTCGCAACCAGGCCCGAAAGGAACACAAAACCGTCCGGGGACGTGGCGTAACCGAAGGCATACTCCGTGAAGCGCGCCAGGGGATTGGGAAAGTGGCCCAACGTCATCGACACCAGGAAGTATCCCCGAAGCGTATCGACGCGCCAGTCGCGGGCCATTCCGCAACGAAAGCAACTGGGGTTCCAGGGCGGAACAGCGCAACGAATGGTTTTATGCGAGCCCGCTAAATCCACAGGACGCAATGATTTGCAGTATTGTGGAAAAATATTAATCCGGCTGTAACCCACCTGGAAATCAGAGGGCGCGGCTAGCGAGCGGGTTCGGCCACCCGGATGTGTGGCCCCACTAGATCCAGCAGTTTGTCTTTTAGGAAAGGTCCGCCCGCCAGCAGACCCGATAGGAGCGGGTCGCGGCGATTGGCCGTCTGGATGGTTTTCTCCAAAGTGCTGAACGGAACCTCCTACATTTTGTACCAGGGCAGCCCCAGCGACCTCGTCCCACTCGTTCTTGGGCGTCAGTGAAAGTAATGTCCACGAGGCCCGCCGAGACGCGAACTTACGTCGTTACGCACCAGAGGCCCTCCAAGTCCACCAAAAACCGCAACTCGTCCAGATGAACCTGCAGCGGCCTCAGAAGAGAATTTTGGGTGGATAGCGTGCTGCTACACGTCTTCGGGATCGCCTTCAACCGCAGGCGGAAGGGGAGGGATCTCCGGTATCAGCTTTCCCGCTGAGGGCGCAAGGTCCCCGACATGCAAAGCCCTATCTGTCACAAAGGCCCATCCCACACACGCTGTATAAGCCAGACCGCCAGCGACCAACTGCATTGCCAACTGCCGGTAGGTGTGCGCCACAAACCAATGTTGCATAAGGACTAGTACTACAGCCATGGGTGCACACAACATCAAAGGCAGTACATAAGCCTGGCGCAAATACGTGGTCACTCGGATGCCGAGCCGGGAGCAAAGATGGAATGGCATGAACAGCAAGAAGGTCCCGGCCAATGGAATGGCTGTGCCGATCGCGTCGCCCAGGATGCCAAAGGGCCGAACCAGCAAAATGCTAAGGATGAGGTTCGCTGCACCTTCGATCAGGGCCACGACAGCGAACTTCCCGTGCTTGCCCATGCCGAACAGAATGCGCGAAGAAGCCGATTGCACCAACATCAAGGTGTAGGGGACGATCAAAGTTAACAGCACCGGAAAGCCTTGTGCGACGTACTTCTTGCCCACCCATACCTCAATGATGGACTTGCCCATGATCATGAATACGGCTGTCATGGGGAGGGTGGTAAGGGCGCAGGCGCGGTTTCCGGCCACGAAGATCTTACGCAGGCGATCCATGTTTTCGGCGGCATCTGACTGACTCGACATGGGAACGAAAATCTGCGCCAGACTGCTCAGCACCTCACCCGCGTAGTCGACCAGACGCGAACCCGCATAAAAATACGTGATAGCGGCGGCACCTAGAAACTTGCCGATCACCAGCGCGTCCGTCTTAAAGCGCAGGCGAGACGCGACGATGATCATGAAGGTGATGCCGCTGTAGTTGGCCATGTGACGAAAGGAGCTGCGCTCAACGTACTTCCAGGCGAACGTGACCGGCAGGGAACGCAGGGCCACCGCGGCGCGAACAAACGACGCCAGCAAAGGCAAGCCAACCGTAATCAGAGCGACGGTTAGCAGTCCCGCGCCGCGGTTCAGATAGAACACGATCAGCGCTACACGGAAGAGGCTCGAAACAATGTTGGTCCAATTGAGGATGTAAAACTTTTGCAAACCTTCCAGCATGCCGCCGAAAACGCCCAGCGGAAAGCCCAGGGCCACAGAGATGCCTACCATTAGCAGCAGCCATCGCGCGGTGGACTGAAATTCGGGCAGGACGTGGAACACACGATCCACATAAATGCATCCCACCAGCGTAATGACCACACTCAACGCCCCCACGCAGGTGTAGGTGAACATGGCGGTGTTGATCAGGCCGCTCACTTCGTCCTGGTCGTGGGTCGCGGTGTATTTGGAAACGTAGCGGACGATGGAAGAGCGAATACCGAAATCAAAAATGCCGTAAAATCCCGTCAGCGAAAAAATCAAAACCCAGATTCCGAAGGCCGCGTCACCGAGCCGGTGAAGAATAAATGGAGAAAGAAAGATCCCCACCAGGATATTGACCCCAAGAGCAAACCAACTCGACCCGACGTTCTTGATAATCTGAATCTTCTCGATCCTACGCATACATGGGCTTTGTGGACCCGGTCCTGGGGCACCGGCAGCACCTCACGATTTCTCTATCATAAGCCATGCAACTTGACGGGCTAGTGTTTGGCTGGCGCTATTACTTTGGAAGCGTCTTAGACCAGAGTGGAGAGGCTCGCCTCACAAAGCACGGTCCGAGGGCTAGCGAGCCTGTTCGGCTACCCGGATGTGAGGCTCCACCAGGGAAAGAAGTTCGTCCATCAGCATTGGGCCGCTCGCCAGCAGACCCGACAGGAGCGGATCGCGGCGATTAGCGGTCAGGTTGGTTTTCTCCAGAGTGCTGACGAACCCACCCGCACTCTGCACTAAGGCCGCCCCCGCCACCACGTCCCACTCGTTCTTGGGTGTCAGAGTGAAAGTAATGTCCGCGAGGCCCGCGGAGACCAGCGCGAGCTTATAGGCGACCGAACCCATCGCTTGGACTTTGAAGGGGCCGTTCTCGAACTGCTTCCACTCGCCGCGCTTAACCTCACTGCGGCTGGCGAGGATGAGGGCACCGTCGAGGGTGGTGCGCTGGCTGGGACGTGAGGGCTGCCCGTTGTAGAGCACGCCGGTGTCAATCGCCCCCAGGAAAGTCTCCTTCGTGGCGGGGTTGTAGATTCCTCCCGCTACCGGCCTGCCGTTCTCGACGAAGCCAATCGAGACGCAGAACTCGGGCAGGCCCTTAACGAACTCCCGCGTGCCATCGAGAGGATCCACGATCCACACTCGTTCTTTGTCGAGGCGGGAAGGATTGTCCGCGGTTTCCTCCGAGAGCCAGCCTTCGCCGTCGCGCAACAGGTTCTGGCGCAGCACCGCATCCACGGCGCGATCAGCCTCTGTCACCGGGTCGTGTCCGATCTTATATTCAGTCTCTATCGCGCCCGGCGTAAAACGGGCAAAGACTAGGCGGGCAGCCTCCAAAGCGGCTTCGATGCGCTGCAGGATGTCGGCGTAAGCGGAAGTCATGTTTTCCTGAATCATGTCGGCAGAATGAATGTTGGCTGATCAAGCCCACAACATGCGGGCTCCGGTGATCAACAGCAAGGCGCAGAGCAGTCTGCGCAACCACAGCATGGGGACGCGAGTGGCCAGATGCGAACCGAGCAGCCCTCCAGGAATCGAGCCAATCAGCAGCGACACGACCAGCCCGGGATCAACGTTGCCTAGGCGGAAGTGAAGCAATCCCGTGACTCCCGTGAGGATGACCGCGTGCACGATGTCGGTGCCGACGTTCACCTTGGGTGGGTAGCTGTAGAACAAAAGCAGCAACATCATGATGATGCTGCCTGAACCCACCGACGTCATGCCGACGAGAAAGCCGGCCACCAGCCCGATCACAGCCATACCCGCGAAACTCTTCGTGGTTGGCGGACGATTGACGACCCGCTCTTCAATTTTCTTCTGAAACAGCAGCAGCGTGGGAATCACGATCAGAAGCACTCCTACGGCAGTCTTGATGAAGCTGTTGACACCGTCCCCATAGAGGTGGCGGATGTACATCAGCAGCTTCACTCCACAAATCGACCCGGGAATGCTTCCGGCCGCAAGCGCGATCACGACCTTGCGGCGCACTGTGCCCTTTTTGAGGTGTAAGAAGCTGGCGGGGATCTTCGTAAAGAAGTTGAACAACGCGTCAGAACCGACGGCCATGATAGGCGGCACCTTCAAGCCAAAGATCAGAATGGGGAGCAGCAAAACGCCGCCCCCCACGCCGCTCATGCCGATGAGGACGCCCACAACAAAACCAACCAGAATTTTGGCTGCCAGCAGTGGCATAGTCGGTTCCTGTTCGCCTTACTCTCCTGCCTTACTTACTCCGATGAAGCCTTCGCGCTCCAGGTGCAGAATGATTTGCTGGGCAGCTTCCTCGGCTGACAGTTCGCCGGTGTTAATCGTCACGTTGGCATCCGTCGGAACTTCATAGGGATCGGAGATTCCGGTGAATTCCTTGAGAATGCCGGCCCGCGCCTTGGCATAAAGGCCCTTGCGGTCGCGCTGCTCGCAGACTTCGACCGTCGTGGCGATGTGCACCAGGATGAAGCCTCCGTAGGGTTCGATCAACTGGCGCACATGTTTGCGGGTGGCATCGTAAGGCGCGATCGGCGCACAAATTGCGATGCCGCCGTTCTTCGTAATTTCCGAAGCGACGTAGCCGATGCGGCGGATGTTGATGTCGCGATGCTCTTTCGAGAATCCGAGTTCCGACGAAAGATGCTTGCGCACTAGGTCGCCGTCGAGCAAGGTTACCGGACGGCCACCAACCTCCAGAAACTTCGTCATCAGAACGTTGGCGATGGTCGACTTGCCCGAGCCCGAAAGTCCGGTGAAGAAGATGGTCACACCCTGCTTCGCGCGTGGTGGGAAGCTGCGACGCAGTTCTTGAACCACTTCCGGATAGGTGAACCAAGCCGGAATGTCGCGGCCTTCGTTCAGCCGGTCGCGCAGTTCGGTGCCGGAGATATTCAGAACCTTGTCGCCCTTCTTGGCTTCATCGTCGGGGACGTAGCGGTCCTCATCTTCGAGGTACACCATCATGCTGAAGGGCACCATGGTGACGCCAATGTCGGCTTCGTGCTTCTTGAAGGTTTCCTGGGCCTCGTAGGGACCATAGAACGGCTTTCCGTCGGTGTCTTTGCCCGGGCCAGCGTGATCGCGGCCTACGATGAGGTGGGTGCAGCCGTGGTTCTTGCGAATCAGGGCATGCCAGATCGCCTCGCGCGGTCCACCCATGCGCATGGCAAGAGGAAGCAGAGAGAGCTTCTGCGTTCCCTGCGGGTACTTAGAGCTCAGCAACTGGTAGCAGCGCACGCGGGTGTAGTAGTCCACGTCTCCGGGCTTCGTCATTCCGACGACAGGATGGATCAAAAGGTTGGCTTCCACTTGCTTGGCGGCGCGGAAAGTGAGTTCCACGTGGGCCCGGTGCATGGGGTTGCGAGTCTGGAAGGCAACGATTCGGCGCCATCCAAGACGCGCGAACTCCGCGCGCAACTCTGCCGGGGTGAAGCGCAGGGTGCGGAAATCGTAATGAGAAGGATGTTGCAGACCTTCGATGCGTCCGCCTACGTACCACGGATTCGCTTTGTTCATCGTGTAGTCGGCGCCGGGATGAGCCTTGCTCGTGCTGTTAAAAACCGCTTTAGCTTCGGCGGCGCGGTCGGCTTGCCAGACTTCTTCAACGTGCAAAACAGCCAGCATCACGCCTTCGGCGTCGCGCAGAGCGACTTTGCTGCTGCCGGGCGTGAGCTTCTTGGCAAAATCTTCCGTGACATCGAGCGTGATCGGCATGGGCCAGAGGACTCCGCTGGCCAGACGCATGTTGTGGCACACGCCTTCGTAATCGGCTTTCGACATAAAGCCGCGCAGCGGAGAAAAGCCGCCGCTCATGAGCAGTTCGAGATCGCAAACTTGGCGGGCCGTAAGGTCCCAGGATGGCCACTCGCGAGAGTGGACTTTCAGTTCTGCGGCTTTTTCCGATGATACAAGCAGATTGACAAGTTCGCCGCCGTGCGGAGCAATCAAATGACTAGAGGAAGCAGACAAGCTCGGGAACCTCCAAGGTTCGTTGATTTTGGATTTACAGCATGTAAAATTCAGCGTCTCGCAGAGGGAATCAGTGATGACTTCCGGACATGTTTAACGGGGGGATTTGCGAACTAGACCACAAATTGTTGCGGCCAATGACCTTGATTAGCCCTAGTGTACACCAAAAAGATTGCACGCCTTACCCCACGCAAGTGCCATGCCGGAGAGGTTTTGGCAATTGTACTGTAAATTGATAAGGATAAAAGCTAAACCTTGAGTTTTTCCGAGGCGCCCGCTTCTTGGCATCCTTGGATGTGAAAAGAGTTGCACAGGATAGGGGATTGCTCTTCCTCTGAAACACTGGATGTGCAAGATATTGCGCACCCGATTCCGAGAGTGTTCGAAACTCCCAAAGGATAGTCCTACGACGTCAGACGCCATCCGTGCCCGCGGACGCACAGAGCGGCGACATATCCATGGGCCGCCTGTACCTCCCGCAGCGACCAGTTCGCTGCTTCGCTACTGTCAGGGCGGGTCGAAAGCAATGCGTTATCATCCCCGGGTTTTAGGGAGACGTCAAACTGGTGAAGAGGCAAAGACAGGCCGGATCCTTGCGCTTTGATGTATGCCTCCTTTCGGGTCCAGCACCGGAAGAAGGCGTCATACCTCTCCGGCGGCTCGAGCATGGCGAGCTGACGCTGTTCTTCCTCTGAAAAGAATCGGCGGGCGATTGTTTCGTGGTCGAAGTTCTCACGAAGCTGTTCCACATCGACGCCGAGTAACCGTCCCCGCGCAAAGGCAAGCAGCGCAATTGCGCCGGAGTGAGAGACGTTGAACTCCACTTGACTGTCCGACCGCGGTGAACTCAACGATGGTTTTTCTTTATGTGAGTATCCAAACACCAGTTCGGTTGGATCGGAATGAACGTAACCGGCGAGTATCATCCGCAATAGGGCACGCGTCGCCGTAAAGTGTTGACGGTCCTTAGAAAAATGAAAACGTGAAGCCCGCGCCTGTTCGTCCTCTGACAGGATCTGCTTCCATCTCGGTTCTGCTTCCGCCACGGCGGCTAAGTCAACGTTCCAGAGATGGACTTCATCCTCAGGCAGCGAGAGCGGCGATTGGAGACTAAACGCAACGTCGGAAATGTTCATTCAGTCCACCCACCACGCGAGGTCATGCCAGTCTAAAGGAAGAAGGTACTGTGACGAAATTGCTAAGCGAGCCGACCTTTGGCGATTATCGGGTCCGCGCAGGCTGCGCTGCGTGTCCCACTACTCTGGGACACCCTTAAGCCAAATGTCGGGCTTCTCTCGCAACGCTACTGGACCTGAAGGTGGAAGCGCGTTAGTCCGATGCGTGAGCATAGAAGAATCGTCTATCTTCCGGCCTAGTCAAGGCTGCTTTTGCCCGTGCAATGTCACGGTATTGTGGGTCTCGCTGTGGCATATGGTGCAGAGCGTTATAAGGTTTTCCTCGGAATCATCGCCAGAGTGGCTGCGAAACTGTTGGTGATGGACTTCCAGGTTTGACATCGAACCGCACGACTGACATCGCCAGCCATCGCGACGCAGAACCACCTGTCGCAGGTTCTCGTACCCCAACGGATCCAGCCGCAAGCGCACTGGCTTCGGGTCGGTTGAGCTCATGAGGCATTCTCACTTAAGCCCTGGAGAAATTCCTGCTGTTGTTCTCCGGACAGAAATTTGAAGAACCTCGTCATCGAGAACAGCAGCGTCTCCGAATCCCCGTTGTCGAGGTTCGCTCCGGCCAGAAAGTCCGCACAGATCATTTCCAGACAGTAGCCTCGAGATCGATCACTTCCCAGCATCAGAGCCGCCGTTTCGATTGCTTTCTCAATGACCGGCATCTGGCTCTGGTAGACCTTGAAGTAGATAATCTCCCACGGTTCCGTTTCCTTCCCCGTCAGCTCTTTCTCGACCGCTTTTTTGAAGTCCTCCTTCGGCATCTGACGGGCTCTATGCAACCAGGTTGCACAATCGAAGTTCTGCCGGTCCCGCCTCGCCAGCTTCACCAGCTCGATCCCCTTCGCCCACCCCACTTCCTTCAGTTCCTTCCTTGCCTGCGGTGGCAGGTGTTCGTGGATCGACATCAGGTAGTACGCCTTCCTCCGCGACTCCGGGAAACGCCTCTCCAGAAACTCGTCGAAACACTTCAGACTCTCCAGCCTCCAGTACTGTCCTGCCCGTACCTCGCATAGATAGCGCCCCAGTTCGACGAACTTGGTGTCGCGCTCGGTTTCCTTCCGCTGCTCCCAGGCCAGAATCTCGTCAATCTTGCCCAGTACGAACACGGCTCGGTGACGATTGAACTTCGGAGGCATAGGCGGATACTCAGTAATTAAGCTCGTCAAGCCAATCAAGATTGTCGGCTCCTGGACGCCGCACCACAGCGGCGTCGATCATTTCCTGCTTTCCTAGGCAGAGGCCCACATACGGACAGGTGCTACAAGGGTTCTGGGGAAAGCGGATCCCACTGTGCGGCAGAAAATCAGCCGATTCAATTCGACGGATCGTGCCTTCGACCAGGCGGCCAAACTCCTGGCGCTGTTCGTCGGTGATCGAGGTGCGCAGATACTGAACCTCGACCAGGCTCTTGCGGACGAAGACGATCTGGGCCACTTCCGCAATGCCAGTGATCCACGAATAGCAGATCAGCTGCGGATCAAGAGACAGCAGGTCCTCGGGCTCTTCCGGGTATCGGCTCGAACTGGTCTTCCACTCGAGCAGGCAGCGCTTGCCGTCAAGGCTCCCAATGGCGTCGATGTAAGCAACAAAGTCATTGTGGCCGGCGATCTGCCGGGTGGACTTGATCTGCAGGTTGCGCCGAGGATCGCCGACCTCAACGCGACCATCCTGGCAGAACCGGGTTAAAAGCATCAGTCCTTGGCGGAGCATGCGATCCCATGAGTCTCGGGCGGAGTAATGCAAGTCTTGATTCTGACAAGCAGACCACTCGGTGAACAGGACTGCTCCTGGGTCTTCCCGGCGAAAGAGAGCACCCAGCGCTTGTTCGAAGGCTCGTCCGAAGAGCATCGCCGCCCGGGTATCCTTCTCCTTCCAGCCATCGAGATAGCGATGGCGATATCGGCGCGGGCAGGTGAGGTATTGGCTGATCTGCGTGTAGCTGTAGGTCATCAGGCCACCTGCGGATTGTCCAGATTTGCCGGCGAAAGTTCTTCCCAACGGTCGGCGGGAGCAAAGCCGTCCAGTCGGAGCAATGAAGCACCGTTGAAGATGATGTGGCTAATCTTCACCACTCCGCGCAAGCCAACGAGCTGCTTCTCATCGACCTCGTCGCGTTCCAATTGCTCAATGTCGTAGCCAAAGTCGCGCAGGAACCAGTTCAGCTTCCACAGAGCTTTCGGGCTGCAATAGAGTCGACTAGAAAGGACACCGCCGGCAAAGCGACTGGGCTCAAGAATGGACAGAGCCAGTGTGTAGTAGGGCTTCTGTGCCTGCCGCTGGAACCTGACTCGTTGCACGCAGACAAGGAAGACCCCGTCGGGTGCCTGTTCGGTGGCGGAACGATCGGCGGCGTGCAGTCCGGTAATCTGACGTTTCATGCGGCTCCTTCCTTCTGGACTGGATAGCTATTGAGTTGGCAGAGCAGGGCATTACGGTCCTTCTCGGCCCAATCGGCCAGATGCGTGACGAAGTTTTCCACCTGTTCACGGGTAGCATCGCGCAGGGCCTTCACTCCGCAGAAATCCGTCGCATAGGACTTGACCAGGTTGGGATCGAGTTGATGCTGACGGATGATCTGGCACAGTCGATCGCGAACTTTCGGGCCACCGTGGTTACCATTGCCATTTGCAGGTTGCGGAAGCTTCCTGGTCTCTGCGCGCGAAGCGGGTGCGCTAGCGAGGGCGCCGATCTCCTCGACGGAGCAGATCCCGATGCCATAAGCCTTGCGCAGGGCGCGGTTGACGGCCCTGGTTTCTGCCACTCGCATTTCGGCCCCGTGGACAAGGAACGAAACATTGGAAGGATCGGCGTCGCCATAGCCGACAAATCCGGAGGAGCCCTTGGATGGGAAGACCGTTGCCTTTAGAACAAACCGGTTTGCCGCGGAATCGCAAAGCGAATCGACGGCCTCGACGTGGATGCCGCTGCATCTTTTGCGGCGCGCGAGTCCGATTAGGCCTGTGTGTGTAACGTACCAACCATTATGCAGGTAGAGCAAATCGCCGGCGCTCACTGAAAACCTGTGTTGGTTTGCAATTTCCCGCAGATCAGCAAGAGCTTCCCGAGAGAGATTATTCCAGATCCTTCGGGCCACGCGGATAGCTGTCCGACCAGTGTTTCTTTTCCTTTTCATGAGAATCGCAGCCTCTCTTTTATACTTAGCGTTAAGTATCGTTGCTCCTGAGTATACTAAGCGCTTAGTATAAAAGTCAATGGCGGTGTTTGCTTTCTTGGTGGGAGTAAGGCTAAGTTTGAAGCTACCCCATGTCCGAGAAGAAAGAGAAAAATCCAAATGCTGTAGCTTTGGGTCGCCTGGGTGCCAAAGCGCGGCAGGAGAAGCTAACGCCTGAACGGCGGCGAGAAATCGCCCGGAACGCGATCCGTGCTCGTTGGGCGAAGGCAAAGAAAAAGAAGAAGACTCCAAGTTAATTTGATGCGTCAGTTTGGAAGTGAGGGGTGGTAGCAGGATTCGAATTTCACAGGTTGGGGCTGCCGGCTAAGGCGTTGGCCGCCAGCGCCCGGCGCTAGGATACTCGAGAATGTGCGGAAGTCTTGAGGCCTACAAGCAGAAGGACCTAAGTTTACGCAGCGCTTGGTTGCCAACCAAAAGGCCAGGGTCAAAGCTCATGAAGGCGTCCGAGTGGGTCCAGAGTTGAATCTCCCCCCTGGGCGAATTCGGGTAGCCTTAGGATCATGAGCGTGGGTCGCCAGAAAGATTGGTCACCCTAGGGTTGCAGCCGGCCTCGCACCTCTTCTCAATTTGCAGCTCCGCGCAATTGACGCGACGGACCAGGACCAGCGGATCTCCAGGCTAGAAGAGATACACGCTGCGTTGGAGCAGAGAATGCCAAAGTCTCGAACTCGCGACTAGCAAGTTGGGTGAACGACGACACATTGACATGGAAAGTGGTAGACGCCGCTAGAAGCTATCAGGCATGTAGGCTAACGTACAGCTTATAAACGAGTAAATAACAGCTTTCGATCGGTTAAGCCATCAGACTGAAGAAAGCCATCGAGCCCCCCCTTCCTAATCGCGAAATCCTCCGAACGCTTCCGACCTCTTTATGGGACTCGGTCCCTGGGCCAGTCGTGTAATTTGTGCCAGGCTCTGTCGCGAGATTCAGACAGGGAGGTGGAGCGCATGATCGCGACGCGGCCGAGCGCCATGGGGTTCGTGATGTGGTCACCGCGACCCACTACGGGAACTCGAACATCGCCAAGAGTTCGGCGTCACTAACGCAGACTGTGCACCAATAGCGGGCGCCCCGGCTGCATGCGAAATCTGGTCGCATCCTGTGTTTCAGGATCGGAACGTGTGTCTCGATTCGCGAACTGCGGCGAACTGGCCGCGCCGGATGTAGCGATCGGTGGTCCATAAACGAGAGCAGCAGGTAGCTGCGCGAGTGAGGTGGGCCAGGTCAACCCGCAAGTCAGGACCTCAGCGGCTCTCTGGCCTCCCTGCTGGTGTGGGCGTGAAATAACGCACTGTAACATCATCCCCGATATATGCTACCCGACTATCGGCGGTCGGCCTCCGCTGCGGCGCCGGTGGGTACGTGAAATAGCGCACCGTAACATCTTCTCCGATGTAATCGACTTCATTCTTCCCGACCCGCACACGCCGGACCTTGGGACTTGCCTTTTTCGCGGGAGTTGGTGCGGGCTGGATTGCGGAGGTGGTTTTCGCAGGCATTGCTTCCGCGGCTTTGGGGCGCGCCTGCGAATCGATGGCGGTTGATGTCGGTCGAGCCGACGATTCCAAGGGCGACACCGGGCGGCGACCGCTGTAGGCGATCCAGCAAGTTAGCACTAGCGCGGTAGAAACCGCTGCCAGTCCCAAGTTCCGCTGGCGCCTAAGCCACTTGACGTCCTTCACACGGTGCATGATCTTGCCCGGGAGCCAGGATGGCTGTTTGCGTATTGGCAACGCCCTGTCCGCTGCCAAGGAGGCGCTGCATCGCTGGCTGATGGAATGCTGGGCGGGTGAGAGGGGCAAAGATCCGGTGTTGTTGGGAAACATCTCCCCTTGATCTGCGATCTGCTCAACAGCGTGTGGAAGGATCGGCAGTTGGGCAATCGGGTTTCTTTTCTGTTCAAACTGGACGGCCGGAAAAATGGCCGACTCAATCTGTTGCGCCATCAATTGATACGTACGTACCTCGCCGTCTTGGAAGACGTGCGCTTCGCTGAACAGGACCTCCAGTACTCCCGCCACGGCTCGACCGTGATAAATCGCCAAGATTAGAAGGGATCGGGCTCCGAACTGCCGACAGATAGCGGCTTCAATCCGTGTGTCTGTCTGGGCATCCTCGACACGGAGAATCTCGCGGCTTTTGTTGGTATCTGCTGCAACAGTCAGTGAGGCGTTCACCTGCCGACCTACATAAGATGCGGTACTTCCGCTTCCGGCACGGTAAATTAGTTGGTCTCCCTTTAGCAGGCCGATGGCGACGCCGGTGGCGTTGGCGACGTTTCGGGCGGACTCAACGATGTGGTGCATTGCACCATCCACGTCGAGTTCGCCCCTCGTGACCAACCGTTGGACTTCCATAACGGCGGAGAGCGATTGGCTATCTATCTGACTCTCCTGCACCGCAAATGCGGCGGCCAAAAGCTGCTGGAAAGTTTCGCGATCGAGGCTGGAATGGATACTCATACCCGACTCTGCGGCGACTCTATCGTGCGGACATTGGCGGCAAGGGGGCCGAACCACTTTCGGAGCCGACATCCGCAGTCTTTCATCGTCCGACAGTACTGTCAATGGCAGCGCGCAAAAGGGGCCCGAGCAGATCGGAAGGTGGCGTTGATGGGTCCTGTCGCCACTCGTTTGGGGTGGGGAGAGGCGTGGAAATATTCCGTTTAGACTCCCAACCAAGTCAATGCGTAAAATTGATGTAAAGATCAACAACGGTTTAAGCCACGGGTAACAGAGACAGGGACCCAAGCGGACCTCTCCGAGAGCGGTGCTGCGGAAATAAGAATTCAAAGTGTGTTTGTACTCACTGATAATTCTTAGGATTTCCTGTAACAAGGAATCCTATGGGGAATGATTGCCTGTGCACCCCCGAAGCAGTATCCGCAGAATGGTTCCTCGCCAATGTCATGGGGAAGTTCCGCGGGTTCGAGTCGCGCACTCACCCGCTCCACTTGGCCTCTACTATAGCCTTGCTGTTCCCGGAACTGAAGTTCAAACTCTACGAGGTCCACGGTGGCGGGAAGGATGTAGAAGGAACTTGGGCTGTGGCCCATGGCGCCCTGATCCAAGAGCGAGAATTGCCCCCGCCGCACTGCCAGAAGTTCTGCGTTTACTGGGTTGAACTCTCCTTGTAGAACGGTTTCCCGTGACGTGTCTCTGCCGGTTTCCGAAAAAGGTGCCGGTCAATGCGTAATGGCAATAATGAGATGGTCCGCCGCCGAGTTAGCCGAGGCAAATCGGAGTGATGATTGGGCTTGGCAAAAGCCAGACGGAGGAAGACGCTTGTATATGTGCGATGTTACTTCGCTTGTGCCAGCGTTGGTCTATGAGGAACTCTCTGGCGCTGCGTCTCCCTTCCGGTGCCTGACCGGTCGGTTCTTGGGCAAGGGAATCGATCCGATCGTTCCCGCACCCAGAGCATAATCCGCGACGTGCGCAAAGTTCGGGTTTGGTTCGTTCACTCGTTGAGGGGTTTCAGGTCGGGCTCAGCGAGGAGATCCGTCAATCGTCGCATCAGTCCACCTCGCTTGCTAGTTCTCGCAATGATTCTCGCAGCCATGGATCAATTTGTGACGCTGATCGCAGAGAGTAATGATGTTCTCCTCGGAGTCGTCGCCCGAGTGACTGCGGAATTGCTTGTGGTGGATCTGAAGTTGCTGCACTGATCCGCAGCTTTGGCACCTCCAACCATCCCGTTCAAGAACCCGCCGGCAAAGGTGTTGGTAAGCGTCGGCGTCTAAGTCGCAGTCGCTTCGGTCGAATCGGGGTCATGAAGCTTTGGGATAGGAGCAATCTGAGTGCAGTTAAGTGCTTTACTACGAATGGGTCTGGCGGAGAGGGAGAAATTCTATTGCCGCCATTTCTAGCTAGTGCCGATGAATCCTACACTTCCGCGATAATACCCTGTCCTTGAGAGGGTTACAAGCGAATCCCTTCTTCGGGTACCGTTTCTATAGTTTCTCTTATTCGCTGCGTTTCCGCGTAAAACGGTATCAGTGGTATCAGTGGAATTATTCAGAGAATAGCTACTGCGGCTTCAATCCTTGAAAGTCGCCACCTTTCCCCTTAACACGGTGATTGACGCCTTGGGCAGAATAAACGCAGTCTGCGAACCTGCTTCCAGAGCAGTCGCGACCGGCGGGTGATCCGGATCCGCGTGACTGTTTGGGCCGTTGTCAATCCAGACATACTGCTCACTTCCGAAAGTCACAACGGTAGCCGGCCCTGAAAATGACGCACTCTCCTTGCTCCTGAGACCCTCAAACTGGACGCGCACGGTGTGCGGGTTGCTCTCGTCCCGGTTGACCAGCATCAACGACCAGTTTCCGTCGGGGCGATGCACTGCGTACGACGTTACCAGCACGTTGCCTTCGGCATCCTTGATGTCCGTTGAAGAAGGGAACATCTGATGCACGCCAGAGCGGTGCTGCACCCACTCTAGGTTGATCATGTGCGCCGCGTAATACGGCGATGTGTAGCCAAGGATGTTGTAGTCCTCATCCGAAACAAAATTCGACCACGAGGACCAGCCCAGACAAGTCTTCTGAATGCCTTGCGGCTGAATCGGCGAGTGATAGAAAGCGGCGCCTCCGCCTTCAAAGAAAGAGCCAACATTGTCGGCCAGCCACAGGGCCGCGAAGATCGTCGTCATGGGTCCGGTAAGCGCGGCAGCCAGATGGTTCTCGGTCACCATGAGCGGAACTTCCTTGGGGACACCGTCGTCTCTCCACACCTGTAGGATGTGCTTCATCAACTGAGGTTCGGCGTACAAAGTCTTCCACGTGATGTCGCAAGGCTCGAACGGATAGTGCTCGAATGACACAAAGGCCAGGTCTGAAATACGGCCATGCGTCTTCAAGTAATCTACAAAGCGGCCCATCCACGAGATCCGTCCCTGTGCGTCGGGCCAGACTCGGATGTCTTCGTTCACGCCTTCGAAGACTGGGCCACCCAGTTTGAGTTGGGGATCAACCTTGTGGATGGCAGTGGCCCATTGGATGTACAAGGCTCCGTAGTCTTCCGGCATGGCATGCTTGCCGTCCGGCTCCTCACCCATCTCAACGTACCCAATGCGGTAGCCGCGCTTTTCGATGTAGGCAATTTGGGCGGCAGCGTCGTCCGGCGTCCCATAAAGCATGGTGACCGGAATCATCGCTGGAAGATTGTTGGTGAGGCCGCTGGTGAAGAAGAGATCGAAACCGCTGTGCTGGTAGCTGCCGGTGGCGTTTACATCAGCGGCGGAGTGCCAGGGATCAATTGAAGACGACGTGAAGGTGGTTGGTCTGTCACTGAAATTCTTTTGAACTTCGGCAAAGGCGCCGCTGGAGTCGATGCTGCCCAGACGAATTTCTTGAATGGCGTATCCCACGCAGTTGCGGATGTCGTCCGCGCCATGCAGATCGCAGGTGTTTGACGATTCGGTCATCAAGACGCGCACGTACTGAGTGCTCACAGGCGCGTCGGCGAGCGTCACATTAGCCGTCCCGCCTGGAGCGTTTCTGATAGTGCCGGAGGGGAAGGTCTTCCACTCGCCCTGAGGGCCTCCATCAAAGTCGAGCGCCCGCGTTCCCACCCAATACTGTACCTGATAGGTCGTGGCATACGGGCTCGCCCACGCGATGCGGATTGCGTTCACCGGCTTTTCAGTCTTCAGATCCACGATCACCCATTGCGGATGCAGCGCGTCAACTTCTCCCGTGAACTTGCTGGTGAGATAGGGATTGCTCTTCCAATAGCTGAGATTCGGACCTTGCAGTGGGCGGTCTCCGCTGGTCGAGATGCCACGGTGAGGCAATGCATAGGAAAGGATGTAGCGCACCGGGTCCCTGATATCAGTGCTGCCGGTGAAGTATCCGCTCTTGTGCGCTGCATCGCTCCAGGTTCCGTTCTCAGTCCAGTGCCACGCAGCCATGCGGAGCTCGGAATTGTTGCGATAAGTGATTGGTCCCCAGCCCGCGGAGAGCGACTCCTGAATGATGTGAGGGGTGTAAACCTTATCGATGTCGTTATGGGAGAGAACATCGATCGAGCTGCCAAGGGCGCTGTCGGGATCGAAGGAGTTGATGGCATGCCCGGGCGTAGCGTCGACGCGGACGGTCCCAACAGGCGGTTCCGTACCTGACTGCTTCGATTGAGCCATCAAAGTTGCTGCCCATGCAACAAGAAAGAGGATGGTGATCGCGAAGTGCTCCCAGGACCTTGAATACTCTTCCATGCTGCGGATAGTAACCCAGAAGTGCCAAGAAACAATAGCTGACGAAATCAGATGGGGATGAGAAGACCGCTCTCCGACGGGATGCCGTACACTCCCAAGTGATCGACGCACTCAAAGCGCAAGGGATATAAGACCCGCAGCCTTGGCACCTCCAGCCATCCCGTTCAAGGACCTGGCGGCACAGTTGTTGGTAGGCGTCGGTGTCTAGTCCCCAGGCGGCAGTGCTGCCGATCAATGAGCAGAGTAGTGCTGCGACCTCAGGGTCAGAGTCATCCGCCGCTCGGAAGTGCCGACCAGACCTCATCGGTCGCAATTGTCGGAAACGAGACGCCATCCTGTCCCGCTCATGATTGGATATTGCGCCATCGAAGCGGCAAGAAACCATGCAGCAGACGGCTGCCGCCCGTGGCCGATTGATGCGAAACTCCCATCGAGATACACTTTCGCTAAATCAAAAGGCGTCTATGAAACTATCGGTGGTGATGCCCGTTTATAACGAACAAGCGACCCTGCGCGAGGCGATAGAGCGAGTCATGTCGGTTGGCCTCGAGATAGAACTGATCTGCGTCGATGACGGTTCGAGGGATGGATCGCGCGAAATTCTCGCAGATCTGCAAGAGCAAAGGCCCCAGATGAAGGTCTTGCTGCAGCCGCGTAACATGGGCAAGGGTGCCGCACTCCGCCGTGGAATTCAGGAGGCAACCGGCGACTATGTGATCATCCAGGATGCGGACTTGGAGTACGACCCTACGGACTATCCTCAGTTGCTGGGCCCATTGGAGGCGGGGCAAGCAGACGTGGTCTATGGTTCACGTTTTCTCGGGAGCGGGCCACATCGCGTACTTTACTTCTGGCACTCGGTGGGAAACAGGCTTCTCACGTTGCTCTCGAACATGCTTACCAACCTGAACATGACGGATATGGAGACGTGCTACAAGGTGTTCCGTCGAGAGGTTATTCAGTCGATCCGTCTTGAGGAGGACCGCTTTGGCTTTGAGCCGGAAATCACGGTAAAAATCGCCAAACGCAATCTGCGCATTTACGAAGTGGGCATTAAGTACTGGGGGCGTACGTACGAGGAAGGCAAGAAGATCGGCTGGAAGGACGGCTTCCGCGCTCTATGGTGTTTGGCGAAATATTGGTGGAAGGAGCCGCAGGTCGCGGTCGCCACGAAGCCGTCCGACGCTAACGCATGAGCACGCTCTCTCCGTGTTCGGGGGCATGCCGCGCAGTCGGATCGCGTTGGAAACGGGGATGCATTCGCCCTAGGCAAGCTGGTTGTTGAGCGAGTTGGGACACGAAGTGTCGTGGCGCAGGCGCGCAACGCGCGGTTGATCGGGGAAAGTCGGAAGAAAGACGATCGTCTGGATGCCCGGACCCTGGCGTGGTTGGTGCGAGTCGATCCCCAGTTGTCCCGCTTCCCGCCACAACCGCTTCTTGCAATGTAGTCCTTCGTTGAGTGCCACCGCTTGATGAGTAATGATCCGCGTGCGCGCCTGCACAATGCTGTCCTGTGCCACAGCAGTTGCCGCAGATCGCGATTCTCCCAGCTCGGCACCCAGATCCGCGGAAAGCGATCTTCCATCATCAATCGCAGAATCAGCTGGGCATCCTGGTGATCCGTCTTCTGCTTGCGTACTCGCGTATCTGACATTCCCTGGCGGGTCGTCGCCTCACTGAGACCCCTATCGCGTCCAATCTTCCGGCACGTGTTCAATGCCCCACACGTTGCCGGGGCTATGAAGCTCCATGCCCAACAGCCAAATCTTCTCATATTCTCCAAGGGAGAAGCAGGTCACAACCTGGGCGGTGACGGTGCGAGTGGGCAAACCCTGTAATTCAACCGCCGTCCCGATCTCGACGGGACGAGTGGAGCGAGCCGCGCACCCATTCAGATTCACGAGTAGTATCTGGCAGGATTCGGAGAAGGGGTGAAGCGCGTCCAGGTTGACGAGCGTGACGGGAATTTCGCAAGGGATTCGGGTGCCACGACGCGCACGGGTTCTGTTGAGGGCAAGGCTTGGTGTCGAGTTCTCCAAGAATCGATCATCCCAGAAATCGGCACGGAGCTAAGGCACCGATAGTTTTCTGTTCGGGATTCGTAACAACCCGTGAAATCAGCACGCATGCGGCCGAAGTGTCGGCAGTCCTGCCGAAATGTCGGCGGGGAACACACCAAAGATCGTCGTGATTCGCGGCAGTTTGCACGGACTACCTGGAGAGGCGCACGGAATCAAGCGTGCAACGCTGTCCTCGGATGAATGGAGCATAATGCGAAACGTGAATGACACAACCCTTGTCATCCGCTGCCCACATTGCCTGATCGGCATCGAGTGCAGACCGATGATCGCATATAAGGATGGGCGGTTTGTCTGCCGTGACTGCGCCCATACCGTGAGGCCCGGAGTCCCCGAATACAGATGTAGTTGCCGCCCCTGTCTCAGGATTGCTCGGGGCGATGACCCCACAGAAGGAAGCGCCCTCGGGGCCAAGTTTTCCACAGATTTCTCCTGAAGCTTTCTCTGATCCGGTCGATGTCCCTCTTTAGGAGGGCATCATGTCCACTGCCAAACTGCTTGTCCCCGCTGCTCAGTACCTTCGTATGTCAACCGAACACCAGCAGTACTCGCTGGAAAACCAGTCCACGGCGATCCAGACGTACGCAGAGTCCTCACCTATTCCGACGCCGCGAGAAGCGGTCTGATCCTCCGGCGGCGAGCGGGCCTCCGCCAACTCTTGCAAGATGTCGTCGCCGGAACGGCTCCTTACAAAGCCATCCTCGTCTACGATGTCAGCCGCTGGGGACGGTTTCAGGACACGGACGAATCGGCGCACTATGAATTTCTCTGCAAGTCAGCAGGCGTACCCGTGCATTATTGCGCTGAAACGTTTGCGAACGATGGAAGTCTGCCGAGCCTCATCATGAAGGCGCTCAAGAGAACGATGGCTGGAGAGTATAGCCGCGAATTGGGCGTGAAGGTTCTAGCAGGACAGAAGCGACTCGCACGCCTTGGTTTCAAACAAGGCGGCGTCCCCGGTTACGGCCTGCGGAGGACGTTAGTCTCCGCCGCCGGAACCGCTAAGCAGCAACTCGCGTCAGGTGAGCGAAAGAGCATAACGACCGATCGCGTCATCCGTGCAAAGTTCGGGTTTGGTTCGTTCACGCGGTGAGGGGTTTCAAGTCGGGCTCAGCGAGGAGATCCTTCAATTGTCGCATCAGTTCAACTCTCTTGCTGGTTCTCGCAATGATTCTCCCCGGCCATGGATCAGTTTGTGACACTGGTCGCAAAGAGTAATGAGGTTCTCCTCGGAGTCGTCGCCCGAGTGACTGCGGAACTGCTTGTGGTGAACCTGAAGTTGTTGCATTGATCCGCAGCTTTGGCACCTCCAACTGTCCCGCTCTACAACCTGTCGGCACAGTTGTTGGTAAGCCTCGGCGTCTAGTCGCAGGCGCGGTCGCTTCGGGCGAATCGAGCTCACGAAGCCTTCTCGCTCAGACCTTCGAGGAATTCCTGCTTCTGTTCGCTGGGCAGAAATTTGAAGAACCTCGTCATCGAGAACAGCAGTGTCTCCGGGTCTCCGTTGTCCAGGTTGGCGCCAGCCAGAAAGTCAGCACAGATCATCTCCAGACAATAGCCCCGGGATCGATCGCTTCCCAGCATGAGAGCCGCCGTTTCGATCGCCTTCTCGATGACCGGCATCTGGCTCTGGTACAGCTTGAAATAGACAATCTCCCACGGTTCAGTTTCCTTCCCCGTCAGTTCCTTCTCAACCGCCTTCTTGAAGTCTTCCTTCGGCATCTGACGGGCTTTGTGCAACCAGGTTGCACAATCGAAGTTCTGCTGGTCCCGCCTTGCCAGCTTGACCAGCTCGATCCCCTTCGCCCACCCGACTTCCTTCAATTCCTTCCTTGCCTGCGGTGGCAGGTGTTCGTGGATCGACATCAGGTAGTAGGCCTTCCTCCGCGACTCCGGGAAACGCCTCTCCAGAAACTCGTCGAAACACTTCAGACTCTCCAGCCTCCAGTACTGTCCCGCCCGCACCTCGCATAGATAGCGCCCCAGTTCGACGAACTTGGTGTCGCGCTCGGTCTCCTTCCGCTGCTCCCACGCCAGAATTTCGTCAATCTTGCCCAGTACGAACACGGCTCGGCGACGATTGACCTTCGGCGGCATGGGCGGATACTCAGTAATTAAGCTCGTCAAGCCAATCAAGACTGTCGGCTCCTGGACGCCGCACCACAGCGGCGTCGACCATTTCCTGTTTTCCAAGACACAGGCCCACATACGGACATGTGCTACAAGGATTCTGGGGGAACCGGATACCGCTGTGGGCCGGAAAGTCGGCCGATTCGATCCGACGGATCGTGCCCTCCACCAGGCGGCCAAACTCCTGACGCTGTTCCTCCGTGATCGTGGTGCGCAGGTACTGAACCTCAACCAGACTCTTGCGGACGAAGACGACCTGGGCGACCTCGGCAATTCCCGTCATCCACGAATAACAAACCAGCTGCGGATCCAGAGACAGCAGGCCGTCCGGCTCTTGCGGGTATCGGCTGGAAGACGTCTTCCACTCGAGCAGGCAACGTGTGCCGTCAAGGCTCCCTATGCCATCGATGTAGGCGACGAAGTCGTTCTTTTCGCCGACGGGCCGGGTGAACTTGATCTGCAGGTTACGTTGAGGCTGGGGGACCTGGACGCGATTGTCCTGGCAGAACCGGGTTAAGAGCATCAGTCCTTGGCGGAGCATGCGATCCCAGGAGTCGCGGTTGGAGTAGTGCAGCTCCAGGCTCTGGCAGGCAGACCACTCGGTGAACAAGACTGCTCCTGGATCTTCTCGGCGAAAGAGAGCTCCCAGGGCTTGTTCGAAGGCGCGACCGAAGAGCATCGCCGCCCGGCTGTCCTTCTCCTTCCAGCCGTCGAGGTAGCGGTGCCGGTACCGGCGCGGGCAGGTGAGGTATTGGCTGATCTGGGTGTAGCTGTAGGTCATCAGGCCACCTGGGGATTGTCCAGATTTGCGGGTGAAAGCTCTTCCCAACGGCCGGCGGGAGCAAAGCCGTCGAGCCGGAGCAGGGAAGCGCCGTTGAAGACGATGTGGCTGATCTTGACGACTCCCTTCAGACCCACGAGCTGGGTCTCGTCGACTTCGTCTCGGCCGAGGAGTTCGGTGTCATAACCGAAGTCGCGCAGGAACCAGTTGAGCTTCCACAGGGCTTTCGGGCTGCAATAGAGGCGGCTCGAAAGGACGTGGCCAGAGAAACGGCTGGGTTCAAGAATGCTCAGTGCCAGGGTGTAGTACGGCTTCTGTGCCTGCCGCTGAAATCTGACTCGTTGCACCCGAACCAGGAAGACTCCGTCGGGGATCTGGTTGGCGGCGCAGCGATCGGCGGCGTGCAGGCCTGTGATCTGACGTTTCATGCGGCCCCTTCCTTCTGGACTGGATAGCTGTTGAGCTGGCAGAGCAGGGCATTGCGGTCTTTCTCGGCCCAATCGGCTAGGTGCGTCACGAAGTTTTCCACCTGTTCACGGGTAGCATCGCGCAGGGCCTTCACTCCGCAGAAATCCGTCGCATAGGACTTGACCAGGTTGGGATCGAGTTGATGCTGACGGATGATCTGGCATAGACGGTCGCGAACTTTCGGGCCACCGTGGCTACGATTGCCATTTGCAGGTTGCGGCAGCTTCCTGGTCTCTGCGTGCGAAGCGTGTGCGCTAGCGAGGGCGCCGATCTCCTCGACGGAGCAGATCCCGATGCCATAAGCCTTGCGCAGGGCGCGGTTGACGGCCCTAGTTTCGGAGACGCGCATCTCGGCTCCGTGGACGAGCGCGGAGACGTTGGAAGGATCAGCGTCGCCGTAACCGACAAAGCCTTTGCAACTTCGAGATTTGTAGACGGTGGCCTTGAACACCCATCGCCCCATCAGTGGTTCTGAAAGTGCTGGAACTGATTCAATGTGGATTCCGACGCATCTCCTTCTGCGAGCGAGTCGCAGCAGTCCTGTGTGTGTGACGTACCATTTTCCGCCTAACAGTTGGACATCTCCCGATACAACTGATACTCGCAATTCTTCAACCAAGTCAGCGAGTTGTTGAGCAAGCATCTTGGAAACCTGCTTTGGCCACAAACGTTTTGCCATCTGCATGGCTCTAATCACGGCATCACGCTTCATCTGGTCCCCATCCATAACCGTTCCTTTTCCAATGTAATGTCATATCTATGATATTATTATTATAATATCATAATGTCAAGGCGAGACTGGTTCTCTTGGGAATATTCGCTAGGATTATTACGATCTAGAAGGCTTTCGGTTGACGGATTCAGCCTCTCTGAGCGCCGCGGACGCGACGAAATTGCTGATCGTCATTCTCTGTTTCTTGGCCGCCTGAACGATCATGGCAGCTTCTAGTTCGGAGTAGTAGGAAAGGATAGTTTTTCGCACCGTGTTGTGTAATCGACGACGGGTAGCGCGTTGCTGTTTAGCCACGTCGACGATATTACCAAAAGCAGGCAAACACTTGCCGGCAGTGCGCGCCGCCCGCCTACTTGACGTGTCAAAACTCTTGCTGCAGTGAGCCCCTGTTGCTAGAATAACGTTGGGCCAGTCGATTGAAACATAAGCCGTCAGGAATGCTGGCTCCCTCGATCAAGAATGATTATGTGACCTTCGGAGAATCTGTCACGAGCGTACGATTCGGGTCAATGGCTCCGACTACGGATTTAAAGTAGCGGAACTCACATTCACTTCTGGTTAGCGCGTCCGCGGGCGATATCTGGCTGCGCGCGATCGAGGACCGATGGCGAACCTTCCGCTTCAAGCAGCTCCAAAGGTGGTGACGACCGTCGGGGAAACCTTTGCTGACGGCTCAGCCCTGGAACTAGTCAGGTCGGCATCGTCTGGTCGACTTGCTCTTCTCTACTGCAGCGCGGGCGAGAAATACATCGCCGCGCAGATCGAACATTGCCGCTGTCTATACAGGCCGCCAGACTTTGACGAAGCAATGGCGCGAGTAATCCGCCTCCCGCAGGGCGTGAAGAGCTACGGCTCGATTGGAAAACTTCTTCACCGAATCAGAGAGATTTTCGAACTCCACGCAGGTCTGCCCCAACCGGAATCCGCGTTGATGACTGCGTGGTGCGCGAGCTCATGGTTCGCAGATTGTCTGTCGAGTCCACCAACGCTGCTGATTTCGGGACCGGATATGGGCTGTGCAATCAGGCTTTTTCGGCTTTTGCATTGCCTTTGCCGGCGGCCCGTATTGCTGGGCGACATCAGCCGATCAGCATTATTAGCGCTTGCACCATTGGGGACCACGTTGCTCATAAACCAACCCGACTTGTCGCCCGGGGTTCGCGCTCTGTGGAGCACTTCCAACTATAGGGGCTTCCACGTTTTCGGAAGCGGCAAAGTCCGTGCGGTGTCCAGCTCCAAGGCCGTCTTTTTGGGCATGTCTAACTCGCGGGAGGATGAAGGTGTGCACTTGGCCCTTCCGCCCACGCTTCGTGGCCTCCCTCCGTTGGACGAGCGTCAGCTGGAAGCGATTTCCCGGGAGCTGCAGCCGCAGCTCCTGATGTTCCGTGTTCGGAACCTCGACAGGGTGCGGAAATTCTCTCCTAGCAACCTAGGTTCGACACCTGTTGGCGATGAAGCTGCTCGCAACCTCGCTGCTAGTGTGCTTGGCGACTTGGAGACTGTCGAGTTAATCGCTCCGCTGCTTCGACGACTGGAGCAGGACAAGATCGCACGGCGAGGCTGCGATGTCCACTCGGCCCTGATCGAGGTTATGTGGACCCCGTCCCACGCTGACCGGGAACTCGGCATATCCCGGCTGGCAGAGCTCGCCAACGCGCTCTTGCGCTCACGCGACGAAATTTTGGAATACAGCGCGGCGGAGATCGGGTGGAAACTGAAATGCTTCGGCTTCCGTCACCATCGCAATGGGCCTGGGATGATCTTGCAGTTCTCGCACGACAATCGTCTGCTTCTTCATCAGCTCGCGGCGCGGTTGAGCTTGAACTTGCGGCGGGTCCCGAACTGCACACTTTGTTCTCCGCAGGAAGCGGCTGATGCCAAAAGACTTGTGTAGGTGTTGTAGGTTGTGTAGGTTTTTTCCAAATTTGAGGAGGTCAAGACGATGCCGGTCAAGAAAACTCACTTGAATCGAGAGGAGCGGGCCCGGTATGTGGCGCGGGCAAAGGAGCTCCAGGCCGCGCAGGTTAATTGTGAAGTTCCGTGCGACTGGCTAGAGAACTCCCCACATCTGGACATCGTCGTCGCGGCGAGCATGGGCAACATTCTATGCGAACTTTCCTCAGGAATGACGGCGTACGCGATCTGTGTGCGACTGGTTGCTCAGTGCACTCACTTGAGACTGGACGATTGCCGGATCATGTCTCCCTGGGATTTCGAATCCATTGTGTTATGCCAAAGCGAGAAAGGACTTTATCGTGTCGGGAGTGCATTCGAGTTTACTGAAGGGGATGTGCTCAACCATCGGATTGAGAGTGGGTTACGCTTTCATCGCCGAGGGGACGTCTTCGAGGGATGGGTGGTTGCGAGCGGTCTCAAACTAGTTCCCGACCAGTATCGAGATGGGATGATCACGAGACTTAGCCTCACGTTTACGGATCAGTTCGGCTGCGAACACTCTGCGCATGCGGAGGCTCCCCTTCAGAGAAGTGCCTGCCTGGAGAATTTCGTCTCCCGCGTGCGGAAGGCTCCGGGGTTGTTTGAGACCGGGAATCCTCGGAACCAGATCCCGTCTCATGAACCGGCTCAAAGCGTGCTCAGGACGCAATCTGAGGGCCGGGAGGGAGGCGAGTATCAATGGCAACGACGACAGGACGACGACGGATCTGTGTGGTCGGTTCCTGCTGATTGATGCCGTAACCTCAGGTGCTTTGGCGAAAGGCTGGGGAGGGCGGTTTTGTCTGCCAGGGAAAAGGGGAAGGTCTAGGGCCGATCGTGTAATTTGTGCCGAGGGTCTCCCGTATGAAGGGAAGTTTCGTCTAAGGCGTTCACCTGATCGCCTGCCTTTGAGCCAACCCTTCTGCCATATGCCAACCGGGCCATCTGATTGCTTCAATCCGGTTGGAATGTCGCTGTGGAGCGAGGAGCCGACTTTCTCCCTCATTCAAGATTTCGGCTCACTCAGTGGTTCCCCCGCGTCTTTACACGCTAGGACACGCGAAAAGCACTCCGCGGGAGGCACTAACGGTTTTCGGGAGGGATTCTCCGCCTTCCGGAACTGAGAATTTATTGTCCGCAAGTGCCTGTGGAAATTGCTGTTCATGCGTCACAGACAAAAACCGTCTCAAAGTGGCAATGCGGGTGCTATGAGAATTAGAAAGTTCCAGCCACGTACCCACACGGTGCGCGGGCGATGCAAAAAGCAAAATAGAAGGGGGATCGGATGAGGGAGCAGACTGTTCGGCTGGGTCCGCGCGAACAGCAGATTGTCGAATTGCTTTTGCAGGGGTGTGACAATGCCGAGATTGCCAGTCAACTGAAGATGGCGCGGCGCACTGTTAAGGCTCACTTCAATCGGCTATTTCTTCGTTTTGGAATCACCGGCGGTATCAAGCGAGTGAAACTCGCGACCCTGTTGTACCGGAGGCAAGCATGTCAGCAATTGCAAGGGGACGCTATGGGACTCGTGTCCCCAGTGAACGTGAACAACGTGTCATCGAACTTGTTGCCGAAGGCCTGAAGAACCGCGAAGTGGCGGAGGCCATCGGGACGACCGAGCATGTCGTAAAGAACTACCTGCGTGTGATCTACGACAAACTTGGGCTTTGGAATCGCGTGGAACTTGCGCTGTGGTATGAATCACGGCGGATTCCGTCGATGCTGGCCACCCAGTAGATTTCAGCGAAAACCCTGCCTTGGGCGCCGTTGCGTGGAAGCGACGGCGTCCAGGAGCGGGAACGCGCTTCGTACGCCCTCCGCATTACTCGCAACCAAAGGCCTGCAGATGTCGCAGCCGCTCTCCAGCTTGTTTCATTCCGCTGCGCGCTGCGGAACGGAGCAACACCCGCGCTTGATCGCAGTTCTTCGAAACTCCGTCCCCCTTCAGATACAGATCCGCAAGGAGAAGAGTCGCGTTGGCATTTTGCTTAGCCAGGGATTTCCACAGCCATTTTGCGGCTTCGGAACTGTTGCGTTGCAGACCATTTCCCCCGTTTAGATAGCGTTCCGCGACGGCGAGTTCTTCGGCACCGTTGCCCGAAACGGATGGTTCCGACGGGTTCGTCTCTACGACTGGAGCAGGAGGTGGTGTTGCTTGGGCTGCCTTGTCACTGCTGGGCTTCGCTGTTGACTCAACCTGTGCGCGACCCTCTGACGGAGCGGTCGCCTGCTCGTTAGCCGGCGGAGTTCCCTCTGATGGGTCAGTCTTCGATGTGGACGGGGGTGTGCTCGGCGGAGTTGGTGCAGGGACTGCAGGCTGCGTAACCGCGGGAGGAGCCTGCGGTTCCACGTGCGAGCTCTGCGATGTGGCTTGCGCGCCGCGCCATGCCATGTAGGCTAGAGCGAAAATTACAATCGCCAGCGCAATGCCTACGTAGACACGATAGGATCGCGAGGCCGGCGAATAGCTGAATATTTCGTCTTCGTTGTCGCTGCCTTCGCGGCGGTAGGTGGTTTCGCGGCCTGCCTGGAATAGAGACAACTCGTTGGTACTTAATGCCGGCTCATAGACCGCGTCCTTCGATCGAGCGAACGGTGATTCGTTGTTCTGCGGGAAGGCCGGCTCAGACTGTTGCGGATGCTCGGCCGTTGGGAGGTCGTCCTCTGCCGATTGCGCTGCTACCGGGGTGCCGCACATGCCACAAAATCGGTGTGAGGCAGGATTATCCCGTCCGCACGCGTGACAGCGGATTGAGGCTGCGGAAGCCTGGGGACTCCCAGAAGCGGGTTCAAACACTGGCTCCGGGGCTTCCTCTTGAGCCGATGCTGGAGAGGTCAACGCGATGCTTTCGGGGGCAGGTGTCTCCCGTTGCAGTTCGTGCAGAAGTTCGAGTACCGCCTGTTCGCGTTTCTCCGGCGGGGCTGTGAAATAAGCCTCCGCCCACCGGCCCATGTTTTGGCCGAGGACCGGATTCAACAACGGATTCAACTCGGGCTCAGGTAAAGTACTGGGCCCCTCAGGATGGTCGGTTGTGCTCGACAAATAGTGTTCTCCGGTTCAACGAAAATGGCTTGATTTCGCGGGCGAACCCTATGTGTATGATTGCACTCCGGTGGCCGGGGGTTGTCAACTGAAACCCCTTAGAAGAGCTGAAGGCACCCTCGGCAGGCCCTTTCAGTCGCAGGTTTTGCGGTAGGCTGGCTCGAATTGGTCCAATTGCGCATCCCTTTGCGAAGTGAATTTTCCCTTCGGCGTCTTGCCGTACAAATCGGCTCCTGGGCAATAGTAGAGAGCGGTGTGGAGATCGACCCACACCTGGGTTTCGGGATTGCCTTTGTATTCCGGCGCAGGAGTCGCCTCGGCGAGACCCAGGCTGATGAGCATCCGGTCGAACATTGAGAGATCAGCCTCAGGGTTCGGCTTGCGATGGGCGGCGGCTGCCGCTGGCGTCGAACGCCCAGTGGCACTCACGGAATGGTTGGACCAGATACCCCAGCGAATGACCGCGCCCACCAGGAGCACTGCGATCGCCAGATAGATATCGCCTCGCCGGTTAGCCCAGAACCGGGCCAAGGTGCCGGAACGCTGGGCGGGGGTCAGTTGCTCCAGGAATTCACGGGCACTTGCGGCAGAACTCCATGCCGTAGTGCGATCCGGTTTTGCGAGGGCCGTTGATTGCGCTAGCGGAATCTCATCTTCCCCGTTTGCCCCGCTAGCATTCAGTGGGATTTCAAGATCTGAAAGAACGGAGTCCTCGAACTCCGCACTGATCGGGCCCACTGATTCCGTGGAATTGCTCTTGTTGCTGAACGGCATTTCGGCAGGTTCAAAGAGCTCCGGCATTTGCTCTTCGATCGAATCGGCAAGTGACGACTTTTCCTCGTGTGGATCGCCCAGATTCGCCCTTGATTTCGGCGAGATCGCGCTTTCATGCGCGGGATCGGCTGGAGAGGTCTTCTTCATTGCCTCCTGCATATGCCATAGTGAAGCCACCTTGCTCTGCATGCTGGGTGCTTCATAGTCGGTGCTGCGGGGCGTTCCGCAGTTTCCGCAGAACTGCTCTTCCCCGACAATGGTGTGTCCGCACTTACGGCAAGAGACGGTGGAAGACGACGCTGCGGGGGCCGAAGCGCCGGAGTTCGCCCCGGGATCTTTGGCTAACGGCTTATCAATGAGGGCCGCGAGATTCGGCTTCAGTTTTTCCAACGCTTCCAGCATTACGGCACGCTCGGTTGCGAGCGACTTCTTCCATGTGACTTCTTCATCCCGGGCCAGTGCTTCAGTAATCAATCCGGCCATGAGCTGGCAGGTATGAACATCCTGTTCGGTGAAGGCCTGCGTGGTGGGATAGTAGAGCTCCAAGCCGCCGGCGACATCCCCGTCATGAAAAACTGGAACCGCGATCATCGACTGGATGCCGCGGCGGCGACACTCCTCCGTATCAAGAAGAAATTCGGGATTGACGTCGGCGCATCGGAAAACCTGGCCAGTCCGAAGACAAGCGACGCACAGCGCCTTGTCCATGGGAACGTCGGTTCCAGCGGCGAGAGTCAGGGTCCCAGACGCTGCCCGGTAACGAAGTTTCTTGCCATCGAGTATGCCAATCGCAGCGCCGCTGGATCGGGCAATCTGAACCAGGCGTTCTGCGACCAACGACATTGCGCTTTCCAACTCGAGATGACGAACCTGAATCTGGTGCTGGGTCTCGACGATGTTTGCCAGAGTGAACGTGTAATCGCTGCTGGCGGCAGGTTCTGTTTCTTGCGTTTTCGGCGCGTCGGGTGCGGGAGTCGCACGCTCTGCAGCCTCAATCTGATCCCTCTTCAGCTCGAGGCCCAGTTCCATCTCCTGCAGTTCGCGGTTGTGCTCCTGCAGCACGTAAGCCGCTTCCAGCAGCTTGGCGAGCGTCTGCTCGTCGAGAACTGGTTTGTCTTTTTCTTCGGACACGATTTCTTTGTCCACCAGTGGAAACCGTCCCATCGCACAGCCGGTCGATCTGGCCGAATGCGCCTATTCTAGTGCAAGTCCAGCGCCAACAGGGATGCAGCCAAGAGCTTCGCGCGGGGGATGTGCTTTTAGGGGGATCGATGCCTTGGGCTCCGTTGCAGGCGGAGGCCCTTCAAATCTGCCAATAGTTTACCGCCAGACGTGCCGACTTGCGAGTGTTCTTATGAGCGCTGGCGGGCAAGGCGGGCACCCGGTAACTACCCTCCAGTAACCACACTATTTAGCAAGAATTTGCACCCCCCTTGAGTCTTTTCCCTACTCGGCGACGAGAGACGGGTCCTGATCCTTCTCGCTGGATTCCGTTTTGCCACTGAGATAGAAGTGCACTGCGGGAGTGATGATGAGCGAGAGCACCATGGAGATGAGAACGCCGCCAATGACCGCGATCGCGAGAGGCTGCAGCATCTGCGATCCGGCGCCGATCGCGAAGGCCAGCGGCAGCATGCCCGCCACGGTGGCGAGGGCTGTCATGACGATGGGCCGCAGTCGGCGGCGCCCGGCTTGCAGCATGGCGTCTTCAGCGGGCAGGCCCAGAGCGCGCATCTTCTGATCGGCGTCCAGCAGCAGAATGCCGTTCTTGGCCACGATGCCGATGACCATGATCATCCCCATGAACGACGAGATATTAAACGTGGTACGCGTGACCAGCAGCGCGATGAAAACGCCCGAGGTTGAGAGCAACGCAGACGAGAGAATAGAGACGGGCGCCGCGAACGTTCCAAACTCAAACAGCAACACGATGAACAGCAGTAGGACCGCAAGGATCAGCACGATGACCAGGTCATGGAACGAGCGCTGCTGTTCCTGGTAGGTTCCGCCGTACTCCACGCGAATGCTGGACGGGATATGCAGGCCCGCCACGACTTTTTGCACGTCGGCCATGCCGCTGCCCAGGCTTCGACCCTCCAGGCGGGCGGTCACGGCGACGTCCCGTTGCAGGTTTTCGCGGCGAACCTCGGTTTGTCCTGGGTTCTCAACCACGGCTGAGAGCGCGCCTAGAGTGGCCGTGTGTCCCGTGCTGCTGATCAGCAGCGTGTCGCGCATGGCCTCGAGCGAGGCGCGGTTGGCCGCGGGGAAGCGCACCCGAAGGGTGTAGGCACGATCATTCGTGACGACGGGCGTGGACGCGGGTTCGCCCTCTAAAATAGCCGACGCGTCGACGGCAACCTCTTCGGCCGTGAATCCGGCTCTGGCTGCGACGCTGGGGTCGACCTGAAACGTTATCGCGGGACCGCTGATCGTGTTGTCGATCCCATTCAGCAGGTCTACGACGCCATCGATCTTTCCGATAGCTTCCGCCACCTTGGGTGCCCACAGCTCCAACTGCTTGGGATCCTGCGAAAACAGCTTGATCTCGATGGGTTGTGGGGCGGAAGTGAGGTCGCCGATCATGTCCTGCAGAACTTGTATGAAATCGACATCGAGGGCGGGTTCCTCTTTCTTAATGTCGGCGCGTACGTCGGCCATGATCTCATCGATGCCGCGGTCGCGCTTCGCCTTCAGCTTTACCAGGATGTCACCGCTGTTGGATTCCGTCACCGCAGCGAGCCCAAGTTGCAAACCTGTGCGCCGCGACGTGCCCTCTACCTCAGGCAGTTGACGGAGCATCTGTTCGACGTGGCTCACGACACGGTTGGTTTCAGCCAATGAGCTACCCGCCGGCATGATGTAGTCAATGACGAATCCGCCCTCGTCCATTTCCGGCAGCAAGTCGGAGCCGGAAAACCTATAGCAAACATAGGAAACGACAATCAGCGCGGCGCTGAAAATGACGAGAAGCCGGGGTCGTTCGAGAGCACGCCGTAGCCAGCGTTCGTGAAAGTTCACGACGCGAAGAAAGAAGCCGCCCAGGTGTTTCTCCTCGGCGGCGAGCAACTTCCTCGGGTCATCTTCGTTCGCCTCGTTGCTGCGGGGTTCTGTAGTCGCCGAGCCGGATGATTCAGATTCCGGAGCCTGCGCTCCGTCGCGCTCGCGGCGTCCCTTGATGAAGTATTGGCTCAGAGTAGGAGTCCAGGTCACGGCAAGAGCCAGAGATGTCAGCAGCGACACCGTCATCGTCACCGCCAGCGCGCGGAAGAAGACTCCCGTAACACCGGTGATTACGATCAGGGGAATGAACACGACGACCGGGGTAATAGTTGATCCGATCAGCGGAACCGTAATTTCTTTCAGAGCACTGCGAATGGCCTCCAGCCGTCCTTGGCCTGCGTCGCGATGCAGGACGATGTTTTCGACGACGACGATCGCGTCATCGATCACCAGGCCCACGGCCGCCGCGAGACCGCCGAGCGTCATCAGGTTAAAGGTCTGCCCCATCACCTTCAGAGCGATGAATGTGACCATGACGGTCACCGGAATAACGAGCCCTGCGACCAGCGAGGTTCCCCAGTCGCGCAGGAACACGACCAAAATGATCGACGCGAGTATCAGACCCAGCAGAATGGCATCCCGGACGCTCTTGATGGATTCGTCGACGATGACCGACTGATCGTAGAAAGGCTGAATCAGAACGCCGGGCGGCATCGCGTTGCGAAGGCGGTCGATTTCGTCGTGGACTTCCTTGGCAACTTGTACGGTGTTCCCGTCCGGCTGGCGGTTGATGTTGATGAGGACCGCAGGTTTCCCGTTTGCCGTGACAACGGTGTAAACGGGCTTCACGCCGGGCGCCACAGTGGCTACATCGCCGATCCTCACCGGAATTCCTGCCGGAGTGTTCTTGATTACCGCATTGGCGATTTCCTCGGGAGTCTTGATCTGGCCGTTGATCAAGGCAAGGTAGAGTTCGTGATTTCGTTCGAGCAATCCAGGAGAATCAATCAGATTGGTGCGCCGCACGGCGTCGAGAATGTCGGACACCGTGACGCTTGCCGTAAGCAACTTGGCAGGATCTGGGGTGATATGAAACTCAGGCTCTTGCCCACCCTGCACGATGACGGTGGATACACCTTCCAGACGGTTGAGCCGTGGCTTCATTTCATACGTTGCCATTTCCCATAGCTTGGTCTGCGGCATGCTGTCAGAGGTCAAGCTGTAACCGATGATGGGAAAAGCAGCGAACGTCAGACGGTGGGCTTCGATCTTTACAGTGGGAGGAAGCTCTGGCTGCACGCGCGAAATGGCTGCGTTGACGTATTGCAGCGTCTGGAACATGTCGACGTCCCAGCGGAAATAAAGATCAACTTCGGCGGATCCACGACTGGTAATGGAGCGCACGGAGAGCAGTCCGGGCACGCTGTTGACGGCTTCTTCAATAGGCCGGGTCACGGTGACCGTCATCTGATCGATGGGCATGACGCCGTTATCGACGGCGATCAGCACGCGGGGAAAATCCGTGGAGGGGAACACCGACACCGGGATGGTGAAGGCGAGATAGGCCCCCAGCAGCCCCAGCGTCAGAATGACGAAGATCACTGGCCTGGAGTGCTGGGCAATCCAATGCTGGCCCGAGTTTTCGTCCATGGTGCTTCCGGCTTTCGGGGAGTTCAAGCAGATGCTCCGCTGAGGCTATTTTTCACTGGATCCCTCACTGGGAGCTTTCGATCCTTCCTTGGAACCCTGAGAGGATCCTTCAGCTGGACCTTCGGCGGCTTCGATCTTGATCTTGGTCTTGTCGGGCAGTCCGTAGGCGCCGGTAGCGACCACTTTGTCGGTGGCCGTGACGCCTTCGAGAATCTGCACGTCGTCGGCGTTGTGGATGCCCAGTTTCACTGCTTTCTGATGGGCGCGGCCATCGGAGCCTGCGAGCATGACTGCGGTGGCCCCATCCGGCGTCGTGATAACGGAACTTGCCGGGACGACGAGAGCATCTTTCACCGTCTGTGCCGTTAGAGAGAGTTGCACGCTTGTGCCCGGCTTTAACGCGTGCTTGGAATTCTTGGCCTCGAGCCAGACTTCGACAGTCGTGCTGTTGGGATCGAGCGCGGGACTTACAACCGAGACTTTGCCTTCGATCGGTTCATCGATGCCCGGCACGGTCATCGTTCCCTTGTCGCCGACCTTCAAGGCAGCCGCATCGTCCTGCGGGATGTGAGCCTTGGCGATGACCGAGGAAATGTCCATCACCGTCAGCAGTGGAGTGCCGGCTGCCGCCATTTCGCCGGGATAGAGAGGACGGTCAGTGACGACGCCGTCGATTGGACTGCGGATTTCTGAGTAGCTGAGTTGTGCCTGCGCTCCCAGATACTTTCCCTTGGCCGATTCCAGTTGTCCCGCGGCAGACTTGAGCGCCTGTTGCTTGCCGATCGCCATGAGCGAATCGAGGTGCTTCTTGGCGATTGCGTACTGGTTGCGTGCGGTGGTGATATCCACTCGCGACTGGTCTAGCTCTTTGCGAGGCAGCGCGCCCTGATCAAAGAGTTGCTGGCGGCTCTCGAACACTTTCTCTTGTGCGTCGAGCGCCTGTTTGGCTTGCTGCGCGTCGGCTTCAGCTTTTTGGATCTCTTCCGGC
The DNA here is from genome assembly GCA_003134655.1 of Acidobacteriaceae bacterium. Classification (GTDB taxonomy): domain Bacteria; phylum Acidobacteriota; class Terriglobia; order Terriglobales; family Acidobacteriaceae; genus Sulfotelmatobacter. The sequence goes on from PLBY01000033.1 coordinate 37,573, forward strand.
AGGCTGGCCGCAGTAGTCGTCTCGTAAGCGGCCTCAGCTTGTTTGTAGGAGCCGCCCGTGTCCTGAGCCGCTGCACTCAGATCGCGATTCTCGAGCACCGCCAGCAGTTCTCCCTCGTGAACCGGGCTGCCGCGTTTCACCAGAAATTTCTGCACCGGAGCACTGATCTTGGGGACGATCGCGGCCTGCTGCCGCGGAAACAGAATCGCCTGCGTGGTGATCGTATGCTGAATTGTGGTTTTTTCCACGGCCGCGACTTGCACCGTCACGGTCGGCTCCTTGTCGCCCTTGTCGGACGAGCAGCCCGCCGTGTTCAGCATGCCAATTGCAGCGGCGAGTCCGGCAAGTATGAGCCTGCAGTGACGCAAGGCGCCGTGCGGGCGGCGACAGGTTGGCGAAATTGAGGTTTCGGTGCGCTTCATTCTCATGCGGCTAGAAGGTTCCTGTCAGGGTTTGTAAGTTTGCCACGGCGACCCGGTAACGCGACTGGCCATCATCGTACGCGTTGCGGGCCTGGGTCAAAGTATTCTGCGCGTCGACCACTTCCAGCACGGTCGATTCCCCTGCCTGGTAACGCATCGTTGTGAGCCGCATACTGTCGGCGGCAAGCTCCGCGGAACTCGCGAGCGACTCCATTTCAGAGCGTGAGGTTTTGGCTTCGAGGTAAAACTGCCGCAGATGGCTGAGCAGTTGTTTCTGCGCGTAGTTCAGTTCCACGTGCGCTTGATCCCGCCGCAATTCCGCCTGCTTGAGCTTGCTGCGATCCGAGCCCCAGCTGAAGATCGGAATCTGCAACGTGGCCACGGTCGAGTATCCCAGATTACGTATGCCGTTGGTGCGAATCGCAAACTCGTTCGAATCAATCCCGTAGAAATAGTCGATACTCAGAGCGGGCAGCAGCCCTCCCCACGCCGCTGTGACCTCGTGACTGGCGACTTCATAGGCAGCCAGGGCCGCTCGCAGGTCCGGGTTGTTCTTCTTTCCCGACGCCTCGACTTCGTCAAAGGTCGGGAGTGGCTCGGGGGTTTGCAAATCGTCGACGACGGCAAAATCCTGGTTGAAATCCGGGAACAACAGCACGGCGAGATCAAGCCGGGCGCGCTCCATGGCCAGCTGCGCCTCCTGCAGATCGCGCTGCTGCTGCTGCGCCTGAATGCGTGCCTTGATCACGTCGGCATGTGCCACTTCGCCGCCATTTTCCAGTTTCACGCCGATGTCGAGGAAGCGTGCGGCTTCTGCGTCCGCCCGTTGCGCGGTCGCGTACCTGCGCTGGGCCACCACCAACCCGTAGTAGGCCTGGGTGACGGTTACGACCAGTCCGCGGGTCGCGATTTCGGCCTTGGCCCGCGCTTGCGCCAGTGCGGCGGAGGACCGGCGATAATCCGCAAAATTGGTGAGTGAGAGTGCCTCATGCACGTCCGCCTGGCTGATGTATTCGTGCACGCCATTGTTGGCGATGAACTTGGAGGAGGGGCATCCCGTCGGCGTCGATGCGCAGTTCGCTGGCAGCGGGGCTGTGCCTTGGGTGTAGATGAACGAATTGTTGTAGTTGACGTCCGGCAGCAGGCCCGCACGCGCCTGCACTCGATCCTCCCGCGCCAGCCCGAGATCGGTGACTGCGGACCGGTATTGGGGATCGTTGAGGCGAGCCCGCTGTAGCGCGTCCTGCAGCGTGATCGTGATGGGAGCGCCCGAGGTAGGCGTGGCATTTGCGCCCGGAGTCTGGGCTTCTAGCGTCACCTGTGCAAAACTCGGGGCTCCGAATGCCACAAGGACCAAAATGAAAATCCATGATTTTGGCTTTGGGCAGAAATGGGAAGCCGTTTCCTGGGCCGCAAGAAGGTTGATCTGATGTGTCTTCACGGGGTCACCTCGGAGATGAATGCGGTCGATTGCGAAGGGATGAAAGTCCCTGAGCCCCAACGGGATTGCCAAAGCAGCCGGCACAAGCGGAAGCCCGGCATTTCGATGCAACTAGGACATGCCGCACCCACCGGCAGTGAAGAAAAATTTGAGGCGCAAAGGCTCATCAGAGTCACATTTCAGACCAATTTGGAACTCGTAAGCCTACCACGTCAATCCTGAAAGCCACATGAAAGCGGCGGTCGCCGCCCCCAAGTGCCACGGACCAAAAGTACTTAGATCGGGAGGTCGCGGGAGTGCGAAGAATTGGCGAAGATCGTGCAACAAGCTAAGCGGAGAGTGAACGCCCAGCAGGAGGAACAAACCGTGATCGACCTGGAGCAAGTCAAAGTCACACCCCGCGACCAGCAGGTTTTGAATCTGCTCGTGCAGGGCTGCAGCAACAAAGAGATTGCGGGCCAGCTCAACATCAGCCCGCGCACCGTAAAACAACACCTGCGCACGCTGTTCTTGCGTGCCGGAATCCGTGAGGGCCGTAAGCGCGTGAAACTGGCCATTGCCATGTTCAGCAAAGAGGAGGCTCAGTCATGACTCCGTGCGAGCGCCTCACCCCTAAGGAAATTCAGATCGCGATTCTCGTTTGGGAAGGTCTGACGAATCGCGAAATCGGTAAGATCGTCGGCACCAGCGAGCAGGTCATCAAGAATCACTTGCGCAGTGCCTTCGACAAACTCGGGGTCTGGAGCCGCCTGGAACTGGCCATGTACGTAGCCAGTCATGGCGGAAAGGTCTGGCCCCCCGAAGCCGAACGTCCTGGAATGCCTTACACCCAAGCGGTCGGGGCCGACTAGGCCACTTTCGGACATCGATTGGCAGCCTACATCGTGATTCACTTCATACCGGCATGTTCTCACGGGCAGAGGCGATGCGTGCCTCTGCCTTTTCGCCGTCCGAACCGTCCGAGTCCAATGTCTGCAAAACGTTTCACGACCGTGACCGCGGCCAGGAACCCCCGATCAGCTAACCCTATATCCAGCAATCAATTGCCCGCAGCCCAGCAACGGCATCCGAATTGCGTTGACACAGGGGGTTCTGCACGAGCGGGCTCAACAGCAGCCACGAGCCGGCTTCGCAACTCCGGGGCGAAACCGCGATGGCGTACAAAGAGATTTTCTGGATGGCATGTGACTCCACCGAACAACTGCGGGCGGAGTACGGCCCTTTTCACACACGTACGGAAGCCGAGTCGGAAGCCAAGAAACTCGGGTTCGGATACCTGCTGCGCTACGAGCACATCCTCGGCGAGAATGAAGAGATTGAGGATGTCCGCTGCATCTTTGTCGAACTGCCGGGGGCAGCCCCGGTTGGAGTCGAAACCATCCCCGTCACGCTTCATACCCGTTGCGCTACTTGTGGTGAATCTGCCGCACACGACAAGGGATGGCAGGCTGAGGTCTGGGCCGACATCCACGAGTTTGAGCACTCGCGTCATCGCGTACGCCTTTTCGAACATGCACGGGGCAAAGGCTTGAAGGAAATCGGCGACTGGCGGGGGTAGGGTTTCCGAAATTCAGTTCTTAGTCGTCAGTGCGCTGGCCGCAGCGCGATCCACCAGCCAGATGAGCTTCCCATTGTTCGGCCGAATCAGTTTTGAGGGATACTGCTCGGCCGGAGCATCCTCTTCCAACACTGTCTTCAACATTGCGGCCTTGTCCGTCCCGCTCACCAGAAACGTCACGCAGCGCGCCGCATTCAGCACAGGAAGAGTGAGAGTCAGCCGGCTCGTTTTTAGCTTGTCTACCCAGTTCGCGATCACCAGGCGGCTTTTTTCCTGTAGTCCGGCAGAACCGGGGAAGAGCGAAGCGGTATGCCCATCTGGACCCATCCCGAGAAGGATCAGATCGAAAATCGGAACCTCTCCAGGTCCCAGTTGGAAGAACTTCCGGAGAGATTGCTCGTAGGCTTCCGCGGCGGCTGCGGCATCGGGATTCTCCGCGGGAATTCGGAACACGTTTCCCGCAGCCACCGGGATCTTCGACAGCATGGTTTCTTCCGCCATGCGGTAGTTGCTGTCGGGATCGGTGGGGGGCACGTGCCGCTCGTCGCCCCAGAAGAAAAACGTGCGATCCCAGGGCAGGACTGTGCGAGCATTCGTAGCCAGTAAGTTGAAAAGGTTCTTGGGAGTCGACCCGCCCGGCAGCGCGATGGTAAAGCGGCCGCGTTGTGCCACGGCCTCCGTGGCAGCGTGCACAACTTCTTCCGCTGCCGCTTCGAACAACTCCTGCGGCGTAGTCAGGACCCGAATTTCCACGGAAGAACTCAAGCGACTTCTTCTCTCAGCTCTTGCCTCGGACGGAGGCACAGCGCGCCGCCCCGAGCAGCCCAGCTTTTTCGTTGATGACAACGTGCACCGGCATCGATTCCACCAGCGGGCGCATGCGGCCCTTCTCCAGGAACGACTGCATGAACAGTGGTCCCTTCAGCTTGGCAAGAATCTTGGGAGAGATGCCGCCAGCCAGGAAGATGCCTCCGGTCGCCATGACCTTCAGAGCCAGATTGGCGGCTTCCGCGCCGTAGACCGCGATCCACAGGTCCAACGCTTTTTCCGCCAATGGATCGACTCCATCGAGCGCCGCCCGCGAAATCACCGCGGCCGGGTCGCCCTTCTTGAGGGCTGCAGCGAACTCCGGCGATTCCTTGCCGTCTCCAGTGTCGCGCAGGAATTCGTAGACATGTACCAGGCCGGGGCCGGAAAGGACCCGCTCGTAGCTCACGTGTCCAAAGCGCGCCTGCAAGAACCGGATCAGCTCGATCTGCAAATCTCCCTGAGGGCCAAAGTCAGTGTGCCCACCCTCACAGGCGAAAACGTGATGCCGTTTTCCATCCCAGAAAAGCCCAGCCTCGCCCAATCCCGTTCCCGGAGCGATCACCCCCTGGTTGCCGACGGTGGGCCCGCTCACACGGTTTAAGGGAACAAGGTCCGAATTCTCCAGCGCGCCGATACCCCAGGCACTGGCTTCGAGATCGTTGATTAGGAGCGTGCTGGGTAGGTGAATCTGTTTAGCCAGGCGCGATTGCTCAATCACCCAGGGCAGATTCGAAGTCTCGACGCGTCCATTGCGCACCGGACCGGCAATGCCAAAACACGCCGCTTCTGGCCGGGTCCCAGAGGCGTCCACAAACTGGCTCACGATCTCGCCGAGTTCGCTGTGCTCGCGACTGGGAAAGGTTTGCTCGGACACCAGACGCAGGTGCCCGTTCTGGGGTTGAAAATAAGCCAGCCGAGCATTGGTGCCGCCAATATCGCCGGCCAGGATCATTTCTCGAAATTCCTCCAGCGGCGACCGTCGCGCTCGAGCAGATCGTCGGCCTCCTTCGGTCCCCAGGTGCCAGACGCGTAGTTGGGGAAGTTGCGGGGCGGGAGTGCCTTCCACAGATCGAGCACTGGGTTTACCACGGACCAGCCGGCTTCCACCATGTCTGCCCGCTGAAACAGCGTTTGATCGCCGATCATGCAATCATGTAGCAGCCGCTCGTATCCCGTGCTGGGCTGCTTGCCGAAGTATTCCTGATATTCGAAATTCATGTCGACCGTGCCCAGTCGCATGACTGGCCCGGGTACCTTGGCTGCAAATTGCAGGGAGATTCCTTCTTCAGGCTGAATGTGCAACACCAGTTGGTTTGGCATCAGGTGCTCGACGGGAGTGTCGCGGAATAGCACGAAGGGAGCCCGTCGAAACTGTATCACGATATGAGTGTTGCGTACCGGCATCCGCTTGCCGGTGCGCAGGTAGAACGGCACACCCGCCCAGCGCCAGTTGTCGACCTCGAGCCGCAGCGCGGCGTAGGTCTCGGTGTGCGAGTCG
>PLBY01000071.1 GCA_003134655.1 Acidobacteriaceae bacterium
TCTCCAACAACGGAAAAAGGTAAGCAGTGTAGTTGTGAGGAGTAGGAGACCATCCTCCGCACGACAGTCATTGGGTCGAAGTCCACTGCTGGGGGCGGGCGGGGCAAACTCTGCTACCTCGCAGGTCGCTCCACGACCTCGATGGACGTAATCGGGTGAATCTCCCAAGCCGTCGCTCTCCAATTGCGCTCGCGACCCGGAGCCGTGTTCTCGGACGCATTCTGGTGTTCCACGTCGAGCAGCATCCAGCCTCTAACCTTGATCCAGCGCCCCAGCAGCCTGTCGCGCAAGACCCGCGTTGACCAGTCCACTCCTTGAGCAGCCATGATTGCCCGCCAGCGGGGTGTGACCTCCACGACGACGCGCTGGGGAGGGGAACCGGCCATCGGATCAAGGACAAGCTCGATGTGCGTATCCCGTTGCTCGGCAGCACGGGCATGGCAGTTTGTCCTTGATGCGGCATCTGGGTAAGGCTCCACAGGCCAACAACTCTCAGGAACGTCAGGTATTGCGTCGGCCTCCATATCCGCGCAGTTGAAGCAGTTCAGGTTCAACGTTGCACATGCACACTCGAGATGGCTAATCGCGTGTCGCGCTAATTAAGTGCAAACAATTGACACCTGTGTGACATTCGCCAGCACAACTTTGCTCAAAATGCATTCGACGAAAGCGCAGTCGGCAGACGCCAAGCGCGGCTACCCGAATTTAGCTACCTGCCCAAACCACCGAGGAGCGAAACAACATGAAAGCGTGCATTCTTTTTCTTGGCCGCAGTGCGTTTGTCTTTGTAATCAGTGGTCTCCTGATGGGCAGCGGGCCTCTTATTGTGCAACCACCGGTCCCAGGGGACGACCCGACGATAGTTAATTGGCTCCATTACGGCAATGACTTAGCCAACACGCGCTATCAGAATGTCGATCAGATTAATCCTAGTAACGTGGCCAATCTGAAGGTCGCCTGGGTATTTCATACCAAGGTGCTGGACGAGAAAGCAGAACTGGAAACCTCCCCCATCGCCGTGAACGGTAAGCTGTACGTCACCGACGGACACGATGATGTTTTCGCCTTGAACGCGGCGACAGGTGAATTGAAGTGGTCGTACAAACCGCTCGAAATGCCCGGCGAAATGCCTTCCTTGGATGAGATTAAAGTCTGCTGTGGCCGCAACAACCGCGGAGTCGTCTTCGTCCCGGGAGAAACTCCGGGAACCGGCGAAGTGATCTTAGGCCGCCTCGACGATGTGGTAGTTGCGCTAGATGCGAATACCGGCACCGTCCTGTGGAGGACCGCTGTTGCCGACTTTCATAACCGTGTCGCCATCAACATGGCGCCTCAGTACGCCAAAGGCTTGGTAATCGTTTCGCTGTCGGGCGGTGAGTATCAGGTTCGCGGACAGGTGATCGCTCTGCATTCCGATAGTGGCACTGTTGCCTGGCGCTTCTTCACTACCGAAGAAACGACATGGGCGGGAAATTCCTGGAAGCAAGGCGGCGCGATGGCCTGGCAAAATCCCTCGATCGACGAAAAAATGGGATTGGTTTTCTTCGGCACCGGTAACCCTTCTCCCGACATCAACGGCCACCTGCGCAAGGGCGACAATCTCTATTCCGCTTCCGTCGTGGCTCTCGATCTCGCGACCGGCAAAGTGCGCTGGCACTTCCAGGAGACTCATCACGATCTTTGGGACTACGACAGCACCATGACGACAGTCCTATTTTCCATGCCAAGACCTAAAGACAAAGACGAGATCGTACCGGCCCTGGGCCACTGCGCGAAGAACGGAAATTACTACATTCTCGATCGCCGGAATGGAGCGCCGGTTTTCCCGGTTACAGAAGTCAATGTTCCCACCGATCCCGAGTGGCAGCACGCCTCTCCCACGCAGCCAGTTTCCTCCGTGGAGCCACTCACCCCGCTCCACGTCGTGCCTGGAACTATCGACATGAGCAAACTGCCCCCAGGCATGAAATTGGTTCCGCAATACACGCCGCCGACGGATCAGACAATCTTGATCGTACCTGGCGATGACGGTGGCTGCGAAGGCATTGCTCAAGGCTACAGCCCGCGAACAAAGTACGTTTATTACGGCACACGCTACGAGCCCGCCGCCTTTAAAACCTTTTTGAACAATCAAGGTCCGGATTCCGAAGGCCTTTTTCTGGGCTCAAAGTTCAACGAATTTACTCCTAGGGAGGGCGTCACCAACTTTGGCCTCTATGGCGCGACCGACACCACCACCGGCAAGGTTGTCTGGAAGATCAAGATCGCTCAGCCGGCAAAGTCGGGAGTATTGATCGCTGGAGACCTAGTTTTCTTTGGGGAGGGCAACGGAAAGTTTCATGCCGTGGATGCCGCCACCGGCAAGATGCTGTTTACCTTCGACGGCACCAGCATCAAAGACGGGGGCGGGGCGCAAGCCGCTCCTGTCGCTTACGTTGTAAAAGGAAGGGAATACATAGTCAATGGATTCGGTGGAAACGTACCTGATCGAGCGGGCTTTCCGCCAAATCCGGTAGGGGACGCGATCGTTGCCTTTACGCTGCCTTAGACGATTACGCTAACGCCGGAGGGCTCCGAACATCCTTTATCGAAAGGAGAAACCGCATAGGGAATGGATGACTCCTTAGTTTTGAAGAGATTTCACTAGGTGCGTCAGGTGAGTCGCTCATCCAGCGATCTACATCGGATTGATCCGCGATGAAGATGGCCAGCTCACGGGATACGTCTACATCGATCTGAACACCACCGACTACGGTGGCTTCGTAGACCAGGCAAACAAGATCCTTCGGCAGAGGTTGCAATTACCTGCGGGCTACACCTATCAGTGGTCGGGCGAATATGAATTCCAGCTTCGGGCGAAGGAACGGATGAAGATCATTTTGCCGGTGGTGTTCTTCGTGATCTTTCTACTCCTGTACATGGTTTTCCACAACTTAACGGAGGCCATGGTCCTAATCTTCCCCACGTTCTATGCCATGACCGGAGGACTGATCTTGCAGTGGCTGCTGGGTTACAACTTCAGCGTTGCCGTCTGGGTTGGGTATATAGCCCTGTTTGGTATCGCGGTGGAGACGGGCGTCGTCATGGTTGTGTATCTGCACGAATCGCTCGACAAGCGAATAGCGTCAGGTTCGCCCGCTTACAGAGGCCGATATTGAGGAGGCCGCCGTTGAGGGTGCTGTGCACCCGCTCCGGCCAAAGCTGATGACGGTCTGCGCCGTTCTCGCCAGCCTGATTCCGATCCTCTGGGCGAGTGGTATTGGGTCTGACGTGATGAAGCCGATCGCCGCTCCCATGGTCGGCGGAATGATTACGTCCACGATTCGCGTACTGATTCTGATCCCTGTGTTCTTCGTGTTGATGAAGGAACGAGCACTGCGATGTGGCACGTTGCGGCCGGAAGCAGCGGGGTAGGTCGAGACCCGAGTTCTTTTTGTCAACCGAACCAAGCTTCTCCTTTCGGTTAAGGAAAAGAGATGCGAAATGAGCTAACGGAACGAATCGCGGCACGAGCTATGGTATTTCCATCGGAATTACTGCTCGATATCCGACAGTTGCCAGTCCTCAGGTGCGAATTCGCCTAGGATAGACAATGTTGGATGGCCCTCCGGGTCGCCTAACGGATCATCCGCAATTTGAAGATGTCCCACTCCGAGATCGAAGATGCGTCGTGCATGCTCGACACCTTCGTGAAGAACCAATAGGGGAACATTTTTATAGGGAGAGCTAGGAAAATGCAGGAACTCGAAGTTTATTCGATGATTGGCGCGGAAGGTTTCACACGCCGCTTTCTATCGACAAGTCCCCCAAGACGACCTTCTGGGGCCCATGTACCCGGCGACGGATCTTCCAGGTGCCGAGCAACGCCTCCGAGATTTCCTGATCGG
>PLBY01000127.1 GCA_003134655.1 Acidobacteriaceae bacterium
AACTGAGCTACGACACAGACTCCATAAGTACCAGGCTGGTCAACCACGTTTGCTCCACCGATCCACGTCCATTCGCCCGCGCTATACTTCCACAGGTCGTTGAGGAATTCGGACGTCCCGGCGGAGTCCAAACCATATCCACCGAACAGCCAGACATCTCCAGTCGCGTCTGTCCAATTAACGCCACCGAATCGTGCCCCGGGAACATTACCTGGTGCAGCAGTCCCTAGAGTCCCGTACGTCCCCGGTTGGTTGGCAATGTTCGACCCGCCCATCCACGTCCACTCGCCCGCGCTGTACTTCCACAGGTCGTTGAAGTATCCGACGGTCCCGGCCGTCGAGACGCCCCCGCCCCCGAAAAGCCAGAAGTTTCCGGCCGCATCGGTCCAACTGTCGCGCCCCCCTCGCGCTCCGGGAACGTTACCCGGTGCAGCAGTCCCTAGAGTCCCGTACGTCCCCGGTTGGTTGATGACATTAGCGCCATTCTCCCACGTCCATTCGTTGTGCCCGCAATCGACGGCGACGTTTGTGGTATTGGCTGTTGCAGTCCCAGTGCCGAGCGTCACGCCACAAGTCTGCGCCGGTGAGGAAGGTTGCGTGAGAACCGTGACCTTATAAGTGCCGCCACTGTCGATGGGAGTGGCGAACGTGAAGTTTCCATTTGCGTTGACCGGCAGATTGTCGCCGCCATTGTCCTGCAACACCAGTCCGCCACCGGTGCCAGCAAGGTTTGTCACGGTGCCACCGATTGTGTAGGTGGTTGGAGGTGGGGTCGTCGAGTTCCCGCCGCTGCTGCACGCCGAAAAGGAGAACAACGCCGTTACTATCACCAACAACAGGAATAACTGTAGTTTTGTTTCGCCCTTCATAAATCCCCTTCTCTCGACCCCTCGCAAGAGCGAGAGGCATGTGGGCTATACCATCGAGAATCGTACACCTCCGTGTCAAAGAGCCTTTGAGGTCAATTGACGTAAAATCTCTCTATTACGCTCACAACCCTAGTTCGGACCGAGATCGCGTAAACGGCATTCTGTCCGATTTGTCCGCCTCGGCAACAGAATTTGACAAAGTGACTCCTTGTGATCAGGCGTATACTTTAGCTATGCGCCGCCTGATGGCCATTTCGGCGTTCGCGCTTTTCCTGGCCGTGCCCCTGTGGGCGCAGCATGGCGGAGGTCACGCCGGCGGCGGACATGGCGGAGGCTTCGGCGGCCACGCAGGTCTTAGCGGCGGCCATGGCGGAGGTTTCAGCGGCGGCGGTCACATGGGTGGCGGCCACGTATCCAGCGGCATGCGTTCCGGCCCGGTTGCTTCCCGCGGCTTCAGGCGCGGACCTTCCACTACGCAACGCACCTTCTCTCGCTCTCGCGGACCATTCTTGCACGACGGCTTTCGCGGCAACCGTTTCCACGGAGACCGCTTCCGCGACCGGGATGGGCGGTTCCGCAACTTCGGATTCCGCAACAACTGTTTCGGTTTCCCCTGTCGTGGCTTCGGGTATCCATGGGCCTACGGCGGATATTACGATCCGTGGTGGGGGGATTCGGGATCTTCCTACGACGAAGATTACGCGCGGGACCGAGCCACCGCCAATGAGATGAACCAGCAGAGTCTCGAAGAGCAGCGCATGCGGCAACAAGAAGAAGCCGACGGCGATCAGGATATTTACGCGCGTTCCGATTCCGCCCCACGTCCACCGCAGCGCGAGGCAGAGGCTGCCCCAGTCCTGCCGGACACGGTTCTGGTATTCCGCGACCAGCACAAACAGGAAGTCAAAAACTACGCGATCGTCGGCCAGACTCTTTGGAACTTCGCTCCGCAACACACCCAAAAGATTCCGTTGTCAGACCTGGATCTGCCCGCCACGACAAAAGCAAACGACGATCGAGGCCTCACTTTCCGGGTTCCAGCCTCCGGCGAAGCCCAATAGTTGCGCCCGGTTAAACTATCGTCACTCCCACTCACCGCACCGTTTCCCCTTTCACTGCATCCAACACTGCATTCACTCCATCGACATTCCTTTTTGGTCGTAGGGCTAGTACATTGGAATCAAGCGCTTAGGTCATGTACCAGGGGTTAAACGGGAACCTGCAGAAACACGGGGTCAATCCCGGAATATCCCTGTCTGAATGCTAGAATTAGAAAATACCCACTATGCCTCTAAAAACACTTTTTCTGAATCCCCCATCGTTTGAAAACTTCGACGGAGGCGCCGGTTCCCGTTGGCCCGCCACCCGCGAAATAGAAAGTTACTGGTATCCGGTTTGGCTGGCTTATCCGGCGGGGATGCTGGAGGGGGCGCGGTTGCTGGATGCGCCGTCGCACCACGTATCGGGCGAACAGACCATCAACATCGCCAAGGAGTATGAGTTCCTGGTGTTGTTTACGTCGACGCCGGGATTCCCGGGCGACATCCTGCTGGCGCGGGCGATCAAGAAGGCGAATCCGAAGATCAAGATTGCCTTTGTGGGGCCGCATGTGACCGTACTGCCGGAAAAGTCTCTGCGCGATTGCCCGGAGATCGATTTCATTTGCCGCAAGGAATTTGACTACTCGGTGACGGATTACGCGAAGGGCAAGCCGCTGGCGGATATTCCGGGTGTTTCGTATCTGAAAGACGGGAAGATTGTGCACACTCCGGATGCTCCGCAGATTCAGAATCTGGACGAACTGCCGCACGTCACCGAGGTGTACAAGCGCGATCTCGATGTGAAGAATTACAACGTGCCGTTTTTGCTGAACCCGTACGTGTCGCTTTATACGACGCGTGGATGCCCGGCGCAGTGCACGTTCTGTTTGTGGCCGCAGACTTTGAGCGGACATCCGTGGCGCAAGCGCTCCGCCGACGATGTTGCCCGCGAGATGGCGAAGGCCAAAGAGATGTGGCCGGAAGTGAAGGAATTTTTCTTCGACGACGACACGTTCAACATTCAGAAGGCGCGCACGGTCGAACTCTGCGCCAAGCTGAAGCCGCTGGGGCTGACTTGGTCGTGCACATCGCGCGTGACGACTGACTTTGAAACTCTGAAGGCGATGAAGGACGCGGGCTGCCGGCTGCTGATTGTGGGTTACGAGTCGGGAGACCAGCAGATTCTGAAGAACATCAAGAAAGGCGCGACCATTGAACGCGCCCGGCAGTTCACCAAGGACTGCCACAAACTGGGACTTGTCATCCACGGCGACTTCATCATGGGCTTGCCGGGCGAGACGCACGAAACAATTAACAATACCATCGCGTTTGCCAAGGAACTCGATGTTGAAACCATTCAGGTTTCGGTGGCGCATGCGTATCCGGGCACGGAGCTTTACGACTACGCGGTAAAGAATGGGTTCATGGTCGGCGACAACAAGATGGTGGACGAGGGCGGACATCAACTTGCCCAGATTCAGTATCCGGGGTTGCCGGCGGATGACATCATGTCGGCCGTGCACCGGTTCTATGACGAATATTATTTCCGTCCAAAGGCCGTGTACCGCATCTTGAGAAAAGCGGTATTTGACAGCAACGACCGCAAGCGGCTGTACAGAGAGGCGAAGAGCTTCTTGAAGCTGCGGTCGGCGCGTAACAAGATGGTGAAGAAGCATCATGCTGAGGCCGCGGCTGCCGAGCCGGTGAAAGCGTAGCAAAGCAGGTTTCAAAGTTTCACGTTTCAAGGTTTCAAGGTGTTCTGCCCTTGGATCATGGACGTCTTTGAAACCTTAAAACTCTGAGACGTTGAAACTCTGAAACCTTGAAACCTTGAAACCTGAGCTTAAGTGACCTTTCGCAAGTATCTGGTGCTGGCTGGAGTCACCGTGTTTGCAGCGGCTGGTGATTCCATGCTTTCGCACGGGATGAAGCAGACCGGCAACATCTCCCTCCATCATCTGCAAGGCGTCATTTTCGCGGTGCGGAATCCGTTTGTCGCGGTGGGTATTCTTCTTCTGCTGGCGTTCTTCGCTTCCTACATGAATTCGCTCTCCTGGGCAGACCTTACCTATGTACTGCCGGCCACATCGCTGGGATACCTTCTGCTGGCGCTGGTGGCGAAGTTCGCGCTGCATGAAGAGGTCAGCCCGATGCGCTGGCTGGGAATCGCGCTGATTTCGGGAGGGGTTGGATTTGTGGCGGGAGGGCCGGCGCTGACATCGCAAGAACATGATCACGAAGGTAAATCCCCACTTCTCGCAAAGAACGCGAGAAATGGGGCACCCGGGGAAGTTGACGCAAGGGTGGTTTCAAGTGGGGTGCAGCAGTGAAGAGCGCGTACACCTGGGGCGGAATTCTGGTCATCGTGTTCGCGTCGGTGGTGGGCGACGTTCTGCTGGCGCGGGCCATGAAGCAAGTGGGCGATGTGCACGCGCTGTGGCGCCGTGCTGGGCTGTGGACGGTGGTCTCGCGCATCCTGGGCAATCCGAACTTTTTTCTGGGACTGATGGCGATGGCGGTGGCGTTCTTCAGCCTGCTGTTCGCACTGTCGTGGGGAGACGTGAGTTTGGTGGCTCCCGCCGCCGCGTCGCTTACGTTTATCGGGAACGCGTTCGCGGCGAAAATCTTTCTGCATGAGAAGGTGGACCGGCGGAGATGGATCGCTGCCATGCTAGTGGCGGCAGGAGTGGCGTTGCTGGCGGGGTAGGCACCGATCTTTCACGCACTTTCGTGCGATCATTCGTGAACACAGGCGGCATGATTGGAAACTAGGGAACGTCCCGTCTGGAACCTGTGAAAAAATTGATTCTGCCGATTTTCTAGACTTTTCTGGCTGATCAAAAATCTATACCCGGACGCCGAAGGTCGCTTGTAGAGCGTTTAAACGCAAAGTGTTTCCCCGCATGAATTCGTCACCTTCCGAAAGTCGATTCTTTCACAAGTTCCTGTCCCCGAGTTTTCCTGGCGCTGCTCGTCTGTTCCTTGTTTGCCCTGCTCGTACTCCCCAGCACCCACAATATAGATTTCTACGTTGCTGTTCGCCGCCGAAAACCCGGAAGGGAACATGAGTGAATTGGGGAGGGCACAGCTCCTCCACGGTCACCAAGCTGTTTGTCCCACTTGAAGCGCTGAGTGCCGGCAGCGCTCGCCCCGCAGTCTGCACAAGCGGAAGGTAGCCAGTGACGCCGAAATTAGCGCTGACCCCATCCACAGTGAAATAGTNNAGTTGTCAAACTTCCGGTTCTAAAGCTTTCAACGTCGGCCCTGGGGTCCGCGTGAAATCCGTTCACGCTTCGTTCGCGACGACTCGACGAATTCTAACCAAGCGACCTCCGAGCGGAAGGGGAAGGGAAGATGCTCGAATTCCTAACGAAACTGTTCTCGTCCGATTTCATGGGACACGGGTACTGCTATTTGTGGAAGCCGGAAATCGTCTGGCTACACGCGATCTCGGACACCACGATCATGTTGTCCTACTATCTGATCCCCTTGGCGCTGGTCTATTTTGTCCGAAAGCGGCGNNGGAACCACGCATCTGATGGAAGTCTGGACCCTCTGGCACGGCACCTACCGGCTGGCTGGCGTCATCAAGGCCGTTACGGCGGTGTCATCGGTGGCTGCGGCGGCATTGTTCGTACACCTCGTACCGGAAGCCGTCGCTCTCCCGAGCCCGGCTCAACTGCGTGCCGCCAACCAAGACCTCGAAAGGGAAATCCAGGAGCGGCGTCGTGCGGAGCAGGCGCTCCACAAGGCTTACGACGAAGTGGAAACCATCGTGCGGGCACGCACGGCCGAACTTGCAAGAACCAACGAGCAGTTGCAAGCCGAGATCGTGGAGCGCAAGCGGGCTGAAGAAAAGTTGCGACGGAGCGAGGAGTTCTTGGCCGAAGGGCAGAGGCTGAGCCATACCGGCAGCTGGGCATGGCGTGTTTCGTCGGAAGAAATCTACTGGTCGGAGGAAACCTACAAGATCTTTGAGTACGAGCGAGGGGTTAAGCCCACGTTGGAGTTAGTATTCCAGCGAATTCATCCCGAGGACAGAGATCTCGTGCAGCAGACTATCGACCGCGCGACCAATGAAAGGATAAATTTTGAGATTGAACATCGTTTTCTGATGCCGGACGGTTCGGTCAAGTACCTCCACGTTTTAGCTCACGCGTTGGACCCTTCCTCAGGCGACCTCGAATTTGTGGGCGCCGTGACGGACGTCAGCCAGCGGAAGCAAGCCGAGCAGAAATTCCGCGGGCTTCTGGAGTCCGCTCCAGATGCAATGATTGTCATGAATCGGCACGGCAAAATCGTGTTGGTCAATGCTCAAGTCGAGAAGCTGTTTGGGTATCGGCGGGACGAACTCTTGGGGCGAGAGGTCGAGATTTTGGTGCCGGAAAAGTTTCGGGGCCCACATCCCCAACACCGCAAGGAGTTCTTCGCCCAGCCTCGGGTGCGGCCGATGGGTGAAGGTCTGCAGCTGTTCGGACGACGGAAAGACGGAACGGAGTTTCCGGTGGAAATCAGTCTCAGTCCGCTGGAGACGGAGGAGGGCACACTTGTCTCCGGTGCCGTCCGCGACGTCACCGAACGCACGCGGTCAAAAGAGGCGTTGCGCCAAGCGCAGGCGGATCTCACACACGCCAACCGGGTGAGCAGCATGGGAGAGCTGACTGCCTCGCTAGCGCACGAAGTCAAGCAACCGATTGCGGCAGCCATCACGGACGCCAAAACTTGCTTGCGCTGGCTATCCGGCGATCAACCCGATTTGGAGGAGGCACGCGCGGCTGCGTCAAGAATCGTACAAGACGGAAGGCGTGCGGGTGAGATCGTCAACCGAGTCCGCCTGCTCTTCCAAAAGGGTACTCTGCAAGGGGAGCTGGTAGATCTAAACGAGATTATTCGAGAGATGATCCTTCTCCTGCACAGTGAGGCAACTCAATTCGCCGTATTAGTTCGGACAGAACTCGCTGCGGACCTGCCTCAGGTCATAGGAGATCGCGTGCAACTGCAACAGGTGTTGATGAACCTCATGATGAACAGCATCGATGCGATGAAGGATGTGGATGGGACGCGTGAGCTCACCGTCCAGTCGCAGCGCGGTGAGGACAGTCAGGTGCTGATCTCGGTGAGCGATACCGGTAAGGGGCTTCCACCGCAGCAGGCGGACAAGATCTTTAATGCGTTCTTCACCACCAAGACTCACGGCACGGGCTTGGGACTTCGGATCAGCCGCTCCATTGTCGAATCGCACGGCGGGCGCTTGTGGGCTGCCGACAATTCTCCGCGCGGCGCAAGATTTTGTTTCACACTACCTACTAAAGCCGAGGCACACGACCCAGTTGTGTCGGGAGATCGCACTGGACCTGAAGACGGCCTTCACGCCAACAACCCGGTGGTTTGAGTCTATGAATGCTCGGCGGGCCACGCAGCGGGCGTAAGGTGGGCGAGCCGCTGGATCGGCAGATCGGCAAGTCCGGGGAGGACCGCGGGCTCACCTCGGAGTTGTTCTCCAAGAAAATTCAACCACTGCTTGCACGCATTTCGATATCAGACATTCGGTCATGCATACAAGTGTCCCGCTGGTACGCAAGCCGGATTCGTCAGGGGTACCGACCGCATCCGAGGCACTTGGGAGGCGCTGGCGGGACTCGTTAGTGTTTCCTAGAATGCCTGCTAACCCGCTTGTTGTCGTCAGTGTGGGAGAGCGCAAGGTTGCGGACGATGGTGTCCGCCAAATTATCTCTTTTACCTACCTGCACTTAGCAGCCGAGTACGGTCAATTACGGTCCAATTCAAACCGACTCGCGTGGAGTTGCCTCAAACTTCACTGCGCTGGGAAACCAAGTTTCCGGGGTTCGCCGCGACGATCTTTACCCGCCGCGTCAAGGATGGCTTTCACCAGGGCCGCCGATGCCCAGCAGGAAGCGTGGTTGACAGACGGTGGTATTGGGTTCGGAATCGATCAGGGTTACTTTCCTCCCCACTAAACTCTTTGTAGAGTTTGTGTGCCAGAAGTGTTTCTCCCTAGCTCCACCACGCTTTCCTCGGCGTTGGAAGGTCTTGCAAAAGTGCTGCAAATGCGTCGGATTCATCGCGAGCTTGCTCAATTTCACGATAGAGGTGCTGAAATTTTGCACGGACTAGCGGTGAAAGCTTAGGATCGTTCATCAGATCGTCGCATTCCTTATGCCACACTGGCTCTGGCACTTGATGCGAATGCAGCACCGCTTTCAAGGCCATATTCTCAGAAAACAAGCACTCAACGGTTTGTAAGAACCTTAGCATCCGCTTCTGCTCAGCATCGGTCATGAAGGCTCCCTCGCATTTCTGGTTCCCGGCCGTGGCCGACGGTACACCCACAGCTTCCGTTTTGGTATCCCCTCGCAATGATTAGGACATTCTTGGCGGCAGCGAGTCTGTGCGGAATTGCTCACTGCGTGAAGATGTATGTTCCTCGCTCAAAGAGAATTGAATAATTTGTTGCGACGAGCACCCATCGCGGTCTTGTGGAAAACCTGGGGAGAGGAACATGTGAAGAAATCGATTTTGGGGAAAAGACGAGATTGTTTTTCGAAAACTTTTGCAAATTAGATGCTCTACAAGCGATCTTTGGCACTTGGCGATACATTTTCGATCGCCTGCAAAAAACGGAAATTCGATTTCTTCACATGTTCCTGTCCCGGTTTCCCTTGTCCCCGGTTTCCCCTGAAATGAGCCTCGACCATTAGTTTTTAGACATTCCCGAGTTAGGGAGGAACATTCCTTGGGTTGCGTTTGATGCTCTATTCGTACCTTAGCGCCACCATAGGATCTACCCTTGACGAACGATATGCAGGAAGTGCAATTGCTGCAGAGCTAGCAAGAACGATCAAGATTCCGACGATCGCATAAGTGAGCGGGTCGCCAGTCGTGACCCCGTAAAGGAAGCTTCGTATCCAGCGGCACGCGAAGAAGGCACCTGCCCATCCGCAGATCAGGCCGGCGCCGACCATCCAAAGCCCCTGGCGCACGACAAAACCAAACACGCTTCCACGAGTAGCTCCAAGCGCAAGCCGTATTCCCATCTCGTGAACTCTCTGTCCGACGACGTAGGCTAATACGGCATAGAGACCAGTCGCAGACAGCAGCGCCGCAATCCACGCGAATGACGAGGTAATCTCCAGCCCCAGACGTTGCGTCTTCAACTCATCGTATACGGCTTGTTCAAGCGGTACCAGATCATCGATGGCAAAATCGGGAGCTTCGCTTTTCACAACGGCGCGAATATCCGCTGCAATAACTTTTGCGCCGGATCGGCTACGGACCGCGAATGCGTCCGAGAAACCGATCATGTACTGAGAAAACTGGGCTGACGAAGGTAGCTGCAGGAATGAAACCGCAAGTTCGGGTGCGACCGGCTCACCAATCGAATTCTCTTGGATGACGTTTCCCGAAACACCTACGATGGTGATGGGTTGCAGAATCCCAGACGGTTTATCGAGAATGATCTGCTGGCCGATTGGATTCCTGCCATGCAGGTAGGTCTCAATCAAGGCTTGATTCACTATGCCGACGAGTTGAGCCGACCCGCTGTCAGTGGTTGATAGGCTGCGTCCCGCAAGCATCGGAATGCTCATCGCCCGGAAGTAGTCAGGACTCATCGCCGTGATGCGGAGTGACGGGGAAGGCTTTTGGTCGGAAGACAGGACACCCGGGATCTCAAACCCTGAGACAATCGTCATCTGGAAATTGGAGATTGGAAGCGATGTAACGAGTCCTGCTGAATCCACATTGGGCAAATGTCCCAGCCGGTCTAGAACCCTTTGATAAACAGCGAGTTTGACCGGCATGGGCATGCTATTCCCGCCTTGGGGCCACAACAAGAATGTCGTGACTCTTTCCGATTTGAAGCCCAACGGAACGTTCTCCATCGAACGAAGAGTCCGGAAGAACAGGCCCGCAGCAATCAGAAGAACGGTACTCAGCCCCACCTCCGCAGCAACGAGCCAGCCGCTGAGACGATGCTGATGGCTAACTCGTCCTCCGCTTCCCTCACGCAGGACCAACGAGCGCTGGTCATGTCTCATCAAGTGCCAAGAGGGCGCGATCGCTGCCGTCAGCCCGCACAGGACCGTGATGCCTAAAGATGCAGGCAGCATCCAAAAATCAAACTGAAGTGCGTCGAATCTCGGCTGTCGAGCAAACAAATGACGCGCTGCCGCTAGAAATCCGTTTGCAAGCATCCAGCTAAGCGCTGCCCCCGCAAATGCAAGGATCAAGCTCTCTATTACCGTCTGGCGGCCGATGCGTGCTCGTGTTGCGCCCAACGCAGCCCGAATCGCAATCTCGTTTCGACGTGC
Source organism: Acidobacteriaceae bacterium (assembly GCA_003134655.1). Taxonomy (GTDB): domain Bacteria; phylum Acidobacteriota; class Terriglobia; order Terriglobales; family Acidobacteriaceae; genus Sulfotelmatobacter. Next base: position 10,240 of record PLBY01000127.1, read on the forward strand.
CGTGGCTCTTGCGATCTGCAAGTTGGCTGTGTTTACGATTGCAATCAATAGCAACAGCAAACAGGCGGCGGACAGCGCAAGCAAACCGGGCTTCGAGTTTCCGGTCACAATCTGTTGATAGGGGTATACCCAAAAGTGACTTGGAGAAGTCGAACTCGGCGCATTCCTGCTTCGTAAATATGCCTCTCCTTCTGCGCGTGCTTGTTCCGCCATGGAGCCCGGTTTCAGACGTCCCAACACTTTGAAGGAGTCGAAGCCTTGTTTGGTCTTTTGGTCTGGAGTGAGCTGCAGTGCTGTCCATACTGTCTTCCCGTTCGTTACGGGGAACTGAAACTGCGGTGGCATGACCCCGACTATCGTATAGACTTGGCCGTTCACCTTCAGTCTGCTGCCCAGCACCGTCGGGCTGGAATGCATTGTGTTCTGCCAGAACTCGTTGCTGACAATGGCCGCACCGGCACCGGGTGCGTCGTCGCCTTTCCGGAAGGGGCGGCCCATGGCCGGGAACACGCCAAGAGTGTCAAAGAAGTTTGTACTCACCTCCGGTGCCAGCAGCATCTCTGCACCGGCATCCGTCTCCACCGGGACTGGGAGGCTGTTATAGGCAGATAGTTGCTCAAACTGGTGAAGGCTATTTTGCATCTCCTTAAAGTCAGCAATTGAGACTACGGAATAGCTTTCGTCATCGGTCTCGGACGTGCCCACCAGAAATAATTGATCTGGCTGCCGATAGCCGAGGGGGCGAAGCAATACCGATTGCACGATCGCAAGCATGCCGATAGTCGCCCCGATGCCTAGCGCAAGAACCGCGATTGCGCTCACGGCGAATCCCGGGTTCTTCCGCCACTGCCGCCACGCATATCGAAGATCTTGAAGGATGCCAGTCATGGTGATCTCCATTTCTGACTATCTTTGGTGGACGAGTTAGTACACCAAATCAGAGTTGAGCCGCTGTTTCTTAATACGCGGTAGCAATTTCTCTACCACTAGAGCTTCATTGCAAAGTACAGAGAGGACGATTTATCCGTTTCGATGACAAGAGCAAGTTGTGTCCGGATATGCATAAGGGCTGTCCAAGAGCGGACAGTTTCGACCTGTGTGACAACAGAGTAAAGCAATCATCGAGAATCTTAAACGACATGCGGCAGTCTTAAAAGAAGCGCAGTTCATTTCATGGACAAGTGATTTCAATCACGTTTTGAGAGCCAATTTTCCCTAAATCAAAGCGAGTGGATGAGACAGGAAGACCACGCACGGGCGGGCCCCGGCCAAGTCAAAATCGGACCTCTGTGGTAGTAGGAGGGGTGTGGCAGTTTTGCCGCTTTTCCCTTCCACCCGCTCTTCGGTTTAACCCTTCTTTTGTAGCGCCTGTAAGATCGGGGGTTCAAGCTCTTGTATCCTGATTTTCGGCTTTCTGTTGGGTCGGTACGGCTTCTTTCGCCCCTCCGGGGCTGGTTGATTTGTGCGTCCGGGGCCCCACGGCTTGCGCCCCTTCGGCAGGGTGTGGGCTGCGCTCTCTCGCCGCCCTTCGACTTCGCTCAGGGCAGGCTTTCGCGGCTTTGGATTTGGTCGGATTCGCGCGTCGTCTGGATCACGGAGAGGCCGCCGAGCTTTGCTCGGCCCGTCCGGGTCAAAGACCCGGACCCACACCTAACACCCGGATCCACTCCAGCCCTCCATCCACAACTCAGGAATCGCCGGGAGTCCGGTTTGGCCAAAATCTTGTCAAGACCCCTTTCATGAGTGTTTTTCGGTAAGTCTTTGATTCTGGGTGGAATATAAAGTTTGAAAAATGTCCGGTTTACCCCCTGCGATTTGGTATTCTGGAAATATAGAGAGAAATCAATGGCGCAGAGCCCAATGCGGGCACTGCGCCATTTTTGTTTGGGGGCGGGTTTGGGGGAGATGTCGGAGAAAGAGCTGCCGAGCTTTGGTTGGCTTGTCCGGGTCTGAGACCCGGATCCACATCACTTCTCACCTCGCGAACTCCTCGCCAGGCTTTGCCTGGCGGACAGCCGAGGGCGGCTGTCCCCACACAAGACGACTCTCTATGGAGGCATTTTTAGAAGGGGACGAACTCATGGGAAAAAGGAAATCGGGACGCGGGAAGTCGGGCGGAAGAGGGCACAGCAAGGATCGGGGGGACTTGGCGGAGATGCAGTTTATGGTGGCGGTGTCGAGCCGGGGACTGGTGGTGGCGAAGCCTTATGGGGACAACGAGAAGTATGACTTGATCGTGGACGCGGGGTGGCGTCGGCTGTGGCGGGTGCAGGTGAAGTCGACGGCGGCGAGGCATCACAGAGGGTTTGCGGTGCGGGCGTCGTGGAGGACCAGCCATCATCAGATATCGTACAAGCCGTCGCAGGTGGATTTTATTGCGGTGACGATTGTGGGAGAGGGGATCTGGTATGTGATTCCGGTGCGGGCGCTGGCGGGACGGCTGACGATTCATCTGTATCCGTTTGGGAGCCGGAGAGGGAGCAGGAATGGATTTGAGAAGTATCGCGGGGCGTGGGATTTGCTGAGTGGAGGAAAAGCTGTGGCGCGGAGAGGTCGCAGGCGAAGGGGCGGCGGAGTTGCGGTTGCGGGGAAGAGGGCGAGGAGAGTGCGATCCAGGATCGGGCCGGGACGAGGGTGAGATTTGGCGTGGAGGTCACGTTAGAAAAAACAAAAGGCAGCGAGTGTGAACTCGCTGCCTTTTCTGGCGTACATCCTCCCCCGAAGTGTACGCCTGACTGAAACTTACTGGTTGAGCGGGTTGAAGGTCAGGATGCCCGCTTCGGTGTTGGAGCAGACGCCGGCTGGGTCGACGCGAACCACTGCATCTTCCTCAGCGCAGAATCCACGAATGCCAGTCTGGTTGACCGAGAGAGGAACGGCCTTCACGGTGTATCCAGAGTTGACGCCACCCACAACCGTGCCGGCGCCCGTGACGAACGAGTAGCCGCTCTTGCCGCTGCCCGTCGGGTTGCCGTTGTTGGAGAGCACGGAGTCAATCAAGCAAGCTGTGGTGGAGCTGGGAACGCAAGCCGCACCCAACGCGCCGCCCAGGTTGGTGAGGGCCGGAGCATAACCGACCGTCGGATAAGCCGTCTGGTAAGTGACTTCACCAGTGGTGATGGTACGGATGGACGCGACAGCAGACGACTCATTGGCCGCCATGCGGGCGCGCAGCAAGTTCGGAATGGCGATAGCTGCAATGATCAGGATGATCGCCACTACGATGAGCAGCTCGATCAGTGAGAAACCCTTTTGTTTCCGCATCTCTATTTTCTCCCAAGCTTAGTTTTTGAAATCTTGCTGGTCACGAATGACGCAGTCGTGAGGGTAATTGCAAATGCTGCGCCAGATCTGGAGGGGTGCATGGTTACCGAAGAATGCGGGGAAAGTCTTTATTATCAGCAGAAAAGCACTACGGTAACTAAGCGCGAGAGGGGTAGGGGTGGGTTGGTAACAAAACTCGGCAAAGCCCGCTGACAAATCTTGTCAATTTGGGAGGGAGTTCGGAAAAAGGGCGGAGCCGGGCTGCGCCCGGCGGACAGCCGAGGGCGGCTGTCCCCACATTCTGGCCGGCCAACCATCGCGGTTCCACATGATGTCAGTGTCCGGCGGAGGCCTTGGAGGACAGGTTGGGCTGGGCGGTCGCTGGGGAGGCTGCTGACGCAGCGGACGAAGCGGGCTGGGGATCGGCCAGGGGGGCGGAAGAGGGTTGTTTGGCGCAGAGTTCGATGACTTCGGAGATGCGCTGGCTTTCGTGCTGCTTGGCCATCTGCCAGTTGCGCAGGGCCTCTTTCTCGCGGGCAACCTCGTCAAGGTTCTGCTTGATACGCTCGGCGTAGTGGGCGGTGACGCGGTCCAGTTCGGCCTGGATCTTGGTGTTCTCCTGGACCTTGCGGGCTTCGAATTCCTCGAGCTGTTTCTGCTGGCCGGCTTCGTAGGAGTTGAGGGCCTGCTGGCGATGGGTGGCGTCCTTGAGCAGATCGTCGGGGGAGGTCCCGGCGGCGTCGAGAGCCATGAGGACCGAGGCGCGCTTGATGTCTTTGGAGAGTTCGCGGATGCGGTCGCTGTTGAGCATGTCGACGACCTTGTGGACACCGTATCCGGAGCGCGGGGTGAGGATTCCTGCGGCGTGGTAAATGTCCTCGTAGGAGAGCAGGTTGGATTGGGAGCCGGTCAGGCTCTCCGCGGGATGGGTCTGTAATTTGTTCACTGGAGTCTCCGTGGTGGCAACTTTTTGGGGCGCGTCGGTGCCGCCGTGCGGGCGGCGCCAGAAGTTGGGAAAGAAATTTTTCGGTGGCATAACCTTCCTTTCGTGAGGAGGGGGAGGGGCTTGGGGTGGAGATGGGCCGCGTGAAACGCGATTGGAGCGTCGCGCCTCGACCGCCGAGGAAACGTCTGGCGGCGCAACTGTTTTTGCGGCGGGGCTGGCAGCGGGCGTTTTTGGAGCGGGCTCTACGAGGGAAGAGGCCGCCGGGGATTTGCGCTGCGTCGGTTCTGTTTGCGCATTAAGACTCGGGACTTTCGGTGCGGCGGGAGCAGGGTCCTGGGGTTCGACGCGAGGCGGCTCGGCGGGTGCGGTCGCCGGTTGGGGGCGCTTCGCATCTGGTGGCGGGCCGATCGCCCTGGCGCCTGCGGGCTCGCGTCGAACGCCCAGCAGGAATTCTCGTCCATCGCGGCGGCAATTTCTCGCAATCGCGGAAAAGTTCTCGCGGTGCCATTTCACGGTGAGCCGGGAGCCGATGGTGATGGGCGTCTTGAGTCGAAGGCACGCGCCGGAGAGGGAAGTGTCTTCCAGGGTAGCGGCCGCGCGAAGTGGCTTACCCGTCGGGTCGTCCCACCAGACTTCGGCTACTGCCCACAAGGCCGTCCTCGGTTCGATGATAGGGCCGTCCATGCCATGTGTATCGGCGAGGGAAGAGAGGAGTTTAGTTACGGGAGGCTAAGGGTGGGACTGCTTACAAGGATATTGTTTCGTGATCAAAACGGCACCGTTTCCCAAGACGGGGTCGGGGACATGGCGAGAGGCAGCCGAGCTTTGCTCGGCCTGTCCGGGTCAAAGACCCGGACCCACACTAGGGCCCGGACCCACATGAACATCAGGCGAACAGGCGCATGAAGCCGGTGGCGGGGAGGTCGGGGGAGAGGAAGTGGGAATCTTTGAAACCGGCGGCGCGGGAGAGGGCTTCGGCGGCGAGGTATCCGCTGCGGACGGCGCCTTCCATGGTGGCGGGCCAGCCGGTGGCGGTCCAGTCGCCGGCGAGAAAGACACGGGGCCAGGCGGTGATGGGGGTGGGGCGGTGGGCGTCGATGCCGGGGCGCGGAGAGTAGGTGGCGTTGACTTCTTTAATGACGGCGGATTTCAGGAGATTGGCGGCGCGCGCGGCGGGGAAGAATTCGCGGACTTCGGCGAGGGCGAGGTCGACGATTTCGGAGCGGGATTTATCGATGAGAGATTTGGAGGAGCTGACGACGAGTTCGATGTAGCTGCCGGTTGGCGCTCCATCGGCGGCTTGTGTGCGGATCGGCTGCAGACGTGATTTGTGGAACATCCACTGGATGGTGCGATCGAGGAGGACGGCGTGGTCGAGGTCGGAGATCTGGCGGTCGAACCAGAGGTGGATGCCGGTTATGGGCGCGGTTTCGAAGTGAGAGAGTTGCTCGCGGATGGGTGTGCTCTCGGGGGATTCGGGAAGAACTTTATCTAGCGCGTCGAAGGGAAGCGCCAGGACCAGGAAGTCAAAATCCCCACCCTCTTTCTGCGAATGTTCTTCCCGGGTACGGAGTTGCAGTTGGACGCGAGAGGCGTCGGCTGTGAAACCTTCTATGGGTTGACGGAAGTGCAGCACGCCACCGCGTGCACGGATGTAGTCGCCGGCTTTGTTGTAGAGGTCGGTGAGTGGGACGGTGGGCACGCCCATTTCGCGGGCGGCGGGGGACTTCATTGACTCGCGGACAACCTGCGCAGCAGCCGAGACTGAGATCAGGTTGAGTTCTTCGCTGAGGGCGCTGACCAGGATTGGATTCCAGAAGCGGTGGATCGCGTTTTGGGTTTGACCGTGTCGGTCGAGCCATTCCTGAAATGACTTGCCTTTGTCGTGCTGCACGGTGAGGATCAAGGGAACCAGGGCGCGCGCGATTGCCAGTTTGTCGGCTGCGTTGAGGAACGGGAAGTTGAAGAACGAGGGCGCGGTGTGGAGCGGCGCGGGGAGCGGGGAAGACTTCATGACCGAGGTGCGGCCGCCGGGCTCGATGAAGGTCATTTCGTCGTACCAGCGAATTTGGTCGGCGACCCCGATGCGGTGGTAGAACGCCAGCAGATTGGTGCAGACGCGAAACAGAACGTGCTGGCAGTTGTCGACGACTTCGCCGGTGCCGGGATGTTCCCAGGAGGAGGCGCGGCCACCGAGGAAGGGACGCTTCTCGAAGAGGGTGACGCGGAAGCCCTTGTCGGAGAGGGCGCAGGCGGCGGCGAGTCCGGCGAGACCGCCTCCGGCGATGGCGACTGTGGGTTGGGGAGTGGGGGACATTCTCAGTTCGGAGTCAACGTCCCCACCCTCTTTCGCAGGGAACGCGAAAGAAGGATGGGGCACCCGCAACAGCAGGTTCCTCCACTGCGCTCGCGTTCGCTCGCTCCGGTCGGAATGACAACGGTGCTATTCGTTCCTGCGGCTCTGGTTGGAATGACAAAGGGATGGGCGTCACAGGGTGCGTTTGAGAAAACCTTTCCCGAGGATGCGGAGCTTTTCTGAGGTGCTGAGGGTGACTTTGGCGGTGAAGACGTCGTATTGCTTTTCGGCGATTCTCTCGAGCAGGCGGCGGTAGATGGTCACAAGGACCCACAACGCGGGCTGGCTGTCTTCGGAGACATAGGGAATCAGTTCTTCGCCGGAAGCGTAGAACTCGCGGGCGCGATCGGCTTCGAGCGCGAGCAGGGGGCGGAAGCGCGCGGAATCTGGCGTTGCGAGAAGCTCTGAGGCGGAGAGGTTGAACTTCGCGAGGTCTTCTTCCGGGAGATAGATCCGGCCCATGCCGGCGTCTTCTTTCACGTCGCGGATGATATTGGTGAGCTGGAAGGCAAGACCGCAGCGCTCCGCGAGAGACTCGGCGGCGGGGTCGCGGTATCCGAAGACATGAATGCAGACCAGGCCTACGACCGATGCGACACGATAGCAATAGAGGCGGAGGTCTTCGAAAGTTTTGTACTGGATGGTGAGGCCAGGGGCGATTGTGGTTTGCGCGGAGGCTTCGGCTTCTTCCACGTCCATGGCGGTGCCTTGCGCGAGTTCGTCGAGCAACCCGGCGGGAATGGAGAAGCGGCGCTGGGCGTCGGTGAGCGCGAGCAGGATGGCGTCGTCGGTGGGTTCGCCTTGCTGGGCGCGGTGCAGAGCGTCGAGCCAGATGTCGAGCTTCTGGCGGCGATCGGGAAGGGTGAGCGTGGCGTCGTCAGCGATGTCATCGCAGCGGCGCATGAAAGCGTAGACGGCGCAGAGCGCTTCGCGCTTGCGGCGGGGCAGGACTAAGAATGCGTAGTAGAAATTCTTCGCCGCCGTGCGCGTGATGCCTTTGCAAACGGAGTACGCCATGACGAGCTGCGGCGCAGCTGGGGTCCAGGGAATCGGGACCTGCTGGGTTCCGGCGCTCATTGATTTGCTCTCCCGCTGCCAAAGACTTTCCCAAAGGCGGCACGAGCCACGAGAGCGAGTTTGCGGGGCTTCGAAATTGAAGGACGATTTCCGAGAACGGCGTAGTGTTGCTTCTCGATGGCGTTGAGAATTTCCTGGCCACCGCGGCTGAACAGATCGAGATCGATCGCCAGTTCGCGATCGACTTTTCCAACCAGGGGCAGGCCCCGCCGGAACCAATCGCGCGCGCGTTCGACCTCGAATTTCATCATGGAGCAGAAGGCCGGCGTGTTCTGGTCGCGCGCGATCTCGTCTTCGCTGACGTTGAAGAGGCGAAGATCTTCAAGCGGGAGATAGATGCGTCCCTTGGCGTAGTCGGTGGTGACGTCTTGCCAGAAGTTGGCGAGTTGCAGGGCGGTGCAGGTGAAGTCGGAAAGTTGCTGGCGCTCGGGATCGCGGTATCCGCAGAGGTAGAGGACCAGATGACCGACTGGGTTCGCGGAGTATTTGCAGTAGGCCAGCAGGTCGTCGAACGTTTCGAAGCGCGTGACGGTTTGATCCTGGCGGAAGGCGATGAGCAGGTCGGAGAACTCGTGCTTGGGAATGTCGAACTGGCGGACGGTTTCGGCCAGGGCGACGAATACAGGATGTTTCGGCGTGCCTTGGTAGCAGGCGTCGAGCTCGTGCTGCCACTGATCGAGCAGTTCGAGCGAGGCGGAGGTGTCGCCGACTTCGTCGCCCAAGTCGTCGGAGATGCGGCAGTAGGCATAGACGTTAAAGAAATGCTGGCGCAGGCGGCGCGGCAGGAACCAGCTGGCAACGGAGAAATTTTCGTAGTGCGTGCGGGCGAGACGGGCGCAGTATTGGCAGGCTTCGGCGAGCGAGGGGGCGGTGGAAGGGATGGCGTAGTGAGCGGGCAGGCGGGACCAGCCGAGGGCGGCGGGGGTGGTCACGGGTTGTTCTTGTACGGATGACAATTCAGTATTCTTCCCTGATCCCGCGCTTCCGTCTGCATCTTGCCAGGGTAGGGATCCTTCGACTGCGTAACTGGTTCGCATTCGCGAACCAGTTACTTCGCTCAGGATGACAAATCTTATGAGCCCATCGGCTAATCAGTGGCCGGGGATGATTGCGGTTTTGATGTCGCCTCCGCGGTTCAGCATATGACGGAGAACCTGTTGCAGGCGCGACAATGGCGCCTCCCCGGTGATGTAGTCGGTGGGGCGAATTTTCTTGGCCGCGATCAATCCGAAGGCCCGGCGAACTGTTTCCGGCGTGTGGTGGAACGTGGCCTTCAGGGTAATTTCGGAGTAGTGCAGGCGGTTGGTTTCGAGCTGCACTTTGGTCCCATTGGCGCATCCGCCGAAGAAGTTGACGGTGCCGCCTTTGCGGACCATGTCGACGGCCCACTCCCACGCTTCCGGCTTGCCTACGGCTTCGATCACGACGTCGCAACCGCGCTTTTGCGGAGAAAGTGCGCGGACGGCGTCGACTACGCTGGTCACCTTTGTCGTCTGGATGATCTCGTGTGCGCCCATGTGCTTGGCGGCTTCGACCTGGCCGTCGCGCTTGACGACGGAGATCACGTTGCAGCCGATGGCGCGGGCGACCTGCACGAACATGAGTCCGATGGGGCCGCCGCCGAGAATGGTGACGGTGTCGCCGATTTCCACGCCGGTTTCATGCAGTCCGCGCAGAACGCAGGCCAGAGGCTCGGTCATGGCCGCCTCTTCGACGCTAACGCCGGGCGGGATGATCAGCATGTTGGCTTCAACAATGCGTTTCGGGACGCGAATGTACTCGGCGTAGGCTCCGTTGTTGAAGAGGAGATCTTCGCAGAGGTTCTCCTGATGCTTGGAGCAGTAAAAGCACATCTGGCAGGGGGCGGAGTTGAGGGCAACGACGCGCATGCCCTTCTTGAAGCCGTTGACCCCGGCGCCGACTTCCTCGATGACTCCGGCCAATTCGTGACCGAACAGAGCAGGGGGGACGATCATGCGGGCATGGTAGCCGCGCTGGTAGACCTTGAGATCGGTGCCGCAGGTCAATGCGACCTGGACTTTGACCAGAACCTCGCCGGCTCCCACGCGAGGGATGGGTACCTTTTCGATCTTAAGGTCTTCTTTGCCGTACAAGACGGCGGCGGTCATTGTTCCGTTCACTGCTGGCTTCCTTCCCAAGTACTGCCGGGCTGAATCATGATCTTCATAGACGAAGGTTGCGGATGGGCGGCCAGATCCAGGGCTTGCGGGCTCTCGGAGAGCGGGAAGCGGTGGCTGACCAGTCGTTCCAGATCCATCACACGGTTCATGACAAAACGGATCGACTCGTCCTGCAAGTCGACCGATGCACTATAGGACCCCACTAAGGTTTTCTCATCGACACAGATGGCTGCAGGATCGATCAACGCCTCTCCGTGCTGCGTTTGCGCAAACAGCAATACCCGGCCACCGGGACGGGCCGCATCCATCGCGGTGCGAATAAGGGAGTTGCCGCCAACCGCGAGAATTACCGCATCGGCGCCGCGCCCCTCAGTCAACTCGCGGACACGATCAACTACATTTGCCTGCGATGCATCAATTGTAAGCTCTAACCCGAAACTTGATCCTATTCTAAGCCTCTCCGGATACAAATCGGAAGTAATTAAGGTGGCGCCCGTCTGTCTGGCTAGCACACTCAATATGATGCCGATGGGACCTTGACCGATGGCCAGAACGGTTTCGCCGCGGCGGAGGCGCAGAGCCTCGATCCCCTTCATACAGGTGTTGACCGGTTCGACGAAGCAGGCTTGCTCGAAGGAGACGCCGTCGGGGATGCGGACGGTGCCGTGTTCGACAACCCAGTCCGTTACGCGGACGTACTCGGCGAAACCGCCGCCCGACGGCTCGAATCCGGCGGTGCAGCCAACCTTCTTGTAGGTGGTGCACTGGGCAAAGGTCTTGTTCTGGCAGTAAAAGCACTGGCGACAGGGAATGTGGTGGAAGACCATGACGCGATCGCCGGGGCGATAGGTCTGGACACCTTCGCCGACTGCGGCGACAACCCCGGAGGTCTCGTGTCCGAAGATGCGGGGGGCGGAATGAGAGCCTGTGGAAATTTTTTTGAGGTCGGTTCCGCAAACGCCGCAGGAGTGGACGCGGACGAGCATTTCACCGGTGCCGATCTTGGGGACGGGAACGGTTTCCAGGCGGACATCGTTTACACCGCGGTAGACCGCGGCTTGCATGGTCGCTGGGATCGAATCCTGGAGAGTTTCGACCGAGTACTGTCCGGCAATGGCCATCGAGGTATGTTAGATGATGGTAGGGGCGGGTTCGTTTCAAATCAAGGGGATGGGGTGCGCGTTGGTAACGGGCGGGGGCCTTTAGTGCGGTGGCGTACGGTCGGCAACCGGGGGGTGAGGGACGGGTCCGCGGGCGAGACGCCCTCGGGACAGCCGGCAGGATGCCGGCGCTACTCTTTGGAGGCACGGAACGGACGAAGGGCTTTCGTGCTATGCTGCGCAAAACTTCGGGAATCCAGGATTAACCGTGCTGATTGAAATGCGGCTCGAGAACTATGCGGTGATCGACCACCTGGTGGTGGAGTTCGGGCAGGGATTGAACCTGCTGACGGGCGAGACCGGGGCGGGGAAGTCGATCCTGGTGGATGCGCTGGCGCTGCTGCTGGGCGACAAGGCTTCGAGCGATGTGATTCGGACGGGGACGGAGCGCGCCGTGGTGTCGGCGGTGTTTGAGGTCGAGGGTGCGGCGGAGAAACCACTGGTGGGAATTCTGGAAGCTAACGGGCTGGACGAGTCCGATGACGGGACTTTGATTCTGCGGAGGGAAATTGCGGCCGGGGGAAAGGGGCGCGTGTTCGTGAACAACCAGCCGGCGACCGTGGCTGTGTTGCGGCTGCTGGCGCCGCATCTGGCGACCATCCATGCGCAGAACGAATCGCTTTTGTCGTTTGACGGGCCGGCGCGGCTGGAGTTGCTGGACGCGTTTGCTGGTAGCCAACTGGTGTCCGTGGAAACGACGTACGCGGCGTGGAAAGAAATTCGCACTCGCATTGAAGAGCTGGAGCGGGGCGAGCAGGACCGGTTGCGGCTGGTGGATCTCTGGATTTTCCAGAAGCGTGAAATCGAAGACGGGCGGCTGCAGAGTGGAGAAGATGAACGGCTGGAGGGCGAGAAGCGTGTGCTCGCTAACGCGGAAAAGATTTATAACGCGGCGATGAATGCGTTTGATCTGCTGTACGAGGGGAATGGGTCGACGGCGTCGTCGCTGCGGGCGGCACAGAAGCAGGTCGAGGAGTTGGTTCGTTACGAGCCCAAGTTTCAGGAAGCGCTGGCGGCTCTCGAGACGGCGCGCATCAGCGTGGAGGACGTGGGCGCGAGCGTGCGGGATTATGCGGGAGGAATTCATGCGTCGCCGGAGCATCTGGCGCAGGTGGAGGATCGGCTCGCACTGCTGGATCGGCTGAAACGCAAATATGGGCCGACGCTGGATGAGGTGATTCAGTTAAAGGCTGACGTGTCGCGGAAATTCTCAGAGGTGGAGAACAAAGACGAAATCTTGCGGGGATTGCGGGCGGAGTTGGCGAAGGCGGCTGGGGAATATCTGCGGGCGGCGCGGTTATTGTCGAAGAAGCGTGCGGAGGCGGCGCGGCGGCTGGAGAAACTCGTTGAGGCGGAGATCAACGATCTGGCCATGAAGTCGGCGTTCCGGATTGAGATGACGAGTTCGGAAGAAGAAGGGAACTGGACGGGATCGGGCATTGATCAGGTGGTGTATATGATCTCGACGAATCCCGGCGAACCGTTGCGTCAACTGGAACACATTGCTTCGGGAGGAGAGTTGTCGCGGGTGATGCTGGCGCTGAAGGCGAGTGTGGAGGCGGGTGCGCGCGAGAAAGTCAAACCCCCCACCCCTTCGCCCCGCTCAGGGCAGGCTCTGTCGCAAAAGGCGCGACAAGGGCGGGGCACCCAGAGAACTTTGGTATTCGACGAGATCGACACTGGGATTGGCGGAAGGGCGGCGGAGGCTGTGGGGAAGAAACTCAAGTCGCTGGCGCGATCGAATCAGGTTTTGTGCGTGACGCATTTGCCGCAGATCGCGACGTTTGGCGATCATCATTACGTCATCGAGAAGAAGGAATCGGGCGGGCGAACGCGTACCAGCATTCGGGCGGTCACGGGCGAGGAGCGGACGGAAGAAGTGGCGCGCATGCTGAGCGGGGCGAAGCTGACCGAGACCTCCCGCAAGCACGCCGAGCAGATGATCAAGGCGAACGGGTGAGGCGGAGTTCCTTCCGGGGTTGTTGATGAGATGATTCGCGCTAGCGGGTGATGATCAGGTCGTTGGAGGCGCGGCTGTCGGCCAGGGTGGTGTTGGCAGCGCCGTCAGCTACCTTGATGGTGAAGTTGACGGTGATCTTGGCCTTGGTCTCGACGGGCTGACCGTCTTGCAGGACGGGCTTGAAGCGCCACTCGAGTACCGCCTGCCGGGCCGCCGAGGAGAGGATGGCGGGACCGCTCAGCACGCGGAGATTCTGAATCACGCCGTCGGTGCCAATCACGGCTTGCAACACTACCGATCCCTGAACATTCATGTGCTGCGCCAGAGCTGGATAGGTCGCACTCGCGCGGGTGGCTTCGACGGACATAGGCTCGTGCTGGGCTGCGTTGGTGGCTGCCGCAATGGCAGGTTGCGCCGCGGCGGCCGTCGACGGGTGGGTGATTTCCAACTTCGCTGCGTTGGTGCCAGGGTGAATCCTGCTGTGCGCGTCGCCGGCGATTACTTCGACGTCCAGCGGAGGCAGGACGGTGCGGGTGACGGCGGGTGCGTCCGCGGACTTCGCCTCAGAGGAGGCCTTGGCGGCCGGGATGCGAGCTCTTGCGGTGTTGGACTTTGCCGGCGCGGCGACTGCGGGGACCGGGGTGGCTACCGTCTTCGAAGCTACGGCAGGCGTGGGCCCATCGGATTCCAGCAGGGATTGATCAGAGCCGAACCAGAACTCCTGGTCTTTCAGGACGACCGCGACGAGAGCAACGACCAGGAGAACGAGCGCCAGCAGAAGTCTGCTGCGTTGCGGATTGGTAGAGGCCGCTCGGGTCTTAGAGTTGCCTACCATCGGTCTGGTCTTAAGCTCTTGCATGGTCGCTGACCTGGGAAGTCTCGCGATGACATTAATATGTTGCGTCAGATCGACTGTGATCACAATGGCACGGGGAGGGGGGTTGGTGGCACGAGGGGGCCATGCCGAAAAAATGTCCTGCAATGGGAAAAGTGTGATTCGGAGAGGATCCCTTTGTGATGTCCGTCACTGAGCAAGCAAGATCCTTCAGCTATAGGCAGAAGGATGAGCCCACAAAATGTGAAGGATCGGGTGGCGTGGCTGCAGGGGACCTCGGCCCGGTGCGAGGACGTGGCAGCGAATGGGCTGACTCCGTGGCGGCTTGTCCTGTTGGGAGCGCCGGGAGTCGGCAAAGGTACCCAGGCTGACTTGTTGAACCACCGACTGGGCGCCTGTCATCTCTCGACGGGCGACGTCTTCCGCGCGGCGGGAAGCCGGAGGGAGTGCGAGCAGAGCCCGGCCATGAGGGAGGCTCTGGGATACATGCGCCGCGGGGCCCTGGTGCCCGATTCAACGGTGTGGGAGATGGTGCGGGAGCGGGCGGGCTGCTTGCGCTGCGGGGGAGGGTTCATCCTTGACGGATTTCCGCGCACGCTGGGGCAGGCTGAGTCGCTGAAACAGTTGCTGGATGCCGAGAGGCTGGCCCTGACTGCGGTGGTGAATTACGAGTTGCCGACGAGCGAAATCGTCGCCCGGATCGGCGGCCGCCGCACTTGCGAGGAATGCAAGGCTGTGTTCCATGTGACCGAACGGCCTCCGAAAGTCGCCGACCGGTGCGATCACTGTGACGGGAAGTTGTTTCAGCGGGAAGACGACCGGCCGGAATCGATCCGGGTGCGGCTGGAAGCTTACGATCGCAGCACTGCGCCACTGATTGATTTTTATCTGAAGGCTGGATTGTTGGTTCGGGTAGCCGCCAGCGGAGCGCCGGGCGAAATTCTGGATATCACGCTTACGGATCTCAAGTCACGGCGAGCAGCACAGCTGGCGGCCTGACGCGTTCGAATTTGATCCTCCGGGCGGAGGTGTCCAAAAGAAAATGTCATCGGTCGCGCCGGTCGACCGGACGGCCCCTCCCGGTTCAGGGTCCAGATTTCCCCGTTCACTGCTAATCCCAGCGCTTTCTGTGGCTTACGTTGACCATCCCGGTACTTTCCGGTAGTTTATTGGTATTGCCACAATGGGGATCGTGTACCCTGAAGGTAGGGGTTTCGTGGCAGTTCTTGCATCTAAAGACTGAGAGCAGATTCCTCGCTTCGCTCGGAATGACAGACCAGAGGGAGTTTTCTGGAATGACACCCGGGCCGCGACTGGGGATTTGAGGAGCGGGCTTACATCGTGTCTGGACTTCTATCAAAAACTGACGGAAAGACTTTGCTGTTGCTTAAGCCGAGGGGATTCTGCGCGGGCGTGGTGCGGGCGATTGACGTGGTCCGCATTGCTCTGGAGGCGTTTGGGCCGCCGATTTATGTGCGCAAGGAGATCGTCCACAACAGCTTTGTGGTGGAGGAGCTGCGCGGCAAGGGCGCGATTTTTGTCGACAGTGAAGACGAAGTGCCGAACGGCGAGCGCATTATTTACAGCGCGCACGGCGTTTCGCCGGAAGTGCGCGAACACAGCGCCAAGCGCGGGTTGCGCGTGATTGATGCGACGTGTCCGCTGGTGACCAAGGTCCACGTGGAGGCGGTGAAGTTCGCCAAGGAAGGATTCTCGCTCATTCTGATTGGGCATAAGGATCACGATGAAGTGATTGGGACGCTGGGCGAAGCTCCGCTGGTGACGCAGGTGGTGGGATCGCCGGAGCAGGTGAAATCGCTCAACGTGCCGGACCCGGATCGCGTAGCGTATTTGACGCAGACGACGCTGAGCCTGGATGAGACCAAAGACATTATCGCGGCGCTGAAGAAGAAGTTCCCCAACATCAAGGGGCCGGCGGCGCAGGATATTTGCTACGCGACGGAAAACCGGCAGGTTGCGGTGAAGCAGGTGGCGTCCGAGGCGGATTTGCTGCTTGTGGTGGGATCGGAAAACAGTTCGAATTCGAACCGATTGGTCGAAGTGGCGCGCAACCTGGGCACGAATGCGCATCTCATTGATAGCTGTAATGACATTGAGCCCGACTGGTTGAAGGGTGTGAAGACGATTGCCCTGACTGCCGGAGCTTCGGCGCCGGAGCATCTGGTCGAAGAGACCGTGACGTTTTTGCGTGACAAGGGGTTTGACAACATGCAGGAACTCGAAGTGATGCCAGAGAACGTGCGCTTCGGGCTTCCGCCGGAGATTGTGGAGGCGATCGCCGCCGCTCCGGCCAACGCAACCGCGGATTAACGGAGCCGCCAATCGATGAATACTGACTCCCCCGATGCTCATTTAGCCTCCTCTTCCATAGGTTCGAATCCACAGCTTCGCTTCGGAAAAATTGAAGGTTTGGGCAGCCGCGTGGGCGCGGCGGTCGCGGCTGCGCGCAAGTTTCTGTTCTCGCAGCAGCATGAAGATGGGTACTGGTGCGGGGAACTCGAGGCGGACACCACGCTTGAGTCGGATTACATTCTGCTGCACACGCTGCTGGGGACGGGGAACCAGGAGCGGTTCCAGAAGTGCGCGAACTGGATTCTGCGCCATCAGAACGAGGACGGGGGCTGGAGCATTTATGCGGCTGGGCCGTCGAACATCAGCGCTTCGGTGAAGGCGTATTTCGGGTTGAAGCTGGCGGGGTATACGGCGGATCATCCGGCCATGGAGCGCGCCCGCAAGAAGATTCTGGAGATGGGCGGAGTCACCGAAGTCAATACATTCACCAAGATCTATCTGTGTTTCTTCGGGCAGTATGACTATGACGCGGTTCCGGCGATTCCGCCGGAGATTGTGCTCTTTCCCAACTGGTTCTGGTTCAATATCTACGAGATCTCTTCGTGGTCGCGGGCCATCCTGGTGCCGCTGTCGATCTGCTACGCCAAGAAGCCGTTCAAGAAAATTCCGCGCGAGATGGGCGTGGAAGAGTTATTCGTGGGGGGGATGCAGAAGTCGCGGATGCACCTGCATTGGGCGAAGAAGCTGGTGTCGTGGCGGAACTTCTTTTTGGTGCTGGATCGGATGACGCACTGGCTGGAGCGGGTGCACGTGCGTCCGTTGCGGTCGGTGGCGTTGAAGAGTGCTGAGAAGTGGATGCTGGCGCGCTTTGAAATGAGCGACGGGTTGGGAGCGATTTATCCGTCGATGATGAACGCGATCATTGCGCTGCGGTGCCTGGGATATTCGCTGGACGATCCGCAGGTGATCCGCGCGCTGGATGAGTTTGAGAAGTTGGGAATCGAAGAGGAAGATACCTTCCGCATGCAGCCTTGCATGTCTCCGGTGTGGGATACGGCGTACGCGCTGTTTGCGCTGGGCGAGGCGGGAGTTCCGGCGAATGATCCGCGGATGGTGAAGTGCGCGGACTGGATTCTGCAGAAGCAAGTGCGGAATGTGGGGGACTGGCAGGTCAAGAACAAGGCGGGCAAGCCGGGTGGGTGGTACTTCGAGTTTAACAACGAGTTTTATCCGGATGTCGATGACAGCGCGATGGTTTGCCTGGGGCTGAGCCGGGTGGAGCATCCCAATGGACGGTACCAGCGGGAGTCGGTGCAGCGCGCCATTGACTGGATTTTTTCGATGCAGTGCAAGAACGGAGGATGGGCGTCGTTCGACAAAGACAACGACAAGATGGTGTTCCAGTACATCCCATTTGCCGATCACAACGCCATGCTGGATCCGCCAACCGTGGATATCACCGGGCGGATTCTCGAGATGCTGGCGACGTATGGGTATGACAAGAATCATCCGGCGGTGAAACGGGCGATTGCTTTTGTCCGCAAGGAGCAGGAGCCGGATGGAAGCTGGTTCGGGCGCTGGGGCGTGAACTACATCTACGGTACGGCGCTGGTGTTGCGCGGGCTGGAAGCGATCGGGATGGACTTGCACGAACCCTGCGTGCAGCAGGGAGCGGAGT
Source organism: Acidobacteriaceae bacterium (assembly GCA_003134655.1). GTDB lineage: Bacteria > Acidobacteriota > Terriglobia > Terriglobales > Acidobacteriaceae > Sulfotelmatobacter. The sequence continues at coordinate 27,970 of PLBY01000127.1, forward strand.
GGCTGCGCATGGTGCAGAACGCCGATGGCGGATGGGGCGAGACCGTGGGGTCGTACGATGATCCGACTTTGCGCGGGCAGGGCGAGAGCACGCCTTCGCAGACGGCGTGGGCCATTCTGGGATTGCTGGCGGCCAATGACATTCGCAGCGACTCGGTGGCCCGCGGCATTGCTTATTTGCTGCGCACGCAGAGAACCGACGGATCGTGGGATGAGCCGTTCTTCACGGGCACGGGATTTCCACGTGTGTTCTATTTGATGTATCACCTCTATCGGGATTATTTCCCGCTGCTGGCGCTGACGACGTACGCGAAGGTGATGGCGAAGGAGAGCAGTTAGCGATTCAGGAGAAGCGTTCAGTTTGGAGGCTTGAGTTCCACCGTCGTCTCTACAGCAATGACAGCTCCATTCAACTCATACGGTCGATATTTCCATTTCTTGACCGCATCGATGGCAGCGGGAGCTAGAGCGTCAGGTCCACTCACCTTTTCGACACTGGATACATTTCCGTCTTCTTCAATATGGAGACGGAAAATCAGTGCGCCAGCCTTCTCAATTCCTGCTGGATATACAGGGTCGACGCGTTCCAGCAGATAAGTTTGCATGACCTCCGGCGTGACTCTCACTCTGGTGACGTACACACATCCCGGCACACCCCCTGGCATCACCTGTCGAATGTCAAGTGCTCCATCCGTGTCCTTGGGGAAAGTCACCTCTACCATGATCTCGTTTGAGAAGGGCCAGGCATGGATAGCGTCCTTGTAGTTCCGGTGCTTTGCGGCTTGAATTGCAGGTTCTCGCAGCGCTGTGGGGCCTTTGAGCACTTTTGCATCGCGCACAGCTCCAGACTTGCGAAGCACCAAGGTTAGGTCGACGATGCGATCGTCTGCTCCGCCTTGTCCCGTCACTGTCGGGGCCGAACCCAGATTCGGAGGAGAGCCCGGACCGACTGCGACTAAGGAAGGGTCGTGACACTGCGCTATGGCACTAGGCGTAAGAAAGCCGCATGAAAACAGCAGAGCAGTCGAGACGAGTCTCAGCGCTTGCATATTCCGAATCTACGCGCAACCGCTCAAGATTGAAAGGGTTAGACAAATGACCAGTCCGCAGATTAGATGCATCGCGAAGACTCGACCGGTACGATAGAGTGTTTAGTTGAAGCCGTACCCACAGGTTGACTGCGAATGCTAGCTTTTGTCACTGGCGCCACGGGATTTTTGGGCTCTCACGTCGCACGTGTGCTTGCCGATCAAGGTGCGGAGTTGCGACTGCTGGTGCGACCTACGAGCAATCTGCGCAACCTGGACGGTCTGAAAGCTGAGACTGCCACCGGGGATCTGCGCGACGGTGCGTCCCTCGAAAAAGCGATGGCGGGTTGCGATACCGTGTTTCACGTCGCGGCCGACTATCGGCTCTGGGTGCGCGATCCGGAGGAGATGTACCGGTCCAACGTCGAGGGGACGCGGGCGATTCTGGAAGCGGCGCAGAAGAATGGCGTGCGGCGCGTGGTGTACACCTCGAGCGTTGCGACCATGGGGTTCACCAGCGATGGACATCCGGCGGATGAAGATTCTCCAGTGTTGCTGGAGGACATGATTGGCCATTACAAGCGGTCGAAGTTCATGGCAGAGCAGGTGGCGCTGGAGGCCGGGCGCAGCGGGATGCATGTGGTCACGGTGAATCCGACGACGCCGGTGGGGGAGCAGGATGTGAAGCCGACTCCGACTGGGCGGATTGTGCTTGATTTTCTGAAGCGTAAGTTTCCCGCCTACGTGGAAACCGGATTGAACCTGGTCGACGTGCGGGAGTGCGCGCTAGGGCACGTTGCCGCTTTGGAAAAAGGGAAGTCGGGCGAGCGCTATATTCTGGGCGGAGAGGATCTGACGCTGAAGCAGATTCTGGATACGCTGGGTCGGATTACCGGGCTGCGTTCGCCAACGATCAAGCTGCCTTATTGCTTTGCGTTTGCGACCGGAGTCATCGACGAGGCTTTCACCGGAAGACTGTTGAAGCGGGAACCGCGGGCGACAGTTGACACAGTGCGCATGGGCAAGAAAAAAATGTTCGCCAGTTCGGGCAAGGCCGAGCGCGAGTTGGGCTGGAAGATTGTTCCAGTCGAAGGGGCTTTGCGGCGGGCGGTGGAGTGGTTCAAGGGCAACGGATATGTCTAGAGTCGCTATTGTGGCCGCGCTGGAACGCGAAGTGCGTCCGCTGGTGCGGGCGAAGGAGTGGCGCGTCAGCGAGAAGGTCGTCGACGGACGGCGCTTCCGGTTTTTCGAGAAGGGCGACTTCGTGTTGGTTTGCGGCGGCATTGGGGCCGAGGGGGCGCGGCGGGCGGCCGAGGCGGTGGTCGCGACTTACGCGCCGAGGGTGATTTATTCGGTGGGCTTTGCGGGGGCGCTCGATCCGGGGCTCAAAGTGGGGAGCATCGTCCGGCCACGGCGGGTGATGAATGCAGGTGATGGCAGCAGCGTGAATCTGAATTGCGGGGATGGCGTGCTGGTCAGTTTCGGATCGGTCGCGAGCCCGGAGCAGAAGGCGAGTCTGCGAGATTCGTTTGGGGCGCAGGCGGTTGACATGGAAGCGGCCGCGGTCGCGCGCGCGGCTGAAGTGCGGGGAGTGGAATTCGCGGTGGTGAAAGTGATATCTGACGAATTCGACTTCAGGTTCCCATCGACGGAGCGTTTTGTCGATTCCAACGGCCAGTTTCTGGAGGGTCGGTTTGCGTGGTTTGTCGCTTTGCGACCCTGGCTGTGGCCGCAAGTGGTTCGGCTGGCAGGGAATAGCAACCGCGCTGCGCGCGCCCTGTGCGACTGGTTGCGAAAAATGAATTCGGAGCCAGTCATGGCGGGTTCTGGTGCTCGCACCATGGAAGAGGTCAACCGCCGATGAATCGCATGGTGCTTGTTCTTCTCGCGTGGGTCATCGTCACGGTGCCGGCATTAGGCCAGAATAGTCCGCCGACTGTCTATGCGGAGAGTTTCCGGCGAGGTTCGACTCGCATCACCGAGGAAGGGTTCGACCTTAAGCTCACGCCGGAGAATGCGTCGTACCGGGAGCGCATCAAGGATCCTCAGGGGAAGGATTGCTATGAACTGACGATTGCACCGGTGATGCCGGGAGGCGACGTCAAGGTGACTTCCTGGAATGTCACGCTCAGGGATTTGCGTCACAGCTTCTATCGCAACGTTCTGATGGCGGAGCAGACGCCGTCGGACGAGGCGAAGAACAATGTCTTTTGGCTGAATCCGAAGCAATCTGCCCCGGTGCCTCTCCGCGCGAGGCGCATCATGAAGATTGAAGACTTTTACATGGTGATCCAAGTGAAGGATCTGCACTTCACGCCGCTGGATTCGCCGTATCTGGATTCGATGGCAATCTCATTTGCGCTCACGAATAGCGATCCACGAACGAGCCAATGAAAGCCGTGCATCAACCCGAATATTTCATTGGCGGATCGGGTACGGGCGCAAGAGTCGGCGGGTTGGTTCATCTATAATCAGCAGAGGTGTTCTCTTAAAACGCGATGCAATTCTTTCCCTTGCCAGCAGCGTTCGTCGGCGGCGAAATCGTCGACATGATCTCCAACAGTGGCGCGGTGGCCAAGCTGGTATTGCTGGGGCTGCTGGCGTTCAGCCTGATTTCCTGGTCGATCATTCTGACCAAATGGAGCCTGCTGCGGCGGGCGCGCATGCAGAGCGGGCGCTTCGTGCGCGCGTTTCGCAAGGCGCAGCGATTGCAGGATATTGCGGCTGTGGCGGAGCAGTTCAAGCCCAGCCCGCTGGTCGGTGTGTTCGAAGGCGGGTACGAGGAGTACAAGCGGCAGGCGCAGACGTCGGGGACCATCCGGAATCTGCTGTCGATCCAGCGCGGGATGCAGATTGGGGCCTCGGAAGAAATCACGCGGCTGGAACGGAATATGCCGTGGCTCGCGATTACGGCCGCGGTGACGCCCTTTGTCGGGCTGTTCGGCACCGTGTGGGGCATCATCGATGCTTTTCACGGGCTGGGGACGGCGGGCGCGGCGACGTTGCGCGCGGTGGCACCCGGCATTTCAGAGGCTCTGATTACTACCGCTGCCGGATTGGCAGCTGCGATTCCTGCTGTGATCGCTTACAACCTGATCGGCGCGTCGATCCGCGAGTTTGCCTCGCGCAGCGATGACTTTGCCCTCGAAGTGCTCAACGCGGTGGAGCACAGCCAGGCGCAGGCTCCGGTCGCAGAAGTGAGGCGCTGATGGCGTTCACGACTTCCAACGGACGCACGCAGACAGCGATCGCCGACATCAACATCACTCCGCTGGTGGATGTGGTGCTGGTGCTGCTCATTATTTTCATGGTGACGGCGCCGGTGCTGCAGTCGGGAGTCGACGTCAGCGTGCCGAAGACGCGGACGGTGAAGCAGATTACCGAGGAGCGCATGGTGATCACAATCAATAAGGATCAGCGCGTCTTTCTCGGCAATGACGCGATCAACATCAATGAGATTGGGGCCAAGTTGCGGCAGAAGATTCGGGACCCGCGCAATCAGGCTGTGTTTGTGCGGGCCGACGAAAATGTTCCCTTCGGCGCTTTCGCTACGGTGATGGACGCGGTGAAGCAGTCGGGAATTACCAATGTCAGCATTGTGACGCAACCACTCGAGCAAAATGGCAGCAAACGCTGATATCTATTTTGAGCGCGAACGCTGGGGCCGCGCGCTGGCGTGGTCGGCGGGGTTGCACGTGGGCCTCACGGTGGCTTTGCTGATCTACTCGGCAGTCGTCTACCGGACGAGCGGCGACACGTGGGGCGCGGGCGGAGGCGGGGAAGCGATCGGCGCGACGCTGGTAAGCACGGTGCCACTGCCGGCGAATCCCGCTCAGACGCAGAACGTGCTGGCGAATGAATCAAAGGGCATCACGCAGTCGCAGCCGAAGATCGAAGAGAAGGCGCCGGATGCCATCGAGATTCAGGGCAAGAACGCGAAAATAAAGCCGAAGAAGAAACAGGAGACGGTATCGAAAGAGAAATCGCAGGCCCCACCCGAGGAAGAAAGCAATCAAGTGGCGTTTGGAGAAGGCGGTCCGGTCAGCGGGCCTTACGGTACGTTCAGCGCGGCGGGGGCCAAGGGCGGATTTGGCGTCACGGGAGGCGGCGGGGATTTTGGCACAAAGTACTCGTGGTACGTGCACGTGATTCAGCAGAAGGTTTCGGAGAACTGGCTGAAGTATGAGGTCGATCCGAGAATCGCGACGGCGCAGCGGGTGTACATTACGTTCGACGTGGCGCGGGACGGCCATCCCATGAACGTGAAGGTGGAGCAGTCGAGCGGCGTACCTTCGCTGGATATTTCGGCGGTGCGGGCGCTGCAGCGCATTGATACTTTCGGTCCGTTGCCGCCGGATTATTCCGGTGGGAAGATTTCAGTGGAGTACTGGTTCGACTACAAGAAGTGAACCATTCCGGTAAATACCAAGCACTACCGATTGACTTTGTGTGTCGAAGTAGAGGCACAATGCGGTAAGAGAGTGTAATAAGAGGGAAGAAGCCTTGCAAAGCAATTCATATCGTTCTACGATATTGTCGTACGGAGTATGTTTTCCCCGCACAGGGATGGACGAAGCCGCTAGACCCACTTTCCGGCGATGGCCCAGCAGTTTCCGCGGGCCCGCGTTGGCGTTCGTTCTCATTTGCTGCTGTCTATCTTCCGCGCTTTTCGCTCAGGATTGGGTGAAGACGGGCACGAGCCTCGGCATGGAGAAGGCGCGGCTGGCGGTACCGGACTTCAAGCCTTCGACCGGCGATCCGCAGAACACCGCGCTGCTCAAGAGCTTCAATGACACGCTGTGGAACGATCTCGACGTCTCCGGGATCGTGGAGTTGGTGTCGAAGAGTTTTTATCCGTTGCAGACCCCTGGGCAGCCGCCAGACGTCAATTTGCTGGCGTGGAATGCGCCTCCTCCCAATGCAGCCGTGCTTGCGTTTGGAAGCCTGAGCGTCGCAAGCGGAAAGCTAACGGTTCAGGGCTGGCTGTACGACGTGAAGAACACGCAGTCGCCGCAGATTTTGGGCAAGCAATACACGGATACCCCCAGCGACGCGGCAGCGCGGATGATGGCCCATAAGTTTGCCGACGAAATCATCTTCCGGCTGGGTGGAGGAATCACCGGCATCGCCGAGACCCAGATCTACTTTGTGAGCGAGCGCACCGGGCACAAGGAAATCTGGGCCATGGATTACGATGGCTCGAACCAGCACCAGATCACACATTTAGGCTCGATTTCATTATCGCCGCGGGTTTCGCCGGACGGGTCGCGCATCGCTTTCAGCAGCCTGACCAAGACGGGCTGGGAAATCATGATGTATTCGCTCGAACTGAACCGGGCGGTGGGTTTTCCGCACATGGGCGGGACGAATCTGTCTCCGGCGTGGTCGGGGGATGGGACGAAGATGGCGTTTTCGTCGTCGCGCGGAGGCGAGCCAGAAATTTATGTGTCGGATGCGTCGGGCGGTAATCTACATCGCATGACGACGGCGAAGGGGCCGGATGTTTCCCCGGTGTGGAACCGAAAGACGAACGCCCAGATCGCCTTTGTCAGCGGGCGCACGGGATTGCCGCAGATTTATACGATGGGAGCCGACGGCACCAACCAGCAGCGGATGACCGATCAAGGGTACGCGGTGTCGCCGAACTGGGCGCCCAACGGGCAGTTTCTCTCATTTGCATGGGTTCGGAAGTATGGGCCAGGGGAACCGGGATCGTCGGACCTCTACTTGATGGATATTGCCAGCAAGCAGTGGGTGCAGCTTACGCATGACGGCGGGCGGAACGATTTTCCATCGTGGTCGCCGGACAACCGGCATATCGTTTTTCAATCGAACCGATCGGGCAGTCTGCAGATATGGACGATGCTGGCCGACGGCAGCAAGGCGCAACAACTGACTTTTACAGGACGCAACAGCCAACCCAATTGGAGTTGGAAATAGTAAATACGCTTCGTCTGACCCTGGAGGCAAGCCTTTGGGGTCGTAGGGAGGAATAAAAGTGAAGCATCAAAGCATGAAGTGGTCTCTGCTCATCATTGCCCTCAGCGCTCTACTGGCGCTTGGCGCCTGCGGAAAGAAAGCGGTTCCGCCCCCGCCACCACCCCCGCCGCCACCACCCTCTCCG
>PLBY01000132.1 GCA_003134655.1 Acidobacteriaceae bacterium
TTCGGGTGTCCAACGGCCTTCAGGCCAAACCAATCCTGAATTTCACGCTCTTGCCAGTTCACCGCGGGTAGTTCGGCGGAGAGCGAGGGAAACTCAAGAGTGTCGGACCGCACAGGCGCCTGCACGATCAGGTATTGAGCGCTGCCCTTTTGTTCGAAGACATAGTAGTTGAAGAAAACGCCTTCCACCGAGCGGCGGTCTTCAGCGAACACCGTAACCAGTCGGGCCCCGAATTCGCCTCGCAGATGTGCTGTGATGGGGCGAATGTCGGAGTCGCTGATAAGAACATAGACTTCATCTTCCCGGTCCGCACGCACGGACTGAACCTGTGGGCCAAGCTTCTGCCGAAGGGCTTCGAATACTGCGGAGGTTGATTGCGTCATCATCCGCCCACCACGATGCCTACCGCACCCTGAATTAGCCTAAACAACGGAGCCGGTATCCAGAAGCCCATCACGACAATCACCACAGCTAAACCCGCGACCGAGTATTTTTTCCAGCCGCACATGTCTGCCGCCGGAAGGCCCGGGTCCTCGCCGAGAACCAGGCCGGTGATGTGCACGAGGAAGCCGGAAAAAATCAGCACGAGAAAGGAGACGAAAAAAATCGCCAGCACAAAATGGTCGCGCGCAAACCCTGCCCGCAGAACGGTGAACTCACTCTGGAAGAAGCTGAAGGGAGGCGAACCGGTGACCGCAAGTGTCACCATAAGAAATGCGGCTCCGGTCAAGGGCATCGAATGGATCAACCCACCTTTCGCCTTCTGAAACAGGTCGGTTTTCAGATGTTGCTGGACATTTCCGGCACAAAAGAAGAGCAGGGGCTTGGTCACCGAATGAAACGTCATGTGCAGAAGCATGCCCAGGATACCCAAAGGCCCTCCGAAGCCGAGTGCCAGCACCATGATCCCGCTGTGGTCGATGCTCGAATAAGCCAGCAGGCGCCGGAAGTTCTTCTGCACGAGAATGAAGGGGACGGCCACTCCCATGGAGAGCAGCCCGAAAAGAATCAGGAGCCGCGAGCTAAACTGCGGCCCGAGGCATCTCGAACTCAGGATGTAGAAGCGGATCAGACCGTAGAGAGCGCAGTTGAGCACGCCGGTGGCAAGCATCGCTGCCCCCGGGATCGGCGCTTCACTGTAGGCATCCGGCTTCCAGGTATGCATGGGAGCGATGCCGGCCTTGGTTCCGTATCCGAGAAGAATGAGGATGAAGGCCAGCCGCATAGTCGGCTTGTCAAACTGGGCGGCGTTTCCGGCGAGGACGGACCAGTTCAGACCCGCAAGCGCGTCAGTACCGAGAGCCCCATAGGCGGAATAGTAGGTCAGAATCGTGCCGAACAATGCCATCGAGAGACCAACACCGCCAATGATGGCATACTTCCATGCAGCTTCAAGCGAGGTTTCGCGTCCGTAAAACATAACCAGAAACACCGACGCCAGGGTAGTTCCCTCAACCGCCACCCAGAGTATTCCCAAGTTGTTGGCGAGCCCGACCAGCGTCATCGCGAAAACCAGGAAAGGCATGAGAGCGTAGTACTCACGCAGCTTGTCGACGGCAAACCGGCCACCCAACTCCTCGGCCTCGTGCAAAACTCCGCTTCCCTCCTCGTGACGAAAATAGCCGACCGCGTATATGGAACAGACCAGGGACACAAAAGCTGACAAGAGCACGACTAGCGCACTAAGAGCGTCGGCGTAAAAGAAGCCGTCCCACAGTGAAACCGGACCGCTGCGAAGCACCTGAGCAACCAACACGGCGGCAAGGCCGAGCAGAATGGCGAAGGCCGCAAGATTGACCACCTCCATCATGTGCCTTCTTCGCAGAAAGAAGGCCAAGGGACCGGCGGCCAAAGGAACGATAAGGAGTCCGAGCAAAATCATAAGTATGCTTACTCTCTCAACTTCCGCAGCTTGCTGACGTCCATGGAGTCGAACGTCTCGCCGATACGGAAGACGAGAATGCCGAGAACCAGCACCGCGACTAGAACATCAAAAAAGATGCCAATCTCAACCACTAATGGCATTCCATAGGTCAATGAAATCGCGGCCAGGAAGAGGCCGTTTTCAAGTGAAAGCAGCCCCAGGACCTGCGTTAATGCCTTACGGCGGTTTACCATCACAAAGAAGCCGATCAGGAAGAGTGCGATGGCAACGGCGAGCGTGTTATGTCCAAGCGCCGCCCGGGCAGACGTCTCTTCCGGATGGTAGAAGGACTCCGCGACCACGTAGCCCAGCAGCGTCAGACCGCCTGAGATGAGGATCGACAGCGGGACGTTGATCAGCGGCTCGATCTCCCTACGAATCCCGATTCTCTCCACCAGGCGTTCCAGCAAACGGGGAAGCAATCCCGCTTTCACGAAGACCGTGAGCAGAGCGGCAATATAGATGTGGCTGGCCTGGTTGAAGTAGGCGATGACGGCCGCAATCGCTCCCAAGAGAAACGACTGCACCGCGAAAATGCGAATGCTCGAAACGATCCCGCGCTGTCCGACCGCGGCGATCTGCAGCACCAGGACCAGCGCCGCCATCAGGGTAATGATTCTGTTGCCAAGTTCGGGGTTGGGGACAAACGGCATAGGCAGCCTTTAGAACAGAAACGTTGAAATGAGCGCGAGCGCTCCTAGAATGAAAGCAACCATGAGCAATTCCGGTACGCGAAACAGACGCAACTTCGCGTTGCTGGTTTCCACCAGGACAACAAGGCACGCGAGCACAAGCAACTTCGCAAGAAAGAAAGCTAGCCCAACGCCGATGGTTTGGAGCATCCAGTCAGAACTCAAACCGAACGGGAAAAACGTATTGACCAGCAGCGTCATGAGAACCAACTGCTTGATGGAAGCGCCCCATTCGATCAAAGCGAGATACGGTCCCGAATACTCGAGAATCATCGCTTCGTGGATCATGGTCAATTCGAGGTGGGTTGCCGGGTTGTCCACTGGTATTCGTCCGGTCTCGGCAATCAGCACAATGAAGAGCGCTGCAAATGCCAGCATCTGCGACGGCGCCAGGAACCTCCAGCTCTGGCCTACAGCGACTTTCGCCATTTCGCTTAGATTCGTGGAGTTTGCGCCCAANNGTGAAAATTGCGAGCATCATGGCAGGTTCCGCGATTGCGGAAATCGTCATTTCCCGGCTGCTGCCTAGACCACCGAACGAGCTTCCGGTGTCGAGCCCGCCAAGGGCAAGGAAGAAGCGACCAAGCGCTAAAAGATAGACCACCGCGAGCACTCCACCGAATAGGCTGAAAGGTGCATGGGTCGTAGTCATAGGAATCATGAGTCCAACCAGCGTGGCCGTCCCGAAGA
>PLBY01000123.1 GCA_003134655.1 Acidobacteriaceae bacterium
ATTCACCCCCGAAAGATAGGACAGTCGCCCCGCGAAGACGACGAACCAGTTGACCAGTTGACCAGCTAAATCTGCTTTGGGGCACATGAAAGCAACGTTTGTTGGACGTGAAACAAGCAATGGGCCAGTTACGTCTGTCATGATGCGGCGAATACCGAAGCGCCTGGTGATTGATTCGCTGGCAGGCTTTGAGATGGCGTTGGCACCCGGCTTCCGCGCGGACTTTCGCGAATCGCTGTACAGGATGATAACCGCTTTGACCGGAGTCGGAGTGACGATTCTAAGCACGGTTGAGATGAATGAGTCTTTCACAGAATTCCCGTTCAGTACCTTTCTCGATTTCCTTTCTTACCGATGACATTATCCGGCTTCGGTACGTATGCATCGACGGCCAGCTTCGCAAGATCATGGTCGTCATCAAGATGCGCGGTGGCTACATTCAGGCGGACGAAACCCCAGTCGATGTGCAGACACGCGAGGGCCGAGGACAGAATCACCAAGCGTATCTCTGGCAATACAGTCGCCCCGGAGGAACCGTGGTGTTCGACTTCCGCTTGGGCCGTGGACGCGATGGACCGAAGCGGTTTCTGGGACAGTTCGAGGGCATTCTCCAAACCGATGGATACGCTGCTTATGACCAGATCGGTGGGCCGGGAATGGTGCATGCCGCGTGTTGGGCTCATGCCAGAAGACAGTTTTTCGAGGCGGTGCAGCTAAATCCCCGAGACCCGGTTGCAACTCCGATTGTGGCGCAGATGGACGAACTGTTTGCCGTCGACGCGGAAGCTCGCCGCAAAGCGCTGACTACTGCGGCGCGCCATATCCGACGTCAGGAAACAGCCAAGCCTCTTCTCGATGAAATTCGTAGCAACATCGACGCAGCGCAGTCGGTTGCATTGCCTTCGAGCGCACTCAGCAAGGCTTGCCAGTGCGCGATCACGCTTTGGAAAAAGCTCACCCGCTTCTTGGAGTATCCCGAATTAGAGCTAAGTACCAATCTGGCGGAGAATTCCATGCGTCCCGTGGCTCTGGGCCGGAAGAACTGGATCCACGTCGGCAGTCCACAGGCGGGACCCAAGGTTGCGGCGATTCTCTCGGTCGTGGAAAGCTGCCGCAGGTTGAAACTCCGAGTGCGTGACTACTTGGCCGCAGTTCTACCTGGGTTTGCCGATCTCCCGATCCATCGCCTCCCAGACCTTACTCCCGCTGCTTGGGTCGCCCGGCATTCATAAACTCAAGCGACCGGTTTTTCGGGAGTGAAAGTGATTTTGCGACAACAACCGCTTGGCTTCCTGTTTCCGACTACACGGAAGTCGAGCTTTGGACGGCGTCAGTGACCGTAAACGACAGGCGAGCCAGCCGGAAACCTTGATTGCTTTCGCAAGTCATATTTCGTTTACGCCCCAATCCCAGCGGCAATCTTCGGAACTGCGTTTTTGCGCAACCTGCTAGCTAGAACCCATCGGAAGACTTAAACAGGATGTCGCCTTTCAGTTTGATCTCCACGGGGACGAAATAGCGGCGAATGGCCTGTGTATCCAGTTCAATTCCCAGGCCGGGTAAGTTGGGCAGAGCAACGTAACCCTCCTTGTCACGCTCCAAATGGTTGGAGGTGACCTCCCGCGCCAAGGGCTTGGGAGCGAAAGGATACTCGCAGATTTCGTGGGAGCGCAAACCTGCATAGGGCTGCAGCGAGGCACTGAGCGCCAGGTGCGACGTGAAGGTATGGTTCACAAACGTCACGCCTTTGGAGACTGCATAATCCGCCACACGTTTAGCCGGGCCGATGCCGCCGATGCGTCCGCAATCCACTTGAATGTAGCCGACGCCGCCGTAGTCAATGAGATGTCGTGCCATGTAAAAATTGTGCGCTCCTTCCCCTCCCGCCAGCTTGACCCTGCCTCTGCGAGAGAGGGATGAATAAGCATCCAGCGCACTGGTATGAAATGGCTCTTCGAGCCATATCGCGCCAACCTGCTCCAGCATCGGAAGGCGCGCGGCGGCGGCCTCGACGTTGTCGCCGAAGATCTGTCCAACGTCCACCATCAGAAGAGAACCTTTGCCCAATCCTTCTCGCGCGGCGGCGAAATGTTCGAGGTCGGTTTTGAGGTCGCCTCTGCCGATCGGTCCCCATCCGAACTTCACCGCACGGAAATTCTGGCGGCACGCTTCGGTGGCCTGTTGATAGGTGTGCGCGGGTGTGTCGCCGAACAGTTGCGACGCGTACGGGAGTTTGCGGAACGATTCGCGGTATCCGAGCAGTTTCCAGACCGGCTCCTCGCGTACCTTGCCCAGCAAGTCCCAAAGCGCAATCTCCACGCCGGACCAGGTATGCGGCGCTTGCAAAAGGTCCATGCTGTCGAGTTCGATCTGCGAAGCAATGCGGTAGATGTCTTCGGGGCTCTCCAGTCGCTGCCCCAAGACCGAAGCACCGACCGGACGGCAAGCGCCATGAGACATGGGGCACACGAAAGCCACGATTGAGACTAGCGGAGATGCCTCGCACTCGCCCCATCCCTCCACACCTCCGGCCGCGACCCGCACCAGCAGCGCATCCTGGCTGCCGTCGCCCTCAGTCGTCACTAACGGCATGGACACATAAAAAAAATCGACCGCTTCGATCTTTCTCATTAGGAAGCTCCGCGCCCTAAAATTACCTCCTTTATACCTGTTCGCAGAGCAGGGGGCTTGTAACCCGGTTAAAAAGATCAGTAAACCAATGTTCCCGGAAAAACTGCTGGCTTATACTTTGTGGGCTATGCGCGCTCTGGTTTACACCGCTCCCGGCAAGGTCGAAATGCAAGAACGTCCCCGGCCCGATCCCCAAAAGGGGGAAGAGGAAATTGCAGTGGAAGTTGCGGGGGTCTGTGGTTCCGACATTTCGGGATTTCTCGGCCATAGCGCCCTGCGACGGCCGCCTCTGGTGCTGGGCCACGAGTTGGTAGGCCGGCTCCGCGATGGGCGGCGCGTCGTGGCCAATCCTCTGATGAGTTGTGGCCACTGCGGCGCCTGCCTCTCGGGTGCGCAGAATCTGTGCGACTCTTGGACGTTGCTCGGCCTCGGAAGCACCTCGGGGACGTTCACCGAGTTTGTGGCCTTGCCCCGAGCCCAGGTCTACGAGATTCCAGCCTCGCTCACGGCAGATCAGGCAATTTTGGCTGAGCCGCTGGCCAACATCGTCCACATGTTCCGGATCGTCTCGCCTCCGGCCTTTTTTCGCTTGGCAATTGTCGGCGCGGGTACGATGGGAGCGCTAACACTACTGGCCGGGCTCCGCATTGGAGCGCGGGACTTGCTGGCCGCGGACTTAAACGATCAGCGCCTTGAAACCATGAGTAAGCTGGGCGCCTCAGCTACCGCGAACGCCGCGAAGTCGGAATCCCTAGCGGAGGCGCAGCGTATGGGCGGTCGCGGGTATGACGTGGTCATTGACGCCAGCGGCAGTGCTGCGGCGCGACAGATGGCCTTCGACCTTTGCCGTCCGGGCGGCCAAGTCGTCCTGCTGGGGATGGGAAACCAGCGGAGCGAAATCAATTTCGTCCCCAGCATCCGCAAGGAACACCGTGTGGTGATGTCGTTTGCCTACACACCGGTTGATTTCCAGCGATCGCTTGATCTACTGATCGCGGGCGAGGTGGATCTGACCCCCTGGACAGTCAGGATGCCGCTGGAGAGCGGCCAGGAAGCGCTCGATCGCATGAGCCATAATCCAGGCGTTGCGCTGAAGATGATGCTCGAAGTGGCGGCCCCTTGAATCGTGCTGCGCTCTGCACAAAACGGTTGAAACGCCATCCCCCGCAGTTAAGTGCAGGAAGTATCAGAATATCGTTCCTTTGATGCTGCTGAGCGGCTTGCGATCTCATCCTGCCGCAGGTATGCTCGTGATCCTTGCCTGCGCCGATGTCTGAACCAGCCACCACTTCACGTGCCTCCTTGCCTCGGATTCTGGGCTTGCCTCGATGGTTGGCCTTTTCGCTGCTGACTATTCTGCTGTGGGGCGCATGGGGCGCGGTGTCGAAGGTCGCGTCGGACGGAGTGGACGCCAACACAAATCAAATTTTCTTCACATTCGGGCTCTTGCCTCTCATCCTTATGGTGTGGCGTTCGCCGCGGAATACGGGCGGCGGAGAAAAAAGACGCACCGGGCTTGCCTGGGCATTTCTTACCGGCATCCTGGGCGGGACGGGCAACATTGCCTTCTTTCGTGCACTGGCGATGGGCAAAGCCTCGATTGTTGCGCCCGCGACTGCGCTGTTTCCTCTGGTTACCGTGATTCTTGCCGTAACTTTATTGCACGAACGTGTGGGCACCGCACAGAAAGTCGGACTGGCGCTAGCGCTGACGGCAATCTACTTGTTGAGCATGTAATTCGGAAGCTTATGTCATTCTTGCCTGCATGGATGTGGTTTGCCGCGATCGCCCTAGTGTTCTGGGGCATTACGGGCGTGACCCAAAAGCTGGCCACGAACCGGATTTCGAGCGAACTCTCGTTCACCTGGTTTGCCTATGCCATGATCGCGATTTCCGCGATCCTGGCGGTGTTGGTGCCCATTCACTGGCATGTGCGGCCCATGATCTTCTGGGCAGCCGTGGTGGGGGGAACGCTGAACGGGTTAGGAGCGCTGACCAGCTTCACCGCCCTGGAGTCGGGCGGGAAGGCTTCAGTTGTGATCTCATTGATCTCCCTCTACCCTCTGGTCACGGTCGCCTTGGCGGTGACAATCCTGCACGAGCGGCTGACCTCGGCCCAGGCTGTCGGGGTGGGGATCGCGATCGTGGCGGCGATTTTGCTCTCACTGGAGCCGAAAGCGCCGGGCGGCGCAGTTTAGCGCTACTCGTGTCGATTTTCTATCTCACGCTTCGGTCATGTTTCCTGAAGGATCTACAGACCCCACCGAGCGCAGTCCTTCCTGAACAAAGAACCGAACGTTAGTCTGGAGACTTTCGCCGGGCGCGAGACTCCTGTGGCGTCCCGCGGCTTTCATGGCTTCGAAATTGAGCGGATAACCAGTACAGGGCTCAAGAACCGCGACGTTGTAGTTGCGCCAGCCTCCGTAGGTGGCGAAGAGCCAGCACGAGCGGAAAACCTCCGGATCAAACTGCAGCCCACACGCTAGCCCCGTTGCCGTGTTGGTCAGAGCACACCAGTTTCCTTTCGCGTGCGTGCCATAGAAGAAGTACAACTGGCGGGCCTCCTCGGGCGTGACCCTCCGGAGATCAACCTCGCCGGTGAGAGTCTGAATGATAGGCCATTGTGCTTCGGGGGCCGCCCCTGCCAGAGTGCCGGGAAACGCCGGTTCGAGAACGACCTGCATGGGTGGAAAATCAATGCGATGCTGCGGCGAAACCGCCATCGCAGGATGAAGCTTCCACAGAAACGGGAAGGCGGTTCGTCCCCGGTTGGTGAAGCGATGATGAAAGTCGATGCGAGCTTGTTCGCGCCACAGACGAATCGTCTTCTCCACTTCGATCGCGCTGATCGGAGTTACGTAGCGCAGCCGCACGCCCACCTCGTCAGGGCTTGAAAACGGCTGCGCTTCCCATTCCCCGGTCCAGAGTTCGCCGTGATCCGGGTAGCATTCGCCCTCAATCACTGAAATCTCATCGTTTGGAAACAGCTCATCCCAGCCCCCGCTCCAGACGTCGTCGTAACGGGAGTTGGATGGTAACCGGGACGGAGCAATCCGCGGATTATTCCAGAGCAGATCCGCATCAAGAGGCTTGTACGTGATCTGCCAGATCTTGGCGCCTGCCGTAGGAAGAATCGCCAAGCGAAGCAGGCGGTTTTCCAGCACAATGGTGCGCAGGCCGCGGTATGACCAGTCCGTCCTCACACTAAGTCTCATGGGCTACATTTCCTTCCCAAGGTCCTCGACCGGAAGCAAGGGTTCCGTCTTCACGGTGGCGTGGCCCGATCGGCGAATGTATTTCGGTGAAGTCACAGGATTACGAATTACAGTGGTGGAATCGTCGGCCGCCATGACTCCGCAGTCGAACTGCACGCGATCAAAAGTGGCTTGGCTGTGACCGTTCAAGCGCACCTGGCTGGTTGCCAAATCCGGACGCTGCGCGGCAAGGCGATGGGCCCCGACGGTGGAGCGGTCCACGAGCAATTGGGCATCGCCGCCCAAGGAAAGCCAGTCGGCATAGATTTCGGAATTGCGAACCGTCAGTTTTGCGTGGCCGTCGGCCGTCAGTTCATCAATCAAGCTGTCAGTGAAGGTGAGGTTGGCTTCCCCTCCTGCGTAGACATCCCAAGTGTCTGCG
This sequence comes from Acidobacteriaceae bacterium, assembly GCA_003134655.1. Classification (GTDB taxonomy): domain Bacteria; phylum Acidobacteriota; class Terriglobia; order Terriglobales; family Acidobacteriaceae; genus Sulfotelmatobacter. Next base: position 6,268 of record PLBY01000123.1, read on the forward strand.
TTTACTTCTTGCAGCCGGAGGCGGAAGGGACAGTCTGATGCACCCGGCTCCGGAACCACCACCGGTCTATTGGCCGAGCCAACGCGCCCGTGAGGCAATTTGAGTTTCCCCCGGCAGGTCGGCGCAATCGCCAGCTGGGCCCGCCCAATCCGGCTCAGGCTGACATCGCTTTGGCCGTGAACATACAGAAGAAAAAGCTGCGCCACCGTGTCTGTCAGGTCAGCCGTGGCGAGCGATCCCATGCGGAGTGTCTGGGAGAATGGCCGGTCAGCCGGAATATCAGCAAAGTCAATCTTGTCGCTTTCCCCAGTGTGGGTCGAAAGAAACACTAGGCGCAGGTGGCGACCAACGACATGGCTGGAGTGGGAAATCTCAAGTTCGAAGATAGCGAAGTTCTCAAGTTCAGCCTGGACGTGATCCAGATGGAATTCCGAGTTTGTAGTCTGGAAGTCGTCCACCGTGACATCACCCTGTAACAACCAGATCGGGTGCGCACTTCCTACGGCCGTCATGGTTGAGCGGTGGATCTTGATTTTGGCCGGTCCCTCGCAGCGAAGCCCGCTCGTGCCGTTCGCCGAAGCTGGCGGGTCTGACACTCTGATGTTCGCATCCTCCAGTTCGAGTTCGGCTCCGGCGGCCACGGAAACCGGTCCTCGAAGGTCAAGGGAAATTCCTTTGAGTTTTACCCGGCCGACAATGCGCAAAGGCCCGTCGTGCCGGAATTCGTCTTTTGTGGCGATGACGGTACCGTCCTCCAACGCAGGGAGAGATTGTTGTCCTGTCGCGGGAAGTGCCAGAATCAAGAATAGGATCAACAAGGCGGATTTCATCAGTCCATTTGCCTCGGATTCCGAGACTCGGCGGCCAGCATATCCGATAAGTATGTTCCGGCTGAATGTTTATCCGACATTCCTTCACAAATTCAATGGCCACGAATTCGCGGATAGCCCCAGGTTCACCACAGGGACACGAAGGCACACGAAAGAAAACCCTCAGAATCGCGTCTTCGTGAACTTCTTGTCATTCGTAGTTCATGAATTTGGACTGCAGCAATTCACGGGCTGGCTTGCCGAGTATCTAAGGTGCGTCGTATGCTGACGAAATAGGGTGGCTGAATGTGGCGCTTCAGACCGGACAACAGCAATGGGCTTCGAATCCTCGCTCTCGTGGCGGTTCTTGGCTGTTGGTCCAGTGCGTCTACAGAACAAGATCTCAAGTCCCTTGTCGAGCGAGCGTTCAACTTTCACCAAAAGGGACAATTTGCTGAATCTCTGCCTTTGCTGCGCCGTGCCTATGCCGTCGACCCGAACGACTACTTCGTCAATCTGCTTCTGGGCATCGATTCGTTGCGCATGGGGCAACCAAGAACCGCCGTCTCTTATCTGAAGAAGGCATCCCGCCTGCGTCCCAAGGAAGAATTCCCTCTCGATTATCTGGGGGAAGCTTATGCCCGGCAGGGTGCCTACGGAGACGCAGCGGAAGCCTACATCAAAGTCGTGCGTGTGGCCCCGGGATCTTCGGATTCGGCGGTCGCCTTCGTCGATTTTGCCCTGTCTCGTTTCGCCAGCATGTCCGCATTGCTGCGCAGCTCGAAAAAGGGGCTCGCGGCTGAATACCGTCTGCGCGCCCTAGCCTTGGCTGACAGCGACGCATCGCGTTCTTCTCTGCTCCAACGCGCCGCAGACCTGGACCCGACAGCTCCAGGGATCTGGTCTGGTCTCGCCCGCGCTGCCCTTGCCTCCGGTGATTTCGCCGTCGCGGAGGACTACTCCCGCCAAGCTCGGGAGGCTGATCCCGACGATCTAGTGGCGTGGATCGCGGATGCGCAACTGGCGGCGCGAGAGAACGGCTGGAAGGCGGCCATCGAACGCCTCAACGCGGTGGCGCAACGTTCGCCGGGAACGCTTTCCCACGCCGTGGGCCAGTGGCCTTCGCAACTCCTGCCTCAGTCGTCCTTAACGGTTTCGGGCATGGCGGCGCAATTTTTTTCCTGCGTCCGCGAAGCCGTCAAGTCCTGCGATATGTCTCCAGCGGGCAAGGTCGCAGAAGGAAGTTCTGCAGTTCTGTTTCACGAGCAGAGATGGGAGCAAATCACGAAACTCCCCGCACCTCAGCCAAATCAGACCGGGGCGTGGCTGCGGCGCGGAATCGCCTTCGCGCGTCTCGAGGATTGCCAGGGAGCGATCCCCTCGCTGGAGCGGGGTTTGCCAAAATCGGCTCCGGACAATTATGGGATGTTTCTGCTGTCGTGGTGCTACTCGCGGGAAGCTGGCCGCACTGCGGACCAAGTGCGGCAGTCCGCCAGCGACGAAGTCCCCGTGCATGTGATGCGCGGCGACATTCTGCTGCGTCTACAGGCAAAAGCCGAGATGGCGGGAGCCGAGTACCAGCTGGCGCTCGCTCGGGCACCCAACGATCCGGCGTTGCTGGAGCGGCTTGCGGAAGCGCAGTTCGGTTCGGGAAAACCCGAAGCCGCGCGTGAGACCGCCCAGGCCGCGCTCACAATTGACCCTCTCCGTCTTGGAGCAAAACGGACTCTGGCAAGGATCGGGATGCAGGACCGTGATTACTCCACAGTCTTGCCATATCTCAGGGAACTCGTGGCTCGCGATCCGCAAGATGTAGCGACACGCGTCGAACTGGGAAGGGCTTGCGCCCAGACCGGAGCCCTGGATGAAGCCCGGGAAAACCTTGCGCCCGCGCTGGAGGGTGGCTATCCTGACGAGAAGGGAAGCCTGCACTACCTTCTCGGGGGAGTGCTCAAGAAAATGGGACGCACCTCCGAGGCGGACCGGGCGTTGGCCACCGCAGCGCAGCTGTCAGAGGCATTCCAGCGAAAGTCTTATCGGGACCAGGACCCTGATGCGCAGCCGTAGGGATGCACTCACACGCCGCGAATTCGCTCAACTGCTGGGCGGCAGAGCACTCGCGCTTTCTTTCCCCCGGGCCTTTGCCGCGGCCGCCGCGCGCGGTCCCATCCAGTTTCAAAACGCTGCTCCCGCCAGCGGCCTCGATTTCATTCTGCGCAACGATGCCAAGGGCCGTAAATACCAGGTCGAGACAGTGCTGGGCGGACTGGGTGTGATTGATTTTGATCAGGACGGCTGGCCCGATCTCTACTGCGTTAACGGCGCGTCGTTGCCCTCCCTGCAGAAATCAGATCCCAGCTTCTTTAACCGCCTGTATCGCAACAACCGGAACGGCACGTTCACCGACGTTACGACAAAAGCCGGAGTGCAGGGACACGGCTACGAGATGGGTGTCGCAGTTGGCGACTACAACAACGACGGTCTCGAGGATCTCTACGTGGTCGGCGTGCATGGCAATACCCTATACCGCAACAATGGCGACGGTACCTTCACGGACGTCACCCAGGCCGCGGGCGTGAGCGGCACCGGCGCCCAAGGCCGTAAGACGTGGTCGGTGGCTGCCGCCTGGCTCGATTACGACAGCGACGGCCATCTCGACCTCATCGTCTCGAACTACTGCGACTGGACCCCAGGCGACGATCCGATCTGCGGCGGTCTCAATGCCGGCGACCGGGCTTACTGTCATCCCGACATGTACCGCGCTGAACCCATGCTGCTTTACCACAACAATGGCGACGGCACTTTCACGGAGGTCTCTGCCCAGTCGGCTTTAGGCAGGGTGCTTGGCAAGGGGATGGGCATCGCCGTGGCTGACTACGACGGCGATGGCTTTCCAGACATCTTCATCGCGAACGACAATGACCGTAACTTGCTGATTCACAACTTGGGAGGCGGCAAGTTGAAGGAAGTCGGAGTGGAGGCGGGCGTTGCCTACAACGGCGACGGCCGGCAGATTTCCGGCATGGGAGCCGATTTCCGAGATTTCGATGGCGATGGGCTGCCCGACATCCTCATGACCGGCCTGCGCAGAGAGACTTTTGAACTCTTCCGCAATACCGGCAAAGGCACCTTCGAGGACGCCAGCGCCAGCAGCGGCTTGCTCAATCTGAGCCGGCCCTGGAATGGCTGGGGGTGCGGTTTTGTCGATCTCGACAACGACGGCTGGCTGGATGTGTTCGTCGCCTGTGGCGGACTGGACACGAACGAGCCTCAACCCAACCGGGTGCTCCGCAATCAGGGGGGCCGCTTTTCCGATGTCTCCGGTGAAGCCGGTCCCGATTTTGCTGTGTCCCGCCTGCACCGCGGCGTCGCCTTTGCCGATTTCGACAACGATGGGCGAATGGATGCCGTCGTAACCTCGCTTAACGACCCCATTGAACTGTGGATGAACCGCAGTCTCATGCAGCATTGGCTGCAACTCAAGCTCAAAGGGACGCGCAGCAACGCGTCGGCCTTGGGTGCCAAAATCATCTGCCGGAGCGCCCAGCGCACCCAGGTTACGTTTGTGGCCAACAGTGTGGGATATGCCTCTGCGAGTGATTTGCGAGTGCATTTCGGACTAGGAGAAGATCGCAAAGCTTCGCTGGAAATTCAATGGCCATCGGGTGTAGTGCAGGAATTGAAAGATGTTTCCTCCGACCAGCAACTTCAGATTGAAGAGCCCAAGGTCCCAGCGGCGGGAAAACCCTCCCACTAAGACTGCTGCTTAAACGATAGAAAAAACACTCTCTCCGGTAGATGTGAGAGCGGACTTCGTTCGAAACTTGTGGCGCAAGCAGGTGTGTGCCAAATCTCTGTGGGGCTGGCATCAATTGGGAAATCCTAAGCGAGTATCGGGAGGGTGGGACGATGTATCGAACAAAGAGCGACAAGTGTGCCTCCATGCTGAGAGTACTGCTTTGTTTGGCTCTCGTAGGCTTTCTGGCGGCGAGTCAAAGTGGATTCGCGCAGTCATCGAACGGACAGATCACCGGTCTGGTGACAGACTCAAGTGGCGCAGCAGTTGAGGGTGCAAGCATCTCAGCGACTAACAACGCCACAGGTGTGGCCTACAACACCACGAGCAACGGGTCGGGTGTGTACGTGCTGCCGCAACTCGTTCCTGGACCTTACAAGGTTTCATTGACCAAGCAAGGCTTTGCCACCGTCGAACGCCCCGAGTTAATTGTGCGCACCGGAGACCATCTGTCGGTGGACTTCAACCTGAGACTCGCCACCACGAAAGAAGTCGTGACCGTCACCGAATCAGCACCGTTGATGCAATCGGATCAGTCCAGTTCGTCAACGGTTCTTGATAACAAAATGATCACGGAGTTGCCGCAGCTCAACCGCAACTCGCTCGATTTGACCAGTGTGATTCCACAAGTTCAGGGCAAGGGACCACTCAGCGACCAGATTTCCACGTTGGGGAATGCGACTTACCTCATCGCTAACAATGGAAACTCCTATGCCATCGCGGGCGGACAGGTGAATGGAACCAGCATCTCGGTGGACGGGAACCAGTTGCAGGACTCCGAGTTCAACGCGGTGAATCGCGCGATCCCGACGCCTGACAGTATTGGAGAGTTTCGGGTGGAGAGCGGTGTTCTGACCGCGGATCGCGGCCGGTATTCCGGTGGCGTCATCACCATGAACACCAAAAGCGGCACCAATCAGTTTCATGGTCGGCTCTTTGAGTACTTCCGCAACCAACTGCTGAACAGCAATGGATGGCAGAACAATTCAGTCGGCCAGACGCGGCAGGCCTTCCATCAAAACAATTACGGCTTATCCATCGGTGGGCCAGTTTCCATTCCGCATCTGTACAGCGGAGCGCACCGCACTTTTTTCTTTTTCGGCTGGGAGGGGGAACGCTACAACACAGGTCAGACGGTGCAATCAACGGTGCCGACTTTGCTGCAGCGCGACGGTGATTTCTCGCAGACCATCTTGGACTTCCCCAATGGCCCCACAGGAACTCCGGACTACGCAGCGATTTTCGATCCGTACCACATTTCTGGAGGAGTGCGGCCAGAGTATGCCGGCGTTCCGGGAGCGCCGGTGGGCGCCAACGGCTTGGTCGGGGGCAAGATATGTTCGCAGGCCGACATCTCTGGGGGAACTTGCCCTGCCGGCAACCAAAATCTTTCCTTGCAGAGTACAACGTTCGCCCACTACATGGCCCTGTGGCCCTTGCCGAATCACGCGCCGGGCCCCAATGGCTATAGCAATAACCGTCTGGATTCGATTGCGGTAACCCGTCCCACGGATCGATTCTTCCTGCGGCTGGATGAAAATCTTTCCAACAGCCAGCGGCTCAACCTCAGCATCAGCCGTACCCACATGACCAACAACATTCCAGCACCCTGGGCGCATGCTGCGCGGTCCTTCAGCTACGATCACGATGTAACCGGAAGCTTGCAGTACAACTGGGTCCTGTCGCCGACCTCGATCCTCGACGCCCATCTCGGATTTGGAGTAGCCAAGCTCTACAGTGACGGCGTTTCGGGAGACGGTTCCGATCCCGATCTCAGCATTGACACTACGACTTGGGGCTTCGATCCTCTGATCGTCAACAATCCCTCCCGTACCACGAGTCAAATCCCTCCGGTATTGAACATCAACGGGTTTTCCAACGTGGGTGGATCGCAATTCGACACCTTCATCAACCAGACGGAAAACGCGACCGTGGGTTATACGAAAGTGATGGGCCGCCATACCATCAAGGTCGGTTACGAACAGTACTATTACCGCTTCAACGAGAACGGCGGAGATCACACCGGCGTGGCTTGGATCAACAATGGCGGCGGTTCCGTGCAGGACTGGCAAAATCCCAGTGACTCCACCACCGGCTTCCCACTGGCCGAACTGATGATGGGCTCGTCGCACGTGTTCCAGTGGGGCAACTGGAACATTTCACCCTACGGCTTCAACGAGGCCGCCTATGCCATGGACGACTGGAAAGTCAACCGGAAGTTGACGGTTCAGATCGGACTGCGCTGGGATCACGATGGCGCGCGCTCACCCAAGAGTTTCGCCCCGGGTCAAGCCTCCCCCATCATGTATGACATGAACGCAAAGAACGTTTTAACTCCCAACTCGAGTTGGAACTGGAGCCAGGTCACCTCCGCAGTTCCAGGGCTAGCTGCTCTGCCGCAGCCGCAATGGCTGACGCAGGGCGCAACCGGGCGCGTCGTATTGCTCCATACTCCGGAATATCCGCAGAAGAACCTTTACACCACGGATTGGAAGAGCTTTCAGCCCAGGCTCGGGATTGCCTATGCCATTAACGATACGACGGTGGTGCACGCCAGTGTCGGCATCATTGATCAGGGCCTGAATGGGCTTTCCACGGATTGGTTCAGTTTCTACTACAACACGATTACCATGGGTCAGATTTCCACCCTGGACAACCAACAGTGGATCAGTGAACTCGGTCCCGATCATGGTCTGGGAACGTTCCCGACGCAACCCGGTGGAACCAATCTTGGGTACTATCCGGCCATCAGGACGAATCAGGATTATGGTTTTCAGACGTTCGGACAGGCAGGCAATCCAGACCAGGGAGGAGCGTCCACCATTAACCATTTCCAGACGCCGGAAGACTACACCTGGGACGTCAGCGTGCAACGGCAACTCGGGAGGAGTTGGGTAGCGACGGCCGACTACACGGGTATCCGCGGCATCCACCTGCTCATGCCGGTTTGGGGATGGAGCACCAACAACGTTCCGCTCGCGGACTACTCGCTGGGTACCCACCTATATGATGCAGTGCCCAACCCGTTCTACGGACAGTCGCAGACTTTTAATAGCCAGCCTACTGTGCAACTCTCGCAGTTGCTGGGACTTGCTCCGCAATACTCGAGCATTACGCCGGGGCAGGCAACCTGGGGACGGTCAATTGCCAACTTCCTCAATTTACAGATTCAGAGCCGCGGCTACCACGGCTTGACGTTGCTGGCTTCGTATAGCATTCGCAAAACGCTGACTAACACCTGGGGCAAGGATATTCAGCACGGCGGCCCGGCGGGCAGTGGATATCTGCAGAATCCACATAACCTGATGGAAGCCTACGGCGTCGCCGGTTACGAGATGCCGCAAACAGTGTTGTTGAATTACTCGTACGAGCTTCCGTTTGGGCGTGGACGGCAGTTCATAAGCAATGGCGACAGCTTCGGTTACAAAGTTCTCAACGAGGTTGTAGGAGGGTGGAACATCGCCGGTGTGACTACGTGGAACCCCAAAGGAACTCCGGTGATCATGCCCACTGTACCCGGAGGTCAGACGGTTCCGGGTGCGGCTCTTCGCGAGTCTCTCGCGCCCGGGGTGAAAGTCGTTAAGACCACGAATTACTCCAGTGCGCTGATGGATGCGAATGGAAACTTCATCAACCAGAATCAGAGTCTGCTGAACACGAGTGCTTTCGTGAGAACACCGGATTTTGGCCTGAGCAATGCGCCGTTTGTTTTTCCCAATGTTCGGAACCCGGGAAGTTTCTTCACGGACCTGACGTTGCTGAAGAAATTTCCGATCTCCGCCGAGGGATCGCGATACTTCGAGATTCGTCTGGAGGCGCAAAACATCTTCAACCATGCCAATTTCAATCAGATTGATAACAACATGAGTGACGCTACCTTCGGCGGAGTGAAGGGCAAAACAGGCCAGCGCATCATGCAGGTTGGGGCGCGTCTCTTCTTCTGAGTCGAATGCAAATTAAAATTTTGCGGAGCCAGCTGGAGGTGTGGGCCGGCTCCGCGCTTCCCCAGGAGTGCCGTCTTCATGTGGCGTCAAACTCGTGTCGGCTGGATCGGATTGCTGTTCCTCTCAGGCGTGTCAGCGCTCAGTCAGACGAGCGCACGGCTCCAGACCTCCGACACGGAACTTGTTCTGGAGGCGGGCGAAGGGGCTCCGCGGCTGACTTCGCTTGGGGTTGTCGGACAGCCCAGATGGGAGAACCGCGCTTCCGAAGTCTTGATCCCATTCGCGGACATCTCGTACAAACCTACTTTTCTGCATTGGAACTTCAACCGCGAGGCCAGTCAGATCGGTGAACAGCGCGTTGCCTTCATCTACGATTGCTCTTCGCCCCGTCTGCGCCTGACTTGGGAATGGCGCACTCGCCAAACATACGGCCCGGTGGAACACCAGATTCGGATCGAGAATCTCGACAATCAGGAAATTTGGATTCCGCTGCAGGATAGCCTCGCATTTAATTGGCAGGTCGATCCGCAGACGCCACTCGAACATCTTTTCGTCGAGAAAGGTGCCAACACGCCTTCGCCCGTGGGCACCCATCAGGTTATGCTCGCCGATGGGTACAAGTGGACCGGAACGTCCAGCACCTATGGAGATCTTCGCGACAATGAGCCCCGCGAAATCATTCCGTGGTCGCTGGTCGAGCGAAAAGATGCGGCGCAAACCGGATGGTATGCGGGGATCGAGTTCAGCGGCCGCACTCGCATCTCGCTGGCACGGGAAAAGGATTCTCTGCAGGTGGCAATCGGATTGAACCCGGATCCGAGTCCATTCCGTACCCGCCTCGCGCCTGGAGAAGTCTTTGAGACTCCGGTGGTATTCCTCGGTGGCTTCCGCGACGGGCCGGATGGAGCAGGAAATATCCTACGCCGCTGGATCCGCTCGACTCTCGGCAATCCCCAGACCTGGAAGAATCCCAACTATCCGCTGGTGGTCAACAACAGTTGGGGCGGCGGCATGGACGTCAACGAAGAGATTGCGCTGCGCATGATTCGCGACTCCGCCGAACTCGGGGTGGACATGTTCCACGTGGACGCCGGCTGGTTTCGCGGCGTGGGCGACTGGTATCCCAATCCCCAGAAATTCCCTCACGGTCTTGCCGTCGTCGCCGACGATGCTCACAAACATGGTTTGAAATTCGGGCTCTGGGTGGACTGGACGCAAGCTGGGTTATCCCCCGAGCCCGGAGCCCTGAATGCGCGCGATCCCACAGTTCGCGACTGGATGGTTACCGACTTGCCCGCCGACTGGAAGCCGGAACCATTCAAAGGCCAAACCATCGATCTCGGAGTGCCCGAGGCGAAGCAATGGGCGCAGCACGAAGTCGAACGCATTGTCACCGATTACCATCTCGACATGTTGGAGCACGACGGTTACTTGGTGGCTCACGGATGTGATCGCATCGACCATCCGCACGCCGCTCCCGATCCGCTGAACAAGTGCATCTACAAGTCTTGGGGTGCGTACTGGGTGGACAGTTCGAATTCCACCGACGTCAGCTACCACGCGGTACGGGCGTATTACGACATTTATTCCAAGATGCGTCAGGATCATCCCGGGCTGCTATTTGAAATATGCAACGACGGCGGCCGGATGGTTGACTTCGGCAGCGCCTCTCACGGCGACTATTTTTCCATCACGGACACGTACGACCCGCTGTCGAACCGGCGGGCTTTTTACGACACCAGTCATGTGCTGCCCGCCGCGATGCTGGAAAGTTACGTGGAAAAATGGCCAACGCCCCGCATCGAAAACTTCCGCTATATGTTGCGCAGCGGCATGATGGGATGGCTGACCATCATGACCGACACCAATGCATGGTCGCCCGAACAGCACGCCGAGGCCAAGAAAGAAATCGATCTCTACAAGAAAGAACTTCGCTCCTTGATTCGCGATGCCAGCCTGTATCATGTCTCTCCGCGGCCTGACGGCGTGCACTGGGACGGGATCGAGTACTGGGATTCGGTGCGCCAGCGGGGCGTGGTCTATGCCTTTCGGGGCAGGATCGCAGACGAGAAGACGTATTCGTACCCGTTGCAGGGGCTTCAGCCGGGGAACCGCTACCTGCTCAAGTTTTACGATCGCAGTACTCCCGATCGGACGGTCAGCGGTCGCGAACTTATGAATGAGGGCCTGAAGGTAACGCTTCCCTTAGCGAACAGTTCAGAACTGATCTTCGTTGAGGGCCCAGCACACCAATAGACGTAGAATTTCCTCAGAAAAGCTGAAATATGTCGACCCCGAACGAATCGAGATCCCCGAACCGGCTTGACGGCCGTGTCGCTTTGATCAGCGGCGGTGCGCAGGGCATAGGACGCGCGATTGCCACCCTCTTCCAACGGGAGGGCGCGTGCGTATTCATTCTCGACTGCGACGCGCGTAGCGGGAACGAGACTGCCGCCGATCTAACCGGACAAAACCCGCATCTGCCAGTCAAGTACCTTCCCGCCGACCTGCGCGAACCCCGTGAAATTCAGAACGCCGTGGAGACGGTGCGAAAACTTCATGGCCGCGTGGACATTCTGGTCAATAACGCCGGAGTCGAACTTGATAAGTCTCTCGAGCAGCTGACCATGGCGGACTGGGATCTGGTGCTGAACGTGAATCTGCGCGGCGCGTTCCTGCTAACGCAGGCGGTGGTGCCGCTTTTTGCGGAATCCGGCGGCGCGATCGTGAACATCAGTTCCATCCACGCCACCCATGCCTTTCCTGACTCCATTCCTTACGCATGCTCGAAGGCCGGCATGGTCGCCCTCACCAGGAATCTGGCCCTCGAGTTATCGAGCCGGCACATTCGCGTAAACTGCATTTGTCCTGGATATATCGACACGCGACTCTGGGAGGAATATCTGCGCAGCTCTGCCAACCCGACGGCGCTCGCCGAGCAGACGACCGTGCTCCATCCCTTAGGGCGTCGCGGAATGCCTGCCGATATCGGAGAGGCCGCATTGTTCCTCGCTTCGGACAGTTCCGCCTTCATCACCGGCACCGATCTCATCGTCGACGGCGGGCTCACCGTCCGGGCACATTCTTAACATATATCCGCAGGTTGATCATTTAAGCGACACATCTCTTCGTTTTAATGATGTCTCCGGTCGCATGTCTGTATTACAATCCCTGCTCATCTGGGGGGCCCTAGAGATGACAAGGCATCATGCTGTCCTGAGCGGAGCTCTGCGGCGCGAGTTCCAAAAGGATTTGGAACTCTTCAAGCACTTCCTTCTGCTGCTCAACAATACCAGCCCGATCCGCAACGTGGAACTCATGTGGCATGAGGAACAGGAAGAACTGGATCCTCTCAAAGCCAAGTTCAAGAGTCGCGTAGGAACCGGAGATGCCCTAGTTCAGCTTCAACCCTCCGGAGCCGCAGAGGCAAATCGCAATTCTCCCAGCACCTTATTCTGCGACCTGGTGCATGGTTTCGGCACTCACGAAGAGGAAACTTGTGCTCGTTCTGACGTGCCTGCAAAGCAACGATGCCGCGCCACTGGTTGCACTCAGGTCTATGGCTGTCACGTAGGGCTCACGGACATCGCGGTGCCGGTAATCTGCGATGGCCAGTATCTAGGGACGCTGTTCTCAGGGCAAGTGTCGACCATTCCGCCCAAGCCAGAAGGATTCCGTTTTGTACGCGAGACTCTGGCGGGGCAGCCTCACATCAACTTTAAGAGTCTGGAAGCGGCTTATTACCAGGTGCCGGTCGTCAGTCAGGCGCAGGTTGCCGAGATGGTTCGAATCTTGGAATTGTTCGCGAGGTATATCTCGAATTCCTGGAAGCGCCTGCAACTCATCAGTGAATTTCAGAGAAACCATGACCGGGAACTGAGCCTGGATCGTAAGGAACTGGCCTCCATTCTGCTCTCGGGAGAAGTCGGCGATTTTCCGGAACTGAAAGCTCTCGCCAATCGTGCCGGTCTGCAACGGCTGCCGGAACGGGTGATGGTCCTGCAGATTGAACAACTACGCGCCGATTCCGCGCGTCATAGCACCATCCCGGCCCTCACCTTGAATCGCCTATCCCATGTGGTTGAAGACTTCTGCCAGAGCTTGCCGAATTCGCTGGCCATGGTCGTACGGCCGGGAGAAATCTGCATCTTTAACAGCCAGGAAGTGCGCAACCGCAGCCACCAGCGCCTCTCGCTGGAGGAAATGGCGGAGAGCATTCTGGCGAAAGTACGCTCCCAAACGATTGCCACGGTACGCATCGGCATCAGCGAAGAGCACCATCAACCCGCCGAGTTGCTCAAAGCCTACCAGGAAGCGTGCTCTGCGCTGGATGCCGGCGGCAGTTCGGTCTCATTCTTCAGCGATCCGAAATCGCAAAAGGCTCAGCCCGCAGAGGTCATGGCACGCTTGGTCAAAGCATTTCGCCATGGCACCAGTGTTTCGAGTATCATGAGCGAATTCCTCGCACTGGCAACGCCGTCGGATCATTCCCCGTCTGAAATCCAGCAGTCGCGAGCCTTGCTTACTTGGGCTATCGAACATCTGGCACTGGAGACTGTGAGCAGCGGCGTAAATCCGATTCAAGTTAATGCGGCCAAGGAGAAAGCGACGACCAGCGTGCTGCATGCTCCCAGCCCGTTTGGGGCAGGCGAGGCATTTCGGCGATTCGCTGACTTGGTTTCGCAGCAGATGGCCTCGGCCTTTTGCCAGCGCGAGCACAAGATTGTGCTGGCCATGAGCCGGCTGGTTGAAGAGCGCGGCGCGGCACAGATCACTATTCAGCAGCTCGCCGAGGCGGTTCATCTCTCATCTGGTCATTTGAGCCGCGTCTTCCGGCGTACGACCGGCATGACCCTGGAGCAATTCCTAATCCGGCAGCGGGTAGAATTAGCCAAGCGCGTTCTTCTCGATCCCCGGCTCAATGTCTCCGAGGTGGCCGACCGTTGCGGCTTTTGTAATCCCGCCTACTTTGCCTCGGTCTTCAAGAAGTACGTGAACTGCACGCCTCGGGAATTCGCCAGCCAGCCGCATCGCTGGGAGCCTTTAGGTGACGCTCCGCTTGTGCCTAGGCTGGCAGGGCGATCTTCTTCCTGAATGCTACGTTCTGGATCGAAGCAAGAGAAACGCTGGGTTTTCTAAACCACGCGATTCCGCAGTATGCCCAACCCTTCAATATCCACTTCCATCACGTCTCCGGGCTTCAGAAATACCGGAGGCTTGCGGAACACTCCCACGCCGTCCGGAGTTCCCGTCGCGATGATGTCGCCCGGTTCTAGCGTAATTGCGGCAGAAATGAACGCAATCAATGTCGGAATTTTGAATATGAGATTCGAAGTGTTGGAATTCTGTACGACCGCCCCGTTGACCCGCATCTGAATGGAAAGGGCATGAGGATCGGGAACAGCGTCCCTTGTGGTGAGCCAGGGTCCGGTGGGACAAAATGTGTCGCAGGACTTTCCCCGTACCCACTGCTTGTCAGCAAACTGCCATCTGCGTGCAGACACGTCGTTCAACGGCATGTATCCCGCCACGCACGCCAGAGCTTCGGCCTCTGAAACAGCCTTTGTCTTGCGGCCGATGACGACGGCCAACTCGGCCTCATAATCGCCCTGGGGATCGTCCGCGGGCAGCACAACGGGAGCGTCCGGCCCGTTGATGCTCGATGGGAACTTGGCGAAAATGATCGGCGCCGTGGGAATCTCCTGCTTGGTTTCGATGGCGTGGTCGCGATAGTTCAGGCCCACTGCAATGATTTTTCCCGGGCGCGTCACCGGAGGTAAGAGAGCCACATCGCAGAGACGGTGCTCGGAATGCGGGGTGGACTCGCCTCGAGCAATTTTCTCGGCTTCGGCCTGAGCCGCACTTCCCGCCATCAGAAAACGGGTCATGTTGTGATAGATGGAGGGGTCGAGCGGAAAGATCTGATCACCGACAACAACACCCACGTGAGGTGTTCCACTCGCTGGTTGAAAGGTCACGAGGCGCACCCCCAAATTCTAAAGCGAGGAGCAGTTCGCCGCTTATGGATTAACGATGAAACCAGCGTACCTACGGGCTGGCCGATCATGGGAGGGTCTTCCAGCCAATTCGCCGTCAAATCCAAGCCGTCTTGAATCGCTTTTGGTGCCGAAAGTTGCGGAAAGGCTAGTCAGGTCCATCGCCGACAAATGTCACTATAGCTTTGCCGTGTTGGTAGACGTGCGGTTCTTTCTCGTGGGTGGGCACACTGACGGTAAATCGATATAAGGCTGGCGAAATGGCCTCGAAGGTAGCGCCTTGTACATCTCTAATTGTCCAAGACGTGCGAAGTTCGAAGCCGGAGATTGCCGATGGCAGGTAGTCGAAAGCGACCGTATAGACTCGGCCCTTAAGATTTATTCCGGTAATTTTGATTGCCTTACTGGGCTCCCCAATCATGAGCTGTGGAGGCTCCGTGATAATCGCAACTCCGCCCGTGTAACCGATTGTGAGCAATGTATTCCCGTGAGGCAGGCGGAATTCTACTCTCGCGTGGGTATCCTGCGGGTGCGGCTCGAGAGTCGCAGCGATGGATCGCTTCCCTAGCTGTGCGCTTCGCAGCTTCGCCCCGAAGGGGATTTCGGGATCAAAGACTATCTCGACTGGAGCGCCTTCATTTTGCATCTGGAGTCGTATTTCATTGGCGGACCGAACCACGTTGACGCTTATTTCAGAGCCCCCTACTTGCAGGTTCCGCAAGGTGATCGCATTCCAGTTCGGCGGCAGGTGCGGAGCGAGGGTGGCGCGATTCGACACGCCGTCTACTTGAATTCCCAGCAATCCACTGACGGTTGCGGTGAAGAACGCCGCGGACGACCAAGTTTGCTCTGGCACGGACTCTAGTTCTTCGTGATAGTAATCCCCTGCGAGCGCCTCATGCATGTGCCCCACCGAATCGAGAGAAGTCCATGGGATGAGTGCGCTCCAAATTGGCAAGGCGGTCACGGGTCGATGCTCGGCCCAGAATGTGGCGGCCATGCCGGAAGTGCCGATAGCCCAGACACTCCCGCTGGCATAGGAATTTGGGTCGTACGTGCTGGCGCTGGATGCCCTCCCTCGCGTGCCCCAGTCGGCCTGAAAATCAGAAGCGGCGAACTGGTCAACCAGTAAATCGGACTGCGTTAGAGGAAGTAGAAGCCTTCCCGAAATACGAATTGGACCGATCGCGCGATCAAGCAATGGCGTTCCGGAAGGGGTGTAGCCGGTGATCCAAAACTGCTGTCGTTCGTCCCAGTACCTTTGCGGGATGGCGAGGCTGGCTTGTTCGCTACTGGCTCTGGCTTCCTCTGCCGCTGCCCCGTGACCCGTCGCGGCAGCGAGATCCGCAAAGGCCTGCGATGCTCCCGCCCAACTAGCAGACAACGCCAGTTCATCGCTGAGCGCGTCTTGTTCCCGCTCGCCTTGCTTTTCAGAAGGAATGCGGGGCAGCCCATCCTTAGGATCTCGGAGAGAGCGGCAATAATCGTAAGCAGACTGAATCGAGGGCCAATGAGCTTTCACGAAATCCTGATCGCCCGTTGCGGAAAAATAATCACCCACCGTGTTGAGGAAGTCGAAAGTTAAGTCCACGTGGAGATACATATAAGGGTACTTGCCCCAGTCCACCCATCCCGCGCTCTGCGAAAGTTCATGCCAGATCATGCCGCTTTTCTGATCTTGATACTTAAGAATGAATTCGAGTTCTTGGCGAGCCCGGCCGTATTGTCCATCGGCGAGCAGAGCTCGAATGGCAACCATTCCATCCCCAGCGAAAAACCAGTCATACTGCGGACGCCGGGCATTCCGAGAGGGACCGTATCCGGCGACAAGGCCACATCCTAGATCGGGATTACAGACCCAGGCCTGATCGAGCGCGATTTCTGACCAGGCTAATGCACGGTTGGTGTCAGCATCCGGCGTTTCAATTTGCAGGGCGCGGCTCAGTAGATCGGAGTAGTGTTCGACGGCGGCTTTTTCCAGGGAAGCGCCTTCATCCAAGAGTTTCCTAGCCATCACGCTCGCATCGTGACCCGGCCCGTCCCCCGAGATAATGACTCGCGCTGTATTGTGGTCGCCGCCGACGCGAATGGTGAATGCCAAGCCGGTCGTACGACCCACATGCTGGGCGCTGTTTGGCGTTTCATCATGCGCCACGATATCGGGCGAACCGACGCTGGCCGTGAATCGATGCGTCGGCTCAGAAAGAAAATATGCCGAAGTGGCAGAACTCCACACTACTTCCTGGCCTCCTATGGAGCCCGGCCACATCAGATCCAGCACGGGGATGAAACGGATCTCAATATCGACGGGGCGTGCGCTCTGCACTTCGTAGCGGATGACCGCGCCCGGTTCATCGAGCGGAACGAAGAGTTTTTCGTGGACTATGAAATCGGGTCCGGCGTAAATGCGAGTCACCGCTTCGGGACTGTAGATGATTCGCCGCAGTAGACTCTGGCCGTCAATCCCGGTGGTTGCACCTTGTTGGCGAAGGGTTACTCTGAACGAACGAATGATCTGCAAGGGATAGGCCCACACCTCCAGACCGTCATTGGAGCATCCCTGGGAATAGCCGAAGATTGCGGCCCGGCGTCCATGAACTGAAATGAATCGTCTGGGCCCGGTGGAGTCTGTACTCCAAGCTAGCCTTCTCAAGGTGCGTTCGGTATCCGCCTGGGTCTGAGTTCCGAGCCAGCCCAAGCAGGAGATCAGCACAAACAGCGATAAAAATGCTGCCTTAGCATGTTGACGGAGATCGATTTTGCTCGGTTGCGACATTGCGCTGGCGGTTTCGTCTACCTCACATGCAAGTAAGGCGAATACTGTTTTTCATCGATCGCCACATTAGGGTATCAGTTTCATTGGGCCGCGTGCGGCACAACCACCGATCTACGGCGATTTTCGCGGAATATGGGGAGGCACGCCACCCTGGGATGGCCGCGAAGGACCTTCGCGAGGTTTCCATCTACCTATCTCCCCATTTACAATCTTGCCGCCATGAGAAAGCGTAGCCTTCCGTTACATGTGGAGCCCCAACGTCTGGTCTCGAACTCAGGTTTCGGCATTGCTCTGCTTACGGCTTGCCTGATTGCGACATTCGTTTCAGGAACAGCCCGCACCATGGAAGGGCAGACCTCGATCACGTCGAACGTTCCGGGGCTTTACACCCCGACGGCGGATCCGGAGGCTGTCGTCATCCATGAACAGGCGCGCTTCACAGTCCTGACTCCACAACTGATCCGTATGGAGTGGGCGGCCGACGGCAAGTTCGAAGACCACGCCTCACTGGTCTTTCTGAATCGGCGCCTGCCGGTACCAAAGTTTACCGCCAAGATCTCCCAAAGAAACCTCGTGATCAAGACCGACGCTCTTGAGCTGAACTATCAACCTGCGCCGAGATCCAACGGCAAATTCACAACTGACAATCTTGAAATCAAGCTCTCCCTCAACGGCCAGCCCGTCGTGTGGCATCCCGGCATCCCCGACACAGGCAATCTCATGGGCACCGCACGCACCCTCGACGGCGCCCTCGGCGATAAGACACAAGAGCCGATCGAACCGGGCCTCATCTCCCGCGATGGCTGGACGGTAGTGGACGACTCCACGCGGCCGCTGTTCGACTCTGCCGACTTTAGTTTCGTCGGCGGTGAGAGCAGCCCGTGGCCCTGGTTACTGCATCGCCGGGAGGGCGATCGTCAGGACTGGTATTTCTTTGGCTACGGCCACAACTATAAACAGGCGCTCTCTGACTACACCAAAGTGGCCGGACGCATCCCGTTGCCGCCGCGCTTTGCCTTCGGCGCATGGTGGTCGCGCTACTGGGCCTACAGCGACCAGGAGCTCGGAGACTTGGTGCATGGCTTCCGCAAGAACGATGTCCCACTCGACGTGCTAGTCATTGACATGGATTGGCATCTGACGTTCGGCTCCTTCGGCATCGGCAAGTCTCCGCTCGACCAGTCAGGACATACCAAGGGTTGGAGCGGCTACAGTTGGAACACGCTGCTGTTTCCCGATCCCGAGCAGTTCTTGAAGAACATTCACGATGAGGGGCTCAAGATCACGCTAAACCTGCATCCGGCGTCGGGCGTACAACCGTGGGAGGACGCTTACCCGGCGATGGCGCGGGCCATGGGCATCGATCCCGCGACCAAGCAGTACGTGCCGTTCGACATCACCAAACAGAAGTTCGCGACCAACTACATGCGCCTGCTGCATCATCCGCTGGAGCAGCAGGGTGTCGACTTCTGGTGGCTCGACTGGCAGCAGGAAGCCAATACCCAGACTCCGGGAGTAAACCCAACGTGGTGGCTGAATTACGTGCACTTCACTGATCAGGAGCGCGAAGGCAAGCGGCCGCTGCTATTCCATCGCTGGGGAGGCCTTGGTAATCATCGTTACCAGATCGGCTTCTCCGGCGACACGATCTCCGTTTGGGAGTCGTTGGCCTTTCAGCCGTGGTTCACCGCTACCGCCGCGAACGTCGGCTACGCCTACTGGAGCCACGATATCGGCGGACACGCGCCCGGCGTCGTCGATCCGGAGCTATACACTCGCTGGCTGCAGTTCGGTACCTTTAGTCCCATCCTGCGCACGCACACGACCAAGAATCCCGATTCTGAACGCCGCATCTGGGCCTATCCGGAGCCGTACTCCGACCTCATGCGCCAAACCTATCATCTCCGCTATGCCTTGCTTCCGTATATTTACAGCGAAGCCCGCCGCACTTACGACTCCGGCGTCGCGTTCCTGCACCCGCTGTACTACGATTGGCCGGAAGCCGACGAAGCCTACACCAATAAGAACGAATATGTTTTTGGGCAGCAGATGGTCGTCGATCCAGTGGTCGCTCCGGGCGACAAGATTACCGGCCTCGCAAACGAGTCACTCTGGCTTCCGCGGGGTGAGTGGATCGAGTGGCAGACGGGCGCACAGTTCACAGGGCCGGTGACCGTGAAGCGCAACTTTTCCATTCGGCAGATACCGGTCTATGTGCGCGCCGGCGCAATTGTGCCCGAAGCACCGCCTATGCAGTTCTCCAACCAGAAGCCGCTCGACCCGTTGGTCATACGTGTTTTTCCACTCCGGGATGGACAGCGCTCGACATACACCCTCTATGAGGATGCTGGGGATTCGCGCGGGTATCAGCAGAACGAAGCCGCACGCACCGAACTCAGCTCTTCCGAGAATGGAAGCGAGTTGATGGTCAGGATTGCAGCCGCCAAGGGTATCTACAAGGGCATGCCAACCGCTCGGACGTACGAGGTTTGCCTGCCGGACGACTGGCCACCAGCCAGTGTCACAATGAACGGACGCGCATTGTCCTACTCCCCGCGCGAAGGCATGACTGGTTGGCGCTTTGAAGGCAACACGTTGACGACCATCATCACGATGCGGCAAACCTCGGTTACACTTCCGGTGACTATACGCGTAACTCGCGCTGCCGGACTGCTCGCTCGACGCGATGAGCTCAAGGGCTTCGCAGGCGCTATGACCCGGCTACACGAAGCTTACGACTCTCTGAACCAGACATGGCCCTTCGCGTGGTCGCCGGATGAGTTGATCGACATGATGCAGACGGGCGATCGCCTGACCTATCGCCCCCAGCAAGCGGGTGAGCAGTTGACCCGTTACCGCACGGCGCTCACGCAGGCGATCGCAAAGGTGAATGAGTTGGCCAAACAGCCAAGCGAGACAGACATCGAGACATTGGCACAGCGCTTCCATTTGGATCCAAATTCGGAAGAGGCACAGAAGAAGGTCGCTGATTACCGCAGCCGCGTCGCGTGCGCGCTCGCCGCGCTGGCGGATGTGCCGAGTCCCCCACTATGATGCGCCCCGGTAGAATGCACTCGAAAGGAACGACCCTTAGAGTCCACTTGACCACCACGTCGTGTTAACGCTGGCTGCAGACTCAACCACTCAACTTGTCAACCGTGTGCTTCCTCTGACGTTTACGGCGAAGTGCAGGGTCATTATCTGCAAAATAATCCGGGAGACACTGCAGGCAGTCTTCACAGCTATCAGCAGGCGCTTCAGCTTCGTCAAAAAATCGCGTCGAAATCCAACGATTCCAAAGATGCTCTCGCGCTAGCCAGAAGTTACCATATGGTGGCGAACCAGCAGTGGGCAACGGATGATGTGCAACTCGCACTTGCGAATGCCGCAAAAGCAGTCAAGATTTGCGAAGGCTCGCTTCAAAAGAACCGCGCAATTCCGATATTCTCTTTGAATTGTCCTTCGACTATGCGTTGATGGGCGACATTCAATTTGCCGATCACTCCAGCGATAGCAACCTCCATTCGGTTGCGGTCGAAAGCTATACCAAGGCAATAGCAGTGAGCGCAGCGATGTTAAAGATGAACCCTGACAACGAAAAACTTCAGGCTGCTTACGAGCAAGATCTCACAGAGATCGGAAGAATCCTGGAGGAGCGGCGGGATCTTTCTGGAGCCCTGGAAAAGTATCAGGCGGCACTTACGTTGGCCCAATCCATTTCCAAGCGCAACCCTACTACCAGAAATGTACGGATGGTGGCCGTTGCCTACAACCGGATCGCTGGCGTGTACGACTCTCTGAACAACAAGCAGCTCTCCCTGGAGAACAATCAGAACGCGCTTGCAATCTATCAACAGCTGATTGCCGCCGATCCGCAGAACCGACTTTTACAACAGGGCCTCGCGATTGCCTATGCCAATGTGTCCACGCAGGCGTCCGTCGCTGGCAAGAACAGCCGAAGCCTTGATGCCATGGAGAAAAGCCTTCAACTCATGAAGGACGTAGTCGCCGCGAGCTCGCAGAATGTACAGCAAAAAATCATTCTGGCCGCCGTTTACGAAGCTCGAGGATCGAACTACCTGCGCTGGGGGGAGTTTGAGCCGGCGCAAAAAGAATACGAAGAATGCTTCACCATTCATGAAAAGCTGAACTCCTCACCCGGCAAAAACGGCAGCACGCCATCGGAGGTGGACTGCAAGGCCAAGATTGGCATCGCGGCCATGCGCGCCCGCGACGCCAAAAAAGCGGCCGCGGCGTTTCAGCAAGCCCTCAATCTGGCACAACCTCTGCTGACTGCGCACGAACCCGACTCCGCAGCACTCTTCGCAGCCGCGGACTCCTACGCCGCTTTGGGAGAAATCGAAATACAGCAAGCGATGAGTCGCTCGCCTTCGAACATCACTGCGGAACACTGGAAGAAAGCGCAATCTTGGTACGTCCGCAGTCTCGACGTTTGGGAAAAAATCCCTCCAGTTCGCCGCCCGCGCCCCGTTACTTCCGTAGTCGCAGCTGACTTCGAGACAGTGACAAAAAACCTGCACCGGTGTGAAACATCCTTGCCCGTCAACTTGCCCCAGCACTGAACTGATCCCGCTCAATCCCCACGAAGTTACAATTCTGTAACGCTCGCCGAAACTTTCTGTTTTATGCCCGAATCAAAATCGCACGAGCGCCCTGCTCGAAAAACTCGCTACTGTCGTCGCGACATCGAAGTTCGACAAGCGACCAGTCGCCTTGCCATCAGATATCCATCGGGAGCATTGGAAGAAAGCCCCTTCATCGTATTCGAGAAGCTCGGGGGTCTGGGAAGAGGTTCCGTCAGCCCAGCGGACCCCTATGTTGACATACCGTCCATAATAATGTACATTAACCATTTTAGTGACCATTATTATGGACACTACATATGAGGACTAGCCGATCATCCGTCGTAATGCCGCTCCCGGTAAGGCATGCGCTGCGCAAGCTCGGGCGCGACATCCGTGACGCCCGGCGGCGGCGGCGCATCCCCGCGGCCATCGCGGCGCAGCGCGCCTCGATCAGCCGCACGACCCTCGTCAAGCTTGAAAAGGGCGATCCCGGCGTCGCGGTCGGGATATACGCCACGGTCCTTTTTGTGCTGGGCATGGCGGACCGGCTGGGCGATCTCGCCGCGCCGAAGAACGATCCCGTGGGCCTGCAGCTCGAAGAAGAAAACCTGCCGCAGCGCATTCGCGTGGCGCGCAGGCCGAAACCCACGAAAGACAAGTGATGGACAAAGAGGCTCTCGTATACGTGGATCTCGACGGCGCCCCGCACCTGATGGGGCGTCTGTGGGCTCGTTCGCGCAAGAACAAGGAAAGCGCCACCTTCGAATACGACAAGACATGGCTGGAAAATCCTGCGCGATTCTCTCTGGAGCCAGCCCTGCAGGTTGGTCCCGGCCCGTTTCACACGCCGGCCGATACGCCCATGTTCGGCGCCATCGGCGACTCCGCGCCCGACCGTTGGGGGCGGGCGCTCATGCGCCGCATGGAACGCCGGCGCGCGGAGCGCGAAGGCGGGGCGCCGCGCACGCTCCAGGAAATCGACTTCCTGCTGCTGGTGGACGACGAGGCCCGTCAGGGCGCGCTGCGCTTTGCGGAAAAAGAAGGCGGACCCTTCCTGCGGGAGGAGGGCGTCAAGCGCATCCCCCCGCTGATCGAACTTCCGAAACTGCTCTCCGCGGCCGAACATGTGATGGAAGAGAAAGACACCGAGGAGGAACTGCGCATACTGTTCGCGCCCGGCTCCTCTCTTGGCGGCGCGAGGCCCAAGGCTTCCGTCAGGGAAAAGGACGGCCATCTCGCCATCGCGAAATTCCCACGCAAGGACGATGAAATCAACACGGTGGTCTGGGAGGCGATCGCACTGTCCCTCGCGCAGAAATCTGGCATCCCCGTTCCCCCATCGCGTGTCGAAAACATCGCCGGCAAGCCGGTGCTCCTCCTGCGACGCTTCGACCGCGACGGCGAACGGCGTATCCCGTTCCTCTCCGCGATGAGCATGCTCGGATCGAAAGACACTGAAACCCGTAGCTATCTGGAAATTGTTGACGCGCTACGCCAGCACGGCGCCGCGCCGCAAGCCGACATGGAAGCGCTGTGGCGGCGGCTGGTTTTCAACATACTGATCTCCAACACCGATGACCACCTGCGCAATCACGGCTTTCTGTACGAAGGCCAGGCGGGCTGGCGCCTGTCGCCCGCTTACGACCTCAACCCGGTACCGACCGACATCAAGCTGCGCATTCTCAGCACGGCAATCAATGAGGATGACAACACGGCTTCACTCGCCCTGGCAATGGAGGTGGCGGGATATTTTGAACTGGACGACGGTAAAGCGCGCGACATAGCAAAACAGGTCGGCGAGGCTGTCTCGAAGTGGCGCGATGAAGCCGCACGGCATGGTCTGAACAAAGCCGAAATGGACCGCATGGCATCGGCCTTCGAGCATGAGGATCTGCGCGCCGCGCAGCGAGGCGGATAATGGCATGGCAAATAACATCTCTTCTGCCGTTCGAGTTCCGTCTTGTGAACTACTCGGTTGCCCTGTCGATTCGAGGGAGACATATACTGAGGCAGGCTGGGGGAGACATTGGGGCGGGTCGGGGTGTGATTCCCCGGGGGCTACTCAACCCGCGACAATCGGCTTCAGTTCCAGTGAAGTTGACTCCGGCCATCGTTAACGGCTTGTCGGCGCGGAGACGCTCCATCTTCCTTCGCCACGGCGCGTAACCCAGATAAGCAGAAAGATGACCGCCAGCCCGATCAGAAAGTAGATGATTCCGCCCTGGTGGTGAAGCTTTCCCGTCGGGAAAGTCCGGTCAACATGCGTTGCCAGCATGGCAAGCACAAACGGGTGTAAATGGATATCTGCTTGCCACCAGCCAAGAATTGGGCAAAAATGGATGAAAATGGATATAGGCTCCATGCACGACGTTGCGAACAGCCGCCGGCCGCGGAGTAGCCACCGCCCGCAGCCCAGGCCACACCCCAGGACGATTCGGCCCAGCGGCCGATAAAGAGCCTATCGTCCTTGATTCCCGTATCGACCCAACCCAGCTTTTGCTCTACCTCTCCCCGAGTTGTGGAGCCGACCTTGATAAACTCCAGTCGAGTTTCTTCCCCGTCGCGCCTGCAACACTTATCGTTTTCGTTGGCACCCGAACCGGCACGGCGATTCATCCTGAGCAGCAGGCGCACAGGAGTGCTATCCTTACCGTCCCGCTAAGCCGAATTCGCAAGCTATTCTTTGGCATGACGGTTCCCTCGTCTGAGTTCGCCCCTCGTGACCAATCGTTGGACTTCCATAACCGCGGAGAGCGATTGGCTATCTATCTGACTCTCCTACACCGCAAATGCGGCGGACAAAAGCTGCTGGAAAGTTTCGCGATCGAGGCTGGAATGGGTACTCATACCCGGCTCTGCTACTGCGTGAACAGCAGAATCGGTTTGATGCCGACCGGAACAGTTCCGCCCACGCTGTGAGAGGCTCCCGTAAGGTCCTTGTAAGTATTGAAGGCGCCAGCAGGGTACTGGATCGTGCCGCAGGTTCCATTGCTGCAGGTTTGTGACGTGTCCCAAACGATCTGGGCAGCAGACTTGTTGTATTGCAAGTTGCAGGTCCACGTCGTCCCGCTGACGGAACAATTGGTGAGAGTAGAGCCCACAAGCCAGTTGTACATCTGCTGATAGGCGATTCCACCGCTGCACAGGTAGCCGCTGGTGAAAGGCGTGGTGCAGTTTGTGATGCTAGTGGGGCTCCACAGCGTGCCGTAGGCCGCATTATCCCATTCGTACCAGTAGACTCGGGCCAGACCCGACGCCCACATCATCATGTGGAAGCGCGCGATCCAAGCGGCTTGCAGGTCTGGATCTGCGACTTGCGCGTTCCCTCCCCATCCGCCCTCGTCGCTCCAGAAAGGCAACAGCAGCTCCGAAGGTTGGAGATAAGAGCGCACAATCGCCACCTCACTGGGGATCTGTTCTGGCACGTAGGAGTTCGGGTAGATGTGAACCGAGAGGATGTCGATGGCCTTGCTGCCGGCCGTGCCCGTCGTGCAACTGGCAGCCGCGGTGCAGGAATTGTTCGCACACGTGCAATACAGCAGGTTCTGCATGACCTGCGGATAAGGCGGATTATTCTTGCCGACCTGAATTGGACTGGTCGAGGGCATCACCATTTTCGCCGTGGGATCGATGCCGATCACCGGATATCCGGCCTGTCCGCAAGTCGTATTCAATGCGGTAATGGGGTCGCTCGAATGTCCAAGGATGATGCATCGTGCATCCTGCATCATCCGCACGAGCTGGGCATAGGTTCCGCGATATGCGATTTGCCCGCTCCCGGACCCATATCCTGGATCCAGGACTGGCGAGCGGTAACACTCGTTACACGCCTCCCAGTACGAGATCTTGGCGTGGGTGTGGAGATATGTGGGATCATTGACGTGCTGGGCGATGTTCTGCACCCAGGTGCGCCACGTCGAGTTTGTGCCCGTGCCGTCGGAGAGCAGATCGATGGGCAGGTCACACTCGCCGTAATAGTTCGGGCCAAGGTTCGCGTAGTCGCACTTCGAATCCGATTGGTTCGAAGAGGCCCAGAAAGGCACGCGCCAGAGTGTGTAGAGAATGTCGTTGATGCCGGCATTCTTGTAACTCGCGAGGACGTTGTCGAGGTTCGTCCAAACAAACGCTCCGCTGGCGGGATTCAAGTTGGGCCATTGCGCCGCATTCGAATCCCAGATTCTGCCTGCGCCCTCCATGCCGCCGGGAACGGCTGATGAGGCATAGTGGAGGTGCATTCCAAAGAAAGTGTTGGCGACCGGAGTGAGCGCGCCTACCGTTAGGGATGCATTGCCGACGCTGGCGCTGTTGGCCTGCGCCGTGGCGGTGATTGCGTGATAGCCAATCATCGGTGGCGCAGTGTACAAGCCGCCCGTCGATATGGTGCCGACACTGCTGTTCCCACCGGTGATTCCGTCTATGGCCCAGGTGACGTTCTGATTGCTGCTGCCGGTGACGGTGTCGGTGAATTGCTGCGTACCGCTGATCGCTATCGACGCGGTGGCGGGGAGGATGGTGACGGACGGCAGCAAGACATTCACCGTCGCAGTCCCAGAGAAGGCCGGGCCCCACATTGCCTCGATGCTGCTCGTGCCCGCGCCTGCGCCAACCGCCAGCCCGATGCTGCTGACGGTGGCGACGCCCGTCGCCGAAGAACTCCATGTCACCGAACTGGTCACGTTCAGCGAGCTGCCGTCGCTGTAATACAACGTGGCCGTGAATTGCTGCTGCCCACCGATGTAAATTGACGGATTGGCGGGACTGATCGTAAGGGACACCGGCACCGGTGGGTTGACTATCAGTGTGGTCGAGCCAGAGACAGATCCGGAGGTAGCGGAAATCGTCGTTGTGCCCGCCAACACGGCGTTAGCCAGCCCCGTGGTATTGATGCTGGCCACGTTCGGGAACGATGAACGCCACGCAGCAGACTGGGTGAGGTCCTGCGTCGAACCGTCGCTGTAAGTGCCGGTCGCGGCAAACTGCAGGGTATAGCCCTGCGCGATGGAGGTACCGGCAGGCGTGACGGTGATGCCCGTCAGTGTCGCCTGTCCCACCGTGGCAGTGGTTGAAGAAGATATGGACGCGGAGGTCGCCGTCACTGTGGAAGACCCCAGCCCCGCGCTGGTGGCGAGTCCATTGGTACCCGTAGTGTTGCTGATAACCAGCACCGGCGCGGAAGACGAACTCCAATTCACGATCGAAGTGACATCCTGCGAGCTTCCGTCCGTGTAGGTGCCGGTCGCGGTGAATTGCTGGTTGGTGCCTAACGGAATGACAGAGGACTGCGGGCTGATCGCAATCGAAACCAGTGCCGCCGAGTTGACCGTCAAGCTTGCGGTGGCGCTGACCGCGCCCGAACTAACTCCGATCGTGGTGCTGCCCGGGGTCAGAGTGGTAGTCAGGCCCTGCGTCCCGGTCGCGTTGCTGATGGTTGCCACCGCGGCGTTCGTCGAACTCCAATGGCCCGACAGCGTCGCGTTCTGTGTCGAGCCGTCCGTGTAGGTCCCTGTGGCAGTGAATTGCTGAGTCATTCCCCGCGGAACGGCAACGGTTTGTGGACTAATGTCCAGCGACACCAGTTGTGCCGCGGTTACCGTTAATGCGGCCGACCCACTGATGCTGCCGGATGCGGCACTGATGTTCGCCAGGCCCTCCGCTAGACTTGTGGCCAGGCCTGCGCTGTTGACGCTGGCCGTCGAGGGCGCATCGGAACTCCAAGTTGCGGTCGCATTGAGATTTTGCGTGCTACCGTCCGTGAAGGTTCCGGTTGCCGTGAACTGTTCCGATGTCCCCAACGCGATCGACGGATTTGCCGGACTCACCGCAATCGACACGAGGACGGCCGCCGTCACAGTGAGGGTCGTGCTTCCGCTGACCGAGCCGGAGGTGGCCGAAATGGTCGCTGTCCCGGTGCCAACGCCGGTGGCGAGCCCAATCTGATTTGCAGTATTGCTGATGGTCGCGACGCCGATTGTGTCGCTCGTCCACTGCACGCTTTGGGTCAAATTCTGTGTGCTGCCGTCCGTAAATGTTCCCGTAGCGGCAAACTGTAACGTCGTGCCGGACGGAATGCTCGGGATCGCCGGAGTCACCGCGATTGAGACTAACGCCGCGGGAGTCACCGTCAGCGTCGTCGAGCCCGTAATGCCGCCGAACGCCGCCGCCACGGTTGTGCTGCCGACCGCAACGCCGGCGGCGCTTCCTTGACTGTTGATCGTCGCAATTGTCGAGTCGGCGGTGCTCCAGGTGACGCTTGCAGACACATCCTGTGTGCTGCCATCCGTAAATGTTCCCGTGGCCTTGAATGCCTGCGATGTGCCGAGAGCGAACGAAGCATTGGCGGGAGTCACCGCAATCGAGACCAGCGCCGGCTGCGCCACAGCGAGCGCGGCCGTGCCGGAAATTGCTCCCGAGGTGGCGGTGATCGTTGCGTTTCCAATGCCTGCCCCCGTCGCTAATCCGGTCGCGCCTACGGTTGCGACTCCCGGCGCGGAAGACGTCCAGGTCGCGCCACTCGTCAGATCCTGGGTGCTTCCATCAGAGTAAGTGCCTGTCGCGGAGAACTGCTGGCTCGTACCGTCCGGGATCGACGCGGTGGCAGGCGACACCGAGATCGAAACCAATAACGGTGCCGTCACCGTCAGAGTTGCAGACGCGTTGATGATGCCCATGCTTCCAATGATGTTTGTGGTCCCCTGAGTCAGGCCGGTCGCCAACCCCGCGGCGTTCACACCGGCGACGGCGGGCAGGGAAGAACTCCAGCTCACCGAGTTGGTCAGATTCTGCGAACTGCCGTCGGTGTAGGTACCAGTGGCGGTGAACGGTTGCGTTCTGCCTGCCGCAACGCTGGCTGAATTGGGAGAGATCACGAGTGAAACCAGAACCGGCGGACCCACGCTCAACGAAGCAGACGCAGGGATTGCTCCCGAAGTCGCGGTGATGTTCGTGCTGCCCAGGCCTACGCCCAGGGCAAGTCCACCTGCGCCGATCGTCGCCACTCCGGTCGCTCCCGAGGACCAGGCAGCTGAAGCGGTCAAGTCCTGCGTGCTGCCATCGGTATAGGTTCCAACGGCCGTGAACGGTTGGGTCGTGCCGAGCGGAATCGCAGCATTCGCAGGTGAAACTGCGATCGACACCAGTGCCGCTGTCGCCACCGTCAACGTCGTTGACGAAGACACAGCTCCCAGCGTCGCGCTGATATTTGCCGTTCCCGTGCCCGAACTCGTAGCCATCCCGTTCGTTCCCGACGTATTGCTGATCACAGCGACTGTGGCCGGAGCGGCACTCCAGGTGACAGAGGAAGTCAGATTCTGCATGCTCCCGTCGGTGTAGGTTCCCGTGGCTGTGAACTGCTGCGCGGTGCCCAGCGAAATCGCCGGTGTGGTTGGACTGATCGTGATCGAAACCAGAGCGGCGGGCTGTACCGTGAGCGTAGCCGACCCGTTGACCGTCTCGGACGCGACGCCAATCGTGGTGGTACCCGCGCTGAAGGTAGTCGCGATCCCCTGCGAGCCCGGTGCATTGCTGATGGTAGCAACCCCAGCGGCTGTGGAGCTCCAGTGTCCCGTCTGGGTCAGATCTTGCGTGCTCCCGTCTGTGTAGGTGCCAGTCGCGGTGAAAGACTGGGGGGCGCCCACCGGAACGCTGACCGCCGGCGGATTGATGGCAATCGATGCCAATTGTGCCGGAGTCACGGTCAGCAAAGTTGAACCCGTCGTCGACCCGGACGTCGCGCTGATGTTCGCCGTGCCGGCAGCGACGCTGGTCGCCAGCCCCGTCTTGCTCACCGTCGCGGTTGACGTCGTATCCGACGACCAGGTTGCCGACGCAGTCAGATTCTGCGTGCTGCCGTCCGTGAAGGTTCCCGTGGCCGTGAATTGCTGCGTCGTCCCTAGCGCAATCGAAGCAGTCTGGGGCGTCACCGCCATCGAGACCAGAGTCGCCGTCGTCACCGTCAACACCGTGCTTCCGCTGACGGATCCGGATGTCGCCGTAATCGTAGCCGTGCCGGTACCCGCACTCGTCGCCAACCCGTGACTCGTGGAGGCATTGCTGATCGTTGCCGTGGATGGAGTGTCGGAAGTCCACCGCACCGTCGACGTCAGATTCTGCGTGCTGCCGTCCGTGAATGTTCCAGTCGCCGTGACTTGCTGCGTCGTTCCCAATGGAATGGATGGAATCGCAGGCGTGACCGCGATCGACACCAGCGCCGCGGCCGTAACTGTCAGCGAGGTTGACCCGACAATCGCCCCGGACGTCCCCGTGACGCTGGTGTTACCCACCGCCACGCTCGAAGCCACGCCCTGAGCGTTTACCGTTGCCACGGCAGGACTCGCCGCTTTCCAGGTGACCGAGTTGGTCAGATCCTGTGTGCCGCCATCGGTGTACGTTCCTGTTGCTTTCAACGCCTGTGTGGTTCCCAGCGCGAAAGACGGGTTGGCTGGAGTCACGGCAATCGAAACCAGCGCTGGCGCCCCAACCGTAAGACTCGTCGAACCTGCGATCGAGCCGGAGCTCGCGGTAATTGACGTGGATCCTTGACTCGAACCCGACGCTAATCCCGCATTGCTGATGCTTGCTACACCCGGCACCGACGAACTCCAACTGACGGAGTTCGTCAAATCCTGTGTGCTGCCGTCGCTGTAAGTTCCAGTCGCGGTGAACTGCAGCGTCGTTCCGGCAGCGATCGATGGATTCAGCGGAGTTACCGCAATCGAAGCCAGATTCGGCGGAGCCCCCGTGCCGCTCAGAGCCGCGGTCTGTGGACTATTATTCGCGTTGTCGGTAAACGACAAAGTCCCACTTCGCGAGCCTTGCGCCTTGGGCGAGAAAGTTACAAACGCTTTGCAACTGGCGCCCGCTGCCAGCGTGCCGGGGCTGATCGGGCAGGCCGACGTGACCGAAAAATCACTCAGATTGCTAGTGATACTGCTGATCGTCAGAGCCGCGGACTGATTGTTCGTAAGCGTAACCGTCTGTGCCCCGCTGGATGTTCCCAAAGCCTGGCTGGCAAATGTCAGAGTGCTGGGACTGGCGGTCGCGGGTGCAATCCCGGTCCCTGTGAGACTCACGGTCGGGCTGACCGTAGCATTGTCGGTAATCGTCAGCGTTGCGCTGCGTGTCCCGGCGGCTGCGGGAGTGAAGAATACCGACACACTGCAACTGGCTCCTGCCGCCAGAGCCTTCGGCGTCAGCGGACAGGTCGTCGTCGTGGTGTAATCCGTAAGATTCGTCGAGATTTTGGTGATGGAAAGATTCTTGCTCTGATTGTTCGTGACCGTGACGCTAGAGGCGGCGCTCTTCACGCCGATCACTTGGTTCCCGAACGACAGGCTCGCAGGGGACGCGGTCACCGCCGCCACTCCGGTCCCACTCAGGCTGACGGTTTGCGGACTGTTCGTGCCCGTATCTTTCACTGTCAGCGTGCCCGTCCGCGAGCCCAGAGCGGTGGGTGTGAACGTAACCGAGATCGTGCACGTCTTTCCCGCGGCGAGCGTCGAAGGACTCACCGGACACGTGTTGGTCTGAGTGTAGTCCGACAGACTCGACGTGATACCGGTGACGGCGATGGCCGTGCTCTGGCCATTTTTCAGCGTCACTCTCTGTACGGAACTGGCAATGCCCTGGACTTGGTTTC
This sequence comes from Acidobacteriaceae bacterium, assembly GCA_003134655.1. Lineage (GTDB taxonomy): Bacteria > Acidobacteriota > Terriglobia > Terriglobales > Acidobacteriaceae > Sulfotelmatobacter. The sequence goes on from PLBY01000123.1 coordinate 37,809, forward strand.
CGAAGGAGAGACTGGCGGGCGAGACTGTCACCGACTGCGCCAGGACAGGGAGAACTGACGCAAGAACAAAAAAGCCGACTGCAGGCCAGAGGCAAAGACGAAATCGCGCGTTCAAGAAATCCTCGCGAGCAAGTTTACCTGCTCTTTAGCGCGGGCCCGATGTTCCCTTGCAACTGCTTGGCTGGTTTACGCCCCCACGAGCGCGAGGTGCAAGCAAGATCCTGCGGAAGGCTCCTCGGCTCAATACAAATACATCTCTTGCTAAGTCAGCGGATTGTAAAACAAAACCACCGGAAGTCAATGTGCAGGAACTTGCAACATCCCCGACTGCCTGCCCCTGTTAACTGGGGTAAACATGTATGGAATCAATTTTACTCATCCTATGAAATGGGGTTTTGAGTTCCCATGGGCCTGCGGCCCACCCATAGACATGAAAGCCGCATTTCCAAGGCCGATTGATTCCAAATGGGTTAAGGCGCGACTTTCGACGGAGTGCGATCGCCTGGTTTCGAACGGTTATTCATGAACCGCCGAGTGTCGCCCCTAGTCAAGCCTTTCGGATTGAGTGAACATGCGCGTAGAATTGGGTCGTGTGAGAGGAGCTGCGACAATGAATCATCTTCTGCGCAAGCTGTGGCGGGACGATGAGGGCCAAGACATCGCCGAGTATGCGGTGATGCTGGCCGTTATTCTGGTGCTGGTCGTTGGCACGGTTCGCCTGATAGGAAGCAATGCGAACAATGCGTTTTCGTCAGCAGCCAGTGCACTTCAATAAACAGGCCCCTAGAATTTCTAATGCCCTGGAGCTAGAGATAAACACATGTACGTCCCATTCCTGCTGTTCGTAATCGTGGTTGTTCTTGTTTTGATCTTCTGGGAACTGAGCAAGATTAACAGTCGCCTCAAAAAGGTGCTCATCTCTTCCCATAACATCATGAAGGAGATCGATGATCCGAGTCGGAAGTAAGATCGCCTCGGATGTTCCGTCTCTCTGTTCCTTCGTGCAAAATCACTGATTAAAACAACTATCCAAAAATAAGCCGGAGCGGGTGCGTGGGTTGCACTCCGCCCCGGCGTGACTCACGTGCCTGCAGCAACTAGTTCCGTTGCCAGGCTCCGAAACCGCGAATGCGATGAGCGAAACGGACGCGAAAACCAGTTTGGCGAACTGGTGGAGCAAAACGGCGGCACTAACCTGAACGCCTTCACGGATAGCGAAGAAACGGGTTATTTCTATTCGCTTCCTTCGAATCAGATCGAACTTTGGGCGTACCTGGAATCGGAGCGCTTTCTGCATCCGGTCTTGCGGGAGTTCTACAAGGAGCGGGAGGTAGTTCATGAAGAGCGACGGTCTGGGAGAGAGCGACCCGTTCGGGCGCCTCTCTGAACAGTTCGTGGCCGCCGCTCTTTAAGCCAAAGGCGCATCCCCAGAACGCTAGGCGCTGGTTCTGAGTTGAACCACTGGCCTATTTTGCAACACCCGCAGTCGCAACCCCCGTACCCGTGAGGCTAACCTGCTGCGGCCCGGTTATATCGGCATCCCCGATGTTGAAGGTCGCAGTCTGAGCTCCGGTCACGGTCGGGGTAAACGCCAGCGTAAATGTGCAAGTCGAGTTGGGCGGAACGCTGCCGCCGCTGCCGCTCACGAAGTTGCAGGTGTTGCTCTGGATGCTGAATACGTTCGCGGTGCCGTTGATGAAGTTCGCGCTGTAGATTTGCATCGCGGTTGGGCCAGCGTTCTGGAAAGTAACGACCGCGGTGCTGGTGCTGCCGACGTTCGCCGTCGGGAAGGTGATCGATGTCGGTGAAACCTTCACGGCCGTTCCAACGCCGTTGATCAACAGCCCCTGCTTCCCCAGCGTGAAGTTGCCATAGTAAACCTGCGTCACGGTTTCATTCACCGCCGGATTGACCGTTGGATGGAAAGTGACCTGTGACTGACAACTTGCTCCGGGCGCCAGCGTGGCGTTGAGCAGAGTCAGGCACGTACTGGTCGGTTCAATGCTGAAGTCGTTCGGGTTCTTGCCTTCCAGATCGATCTTGGTGAATACGATGTTCACTCCGCTTTCGTTCGTGAATGTGTCCGTCTTAGCTGCGCTGGTGGTACCGAGCAGAGTGGTGGGGAAAGTCATAGTGCGGGGCGCCAGATAAATTGGAATGTTGCCGGTTCCCGTCATCTGGGCTGCAATCACGCTGCCGTTCGACGCGGTAATCGTCATCTGTGCATTGGCAACTTCAGACGCCGTAGGGATGAAGATCACCGAGAACGTGCAAGTCTTGCCCGCAAGAACCGTCCCACTGCAGGTGGAAGCGCCTGTCGTCTTGAAGTCGGTGTTGTAGGACCCTATGAAATCAATCGCTCCCAAGGTGTAGCTCGTAGTGCCGTTGTTCTTCAGCGTGATGGTCTTGGCTGTGCTGGAATAGCCCGAAGTCTGCTTTCCGAAAGCAAGCACGCTCGGGGTCAGCGAGATTGCATTGTCCGTCAGCACCGAAACCGTGTTCGCCGTGGACGCGGCAACCGCGATGTCGAGCTTGCCGTTCACGTTAAAGTCACCGATGGCTACACCGGAAGGCCCGGCACTGGTGGGATACACTGTCTGTCCCTTAAACGTGCCGTCTCCGTTGCCCAGCAGACTTGACACCGTATTGTCATTGTAGTTCGCCGAAACCAGATCCAGCTTGCCGTCCCCGCTGATGTCTGCTGTGGTCACGATAACGGCGTTGGCCCCAATCGCATATTCCTTGTGGTTTTGGAAGGTTCCATTCCCGTTGCCCAGCAGAATGGAGACAGCCTTGTTCGACGTGCCCACCGCCAGATCCAGTTTGCCGTCGGCGTTGAAATCACCGACGACAACGCTGTTCGGCAGTGTCGCGGTCGGAAACGGAATTGGCCCCTGGAAAGTGCCGTCGCCGTTGCCCAGCAAAATCGCGACAGTGGTATCGGTGTTGTCCGCGACAGCCAGGTCAAGCTTGCCGTCGCTATTGAAGTCGCCAATCGCCACGCCGGAGGGACCGTTGCCGGTCGCATAATCCACGTGAGCCTTGAAGGTGCCGTCGCCGTTGCCCAGCAGCACCGCGACCTTGTTGTCGTTGAGATCGACAATGACGAGGTCAAGCTTGCCATCCCCGTTTAAGTCAGCGGTAGCGATCGCCACCGGGTGATTGCCGGTCAAATACTCCTGGTGACCCTGGAAGGTTCCCTCGCCGTTGCCCAGGAGAATCGAAATCTCACTCTGATACGGGTCCACTGTCGCGATGTCCACTTTTCCATCACCGTTGAAATCGCCGGTCACGATCGAACTGGGATGCCCCGGAACCGGGTATTCCACGTGTGTCGGGAACGTTCCGTCCCCAACGCCCAACAGGACCGAAACGCTGTTGTTGCCGGTCGCGACTGCCAGGTCCACCTTGCCGTCGCCGTTGAAATCTGCGGCCGCTACATCCTGGGGCGTCAGATCCGTGGCGTAATCCAGCTTGCCGAAAGCTGTCGTATACGTCTTCACGATCTGGAAGTGCGCAACGTTCGAAACACCGCCGCCCGGCGCGGGATTGGTCACCGTGACGTTCGCAGTCCCGGCCGTCGCAACATCCGTTGCGGTGATCGAAGCCGTCACCTTTGAGCCGCTCACAAACGTCGTGGTGCGGGCATTGCCGTTCCAGTTCACGGTCGCGCCTGAGACAAAACCCGTGCCGTTCACAGTCAACGTGAAGGCCGCTGCTCCGGGCGCCTTATCTCCGGGCGACAGTGGAGCGTTAATCAGAGGCAGCGGATTTGCCGCCAGAGCCGAAGATCCCATCGCCAACACGACTATCACGATCACGGCTAGAGTCAGAAAGCTGTTGTGGCGATGTGAGATGGTTCCCTCACGCAGGATTCTCGCGGCGGGCTGTCTGCATCTATTCACGAGTTTCTCCTAATCTAAAACAACTTGGCTTTATCGACGATCGGGCCAGACACTGCTAATCTTCCCGCTGACGCTCAACTCTGCCACTCATTTGACGCCCAAACACAGTACTGAACGTATGCTCGGCTGGCGGAGGAGGGAATAAATGCCAACGAGCGGAACCTCAGTTTCACTGGCTGCGGTCTTGCTGTCAAGATGGAGCAATTTGCTTGGAGCCTATCGTCTAGGAGAAGAACGGCTCCTCCAGCTTTCCCCTTTCTTTGGGGGGACCTAGTTCGGCAGTGGTCGTATCTTTCGCAGCCCCGAGCATAAGCCCCGAGCATGAGTGTCACGCCCTGTCATTTCTAGTCTATAATCTCGCCGCTAGTTCTTCTGAGCGCTTCCCCCGCAAAGGAGAAACATGGCGCAAACTCATGAATACAAATTGATTGTTGGTTCCGTCAAACACCCGCTCAACGACCAGCTCAGACAGGAAGGACAGAAAGACTGGAGGCCGATATTAATGTCAACGCCTACTGACAGCAATACCGGCGTCATAAGTGTCTACGTCATCCTTGAGCGCCCCGTTGGAGCTTAGGCCGAAGACCTCTTCAAGAAGCCGGGGCTTTTTTGATGCCCTTATGGGTTTGTCAAAGGCAGAATTCCGGTTTTCTCAGCAACACGCCCATTAGCCCAGTACCGGAAATGCCCCAGTGGACTCCGCCGAATTGTGCACTCCCGAGCATCCGTGGCGCCTACTCGGCGCCATGGACGGCGCGAGCAGGGACGGCGACTGTCAAGGCAGCACGAAAGCGACTCTGACTCGGATTTGAAATGGAACCGCGCGGCCGTTTTGCACGAGGGGTTTGAAACGCCACTTGCGAACCGCATCGGATGCGGCGGTTGACAGCATCGAGTTGCCGCTGATAACGGCAAGTTGCTGTACAGCGCCATCCTTGCCGACTTGGGCTTCCAAGACGACCGGGCCTTGAATGTGTTGTTGCTTTGCTGCTTCTGGATACTCTGGTTCAATCTGCTCGCGGAGTGGCTCACTTGCTTTTCCCGCGGAACCCGGCTCCGGATCCGACACGGACGGCTCGCCGTGGGCCTGAGGCGGTTTGAGCCCGAAGATGACTTTTCCATCTTGGTAAACCGCCAAACTGGCGGAGGGCGTTTCGGGGCGTCTAGCTTTCGAGGTAACGAGAGACACAGCGCTCGGTTCGACTTGCCTTGTCTCTTCGGGTTGTGGGGTGGCAGCAACCGGCTTTGCGCTGACCGGTGCCGGCGGTCCTGGTGTGTGTGTAGTCCCCCGCCACGACACTCGGCCGAGCATCCAACCCAACAACAAAGCCAGAGCAATCACCAGACTGACCAGGAGCGTCGTCTGCAGATCACGAAGCCCTGGATGCTTGCTTTGCGGCATTCTCGGGTCCGCCCGCCCGAAGTGACCATCCAATTCCATGCTATCCGCAGCGGTCGGCGGCTCATCCCCTGGCAGAGGAGTTGAGAGCTCGACGGCACAGTTAAGACTGATCGAGATTTGCTGCGAGAGAGCTTGCAGAGTTTGAATATCTTCGTCCTCGAAAGCTTTCAGGCGTGGAGAGAAGATCGCAAAAAGTCCAACTAATTCCTCCTGTTTGAGCACGGGAAAAACAACGAACGAGCGAATGCCAAGACGCCGGCACGCGACAGCATCGACACGAGAGTCTGTATCGGTGTCGGCGCAACGCTGCGCTTTCCTGGTCTGCATGCAGTCCCCACATAATCCGGCACTTGCATTCAGGAGCACGTCCAACTCCGACGAACTCTCTCCCGTGGTGACACGGCAGACCATTTCCTCTCCGCGCATCAGAACGACGGCCGCCGCGCCAGCTTTTGTCGCTAGGCGCGCTTGTTCGGCAATATCAGTGAGAACAAGGTCGAGCGCTATGTCTGCTACTGCCCCGGCATCGTGCGCGGATCTGGTGCTCGCCAAGTACGGCGGAAAGACTCCAGAACTTCGATCGTCTTCTTCGATCCCCGGCAAGGAAGGCTGGACGCTACATAATGGATCGATGGCGACTCCAGCGGTGATGGCCACTTGTCGGGTACGATCGACGATCCGATGCATAGCCCCATCCACGTCAAGCTCTCCGTTCATGACCAACCTTCCGGCCTCGACAATGGCAGAGAGCGACCGACGATCCATCTGACTATGCTGCACGGCAAATGCGCTCGCCAACACCTTCTGGAGAGATTCCCGATCAATGGTGGAATAGTTACTCATAACCAGTGTGCTGTGCTTCTGCGGCTGCAGAACTGGGTGGACTTTGGCGGGCGAGCGGACGAACAGAACCAGTTTCGCGGCCAGCGACCGCAGTCTCTCACCGCGCGATTGCAGTGTCAACACAGCAGGGTTTTGGGTGACGTAACGTTGATTGTGTAAAAAGCAAGAGGGTGTAAGTTGGCTTTGGCCTCGCAAGCTAAAGCCATTCCAAAAAAGGAGACCTACACCCCGATGGCGAAGATAATCGCGATCACGGAGCATTTCCAACATTTTCTGGCGGAGATGTAAAGAGAGCTTGTGGGGCGATCTGTAAGGACAGACCCGGCAAGCGTGCAGCGGTTTTTCGAGCTGCAGTCGGAGCGGCAGCGGGATCGTTTTTCCGGAGCAGGACGCTACGCACGGCGGCGTGGTCCGCGCCGAGTTTACCGCAACGGCTACTACGAGCGCGATTTCGTGACCCGCTTCGGTACGATTCGGCTGCGCATCGCGCGCACCCGGGAGAAGAGCTTTCTGCCGGTGGAGCTGAGACGTTTTCAGCGGCGGGCCGAAGAGGTCTCGCTCTTCGGGTGCTGATCCCACGCAAGAATGCCTCCCGGATCAACAGGTGGGTCGGGTAGTGGCGACCATCACGGGAGAGACGGTGAGCGCTCAGACGGTATCGAAGCTGACGCGGGATCTGGACCAGGCGGTGCGCGACGACTATGTCTATCTGTTTCTCGATGGCTTGCGTCGAATGACGGCAGTATTCAGCGCATAACTTGCGTTGAATATTTTGCCACCTGCGTCGCACACCGCTATAATCTACGCAAGAGGTGCGTAGAATGACTGGGTGTATCTATACTCAAGAAGACTGGCCCCACTTTCGGTGGAACCGCGAAAGCTTGTTAGGGCGACTGGCAAGCGTCCGGCACGAGCAAGGCCGATTGCTAGGGCGGATGGAAGCCCTGGGTTTCAAGCTACGTCAGGAAGCTGTGCTACGCACCCTGACGGAGGACGTGCTAAAAAGCAACGAAATCGAGGGGGAAAAACTGGACGCAGAGCAGGTCCGTTCCTCGATCGCGCGCCGTCTCGGTATGGACATCGGGGGCCTTAAGGCCGTGGATCGGAACGTGGAGGGAGTTGTTGAAATGATGCTGGACGCCACGCGTCACTATGATCAGCCGCTTACTTCAGAACGATTGTTCGCGTGGCAGGCATCCTTGTTCCCGACCGGACGCAGTGGCATGAGGCGGATTAGGGCCGGCGCCTGGAGAGACGACAGCGGAGATCCAATGCAGGTAGTCTCCGGGCCGATGAGCAAAGAACGTGTTCACTTCGAAGCACCAGCTGCGAAACGACTGGGCCCCGAGATGGGAACTTTTCTCGATTGGTTCAATGGAAACACCGAGGGCGATTGGGTAGTGAAGGCAGGGATCGCGCATCTATGGTTCGTCACTATCCATCCCTTCGAGGACGGTAACGGTCGTATCGCGCGAGCTATCGCCGATCTAGCGCTCGCACGATCTGAACAAAGTTCTCAACGGTTCTACAGCATGTCGGCCCAGATCCGGCAAGAGCGTGCGGACTACTACGACATTCTGGAGCGCACGCAGAAAGCGACGATGGATATCACGCTGTGGATGGATTGGTTCTTGCAATGTCTGGGCCGTGCCATCGACGGAGCGCGATCTACCCTCGGAACCGTGCTTTCCAAAGCGCACTTTTGGGAGATATTTGGGGATGCTCTGCTGAATGAACGGCAGCGTCTTGTCGTTAGTTGCGTGCTCGATGGCTTCGAGGGAAAGCTCACTACCATGAAATACGGAAAGCTCGCGAAATGTTCGCACGACACGGCTTTGCGTGACATCGCCGCTCTTGTTGAACGCGGTATCCTGGTGCGAAATCCCGAAGGTGGGCGCAGCACAAGCTACTCGCTTGCCAAGGTTACGTGAAAGTCTCGGCCCTTGTTAACGACCCGTCGAAGCGGAGGAGCTCTGTCTTTCTTCGCTACTGCGCGCAACCCAGATCAGCAGAAAGATGACCGCCAGCGCGATGAGAAAGTCGCGTTAACCCCATGGTCCTTCCCGAAGGTGTTATTGTTCTGGCGAACCAGCCAAGGATCTGATCAGTTTGCTTATGCTGTGCGCGACGCTGAATGACTCTGCGACAGAGGACGTATCGAGCAGTCCAAGTCCACACGTTGCAGTGATCATCGCGCGCTGAGCAAATTTCTGCGGATCGCCAGCCAGGGAGGCTGCTTTCAACCAGCGAATAAAGATGGTCGCTGAATCGACAGCGTTCAGACCTGGGCGTGTGGGGACTATTCCGTAGGCAACTGCTCCACCTTGGTTCACGAAGTCGAGTGCATGCCAGTCGGCAAAAAACAGGTCAAGTCCCTCATGGGCGTCGAACGAAAGGATATCCGGCTTAACGCGGCACATGCGCTCGAATGGACGCGCTGCGCAGCAATGCAGTCCAACATAGGCTCCGCGAATTCGAGCGCCCTCCAGTGTAGCCGCTAATGCATTGAGCCGCTGTTCCTCTGAGACAGCGTTTGCGACAGGTGCGTCCAGGCACAAGGCTGGTTCGTCAACAAACAGCAGCACAGGCAGCCCAGCAGATTTCAGGCGATCAATCTGCCAGGCAATGATCTGCGAGACATGAAATGCGACGGCTGCAAAAAGTGCGGGATCGGATAGGAAGGGCCGGCCCTTGTGGAACAGATAGGCCGACAGCGTGATTGGGCCCTCGATCTGACCCTTGACGGCGACTGCGGAACTAAAGAGACCAGATGACAATGCTTCTTCGAACGCGCCAAAGCCTGCCGCGTTTGCCGGCGTCAACTCACCACTACTCCGGTGAAGGATTTCGAGCACCGAATTGAGCCGGCCTTCTTTTACCTGATAACCATAGCCTTCGTTGCGAGGTTCAATCAGCTCTTCCACAACACCGATGCCTTGGACGACGATACTCTCCCGTTCCGAGAGTTGAGGCAACTGAGGCCAAAAGGGAACTTCCGGCGAAAATTCGGCAACTGACCGAATCGCCGACGTAATAGACGTGAGAGGTAAGCTGCCAATGCCTGTGACCGCGCCCGCCGCGACGAAAGGCGTTCGGCTGGTGTGAGATGGAATAACTAAGGTTTGCACTATTTCAACTCTCCGCAGAAAGCCTTGCCGTGAAGCCCTTTAGAGCTAGGTAGTATTCGCCAGACGGCGAATAGTCTCTACGGCGGGGCGACGGCGCCGGTTTTCACCAGGCTTTTCTGTCACGCCCTTGCGGGCTTCATAGGCACCTTCAACCGTATCACGATTGCGTGAGTGATTTCACGCGCCAGAGCTGGGCCTGCCAATCGATATAATAAAAGAGGTGTGCTTCGGTGCTGAAATGTGGCAGAGCTAGAGTAGAACGAAAGCGCCCCGTTGAACTCAAGGAGTCAGTTTCGGCCAAACGCCTTGGCTTCGCGGGGACGTTGCCAAAATCGTCAAGCCAAAGGCCAACAGGAAGAAATGACGAGAGCCCATCAACATCCTCTTGAAGAGATTCTCGAGAGTCGAATTGCCATCATCGACGGAGCGATGGGCACTACGATCCGAACCTATGGCATGACGGAAGCGGACATCCGCGGAGAGCGTTTCAAGAACTCGACGAAGGGCCTGCTGAACAACGGTGACCTTTTCTCCCTGACCAAGCCAGAGATGATCGGTGACATCCACCGCCGGTTTCTGGAGGCAGGGGCGGACATCATCGAGACGAACACCTTCGGCGGAACCAGCATCACTCAGAGTGAATTCTTTGTCGACGATCCGCGGGGGCACGGCGGCCGGAAGGATCCCGCATTCTATCAAAAGGTCATCGACGATCCGTTCCTCGGCAGCCTGGCTTGGGATATCAATGAGCAATCGGCGCGGCAGTGCCGTGAATGGGCCGATCGTGTTGGCACTGCAACCTCGCGTCAACGGTTCGTGGCGGGGGCGATTGGGCCGCTGACCGTATCTCTTTCGAACTCGCCCGATGCCGATGATCCAGGCTTTCGGGTGGTCACGTTCGATCAGGTTAAGACCGCCTACATTCAGCAGGTGCGCGCCCTAATCGCTGGCGGCGTAGACCTGCTCTTGGTCGAGACAATCTTCGACTCTCTGAACGCCAAGGCGGCTCTTGTCGCCATCCGTGAAGTGTTCGATGAAGACGGCAAGAAGTTGCCGGTAATGATCTCGGCGGCGGTGGGGCGTGGCGGCGAGACGATGATCTCCGCGCAGACCACTGAGGCGTTCTGGAACGCCGTGCACCACGTAAAACCGTTGTCGGTGGGGCTCAACTGCTCTCTCGGGCCCGATCTCATGTATCCGTTCCTGGAGGAGCTCTCGGAGAAGGCCGACGTGGCGATCTCGTGCTACCCGAATGCTGGGTTGCCGAATCCCCTCTCGAAAACAGGGTTCGACCTGGGGCCTCAGGACATGTCGCGTTATCTGGGCGACTTTGCACGGGCAGGGCTGATCAATATCGCCGGCGGCTGTTGCGGCAACACGCCCGAGCACATCGCGGCTATCGCCAAAGCGCTCGAAGGCCAGCCTCCGCGAAAGTGGGGGACGCAGCCCACTGAGGAATCCTTTGCCCACCAGATTGAGAGTCGAGCGTGAGCGTGTCTGATAGCGCGATCGCGGCCGAGCCAACGACGACGAAGCCACTCCGTCTCTCGGGATCGCAGCCATTCACCCAACAGTCCGGCGTCTTCATCATGATCGGTGAGCGGACCAATGTGGCCGGTTCGCCCAAGTTCGCGAAGCTGATCAAGCAAGGCAAATATGAAGAAGCGGTAAGCATAGCCCGGCAGCAAGTCGAGAACGGAGCCAATGTCCTCGATATCTGCATGGACGAGGGCATGATCGACGGCGTCACGGCAATGACACGCTACTTGCAGTTGCTGGCGAGTGAGCCGGAAGTTGCCGAGGTGCCCTTCATGGTGGACTCTTCGAAATGGGAGGTCATCGAGGCTGGGCTGAAGTGCCTGCAGGGCAAGGGCATCGTCAATTCGATTTCGCTGAAAGAAGGCGAAGATAAGTTTCGCAAGAACGCCGCCACCGTCCTCAAATACGGCGCGGCGGTGGTGGTGATGGCCTTCGACGAACAGGGCCAGGCTGCGACTTACGAGGACAAGATCCGCGTCTGCGAGCGCGCCTACCGGACACTAGTCGACGAGGTCGGTTTTCCGCCCGAAGACATCATTTTCGATCCGAATATCCTCACCGTGGCCACTGGCATGGAGGAGCACAACAACTACGCGGTTGACTTCATCAACGCCACGCGTTGGATCAAAGCCAATCTGCCGCACGCGAAGGTTAGCGGTGGCGTCTCTAACATCTCGTTCAGCTTCCGAGGCAATAACAAGGTGCGCGAGGCAATGCACTCTGCCTTTCTTTATCACGCCATCACGGCGGGCATGGACATGGGCATCGTGAATGCCGGAATGCTCGAGGTGTATGAGGAGATTGAGCCTGAACTGAAGGTGCTGGTCGAGGACGTGCTGCTAAACCGCCGTCCCGACGCGACCGAGCGGTTGGTGGAGCACGGCGAATCGCTCAAGGGCGCGGGCGCCGTAGTGAGTGAAAAAAAGGCCGAAGAATGGCGCAATGGCACGGTCGAGGAGCGTCTTTCTCACGCACTGGTCAAGGGAATCGACGCATACATCGAAGTCGACGCCGAGGAAGCTCGCGTCAAACTGGGCCGTCCTCTATTGGTGATCGAAGGCCCACTGATGGCCGGCATGAGTGTGGTCGGTGATCTATTCGGCGCCGGGAAAATGTTCTTGCCCCAGGTGGTCAAGTCTGCCCGCGTGATGAAGAAGGCCGTGGCGCACCTCACGCCCTTCATGGAGGCCGAGAAAGTTGCGATGGCTGCATCTGGCCAAGTGGTCAAGGCACAGGGAAAAATCGTACTGGCGACGGTCAAAGGTGACGTTCACGACATTGGCAAGAACATCGTCGGCGTCGTCCTCGCCTGCAATAACTACGAGGTGATCGACATGGGGGTGATGGTCCCCTGCGAAAAGATCCTTGAACGCGCCAAGGCGGAAAAGGCGGATCTGATCGGACTCAGCGGGTTGATCACTCCGTCTCTGGACGAAATGGTGCACGTGGCCCGCGAGATGGAGCGTCAGGGCTTCAAGTTGCCGCTGCTTATCGGCGGCGCAACCACGAGCCGTGCGCACACCGCTGTTAAGATTGCGCCGCATTACGGCGAGCCAGTGGTTCACGTACTGGATGCCAGCCGGGCGGTGCCCGTGACGACCAGCCTTCTGAGCGATGAGGGAAAATCGGCGTTTGTGGCGCAGCATCGCGCCGATTATGAGGCGCTCCGCAAGGCCCACTCCGCACCGCGCCTGACGGTCGTCTCCCTTGAGAGGGCACGAAAAAGACGAACCCCTATTCAGTGGCGGGCCGAAGACCTGCCTACACCAGCGTTTACCGGTGTGCGCGTGCTGGACAACTTTCCGCTGGCGACGCTGCGCGACTTTATAGACTGGACGCCGTTCTTCCACACCTGGGGACTGAAGGGCGTTTATCCTCGTATTTTTGAGCACGATGGACAAGGTGTACAAGCGCGTCAGATCTTCACCGAAGGCAATGCTCTTCTGGATGTCATGATCGAGAAGAAGTTGATCACGGCGCGGGGCGTGTACGGTTTTTTCCCCGCCAGCGCCGTCGGCGACGATGTCGAGTTGTACACGGACGACACACGCCAAGAGGTCCTCGAACGATTCCACTTCCTCCGTCAACAATCAAACAAGGAAGGCTATGAGCCGTGCCGATCGCTCGCAGACTTCATCGCACCGAAGGAAACAAGGTTGCCCGATCATATCGGTGCGTTCGCGGTAACCAGCGGGATCTGCTTGAAGGAACTGTGCGACGGATTCAGGGCCAAGCACGACGACTACAACGCGATCATGGCGGAGGCCATCGCGGATCGCCTGGCTGAAGCTTTCGCCGAATGCCTGCACAAACGAGTGCGGGATGAATGGGGTTACGGTCGTGAAGAAGGCCTGAGCAACGCGGATCTCATCCAAGAGAAGTACCGTGGGATTAGGCCGGCCGCGGGGTACCCGGCGTGCCCGGATCACACAGAGAAGGGCGCGCTTTGGCGTTTGCTCGATGTGCAGGCGAACACTGGGATGCTGATTACTGAGTCGTTTGCGATGTGGCCCGGATCGAGCGTGAGTGGGCTTTTCTTTGCCCACCCGGAATCGCGATATTTCAGCCTCGGCAAGATCGACCGCGATCAGGTCGCGGACTATCACGAACGCAAAGGGATGGGCGTGGCGGAAGTCGAGCGATGGCTCGGGCAAAATCTGAACTACGACCCTGCGTAGCGGACATCCCAAAGTTGGGAAATTTCGCGCCCGACCCTCCGAAGCACACGATTGGAAAATTCATGCGCCAGTTCGACCAACTCAGCGATGGCGGTGCTCGTCGGAATCCCGGGCACGTTGACCTGCTTTTCGCGTGTAAGACAGATTCCACCAATCTCTGTAACGAATCGCCCTGGTCTGTTTAGTAACGCGAGTGCCAGCTAGTGCGCTGTTGGAGAGGTTCCGCATTTTGACTATTACCCCGCCCTAGTTTACAACCGTTTGTGTGCCCTGAGGCTGACTCCGGCCCATTGTTAACGACCCGTTGACGCAGAGGAGCTCCGTCTTTCTTCGCCACGGCGCGCAGCCCAGATCAGCAGAAAGATGACCGCCAGCGCGATCAGAAAGTAGATGATCCCGCCCTGGTGATGAAGTCTTCCCGTCAGGAAAGTCCGGTCAACAGGAGTTGCCAGCATCGCAAGTACAAAGATTCGGAGCCCATTCTTAGCGACGGACAGCGGGATCGCCAATGCGATCACGACGGTCTTTCGCCAAGCTGAGTGCAAGAGCACCTGCGCCAGGACCATCGTTGTGACCACGAGGGATCACGGAAGACCGCGGATCTCTGCGAAATTGCGATCGAAATTCGGAGGGCATCATCGAGCACGAGAACCCAATCCCCATGCCCGGTGGGGTTGTCTAAATATAACTGCGGAGTGACTATCTGCGTCGTACGAATATTTGGATCCCGCCTTCCGGGAAATGCCCAGGGAAACGCCCCAGTCGACTCCGCCGAATCGTGCACTCCTGAGCATCCGTCGTGCCTACTCGGCGCCATGGTCGGCGCGAGCAGGGACGGCGATTGTCAAGGCAGCACGAAATCGACTCTGACTCGGATTTGAAATGGAACCGCGCGGCCGTTTTGCACGAGGGGTTTGAAACGCCACTTGAGAACCGCATCGGATGCGGCGGTTGAAAGCATCGAGTTCAAGAGGCAAACCAAGTTGTTCAATTTCTAGGTGAGTGTGACGCTCCAGGCCACACAGTCCGAGAACCGGATCGAGGCCGCTAAAACTTCGTGCCGGCGAAGAGGATGCGGTCGTGGCCACCGTTTCGCCAAGCTGAGCCCCGCTTTCTCTTTTCTTTCTTGCCCACTTTCCCTGGAGAAGCGGTTTTCTCACGGGCCTGCTTCTGGCAGGTCATGCAGAGCGCGCACCTCCCTTTCTCTGCTTTCCGACGCTCGGAGGGAGCAAAGAGGTGGGGGCGCTTGTAGTGGCCGTTGGAGCACTTCATAAACGCAGGTACGGCCCTTAGACGGTCGAGGATCAACTCGGGACGACCCGCCATGGATGCCGATCCTTTTCGGCTAGCTCAAAGCCCAAATCGTAGCCCCGAGGACTATCGACTCCTCGGCATTTGTGAAACAGGTTACCTGAGACATCGTCAGGCGACTATGCTGCTTTTGTGACTCGACGAGGCCTGAGGAGAAAGGGGCGACACGATGCGGTGCGATTTGTTGAGCCTCTCTCGAATTTTGCGATCGCCTTCGGCTATTTGCGCCGAATTCATCGCCTTCTTCACGTTGTTCATCGCGCCGTTGAGTTGGTCAACGGCAACACAGTACCACATGTAGGAACGGATGACATCGCTATCATTTGCCCGTCCGGTCCAAGCGATGCGTGCCAACAACAACTGGGCAGCGAGAACACCGTGTTCCGCTGCTTTTTCACAGAAGGCGAGACTCGCTTCGTCGTAATCGCCAGCCGGATCCTTTAGCAGATCTTGCAGGAGCGGGGACGCGGCTGGGCGTTGACTTAGCGTCATAAACATCAGTTCGATTCGGCTGGAAACACCCAGCTTGTCGAAAATGCGAAACATGTGATTCTTGATCGTGTGCTGGCTCAGGCGTAAGCGTTCGCCGATTTCGCGATTGGTGAGGCCCTCGGCCAGATAACCCACGACATCCGCTTCGCGTTTGGAAAGCAAATCCATACCGTTTCCGCCGACAGCCCGGACTTTGGGTGCCGAGGCCAAGGCGCTCAGCACTATAGCCATTTGCTCATTGTTTGCCCATACCTGTCCCTGGTGCACTTTGCGAATGCACCGACCGAGCATGTCTGAAGATCCCTGATGATCGAAAACTCCCCTGGCTCCGGCTCGAAAGGCTTCTAGAACGGCCTCCGGCTTCGATGAGTCTAGAAGCATTACCGCGCGGGCGTTAGGGTTCGTTTCACGGAGCTCTTGTAGAATTTCGAATCCGCGTTGAGCGCCCTCATCAACGAAGGCGCTGAGGACGAACACATCGATTTTCTCGGTAATCCAAGCGGCCCCCAGACTGGCGGCATCGAAGTCCGAACTCGTAACCTGCAAAACAGGATCGCGGTTGAGAACCCCGACAAGCAATTGCGTATGAAACCGCGAGTTGTCCGCAACCAGTACGCGGATAGTACACGATTGCCTCTTATGGTCGTCCTCCACTGGCGCCTCCTACCATCTATAAGCCTGGAATCTTGGATTTGGGTCATTAGAACCGAATCCACTGCCTTGCTGAACCCCGGTTCTTATTCCCATGGAAGATCTAACAGCAGATTCGTCCCAGCAGCAAAAGACGGTTCCCGTACATGACAGTAAACCCTTGGACTCGGCCAAAGAAGGAGCCCATTAGGCTGTCAATGATGCGAGGAGTATATCGGTAATATCCTCCGCGCAAATGGCTCTTCAGTGCAATTCGACGGCTCTAATGTGCCACAGAAGTGATGGCGCTACAAGCTATCTTACAAATGCCGAGGAGCCGATGGTCATCGGGTTACAACTCCATCGGCTGGCGTTCCAACTTCGCGCGGCGTCCGCCGAGCGTCAACTCATACCGGGCAAGGTCGATGCGGGGCCTACCAGATTGGATTTCGGCGGGCATAAAGCTGGATCGCTAGTATACCCCGGGTTCTGCAATCTGGCAGAAGCTGCTGAGAACAGGATGTTTAGCGCTTCACGCAAAAATTATCTCGAAAAACACGATCTCCATTGCCATCCAACATGTCCGAATGTACCTGTCCGATTGTCTTTGCCCGCGGCGCCGTAACATGCAATCGGTTCATTCTGAAGCGCCAATGAAGAATGGCAGTCGCTGAGCAACATCCGCAGCGAATCGTTGTTTCAAACCTGGGCGATATGGCCTATGAAGGTGCATATTCAGATTTTTCGGTTCACGGATTCATTGAGTGGTGGCGTGATGAGGACGAGCTTGGGAACACCGCACCCGCCAGGCATGCATATAGAGGAGTGGGCGAAGACGAGGAGAGCAAAACTAACCCTTCAAGAACCGTGCCTTCAGCGACCGCGTCGCTCGAATCATTATCTGCAAATTCAGCTATTTGCAATATTGGATGATGTCGTTCGCGATTGTTTGCGCGCCGATGGAAAAGCTGGGAATGTCGTGCTGCACACCCGCCAGGCATGCATATGGAGGAGTGGGCGAAGACGAGGAGGGCAAAACTAACCCTTCAAAAACCGTGCCTTCAGCGACCGCGTTGCTCGAATCATTATCTGCAAACAAAATCTTCAGGGTTGTGTTCGGCATTGCGACTGTGTGGTTGCCTCCGGCATACAAAATACTGTCCGAGAGCAACAAGGCCGAAGAATCCAGTCCCGGGTTTCCGTTGCGCGCGTCGGTGCATGGCGTCGGCGAACTCGCGCCTGGGCTCTGGTAGGCTTCATCAATGATCGTGGCGTCGGCAGACTCGTAACACAGATTTGGATTGTTGTTGGAACCTGGGCACACGTTCCCTTGGACGCTCGAACTGCACGGACTGCAGCCCTGGTCGATCCGCGACATGACGGGACCGCTTGTAGGCTCAATCATGGCGAGTTCGGAGTCCAATCGATACTCGTATGCTGCATAGGCGATAGCGGCCGATCCGCCGCTGTTTCCCGTTGCACACATAGGCGCGCTGGAGCTGGAGGCGACATTCGGGTTGATGATTGTCGGATGTTTGTAGACCCAGTCCGCAACCGTGGCGTAGCGGCACCGAGCCGGCGAACTCCACCCGGCCCCGTAAGCCACTCGCGTAGGGTTGAGCCTTGGTCAAACGGGGCCCCGAAGGAAACCTGCACCGTGTTGAACCCGCCGACTTTCCCAAACGCAAACTATTCTAGGAAAATCTAAGCTGCCGCGAGGGCCCCCCTGTCCCTTCGGGCAGCGGTAAGCCTGCCCTGTCGAGACCTAAGGACGGCAAAACAACTCGCAAGTCGATTTCGTCTCTAGCACTTAGGATCGGTGTGTTAGGCAAAGGAAGGAACTGCCTCCGCTCTTCGGACCTCCGCCAAAATGAGACTTCGGGTACGAATGTTGAATGGAGCTATGAGAAGAGTGTCTCCGAGAAGTTATTCCGCACCAGCGGGTAAATCGGCCCACCTGTATGCGGGAACCACTTCTCTGAGCCTGCATACCTCTTGCAAATGCGTGCATTGATGCATAAATTCGTGCATCATGTTTTCGGCGACTCATGTCGAGTCCCAGATAAAATGAGAATCTCGATAGAGCCATCGATAGTTTAAATAGTCGACCGGAAACTGAATAACTAGGCCTCTGGCGTCGCACGTGGTCTTCCCCCAAGGCCGCGTGGTTGAAGTTTCCAACTTTACAATTGAAGTTTTGGAGTCACCAGGTACCGTGGCTCAGAGGGCGAAGCTATGGCTGCGATTGGCCACACATGGGAATACCCGGCCGCTGTTCCCGCTATCACAGGCTGCGCCGAAAGCTGGTATGCGGTGCAGACTCGTGCCCGACACGAGCGGGTTGTAGTTCAACGGTTCCGCGACAAGGGCCTGACCACATTCTTACCGCTGGTCACCGAGGTACGTCGGTGGAGCGACCGCCAGAAGGTGCTCGAATTGCCCCTGTTCAGCTGTTATGTGTTTGTCAAGATTATGAACACCAACGAAGATCGCTTACGGGTACTTTCTACCGACAGCGTTTTCGATTTCGCTGGGATTCGGCGACAAGGCACGCCTATTCCCGACGAACAGATTGAAGCCGTTCGAACCATTATGGAAGAACGGGCAAACTGGCAATCCCATCCCTTTCTCAAAATCGGCCAGCGCGTACGCATTCGGAGCGGGGCGTTGGACGGAGTTGAAGGGATTCTCGTTGCCCGGAATGGACGCGACAGTCTCGTGGTTTCGATCGATCTGATCCAACGTTCACTGGCGGTCCGAATCGACGGCTACTCCGTCGAACCGGTATAAATTCGCGTCACGTGCTGGAAGAAACCCGAATTGAATTGTAATTTCTTGTTCCCTGCAATCGGCGGATAGAACATGTACAAAACATTTTTTGGCTTGAAGCGGAATCCGTTTGAGATTTCGCCTGACCCGTACTTCCTGTTTCCAACCGACCGGTACAACGAGGCCTTGGCGTCGATTTACTACGGAATTCGCCGCCACAAGGGCTTTGTCGTTTTGACAGGAGAGGTTGGAACCGGCAAAACCCTGATGGTCCGGTGTTTGATGGAATTGTTAACCCGTCAAAACATCAGTTTTGCGAATGTGTTCAACCCGCTGCTTTCTGGAATTGAGTTCCTGCGATATGTCTCGGATGATTTAGCACTCAAGCCAGTCGATTATTCCAAGACGAGCTTGTTGCGTACACTAAATGAGTTCCTTATTGCACGGTATCGAAAAGGGCTCACGACAGTTCTGATTGTAGATGAGGCTCAACACCTTCTTCCTGAAGTTCTGGAGGAGATTCGCCTGCTCACCAATCTCGAGACTTCAGAGCAAAAACTTCTTCAGATCCTTCTTGTAGGTCAACCAGAGCTGGAGCCAAGACTTGATTCTGCCCAACTTCGACAACTGAAACAACGGATTGCGCTACGTTGTCGTCTCGAACCTCTCGAAGAACAAGAAACACGCAATTATATTATCCAAAGGATGCGGCGCGCGGGCATGACTGACGGCGCAGAATCGGTGTTTCCGGCCGAGACCATCAATGCGGTGTACAAGTACTCGCGGGGCATCCCTCGTTTGATCAATACATTGTGTGAAAACTCGTTCGTCATCGCATTTGCCAGACACGAACGTTCAGTGACGCAAGAGATGGTCCGGGAAGTCTCCGCGGAGTTCCGCCTGGAATGCGATTCCGATAAGGCAACTTACACCACAAGCAAACAGGATCAGAGTGCTGCAGCCAGCACGCTACTCGAAATACTGGAGTCATTACAACGGTATCGTAGCCCTGCAAGTACCAATGTCTCTCCGTGACCGCGGGTCGGTGATGAAAGCACTGGTTCAACCTAAGAATCGCCGTTGTTGCCCGGTTGCGGCAGGCGATGTGACAGTGTTTCTAAGGAGCAAGACCTGATGAGCTACATTTATAGGGCGTTGCAGCAAGCGGAGCTCGAGAACGCTGGAACGTCCGCGTTACAAGATCCCGCGCAGGCCACTCCCGACCTGTTTCAGTTGGTTGGGGATGAGAATGACTGGCTGGAGCAAGTGCCTACCGTTAAACCAGTAATACGGGCCGAAAACCGAATGGTGACGCTTAATGACAGCGAAAGTTTGGGGGACGAAAAATTTCGCGTGCTTCGAGCGCGTCTTCTGCACCTGCAAGACCGCGCCGAACTGAAAAAGATAGTGATCACAAGTGCGGTCCCGGGCGAAGGTAAGACGACGGTCGCTTCGAACCTGGCAATTAGTCTCGCTCGGCACACCGCGCAGAAGGTTCTTCTGCTCGAAGGCGATCTTCGGCAACCTCAGTTGGCGAACAAATTCGGGTTACCGGATCTTCGCGGCATCAGTGAGTGGTTTGAAGGGAAAGAATTATTGACTCAGTTCATCTACCGCATCGAAAGTCTTCAGTTGTGGTTTCTACCGGGCGGTAATCCAGCGGATGACGCTTTGAAGATTCTTCAATCGAAGCGCTTTGCGGACGGATTGAACCGTCTCACCGGTTGTTTTGATTGGATCGTCGTCGATGCTCCGCCCCTCATGCCACTGGCCGATGTTCACCTCTGGGCCGAACACGCCGATGGAATCCTTCTGGTAATCCGAAATGGCAAGACGCCGAAAAAGAGTCTCCTGAAAGGATTGGAAGGCTTAAATAGCGCGAAATTGCTAGGAACCGTGCTCAACGATGTACTCCCTGTGGGCGGCGATGACTATGGCAAATATTATCGCGCGCACAATCGCAAGAATGGCAATAGCAAGGACCAGAGCGATTCAACGATGACGCAGCCATGAGTCCTGCTCGCCGTGTTACCTTGACGTTTTGTTGGGCGATTCGTAGTTCGTGGTCGTCACGCCGGCGTTCGGCGTGAGTTTTGATTGTTCGTACGGGATCGCGGCCCCTAAACTCCTGTAGTCGGTTCCTGCTGTTCTGTGTCGAAAACGAGGGAGACTCTCCGGCTCTGCCGGGGAGGCAGTAGAAGTTCGACAAATTCGGGAGTTTGCTTTACCCAAGCGCGCCGCTTCGGCTGTCACCGTGCGGCATGGAGCTTGTGATTTTGACTTTGACCGGTTGTCGACCAGGCCCTTTGAGGGGCCAGCAACCGAAAAAGCCTCCGGCTCTGCCGGAGGATCCTTACTCCTCTGAAAACGAACTGGAACTCAAGTTGGCACCTTCTCATCCCAAAGTCTTAGTCGTAAGCGAAGAGTCAGCCACGCTCAGCGCTCTCGTGAAATTCCTCAGCGCCGCCTCGTTCGATCCCATTGTGGCGAGAGGGGAAGAGGTCATTGAGCGGCTGAGTAGAGAACTGACACTCGACACTCTCTTCTTGGACCTCGAAGCAAACGGCCACGGAGATTCCCTGCAACTCCTAGGAAAGGTTCGAAGAATTCGGCCGCACCTTAAGATCATTGTGCTGTCGTCGGGGGGGAATGTAAGACCCTTGGTCGAGGCGGTTCGACTGGGAGCCAAGGATTATGCCTTGAAGCCATTACAGGAGGCAGAAGTGCGCCTGGCCCTGAGTCGTTGCTTGAATGCAAAAGACTCATCGGTGGGACCTCCGGCAGACGAGCATGGCGAAGAATTGGCCGATGGATCGTTTTTTGTCGCTGCCAGTCCGCTGATGCAAAAAATTCGCCTGCAGGCGGAACTGCTGGCCAATTTCGATGTTCCGGTACTCATTCTTGGGGAAAGCGGGACAGGTAAAGAAGTGATGGCGCGGCTGATTCACAAGCTTTCCTCCCGTGCCTCGGCACGATTCCTGAAAGTGAACTGCTCTGCTTTCCCCGCCGATTTGCTGGAAAGTGAGCTGTTTGGATATGAGGCCGGCGCCTTCACCGGTGCTACGCGAACTCGTCTCGGAAAATTCGAGCTCTGCAATGGGGGCACGATTCTGTTGGACGAAATAGGAGAGATGCCGACGCCGTTACAGCCGAAGCTGCTTCATGTTCTGCAGGACAAGCAGTTCTTCCGATTGGGAGGCGAAGCCACGGTTCGCGTCGATGTCCGCATTCTGGCTGCAACCAATGTCGATGTCCATACCGCCATCGCTGATAAGCGGTTGCGAGAGGATCTCTATTACCGTCTAAGCGCATTCACGATCCAGCTTCCGCCTTTACGCGACCGAGCGGACGAGATCCCGACATTCCTCAATCACTTCATATACCACACCGCGAAAACCTACGGACGGGAACGGCTGCAGATCTCCCCACTTCTGCTGGAGGCATGCCTACGCTATCCGTGGCCAGGCAACTTGCGGCAAATGGAGAACTTCGTTAAGCGCTACCTGGTGATGGAGGACGAAGCCATGGCGATGCGCGAACTCGAGCTCCCCCGCGACAGAGATAGCGCACCAGGAAACGGGCAATCCGGTAATGGGAAACATGAACTGCCAATGAACTTCAAGCCTGGGAATGGAAAAAGTGAGTCGCTGACGTCAATGGTGCGCAACGTCAAAGACGAAGCTGAAGTGAAGGCTATCACGCAGGTGTTGGAAGAGACGAATTGGAATCGGAGAGCAGCGGCGGAAGCCCTAAACATCAGTTACCGAGGCTTGCTCTACAAGATTCAGCAGCACAACATCGTACGTGCCGTCACAGCACGTAGTATGAAACACTTGTCAGCGCAGCCGCGAGATGTCGGCAATCGCAACAGCGCTGCATCTGTGCCGAGAACAGGCGATTTGTGAGACGCCAAGTATCTCTTCAGGTCTGGCGATTCTAATCCCCGGGAAACTCCAAAAAGCCGTTTGAAGGAGACACGAGTCATGGATGTAAAAGGTACTAATGCGCCTGAGCAGCCGCAATGGGACACCTATTGGTCAGTACTGAAACGGCGCAGGCGGTGGTTCCTTGTGCCCATCATCGCCGGCTGGGCAATCGTGTGGGCAATTAGCTGGCTAGTGCCTCCAGTTTACCGATCAGAGGCATTGATATTAGTAGAAGAGCAGAAAGTTCCAAAAGACTATGTAGTCCCCAACGTGACTACTGGGATACAAGAGCGACTACAAACCCTCACTCAGCAGATTATGAGTCGCACGCGTCTGCAGCACATCATCGAGCAATACCACCTCTATCCTAAGGAAGCGGAGCGGCTTAGCCTCGACGAACACATCGATCGGATGCGTAAAGACATCGAAATCGAGCTGGTACAGTCGAAAGACCGGAAAGAACTTACCGCTTTCAGGATCTACTATTCCGCACCCAATCCGGTTCTCGCGCAAAGCGTAACAGCCGAGCTGACCTCGTTGTTCATCGACGAAAATCTTCGGAATCGGGAGCAACTGACTGAAAGCACGACAGCGTTTCTCCGCCAGCAGCTTGACGAAGCCGGCAAGCATTTGGGCGAGCAGGAACAGAAAATCCGGGAGTACAAGGCTCAATATATCGGCCAACTTCCAAGTCAGCTAGAAAGCAACGTCCAAATTCTGACTGGTCTGCAGGGTCAATCGCATCTGGAGGAAGATGAACTGAATCGCGCTAAGCAACACAATCTTTATCTAGAATCCTTGCTCGAGCAGTATCGTAACCGACACGATGACATCACGGACGGCAAGACCGTCCAACTCCCGGAAGCTTTAGATCAGGAATTAACTCGCTTGAAAACTGAGCTAGCAGACGCCAGCGCACATGACACGGAAGACCATCCAGACATTATCAAGTTGAAGAGTCAGATCGCTGCCACATCGAAGATGCGGAAACAGATCAGCGACGACCTGTCCACTCCCGCCGCTCCGGATTCAACTGCAAAGACGACCCCCGACAACCACGCTTCTTTAACGACGGCGCCAGCGATGCAGCTTGAAAGCGAGCTTAAGGCCAATCGTTTAGAGATGGAGAATCGCGACCGCGAACTCAAACAATTACAAGCTCGAATTGAGGATTATCGCGTCCGCTTGAACCAAACACCGATGCGAGAGCAGCAACTATCGGATCTCATGCGGGACTATGATCAGTCACACGCGAATTACGAGTCTCTTTTAGCGAAGAAAAACCAATCGGAATTAGCGACGAATCTCGAAAAACGCCAGGGAGGTGAGCAGTTTACTGTCATAGATCCACCCAGCTTACCGCAGAAGCTATATGGACCAAACCGATTCGCCTGGAACTGGATTGGCCTGGGGCTCGGAGTCTTGTTGGGTCTAGTGACTGGGGCCGGCACCGAGATGGGGGATGACCGCGTACACAGTGAGAAAGAGCTCAAAGCGCTGTTCAAAGCACCAGTTCTTACTGAGATTCCTCCCCTGCCAACTGCCGAAGAGATGAGAGCACAATCACGGGTTCGCACGCTGGAATGGGTGTTCGTCGTATTGATTGTGGCGGTAATCACAACCGGCTCGCTGGTCAGCTATTATCACGGGTAATCAATTCACAGTTCATAAACCAGCTGTACTCGTTTACCATTTCCGACGCTTCCTCTTAGCTCTTAGGTGGCCCTGTAAAGTCCAGCTCTTAGCTAGTGATCGGCCGAGAATCGATGAAGACCCAATCTAAGGCATTCTTTGAGCGCTTGAGAGGCGGGACGAACTCACGAGAGTGTCCGTCTGTCGCCAGTAGTAGGCACATCTGCGCCGAAACAGAGTTCACCAATCTGATCAGACTGGAGCGCAGAAGAGCGGAACGGTCGCAAAAACCTTTTCTCCTCATGTTGCTGGCACAACAAGCGCTAGATGAACGCAATGGGAGCAAATGCTATATCGAAAAGGTAGCATCGGTTGTGTCTTCTTCAATCCGTGAGACCGATGTGATTGGTTGGTATCAAAGCGGTACGATAATCGGTGTAATATTTACCGACCTCGCCAATGCTTCGCAAAACGTCATCAGCACGATCCTCCAGAGGGTAGATGCGTCAGTCCAGTGCGTGACCGTGCCCGATGAGCGTGCTAAACTGGCTATCTCGTGGTACGTCTTTCCAGATAGCGACGGGGACAGCTACCCGCGACAGCCTGCGCTCGCACTGTACCCCGATCTGAAGTATCGAGACACTGTCCAACAACCCTTCAGAGAGATCAAGAGGATAGTCGATATCGTAGGAAGCCTACTTACATTAATACTGCTTTCTCCCGTGTTCGCAGCCGTATCAATCGCGATTAAGCTATCTTCTGAGGGACCGATCTTATTCCGACAAGAACGGGTTGGCCACAATAACATTTCATTTACATTCCTAAAGTTCAGGTCGATGCGCTCTGACAGCCAGCCGGACCCTCATCGTCAATATATTACTAGCTTCATAGCTGGGGAATCCAAGGGAAACCCTGCCAGCAAAGATGGTGCTGTAGTGTACAAACTAGTGGGGGATCCGCGCGTGACATCAGTCGGCCGTGTCTTACGTCGGACTAGTCTGGATGAACTACCGCAGCTTATAAACGTGCTCAAAGGCGATATGTCTCTCGTCGGACCACGACCCCCACTGCCGTATGAGCTACAAGTGTACGACATTTGGCACCGCCGTCGCCTTATGGAAGCCAGGCCAGGAATGACGGGGTTGTGGCAAATTAGCGGGCGAAGCCGCGTCAAGTTCGACGATATGGTTCGCCTTGATCTTAGGTATGCACAGAAATGGTCCCTCTGGATGGATGTTAAGATTCTCCTCCAAACCCCTCGTGCAATCCTCTCAGGTGAAGGTGCCTATTAACCGCATAGGTGGCCGTCTAGCTATGCGCTATAGCCGTGTTATTTATGAGCGAATCGTATGAGCGTTGATCCCAGGCCCGTAGTGTCCATCAACCCGGCGGCTGATAGCAATAGAATGCCTTTGCCTACCAGCCTACTCGGACATATTCCGATTCCATCAGACGTAGTGCGTGTGGGCGTCATTGGCTACGGCTATTGGGGACCCAACTTGGCCAGAAATTTTCACGCGTCCGGGGGTTCTCGAGTCGTGGTCATCTGTGACCAACGTCCAGACGCACTTCGACGTGCCGGTCAGGAATATCCGCGTGTCAAACTAACGAGCGACGTGGCTGAGCTGCTGGCCTCTACGCAAGTGGATGCCATAGCAGTTGCTACGCCGGTCTGGACACACTTCGAAATAGCGAAGGCTGCTCTTTTAGCCGGCAAGCATGTGTTTGTCGAAAAGCCATTTACGGCTAGTTCAGCACAGGCAGAAGAGCTGATCGACCTGGCCCAGACAAAGCACCTCACGATAATGGTCGATCATACTTTTCTGTTTACCGGAGCTGTGAAGAAGATCCGCGGCCTAATTGAAGATAACAGTCTGGGCAGGCTTTACTATTACGATTCTACTAGGGTAAATCTGGGACTATTCCAACACGACATAAATGTTATCTGGGACCTTGCGCCCCACGACCTCTCGATCATGGACTATCTGATCACCGATAGACCTCAGGGCGTTGTTGCTACTGGAGAAACGCACTTGAATGGCGTCGAGGATGTAGCGTTTATTACAATCTATTTCCCACGCAATATTATTGCGCACATAAATGTGAATTGGCTTTCACCCGTCAAGGTGCGTACCACATTGATCGGCGGCGAAAAGAAGATGCTGGTGTGGAACGACCTGGAGGCCGACGAAAAGCTTCGGGTCTATGACAAAGGGGTCGATATGGGAAAGCCAGGCGTATACGAGCTCCTCGTAAGTTATCGGTCAGGGGATATGTGGGCGCCGAAGGTGGAGCGGCTAGAGGCCTTGCGGTGTGAAGCTGACTACTTTGTGGAATGCATACGTAAGACGATCCAGCCAATTAATAATGGCGAGTCTGGCCTGCGGATCGTAAAGCTACTTGAAGCGGCAGACAAGTCTTTAAAGAAACGCGGAAAGATTGTGTATTTATGAATGGATTCTCACGTCTCTCCTGTACGGACGTCTGCGCACTGCGGTTCCTGTGGTGCCTCGAAAAGGAAGTTATTGTGGCCGAACAATGACTCAGAAAGCAATTCCATTTGTAGATCTAATCGCTCCCCACCATGAAATGGCGGAGGAATTGATTGATGTGGTTCGGCACGCTTTGGCGACCGCCGAGTTTGTTGGTGGACCCATGGTAGAGGGGTTCGAGCAGGAATTCGGTCGATTCTGTGACAGCAGGTACTGTGTCGGTGTCGGCAGTGGAACGGATGCGTTGCGCTTTGCCCTCATGGCCGCAGGCGTCCATACCGGAGACGCGGTAATAACGGTGCCTAACACATTCATAGCGACAACGGAGGCAATTTCTCAGGTTGGTGCAGTTCCGGAGTTCGTGGACATCGATGCACGCACCTACACTATGCATCCGGAAAAGCTTCGCGAACATTTAGGGACCTGCCACATTGATAGAACCGCAAACAAACTCCGTTCGCGGCGAACAGGTCGTCCCATCAGCGCTATTGTTCCCGTACATCTCTATGGTCAGGCTGCCGACATGGATCCAATTCTTGACCTTGCCGAAGAGCACGATTTGACAGTGGTCGAAGATGCGTGCCAAGCGCACGGAGCTGAATATTTCTCCGGGAAAAGGCGATGCTGGCTGAAAACAGGTTCGATAGGAAAAGCAGCTGCTTTTAGCTTCTACCCGGGCAAGAATCTGGGGGCATGTGGGGAAGCCGGTGCGGTGACTACGGATGATGAGGAACTTGCACGTAACGTCCGCATGCTGCGAGACCACGGTCAAAACCAGAAGTACGTGCACTCGATGGAAGGTTATAACGGAAGGCTAGACGCGATTCAGGCTGGAATTCTGGGTATCAAACTCAAGCATTTGACGCGATGGAACAAGATGCGTCGAGAAGCCGCAGCCAGGTATCACCAACTCCTCTCTGCATGGGCTAGCAGCTTAGTCGTGCCTTATGAGCCGGCTTGGGCAAGAGCGGTCTATCATCTTTACGTAATTCGGACACATGACCGAGATGGAGTGAGAGAACAGCTGAGTCAGAGTGGTATCGGCACGGGAATTCACTATCCGATTCCCCTTCATTTGCAGAAGGCTTATTCCAATCTGGGATATAAGAGCGGTGACTTTCCCAACGCGGAGAAGGCTTGTTCAGAAATCCTTTCTTTGCCGATGTTCCCCACAATTAGTCCACAGCAACAATCAGAGATCGTGGAGACGTTGCTATCTGTTTCCGAGGCAACGGCGGCTTAACCTTCCATTTCAGCAATGTCAACTCTGCGCCTGGACCGCGTTGTTGCACTTTACCTGTTTGGCCTACTCCGGCCATGACGCGACTCCTCCGATCAGGTAGGAGAGGATACTTGAATTCAATCGCTCAACTCAGCCCATCCCACCGGACAATCCTACCGGCAAACCACATTCCCGGAAATTGGGTTAATCCTCTCTCTGATTCTCGATGGGCGGGTTTTCTTGATCAGCATCCAGATGCCTCCATTTTCCACACGCCGGGTTGGCTAGAAGCTTTGCAGCGCACATACGGCTATCTACCTGTGGTGTTGACAACCTCTGCTCCAGGGGAGCAATTGAGAAATGGAATGGTGTTATGCCGGATCAAAAGCTGGATAACAGGAGCCCGCATTGTTTCGCTTCCTTTTTCAGATCACTGCCAGCCCTTAGTAGACAGCTCGGAGACGCTGAAAGCCTTGATGTCTTCGCTGAATAACAACTTCGAACGTGAAGACTGGAAATACATCGAGGTCAGGCCGCTGGTCTGGCCGGAGTCGGTCTCCGAAGGTCAAATATGTTACACGAAAAGCGAACAATTCTATGTCCATAGACTTGACCTCCAAACCGATTTAGACATGATTGTTCGAGGCTTCCACAGGAGCTGCATCCAACGAAAGATCCAACGCGCTAAGCGAGAGCGCCTGGTCTATGAAGAGGGGCGATCTGCATCGATTCTGCGGAAGTTCTACTATTTAATGTTGCGGACGCGGCGCCGACACCAGCTGCCCCCACAACCGATCACCTGGTTCCAGAACCTCATTTCTTCCTTGGGTGATCGGTTAACGATCAGAGTGGTTTCGAAAGACGAGCAGCCGATTGCCAGTATTGTCACTCTCGCTCATAAGAGCACGGTGGTTTACAAGTACGGCGGTTCCGACGAGAGATTCCATAATCAGGGCGGCATGCCATATTTGTTCTGGAGAGCTATTGAGGAGGCGAAATCAAAGGGCGCGAAGTCATTCGATTTCGGTCGGTCTGCTCTAGATAACCCAGGGCTGATTGCTTTCAAGGACAACTGGGGCGCAACGCGAACTAAACTCACGTATTACAGATATCCCGCAGAGACCAGCGAGCCTGGCGACCATGGCACGGCCACCCGGGCTGCCAAGAAAGTATTCTCGTTTCTTCCTGACCGTTGCCTGAGCGCGGCTGGAAGACTTATGTACAGACATATCGGATAAGAGGTCCCGCGGCCTGGTGTCCTCATCACCATTGCGTTCAACAAATGGCTACGCCAATACAATCGGAGTACTCCCTTAGGAAAAGAGCTGTGGCAGTCACACTCAAAGCGGCGAAAGGTTCCAGAGCTTTCTCGCGAGCCATTGGGTTTGCGGGTTCGGCTATCTGTCTTTTGGTTCTGTTCCACACGCCACTAATGAAGGTCGTTTCGCTGGCACTCGCTTCAGGACACGATGCAGATCAATATTCCCAGGTTGTGCTTATCCCAATAGTAGCCGCGTATCTTATTTTACGGCAGCGCAAGCGCATATTTGCGGAAACTGACTTGGCCGCGATTCCGGGTATTAGTGTGTTGGTTGGCGGAGTGTTCGTCTTTCTGGTGGCCGAATTTGCTCGTGGAATCCTGAACCAAAGCGATTACCTTTCTGCATTGATGGCATCGCTAGTTGTACTCCAGATTGGAACGTTCGTTCTGTGGTTCGGGACAAGGGCTTTTCGCCTCGCTCGGTTTCCACTCCTAACACTGATCTTGATGGTCCCATTTCCGACCCGATTGCTGGATGCGACGGTCAGGTCGCTACAAGCCGGGTCGGCGCTGGTAACCACGCTTCTTCTCAATCTGACCGGCGTCCCCTTTGTTCGGGAGGGGCTGGTGTTTCATTTGCCTCACAACTTAAACATTTTCATTGCCGAAGACTGTAGCGGGATTCGGTCCAGTATCGCCCTTCTGATCGCAAGTCTAGTGGCAAGCGATGTTTTCCTGCGGAAGGGTTGGACGAAACTCGTGTTGAATCTGGCTGTTCTCCCTTTGAGCCTGTTCAAGAACGGGCTCCGCATTGCGACGTTGTCATTGCTCTCCGTCTACGTGGATAGGCGATTTATTTCTGGAGATCTTCATAGAGATGGTGGAATTGTCTTCTACCTTATCGCCTCCGCCATTCTTGGAATCATCCTTTGGCAATTGCGCAGGGCGGAAAAAGTTCCGCCGGTACCGCAACTAAGTCGCAAAGATCATGGGACCGCTCTCGAGCACCCTGAAGCGTCCCTTAAGGAACAGACTACGTAGCTTCTGACAAGCAAGAGCAAATAACGGATTTACTGGGCGCGAGGATTGGATATGAACCTACGAATCGTGAGTTTGATAGCGGCATTGGGCCTCGCCGTTCTTAGTGGTTGCAATCGCAATCCGGCAGCGGTCCGAGACCGAAACCTTCAGGCCGGCCAGAAGTACTTCGATCAGCATAAATATGACGAGGCCAGTCTTGAGTTCAGACGAGCGCTCCAAGCAGATCCGCGATCTGCGGACGCCGAATATCGGCTGGGATTGAGCTACATGCAGCTCCATCGGTGGGGGGAAGCCTATCGAGCGTTTGCTCAGGCGGTTGCGATCGATCCCACGGATGTGAAGGCCCGCATCCAAGTGGCAGAACTGGATTTGGCGTCCAATCGATTACAGGATGCCCAGCAGCAGGTGGACGCCATTTTAAACATCGACAAAAACGATGTTGGAGGTTTGATTCTTAAAGGCCGAATGGCGGTTCAAAACAAGAAGTATCAAGATGCCCAGCAGGAATTCTTGCGAGCGAGCGAACTCGCGCCCCACGACGCCAAGGTGCTGAATTATTTGGCCGGTACAGACGCGTTCCTGACCAAATATGATGGCGGTGAACAGATATATCAACAAGCGATTGCACTTGATCCTGCTTTTTATGTCTCTTACTTGAATTTGGCAACCTTGTACCGCGGCGAAGGCAAGGCCGACCAGGAAACCAACACACTGCTTTCTGGCATCAAGCAGAATCCGGCCGTAATTCCGCTCTATCTGGCGCTGGCTGATTCGTATGCTACCCATGGTAACTGGGATCGTGTGCCGCCTCTTTTCGTGGAACTGCGGAATAATAGTAAGAATTCCTCGACAGTATCCCTGGCTATCGCTCAGTTCTACTTTGGTCACGGCAAGCTCCAGGAAGCCAAGGACGTTCTGAGCGATCTGTTAAGCCGGGAGAAAAGCAAAATAGAAGCACGCAGGGCACTGATTGAGGTAGAGCTGGAGTTGCGACAAACGGCAGACGCCGGAAAGCTGAATCAGGAACTGCTGAAAGAATATCCCCACGATCCCGACGCAAACTTATACCAGGGCCGTCTGTTGCTGATCGAGAATAAGCCGGCCGAGGCGATTACGGTTCTCGAGCAACTGAGTCACGACGTGCCGGAAAAGGCTTTAGGCCATTACACGCTGGGCCTGGCATACGGACAGCACGGCGAGGTAGATCGAGAAATCGCCAGCCTGAAGCAAAGCTTGCTCCGAGACCCAAACCTGATTAAGGCATACATGCTGCTCGCCCAAGTCTATGTGGAGCGCGGCGACGGAAAACTTGCCTTGTCGTATGCAAACGAGGCGCTGAAGCGAAGCCCCCGTCTCTTGCTGGCTCAGTTGATTCGCACCAACGCAGAACTCATGCTCGGTGATCCCCAGACTGCCGAGCGAGAACTGAGCGCCCTGGCAGCCGCCAATCCCAACAACGCAGCGATTCAGGAGCGCCTCGGCTACGCGCAACTCATGCAGCGAAAGTTCGCAGAAGCGTCCACCCGGTTTGAAGAGGCGCTCCAGTTGCAGCCTGATTTTGTCCCCGCCCTGCGTGACTTGTATGCACTTTACCAAGCTCAGAGCAAACCGCAGCAAGCGATTACGCGTATCCAACAGCAGATTCAGCGCGCTCCGCAACAGGGCGCTTTTTACGAGATGCTGGGCGACCTCTACCAGAGCCAGGGTAACCTTGCCCGCGCTTCCGATGCTTACAAAGGAGCGATCGCGCACGGCGCCGGTACGAATGCATCCCTGGCCTATGCCCGTTTAGCCCAAGTGTCCGCCGGCCAGCAGAACTACCCGCAGGCCATCGAAAATGCCAAGACCAGTATTGCTCAGAACCCTGACTTGTTGCCAGCTTACATTATTGAAGGCGTGGCGTACGAAAAGACCGGCCAATTCGACCTGGCCAAGCGCGCATACCAGGATGCGCTCGCGCGCAGCCCGAACTTCGCCCCGGCGCTTAATAATTTGGCGTGGCTCGAATGCGAACACGGTGGGAATCTGGACGAGGCACTAAGCCTGGCCCGGCATGCCAAGCAACTTCTGCCGGATGATCCCAACATTTCCGACACATTGGGTTGGATCGAGTACCGCAAGAGCCTGTATGAGCCTGCTCTTCCGCTGGCTAATGATGCGGTATCGCGCGCTCCCGGCAACGGCCAATTTCAGTATCATTTGGGAATGATCTTGCTGAAAGCTGGAAACCGCGCCAGCGCGCGCCAAGCGCTCGAGCGAGCCCTGAAATTGCAACTCACTACCGCGGACGCTGAAGATGCGCGACGCACCCTCGGAGAACGCGACTGACGTTGCACAACATTCGTACTCTTACAAAAAGCTTGCAAGGCGGGGAAGCTTTAAATTGTTCGCGGATTCAATGGGCTGCACGAGAACCACGAGACTCCGCCGCGTATCTGCTTGTAAATTAAGGCAGAAAAAAGTTGTTCGCGAACAGCGCTCATTCTCGGGGCGGTCAGCATGCTAGCCGTGCGAAAGCGCCGCCGGCTCAGCATCTAGCGACCCAGGACGAAGCTTGCTGTAAACGTTGTGGCCAGCGCCGAGTCGCTTTCGGCGACGTTCCCAGAAATAAAGCACGTTCTACTCGTTCCGTGTATTCAATGTCTGCAAGACCTACAGAAACGCAAGCGGACTCGATTCCGGAGGATATATGTTCTACACGCTAATCTTCGCCCTGGTACTCGCGGTTCCCGCAATCCGCTCACACATTCCTTACAATCCAACCCACCGGAGCCCCATCGTTCATCTCCCAAGACACATCAACCTTTAATGCACTTACCGCGCTGCGGCGATTGCTGCAGGTAGTGGCGTGTCGCAGAGTAACCATTGCTAGACTGTTGGTATCAAAGCTGTCATGGCCATTTGGCAACGAGATCTTGCTCACCAAGCAACACGGTCCGCGAGTTCCTTCAAAACACCCGCGAGTCCAGTTTCACTTCACGCCCACTCACTCGTCTTGGCTCAAGCAGGTCGAGATCTGGTTCGCCAAGATCGAACGCGAGGTCATCGGCCGATTCAGTGGAAATACCCGCACCTCGCAGAGATACCGTGGCGAGAGAAAGTGGAACACGCGGCCCGTGTGTTCGAGATGCGCACCGGCCCTCAGAGAAAGCAAATGAGGTGCACGGAATTGTTACTCCTACAAAAAGCTTGCAAGGCGGTGAAGCTTTTATTGTTTGCAGATTCAATGTGCTGCGCGCGAACTGGTAGCCGCCGCGGATCTGCTTGTAATTAAAGAAAAAACAAGTTGCCCAGGAACAGCTCTCATAAGTCGGAATGGCAGTGAAATTGCTGTAGAGGCAATGTTTTGTAAGGCGCGGGGAAGCGGAGCACGGGGCGCCCGACAGGCGAATTCGCCAAGGAGGACTTATGCTGTCAAAGCTTCAGACTTTATTTTCTCTTGTGTTCCTGTCCGTGCTTTCGCTGATGCTGCCATCAGTGGCGTATGCGGGTTCATGCTACGCGGTGGCGGGTAATCTCGTAGTGAACTGCGGCTTCGAGACAGGTGATTTTACTGGTTGGACAGGAACGAATTTGAACGTCACCGGCGTTGTAACCGCTGGATTCGACGGGTTTAACCCTAATAGCGGGACCTATTTCGCTGCTCTGGGAAACGTCGGCTCAGATGGCATACTTTCACAGACACAGGCTCTGGCTACGGTCGTCGGTCAGGCCTATGACATCAGTTTTTACTTGGCAAGCGACGGAGGCACCCCGAGTGACTTTTCTGCATCCTTTGGTTCGACCCTCTTGCTGTCTCTAACTAACACCCCTCCGACGGGCTACATTCTGTACAGCTTCATCGAAGTGGCCACTTCGACCTCGACAACTCTAACCTTCACTGAGCGTAACGACCCGAGTTATTGGGCGTTCGATGACATAAGCGTGGCTCCGGTTGGAGCGCCCGAACCTGGAGTTCTTGTGCTCTTCTTGATCAGCATGATGGGCTTGGCTGTGCTGGCTTGGAGAGTGGACAGCTCTGGCGCCTCTTCAATGCGCTCGGCGACGGCCGCGTGATCGCGCGCTCAGCAAGCGCTAAGAAGGGGTATCTAGCACTTCGCAGAGTAACCTGGTAAAGAGAAATGGGACACTCGGTCGTGGGTTGGAGATGCGCAACGGCCCTCGGAGAAAGCGACTGACGATGCACGACATTGTTACTCTTACAAAAAGCTTGCAAGGCGGTGAAGCTTTTATTGTTCGCGGATTCAATGTGCTGCATGAGAACCGCGAGACGCCGCCGCGTATCTGCTTGTAAAGTAAGGAAGAAAAGTAAGGAATAAAAAGAAATGTCGGAGTGGCAGCGAAATTGCACTTCTAGAGAACGGTGCGGGAGGTCTAAGGAAATGAAAAAGTTTGCAGTGGCTCTTGCGTTCTTACTGGCTTCGCCTTGCATCTGGGCGGGGACACAAACATTGAATTTCGACGACATCAGCGCGACTAACACGGCGCTGATACCAAGTTTATACCATGGTTTCAGCTTCGACTCCAACTCGTATGTCGTCAACAACGACTGGTACAACTCTACCTACGGTAACTCCGTGACGTTCCCATCCCAGCCCAATGTAATGTTCAACGCGTCTGGCGTGACGACCGTCAGTGTGGGCAACGGAACTCCGATGATGCTGTCGAGCATAGACGCTGCGTGGTGGGCGGAAAACAACTCCTTTACTAACGGCGTTTCGTCAGCCACTCTTACGATTGAGGCGTTTATGGGCACCACGCTGGTTGGAACCGACACACTCACTTTAGGAACCAACTTTGCGCTATTCAACACCAATCTGCCTCTTGCCAATTCGTGGAGCTTCATCAACAGCGGAGGACAGGCATGGTGGCTCGTAGACGATGCTACGTTCACCACCGGCGCACCCGAACCATCCACCCCTTTGCTAGCAGGTATCAACCTGTTTGGGGCAGTCTTGATTGGACTGGCCTGGAAAGCATGTAAGTCCCGCGCTTGTTCTTCGGCATGCCGGACGTCGATGGCCGTCTGATCGTCTCGTATGCGCCTGGCGCTCCAGTGGAGCGCCAGGGCGTCCAGCCATGCCGCGAAAATAGCGACCGCGGAGGGTAGTGGAGGATTTGGCTGGCGTGTTGGGTCTGCACAACGGGCGGGCCGAAAGCGAGCGAGGTTGCAAAGAATTGGTACTTTTACAAAAGGTTTGCAAACCAGTGAGGGATTTATTGTCCGGGAAGTTGAGAAGGATACCAAATGAGTACGCAGCGTTGTCGGCGATCTCACGTCGTATCTGCTTGGCATTGTGCGAGATAGCAAGAAACCTGGGCGGTCGGCTTCACAGAGTGCAGTGTGGTAGCGAAATTGCTTTAATTTAAGAGACGGAGGAGAGGCCAATGAAAGCTATGCGAGCGGTTCTACCTTATTTCTCGGTGATGGTCTTGTTAGCCTTCGCCACCGTATTCGCCAGCGCAGGAGACACGGACTGCACCACCGCAGCAAGCTCCTGCGGCTTCGGTGCGCTAGTGACTACGGTTAACACTACACTCACCGGGAACGGTCATTCCGTACCGGTTGAAGAACAAGTCTTCCAGAACGGCTCCGTCTACACCTACGTTTTTCAAATTACTGATGGCAACACCCACCCCCTTGATTATGCCAACGTTTTTACGCTCGCGAGTGGATTTGGCGACAATTTCAATTGCGGGAATGGCTCGTGCCTGAACTTTGGCGTTGTCGACGGCGGGATCACACATGCTTCGGTCGTGGATGACACCGGATTTTCCTTCAATCAACTTAGTTTGACGGTAGGTTTTGGCGTACTGCATAACACCCAGAACTTCACCTTTTATGTCCAAGGAGGAGCCCCTGTGTCAGGAACGTTAAATTCGGGGGACGGCGGTTCAACTACCAATAACGCTAACGTGCTCGCTGCTGCGTCCGAGCCTGGCGTGGTAACGCTGCTGGGGTCTACCCTGTTGCTGTTGTTCGGCATCCCAGTTATCCGTCGGTTCCAGCCTCGCGCAGTTTAGATGGTGTTTGCGATTTAACGCCCTCTCCTCTTTGAGGGGCTTTCGTAGATACGGAGCCCCTCGATACTTTTCTATAAGGCTTTCCTCGCTGCACCCAATCGAACAATCTTCTCAGTACGCTTTGTTACTCGGCTGCCATTTGCCGATGTGCTTCCTGCGGCAGCGTCTTTCGCAAAGACAATCAAGCCCTCATACCGCAGATGCTCGAAAGCTGGCATTTTCGAGTGACGATAAAGATCGAAATGAGCGGTCGTAAAATGTCAGAACGTTTTCCTTCCTTTTAGCCATGCTCTTCAACAAGGCTTACTACCGCTTCAAACCACGTATACCCTGGGCTGTCCGCACGGCATTGCGGAGACGCTGGGCTAGAGCCAGGCGGGTCGCCTATGCCGATGTGTGGCCGATCGATGAGAAGGCGGGCGCAATTCCTCCCGGCTGGCCAGGCTGGCCAGGGGGCAAGGCTTTTGCACTGATTCTCACCCACGATGTCGAAGGCAACAAGGGGCTATCACGCGTCCAGACGCTGATGAAGCTCGAGTCAAAACAGGGCTTTCGTTCGTCCTTCAATTTCGTGCCTGAAGGGGAATACCGCGTTCCGGACGCACTGCGACAAACGCTGGATCGAGCCGGATTCGAAGTGGGCATACACGGATTGGAGCACGATGGCAAGCTCTACGCATCCAAGGCCCAGTTCGCTGCGAAAGCGGCTCGCATTAAGCAATATGCTGAGCATTGGAAGGCATCTGGATTTCGTTCACCACTCATGCAACACAGGTTGGCGTGGCTGCACCAACTGGGGTTGGAGTACGATTCTTCTACGTTTGACACAGATCCCTTCGAACCTGAACCGGACGGTATGGGGACCGTCTTTCCTTTCTGGGTGCCTGGCGCTGAAGGGCGTGGGTATGTAGAGCTCCCCTACACGCTTCCGCAAGATTTCACGCTCTTTGTGGTTCTTCGCGAACCCAACATCGACATCTGGAAGCGAAAGCTAGATTGGATAGCCGAACGCGGCGGCATGGCTTTGCTGAATACCCATCCGGACTACATGTGTTTCGAGGGCAACGAGAGACAACGCGATGAATTTCCAGTTTCCTACTACGAGGAATTTCTGTCCTACGTACGGGAGAAATATGAAGGCGCATATTGGAGCACCCGACCACGTGACGTCTCCCGCTTCTATTGTGCCCGCGTGCCGCTGTCGTCCCGTAATTCGCGGAAGAAGATTTGCATGTTGGCCTACACCCTCTACGAATCCGACAATCGAGTGCGGCGCTATGCGGAGGCACTGGCGAGGCGGGGCGACCAAGTGGACGTGATCGCGTTAAGTGCTGCACACACAACTCTGGGAGCAGAGGAGATCAGCGGCGTTACGCTGCACCGAATTCAGCGCCGAGATTTCGACGAGCAGGGCAAATGGTCATATGCATGGCGCTTGTTGCGCTTTCTCTTGGCTTCCTCAGTGTTCCTGATGCGGCGTCACTACAGCCGGCGCTACGACTTGATTCACGTGCATAACGTGCCGGATTTCCTGGTGCTTGCCGCATGGTATCCAAAGTGGACAGGGGCGAAACTAATTTTAGATATCCATGACATTGTGCCGGAATTGTTCGCCAGCAAGTTTGAGCCAAGCGCGGGCAACCGCTACGTTCAGTTGTTGAAGTTGGCCGAGAAAGCGTCGGCAGCGTTCGTCGATCACGTCATTGTCTCCAACCATCTTTGGTACCAGACACTCATTTCGCGTTCGGTTCCTACAGAGAAATGCTCGGTCTTTCTGAACCACGTCGATCCGGCCATTTTCTATCGTCGTCCCAGGACGAGAAGTGACGGAAAGGTCATCATTTTGTTTCCGGGTACTTTCCAGTGGCACCAGGGACTGGATATCGCGATCGAGGCTTTCGCGCGGGTGAAGGACAGGGTGCCGAACGCTGAATTCCACCTTTATGGTGGCGGCGGTGTGGAAGCTGACTTGATGCGGTTGGCCGAGCGGCTTGGACTGAACGGAAGGGTGAAATTCTGTGGGCGCCTATCTTACGATCGGATCGCGGACGTGATCGCGAATGCCGACCTTGGAGTCGTTCCGAAGCGTGCCAACTTGTTCGGAAACGAAGCTTACAGCACAAAGATAATGGAGTTCATGTCCCAAGGCGTCCCTGTGGTTGCCTCACGCACCAAGATTGATACATTCTATTTTAACGACAGGATCATCCGCTTTTTTGTATCCGATGAC
Organism: Acidobacteriaceae bacterium; assembly: GCA_003134655.1. GTDB lineage: Bacteria > Acidobacteriota > Terriglobia > Terriglobales > Acidobacteriaceae > Sulfotelmatobacter. The sequence goes on from PLBY01000123.1 coordinate 76,334, forward strand.
GTTCAGGGCATGGCAGACGCAATGCTGCAGGTCATCGAGGATGAGGCACTCCGTAACGCATTGGTTGCGGGAGGTTATGAATACGCCGATCGCCATAATTGGGATGTGAGGAAAAGGGATTATCTTGAATTGGTAGATTCGCTCTCGAGCGAGCAGTTCGGTGATTCGAACCCAAAACTAATTGATCGTGACAAAATCGCGCCGGCGGTCACGGGCATGACGATTGGGGAGCCGGCCTTGATGGACCCACACCGGGCAGATATCGGCTGTGAACGAGACGGACACAGTGTCGAAATTGCAGGATTGTCTAATTGAATAGGGAATAAACCGCTCCCGGCGAGGGATACCAACGTTTGGCACGACAGATTAGGACTTTCCTCGGTTAAAGCGGGTCGCCGCATTTTGCGAGCTCGGAAGATTTCGCCCCTAAAACTAGGGACCACGACCTTGACTTGATATGCGCCTGGACAGAACCATAAGTATACAGTTAGGCCGTAAGATCCGCCGCATCGTGGTTCGGGACAATCTCCAGGGAATACCGATCCTCATGTATCACAGCATCAAAAACCGGGCCAGAACCACTCATCCGTACTATGAGACTAATACAGCCCCGGAAATGTTCACGCGGCACATGGAGTTTCTCAGCGCTAATAACTACACTGCCGTCAGCCTTGAAGAAGCATCGCAGTTTCTCTCATCGGGGAAGGACGCTGCGAACTGCGTCGTCATCACGTTTGACGATGGATTTAGAGATTTTTACGTGACCGCCTATCCAATACTGAGAAACTTCGGATTTGTTGCCAACGTTTTCCTTGCCACTGGGTTGATCAATGACCAGAGGTTGCAGTGGAAGGGCGCTGATTTGATGACCTGGGCGGAAGTTCGCGAATTGCATGCGCTCGGCATCCGGTTTGGTTCTCATACGGTGAGTCATCCAGAGCTCGATAAGCTGGATGCGAAGCAGCTTGATCGGGAAGTTGGTCAGTCCAAGCAAACCCTCGAAGACAAGCTGGGCACTTCCATCGAGTCGTTTGCGTACCCTTACGCCTTTCCAGAACACGATCGGCCTTTCACAACGCGTCTGGCTGAAATCTTGGAGAGCCACGGCTACGAAAATGGAGTATCAACGGTAATCGGAAGAGCTCGAAGTGGCGACAATCGATTGTTTTTGCCGCGGCTGCCCGTCAATACTTGGGATGATCTCCGATTCTTTCAAGCCAAGCTTGAGGGCGACTACGACTGGCTACACCTGCCGCAGTCGATTCACAAGAAACTTAGGCATCAAGCTGCACGCATTTTAAGCTCACTTGTTCGCAAAAGAACTCCCGCAGAACAAGTAAGTCCTTAGGCCGTGTTATCGAAGGCTAAGAGGATCATCGCCCTTGAGCCTGCACCTACGGTATTTCGGTATTTCATCGTCTTATTACCAATCTGAAGGTTAATGGCATCTCGGCCGTACGCCCTGTCAACGCAGCGGTGGGAGATTTCTGCGGAACCGGTCAACGGCAGATTTGCCCAGCTATTAATTCATTTCTGAGGTTTTGTCGCTGTGAAATTATCCATCATCATTCTCTGCTGGAATGACCGTAAAGTGATCGGGGATTGCCTGCACTCGATCTACGCCGGAACTCGCTTCACCGAATTCGAGATCATCGTTTCGGTCAATGGATCCGATGACGGGTCGGTGGCGTTCATACGACAGAATTATCCAAATGTTCGCGTGATTGAAAATGGCGCGAACCTCGGGTTCGCAAAGGGGAATAATGTCGGTATCCGGGCGAGTACGGGCGAACTCGTTTTAATCTTGAACCCGGATACGATCATTCATGATGGAACGCTGGACAGATTGGTTGAATTTGCGGACCGACACCCAGAGGCCGGCGCCTTTGGATGCCGCGTGCTTAACCCGGACGGCTCATACCAAGAGTCGGCGCGGCCTTTCCCCTCGATTCGGGGCTACTGGTTAGCCGCACTGTACCTGCGACCCCTCGCCTATATCTCAGACGTATTCATTCCAGACACCTACACCGGGTGGAAGGGCGATACCGAGACGGTGGTCGATTGGCAGTCCGGCTGCTGTGTGATGTTTCGAGGCAAACTGCTGAAGAGAGTGGGGGGGTTTGACGAGCAGTTCTTCTACCATTACGAGGAAGTCGATTTGTGCCGGCGTGTCCGGAATGCTGGCTACCCGTTGCTGTTCACGCCCAAGGCAATGATAACCCACCTGGGAGGCCAGTCGGTAAACCGTTTTCCCATCAGATTCGAGCTGGAAAAGTATCGAAGTCGCTACCGCTTCTTTTACAAGTACCACGGCGCGACGGGGGCTTGGCGTTGCCGCCGGGTTTCGATCGCATCGATTCGTCTCCGGCAGCTGGGGTATGGCCTTGTCAAGCTCGTCAGGCCAACCGACGCTGTCCGAAGACGACTGGAGATGTATCGAGTTCTCGTGCGGTGGAACAAGGGGCTCAATCCGGTTCGTTTCGTGGAAAACGGTGAAGAGCCTAAAGCGGGCGATGCGATCTCGGCTCTCGCTGCCGATACTCGGCCTGCGGCAGTTCGCCCCAATCAGCCAAGCTTGTAAGTAAAACATAAAACAGAAGAGGATCTCAGCATGTCAGTTTCACTGGTCACCGGCGGTGCAGGCTTTATTGGGTCCCATGTTGCAGACGAATTGTTAACGTTGGGTCACGACGTGGTCGTCGTCGATGATTTGAGCGGCGGCTTTGTCGATAACATTCCCTCCGCAGCGAGGTTCGTTGAGGGCTCCATTGTCGATCATGAGTTGATTGACCGCCTCTTCAGCGAGCATCATTTCAGCTACGTATTCCACCTCGCAGCGTACGCGGCCGAGGGGCTGAGCCATTTCATCAAAAGGTTTAACTACCACAACAATCTCATCGGCTCGGTCAATCTCATCAACGCGTCAATAAACCACGGTGTGAAGTGTTTTGTCTTTACCTCATCGATCGCTGTTTATGGCGCCGGCCAGGCGCCCATGCGGGAAGACATGATCCCCGTTCCGGAGGACTCCTACGGAATCGCTAAACTGGCCGTGGAGCAGGAGCTCAGGGTAAGCCACGAGATGTTTGGTCTCGACTACGTCATCTTCCGTCCCCACAACGTGTACGGTGAAAGGCAGAACATCGGCGACCGCTACCGTAACGTGGTCGGTATCTTCATGAATCAGTTGCTCAAGGGCGAGCCCATGACCATATTTGGCGATGGCACCCAGCAACGCGCATTCACTCACATCAACGATGTGGCCCACGTCATCGCAGCCTCCGTGAACTACCCCGACGCGTTGGGCCAGGTGTTTAACGTCGGGGCTGATATCCCCTACACCGTGAATGAGCTGGCTCGTGTCGTGGCCGAGGCTATGGGCCAGGAGTGCCGAGTTGAGTATCTGGACCCGCGAAACGAAGTGAAGATAGCCTTTTCAGACCATTCCAAGGCCGAGAGAGTTTTCGGAAAACACGGAAAAACGCTTCTGGAAGAAGGAATACGAGCTATGGCCGAGTGGGTTACCGCGCACGGAGCCCGCCGAAGCAGCGTCTTTGAGAACATCGAGGTCATGAAGAATATGCCGCCAAGCTGGGCCTCGGTGGTCTCCACAGTCGAGCTGGGGCGGTAGGATAACGGGCAGGACAGCGGGATAAAGAATGGGTACGCTAAGCCAGGACAATCAAACTTGCTATGTGGTCATCACTCCCGCACGTGATGAAGCGCAGCATATCGCTGAGACGATTATGTCCATGGTCCATCAGACCACCCGGCCCACGGAGTGGGTGATTGTTGATGACGGCTCGACCGACGGGACCGGCGAGATCATTGATCGTTTTGCCGCCCAATACTCCTGGATAACCGCTCTGCACCGGCCCAATCGAGGCGTGCGCGAAAACGCCGGCGGAGTCATGGAGGCGTTCTATTACGGCTATCAATCCTTGAAAGCGTCCGAATGGGATTTCATCGTCAAGCTGGATGGCGATGTCAGCCTGAATCCCGACTACTTTGAGAATTGTTTTAAGAAGTTTCGGCAAGACCAAAAGCTGGGCCTCGGCGGAGGTTTGATCTGCCACCTGGAAAATGGCGCGCTAAAGGCTGAGGTTTGTCCGCGATTTCACGTCAGGGGCGCCACCAAAATATACCGCCGCGCGTGCTGGGATGCCATTGGCGGCCTGTTGAAAGTTCCGGGCTGGGACACAGTGGATGAAGTCAAAGCCAACATGCTGGGCTGGAGGACCCGAACTTTTCAAGATCTCAAAGTCCTTCACCACCGGCCTACGGGCGCCGCAGACGGGGCGTGGAAGAATTCCGTGAAGGACGGACGCGCAGACTATATCTCGGGCTATCATCCGCTCTTTATGTTTCTGAAGTGCATGAAACGGCTCGTGCAAGAGCCGTATCTCGTCGGCTCGCTCGGGCTGTCGTATGGATTCATCGGTGGTTATTTTAGAGGAACTCCTCAGGTTGATGACCGAGGCTTAATCCATTATCTGAGGAGACAGCAGCTTCGTCGGCTTTTGCTTCTTGACAGCATTTGGAAGTAAGCCGCCGCAACTTGTTCCTGCCGCCAAGGAGATCGTTGTGCCCCTATACAAAGAAACCGCAAGAGATGTTTATCTAAAGGCCGGCAGCAAAGGTGTTGCCTTGCACTGCGATCCGCTTGTAAAGCGTGGCTTTGAACAACCTCAGTGGTATCTGGATAAACGGTCGTTCAACATCAGGATTAGAGCGGAGACCGTCAAGCAGTTTTTGGGCGACTTGAAATTCGAAAACATGCTGGACATTGGGTGCGGAGATGGATCGATCTCCGTCCCTCTCCTTACTCCGAACAATCGCCTGACTTTGCTAGACATGTCAGAGACGATGTTAAGTATTGCCCGTTCGCGAATTCCATCCGAGTTGGCGTCACAAGTCCAGCTCGTGAATGACCACTTCATGCAGGCAAGACTAGCTCCTCGCAGCTACGAACTTATAATTTGTTGCGGGGTGCTTGCGTATGTCGACGACACTCGCAGCTTCGTCGAGAAGCTGCTGTCATTGCTGAAACCTGGCGGCAGTGTCATCATTGAATGCACGGACTCGAGCCACCCGGTCAGTTACTTGGGGCGTCTCGTAGGGCGCACCCGGAGTCTGATAATCCCACCCAAATTTCCCCTTGTCCTCCACTCCAGTTCAGATGTTATTCGCACTTTCACCCGGCTCGGGTTTAGACGGTGCGGAGCCTTCCGATACAGTCTGCCCCCACCCGGCGTCCGCACTCTACTGAGCCAGGATTCTCTTTACAAAACAGTCCGTGCCGGCTTCGGCACCCCCTCGCACAATCGCTTTCCCTGGCTGGGTGACGAATGCATTTATCATTTCAAGCACGCCGATTCGAAAGGTGAACGAGTTGTGGGTAGCGAGAGCCGAGCATTGGCCGTGAAAGATTAGGCAACGCGAGCTGATTAAGATGGCAGCGAGTGATAAGGTCACAGCAAAACGGCTGGCAAACCTTTTTATCAGTCTAGGATTCTTTGCTGTCGTGTGGCTTCGGGATCTGGCACTGCGGTTAGGGGGCACAAACAACCGCGGTACATGCGTGGTCCTCTATTATCACGGCGTCGAACATGAACATCGCGCACAATTCGCCCGTCAAATGGATATTCTGGCGCGAAGCGTTCAGCCTGCGCGGGCAGATCGCACCATGCCATTGGCCGCAGGTGTACATCACGTCGCAGTGACCTTTGACGACGGGTATCAGAATGTCATCGAAAATGCATTACCCGAGTTGGAAAAGAGAAGAATTCCTTCAACCCTGTTTATAGTCACCAAGGCCCTCGGAAAGCGGCCGCCATGGTTGCCGGACTCCTCGAGTTCCGCGAACGTCGAGAAAGCGATGTCAGCAGACCAGCTCCGCAGTCTGCCGTCCGACTTGGTGACCGTCGGATCTCATACGGTGACACATCCCGATCTTCCGTGCCTTAATGAGGAAGATGCCAGGCGCGAGATTTCCGAATCTCGGGCCACGCTGGAGAGAATCCTGAACAAAGAAATCAAGCTCTTCAGTTTCCCTTATGGCGCCTTCAATACAAAACTGGTCGAGTGGTGCCGCGAGGCCGGCTATGAGCGCGTGTTCAACATTTTACCAACGCTCGCTTTGTCCGATCCGCGGGAGTTTGTGTCCGGAAGGGTTTCGGTGGAACCGACGGACTGGTCGTTGGAGTTTCGTCTCAAACTGCTCGGAGCCTATCGATGGCTTCCGGTCGCCTTTGCCCTCAAGCGGAAAATGCTTTCGAGATTGTTTATGAAACGAGCCGTGAAATCCCAACCCCTCGCGTATGCCGCACGTCGTGATGCCGATTCGTAGCCAGAAGGCGAAGAGAGAGCGATGTTTCAGATTGAGTGGGCACAAAAAGGGTCTTGGGAAAAAGAACCGAACACTTTTCCCGCCCATGATTCCAAACTGGATCGGACGAATGTTCGCCGGGCCTACTGGCTGCACTGGGAGGACCACTGCCTGGAGTGCGCGCCTCCGCTTTGTTACACAAGCTGCCCCCTTTACTTTGCCCGGGCCGACAAAGCGTGTGCTCGTTTCATCTACGGAATCTATCCAAATCCTAATTTCAAAGGCCTCTTCGACTTTGGCGCGGACATCCGGTTTCGCAGGTGGGGCAAAATCGAGACAATAGTCCACGGAAAAATCGCGAGCGTCCGTTTTCAGCGTCTCATGGATCGGATTAACCGTCTTGTTGCTTACCCTTCCGATGGTGTGCCAGCGTCTCATCAACCGACAATGTCTGCTCGTTCGGCAAATCGTGATGTAAAGGTCTTTTGGAAAGCAAACTTCGCCAAGGTTCGCAACAAGTGCTTCTCGTGGTTTGCTACTGCTCGTGAAAATATAGACGTTGATGAATTCGTGCTCGAATGCTTCTCGCCGGACCACGAGGCCTTCCGACTCGTACTCGAATACTCGGTTGGGAGCATGAGTCCCGACCACACGTTTGTGGGCGCAGTAAAACTTCGTCACTCCTTCAATATCGAGCCAGGTTGGAACTTCGACACTCTCCCCGCCCAAGGTTTCGGATTCGGCGCGGGTAATCGGGCGGGTAAGATCACGCTTTATCCAGAGAACAACGCCGAACGACGCCTCATCTTCACCTGGCTCGATCTGGTCCAATACCGCGAACGCCGCCCAGCCAGTACCCGCGACCAGCAGCGACTCACAGCGCCGGCAGCAAAGGTTAAATGCGTGGCCTGGGACCTGGATAACACTCTTTGGAAAGGTATCCTTGCGGAAGATGGAGCGAGCAATCTCCTCCCGCGCCCTGACGCCCTCGACCTGATCAAGAAACTTGACGAAAAGGGGATTATTCAAACCGTAGTCAGCAAGAACAATTATGCAGACGCTTGGGCCGTGATTGAACGGCTGGGCTTACGAGAATACTTTTTGTATCCGGCGATCAATTGGCAGCAGAAGAGCGTAAATCTCAAAGCTGTCGCCGAAAAGCTCAACATTAATTTGGATACCTTCGCACTGATCGATGATTCTGCATTCGAGCGGGCAGAGGTTCAATCGGCGTTGCCGCAAGTCAGGGTTTATTCCGACGAGCAGATCGGACGACTGCTCGCCCATCAGGAATTCGATGTGCCGATCACGGACGCGAGCGGCAAACGAAGAGTCTCCTACCAGACCGAGTTGACGCGGCAAAGGGAATTGGAATCGTTTGGCGGCGATTATCAGGCTTTCCTGCGCAGTTGTGAAATGAAGCTGCGCCTGTTTATTCCCCGAGAAGAAAAGCACATCCTGCGTTCCTTCGAGCTGATCCAAAGGGCAAATCAACTGAACCTCTCGGGGAAGCGGTACGCCGACACGGAATTTCGTCATCTTCTCGCGCGGCCAGGAGTCCTGTGCGTTGCCATGGATTGCCGGGACCGGTTCGGCGACTATGGAATCGTGGGTTTCGCCAGCGTCGATGAGACGCAGCAAGAGCCTGTGCTGAAGGACTTTGTGCTCTCCTGCAGGGTGGCGCAGAAATGGGTCGAGCATACGTTTCTTCAATGGCTCGCGGCGCGCGAGACGGAGAGGGGACAGCAGGTGCTTTGTGCCGAGTTGGTCAGGACGGATCGCAACCAACCCCTGCTGAAGGTTTTCGACGACTTGCGCTTCGTCGGGCAGGCGCAGCGCAACGGGACCGACATCCTGCAGTTGCCGCTCGATCCGAAGATATCAATGGGAAACATCGTGACCCTCGTGGTCGAGCAAGACTTGCAATCCGCGCTCAATGAGACCATATCGACTCAGTAATAACTTCAATTGATCCGACGACATCGACTGCGGGGAGCCTTAATCACATGGGTATATCTGGGCTGCAATTGTCATACAGACTATCGCATGTCATGGAAAAGCTGTCCCACGCGGGCCCTGGACAAGTTTTGCAAGGAAACGGGAAAGGAATACGTTCGCTTTGAGGGCTTTGGCGCGGTACGAAAATAGCTGCGTCATCCCCTGCTGCCTCCGCTGCAAAAACAACCGAAAATGATACTCGTCGGCGTCATTGACCTCGTGGTGATCGGCGTTCTCCTCTTCATCGCCTTCGGGCGCGGATTGGAAGCCGCCTTGCCTTTCTTCGCCTTCGCGCTCGTATTGTTGCCGACTCAATCGCAGTTCCAGATTCCAGGGCTGTTTGCTTTCACCACCGCCAGGATCGCCATCATGGTTTTCACGGCGCTCTACATCTTCCTGGGAAAGAACGGCAGTAATGCTCAGACGATGCCGCTGAAGTCTCTGATGGTGCTGACAATTGCCTGGAGCCTTGTAGCAACGGCCAACTCAATCGTCTTCACCACCAGCCTGAAGGCGATGCTCTCGCAAATTATCGACTTCTATTTCGTGTATTACCTTTTTTTCAGGACCATTACCAAGCCCGAGACGGTTCGCAGGATTTTGCTGGCCATCGTCTCGGCCATAGCCGTGTGCTGCGTTTTCGGTTTTCTCGAGCTATATCGGGGCTGGGCAGTGATTGATCTGTTTCCTCCACTACAGGGACGGCTGGGATCCACTAGCGGTTTAATGATCGACCTGGCGAGAGGGCTGAGAGTGCGTACCACTTTCGCTCATCCCATTCTCTTCGGGGGAGCTTTGGCTTTGACAATACCCATTGCGCTCTACCTCTTGACCGTAGTTAGAAGCGTGGGGCAGAAGGCATTTCTATGGCTGGCAATCCTGATGATGTTCTGGAACATTTACAAGACCGCCAGCCGCGGACCCTGGCTCGGTTTGATACTCGCTTACACCCTGCTTCTGTTTTTTTCTCAAGCCCGCACGCGCAAGCATCTCGTCATCATCGCTCTGTTTGTAATCTCGGTCCTGGTGATACGACCCGGCGTGCGGGAGACCCTAGAGAATACTTACCTGGCCACCCTTGATCCCGATACCACCCGAGGGAACTCTTATGCGGGCCGGTGGGACCTGATTCGCCTAGGCAAAGAGGCCTTGGCGAAGGACACAAGCCGCGGGATTTGGGGATATGGACCGGAATCATTCTACTATTTGCATTTGGAGGCGATAAATGGGGAAGGGCATATGGCTCCGGCTGAGAGTTGTGATGACTCCTGGTTGGCACTAGCAATTGAGACCGGCTATCCTGGCATGATCCTGGTAGTGGTGATCTTTGCGAAAGCTCTACAACTCGTCTTGAAGCGGTTCTTCAAGACTTCTGAGCCTGCTAAATATCTGTACGGCCTGGTATTTGTCAATGTCGTGACTTTCGCTTTCTTAATGCTCAGTGTCGCCATCTATGGATGGGGACAACAGACCTACCTGCTCTGGATACCTCTCGCCTTGGCCATGGCGTACCCTCGCACCGCGCTGAATGACCTTTGCCAACCGAAGATTGTCCCGCACACCTCTGAAGTCCGCAGCCAACTTGGCGAACTTGTGTCAAGTTGAGCGATGATGGGAGCCCGGACGACTTGTCGCTAAGAAACGTGGTCGCTCTAATTCGTGCAATCTGGACGAAGTGCAACGAACTGGCTCTAAATATAGAGACAACGGCGCAATCCACTGCTTCAACTGAAGGACCGAAGCCAACACGGCCCTGGTACCGAGCCGAATTTTCTCCAAGGCCAAACACGACGACGGGATTTGCACCACTCGCCCAACTACTGGTATGTCTATAAAATGGCGAGGGTGTTGAAACCTAGCCAGGAAGACGTCTTCTACGATCTCGGCTCAGTCGCGGCGTCCTCGCAAATGATCTCAATGGGCGATCGCCTTCCCCTCAGGCGCTTCGCATTCCGTCGGTCCGTTTCACACAGGGGGCTCAAAGAGCTCGACACCAACGCACTTTCGCATCCGCTTGTGAGCCATAACACAAACGATTCGCTCCTTGCCAAGACGGATCCTTCCGACGGAACGATCTACTTTATGTATAGTCCTTTTGGCCTGGATACGATGCGAGATGCTCTGCATGACATTGAAATGTCCTTGTTGAAGAATCCTCGCCGAATTACCATTGTTTACCACAATGCCTTACTTGAAGCTGTGCTTGACGAGCGAAGCTGGCCGAAAAATACAGTTGCTTCTCTCTGAGTGACGGGTCTCACTCTGGAGGAACCGCTCTAAGGCAAAGACTGTGAGTGTCTCTGGAACTTGCCCTGCGGAAAGCCTTCGGCCTCCTGCAAATCTAAACGAAAAATCCTACACCTCTTAAGCCTGGTGGCCGGAAAGAACAAAACTTCACCGCCACTAAGCGACCCAGGCACCAGTGTCGTGCGGCGCAATTCTTGATGCATTTGATTCGCGTGGATTCTCTTGTAGTGCCGGGCTTTAGCCCGGCAGGCGCTGCTGAAGGGCGGCGCTACAAATATACAGTGCGATACAGTCGAGCAGTTGTAAGGACGCGGTGACCACATGGAATCATCTTCGATCGCAGACGAGAACGCGGTAGCAAGTGAGAAGGCGGGCGGGCAGCATGCGGTGAGAGTGTTTCGGAGCCTCTCTGAGGTGGAAGAGGTACGCAGCGTCTGGGCATCCTGGAATTACCATCCTAATTCCGACATCGATTTGTACTTTCTGTTAATGCAATACAGGCGCGAGATTGTCCGGCCGCACATCATAGTGCTCTACCGGAACGCACGTCCTGAGGCCATGCTCATCGGGCGCATTCTCAAACAGCGACTGAATTTTAAGATTGGTTACCAGACCGTTCTCAAGCCGAAGGTTCGCCTGCTCAATTTTGTTTGGGGAGGAACGCTGGGAAACCTTTCCCGGGAGAACAGCGAAGTCATGGTGAGCGAAGTCTTAAGCTCTCTCGCCCATGGCGAAGCCGATTTAGCGGTGTTCAATAATATCCCGGTGGATACTCCGATCTATCACGCCGCCACGCAGGTGCCCGGTTTTCTCGGCCGGGACCGCTTCCCGGCATTACAAATCCATAGGAGCCTGGTATTGCCCGCGAGCCTCGGGGAGTTCCATACACGTCTCTCCCGAAAATCCTTCAGCACCCAAAAACGCAAGGCAAGAAAGCTGATGCAAGAATTCGGCGGAAACGTAGAAGTACTGTGCCTCCGCCGACCGTCTGACTTGGAGCGGTTGATCGACGACGTGGGGGAGATTGCCAAAAAGACGTATCACCGGGGGCTGGGGGTGGGATTTGTTGCCGACGACGAGATGCGTCGCCGCCTGTATCTCGACGCGAAGAACGGCACTCTTCGAGCGTTCCTCTTATACCTGGGCGGCAAACCTTGCGCATTTTGGCTGGGGACGGTGTACCAGAAGACCTTTCACAGCGGCTACCTAGGCTTTGACCCCGCCTATAAGAGTTCCTCACCCGGCATGTTTCTGACCATGCGAGTCATCGAAGGACTCTGCGATCATAATATTGCGGACGTTATTAAAGAAGTGGATTTCGGACTCGGTGACGCGCAGTACAAGCAGGTTCTGGGCAATCGAAGCTGGCAGGATGCGACAGTGTATATTCTTGGTCCCAGCTTGAGGGGACTGGCGCTCAATGCGATTCGAACCCCAATCGTTCTAATCGATCACCTCGCAAAGCGCGCTCTAGCAAAAGTCGGGGCTGTGCAAACAATCAAGAGGGCATGGCGAGACCACGTCCGGAAGAACTGAAGCGCCTCGGATCTCACTTAGTGACTGCCTTTAAGTTCGTCGGTGGATCGAGCAGCGACGAGCCGAGAAATTGATACGCACCGCGATCCCAGTTACCGTAACGGCCGCGCACGTTCCCGTTGGAATCAATGTTATAAGGCGGTGGCAGAGAAATACCATCATTCAAATGCCGATCGATCGCTTCGCTTCTGAGAGTGAAGTTCTTACTGGCCGTGGAAGCAAAGGGTATCGCCACCGGAGAGGGGATGAGTACGCCGTAGCCTTCTTGACAGGTTGCGTTCGGGACTCTCTGCTGTACCGTGTACTTGAACTCCGTGCTGCTCACAACCTGTGAGACTGTAGGATACGGATAGTAAGTATCAATTCCGCACGGAGTTGTTGAGCCAGCCTGAGCGCCCATTACGAGAACAGGACTCCCAACACTTAACCCATGGCCGCTGGCTATGTGAACATCTGCCAGATTTGAGGCCACGCTTGAGGAAGTTATCGCTACAGATGTGCCTTGGCAGGAATCTCCAGTGCCGTTGCACGGGGTTGAAAACCCCAGATACTTGTTGATAACCGTGTTGTGGTCTTCTGAGCACCCCGTACAACTTAAGGTCAGATAGATGTTGGCGCTGTTTACGAAAAGGTTGTTGGTCTGAATAATGTTGGTGGCGGCAGTGTTGGAAAAGTATATGCCATTCAAGCCGAGCGACCCGTTATAAAAAGTGTTGTTAACGATCGTGGCGCCAGTCGTGACCGCGCTATCTTGCCGGGTTCCCAAGTCCCCAATCTGTCCACCGCCGTTACAGTCAACAGGGGTTGTTCCTCCGGGAAAAATGATCGTGTTTGTGGTCTGGAAAAAGGTATTTCCGTAAATTACCAGATTATTAACTGCACCGTTCATGGCTGTGATGACGGAGGTTCCACACGCATCCTGCCAAGTATCATTGGAGAACGTAAGATTCGAAGCCAGTTCCCCCGGAACGCCGGGGTTGAGCGACACACCATTAGAATGAGCGCCGTAGTTGTACATTATCCGCGCCATCCACGAATGGTCGAATGTGGAATTACTGACCGAGTGAAAATGAAAAAAATTGGTCCCGACATCGTGGAGATAGTTTTCGTAAACAGACATCCCTGTGGCGCATATCGATCCCGAAGTGCACACAACTTGAAAGGCAGCCCCTCCAGCAACCAGGTTGTTGATGTTCATCGGGCTGCCGTCCATTTCCAAGCGATTGAACGTGAGATTCGATAGGGTGGCATCAGTTCCATCCAGATATACAAAGTTTCTGCAATCGACGGAGTTTTTAAGATAGAAGCCAAATGTACCGGAAGTGGGTTCAATCGTTCCTACGGTTCCAAACTCTCCATCAAAGGTGTAATAGCTTTTCTTAATGACCCAAAGGGAGACATTACATCCGCCTCCATACGCTTGCGTGGTTGCCCACTTTGCCGGAATCGTGCCGAAGGCGGCTTGCCAGCCTGCCACCCCGGAGTTAGCCGAGGCGGTGGCATGAAGAATCGAAATCACGCTGGTGCCGCTTAGGGTATCGTTGAACGTGTGTGCCCTGTAGGTGCAGGAACTTGAGCCTGCGACGTAGTAGGTATCGCCCCGCGTCAAGCTGACTGGCAGATCCCTGTAGGCATTCGTAAAGTTCGCACCCGTCGTTCCTCCGCTTGCCCCGCACCAGACATAGTGGTTCGCAGCCAGTGAAACGCTCGGAAACGCGAGTAAGAATAATACAAGAATCGGGTATCTCCAGGTCTTGAATCCAGCTGTTATGTCTTCGGTGTGCATGGAAACCTTCTTTGTCCTGAGGCGGGACACCTTTGAAAAGGTTAACACGTTTGGTCCGAGCCTCGCTATCAGCCAATGACACACTCTTGGTCCTGTCCTTTCGGACAGGCGTCAAGTGTGCAAAACGCACGAGCCGATGTGCTGACCGGACAAGGCGATTCAAAGCGGTGATTGTGCGGGCGCTGAGCAAGAACAGAGAGGGCGATAGTGTGCCGGAGAGTTTTGGGGCATATTCTTTACCTCTGCGCTGGTTAAGTTGTAAGGTCCAACGATGACGACACGTTTATCCTTGCTTAAGGGTGGGCTGCATTTAAGTACCGGCCAGGTTATTTCTCAAGCCAGCTCCTTCGCAAAAAGCCTGATCGTCGCCAGGCTCATCAGTCCTGCCGATTTCGGTATCGCCGCAATCTTCGCTATGACATTTTCTCTCATGGAGATGATCAGCAACCTGTCTGCGCAGATGCTCCTGGTGCAGGCCGAGGACGGCGACAATCCGCGTTTTGAAAATACGGCCCATTTCATTCATGCGGCTCGTGGCCTGATGAATGCCACGATCATTTTTGTTCTGGCGGCGCCAGTGTCCCATTTGTTCGGCGCTCCCCAGGCAAAGCTAGCGTTCGAGTGCCTGGCCCTGGTCCCGCTGATCAGGGGCTTTTACCACTTTGACATCAATCGCTTCCAGCGCCACATGCGCTTTGGACCGTTTGTGCTGGTGGATTCGGGATCGAATTTGCTGGTCACCCTAATTGCGCTACCTCTAGCCTTTTGGTTGAGAAACTATTGGGCCATGCTGTGGTTGCTGGTGGCGCAGTCTGTGTGTTATCTGGTAGGTTCCCACCTGCTCGCGGAGCGTCGCTATAACTGGGCGTGGGATCGTTTCTTTACCAAGCGGGTGCTCCATTTTGGCTGGCCGTTGCTCATCAATGGTCTGCTTCTCTTTGGCATCTTTGAGGGAGACCGCTTTGTAATCGGCTCAGCCCACCGGCTTTTTCCAATGAGCGCTTTCACCTTGACCGATCTCGGTGTGTATTCTGTCGCCTTCGCACTCGCGCAGGCGCCGGCGATGATCATTGGGAATGTTTGCTCGTCGCTGTTTCTTCCTCTTCTGGCGCGTGCGCAAGGATCGGGGTACCAGTTTGAACGACGTTACCTGGCATGTACTCAGATTGTTTCTCTGATGTCAGCGGTGGTCGCCATCAGTTTCATTGTGGCCGGAGGAAGAGTGGTCACCTTAGCCTATGGCCAGAAATATGGCGCCGCTGGGGTCTATATCGGCTGGCTCGGCGCCATGTGGGCCCTCCGCATTCTGAGGGGAGCTCCCACCTTGGCAGCGATGGCCTACGGCGATACGCGAAATGCCATGGTCTCAAATCTGGCCCGCTCGTCCGCTCTCTTAGGCATTCTTCTGGTGGCGGCAACCGGTCGCAGCCTGGTTTGGATCGCCGTATGCGGGTTTCTCGGCGAGCTATTGGCCCTGGTGGTCTGTGTTTGGCGTTTGCAGATCCGCCATGGGGTACCCGCCAAACTGTGTCACAGACCCTTTGCGGTATTCTCCGTCGGTGTCGGTGTATCAGTCTTGACGGTGGTTACCGGAATAGGGAAGCTGGGCTTAACTCTCGTTTTCTCGGCTACATTAGCTCTCTTGCTGATACAAATTCTAGGTGCTGTTTTGTTGTTCTCAGGAATTCGCGAGGAGCTGATGGCCATGATTTTGAAGCTGCGATCCTCCCCGACGGTGGAGAGACTAGCAACTTAAAACGTTGGAGGAGCATCCTCGATGACGGAAGCGACCCAAGATAGCGAGTTCACATTTTTCCGGATGCTCGGGAAAGCATCCCGACATCTCACCGACCGTGGTCCTGCCTCTTTCTCCAGAGAAGTTGTATGGAGACTCCATTATGAACGTCTGCAATGGCTTAAGAAACATCGAGCGCGGGGGCAGAAGACGGTACCCTCGGCGATTTCTTTTCAAGGAAAGGAATTCAATCTTCACCCTTCCATGGCAGGCCTTAGCGAAGAACTGCTCATGTTCGGAATGCACGAGCCCTTGGGTACGAACTTATACTTGCAGAATCTATCGCGTGGAGATCATGTCCTCGATATCGGGGCCAACATTGGATATTTCCCGTTGGTCGCCAGCCGTGCTATCGGACCCTCCGGACGCCTGCTTGGTTTCGAGCCCTCACCTGACGTGTTTGAAATCCTGAAGCGAAACATCCAGCAGGCAGGCACTACCAACGTGGAAATCTTTCCCTGGGCAATTGGGGCAAAGAATGAGATTGCTCAGTTCCACCAATCTGAAGTTCCCAATTGGGGCAGTCTGATCCGGGACGACGCACTCCTGCCCATCCGAAGCATCGACGTGGAAGTCAAAAGGATAGATGACGTCGTACAGAGATTTCCTGGATTCCATCCCTCTGTCTTGCGAATGGACGTGGAGGGGGGCGAACTGATGGTATTGGAAGGAGCACAGGAAGTCTTGCGCGAATACAAGCCATTCCTTTTTATTGAAGTCCACACCTTTGCCCTGGGGTGGGAGGCGGTTCGAAGTGGCCTGATCGGCTTGCGAGATTTGGGCTATTCATCTGGGGTGGTGATTGAACGAACGTGGGACCAACCCTGGATGAGCAAGTGGATGAGAGAAAGGCGCCATTGGAGGGGAACGATTGATGCTCTGCTCCGGCGGATGGAGTCTCCTGAAGACCCACTAGTTGTGCCAACGTTTGGCCTTCTGTTAAGAAGACCGGGATAACGTTTGTTCAGAGTCTCGTGCTAAATGGCATCCTGAGTCTTCTGCAGCGAGGGTCCGCTTTGGCTGTCCTTGCAAATAGCGCTGAAATGTAAAGCAGTTAAGTTAAACGCGAAGGCCCCGAGGTGGGCCGGCGACGTCGGAACAACATGGCTGCAAGCCACGGCACTCCGCTTAACAGCAGATACATTGCAACCGAGCCACCCTCGGGTACACTGAAGAACTCTTGTGCCGGGCAGTGGCCTGGTACGGTGCAGCCCAACGGCGAATATATTTTGAACTCGCCCAACTGGCTTGACGTGAGGCTCTGGTAGTTGTTCTGAGCCTTGGTAACCCATTGCTGTAGATTGGAGAAAATCGGGCTGCTAGCACCTAAATATTGGTAGACGCCAGCATGGTTTCCTGTTGTGCCGTTTGGATCGAAAAGGTACCAAATAGCATACGAAATGTATCCGACCTGAGTCGTGTTGTTTTTCCCGGAAAGCATCTGGAGGGTCAACCACGCCGCTTCCTTGTACAACACAGTAACCTGGGGCAATGTGAGCCCACCGCCTGCCGCACTTGTCAGGTACGATCCCCACAATGTGTTGCCAAGACTAGAAAAGCTGTTAACACTGACTCGCCATGTCTGACCTATATCGCTCTCGTCGGCAAAATCGGTGCAGATTACTGACTGATTCTCGCTGCTACCAGCCGTAGCGTAGTATGGACCGACGTAGATGTTGTCCATAATGTTGTGTCCAGCACCCGTCATGTGCAGCTGGGTATTGCTATCGGCAAGAGCGCAAGGTGTAAGAAACAAAACTGCGACGGCAGCTACAAGCCAGCACCTTTGGATTGCATCATTCATAGGCCCTATCACCTTCGTTGCCAATCATAGTGACAAGCCCTATGCTGTCAAGACTGATAATTCTTGCAACATTCAACAAGTTCTTGCAACTATTACTGTAAGTTATTCATAACACATAACATACTAGACATCGAAATGCTGCCCAGCTCCGTACAACCTTGAATAAATTAACACAGAGGGTTCGTCGATTGCTCGGGCATCGTCCGTAGTTTTGGTGGTTGGCGTACAAGAAAGAGCGAACTGGCGCGATTGTCTTTCTTGCGATGCTTCTGTTGTAGTTGGTTACACTGTGTGCCTTCATTGGAGGATTCAACAATGCGATCTTCTTCTGCCCTCCGTCTGATCTTCTGTCTGATCGTGATCTCTGTTTTGTTGTCTGCATGTTCCCACGATCCCAATGCACGAAAGCAGAAGCACTTTCAGAGTGGTCAACACTATTTCGAGAAGGGTAAGTACGAGGAAGCCGCCATCGAATTTCTCAACGCCACTAAGATCGATCCCGACTATGCCGATGCCCACTACCAACTGGCTCAGAGTTGCCTCAAAATGCAGCAGTGGTCGCGCGCTCATCAGGAGTTCGCCCGAACTGTCGAACTGCAGCCCGACAATTATCAAGCTCACATTTACATGGCCGACCTGCTAATCGCAGGCCACAGCTTTCAGGAAGCGCAGGAACAAACGGATTTCCTGCTCCAAAAGCGACCGAATGATCCCCAAGTGCATGTTACTGTTTCCAACCTGCTGGCTGGGCAAGGAAATTTCTCGGGTGCAGTCCAGGAAATGCAGAAGGCGACCGCGCTCGACCCGGGACGTTGGGAGTCATACCTGAATCTCGCGTTATTGCAGATAAGAAACAATCAACTCGACGAAGCCGAGACTAACATCAAAAGGGCAGTCGAGCTGAATCCGAAGGCAACAGATGCCCAGTTACTGCTAGGGACGTATTATCAGTCGCGCAACCGGTTCAGCGAAGCAGAACAGCATTTTCGCAACGCGATCGCAATCGACCTGAGGAATCCGGACTCACGCGCTGTCCTTGCACGCCTGTACCTGATTGAAGGTAAGAAGGCCGACGCGGAAGAGTTCCTCAAACAGGTCAAACATGACTTTTCGGACAATGCTCTCGGGTATCGCATGCTCGGGGACTTCTACTTCACCACCGGCGACCTCGAAAAGGCTACCGTCGAATACCGAACCCTCTACCGGGAACATCCCAAAGATATTCAGGTCGAGAAAAACTATGTTCAACTTCTCATACTTAAAGATCGTTTTGACGAGGCGCGTGAGCTGGATGATGAGATTCTGTCGTCCGACCCCAATGACAACGAGGCATTGGTTTGCCGCAGCCAGATACAGATTCATGATGGGCATGCGAAGGATGCCGCCGATACTTTGCAAGCGGTAATAAAGAATGATCCGGAGAATGGCTTAGCCCATTACCGCCTAGGCGTCGCATTTGAGAAATGGGGCGATCTGGACCGCGCTGAGAGCGAATGGAAAAACGCGTTGCGTCTGCGTCCTGATTTGGTCGAAGCGCTGGAGGCTCTGGCCCGCTTGGCGATGCGCAAGGGTGATATGAGTGCGCTGGAACAAACCACCACCCAGATCATCGGTCTGCGGCCCACCTCTGCTGAAGGTTACGCGCTACGCTCCATTTCTGACATCAATCGCAAGCAGTTTGCACACGCTGAGCAGGATATTAGCAAGGCCATCGAAGTGGGCCCGAAGAGTCCGCTCGGTTACGTTCAAATGGGGAATCTGAAATTCGTTCAAAAGCGGTACAGCGACGCCCGGAAGGCTTACCAGCAAGCGCTTGACCTGGAGCCCAATTCCAAGGACGCCGTCGGTGGCCTCATCAACACTTATCTGGCCCAGAAGGAAATCGATCAAGCCGTTACCGTCGCGAATGCGCAAATAGTCAAATCGCCAAACAATAGCGGCCTTTATGATCTGCTGGGTACGGTATTAGCCAACAACAAGAAGGATCTGGACGGAGCCGAAAGAGCGCTGGAGAAATCCGCTGAACTCGACAAAAATAATTCCGACGCCTGGCTCAAACTGGGCAGGGTACGGGCTGCAAAAGGCTTGGTCGATGAAGCCATCGCCACTTTCCAGCAATCGCTTAAAGTCAACCCGCGCGAGGCTAATTTCTACATTTTAATGGGAGAGTTGTACGAATCCAAGCAGGATTGGAACAAAGCTAAATATGCTTATCAGAATGCGCTAGACCTCAAACCCCAAGATCCTCTCGCATCGAACAATCTTGCTTATGTATTGCTGCAGAGTGGCGGCAACCTAGACGTGGCCTTCTCCCTTGCGCAGACGGCACGCCGTAACCTGCCTGGCTCACCGAGCACAGCCGACACCCTGGGCTGGGTGTACTATCACAAAGGCCTCTACAAAGCAGCCATCGATATGTTCCAGGAAGCGCTTATCCTCGGCGAGAAGAAGAACGTTCCGGACAATCCTAATATTCGTTATCATCTGGGTTTGGCTTATGGAAAGACGAATCAACCGGCGCTCGCTCGGCAACAATTGGAACGAGTGCTGAAGATAAATCCTAACTACCACGACGCCGCTGATGTGAAGAAGCAGCTAGCCGCACTGAAGTCGTAGCTGACGCGGCAGGAAACAAGTCCAGGCCGTTTCGGCAGTTAAAGAAAGAATCGGAACGAGCTCCAATTCGTAGAATCCAGTGCAGAGCTGCCGGTTTTTGCTGAAGTCAGGTTTGAGGAAATGCAACCAATCGCAGGGAATCCGCTATGCTTCTAAAACGCCGTCGATCTCATCAGATTCTCTCAAATGCTGCGGATAATCGGCCAAACCCCGACGCGGCACGTACAGAAACATCCGTTGATCACGCGAGCCTGAACGTGACGCTGAACGTTGCCTTGCGAGCCGCTATACAGAGGACTGGAGCGACTGCTGCTGCTATTGGGCTAATGTGCGAGGGCCAGCTGGTGTGTCGAGCTCGGGCAGGTGATATTGCTCCCGATCTGGGCGTAGCGTTGAACGTAGCTACGGGCATTACGGGTGCTTGTGTTCGTAGCGCCCAGGCTCTTCATTGTCAAGATGCTGAAACGGATGCGCGCGTCGACTCAAGGGTATGCCGAGCCTTGGGTATTCGCTCGATCCTCGTTATCCCTATCGTGATCAACGGAGCCGTTGCTGGCATAGTGGAGACTCTTTCTTCAAACGACCATGCCTTTACTCCGGAACATATTAAATGTCTGACGATAATAGCTAACTTTCTGCACGCTAGCGCCTGCGCAGCGACAGCGCCTAGTTCTTCTCCAAGAGCTCATGTTGATCCGGAAACCCAGTCGTCGGGCGTTAGACCGCAACATGAATCGGTCGAGCCTGTAAGCTTGCTGGGCCCGATAGAAGGGCGTCAAGGTTCTACCTCCTCTGCAGAAGACCCTGACCTGGCTGTCGTGCTTAGAGCGTTGCAGAAAAGTTCGCCCACCGCTACTTGGGACGACATATGCGAACAGTTGATATCAAGCTTCAAATAGGGCACATCCTCGTTTATATGCAGGATTTGGAGTCGAGTTTGCTCCGAAAAGCGACCGACGCGGACAGGATCCGTCGGGCGCTCGCCGCAGTTGCTGTGGGACCTGATAATCCTCGCCCGAAAGGCGCGGTGCAGTTAGTCCCGTCGAGTCCTGGTCTCCGGTAATTCCGTCGGCATAGAACTATTGATTTATAAAGCCGAAGAGTAAAGCTTCGAGATTGGGCTCTCCCAGTTCGAGCTTTAAATGTGCACTTTGGACAAACGGAAATTCCGACGATTCAACCTCGAGTACGTCGTCAGTCTGAGGTTCCCGTCGGGCGACGCAATGGTCGAGGCCGGGGCTGTCACCAGAAACATTAGTCTCGGCGGCTTGCTTCTGGAATCAGCTAGCGTGATTCCTTATGGCGCTCCCGTTGAGTTCGTGATCACACTGCGGGGCGGGCTGGTCTCTCGGCCGGTCAAACTCACAGGTGCCGGCCAAGTTGTGCGGGTTCAGCCAGGGGAAGCGGCCGACAAATGTGCGATTGCTGTGGCCTGCAGTCAACCCATAACTGAACTAGAGTTTCCTCTAAGAGCAAGAGCTGCAGAGTTTTTTCGATTTCACCTCCTGGCGCATGGATAGGCCAGCGCGCTAATTGTCACCCGCGATGCAGGGTCGTATGGCATGCAGCGCATACCGTGATCAGATTCTCTTCGGAGTCGTCCCCCGAGTGGCTGCGAAATTCCTTGTGGTGGACTTCCAAGGTTGACATCGTGCCGCACGATTGACACCGCCAGCCATCGCGGCGTAACACTTTGGTGGCTCAGGCATTCGTGCGATGCTGGATCCAGCCGCACGCGCGAGAGCTTCGGGGAAATCGAGCTCATGATGCCTTCTCGCTCAAGCCTTCAAGAAATGCCTGCCGTTGTTCTTCGGGCAGAAACTTGAAGAATCTCGTCATCGAGAACAGCAGCGTCTCCGGATCTCCGTTGTCCAGGTTTGCCCCGACCAGAAAATCCGCACAGATCATTTCCAGGCAGTAGCCTCTGAGATCTGTCGCTTCCCAGCATCTGAGCCGCCGTTTCAATCGCCTTCTCAATGACCGGCAAATGGATGCCCGAAAGGGAATGCTGAGTGTGCGAAACCAGTGTCCATCATCCTCTTGGAGCATCCTTGCTTTCTTGGGCCAGAGATTTCGTGAACAACCCAGGCGAGGACAATGGACACTAGCAATCCGACGCAAAAGAAGGTGCTTTCGCTACTCTGTGCGTCTGTCTTTGTCGGCATCTTGACCGCAGGACTGTGGCCATTCCATGCCCCCAAGAATGAGGTGAGCTGGCTAAACAACGGCAACGGTCTTCATTTCGGTAAATATGGGGTAATACTGAGCTCCCAGTCATTTAGTTTGGCTGGGTTGAAAGACGGCATATCGTGCAGCGTTGAGATCTGGTTGCAACCGGCCCGCATTGATACCGGGGGTACTTTACTCGCGTTCTATTCGCCGGAAAATCGTATCGTCGCATTCTCGCTTGACCAGTCTCTAGACGACCTATTCTTGCGACGCATAACCGTTTACCGGCAACGCCGTGCCAAAACTAAGTGGTACATCGCGAACATTTTCCGCAAAAACAAGCAAGTGATTGTTACGATCACCTCAAGCACACAAGGCACAGCAGTTTATGTGAATGGTATTCTCGCAGGCACGTCTCCGCGATTCGGACTCTCGAGTAAAGACCTGACTGGTCAGCTTGTCATTGGTAACCACCCTTTGGCGGACAATGGCTGGCAAGGTCAGCTAAAGGGTTTGGCTATTTACAATCGAGAACTCACTCCGGCCGAAGTTTTGCAACACTATGTCTCCTGGACAACGAACCAACAAGCCGAGATCAAGAACGAAGATCCAGCCGCGCTCTATTTGTGCAACGAGGGGGCGGGGAACGTCCTTCACAGCCAGATGAATTCAGGGAACGATCTCCATATTCCAGAGCGTTATTCCGTCATGGATGCCTCGTTTCTTGAACTGCCTTGGGATGAGTTCGAACCCAGCTGGGGCTATTGCAAGAATGTCCTGATCAACATCAGCGGCTTCGTTCCCCTCGGGTTCTTTTTCTGTGCATACTTCTCGTCGGTGAGACGTCTTGACCGGGCTGTGCTAGCCACTATAGTTTTGGGCGGGGTCGTTAGTTTTGCGATTGAAGTACTGCAGGCATTTCTTCCGACCCGGGATTCTGGCATGACTGATATCATCACGAACACGCTGGGGGCTGCTATCGGAGCCATCTTGTGCAATTGCGAATCGGTTCAGGCCCAATTCGCGACACTCGGTGTTGGAGGAAGAATGCGGGACTTCGTTCATAAGCGCCTAAAGAGGCTCTACGCGGAAGTCAGAGCAAAAGGCGCCTAAGCTTGCCTAATCTTGCGAATTGACAAGAACGCCATTTGTCGCTATCATATGCGACATAATGGTCGATGAACTACGAGCGGTGGTTGAGGAATTAGGGGGCGAGCAAACCCTGGGTCGCGCTCTTTCTAGCGATCGCGATATGCGAGAGGCGATCCGGGAGGGGTTTCCTCCTGCGGTAGTGAAGGAGTTGATGCGAACCTCTGGTTTGACTCTGAAAGAACTTGCCAGCGCACTTGACCTTTCGCCTCGAAGCTT
>PLBY01000148.1 GCA_003134655.1 Acidobacteriaceae bacterium
CCCCTGCTATGACACAGACTCCTTCGGGACTCGCTCTCTCTTCCCACCCTACCCGGCACTTACATGCCGGGCTATCACATGCCTCCACTTCGCGGCTGGATTTTGGTGGTGTTTGTTCCCCCGTTCTCCCAGAAATCCGGTTCTCACGCACTCTCTAAAGCCCCTGAGGGACCACAACCGAAGCACTTCCACCACCCGTTGTCATCCTGAGCGAAGCGAAGGATCTGTGCACTTGCTTGCCAGCATCCCTTCTCTCAATGTGGAGGAATCAAAATCCCTCTCATCGTGAACTGAAGATTGCAGACGAACTCGCAGGCAAGTCATTCCAGCATGTGATGGAAGTGCTCGACTCCGGAGAAGACGCTGAAGCGGGAGGCTACTATCTCGTCATGCCACGCGCAGAAGGGAGCCTTTCCGATGAATTGATCAATCGCGGCATGTTGCAACCAGATCCGTCGGTGGACATTCTCAGGCAAATCGCCGAGGGCCTGTGGGGAGCCAGGAAATTTTTCTGGTGCGTGCAGATTCTGCGGGGAGTCACGCCGCCTCCTCCGAAAGCCACGCGCAACGGCGCGGTCGGAGGATTGGTGCTGCATCTGATCATCATCACGATCGGGGCGGCGGCGGGATACTTTCTTCTCGCCCTGCTGACCACTCAACCCTACGTGCTGACCGACAACGGACTCACCGTCGGCGCGCGGCCTCCGCATTATCAGGAGCGATTCGTGCCGTGGAACCAGATCACCCTCGTGAGGTGCCACTACGGAAGATACGACGTGCCGGGAATCGCTGATATATACCTCTACACAACTCAGGGCAAGGAGAGGCTCACGAACGGCGTAGTCCGCCTGGAACCCGTGCGCGACTCCTGCGCCAGCACCTGTCCGATGAAGTCATGAAGAGGTGCCAGTAGGTTCTATGTTCGGGGCTCTTGTTCTATGTGGCGCGGGCGCCCCCGCCCGCGAACCCGACCAGGACTCCAACGGCCCGAAGCTCACCGGAACTGATTGTTTCTTGCTCTTGGCGGTACTTATCACCCTCAGCATTTTCTTTGCTGGACACAGTCGCGGGCGGGGGCGCCCGCGCCACATAGAGCTAAAAGCTAGCCGCTAGCAGCTAGAAGCTCTGCCCGTTATACTTTCCCTATATGTCTGGGGTTCCACAAAGCAATCCGCAAAAGGCGCAGAAGACGTTTTATCTCGAGACGTTTGGCTGCCAGATGAACGTCCACGACTCCGAAAAGGTTGTGGGGACGCTCATTCAGGAAGGCTATCGCCAGGTGCAGACCGTCGAGGCGGCCGACCTGGTGCTGTACAACACATGCTCCATCCGCGACAAGGCCGAGCAGAAGGTGTTCAACCGGCTCTCCGATTACAAGAAATATAAAAAGCAAGGCAAGACGTTCGGCGTGCTCGGCTGCGTCGCGCAGCAGGAAGGCGAAAAGATTTTCGAGCGCGCGCCGTATGTATCGCTGGTGTGCGGATCGGCATCGTACAACAAACTGCCGAGCATGCTGGCGCAGCTGGAAGCCGCGTCAGTTGGTGCACGCGAGATCCCCTTCGACAAGCTCAGGGCAGGCTCTCGACCCGCCGGTGAAAACGCGGGTCTTCGGGATGACGCCTCGGTGATAGCGACGGCAGGGAAGTCCGGCAGCCGAAAGCCGGAAGCCGAAAGCCTGGTTCGCATCACCGGACTCGACGACCGCGAGACCGATGCCTGCTTCGAAACCGAATTCACCGCGCGCACCAATCCGCATCGCGGATACATCACCATCATCGAAGGCTGCGACAAGTTCTGCGCCTACTGCGTGGTGCCCTACACGCGCGGCAAGGAGCGCAGCCGCACCTCGCAGTCGGTGCTCGCCGAAGCGCGCCAGATGGCCGATCTCGGCTACACGGAAATTCAGTTGCTCGGGCAGAACGTGAATTCCTACAAGGATTCGGAAGGGAATCCGGCTGCCCGAAAAACTTTTGCCGAGTTGCTGGCCGCCGTGGGAGAAGTTCCCGGCATCCGGCGCGTGCGCTTCACGACTTCGCATCCGCGCGATTTCGGACGAGACATCGTCGACGCGATCGACGCCGTGCCCACGCTGTGCGACCACGTGCACCTTCCCGTGCAGAGTGGATCGACGCGTGTCCTCGACGCTATGCAGCGCCTCTACACCCGCGATCAATACATGGAACGCATCGCATGGATGAAATCCGCGAAGCGCGAAATCAGCATCACCACCGATGTGATCGTAGGATTCCCGGGAGAGACCGAATCCGACTTTGCCGAGACGCTCGACCTGCTCGAAGAAGTGGGCTACGACGCCGTCTTCGCCTTCAAATATTCGCCGAGGCCAAACACGCCGTCGCTGAAGCTGGACGACGCGATCCCCGACGAAGAAAAAGTCCGCCGCCTGGAAGTGCTGATGTCAAAGCAGCGCGAGATCCAGCGGATACGCTACGAGAAATACATCGGAACAAGATGTGAAGTAATGGTTGAAGGCAAGAACGAAGCCCGAGGGCAATACATCGGCCGCACCACCCACAACAAGACGCTGAATTTCACCGCCCCCCAAGATGCGAAGCCCCAACCCGGAACCTACGCCCCCGTCGTAGTGACTGTCAGTTTTCCCAACAGCCTCCTCGGCGAATTGGTGATATAAGAATGGCATTTAGCAGGAGCCTCCCATGGAAGTAGAAATGACAATCCGCGGCCTGATGATGGATCCGGTGACCAATATGCCGATTGTGGTGTTGAAGGATGTTGGTGGGGATACGGTGTTGCCGATCTGGGTGGGGGTTTACGAGGCGAATGCGATTGCGATGGAGATGGAGAAAGTCAGCGCGCCGCGTCCGATGACGCATGATTTGATCAAGAACGTGCTGACTGGCCTGGAGACGCAGGTGCACAAGGTTGTTGTGACCGAGTTGCGCGAGGATACGTTTTATGCGGTGATCTGGCTGGAGCGCGGGGGCGAAGTGATCAGCATTGATTCGCGTCCGTCGGATGCGCTGGCGCTGGCGCTGCGGGTGGATTGTCCAATCTTTGTGGAGGAAGTTGTGCTGAAGACTTCGAAGCTGGCGGCCAACATGTCGGACCGGGTGACTTCGGAGGAGTTGCGGAAATATCTTGAAGGGCTGAACGACGACGATTTGGGGAAGTACAAGATGTAGGGTTTCTAGCTGTCAGCTGTCAGCTCTCAGTCAAAGGTCATCCACGTAAAGGACTGCATTCTGCTCTAGGCCGCTCGTCGGTTTACATAATACCTGTTATCGGACATTGCGAATAGCCCGGATTAGCCGGACACGCGACCACGCGGGCTGAAGCCCACCCTGATTCCGCATGCCTTACGCGGCATTCCCCGACTTGAGGGCGCAGGTGGCTTTGACCTGGTTGGTGATGGCGAGACGCGGGCGGGGGCGCCCGCGCCACATCAGGAGCAAAGTCGAAACCTGGACGGACAGGAGTGTCCGTCCCACACGTGCATCTCTTCCATGTGCAGATCTAGCTGCAGAGAACCAGTTTGGGGTGGAACAAGGTGCCTGCTATGCGCGTGGCGATGGCGATTAGGTCGCGTTGGCCGGAGAAGACTTTGATCTGGCGGGCGCGGGAGAGGTCGGGGAGGTTGACGGTGCGTCCGCTGCGGATGCGGGCGACGGTGGACTCGTCGGCGGTGACGGAGGGGAATTGAGGGAGCAATTTTCGGGGGTGGACGAGGAATGCTTCCAGGATTTCAGGCGTCCCTCCGGGACGCGATTCCTCTGATTCGGGCTTACCCGCCAGTAGAACTGGCGGGCTATTTTCAGGAGTCCCGCCGGGACTCGTGGCATCGTCGGTCGCGCCTCTCCCATCGGCATCCGTGGCGTTCTTGCTCGCGGCTTTCGGCGAGGAGAGGCCTTGGGCGGCTCCGGCTAGTTGCTCTAACGTGTGGGCGTCTTCGAGGGTGAATTCGGCGACTGCGGTTCGGCGGAGGGACTCGAGATGCGCGCCGCAGGCTAGTTCCCTTCCCATGTCGTGGGCGACGGAGCGCATGTAGGTTCCGGAGGTGACGTGGGCGCGGAAACGTACGCGGTCGTTCTCGATTGCGAGAATTTCGAATTTCTTGATTTCGACCTGGACTGGTTGCAGCACGACTTCTTTGTGCTGGCGAGCCAGTTTGTAGGCGGGGACACCTTTAATTTTCTTGGCGGAGAACGGAGGCGGAGTTTGCTGGATCACTCCGCGGAAGCGGGCGGCCAGGGATTCGATTTCGTCCGGGCGCAGGGTGACCTGTTTCGGTTCAGTCGTGGCGTCGCCTTCAGCATCGTAGGTGTCAGTGGCGAAACCGAAGCGGATGGTGCCTTCGTAGGTCTTTTCCGAGGCGGTGTAGAACTGGGCCAGCCGCGTGAGGTTGCCGGTGACCAGCGGAAGGACACCGGTGGCCATGGGGTCGAGGGTGCCGAGGTGTCCGATGGAGCGCTCGCGAAGAATGCGGCGGGCGCGGTTGACCACGTCGTGCGAGGTGAGTCCGGCGGGCTTGTCGATGATGAGGATGGAGTTCATGGGGAGATTGGGTGATTTGGTGATTGAGTCATTGAGCAATTCGGCGAAGCGGACGTTGCCACAGGATGCGCCGGTTCGATTTTTTCTGAGTGAATTTTCTTTCGCCCCCCTCCGGGGCTTGTTCCGTGCGAACGGTGGCTATCCCCACGACTTGCGCCGTGGGCTGCATTCTTGCGCCGCCCTTCGACTTCGCTCAGGGCAGGCTTTCGCGGCTGGCCAACAAAAACTGTTGTACTCTGTAGTACTAACTTACCAAATCTGCCATGCTTCCCCTTAAAGACGACCAACCACGATACAGCACACCGTATGTGAATAGCTTCTTAATCGGCGTGAATATTCTGGTTTACCTGCTGCAATTTCTGCAGCAGGTGACGGATCCGCGGGGCGCCGAGCTGTTTGCCCGGCAATTTGGCGAAGTGCCGGCACATCTGGCGGCGTTTCTGGCGGGCTCGCCACGGTATTCGCTGGAACAGGTGGTGCTTCCATTTTTCACGTCGATGTTTCTGCACGCGGGCTGGACGCACGTGCTGGGAAATATGTGGTTCTTGTATATCTTCGGGGACAACATAGAAGACTACCTCGGACACTTCACGTACCTATTGTTCTACCTGCTCTGCGGGCTGTTTGCGATGGCGACCCAGGTGGCGATTTATCCGCACTCGACGATTCCCACGGTGGGGGCGAGCGGAGCGATTGCGGGGGTGTTGGGGGCGTATTTCATTTTGTATCCGCGGGCGCGGGTGCTGACGTGGTTCTTCGTGTTTGTCCTTTATCTGCCGGCGTGGGTGGTGCTGGGTGAGTGGTTCATGCTCAATTTTCTGTCGGGAGCGCAGACGTTGTCGATGGCTCATGCGGGGAACGATATGGGAGGCGTGGCCTTCTGGGCGCACATTGGAGGATTTGTGTCGGGGTTGGTGATGGTGAAGCTGTTTCCGGAGCGCAGGAGGCGGACGCCTTACGCTTACCGGTAAGGGATTCTGCGATTCGATTTCGGTGAGCAAACGAAGTTCAGGTGCGATCTTCAAGTGACGACAAAGGCTACCAGGGGTTAAAGCCCAGACTGATTTTGCCCAGCTTACGCGGCCCCGAAGGGCCGCTCTTCCCCCCGTGTGCGGTGACTTAGCATGCGCTTTCGTTATGGTGGCTAGACGCGGGCGGGGGCGCCCGCGCCACATAAGCCGAAGCTCAAGAGCAAAGTCAAAACCTGGACGGACAGGAGTGTCCGTCCCACACGATTTGTCCTACACGATCCCTCATTTCTTTGGGCGGGATTCGGGTGGGACGAGGCCGGCCAGGCGGTAGTAGACGACGAGCTGGCCGTAGTGTTCGCCGCAGTGCTCGATGAAGCCGTAGGCTAAATCGCCGATTCGGACCTGCTGGTGGGAGAAGGGTTCGACGATGAGTTCGGACATTCCCTTGTCCCCTTTCGTCTGGATGGCGGCACCGCCGTCGGCGAAGGATTTCTTGACGAAGGTGACGATGTCGGCCTTGGTCTTGTATTGATCACGTTTGGGGTCTTCGCCGGCGGGGGGCTTCTCTCCCATCACGGGATTGGTGAAGTAGTAGTTGGCTCCGGCGGCGTGGAGAAGTTGTTCGGCGAAGCTGCGCTGGGCGGGCGTGGCTTTGAAATCGTATTTGTCTTCGGGGAAATCTTCAGCCATGGCGATGAGCTTGCGTCCAACGTCGTTCCAGGAGTCGAGGACGACTTTGGATGGACTGTCTGGGGGCTTGATGGGCGTGTCTTTCTTCGTGGCATCTTGAGCGAGTGCGGGGAGAGCGATCGTCGCAGCAAACAGGGCGGCGACGAGGAATGGCGATTTGAACATTGAGTTCCTCCAGGGTGGATTAGCGGTCAGCATTGTAATTGGACTGGGAGCGGGAGGAAAGGCTAGCTGGGAGGGGTGATCCATTTCGAGGTGGCGGAGTTGTGTCGTCCCTCCGGGACTGACGCGGGCGGGGGCGCCCGCGCCACATAGTGCAAGTCAAAGTCAAAACCTGGACGGACAGGAGTGTCCGTCCCACACGAGCACGGCTAGAGGGTGCCGACTGTGGGGAGGATTTCCAGAGATTCTACCGTCGCGTTCGCGGGCAGGAGGAGTGCTTGCAATGTTGCTTCGGCGACCGTTTCCGGGGACATCATCTTTTTGCGGGGGGCTTGGGGCCAGAGGGTGGTCCAGATGTCGGTGTTGGTGGCGCCGGGGAGCAGGGCGATGACGCGGATGCCGCGGGGGCGGAGTTCTTCGCGGAGAGTGTTGGTAAGGCCGAGGGCTCCGTGCTTGCTGGCGTTGTAGGCGGCGGATCCGGCGAAGACGCGGGTGGCGGCGATGGAGAGATTGTTCACGATAGTGCCGCCGCGCTTCATGATGGCGAGCGCGGCTTGGGTGACGAGAAATGTGCCGGTCAGGTTGGTTTCGAGAACATCTTTCCAGACAGGGAATGGAAGTTTTTCTACAGGGAGATTCGTGTGCGCGATGCCGGCGTTGTTGATGAGGATGTCGAGGCGCTTGAATTGGCGGCGCGCGGCGCGGAAGAGGGCATCGACATCGTGGGGATCGCGAATGTCGCAGGGGTGAGTGAGGACTTTGATTTTCGCGGACGATAGTTCCCGGCTGATGCGGGCTAGCGCTTTCTCGTCGCGGGCGGTGAGGATCAGGTTGCAGGAGTTGGCGGCTAGGGCGCGAGCTAGCGCCAGGCCGATGCCGCGGGTGGCGCCGGTAATGAGGGCGACTTGGCCGCGGAGGGGTGATGTTTTAGTTGAGGTTTGCTTTGTCGCCATGCGTCGCCGGGGGCGGAGCGCAATGATCTTACATCATCGGATGAATGGTGATGGCGAGACGCGGGCGGGGGCGCCCGCGCCACATACGTCGAAGTCGAAAGTCAAAACCTGGACGGACTAGGAGCGTCCGTCCCACACGGGCTGCCCAACATTCCGCCACCACGATTCCGCTTACCAGCCTCTGGTTTGGAGCATTTGGGACTCGTCTAAGCCTGCTACGGCCAGGCCTTTCATGGCGCCTTGGAGGTCTTCGCTGACTTCAAGTAATACTTTAGGGTCGTTGAAGTGGGTGGCGGCTTTCACGATGGCGCGCGCGCGCTTCTCGGCTTCAACGGGGTCAACGAAGGTTGTGCTGTCTTTCATGAAGATGCCGGAGCCTACGAATACGGCTTCGGCTCCCAGTTGCATCACTAAGCTCGCGTCTGCGGGGGTGGCGATACCTCCGGCGCTGAAATTTGGGACGGGGAGCTTCCCTGCTTTGGCTACGATGCGGATCAGTTCGTAGGGGGCCTGGTGTTCTTTGGCTTTGGCGTAGAGTTCTTCTTCGCCGAGGACGGTGAGGATTTTCATTTCCTGCACGATCTGGCGGATGTGCTTGACGGCGTGGACGACGTCGCCGGTGCCGGCTTCTCCCTTGGTGCGGATCATGCAGGCGCCTTCGGCGATGCGGCGCAGGGCTTCGCCGAGGTTGCGGGCTCCGCAGACGAAGGGGACCTTGAAGGCGTGCTTGTCGACGTGATGAGCTTCGTCGGCGGGGGTGAGGACTTCGGATTCGTCGATGTAGTCGACGCCGAGTTCCTGCAGAATTTGGGCTTCCGCGAAATGTCCGATGCGGCACTTGGCCATGACCGGGATGGACACGGCGGCCATGATTTCGCGGATCTTTTTGGGGCTCGCCATGCGGGCAACGCCGCCTTCGGCGCGGATTTGGGCGGGGACGCGCTCGAGGGCCATGACAGCGACGGCGCCGGCCCGTTCGGCGATGGTGGCCTGGTCGGCGTTGGTGACGTCCATGATGACGCCGCCTTTCAGCATTTCGGCGAGGCCGGTCTTCAGACGGAGAGACGTGTTGTTGGAACCGTTGTTTTGGGACATGGTTTGAACCCGTGGATACCTTTTCGCAAACGCGAAGGATGAGCCGACGGCTTGGGCCGGGCGGCGCTGTTTCTATTCTAGCGCCCTCTGTGGATTCCCGAAACCCTGGGTGACGAAAACACCAGAGTCAAAGGCAGCGGGCGGGGGCGCCCGCTCCACATACGTCGAAGATCAAGAGCAAAGTCAAAACCTGGACGGACAGGAGTGTCCGTCCCACACGAGTTTCTTCCGCACGAGTTTCTTTTCCGCACTTGCTATCGTTCTACGAACTTGCCGAACATTTTTTCGGGGTCGATGGCGATGAAGATTCCCTTGCTGCGGGCGAGGATTTCTCCTTTTTCGTTGAGGATCTCGGCTTCGTTGATGTGCTGGCGGCCGTGGACGCTGACTTCCCTGCCCTCGACGTGGAGCGACTTGTGGAGCGGGACGGGCTTGAGGTACTGGACCGTCATCTCTTTTGTTAATGCGATCACGTGATGCAGCTTGTTCACCTTGCCCATGGCGTCGTCGAGGATGGTCGCGATGATGCCGCCGTGGCAGTGGCCGGGGGGTCCGGTGTAGCGCTTGCCCAAGCGGAATTTGCAGACGAAGGTTTGGCGTTCTTCATCGAGGGTGAACTTGAGGCGCATGCCTTCGGGGTTGTTCTGGCCGCAGGCAAAGCAGTAGTTCTTCCGGAGTTTGTGAAAGGCGGTTTCGTGTCCGTGGATCTTGCGGGGCATGGAGGGATTTTATCGCGAACGCAACGGCTTGAACCACGAAGGACACGAAGGTTCACGAAGGAAAAGGGAGGGTCCATTCTTCTCTCTCGCGGCAAATTCCTGTATACATATCGGTTTTGGATTCTGGGCCCGCAATAAGACAATGGGTGATCCAAGCAAGTTGCATAGATCCTTCGGCGGGCAAAAGGCGCCCGCCTCAGGATGACAAGGACGTTTATGAGTTTTGGATTGGAGCGTCATATGAAATCGGTCGCCTCTTTCGTTCTCCTTTTGTCACTGATATTCGTTACGGCACT
Organism: Acidobacteriaceae bacterium; assembly: GCA_003134655.1. Classification (GTDB taxonomy): domain Bacteria; phylum Acidobacteriota; class Terriglobia; order Terriglobales; family Acidobacteriaceae; genus Sulfotelmatobacter. The sequence goes on from PLBY01000148.1 coordinate 9,417, forward strand.
TGCTGCCCAACAGACGCAGGATAAAGACGCGGATAAAAAGCCGGCTTCTGCGGCCGCTGCTCCGGCACAGAAGAAAGACGCCAAGAAGGATGCGAAGAAGGACGAGAAGAAAGAAGAGCCGAAGGAGGAGAAAAAGGGCGGGATGACTGCCGACACTTTCTCGGGGCTGAAGTTCCGGTCGATTGGGCCGGGAGCGGCTTCGGGGCGGGTGATGTCGATTGCGGTGAATCCGCGGAATAAGTTTGAGTACTACGTAGGCGTGGCTTCGGGTGGAGTGTGGAAGACGGTGAATGACGGGACGACTTGGACTCCGGTGTTTGATGGCGAGGGATCGTATTCCATCGGATGGGTGACGCTTGATCCGAATGACGCGTCGGTAGTGTGGGTGGGAACGGGGGAAAGTAATTCGCAGCGAAGCGTGGGGTATGGAGACGGGATTTACCGGTCGGTCGATGGCGGCAAGAGTTGGGAGAATCTGGGGCTGAAGAAGTCGGAGCATATTGGCCGGGTGGTGATCGATCCGCGGGATTCGAAGGTGGTGTATGTGGCGGCGGAGGGACCGCTGTGGGGAGCGGGCGGGGACCGCGGGCTCTACAAGTCGGCCGATGGAGGTAAGACATGGAAGGCCGTGCTGACCGTCAGCGAGAACACGGGCGTGGTGGATGTGGCGATCGATCCGTCGAATCCGGACATTGTGTATGCGGCAGCGTATCAGCGGCGGCGGCATGTGTTCACGCTGATCGATGGCGGTCCGGAAAGCGCGATTTATAAATCGACCGACGCGGGGGCGACGTGGAACAAGTTGAAGTCTGGGCTACCGTCCGTGGATATGGGTCGGATTGGGCTGGCGGTGTCTTCGGCGGATCCGAATGTGGTGTATGCGACGGTTGAGGCGGCGGATGGGAAGGGCGGAATTTTCCGGTCGAATGACAAGGGCGCGACCTGGGAGCGGCGCAACGAGTTTGATCAGGGGGCGATGTACTACGCGCGGGTGGTGACGGATCCGAAGAATGTGGATCGCATTTTTGTGATGGCGGTGGAGTTGCGCGAGTCGCTGGATGGGGGCAAGACGCTGCACAAGGTGAGCGAGAAGAATCATCACGGGGACAACCACGCGATGTGGATTGATCCGGACGATACCCGGCACTGGCTGCTGGGGTCAGATGGCGGCATGTATGAGACCTGGGACGATGCCAGGAACTGGGAGTTCAAGGCGAATCTGCCGACGGTGCAGTTTTATGACGTTGCGGTGGACAACGCGAGTCCGTTTTACAACGTGTGCGGAGGAACGCAGGATTATTTTTCGTGGTGCGGACCCTCGCGCACGCGCGATCTGAACGGGATTGTGAATTCGGACTGGTTCGTCACGACGGGCGGCGACGGGTTCCATTCGCAGGTGGATCCGGTGGATCCCAATACGATTTATTCGGAGTCGCAGTACGGGGTGCTGATTCGTTATGACAAGCCGACGGGGCAGGAACTGGTGCTGCAGCCGCTGGAGGGCAAGGGAGAGCCTCCGCTGCGGTGGAATTGGGACTCGCCGATCATTGTGAGTCCGCATTCGCATACGCGGCTTTATTTTGCGGCGAATAAATTGTTTCGCAGCGACGATCGCGGGGATACGTGGAAGACGATCAGCGGAGATTTGACGCGGCAGATCGATCGCAACAAGCTGCCGGTGATGGGAAAGGTGTGGGGCCCGGATGCGGTGGCGAAGAATCAGTCAACGTCGTTTTACGGAAATATTGTGGCGCTGACGGAGTCTCCGAAGAAAGAAGGGATGATTTATGTCGGGACCGATGATGGGCTGATCCAGGTGACGAGCGACGGCGGCGCGAGTTGGACGAAGTATGAGAAGTTTGCTGGCGTGCCGGAGATGACGTATGTGAGCCGTCTGGCAGCGTCGAGTCACGATGTGAATACGGTGTATGCGGCGTTTGAAAATCACAAGAACGAGGACTTCAAGCCGTATCTGATGAAGTCGACGGACGCGGGCAAGACGTGGACTTCGATTGCGGGGAATCTGCCGGAGAACGGGCCGGTGCTGGCGTTTGTGGAAGACACGGTGAATGCGAATCTTTTGTTCGCGGGGACGGAATTTGGGGCGTTCTTCACTATCGACGGCGGACAGCACTGGGTGCAGTTGAAGGGCGGACTGCCGACGATTGCGGTGCGCGACATGGTGATTCAGGCGCGCGAAGGCGATCTGGTGATCGCTACGTTTGGGCGCGGATTTTATGTACTGGATGACATCACGCCGCTGCGGCAGATGAAGGCGGACTCTACAGAGCAAGCGGTCGCAGTGTTTCCGGTGAAGGATGCGCTGCTGTATATGGAGCGGCATCCGCTGGGTGGGCCGAAGAAAGGCTTCCAGGGAGATGCGTTTTATACGGCGGAGAATCCTCCGTATGGGGCGGTATTTACGGCATACATGAAGGAGAAGATTAAGACGAAGAAGGAGAAGCGGCAGGAGACGGAGAAGGACGCGGCGAAAAAGAATCAGACGGTTCCCTATCCGACGAAGGATGAGTTGCGGGCGGAGGCGGAGGAGGCGAAGCCGGAAGTTTATTTCGTGGTGTACGACGAGAGTGGGGCGGCGATCCGGCGGCTGGATGCGGGTGCGGATGGCGGGTTTCAGAGGGTGGCATGGGATCTGCGGTATGCGGCGCCGCAGGTGAAGAAGGCTTCGGATGATGGCGACGGCGATTTTCCGGATTCGGGGGATCTCGGGCCTCTCGTGATTTCTGGGACTTACTTTGTGCGCATGTTCGACAAAGTTGGCGGCGTGGTGACGGAATTGGCGGGGCCGCAGACGTTCAAGGTGGTGACGGAGGGCTCGGCGGGGATGAGCGCGGCCGACCGCGCGGCGCAGGAACAGTTTATGCGCAAGGTGACGCGGTTGTATCGAGCGGTGTCGGGAGCGCTGCATACGGCGGAGGATGTGGAGTCGCGGGTGAAGGCCATTCGCGTGGCATTGCGGGAGGCGCCGGCGGTGGAGAAAGAGTTGGGAGCCGTGGCGGATTCGCTGGAGGCGCGCGATCGGGCAATTCTGCTGGCGCTGCGCGGGGATGTGGAGATGGCGAAGCGGAGCGAGCCAGTGTCGGCGTCGATCAGTGATCGGGTGGGTTCGGTGATGGATGGAGAACGGTTCTCGCTGGCGAAGCCGACGCAGTCGCACATCGATTCGTACAACATCGCGGCTGCGGAGTTTGCGGAGCAGTTGGGCAAGCTTCGGACGCTGGTGGAGGTTGATTTGACGAAGCTGGAGAAGGATATGGAGGCGGCGGGGGCGCCTTGGACTCCGGGGCGGGTGCCGGAGTGGTCGGAGAAGTAACACCCACGGCTTGAACCACTAAGGACACTAAGGTTCACGAAGGAAACCTCGGTTTTCGCCCTTGACACCTTCTCGGGGGTAGGGATCCTTCGACTGCGTAAATGGTTCGCCTTCGCGAACCATTTACTTCGCTCAGGATGACAATTGCGCGTGCGTGCTCATCCCCGGAAACGATGATGGCATCGGGACATTCGTCGGCGATCTTGTGTGCTTTGGCTTCGGCGAGTCTCCGGGTTAGTGTGCGGGATCGTCGTCGCGGATGGCCTTTTCGTCGATGTGGCTCGGGCGGGTTTCGTAAGTCAGGCCGAGCAAGTCCATGGCCCGCTTGCAAAACTGGGTTTCCGAGGCGAGAACGATCCTCATTTTCAAAATTCTCCTGTTGAAAAAATTAACACAGCACGCGATGCAGAGTGTTGAGTAGTCTTTCTGACAATTTCTTCCTCAATATCTCCTTGCATTCTTCGCGCGTGGCTGTGTTACACTCGCCGCCGACTGTTGCTTGCGTTGTGGGACGCGGCAGCGGCCGTGGGGAAATCCTTTCGTGCCCGGAGGGACTGGGGAATGGGCCTCGCGTTAATGGTGTTGATTTGGCTGATCACTCTGGTCAGCACATACTTCTTTGTCGCCAAGACGTGGTGGTTGCCGGTGGGTGCGGCTGCAGCCGCTGACTTTATCGACAAGCAATTCGATCTCACCTTCGTCATTATGGGAGTTGTCTTCCTCGCGGCGCAGCTCGGGCTGGGCTACATCGTGTGGAGGTACCGGGAGAGTCCGTCGTCTCCTGCGGTTTCGTATTCTCACGGAAACACCAAGCTGGAAGTGGTGTGGACGCTGCTCACCGCGGTCTTGTTCATCGGGCTGAACCTGATGGGCAGCAGCGTGTGGGCGAGCCAGCGCTTTGATGCGGCTGAGGCCGGCGCGGTGCAGGTGGAAGTCACCGGGATGCAGTTTGCGTGGTACTTCCGCTATCCGGGGCCGGACGGAAAGTACGGGAAGACCAGCGTTAATCTGATGGATCCATCGGCGGGCGGCGAGGCTGCCGTGGGATTGAGCCAGAGCGATCCTGCGGCGAAAGACGATGTGGTGACGGGAACGATGTATCTGCCTGTCAATCGCGAAGTGGATGTGAGCCTGCGCGCGGTGGATGTGATTCATAGCTTCTTTGTGCCGAACCTGCGGTTCAAGCAGGATGCGGTGCCGGGGCTGAACATTCACATGCACTTCAAGCCGACGGCGGTTGGCGAGTACGAGATTGCCTGCGCGGAACTTTGCGGGCTTGGTCACTACAAAATGCACGGCATGGTGCACGTTGTCAGCCAGGAGGATTTCGACAAGTGGCTGGCGGCTCGGGAGGCGGAGAAACAATAACATGGTCGCAATGGAGAACCCGCACGCGCACGCTCCTCAGGGTTTTATTCGGAAATACATTTTCAGCCTCGATCACAAGGTTATTGGCATTCAGTATTTCTTCCTGGCACTCACGGCGGTGTTTGTCGGGATGTTTCTGTCGTTACTGATGCGGATTCACATGATCTGGCCGATGGTGGCGCTGCCGCTGGTCGGGGAGATCAAGCCGGAAACGTATCTCAGCCTGCTGACCATGCACGGCACCATCATGGTGTTCTTCGTGCTGACGACGGCGCCGCAGGGCGGATTTGGAAATTACTTCCTGCCGATACAGATTGGGGCGCCGGATATGGCGTTCCCGGTCCTGAACATGTTGTCGTTCTGGACGACGTTTGTGGGATTCGTCGTCATTTTGGCGGCGTTCTTCGTGACCGGCGGAGCGCCACTGCATGGTTGGACGGGGTATCCGCCGCTGAGCGCGTTGTCATCGACTGGGCCGGGGGAACAACTCGGGGCCGATTTGTGGATCACCAGCATTGCGATTTTCTGCGTGGCGTCGCTGATGGGGGCTCTGAACTTCATTACTACGACGCTCGACTTGCGCGCCAAAGGCATGACGATGATGCGCATGCCGCTGACCGTGTGGTCATGGTTCATCACGGCGATTCTTGGTCTGCTGGCGTTTGGCGTGCTCCTCTCGGCGGGAATTTTGCTGCTGATGGACCGCAATCTCGGCACCAGCTTTTATGTGCCGCTGGTGGTGGTGAACGGAGTGGTGATGGGCCACAAGGGCGGATCGCCGCTGCTGTGGCAGCATCTGTTTTGGTTCTTCGGGCATCCCGAGGTGTACATCGCGATTCTGCCGGGCATGGGCGTGGCGTCGCAGATTCTCTCGACGTTCTCGCGCAAGCCGATTTTTGGTTATCGGGCGATGGTGTACGCGATGCTGTCGATTGGGTTCTTCGGATTCATGGTGTGGGGCCATCACATGTTCATGAGCGGGATGAGCCCTTACTCGGCGTTTGCGTTCTCGCTGTTGACCATGTGCATTGGTGTGCCGTCGGCCATCAAGACGTTTAACTGGCTGGGGACGATGTACAAGGGGCGCATACGATTCCATACGCCGATGTTGTATGCGATCGGCTTCGTGTCGCTGTTTGTGTCGGGCGGATTGAGCGGACCGTTTCTGGCGCAGCCGGTGCTCGATATTCAGTTGCATGATACATATTTTGTGGTTGGTCACTTCCACTTAATCATGGGGGTGGCAGCGATCTTCGGAATTTTTGCGGCTACGTATTACTGGTTCCCGAAGATGTTCGGGCGGATGATGAATGAACCTTTGGGCAAGCTGCACTTCTTCATCACGCTGGCCGGAACGTATGCCATCTTCATGCCGATGCATTATCTGGGCATGGCGGGGCAGACGCGGCGATATTCGCAGTTCACGGAAGTGGCTTACCAGGCGAAGCTGCTGCCTCTGCAGAGGTTCATCACGTACGCGGCGATCATCACGATCAGCGCGCAGTTTGTTTTTGTGATCAACCTGTTCTGGAGCATGTTCAAGGGACCGAAGGCCAGCGACAATCCGTGGGAAGCGACGACGCTGGAGTGGACCACGGCGACTCCGCCACCGCACGATAATTTTGGCGGCGTGACGCCGGTGGTCAACCATGGGCCGTATGAGTATGGGGTGCCGGGGGCGCCGAAGGATTACGTGATGCAGACGGACCCGGCAACCGTTACGACGCATTGAAGCACTAAGTAGTTATGGCGACTTATACTCCAACAACTCCGATCGATCACATTGGGCGCGGGCACAAGCCTCCAGCGCCGCCTGCGGGTGGCGGCGACGACGGGCGCGGCGGCGGGGAAGTTCCGAATTATGGCGCGCGGTTGCGGCGGGCGCGGCTGGGACTGGCTTGCGGGATCGCCACCGTATGCATGGTGTTCATCTCGCTGACGAGCGCGTATATCGTGCGGCAAGGGCTGCCGACATTTGATGGCGCGTCGAACACGTACGTGCGCGACTGGGGTCGGGTGGATTTGCCCTGGCTGCTGTTGGCGATTAATACCGCGGTGTTGCTGGTCAGCAGCCTGACCATGGAGTTTGCACGGCGGAAGGCGGCGCTGCAGGCTGCTTTGGCTCCGGTGAAGTCGATTCCGGGCGTTTCGATCGGGGATGAGAAATCTTTTCCGTGGCTGGGGATTACGATTCTGCTGGGGATCGCGTTTCTTGCCGGGCAATGGTTGGCTTGGGGAGAATTGCACGCTCGCGGATTCTTTGTGGATACGAATCCGAATAGTTCGTTTGTGTTTCTGCTGACGATCGCGCACGCGTTGCATCTTGCCGGGGGGATGATTGCTTTGATTTGGGCGGGGAGCGCTTCCCTGCTGCACAAGCCGGTGGAGGCGCGACGGATCGTGGTGGATATCACGGCCTGGTATTGGCACTTCATGATGGTGCTGTGGATTTATGTTTTTGCGCTGTTGGGACTGGCGCGGTAAGCAAGAAAAGGCATTAACCACTAAGGACACTAAGGTTCACGAAGGTTGCATAGATCCTTCGGCGGGCAAAGAGCGCCCGCCTCAGGATGACACGGGAAAGGGGAACTTGAGGAATGGCTGACGCCACGCTTCAGCATGATGCCGTGCACGCGGTGCCGGGGGCTTATGAGGCGCCTTTGTTTGGGGCTTATTCGAAGAAAGTGGGGATGTGGCTGTTTCTGGCCTCGGACTCGCTGACCTTCGGAGCGCTGCTTTTCGCCTTCAGCTACAACCGGATTTATACGGCGTGGCCTACGCCCTTTCACGTGCAGAGCATTATTAATTCCACGATCATGACGGCGTGTCTGCTCTCCAGTTCGCTGACCATGGTGATGGCGGTGTTTGCGGCGCAGCGTGGCGACCGGACGTGGACCCGCTACTGGCTGCTGGCGACCATGGCGTTTGGCACGGCGTTCATCGTGCTGCACGGCATGGAATGGAGCAAGCTGATCAGCGAGGGGCTGACGATCCCGTGGTTTCTCAAGCTGTCGAGTGCGGGCGCAGCGACGGGAGAGATGGCGGAGATTTCGAAGAACACGCCGCAGTTTCCGGCTACGTTCTTCGGGCTGACCGCGATGCACATGCTGCATGTGACCATCGGCGTCATCTATCTGGGAGTGATGGCGTTCCGCAAGTGGTTCCTGCCGGTGCTGGGTGTGATTTGGATCGCGGGATATTTGTTGATTCCGTCGGACAACGTGTTTCACTACGGAATCCACGCGCTGGGGCTGGGGCTGGTTGTGGCGGCGATCATCCTGTTTCTGAAGCCGAAGGATTATGACGCGCAGGATGTGGAAGTGTCGGGGCTGTACTGGCACTTCGTCGATCTGGTGTGGATGTTTATTTTCCCGCTGGTGTATTTGCTGTCGACCAAGATTACGTAGGAATGCAGGCACCGCAGGGGCTAAAGCCCTTGTAGGAGAAGAGGCTTGATCGCAGCGCTCAAAGCGCTGCGCCACCCAAAACCGGGATGAGTTGGATCAAGAGCGAGAATAAGCCCGATCAAAAGCGAGGATGAATTCGATGCACGACGCCGCAACGCATGATGACAGCAAGGGGCAGTATTTCTGGGTGTGGGGAGCGCTGCTGGTTCTGACCGCGATCGAAGTGGTGTTGGGATACAAGCAGGTGTTCTCGCCCGTGCGGATGCTGGAAGTGCTACTGGTGCTGTCGATTATCAAGTCGGCCCTGATCATCGGGTACTTCATGCATTTGAAGTTTGAGAAGGCGCTGATGCGCTGGATGTTGGTGATTTCGGTGACGGCGTGCTTCATCATTATGTATTTCTTTTTCTTTCCGGATGCGGGGCGGGTGCAGCCGCCTCCGAACGGCGTGGGCATACAGCAGGGGTAAATTAGAGGTCCTCATGAATTTCCGGTCTCGAGTTCGATGGGCTCTATTGGCGTTCGTTCTGGCCTTTGGCATCACACCGGCCTTCGCGCAAGGGTGTGCGATGTGCAATGCGAATGCGAAGGCTACGCCTAAGGAAGGTCAGCGGGCACTGAACCGGGCTATTTTTGTCATGCTGGCGCCGCCGGTGGCCATTATGGTGTTTGGGTTTGGATTTGCGATTCGGTACGGGAAGCGGCGAGATCGGGAAAATGAGTCCGATTCTCAATCGTAAGATTCTTGTTCCAGATACGCTTGCCTTCCACCTTTGATTTCTCACCAATGCTTCATTGGTTGCTACTGCACGCGGGCGGGGGCGCCCGCGCCACATAAACCGCGCTAGATACTTCCTGCTTTATAATAGAAAGATTCGGTAGCCATTGCGGAAGGCTCTGAGCGGGTGCGCTCGGGGCGGCGTGCGGCTATCGAGGCCCTGATTCGATGTCTTCTGACCCTACGCAGACTGTGTTGACTCCTACGGAAAGCATTGTGGTGCGCGGTGCCCGCGTCCATAACCTCAAGAATATTGACTTTGAGGTCCCGCACAATTCGTTGACGGTGGTGACCGGGGTATCCGGGTCCGGCAAGTCGTCGCTCGCTTTTGACACGATTTATGCCGAGGGGCAGCGGCGGTATGTGGAGTCGCTGTCGGCGTATGCGCGGCAGTTTCTGGAGAGGATTGAGAAGCCGGATGCGGACTCGATTGATGGAATTGCGCCGGCGGTGGCCATCCGGCAGAAGAATACGACGCGGAATCCGCGGTCGACGGTGGCGACGGCGACCGAAATCTACGACTATTTGCGGCTGCTGTTTGCGCGGGTAGGGCGGACGTATTGCGCGAAGTGCGGGCGCGAGGTGAAGAAGGATACGGTCGACGAAGTGGCAGATGCGATTCTGGCGCTGGATCCGGAGACGCGGTTGCAGGTGGTGTTTCCGCTGCAGCGGGCGGGAACGGTAACCCAGGAATCGACTGGGAAGGGTGGCCGGGTGCGAGGGCGAGACGCCCTCGCGACAGCCGGCGGGACGCCGGCGCTACAGAAGGCGAAGAAGGGCGCCAAGGTGGAGCTCAGTGACTCGCTGAAGACGCGGCTGTTTGATTTGCGGAAGGGTGGGTTTAACCGGCTTTATCAGGCGGGGGAAGTTTATGAGTTCTCCACGCCGGAGTCTTTGCTTGACATCAATTTTGCGGAGCCCGTTTACGTGCTGGTGGATCGGCTGGTGGTTTCGGCTGAGGCTCGGACTCGCATTGTCGATGCGATAGAGACGGCTTATCGGGAGGCGGGAGAGGTTATTTTTGAGCTTCCCAAGAACGAGGAGCTATCGGCCGCCGCGGGCGGGGGCGCCCGCGCCACACAGACGAAGATGCTGCGGTTTGCGCAGCGGTTTGAGTGTAAGGACTGCAGCTTGCGGTATGAGGAGCCGGAGCCGCGGCTGTTTTCGTTTAACAATCCTTATGGGGCGTGTCCGCGGTGCCAGGGGTTTGGGAACACCATCGACTTTGATCTCGACCTGGTGATTCCCGACAAGCTGAAGACGATTGCGGAGTGTCCGATTGAGCCGTGGACGAAGCCGAAATATCGTCCACTGTTTACGGATTTGAAGCGGTTTGCCAAAGCTGCGGGGATTCCGCTGGATGTGCCTTGGGCCGATCTGGAAGAGGAGCACAAGAACCTGATCCTCAACGGTGAGGGGAAGTTTCTGGGGGTGCGCGGGTTCTTTAATCATCTGGAGCGCAAGAAATACAAGCTGCATGTGCGCGTATTTCTCAGCCGGTATCGTGGGTATTCGCTGTGTCCGGATTGCAATGGCTCGCGGTTGCGGCTGGAGGCCCGGCAGGTCAGGGTCAACGGGAAGAACATCTGCGAGGTTACGGCGCTTACGGTGGAAGATGCGCTGCGATTCTTTGAGAAAGTCGAGCTGAGTCCTGAAGAGGCGGAGATTGCGGAAAAGTTGCTGGAGGAGATTCGCGAGCGGCTGCGGTTTCTGAACGATGTGGGACTGGAATATCTGACGCTCGAGCGGCTGTCGTCTACGTTGTCGGGCGGCGAGGCGCAGCGGATTCAGCTGGCGACTTCGCTGGGGTCGCGGCTGGTGGGTACGCTGTATGTGCTGGATGAACCGTCGATCGGGCTGCACCCGCGGGATACGCACCGGCTGATCAAAATTCTTCACGATCTGCGGGATCTGGGGAACACGATTCTGGTAGTGGAGCACGATCCGGACATCATGCGGGCGGCTGACCGGATTCTCGATCTCGGGCCGGGGGCCGGGGAGAATGGCGGCAAGCTGGTGGCGGAGGGAACTTACGACGAGATTCTGCATAATCCGGTGTCGCTGACGGGGCGGTATCTTTCGGAGGATTTGCGGATTCAAGCGCCGGCGGTGCGGCGGAAGCCGGGGGCGCAACAGATCAAGATTCGCGGCGTGCGCGCCAACAATTTGAAGGGCGTGGACATCAGCATTCCGCTGGGGATGATTGTGGCGATCACCGGCGTGTCGGGCTCGGGAAAATCGACGCTGCTGCATCAGGTGCTGTACCGAGCGCTGGCGCAGGCGAAGCAGCAATCGGGCAGCGGAACAACGGGGCCGGCCGCGAGTTGGGAGAGTCTGGAGGGCGATCAGTTTATTGAGGAAGTGGTGCTGGTCGACCAGTCGCCGATCGGGCGGACGCCGCGGTCGAATCCGGTTACGTATATCAAGGCGTTTGACGCGATCCGCGAACTGTTCGCTTCCCTGCCCGAGGCGAAGAAGCGCGGGTTCGGGGCAGGACATTTTTCGTTCAACATTCCGGGCGGGCGTTGTGAGACTTGCCAGGGCGATGGCACGGTCACGGTTGAGATGCAGTTCCTGGCCGACGTCGAATTGATTTGCGAGGAGTGCAAGGGGACGCGCTATAAGCCAACCGTGCTCGACGTGCGATATCGCGGGAAGAACATTCATGAAGTTCTGAACCTCACCGTTAAGGAAGCTCTGAAGTTTTTTGCGGAAGCGCCAAAGATTACAGAGAAGCTACGGACGCTGGAGGAAGTTGGGCTGGGGTATTTGCGGCTGGGGCAGTCGGCGACGACCCTTTCGGGCGGCGAGGCGCAACGCATGAAGCTGGCGGCGCATCTGCAGCCAGCATCGCGGGAGGCGAGCCGGGGATCTGGGAGCGAGCCGAAGCTGAAGCGGCGGCTGCTGTACATTTTCGACGAGCCTACGACAGGGCTGCATTTTGACGACGTCAGCAAACTTCTGGCAGCCTTTCGGCGGCTGATTGAAGCAGGGGGCTCGATTGTGGTCATCGAGCACAATCTGGAAGTGATCAAGACTTCGGATTGGGTGATCGATCTGGGGCCAGAGGGCGGGAGTCGCGGGGGCAAGGTGGTAGGGGCTGGGCCGCCGGAAGCGATCGCGAAGCTGGCGGGTTCGTACACGGGCGAATATCTGGCGCGCGTCTTGATCGGAAATGGAAAATCGCGTTCCCTTGGCTCGTAAATATGGCTCGTAAATTCGTGGTCGCTCGCAGACTCGCGGTCGCTGTGCTGGCAGGGTGTTTGCCTGCGCTCGCCGGGGCGCAGACGGCGAATCCGCCGGCGGCGCAGAGCGACTCGCAGTCGCAGGACGAAGGCTCATCTTCCAGCGTCCATCACAAGCCACGCGCGACTCCCGGCCAGAAGGTACATCACACCACGGTTGCCGAGGAAGACGCGCCGCCTCCCGAGCTGGCGAAGGCTGAGGCGTTGATTCAGAAACAGGACTACGCCGGGGCCGAGCCTTTGCTGCGGAAGGTTCTCGAAGGGGATGCTGGGAACGATCCCGCGAATTATGTGGCGTGGTTTGAACTCGGGTTTGTGGAGAACGGGCTGGGCAAACGGGACGAATCGATTGCGGCGTATCGCAAGTCGGTGGCGGCGAAGCCGGATGTTTTTGAGTCGAATTTGAATCTGGGGCTGCAGCTTGTCAAGACTGGACAGCCCGAGGCCGCGCAATATCTGCTGACCGCCACGCAACTCAAGCCCACCAGTCACGTTGCGGAAGGCCACGCGCGGGCCTGGGTCTCTCTGGCGCATGTGCTCGAAGCGACCAAGCCCGAGGAAGCCATTGCCGACTACCGGCAGGCGGCGGTGCTGCAGCCAAAGGATCCCGAGCCACATCTGGCTGCGGGGCTGCTTTTCGAAAAACAGGGCAAGTTTGCCGACGCGGAGAGTGAATACAAACAGGCGCTGGCGCTGGGGCCATCTTCTGAGGCGCTGACGGGGCTGGCCAATATTTATATGCGCGGGAAGCGCTTGCCTGAGGCCGAGGCGGAGTTAAAGAAACTTGTGGCGGCGCATCCCGAGCAGGCTGACGCGCGTATCCAACTGGGGCGGGTGCTGGCGGCAGACGGCAAGTACGACGAGGCGATTGCCGAATTGCAGGCGGGCGAGAAGCTGGCTCCGGCGGACGTATCGCTGCCGCGCGATCTTGCCGATCTGTACGTGATCGCCAAGAAATATGACCAAGCGGAGGCGGCTTACCGCGGGCTGCTGGCGGGCAGTCCCAACGATGCGGCGCTTCATCAGAGTCTGGGCAAGGCGCTGGTCGAACAGAAGAAATTCACAGAGGCGCAGAAGGAATTCGAGGCGGCGGTGAAACTGAAGCCCGACCTGGGGACCGCATACGGCGACCTCGCTTTCGCCGCCAGCGAGAACAAAGACTATCCGTTGACCCTGAAGGCTCTGGATATGCGGGTAAAGTACCTGCCGGAGGAGCCGGTCACATATTTCCTGCGGGCTTCGGCCTATGACCATCTGAGAGACGTGAAGCGGGCAGTACTGAATTTTCACCTCTTCCTCAATTCGGCTCACGGGAAGTATCCTGAACAGGAATGGCAGGCGAAGCACCGGCTCATTGCACTTGAGCCCAAAAAATAATTCGCCGCCGGGCTGGGATCATGCTTGGGGTGCAGTACAGATTGCGAAGGTGGGGAGCGGTCACGCTGGTCGCGGTGCTGTCCGCGATCACGGCGCATGCGGCGTCCAACAACGATCTTTCTGTCGAGCAGTTAAAGGCCAAGCTATCTTCCACGAGCGTTGGGGACCGGCCGCACCTGTGCGTGCAGATTGCGCAGAAGCAGCTGGCAGAAGCTGACAAACAGTACGCGGCAGCCGACTTCGAGAAGGGCCAGGCGGCGCTGACGGACGTGGTCGCATATTCGGAACTGGCCCGAGATTATGCGATTCAATCGCACAAGTATCAAAAGCAGGCGGAGATCGCGGTGCGCACGATGGCACGCAAGCTGACAGAGCTGATGCACTCGCTGGGTCATGACGACCAGGCGCCGGTGCGAGACGCCGTCAACCGTCTGCAACAAGTGCGGGATGATCTGCTGATGGCGATGTTTCCGAAAGGAGCAAAATGAGTGCTTCCCTGCTTCGGCCGTGGATGTGCGTAGTGCTGTTAGTAGCGGGTGCGTCCGTGGCGCAGGCCCAGCGCCACCGCGAACCCCTGACGCAAGCGGAGATCGACCAGATCCGGGATGCCAGTTGGGAACCGAAACAGCGGCTTACGCTCTATGTTCAGTTCACTCGGGCCCGGCTGGTGAAACTGGAAGAGATGCGGAACGATCCCAAGACCAAGAATCGTCCGCAGCAGACGCACGACAGGCTCGACGATATTCAATTGCTTTACGACGAACTGAACGACAACATCGACACCTACGTCGATCGCAAGGATGACATTCGCAAGCCTCTGAAGCTGGTAATTGAGGCCGACACGGAGTTTCAGGCCAAGCTGCGGGCGCTGAAGGATGCGGCCGATGTTCCAGCGGCGGAGGCCCGGGAATACGAGTTTGTCCTGAACAACGTTCTGGATACGGTGGACACATCGGCGGAGGAACATCGCAAGCTGCTGGCGGACCAGGAAGATGCGGCGAAGCATAAGAAGTTGAATCCGAATGCGAGCGCTAAGAATGGGAGACCGGAGTAGGGTTTCGCGGTGAACCTGAGAACGCCAGGATCTTGTTAGAAAATATCGAGTGCGTCTCGACGACGGATGCGGCGGGCGGGGACTNNCGCGACAGCCGCCGGGACGGCGGCGGTACGACGTGCTAACCTAGGCTTACCGTGCGTGAAGGGCTGCTTGAACTTTTTCAGGAAACTTATCGGGAGCTGCGTCCTGCATCTTCCATTCCAGAACTAACGATTGACTTTTTTGCGTTTGCCAACGTGAATAACACGATCCGGCTGCGCGAGGGGCGGTTGCTGGTGCGGCTTTCGGATCTGCTGGAAGGCGCGCCGGACAGCGTATTGCGGGCAATCGCGCATATTCTGCTGGCCAAGATGTACCGGCAGCCGATCGAGCGGGGGCAGGCGGCGCGCTATCGCAAGTATGTGGCGAGCCACGAGATCGTACGCAAGACGCATCTGGTGCGGCAGATGCGCGGGCGCAAGCGGCTGCGCCCGGCGCAGGGACACTTTTATGATCTGGACGCGGTGTTTGAGAAGCTGAACACGCGCTTCTTTCACGGGCTGATGGCGCGGCCGCGCATGAGCTGGAGCCAGACGAAGACCCGGCGCATTCTGGGGCACTATGATCCCGCGCACAATGCGATCATCATCAGTCGTATCTTCGATCACTTCGCCGTGCCGGGGTATGTGCTGGAATACATCGTGTACCACGAGATGCTGCATCTGAAGCATCCGGTGAAGCTGCGGGGGAGCCGGCGGTGCGTGCACTCGGCGGAGTTTCAGGCGGAAGAGAAATTGTTTCCCCACATGACGCAAGCGAACGCGTTTCTGAAACGTCTATAAGCTGGCGCGCCTTATCGCCCGGACACCGGCGCGAACACAATCAACACTGTGACGAGGTTTTTGTGCGGGCGACAGGAAGAGTTCGGCCTTTTCCTCGATTCGGTGCGGTTGGCAGTAGATTTAAAGGCAGCACAATACGATCGAAACTTATCGGAGTCATTCATGAAAGCGATTCTTGGAGTTTTGAAACTCGCTGTGGCGAGTACCCTGTTTGCGGCCACTGCGTGCCCACAGAGTTTGTTCGCGCAAGAGACGCACGGCATTGCCGTGGCCAACATCGACCGGTCGGTGAAACCGGGGGACGATTTCTATCATTACGCCAATGGCGCATGGATCAAGCGGACGGAGATTCCGCCGGACCGCGTCGGGATGGACGTGTGGACGAAACTCGCCGACGTGGGCAACAAGCGCATGGCCGACTTGATTGCGGAGATCGCGAAGTCCAATCCAGCCGCTGGATCCCCGACGCGCAAGGTCGCTGACCTTTACAACTCGTACATGGACGAGGCTGGAATCGAGGCGAAGGGATTGACGCCGCTGCGGCCGCATCTCGACGCCATCGCTGCCATCAAAGACAAGCGCGAATTGGCGCACGCATTGGGGGAAAGCCTGCGGGCGGACGTGGACGCGCTCAACAACGGCGTATTTCACACGGCAAATCTTTTTGGGTTGTGGGTCGCCCCAGGGTTCCACGATTCGGAGCACTATGCCGCCTATCTGATGCAAGGCGGAGTGCAGTTGCCGGACCGCGAGTATTACCTTTCCGACAGCCAGGAGATGAGCAAGATTCGCACTCAGTATCAGATCCACGTCTCCGCCATGCTCAAGCTGGCGGGATTTTCGGATTCGGACGCACGCGCGGTCCGCATTCTTGAACTCGAGCACGCGATTGCGCAGACGCATCGCAGCCTGGCGGATAGCGAGGACATCCACAAAGCTGACAACACCTGGACGCAGGCGGACTTTCCGGCAAAAGCGCCCGGGTTGGACTGGACGGAGTATTTTCGCGCAGCCGGGCTCAGCCAGCAAAGCAGTTTCATTGTGTGGCAGCCTGAGGCCTTCACGGGCGAATCGGGGCTGGTGGCCTCCGCTTCTCTGGACACATGGAAGGATTGGCTGGCGTATCACTTGATCGAGAACTATGGGGGAGTACTGCCAAAGACCTTGGCGGATGAGCGGTTCGCATTTTTTGGAACGGCGCTTTCGGGAGCGAAGCAGCAGCGCCCGCGGTGGCAGCGTGGGGTTTTCGTGGTGGATGGCCGGCTGGGCGACGTAGTCGGTCAAGTCTACGCGCAGCGATATTTCTCGCCGGAGGCGAAGGCGCAGGCGGAGGCCATGGTGGCCAATCTGATCGCGGCATTTCGCAAGCGTATTGAAGCCCTCTCGTGGATGAACGCGACCACCAAGGCTGAAGCCGAGGCCAAGCTCTCGACGCTTTACGTCGGGGTGGGCTATCCGGAAACCTGGCGCGATTACTCGAACTACGAAGTGAAGGCGGATGACATTTTTGGCAATCTCTGGCGGGCGGACTTGGCGGACTATCAACGCCAGATTGCGCGCCTCGGCAAGCCGGTCGATCGGAAGGAATGGTGCATGGAGCCGCAGACGGTGAATGCGGTGAATTTGCCGCTGCAGAATGCGCTGAATTTTCCGGCGGCGATTTTGCAGCCTCCGTTCTTCGATCCGGCGGCCCCGGCAGCGGACAATTACGGCGCGATCGGAACTGTCATAGGACACGAGATCAGCCACACGTTCGACTCCGAAGGCGCTGCATTCGATTCGAAGGGCCGGGTGCGGAACTGGTGGACTCCGGAGGACCTGAAGCATTTCGAGGCGGCTACGGCGCAACTCGCCGCGCAGTATGACACCTACAAGCCGTTTCCTGATCTGGCAATCAACGGCAAGCAGACACTCGGGGAGAACATCGCCGACGTGGCAGGCATTGCCGCCGCGTATGACGGGTATCGGGCGTCGCTCTCGGGCAAGACGGCGCCGGTCGAGGACGGATTTTCGGGCGATCAGCAGTTCTTTCTTGCATTCGCTCAGAACTGGGGAGAGAAGACGCGGGAGGCCGCGTTACGGCAACAGATCATGACCGATGGGCACGCTCCCGGAGAGTACCGGGCTGCTACAGTGCGCAACATCGATGCGTGGTATGCGGCGTTCGACGTGAAAGCGGGCGAGAAGCTGTACCTGGCACCGGGGGACCGGGTGCGGATCTGGTAGCGAAATAGATGGGTCGGCCCCGGCACCGGAGCCGGCCCACAGTATCACCGGCACTCCTTCCCACCGCCGCTTCTCCGCACCACTTCCCTGCAAGCTGACGCGTTTCAAGGCCGGGATTACGCAGTGTGATCCTGATCACAGGCGGTTGTGAGGCGGCGGATTGACTGTCGCGGCGGGGCGGGACTATCCTTGAAGTTGAAATTGAAATTCATTTTCAAAATGGCAGGCATGGATTAAATGCTTCAGGCATTCATTATTACGCTTCGCGAAGGGGTAGAGGCGGCGCTGATTGTCGGCATCACCCTGGCTTACCTGACCAAGATCGGGCGGCAGGAACTGCGCAAGACGGTGTATGCGGCGCTGGCCGCGGCGTTCTTGGGCAGTATTGGCGTGGCCGTGGTCATCTCGCGCACGCACTTGAACGAAGATGTTTTTGAAGGCTGGGTCATGCTGGTGGCCGCCTTCTTCGTCGTTACCATGGTTGTTTTCATGATGAAGACGGGGCGCAAATTGAAAGGCGCGATCGAGGGCAAGGTCGGGTTGCTGGCGGGCAATGACGCGTGGATCGGGCTGTTTGTTTTCATCTTTCTGATGGTGTTGCGCGAGGGTGCGGAGACCGTGCTGATTCTCTCCGCGGTGTCGTTGAATTCGACCGAGCTGATGAGTTTTCTGGGGACGTTGCTGGGCCTGCTGGCCGCGATTGCGTTTGGCGTGATGTTCGTCAAGGGCAGCGTGCGTATTAACCTGCAGAAGTTCTTCAAGGTCACTACGGCCATCATGTTCCTGGTAGCGGCGCAGTTGCTGATCTCCGGACTGCACGAGCTTTCCGAGAGCGGCGTGATTGCTTCGTCCAAGCGTGAGATGGCGCTGATTGGGCCGATCGTCAGCAATGACTGGTTTTTCTTTGTGACTGTCTTTGCTCTGGCGGCGCTGATGATCCTGTTCGAGGCCAAGCGGCGTGAACCAGTTTTGGCCGCCACAGCTTCCCCCGCGGAGCGCCGCAAGGCCGCGTGGAGCGCCCGCCGCGAACGCATGTGGATGATTTCCGTGCTTACTTTTTCGTTTGTGTTCATTGCACTGATCACGGCGGAATTCGTGTACGCCAAGAGTGTCAGCAACATTCCCGCCGGGACCGAGGTCACGTTCACAAATGGGCGGGTGACCATTCCGCTGGCACAGATTTCGGATGGCGACCTGCACCGCTTCCAGGCGAAGGAGAACGGGACGGCGATCCGATTCTGGCTGTATCAGAAGCCGGACGGCAAGATTGCGACCGTGTTTGACGCGTGCTCGATCTGCGGGTCGGTCGGGTTTTATAAAAGCGCGAATGGAGTGGTCTGCAAGAATTGCGCGGCGCCGATTAATCCGCAGTCGGTAGGAACGGCGGGTGGGTGTAATCCGGTGCCGCTGAAAGCCACGCAGACGGCGGACGCGGTCATCATTGAGGAGGCGGACGTTGCGGCTGGCGGGCGCATGTTCGCGCAACAGTAAGCGATGTTTGTCCGGCTCGTATACGAATCCTTCCGGCGCCAGAAGCGGCGCAAGTTGCTGGCGGGCGCGGCCATTACGCTGGGCGTGACCGTGGCGACGGCGATGATCGCCGTGGCCACCGACATCGGCGACAAGATCAATCGCGAACTGCGCACCATTGGCGCCAACCTGGTTGTGACCCCGCAGGAAGATTCTCTCGACGTGGAAATTGGCGGGGTGAATCTTAAGCCTCCGACCGACGGCGCTTTTCTCGAAGAAGCCGACCTGCCCAAGATCAAAGGGACTTTCTGGCACAACAACATCACGGCCTTTGCGCCCATGCTTCCGGTGAATACTGCATTGGAGCAGGACGGGAAGCAGCAGGACGTCACGCTGCTGGGGACTTATTTCGCGAAGCAGGTTTCGTTCGGGACGGACCAGTTCACGACCGGCGTGCGCTCGACCTACCCGTGGTGGAAAGTTTCCGGGGCTTGGCCGGAGGATTCCTCGCGGGACGTTTTACTGGGCGAACGGCTGGCTGCGCGTTTGGGAGAGAAGCCCGGGGATGAGATTGAGGTTGCGGACCGGCAGTTGCGGGTGAGTGGGATTCTTTCCACGGGTGGGGCCGAAGACGATGAAGTCGTGGCACCACTGGCTGTGGCGCAGGAGATTCTGGGCAGGCCGGGCGCGGTGAAACGAGTTTATGTTAGTGCGTTGACCAAGCCGGAAGACGCTTTTGCACGGCGCGATCCCAAGAGCTTGTCGGGGGCGATCTACGACCGGTGGTATTGCACGCCGTATCCGCAGGCGATTGCGCTGCAGTTGACTGAGGCCATGTCGCACTCGCACGCGGAGCAGATCCGGCAGGTTTCGCAGAACGAGGGCGCGGTGCTGACGCGAATTGAGGGGCTCATTTTTCTGATCACGCTGGCGGCATTGTTTGCGTCAGCGTTGGCTGTGTCGGCGGCGATGGCGACCACGATTTTTGAGCGGCGGGCGGAAGTTGGATTGATGAAGGCTCTGGGCGCAAGCAAGCTCACGGTGGCAGCAATCTTCTTCGCCGAGGCTACTCTGCTGGCGTTGATTGGCGGGCTGGCGGGTTTTGTCGTGGGCTCTGGTCTCGCACATCAGATCGGGCATTCGATTTTCAATTCGGACATTTCGATTCCACCAGTGCTGTTGCCGGTGATCCTGGCGATTGCGGTGATGGTGACATTTGCGGGGAGCGCGGCGGCGATCCGGCGGGCGGTGGGACTGGATCCGGTGTTTGCGCTGCGGGGAGAACTGTGAGCGCGCCTGGGGTAAACGTGAGGACGTCACACTCGGCACGGGATCTGGCGGCGAGCCGGGCGCGCGGTCCGCATACCTCGATGTTTCTGCGCATGCTGGTGCGGGCGGCGGTGCTGCGGCGCGGGCGGGCGGTGTCTGCATTGTTCGCGATGGTCGTTGCGGCAGCCGTGGCCACGGCTATGCTCAATCTGTATGTGGATGTGCAGGCAAAGCTGCGGCGGGAATTTCGCAACTACGGGGCGAACATCATTCTGGTCGGCAAGGACGGCGCTTCCCTTCCCGCGGACACGCTGTCGCGTGTGGAGACCGTGCTCGCGGGTCGTGGGATTGCGGCGCCGTTTGGGCTGGTCGTAGCGCGGACTAGCGACGGGCAGCCGATTGTGGTGGCGGGCACGGAGTTTGAGCGGGTGCGCCAACTGGATAAGTGGTGGTCGGTGAGTGCGTGGCCTACGGAAATCCCCACTTCTGGCGCAGAAGACGCGCCAGAAATGGGGCACCCGGCGCTGATCGGCGTGCGCGCGCTGGCTACTGTCGCCCCCAAGAATCAGGCGTTTGATCTCAGCTTCCAGGGGCGGATGTTGCATGTGACGCCGGCTGGCACGGTGCAGACGGGCGCGGCCGAGGACAGCCGCATTTATATCTCGCTGGCTGATTTTGTGGCGTGGACGGGAGTCCAGCCGTCGACGATTGAAGTTGCTGCTTCGGGATCTCCCGAAGAAGTGGCTGGCATCATGAACCAGTTGACGCAGGCGATTCCCGCTGGGGACGTTCGTCCGGTGCGGCAGATTATGGAGGGCGAGGCTCGCGTGCTGGGAAAGACTCGCGCGACGCTGCTGGCTGCGGCGGCGCTGATCATTCTGACTGCGGCATTGTGCGTGCTATCCACGCTGATGGGCTGGGTATTTGACCGGCGACGCGATTTTGCCATCATGAAGGCTCTGGGCGCATCAGGGCGGTTACTCAATGGGTTCTTCGCGGCGGAGGCTGCGGTACTCGGCGCGACGGGCGCGCTGATCGGATTTGTGGTTGGGATCGGCATTGCGGCGTGGATTGGGAGGGTTAACTTTCACGCTCCCGTTGTGCCGCGTTTGAGCGTGCTGCCGGTGGTTCTGGCTGGTAGCATGGCGGTGACGTTGTTGTCGGCGATCCTCCCAATCTCGCTGCTGCGCCGGGTGCAGCCGGCGGTGATTCTGAGGGGAGAGTGAAATGATTCAGATCAAAGATGTGACGAAGCTCTACCCCGCCAAGGAAACGGGGAATGGATCGGGCAAGGACAACATCCATGCCCTAGACCACATCTCGCTGCACGTCACGCAGGGAGAGTGGCTGTCGATCATGGGGCCGTCGGGGTCAGGGAAATCGACGCTGGTCAATCTGATTGGCTGCCTCGACCGTCCGTCATCAGGCGAGATCTGGCTCGACGGCGTGAATGTTGCCGGGATTTCGGCCGCGGATTTGAACCGCGTGCGTGCGGAAAAGATTGGATTCATCTTCCAGCAGTTTCATTTGATTCCCTTCCTTACGGCGGTGGAGAACGTCATGCTGGCGCAGTATTTTCACAGTATGACGGATGAGAAGGAAGCCATTGAAGCGCTGGGTCGCGTGGGGATGGGCGATCGGGCGCATCACTTGCCCTCGCAGTTGTCGGGAGGGGAGCAGCAGCGGGTGTGTATTGCGCGGGCGCTGATCAACGATCCGCGAATTATTCTGGCGGACGAGCCTACGGGCAATCTTGATGCGGTGAATGAAGAGATTGTGCTGCGGCTGCTGCGCGAGTTTCACCAGCAGGGACGCACCATTGTGATGGTGACGCACGATCCGGTGATGGCTCGGCTGGCGGACCGGCGGATTGAGCTGCATCACGGCAAGATCGCGTCGCAGGAAATTTTCTCGCTGGCTGACGAAGAACAGCTCGATGAAGTTCTGGAAGAACTCTGGGTGCTGGCCGAGCACGGAGAGATCGCCGAAGTCGAGCGCATGGAAGTGCACGGGGCGCTGCCGGTGAGCCTGGCGATTGAAAAGATGATCGAGATGGGGATGGTGGTTTCGATGCCGCATCCGCTCCAGCCGCATGATCACAAGCCGTTTGTGAATCCTTGCCATGATGCTTTGAAACCGGTGGCTACGTCGGTCGGCGACGGCACGCTGATCGTCGAGTTGACGACCCGCGGGCGGGAGCGGGCAGGGAGCATCATTCGGCGGCACCGGCTGGCCGAGCGGCTCTTCACTGACAGTCTGGCGATGGATAGCGAGAGCGAGATCGAACAGCAGGCGTGCAAGTTCGAGCACATTCTTTCGCCGGAAGCGACGGACAAGATCTGCACGTTTCTGGGGCATCCGCGGACGTGCCCGCACGGGGCGCCGATTCCGCCGGGGCCATGCTGCGGTAATGTGGCTGGCTTTGCAGGCTCACCCGTTCGAGAAGCGGTCCGGTCCAAGTAGCTCTCGGGCTGAAAGCTTCGACCACGAAGGACACGAAGGTACACGAAGGAAATCCTACCGGCATCTCGGTGATTACCCAGCCTAGACGTTCATCAGGCCTTATTATCGATCAAGATTATGCGACGTCCAACGATCGGCGTATTTGATTCCGGATTTGGCGGACTGACCGTCCTTAAAGCTCTACTTGAACTTATTTCTGGCGCCGATTATGCCTATTTTGGGGATACGGCGCGGCTGCCCTACGGATCGAAATCGGTCGAAACCGTCGCCCGCTATGCGGTGGAAGCGGCGCACTATCTCGAATCGCACGGCGCGCAGATGCTGGTGATCGCCTGCAATACGGCGACGGCGCTGGCGCTGGACCGCATCGTCGCCGGTGCGCATGTCCCGGTGGTGGGCGTGATTGAGCCGGGGGCTTCGGCCGCGGCGGCTGCGTCCAAGAATCAGAGGATCGTTGTGATTGGCACCGAGGCCACCGTCAGCAGCCATGCTTACCGCAAGGCTCTGGAGGCTCGCGGGCTGAATGCGCGGGAGAAGGCGTGCCCTTTGCTCGTTCCTCTGGTGGAGGAAGGATGGGTGGAGCACTCCGTGACCGAGCAGGTCGCGCGGATTTATCTGGCGGAGGCTTTCGCGGACGGATTTCACGACGCTGACACGCTGGTTCTGGGGTGCACACATTATCCGCTGCTCAAGCCGCTGCTGCATCGCGTGACGCCAGGACACGTCAGCATTGTGGATTCGGCGGAATCGACCGCCCGGGAGGTGGCTTCCCGGTTGCAGCAGTTGGTGCCTGCGACTGCTGGTGAGGAACGGCGACGGCTTCCACGCCTCCAGTTCTTTGCTACCGATTCCGTGGAGAAGTTCCGGCGGCTGGGGGAACGGTTTTTGGGGCATCCGATTGAAGATGTGCAGCATGTGGATTTGAAGGAATAGGTTTGCGCGCAAGAATCGGATAGCGGCGCGTGGACGTCAGGAATTAGTTTGTCCTCCAGCAGTTGAAGCAAGTCCAATGGAGAGTTGGAGCGAGTCACGGGAATGAGCGTTTTGTATCGTCCCTTCGGAGTCTGTGTCATAGCAGGG
>PLBY01000040.1 GCA_003134655.1 Acidobacteriaceae bacterium
TTTTTCAACACCCACGCCTGATTTCGTCAACTAGGCATGGCATTAGAAAGCGTCGAACAAAGTTGAAGTAGACCGACCGCTCTCCTTCTTCGCTAAACGCAGTTGTTCACAGATCCAAAATCCAGGGAAAGTCTGCAGGCGAACTACTCGTTTCGCAGTGCGACCATGGGGTCCACTCTGGTTGCGCGGCGCGCGGGCACAAAACACGCCAGCAGCGCGACGAACAGCAGAATCGCGGCGACGGCAATTAGCGTGATTGGATCGCCGGGATGAACATCGTAGAGAACGCTTCCCAAATAACGGGTTACGCAGAAAGCCGCCGCGAAACCGAACATCACTCCTGTGATTGCAAGCCCGATGCCCTGTCCCACGACAATGCGCAGAACATTTCGCTGTGCGGCGCCCAACGCCATGCGGATGCCGATTTCCCGCGTCCGGCGCGAGACTTCGTAGGAAAGCAATCCGTAGAGTCCCACGCAGGCAAGAACGAGAGCCAGCGCGCCGAACAGACTGGAAAGCCGCGCGATCAAACGTTCTTGGAACAGCAACTGGTCAATGATCTCTGATTCGGTTCGGATATAGAAGATAGGCGAGTTGCTATCCCATTGATTGACGGTCCTGCGGACCGCGGCAATGATTGACAACGGATTCATCGCCGTGCGCAATTCAAAGTTTACGCTCGAGCCCGCAAAGGGCACATACGCTGTCGGTTTCACTTCTCTCCGCAGGCTGTTGTACCTCGCGTTGCCAACCACTCCGACTACGATGAAACCCGGAGCTTTCGTTCCACTCGATCTTTGACCTGGAGAATCAGGGTATTCCAAGCGCTGGCCGAGAGCATTCGTCTTGGGGAGATATTCGTGGACAAATTCCTCATTCACAATTGCCGGCACCGGTGGGCCCACCGGTGTGCTGACACGAGCAGCCACTGAATTCGACGCTGAGCTCGCCGCAACGACCGCTGCGTAGGTCGAAACGGCTGCAAAATCAGCGGGAGAAAAATCGCGGCCGTCGCGCAATGGCATTTTCATGGTCGCGAAGAAATCCAGCCCCACTTGCATGATATCTGACTCCACACCCACCTTGTCGGACGAACCGACTACATGGAGCGTGGTGTTAGATAGGTTGTCACTCAGCAGTGCATCTGAGGAGTAGCTGACCGAAGTTACGCTGGGAATCGCGCTCAATCGCTTTTGAAGATCGCCGATGGCAATATCGACCTGCGCACCCTTATATCCGGCGAGCGTCGGATCGACGCCAACGTTCACGATGTTGCTGATGTCGAAGCCCGGATCAATGTTCCTCAAATTTTGCAGAGTGCGCACAATCAGCCCGGCGCCGACCAGCACCACGATCGTAAGTGCAACTTGTGCGACCACCAGCGAATTGCCAACGTTGAACCAGCGGTTCCGCACGCGGCCTCCGCCGTCGGAACTTCCGGTGCCTTGTTTAAGCGCAGGGGTCAAATCCACTCGCATGCCGCGCGCGGCAGGTGCAAGCCCGAAGATGATTCCTGCCAGCAAAGAAATCCCAGCAGTGAACAGCAAAACTCGCAGGTCCAGCGTCGGCTCGAACCCCAATGGCCTCGTCGAGCCAGCGGCCACGAATTTGACGATGGCTTGTGCCCCCCAATAGGCGATCCCGATTGCTAGAGCGCCTCCGAAGACCGAGAGCAGAACGCTTTCCGTAAGGAGCTGGCGCACGATTCGCCATCGCCCTCCCCCAAGCGCGAGACGCAAGGCTATCTCTTTCTGGCGAGCGGCGGAGCGGGCAAGTAGCAGCCCTGAAACGTTTGCACTCGCGATCAGCAGGATGATCCCCACCGCGATCATCAAAATGTATAACGGCGTCGAATAACTTTCTCGCGCGCCGACAAGTCCGGTTTGCG
Source organism: Acidobacteriaceae bacterium (assembly GCA_003134655.1). Classification (GTDB taxonomy): domain Bacteria; phylum Acidobacteriota; class Terriglobia; order Terriglobales; family Acidobacteriaceae; genus Sulfotelmatobacter. The sequence continues at coordinate 1,889 of PLBY01000040.1, forward strand.
CTGGAAGCAGGTCAACACGTGGCGCGTCAGCTTCCTTGGAGAGTGGCTTTTCCCCATGAAGCATATCGTTCCGGAACAGCAAACTGACCGCGGCCTCGGCCTTGTCCCGGGAAACATCGGGCTTCAGTCTGGCGATAATCACCATCCAAATGGAATCCGCGCCCTCCCGCTTGGGGTTCCAACGTGGAATCAGGCGCGGCCTTGCAGAAATTGGCACCCAGGTGTCTGCGACGCTGCCCGGCGTCAGGCTGACGAATCTCTGCTCTGCAACTCCCACAATAGTAGTGGGCACGCCGTTCAAGGTGACCGTCTTTCCAACCGCGGAGGGTGACCCACCGAACGCCCTCTGCCAATATCCGTAGTTCAGCACGGTAACTGCGTCGGCAGACGGGGAATCGTCTGAGGCTTCGAGCATGCGGCCGAACGCGGGACGTACGCCGAGCACGTCAAAATAATTGCCCGCGACAATCTGTCCGTGCACGATGCTGGCCGGGCCGTTCCCGATCATGTCCAGCTCGATCCCGCCGCCAAATGCCGTTACGCCCGAGAGCATGTCCGAATGCGCGAGCAAATCATCGTAAAAAGGACGCGAGAACGAGCATCCCGAAGGGTTTACGTCAGTGAATCTCGAGTTGCAATCACCATAGGAACTCGAGCTGTGAAATTCGGGCTTCTTGTGCGTGCTCCACTTCAGCACCACAAGTTCCTGAGGGTCATGGACGGGCAGAGACTTCAGCATCAGCGCGTCAATCAAGCTGAAAATGGCGGTATTCGCGCCGATGCCGAGGACGAGAGTCAGAACCGCGACGGACGTGAAGCCCGGCGCTTTGCGCAATTGGCGCAAAGCAAAGTGCAGATCCTGAAGCAATGTCTCCATGGAAGCCTCCACGCTCAGATTTACCCGTCCTAAGCGCCGCAAGCCCCCCTCCAAACTGTCTCGGATGTAGGGGGTTTATTTACAGAGAGATACGCCCTTGAAGCGATGCCCTCAAATACGGTCTTTGTCCGAAATCGAAAAATCACTGTCCGAGACCGAACAGCACCAAACTCCACGCTTCAGAAGAATTCTGGCAAAAAAGACGAATTTCCAATGATTGGCGAAAAATTCCCCATTACACTCATCATCGCGTCAATGAGCGTTATCGCCTGTGGGTGTTGAAAAAGTCCATTTTTCTCAGAACAGCCGAAATTTGGGGCATAGAATAATGTCTAGGAAAACTGAGAAAGTCGTTTGTAGGGCTTCCTGGCGCAAAGCTTTTTAGAGCATTTTCTGGTGAGTGAGTTTTTCAACAGCCACGCCTTTCGTCAACCATCTGATTCTCTCCTCCGTCGGCAGTCACTTCGCGCAGCGGAAGCCCACGAACTCGCGTGCTCCATCTGGGGGATGGCTGTCGCGATACTCGACCCATAAGTTCACCGGCGCTCCGTCAAAACTGCCCCCTCGGATGACACGCCTGGTCTTCACTTGGACGAACGCCGTCCCGTCGAGGAACAGGTCTCCCCCAGCCACTGGGTTTTTCTGCGGGGTGGAGGGATAGGGCCTCCATTCGTCGGCGAGGAATTGCCACACATTGCCCACCATATCGAACAATCCATAGCGGTTCGCGGGGTAGTGGCCGACCGGAGAGGTTGTGCCGATGCCACTTCCTAAAAAGTTCGCTCGTGTGGCGTCAACGGGCTGATCGCCCCAAGGAAAGAGCGCGTCGAGGCCGCCGCGGGCCCCATGTTCCCACTCCGCTTCGGTGGGTAGGCGCTTCCCTACCCAGCGACAATAGGCCACGGCCGCGTACCAACTCACGTTCACTACTGGGTGATCGGCCTTAGTCCTTAGTGCGTCCTGTTCTTTCCAGTGCTTCAGGTAGTTACCATTGTGAAGCGTGCGAGGAATGCGATCCGACCGCCATTCGGGATTGAAATCGGTGAACTTCTTGAACTCTGCATTGGTCACAGGGTATTTGTCGATATAGAAGTCATCAATGGTAACCGAGTGTTTCGGAACTTCATCCTGGAACAATTGCGGGACATCGATGTTGAAAGTCTTTACAAGGCTGGGAATTTGGGCGGCATCGATTCCCATCTGGGCAGTCCCGCCGCGCACTAGCACCATCGATCCGACCACCGTGGGAGCATCATTTGCGGGTTGCGCCGAAGATTGCAATGCAGATCGCTTTGCCACTTGCGCGAGGCAATCTTGGGGAAGCGTAAACAAGAGCGCGAGGCTCAGAGCCGGGATCCACTCAGCTGCGCTCATCGATTTGTATTTTCCCCCAGGAAACGCGAGAAAGATGGCATCAAGCTTAGACGGCTGTCAGTGAGAAGG
>PLBY01000003.1 GCA_003134655.1 Acidobacteriaceae bacterium
TATCTCGCTTGCTGCCAGCAAGCCGACGGTGGATTTGCGCAGAACTTCTGGATTGACGGTACCCCGCATTGGCAAGGTATTCAGCTCGATGAAGTCGCTTTTCCAATTCTTCTGGCTTGGCATCTGTGGAAGAAAGATGCGCTTAGAGATTTCGATCCTTACTCGATGGTCCGTTCTGCGGCGGCTTACCTTGTTCGGCACGGGCCAGTCACACAGCAAGAGAGATGGGAGGAAGACAGCGGATATTCACCATCTACGTTGGCGGTCAGCATTGCCGCCCTGATCTGTGCCGCAGATTTCGCAGGGGCGAGGGGCAAGCAGGACGACGCGAGCTTTTTGCAGGACTATGCGGATTTTCTTGAATCCCACGTCGAAAGCTGGACTGTTACTACCGACGGATCCCTCGTTCCGGGGATTAAACGCCACTATATTCGCATTCATCCTGCTGCGATCGGCGATGCTTCGCCAGATGAGGATCCCAATCACGGACTCCTCACCATTCACAATCTTCCTCCCAGACAGCCATGGCAGTTCCCGGCAAAAGACATCACGGATGGCGGTTTCCTCGAGTTGGTGCGCTACGGCGTTCGCAAGCCAGGCGATCCACTCGTGGAAGACTCGTTGCNNTACAACCACGATGGCTACGGGACGCATGCGGATGGCGGGCCGTTTGAAGGCTGGGGGCAGGGCCGGGCTTGGCCGTTACTGACGGGCGAGCGGGCGCACTACGAGTTCGCGGCGGGACGTGATGTTCGCAAACTGATTCGTACTATGGAACAGTTTGCATTCACAGGCAGGATGTTGCCAGAGCAGGTCTGGGATAGTCCCGATGACGTGAAGTCGGCTGGCATGTATTTTGGAAAGCCGGCGGGATCAGCCATGCCGTTGATTTGGGCCCACGCTGAATACGTGAAGCTATTGCGTTCGGTTGCGGATGGCCACGTTTTCGATCTGATTCCGGTTGTGGCGGAACGATACTTGAAAAAGCGCGGACGAAAGAACTTAGAGGTGTGGAAACCCACTCGCCAAGTCAGAGAAGTGACCGTTGGGCAAGTATTACGGATCCAAGCTCCAGAGTCATTCCGGCTGCATTGGACCAATGACAGTTGGGTTTCGGCGAGTGACACACCGTCAACTTCGACTGAAATCGGAATTGAATTCGCCGATATCGCCATCCACGGCAATCAGAGTGCTCCTGTGCAATTCACTTTCTTCTGGACCGGCAGCAATCGCTGGGAGGGACACAACTATGATGTGCGCATCAACCAGAAGCACACCCGTGCAGTCGCCGCCTAAGCCGTGAGCAATCCGAACTGACCGTCTGGCGGCGCAGTCGTTAGTCGCGGAGTCATTTGTTGGAGCAGGAAAAGGACGCCTCTTGGGTCCAGCGTTCTGCGATCGCTGAGCATCGGTGTGTGGCTGACATGCGCGAGCCAGAACCTATCTAAGCGCGATTCGCTGCCAATACTGGTGACAACTGTAACCCCCCCAAGGACGAATGTAGCATTGCGTGAAGTGTTTGGAGTTCACCATACTTTAGTTGTTTCTTGAGGTCCGACTGTGATCTCCAGATGTGCGAATCCGGCGTGTTCTACTCGTTTCCGATATCTGCACGAAGGACGGATCTTCCAGTTCGAAGTGAGATCGATTCCAGTCGCTGGAGTCGATGCGCGCACTACGAAGTCCCCGCCGCGAGGAACGGAGTACTTCTGGCTGTGTGACTCATGTGCTTTGAATATGACGCTTGTTCTCGAGCCAGATGCAGAGATAGCACTGGTACCTGTTCAGAGAGGTGTAGGCAAAGATTTGGCTCCAGGCGGGCAATTGGCCAACACTGACCGTCAGAGTGCCGCACGGCTGCACAGCGTGACAACAGGATACGGCTTCAAGTGACATCTGGCGGATGATGAGTCTATGAGATGGACTCCGCGGCTGGCGGTGGAATTGTTCTTGGGCTGCTACAACGTCAGTACTATATGGCTGGCAGGTGGTCGTTCACAGGGCGGTATCGGACGCATGGCCTAAGAACGCAAATGGACACTAGGCCTCGAGGATCGCCTGCAACAAATGGTAGCTGCCTGACCTCAATAATGAGGCGAAACAAATACTTCGAGTCGAACAGCGTGGGAGGTGGTTTATGGAGAGTAAAGCGAAGCTACTCGGACACCCTATCCATCAGATGTTGGTTGTTTTTCCGCTCGGACTCCTGGCGACTGCCGTAGCGTTTGACATTGTCGGTCTTGTTCGCGGAGAGGCTTCGTGGTTCGACATCTCGTTTTGGATGATTGCCGCTGGAATCATAGGAGGCTTATTGGCGGCAGTGTTCGGATTCATTGACTGGCTGGCTATTCCTTCTGGCACGCGAGCCAAGACGATTGGCTTGTTGCATGGTGGGGGAAATGTTGTCGTCACGTTGCTGTTTATCATCAGCTGGCTTCTACGCAGACCCGCCCCTGAAAATCCTGGTTTCGCAGCGTTCGCCGCGTCATTTGTTGCGGTACTACTGGCTCTCGTGACCGGTTGGCTTGGCGGGGAGTTGGTTGATCGCCTGGGAGTCGGCGTACATACTGGCGCGCACCTCAATGCGCCGAGTTCGCTGTCAGGACGTCCGGCTAGGGATGACGCAAGCGAGCGAAACCTCCGCAGGGTTGCGTAACTATGGCAGAGGAGGACGCTGACGACCTGAAACGACTACTCGATGTATTTTCCGAGGGGCGAGGATCTGCCGACTGGCCTTTTCCTGCGGCGCGAGTGTTAGAGGTGAAGGAGGTCTAATTGAAACATCTCGGACGTTGTTTCTTGCGAGTGAATGGAGCATGAGCATGCAACTTGGAATGATTGGACTAGGAAGAATGGGCGCCAGCATGGTGCAGCGCCTGATGCGTGGCGGGCATGAATGCGTCGTGTTCGATACGAAGCCTGCGAACGTGAGCAAGTTAGCCAAGGATGGTGCGGTCGGAGCCAAGTCGCTCGACGACCTCGTCTCCAAGTTAAAGCCGCCACGTGTTGTTTGGCTGATGGTACCTGCCGCGGCGGTCGATAAGACGCTGCACGACCTTGCTGCTCACATGCAGCAAGGCGACATTACCATCGACGGGGGCAACTCCCACTACATTGACGACATCCGGCGGGCCAATGAACTCAAGCCCAAAGGTATTCACTACGTCGACGCCGGGACAAGTGGCGGAGTCTGGGGTTCTGAGCGCGGGTACTGTCTTATGATCGGCGGCGAAAAGAATATCGTCCAGCATCTTGACCGAATTTTTGCCACTCTCGCGCCCGGGATTGGAACGGCGTCTCGCACACCGGGTCGCGACAAGACCGGCGGCACATCTGAGCAGGGCTATCTGCATTGCGGACCTAGCGGTGCCGGCCACTTCGTCAAGATGGTCCACAACGGGATCGAGTACGGCATTATGGCGGCTTACGCGGAGGGCTTGAACATCCTTCAGCATGCTGATGCCGGCAGGAAAACGCTTGCGCCCGATGCAGAGACAACCCCGTTGCGGCAACCGGAATTGTATCAATACGAGTTTTGTTTACCCGACGTCGCGGAAGTCTGGCGCCGAGGTAGCGTGATTGCTTCGTGGCTGCTGGATCTCACCGCAACTGAGTTGTTGAAAGAGCCGAGTCTCAAAAGTTATGCGGGACGCGTATCGGATTCGGGCGAGGGACGCTGGACAATCAAAGCCGCAATCGATGAAGCGGTCCCTGCCGCTGTTTTGAGTGTCGCACTTTATGAACGATTCAGTTCCCGCGGCAATGCTGATTTTGCCGATCGAGTTCTGTCCGCAATGCGGCATGAGTTTGGGGGGCACGTAGAAAAAGCCGCGTGACGGATGAAAATGGCGAACCTCGATTCGGATGCGTTTGTCTTCTTCGGTGCCACCGGGGATCTGGCGTACGAGCAGATTTTCCCGGCGCTTCAGGCGATGATCCGGCGCAGTCACTTCAATATGCCGATTATCGGAGTGGCAAGGTCTGCTAAGGGCCTCGAACAGCTTCGGGGCCGTGCTCGCGAGAGTCTTGAGAAGCACGGCGGCCTGGATCCTGACGCGTTCGCAGTGCTTTCGGCGAAGCTGCAGTATGTCAACGGAGACTACGGCTCCCAACAGACATTCCGCGATCTGCGAAAGGCGCTTGGCGGGGCGTCTCGGCCTCTTTACTACCTTGCCATACCGCCAAACATGTTTGAGACCGTTGTCAAGGGCCTGGCCGACGCAGACTGCGACAAGGGCGCGCGTGTGGTCGTCGAGAAACCTTTTGGCCGCGACCTAGCCTCCGCGCAGGAACTCAACCGAATCCTCCATCGGTCCTTCCTGGAATCGGCAGTTTTCCGGATCGATCATTACCTCGGCAAGGAACCAGTCCAAAATCTGCTCTACTTCCGCTTTGCCAACTCGTTTCTGGAGCCGATCTGGAACAGCAACTATGTCCAGAGCGTACAGGTCACGATGGCTGAAACCCTCGGTGTGCAGGGCCGCGGAGTTTTCTATGAAGAGGTAGGTGCGATCCGCGATGTTGTGCAAAACCACATGTTGGAGGTCGTTGCGCTGCTCACGATGGAGGAGCCAACCGGCCGCGATCCAGATGCCTTGCGCGACGAGAAGCAACGGGCTTTTCGAGCCATGCGGCCGCTTACTCCTGCCGATGTCGTTCGCGGTCAGTTCCGTGGCTACCGCAAGGAAGACGGTGTCGCTTCGAATTCGCAGGTGGAGACATTCGCCGCAGTCAGGCTACACATCGACACATGGCGATGGGCAGGTGTTCCATTCTACATTCGAGCCGGCAAACGGATGCCTGTCACGGCAACTGAAGTATTGGTTGAACTCAAACGTCCGCCACAGGCAGTGTTCGACACAATCACCCAAAGTCAAGCGAATTACTTCCGCTTTCGTCTCAGCCCCAATGTATCGATCGCCCTGAGCGCGCGGGTCAAGGTGCCCGGAGAAGCGATGGTCGGCGAGGATGTGGAACTCCTCGTGCGCCCAGGCTCAGACGACGAGATGATGCCGTACGAGCGACTGCTCGGCGATGCCATTCGAGGTGATTCTCTGCTGTTCGTTCGTGAGGACGGGGTCGAAGCCGCTTGGGGTGTTGTCGATCCGATTCTGGGAAACGTGACGCCGGTCCATGAGTACGAACCCAATACTTGGGGGCCAGTCGAAACTGAGCAGATCATGGCCGGCGACAACCGGTGGCACAATCCCCATCTGATCGCAGAAAAAACGCAGGTGGCGAAACTAAAATGAGAACACTGTGCGAGATCGTTCCCGATGGACACCGCTCCGTGTGCCGCTTGCCGATTTGTTTGGCCCGCCTCTGCTTCGGCACCTTAGAAAGTTGAGCCGTGAAGACAAGGTAATCATGGGAGATCATGCCGATGAAGAAGGACTTTAAAGTTGGAGATCAGGTGGGGTGGAACTCGGAAGCAGGCTACGTCCGGGGAACGATCAAGAAGAAGATCACCTCTGCCATCACGTTCAAGGGCTACACGGTCCGCGCCTCGAAGGAGGAACCGCAGTATTTGATCAAAAGCGACACGACCGACCATCTGGCCATGCACAAGGGAGCGGCTCTCAAGAAACTCAAAAGTAAACAATGAGCACGCTGTCTGCTGCACCGGACCAGCAGCCATGGTGTCGTCGCGGTTACGCTCACGAGTACGGCATCGAGAAGTCTGAGACTGAGAAATAACCGTTGCACTCAAAAGAGGTGCGACAGTGCCGAGCAGCCAACGTCTCGGAAGGCGAAGGAGTGAGGTTATGACTGTTGAAACTTCAGAACAAGTTGCGTTGCAAACGCTACAGGACAAGGCGACCCGCTTGCGTATCGACTCGGTCCGTTCTACGACCGGGGCTGGTAGTGGACACCCGACGAGTTGCGCCTCTGCTGCAGAGATCATGTCCGTGCTTTTCTATTCCGTGATGCGTTACGATCCTCGCGATCCGCACCGACGGGAGAGCGACGTCTTCGTGCTTTCGAAGGGTCATGCCGCACCCATCCTCTATGCGGCGTGGGCGGAGGCCGGCGCCTTTCCGCGCGAAAAACTACTGACTTTGCGCAAGGTCGACTCTGATCTGGAAGGTCACCCCACTACCCGCTTGCCGTTCGTGGACGTAGCCACCGGTTCGCTGGGTCAGGGCTTGTCTGTTGGTGCAGGAATCGCCATCAATGCGAAACAATTCGAGAATTCCGATCACCGCGTTTATGTTTTGATGGGCGATGGCGAATCGGCGGAAGGCTCAGTATGGGAGGCCGCGCAATGGGCGGCTCTCCACCGCCTCAATAATCTCTGCGCGACCATCGATATCAATCGTCTGGGTCAGAGTCAGCCGACCATGCTGGAGTGGGATCTTGAAACCTACAAGGCTCGCTGGGAAGCATTTGGCTGGCAGGTGTTGATCGTTGATGGACACAGCATTCCCGATCTCCTAACAGCCTATGAAGCCGCCGGCCGGTCCACCGACCGACCGACGATCGTGCTCGCGCGGACATTGAAGGGCAAGGGCCTCATCGGAATCGAGGGTCTTGAGCATTGGCATGGCAAGGCACTCCCCAGAGACACCGCTGCGAAGGTCATAGCTGAACTCGAGAAACAACTGACGGGTGCTGAGACGGAATGGAAAGCTAAGCTGCCTCCGGCACGACCTCACAGCTCCAAAGCCATGGCAGGCAGCGACGCCGGTCCGACGGCAAAACCGCCTTATGTAATCGGAGGTCAGGAAGTTGCTACGAGAAGGGGCTTTGGCGACGGCCTCTCCGCTCTGGCGAAGGTTGATACTCGGATTGTGGTGCTCGACGGTGACGTAAAGAACTCCACCTACACAGAGGAATTCGAGAATGCCGCACCGAATCGGTTCTTTCAGGGTTACATCGCGGAGCAGAACATCGTCGGAGTCGCCATGGGATTGGCGGCACGAGGCAGGGTCCCGGTTGCGGCCATATTTTCATGCTTTGTAACCCGGGCGTACGATTTCATCCGCATGGCAGCCATCAGCAAGCTCAATATAAAGCTTGTTGGTACGCACTGTGGAGTGTCCATCGGCGAGGACGGTCCATCACAGATGGGACTCGAAGATCTCGCCATGATGTGCGCGCAACCGGACTTCACGGTGCTGTATCCTACCGATGCTACGAGTGCCTGGAGGGCCACAGAACTGATCGTCGAGCAATCCGGCCCCTGCTACCTCCGGCTGGGGCGGCCGAAGTCGCCGGTTCTCTACAGTCCGGACGAGGGATTTGCGATCGGGAAATGCAAAGTCCTCCGCAAAAGCGACAGGGACAAAGCGCTCATTATCGCGGGCGGCATCACTGTGTTTGAAGCGCTGGCCGCGTATGATCAGCTTCAAGAAGAGGGCCTTCCCGTTCGCGTCATCGATCTGTTCAGCGTTCAACCAATCGATCGTGACGAGCTGATCGCTTCGGCGCGGGTCGTCGGCGGCCTCATCGTCACTGTCGAAGACCACTATGCGCGCGGAGGACTCGGCGACGCCGTTCTCGCAGCTCTAGCTGAGGAGCGCGTTCGAGTCTGCAAGCTAGCCGTGCGGGAGATCGCTCACAGCGGAGAAGCCAAGGAACTGATTAAAAAATACGGCATTTCGTCCGGGCACATCGTGAGCGCGGTCAAGTCTGTCTTATTGGCAGCCTCGCGCGATACCGTCGGCGTCGCAAGGTCAAAGGGATTGCGGAAGAGACCTGTTGGCCGTGCGATCAATGGCAACGATATGAAGCCGACGCGACAGCTTCACGAGCTCGGCCAGAGTCTCTGGCTTGACAACATCTCCCGAGGGCTCCTGACGAGCGGGACGCTCCGCCGCTACATCGACGAACTCTCGGTCACTGGGCTCACATCAAATCCGTCCATCTTCGACCATGCGATTAAGAACTCAAACTCCTACAATGACTCCATCCGCCAGAAGATAAAAGAGGGCAAGTCGGGCGAGGCACTCTTCTTCGAGCTTGCGCTCGAGGACTTGAGGCAAGCCGCTGGTCTCTTCCGGTCGATCTACGACCGGACCAATGGCACCGACGGTTGGGTGTCGATGGAGGTCTCTCCCTTGTTCGCTCATGACACGGCGCACACGATCGCCCAGGCTAAGCAGCTTTATGCTCGCGCCGGAAGCCCCAACCTCTTCATCAAGATTCCCGGTACTCGCGAAGGCGTGCCTGCGATCGAGGAGACTATATTCGCCGGAGTGCCAGTTAATGTAACTCTGCTCTTTTCCTGCGAGCAATATCTGGCGGCGGCTGAAGCCTACATGCGCGGCATTGAGCGACGTATCGCAGCGGGCCTGAACCCGGATGTTAACTCCGTAGCCTCTTTATTCATTAGCCGCTGGGATAAGGCGACAATGGGGAAGGTCCGCAAAACTTTGCAGGACCATCTCGGGATCGCCGTTGCCAAGCGGACCTACAAAGCGTACCGCCAACTGCTCGATTCGGAGCGTTGGCAGCGGCTCGCCAATGCCGGTGCACATCCGCAACGCCTGCTCTGGGCGAGCACAGGTACCAAAGACCCCGCCGCTTCCGACGTTCTGTACATCAAGGCGCTCGCCGCGCCATTCACCATCAACACGATTCCGGATGCGACACTTCTTGCTTTCGCCGATCACGGCAAACTGGGTAAGCTTCTGCCCGTCGACGGTGGCGATGCGGAGAAAATGATCGCTAAGTTCGGCCAAGCGGGCATCGACTATAAGCAACTGGCCGCCGATCTGCAGCGCGAAGGCACCGAGTCCTTCGTCAAATCTTGGAAAGAGCTGCTCGGCTCTATCGCGTCGAAAAACGTTACGCTCAAAGCCGCGGGGTGAGATCCGCAGCGACGAAATCAAAAGGGGTGGACCCAAGATCGGCACGGGTTCGAGAAAAATATCCTATCGTCTCGAATACCGTAATTATCCTGTGGAGGAATAGAAAATGATCACGATCCCGCGACCGCAAGCTGAAATCATTCCGCTCTGCGAGCGGGCGGCATGGAAGGCGCTGCGGCAGCATCATGCCAAGATACAGAATGTGCACCTCCGCCAGCTGTTTGCGGAGGATCTGCGGCGCGGCGAGCACTTCGCGTTCGAGGCTGTAGGTCTCTACTTCGACTACTCAAAGAACCGCATCACCGATGAGACGATCAGCCTGCTGCTTGAACTCGCAAATCAGTCTGGCCTGCGCGAACGGATCGACGCCATGTTTGGCGGCGAGAAGATCAATGTCACCGAGAAACGCGCAGTTCTGCACGTTGCGTTGCGAACGATGAAGGACGAGTCGATCAAGGTGGACGGTACGAACGTAGTGCCCGAGGTCCACGACGTGCTCGACCAGATGACAGCATTTGCGAATCATGTCCGCAGCGGCCAATGGAAAGGGCATACCGGCAAGCGCGTACGCAACGTGATAAACATCGGTATTGGCGGTTCCGACCTCGGTCCTGTCATGGCCTATGAGGCGCTGAAGTACTACAGCCAGCGCGACATGACGTTCCGCTTCATCTCGAACGTGGACAGCACAGACTTTGTTGAGGCTACGCGCGATTTAAGTGCCGACGAGACGCTCTTCATCGTGTCCTCCAAGACGTTCACAACGCTTGAGACGATGACCAACGCACGCACGGCCCGCGAGTGGGCGCTCCAGGCGTTGGGAGATGAGAAGGCTGTTGCGCGCCACTTCGTCGCAGTCTCGACCAATACCGCCGAGGTCAAGAAGTTCGGCATTGACACCGCCAACATGTTCCAGTTCTGGGATTGGGTCGGCGGACGCTACTCGATGGACTCGGCGATTGGTCTGTCGACGATGATCGCGATTGGCCCCGACCAGTTCCGCGCGATGCTCGCCGGCTTCCACGCGATGGATGAGCACTTTCGCACCGCGACCTTCGACCGCAATCTGCCGGTACTGATGGGGCTGCTCGCCGTCTGGTACAACAACTTTTTTGAGTCTCAGACAATCGCTGTTCTGCCGTATGAGCAATACCTCAAGCGCTTCCCGGCCTACTTGCAGCAGTTGACCATGGAGAGTAACGAAAAGCATGTGACGCTGGACGGCACACGCGTGGAATACCAGACTGGTCCGATCTTCTGGGGCGAGCCGGGGACCAACGGCCAGCACTCTTTCTATCAACTCATTCACCAGGGAACGAAACTCATCCCGTGTGATTTCATCGGCTTCTTTCAGACGCTGAATCCGCTAGGCGATCACCACGACCTCTTGATGTCGAATGTGTTCGCACAAGCGGAGGCACTCGCGTTCGGCAAGACTCCGGAAGAGGTCCGGGCGGAGGGAACGCCGGACTGGCTCGTTCCCCACCGTACCTTCGAAGGCAATCGCCCGTCGAACGTGATCCTGGCGGAACGGCTGACCCCGGAGACTCTGGGCAAACTGGTGGCGCTCTACGAACACAGTGTGTTTACACAGGGAACGATCTGGCAAATCGATTCGTTTGATCAGTGGGGCGTCGAGCTGGGCAAGGTCCTGGCCCAGCGGATCATACCGGAACTCGAGGCAGCCGAGGATCCATCGCTGAAGCACGATAGCTCGACCAATGCTCTCATTCGGCGCTATCGCAAACTCAAGGGCGGCGCCGCACGAATGAAAAAGAACGGCTGAGTTGGCGCGAACTCTCCGATAACGTTGCGAAGCGTAACCGGGAGTGTGGATGCGCGGATCACGCCACCGCGACACCCCTAGCACTGCACCCAATGGTTCGTTTGCTTCGTTAGTGTGCACAGACGGTAAGCAATCGTGAATGACATGAAGATTCTGGTAATTGATGTGGGAGGCACTCACGTGAAGGTGCATCGCCCCGGCCACGAGGAGCCTGTGAAGATTCCCTCCGGGCCGAAAATGACTGCAAAGAAAATGGTCGCTGACGTGAAGAAGGTGGCAGCTGGATGGAAGTATTCTGCCGTGTCGATTGGTTATCCAGGTCCGGTAGTTCACGGACGACCTTTCAGCGAACCCTACAATCTTGGGTCCGGGTGGGTGGGCTTCGATTTTACCCGAGCTTTCGGTCATCGCGTTAAGGTGGTCAACGATGCCGCTATGCAGGCGCTGGGGAGCTACAAAGGAGGGCGCATGCTCTTCCTGGGTTTGGGCACCGGGCTGGGTTCGGCACTGATCGTCGATGGAGTCCTCGAACCGATGGAACTGGCGCACCTGCCTTACAGAAAGGGACGAACCTTTGAGGACTACATAGGTTTAGCTGGCCTTAAGCGACTGGGAAAGAAAAAGTGGCGTCACTACGTGGCTGATGTTGTGAAGCGGCTGAAGGCGGCGCTTCAAGCTGACTACGTCGTGCTGGGCGGGGGCAATGTCGGGTTGCTCAAAACGCTTCCAGCCAAGGCTCGTTTAGGGGAGAACTCCAACGCGTTCCTCGGTGGATCTCGACTTTGGCAAAACCGAGGCAGGTTTGCCCGCAGCCGTTTCGGTTCATGCGACAAGCACTCGTCCTAGGGAGGGTGCCGGACTTTCTTTTCCTTCTCATCCGTGACAACCGTAATGCCAATAGAAACGAATGTAGCATTGCACGAAGCAAGCATTGGGCTCAGCATGAGCTTATAGCGCGCGGGACATTCGTCGGCAGCAACAAGGTTAGACGGAAGGGCGCACGTCAGCGGTGATCGCGCGGATAAGTGTCTGTCAACATTGGAGGCCGAATCTGTGAGTCAGCGGTCGTTTTCGATCACGCCCATACCGCCCTTCCGTTTGGATCTCACAGCTTGGGCACTCCGTCGACGCCCGGAGAATGCAGTAGATCGCTGGGATGGGAGGACCTACCGGCGTGTTTTGATGATCGATAGTAAAGCAGTAGAAGTGGCTGTATACCAGAGTGGCGGCCCAGAAGAGCCACAACTGGAAGTCGATGTGACTGGCTCTGGTCTCACGGTGCGACAGGAAGGATTCGCAAGAGTGTTGCTCGAACGCATGCTTGGCGTGCATAAAGATTTGAGACCTTTTTACAGGCTGGCAACGCGCGATCCGAGGTTGCAGCCGTTAGTCGACGAATTCCGCGGGCTCAAGCCACCGCAATTTCCCACCGTGTTCGAGGCAGTGGCTAATGGCATTGCATGCCAACAACTCTCGCTGCTGGTGGGAATTCTTCTGCTTAGCCGATTGGCGCATGAAATCGGTGTCATATCGGCAAACTCGCAGGATGCAGCGCACGCCTTCCCCAATCCGGCAGATTTTTCCGGGGTGAAAGTGCAGTCTTTGAAGTCTCTGGGGTTCAGCGCCAACAAATCGCAGGCTTTGATCGACGCCAGTTCCGCGATTCGTGATCAGCGCCTAAACCTGGAGTCGTTGGTTAAACTCGACAACCAGGTCGTGCTTGAACGACTGGTGAAACTGAAAGGAGTGGGCCGCTGGACTGCGGAATACGTTCTACTCCGGGGGCTCGGACGATTGGACATCTTCCCTGGAGATGACGTTGGCGCCCGCAAGAAATTAGCCCATTTCTTGGGTAAGAAAAAACCGTTGGATTACGACGGAGTGCGCAGAGCCGTTGCCGACTGGCAACCCTATGCGGGGTTGGTCTATTTCCACCTCTTGTTGGCTCGCATAAAGAAGGATGGATGGCTCTCTTCTCATCATTTCCAGTGCACCACCAACCATGATTTAACGCTCGCACAGTAAAGGACGATAGTTGAAAACCGCATAGTCGTAGAAAAGATTCGCAATCGTCATAAAGTATTGATGAAATTGACTAAAAGGAGAAAATGCAATGAAAAGCACACTGACAACGAGTCCACGGCCCACCACTCAACCTGCCGTCTTCAAACTTACAGCAAGCGGTACCTTTGTCGAGCGGATGCGGCAGATCTCCGTAGCTATCGCCAATCGCGCCTACGAACTATTCGAAGCCCGAGGGTCTGAGCACGGCCATGACTGGGAGGATTGGTTTCGCGCCGAGTCTGAGTTGCTGACTCCAATCCCCGCCCAAGTCGTCGACACAGACGGAGGGTTTACGGTTCGAGCCCAAGTCCCCGGTTTTACAGGCAAAGATTTAGAAGTGCGAGCGGATCCCCGGCGCCTGATCATCTACGCCAAGAAGCAAGAAACAGTACAACAAGAGAAGGGGAAAGCGGTCCTCCATGGGAAAACGTCCGATGAGATGTTCCGTGTTCTCGATCTACCTCACGAGATAGATCCAGACAACATAACGGCCACCGTTAAGGACGAAGTGCTGGAGGTCATTTTGCCAAAAGTCAACCCGGGCAAAAAGATTGCAGTCGGAGTTAAAGCTGCCTAGAAGTTGGATATTGCGAGGACAACTCACGAACAATCCCAATTTCGGGTGGACAACAATCTTGGAGATTCGGAATTCCGAGCGCTGAAAGGAGAATAATATTCATCCTTCGTGATTTGGCAGGTTGCGCCAGCAGCATGTGCAATGACCGCTCTCGAAATGCTCGACAAAAGTCGCTACCGGCAAACCGCCAATCTATCTCTAAACTTGGCTCGCGCCGCGAGAATTGGCCACAAAACAAGCAGGGTTCGCTTGCTATGAGATCTGCGGTGGTTGTCATAAAACGGTTCCTGGCCGGCGTGTCATTGCTGGGAACGATGTCAATCGGAGCTCTTCCCTCATATCCGTGCGAGACCATTGTGAAGCTAGCGGTGACTGCAGTGCCGGTTGATTCTTCCGCTCGGGCGCAATACGGTACGGCCGACTTGTTTTCTCGGTTGATCGAACGCCACCATTGGCAAGCATCCCGTCTAGATCGACTCTCCGTGGTTCGAACCTACAAGGTAGAGAACGACAAAGAAAAGACTCTCGCTTTAGAAGTGGTAGTCATGGAATACAGGGCGCCAGGAACAAAAACGTTCACACCCACCTCTGGAAAAGGCTCGGGATTCATACGGCACCATGTGTTCCAGCGGCTCATGCAGGCTGAGGCAAAGCGAGCACGAGCCAATAAGGACCCAGACAGCTTGATCACTCCGGAAAACTACACCCTTGAAATACTTGGGAAAGATAGAATCGGCAGCTTTGACTGCTCAGTTGTTCATGCTATTCCGAAGCGCAAGGAAACGGATCTCTTCGAAGGGAAGATATGGATCGATAACCAGGATTTTGCGATCGTGAAGATCTCTGGGCATCTTGCTAAGAGCCCGTCGTTTTGGATCAAGCAGGTGGACTTCGTGCGCGACTATCAGAAGATCGATGGGTTCTGGCTTCTCTCGAGAGAAGAAGCGGTTTCAGCGGTCAGGATATACGGCAAGGAGACGCTGACAATCGATTACCAAAACTATACCGTCAATGGAGCCGGAGCAGTTCAGGCTCTTCTCACGAGTAGCCAAGCCAGAGCAGTACGGGGATGGCGGGAGTAGTTGGTTCTTAAGGCCAAGGCGACCTGCTTCGAAATGCGAATTCCTACTGATACTCTTTCAAATCTCTAGAACGGCCATCTCCGTGGCCGGTACAAACGGACTATTGAGATGTCTCCGCAAAACAATCACCATGGGGTGGTCAAGACTTTTCAACGGTCCTGGTCACGGATGTCGCGAGTGGATGCGTTTGCGCTGCCCGATTGTGTTCGTGAGAGGTGGATTCGATGGCAAGCAACAAAGAAGCGCCGGAAGATGTACGCCTGGTAGTAGCGGATGTTGACGGTGCACTGGTCAGTCCCGATAAAGTTCTGACACCGCGGGCACGTGCCGCCGTTCGAAAAATCATTGAGTCGGGAATCGCTTTTACAATCACCAGCGGCCGGCCTCCACGAGGGATGAAGATGTTGATCGAAGATCTTCAACTTCAGGACCCAATCACGGCATTCAACGGCGGTCTCTTCGTGCGGCCCGATCTTTCCGTCATTCGAGAAAACTTGCTCCCCGGCGAGGCGGTACAACCTGTCATAGACATCCTGATCAAACATAAGCTCGACGTCTGGATCTATAGCGATAAGGACTGGTTTGTCCCATCGCGCCATGGCCCCCACGTGGACCGAGAAGAGTGGACTGTCAAGTTTCCCCCCATCGTAGTGCCAAACTTTGAGGGCTTACTGAATCGAGTAGCTAAGATCGTCGGAGTCAGTGACGATCTTGAGGCGGTGGCTCGCTGCGAAAAGGATGTGCAGCAGGAATGCGGTGAGCGCGTCTCGGCCGCGCGTTCCCAACCCTATTATCTGGACGTAACTCATCCGAAAGCCAACAAAGGAGAGGTAGTCACTGTCCTCTCGGAAATGCTACATGTCCCGACCGCAAATATCGCCACTATCGGTGATATGCCGAACGATGTCTTCATGTTCAAACGCAGCGGGGTGAGCATCGCCATGGGGAATGCGAGTTCAGATGTGCAACATGCCGCCAGGTTTGTGACCAGTTCCAACAAGGAAGAAGGCTTCGCGCTGGCCATGGAACGGTTTGTCCTTCGAGCCCAAGCCGCCTGAGGAGCGGTCGATAGAGAAGCAGCAGGTACCGGACAGAGAGGATCCATGGTTAATGGGGGTTCTGCGTCGAGGGCCAAGTAGAAGTTGTGTGAGACTGCGGGGCTTTCTCATTGAGGCAGCGCTCGCGAAGGAGGTAACAAATGAAAGCCATTTCGGTTGTGCCCGGAACCAAGACTGTCCGGTTAGTCGACCGGCCGGAACCGTCGATCTCCGTGCCTGACGAGATAAAAGTTCGCGTGTTACGGGTTGGCATCTGTGGGACCGATCGCGAGGAGGCTGCGGGAGGCCGCGCCCAGGCACCACCTTCCCACGAAGATCTGGTGCTAGGCCATGAGATGTTCGGCCAGGTAGTAGAAACTGGTCGCGGTGTGAAGCAGGTCAAACCTGGCGATTATGCCGTGTTTACGGTTCGCCGAGGCTGCGGAAAGTGCCGTCCTTGTGCCATGAACCGTTCTGATATGTGCCAGACCGGGCTCTACACCGAGCGCGGCATCTCAGGCATGGATGGATACCAGACGGAATACGTGGTAGACCACGAACAATATGTCGTACGAGTGCCGCCTGAACTGGAGGCGGTGGGAGTGCTCGCCGAGCCTTTTTCAGTGTCAGAGAAGGCGATCGCCGAAGCCATGCAGTTGCAACTCATCCGTCTGCCGGATTCTTCCGCCTCGCGGGATTGGGTATCTGGAAAGCGCTGTATGGTAGCGGGACTGGGGCCGATCGGCCTGCTGGCAGCATTGGCGTTGCGCCTGCGCGGCGCAGAAGTCTGGGGCTTGGATGTCGTGGACGCAAGCACAGTCCGCCCGCGATGGCTACATTTGATTGGCGGCAATTACATCGATGGACGTCAGATTACGCCGGAACACTTCATCGACCAGATCGAGTTGTTCGACCTGGTCTTGGAGGCTACAGGGATTGCCAGTCTCGAATTCGACCTCATCGATGCATTGGCCATCAA
>PLBY01000152.1 GCA_003134655.1 Acidobacteriaceae bacterium
CTTGGCGTTACGGATGCCGTAGGAGTGTACATAACTGACCTTGCCGTGATCGATGACTGCAACTGCTATGCCCCTGGCGTCAGTCTGGGTCATGATCTTGCCAACTTCGCCGTCGATGGCGGCGTTGTTGGGCATCGTTTGTGAGACGACTGCGACGGGAAGGCAGCAGGCAGCAAGAAGCACAGTGAAAAGTGGGAAGTTTTTCCGCGCTGCCATGGATGAACNNGAACAGTCCTTTCAGAACTCGATCCTGAGTAGTTGCAGCAGGGGAACCGGCGAAGCCTGCTTAACGTCTACGCAGATTCTCGAAACCGAGGGGGAAGGTCGCCCTTGAGCCGATCATGCAAATGTTGGAGATCCGTTCATAAGCTACCCGGTTGGAAAATGAACTTCTGAGCTATAAGGCTCACACCCGCCGAACCGCGGTTGATTTTGGCCTAAGCTGTGCAGCGGGTATCGTAAATTGGCGATTACACTCAAAACGTCATTCCTCCACATATTCAATTTCAATTGGGCTGATGAGAAACATCGACCACAGGGGCTGAAGCNNGCGGCCCTGGAAGGGCCGCTCTTCCACGATGGTGCACGCATCGATGGGTGGTGCGCACATTTTGTCGGTGCGCACCTCACTTCGCGGGTGGACACCTCGGTGGCTGGAGCGCATATTTCGTGGGTGCACACCTCGGGGGTGGTGCGCACATCGTCGGCGCACAGACTCGTATCCGTCCGCTGCCTGTCAGGCCAGTAAGGAGAACTGATTGCCGGGTGGCGCGCTGTCGGAGTCGTCCGCCGGGTCGGCGAACCTTCGCAATTCAGGATATTTCTGGACCAGCGTAGGCGGGGCTGGGACGCGCTTGCCGGTCAGCATGGCTTTCAGCTCGAGAGCGTTGACTCCGGCTTTGCTTTCGAAGTGGTTGTTGGTGATCACGTAGGTGGTCTCGGCTCTAGCGGCGACGGTTTCAATTCGTTCCTTCCAGCCCGCCAGTTCCCTCTCGTTGTAGAGATAGTTGTAGCGGTCGTCGCGGTTATCGGAATCGAACCACTGATCGTAGTTGCGTCCGTGGAGGCGCACATAAGCGAGGGGCGCGGTGACGTGATCGGTGGGGGCGAGCGAGTGTCCGAGGACGGGCTGGTCGATGTTGCAGAAGGCGACATGCTGGTGGGCGAAAGAGGCCAGGGTTTCAGCGTTGTCCCAGCTGGAGTCGCGGACTTCGACGACGCGGGGATATTCGATGAACTGGCGGAGTAGGCGGTCGAGGTATTCGCGGTTGAGCGAAGTGTTCTTGAACGAGAGGGGAAACTGGATGAGGAGCGCGCCGAGTCGTCCTTCGTTGGCAAGGACGTCAAGGCCTTCGCGGGTGCGGGCTTCGTCGTCGTCGGTGGGGCGGATGGTGGCGGCGGAGGTGGGGCCCATCACGGGCGAGTGGGTGAAGGCGCGGTAGAGTTTGGCGGTGAAGAGGAAGCGCGGATTGACCGCGGCAACTTTGCGGCACCAGAGCTTGGCGAGTTGAGCCTTGATGGGTCCGTAGAACGAGGTGTTGATTTCAGTGGTGTCGAAAAAGCGCGCGAGGTATTCGAGGGGATGCATTTTGCGGTGCTGCATTCCCGAGGGATAGAAGACGCCTTCCCAGTCTTTGTAGGACCATCCGGCGGTGCCGAAGCGAACGTCGTTGGCGAGAGTCTGTGGCAAGCGGGCTGGTGCCGTGGATCCCATGAGTGGAACCGCAGACGGAGGGCAGGGCAAGAGTAGCACAAGCGATGAATGGGTGGTCACGGAAGGAACTTGCCGCCGAAGGCGGGATCATGAAATATGGAGGGTATGCGCAAAATCCTGCTGTCGGCTGTGACGCTGTGTCTGCTGACCGTGCCGCTCGTCCGCGCGGCGGCGCAAGAAGATTCGGAAGCGGCTCAAGTGAAGGCCCTGGATTTCAAACTGACCGAGGCGTACAAGGAGCGGAAGTTCGATCTGCTGGCTTCCCTACTGGACGAGGATTTCGTCATTACGTTTGAGGATGGCAACATTTTTGGCAAGACCGGGTACATCAGTTTCAGCGCGACATCCACGATTCACGTGGACGTCGCGGAGATGACCGACGTCAAGGTGCGAATGCATGGGAATACAGCGATCCTAACCGGGGTCTATCACGAAAAGGGCAAGGACAAGGGCGGGCCCTACGATTATCGCGACCGGTTTACCGATGTGTGGATGAAGGCGGGCGGAAAGTGGCGGCTGATTGCATCGCACTACGCGATTCCGATGAAACCATAGTAGCTACATAAACCGGCACCCGCATTCGTCGAGATTTTGTCGATGAGGTTTCTTCGGCAGGAGCTTATTCACTCCAACAACAAAACCACCCAATAGACGCCGGTGGGATAAGTGCCGGTGCGGCTGTAGCAGGTGCCGATGGAGAAGCTGTGCAGCGTGGGACTGGTGATCGAGTGGGCCGTTCCGTTGGGGAGGGTTTCGGGATGCAGGCTGGTGTAAGTGAGCACGGTGGAGCGTTCCGCGAGTTTGTGAACGGGGGCGGTTCCGAGCTTGTCGGCTTGCGCCATGGAGCAAGCGGCGTCATCTGCGGTAATCAGATCGGCGCGCGCCAGTTCCGTCTGGCCGTTCTGGTGACGACTCTGATTCACAGCCGCGGCGATGCGCTCTTTCACCTGGGCAGAAGAATAGTTAGGGAGGGCGTGGCCGAAATCCTGCACGATGTAGAGGCGGTCTCCGCTTCGAACCACGCCCAACCCGACCACGTTATAGGCCGGGTTGAGCAGGTTCGCGCGATGTGGGGGGGAGAGCATGAGGTGTTCGTGTCCGTGTTCGGCGTCGTAATCGAGCGCCACGTTTTCTCCCTCTTGATCGAACTGGAGGGCAGTCGTGGCGGCGAGACGTACGGGGAGGGAGGGCTCGCCATTAAATTGGTGCGAGAGTTGCCGAGCTTCGAGCATTGCCAGTGCGTGGGTGCGTGCGGCTTGGGAGAGTCCGTTGTCGAGCGTGAGCGGTGGGGCGCCGGCCTGCTTTCGGGACTGGTTGGCTAGTGCCAGCAACTGTTCTTCGGTCTGAATCTCGTAATCGTGAAATGGAATGTCGGGGGCTTTCGCGGCCACCGGCTTCAGCGACGCTTTTTGCGTTGACTGGCCTGGAGGCGCGGGGCCTTCCGCGGGAGAAGCCATCAATCGGGTTGCGGGCTGAACGGTCGCGGAGGCCATCAGCAGCAGGAACGCCAGCAAGAGTCTGGGGGATCTAAGCATCAATTTGGCCTATCCAACGAGATCCTGGGAGGGATCGGTTCGCCTCAAGCCGTTTCGGGCTCAAGTTCGTTACAGGCGCAAACTTTGTTGCTAGTGCTAGGCTAGGGCTTGAGTGCGAGGTCGAGAAGTTACCTGTGACCATGGAACTAGGGATCAGTGGGGGCATTGGCCTATTGTTCGGCTGCCTGCTTGCGTGGCTGGCGCTGCGTTCGCGCACAGCAGCTCTGCAGGCTCGTTTGTCGTTGACGGAAAAGGAATTAGCGGCCGTAAAGGCTGATCTGGCGCGGGTTTTGGCCGATCAGCGGCAGCTGGTGGAGAGCCGGGCGAGACTGGAATCCGCGCTGGAATCCGAACGAAAGGCCAGCAACGAAAAGATCGAATTGCTGACAAAAAGCGGGGAGCGCGCCGCCACGGATTTGCAAAATGCATTCAAGGCGCTGGCTGCTGATGCGCTGAGCAGCAACAGCACTTCTTTCTTGCAGATTGCGCAGGAGACGCTGAAGCGGTTTCAGAGCGAGGCGAAGGGCGATCTGGACGCGCGGCAGAAAGCGGTCGCGGATCTTGTCACTCCGGTGCGCGAGTCCCTGAGCAAGGTAGACGCGCAGATTCAGCAAATGGAAATTGCGCGCGGCGAGGCGTATGGCGATCTGAAGGCGCAGGTGCAATCCCTGATCAGCACGCAGAGAGAGTTGCAGTCGGAGACTGGGAATCTGGTGCGGGCGTTGCGCACTCCGAATGTGCGGGGACGTTGGGGAGAAATCCAGTTACGGCGCGTGGTTGAGATCGCGGGGATGCTTCCCTACTGTGACTTCACTGAACAGGAGACCGTGATCGGCGAGAGCGGGCGACTGCGGCCGGATCTCGTCGTGAAATTGCCTGGCGGAAAACACGTTGTGGTCGATGCGAAGACTCCGTTGCAGGCATTTCTTGAGGCTTTCGAAACGACCGACGAAGAAGCACGGCGTGCGTGCCTCGCGAATCATGCGCGGCAGGTGCGCGACCACATGAAGACGCTGGCCGGCAAGAATTATTGGGAGCAGTTCGAGGCTACGCCGGAGTTCGTGGTGATGTTTCTTCCCGGGGAAACGTTTTTCAGTGCGGCGCTGGAACAGGATCCGACACTTATTGAGCAAGGTGTGCTGCAGCGGGTGATTCCGGCGTCGCCGACTACCCTGATAGCTTTGCTCAAGGCTGTTGCCTACGGATGGAACCAGGAGAAGCTGGCGCGGAACGCGCATGAGATCAGCAATCTGGGGAAGGAACTGCACGACCGGTTGCGAAAGCTCGCGGGGCACATTACGGGAGTTGGAACCAATCTCGACCGGGCTGTTGAGGCCTATAACCAGGCTGTGGGATCGCTGGAGAATCGGGTGCTGGTTTCGGCCCGGAAATTCGCCGAGTTGGGTGCGTCGGTGGCGGAGGACATTCCGGAACTGGAGCCGATTGAAACTACGGCGCGGGCGCTTTCGTTTGAGTGGGATGATGAGGGCACGCTTCCAGAGCCTACGAAGAAGGGTGAGCGGAAGGCGGGGTGAGTTCGTTTCTAGTCCGCGCGAGATCCCTCGCTTCGCCTGAAAACCGGCTCCGCTCGGGATGACGCCGCAAAGGGTTTTGCGGTAACCATTCCAAAACGGCGACCGTCTGATCGTTAGCGAAGGCTTTCATGCGGCGTTTCCTGAAACAACTCTCATATCGAATCTTCTCGTTTGCACTTGCGGCTTGCTGCTTGGCCGTCACTTGTCAGGCGCAGGCTATCGCTCCGGTCATCACGGTTGATCACGGGCCGAATGCGCCGCAGCAGATTTCGAAACCTTACGTGATTCTGGTTTCGCTCGACGGCTTTCGCTATGACTACGCGAAGCGCTATCACGCAGAGCATCTGCTCGCCCTCGCGGCCGACGGGGCGAGTGCGCCGGATGGGATGCTTCCCTCTTATCCTTCGATCACCTTTCCCAACCATTACAGCATCGTTAGCGGACTCTATCCGGAGCATCACGGCATCGTGGCCAACAGCTTTTATGATCCGGCGCGGAAAGAGACCTACAGCTACCGGGACAGTAAGTCGGTGGGCGACGGCACCTGGTATGGCGGGACTCCGCTGTGGGTGCTGGCCGAACAGCAGGGCATGCGATCGGCTTCCTTTTTTTGGGTCGGTTCCGAGGCGAATATTCAGGGAGTCCGGCCGACCTATTATCTGAAATTCGATCCTCGGTTTCCCAACCCGAAGCGAGTCGAACAGGTTCTTGCCTGGCTGCGACTGCCGCCGGAGCAGCGTCCGCACTTGATCACGTTGTATTTCTCTGACACGGATTCGGCCGGACACCGCTTTGGGCCGGATAGTCCGCAGGTCGCCGACGCGGTGCATGAACTCGACGGGGAAATCGGGAAACTGATGGATGGCCTCAAGGAGGTAAAGTTGCGCGTCGATCTGATCGTGCTGGCCGACCATGGGATGGTGAAGGTGGACGGCGATCCGATTCGCCTGGGTCAGTATGGGTTTGCCGCTTCATTGTTCTCCCCAATCGTGGGGTTGGGACTTTATCCAAAGTCCGACGCCGACGCAGAGAAGGCGTACCAGGCCATGCGCGGAAAGAGCGATAAGTTTGCGGTTTATCGGCGCACTTCGGTGCCAGTTTACCTTCACTTTGACAGCAATCCACGCGAGGGCGACCCGGTGGTTGTGCCCAACGGACCTTATTTCCTCAGCACTGATGCAGACCCTGACGCCCCGGAGCATCCGGTCGGTGCGCACGGATTCGACGTGACCCGCATGCCCGAAATGAAGGCGCTATTCGTGGCCGCCGGTCCAGACATCCGGCGCGGGGTTGTGGTGGAGCCGTTTGAGAACGTGAATGTGTATCCGCTGGTCGCGAGGATACTGGGCCTAGACATGACAAAGCTGAAGACAGGGCCGATCGACGGAAAGCTCGGGGCGCTGGAAGGAATTCTGCAAAAGAAGTAGCGGCCAGGCCTTGCCTTTGCCCACTCCTCGCCCGGGAGCATTCGAAGGCCTTCCGAACCGGATTGTCTTCCCCTCCAACATCCTGTAGGAGCTTCGCGAATCCGCTATTCTTGAGTGGATCTCGAATCCATCAAACGAGGTTGGCCTCTCTAAGCTCAAGAATCGCAAGGAAAATGGGATACCGAATTCCACAGAAACCTCCCGAAAGACATACTTACCGTTCGAAAATGCATCTATAATTTCGGAAGTGGTTTTATCTGCGGGACTTAGCCGTTAGGGGAATGGGGCTCGAGGTGGCAGCGAAGTTGCTCATTGAGGATCGGTGGGAAGTCTCTTCCACGCCTCCACAGCCCCCTGGGGGTTCGGGGCCAGCGCCGAAACCCATGAACCGGGAAAGCCAAGCTCGATTTATTGCAGTGCTGTTGTTCCTGCTGACAGTGGCTGCGGTGATCTTTGCCGGGTTCAATTTGCAGAAGGAACGGGACTCGGCCGTTCCTGACGACGGCGTCTGGTGGGTGGAGCACAACGGCCGCATGGTCGCCGACCGGGTGGATCCGAACGGTCCCGGCGCCAAGGCCGGCATTAAGACGGACGATCAGTTGCTCTCCGTCAATGGACAG
Source organism: Acidobacteriaceae bacterium (assembly GCA_003134655.1). Taxonomy (GTDB): domain Bacteria; phylum Acidobacteriota; class Terriglobia; order Terriglobales; family Acidobacteriaceae; genus Sulfotelmatobacter. Next base: position 6,832 of record PLBY01000152.1, read on the forward strand.
GAAATCAAAAGCACGCCAGGTTTGGTTCGCCAACTCTACAACACTGGCGTCTGGGCCAAGGCGACGTATTCACTGGTTCGTCAGTCGGTCACGCTGGATTCCCATGTCATCCTGGTTCCCGCGGACCAGTCCCTGAACAATTGGCTGCGGCTGATTGCGATGATCTACCTGGGGATCGGCGTGTACGTCCTGCTGCGGCGCTGGACCGCACCGGGATCCACGCATTTCTACGTTTTCTGCCTGGTATCGTTCATTGCATATTCGTTCAAGTACACCGGCAAACTGAACGATTTTGACTGGACGATTTACTGGTGCAACATAGTCGCGTGGGTTCTACAACCGACGCTATTCCTGCACTTCGTTCTCACATTTCCGGAGAGGCGACAATTCGTTCGTCAGCGTCCGTGGCTGTTGGCACTGGTTTATGTGCCGGGCGCGATCCTTCTGGCACGGCACATTTTTGCCCTTCGTCTGGCTCAGGCCAGCGGATATTTGCGATGGGACATGGACCGGCAGGAAATGGCTTACGGGGCGTTCCTGTTCATCGCCGCTGCGGCAGTGCTGTGGGATAGCTACCGTCTGGCGGGCACGACTATCCTGCGTCAGCAACTGAAGTGGGTCACGCGCGGAACCGTTCTAGCCATCGTTCCTTACACGCTGTTCTACGTGGTGCCCTTCCTGATGGGTTCCCTGCCCGGTACGTGGATGAAGTTGTCTGTCCTGTTCCTGGGCTTGCTGCCGTTGACGTTTGGCTTCGTGATCTTCCGCTATCGTTTGATGGATGTTGATCTGATCTCCAAGCGGGTTGTGGTCTATACGCTGGCGGTCACGGCTGTGGTGGGAATGTATTTCGCGCTGGTCGCGGGAGTCGCCACGCTGGTCCACATGCGGCAGAAGGAAACCGGACCGGTGGGCCTCATTCTGGCGGTAGTGGTCACCGCGCTCTTGTTTGATCCGGTGCGCAAGTGGATTCAGGATCGCGTCGACCAGTTTTTCTATCGCACCGTCTACGACTACCGACGAACACTGATTGAGTTCGGCCGTGAACTGGGCTCGGAAACCGATCTGAATGCTCTGCTTTCTTCCGTGGTGGATCGACTGTCGCGAACCTTGTCGGTGAACCGGATCGCGATTTTCCTTCGGGCGGGAGAGGAAGTAGACGAGTTCGTCCTCTCCAAGTCGGTAGGCATGAACTCGATGAGTAAACTCGACCTGACGTTCCTGGACACCCCTCGGCCCGAGCCCGCGGGGCACATGTTCTTCGAAAACACGCACCAGGTGCCGCGCGAGACGGCCGGATCGCAGGATGCCATCGCCCGGCTCGATTTGAACTACTACATTCCTTGCCGCGCGCAGCAGAAGACTGTGGCGGTGCTTGGACTGGGAAAGACCACCAAGGGCGACTACCTCTCGAGCGAAGACATCGAGTTGCTCGAGACGCTGGGGGGGTATCTCGGGATCGCGATCCAGAACGGTCGCCTCTACGCGTCTTTACAGCAGAAGGTAGCGGAGTACGAGCGCCTGAAAGATTTCAACGAGAACATCGTCGAATCGATCAATGTGGGCATCATGGCGCTCGACATGGAAGACCGCATCGAGAGCTGGAATGCGCAAATGGAAGTGATGTACGCGCTACCGCGCTGGCAGGCACTAACGCAGCCGGTGCAGAACATCTTCCCGGCGGAATTTGTGGAAGAGTTTTACCGGGTACGGCAAAACGCCGGCATCAACAATCTGTACAAGTTCCGGCTGCAGACGCCGGCGGGCGAAACGCGCACGGTTAATGTGGCCATTGCACCGCTGGTAACGCGCAAGTTTCAGGTGATCGGGCGGCTCGTCATTATGGACGACATCACCGAACGTGTTGAACTCGAGGGCCAGCTTTCGCAAGCCGACAAGCTTTCGTCGATCGGGCTGCTGGCGGCCGGAGTGGCGCACGAAGTCAACACGCCCCTGGCTGTGATTTCGTCTTATACCCAGATGCTCGCCAAGCAACTGCAGGGCGATCCCCAAAAGTCGGGACTGCTGGAGAAGATCACGCGGCAGACGTTCCGCGCTTCGGAAATTGTTAACAATCTGTTGAACTTCTCGCGCACCAGCGGGACCGAGTTTGCCGACGTCAACATCAATAAAGTTATTACCGACACGCTCGCGCTGCTGGAGCACCAGTTCAAGACGGCGAAGATTCAGGTGAACTCCGAGTTGACGGCGGGGATTTCTGCGATTCAGGGAAATCCGGGAAGACTGCAGCAGGTCTTCCTGAACCTGTTTCTCAATGCCAAGGACGCGATGCCGGGCGGCGGCACGCTGAACGTGGCTACCACCAATGGCGACATGGTGAGCGTGCGGGTTTCCGATACTGGGTCGGGCATTGCGCCGGAGCATATTCAGCGGATTTACGATCCGTTTTTCACCACCAAGACGGCGCCCAAAGAAGGTCAGAACCGTGGAACCGGACTCGGACTCTCGGTGACCTACGGCATCATTCAAGAGCATGCGGGCAAGATTCGTGTCGAAAGCAATCCAGGTTCCGGCACGACCTTTGCCTTGGATTTCCCCCTGAGCAGGAACGCAGTCCATGTCTGAAGCAGCAGTCATTACGCGCGGCACGATGCACGGCAACCCGTCGCCGGCGGGCTCGGTGCTCATCATTGATGATGAGGCAGAGATCCGCGAATCGCTGCAGACGCTGCTCGAAATGGAAAGCTTCGAAGTTGAGACTGCAGTGAGTGGCGAAGACGGGCTCGCGCAAATGGCAGACCGGCCCTTCGATCTTGTGCTGCTCGACCTGACCCTGCCTGGGCGGGATGGAATGGAGATTCTCTCGGAGATTCACTCGCACGACTCGCGCCTGCCCGTCATCATGATTACCGCATATGGCACGGTGGAAAATGCCGTGCGCGCCATGCAGTCGGGGGCGGCGAACTTCGTGCAGAAGCCGTGGGACAACGAAAAGCTTCTTGCCGATGTGCGCGCCGCGGTGGGATGGCGCCGGGCGGAAGAAGAAAACGTCCAGCTCAAGCGCGCGCTCAAGCAGCGCTACAACTTTGAAAACATCGTGGGCAAGAGCGAGCCCATGCTGAAGATTTTTGACCTGGTCGCACAGGTGGCGAACAGCCGGTCGACTGTGCTGCTGCAGGGCGAAAGCGGCACCGGCAAAGAAGTGATTGCCAAGGCCGTGCACCTGAATTCTCCGCGACGTGATAAGCCGTTCGTTCCGGTGAATACGGGGTCGATGCCGACTGACCTGCTGGAGTCGACACTCTTCGGGCATGTGAAGGGAGCGTTTACCAGCGCCATCGCGTCGAAGAAGGGGCTGTTCGAAGTTGCGGACAAGGGCACGCTGTTCCTGGACGAGATCGCTACGATGGGTCTGGAAACGCAGGCCAAGATTCTGCGCGTGCTGCAGGACCGGCGGTTTATGCATCTGGGCGGGATTCAGGAGATTCAGGTGGACGTACGCATCATCGCCGCCACCAATATTGATTTGCGCCAGATGGTACGCGAGGGGCGCTTCCGAGAAGATCTGTTCTACCGGTTGAACGTGATCACCGTGGAGCTGCCGCCGCTGAGGCAGCGCAAGGAAGACATTCCGCTGCTGGTTGAATTCTTCCTGAAGAAGTACGCCGAAGAAAATGGACGCACTACGCCACGCATCACTCCGGAGGCGCTGCGTCCGCTGATGGCTTACTCGTGGCCGGGCAACGTGCGTGAACTGGAGAATGTGATCGAACGTGCCGTCGTACTTTCGTCAGGGCCGGAGATCAGCATGGACTTGCTGCCGGATTCCATGATGGGGCGTGGCGCTTCGCTGACGCTGCATGACGCGCCGTCCGATGCGTCGCTGTTTGAGATCATCGGGGACGTAGAGCGCCGCATCATCATCGACATGCTCGAACGGTGCAACTGGAATCAGACGGAAGCGGCCGAGCGCTTCCACGTGCCGCTGTCTACCCTGAATCAGAAGATCCGGCGGCATAATATTGAGATTAAGAAGAAAGGGCGGGGGTAGGAGCAGCTTCCTAGCTCTTAGCCCGTAGTCAACCCTCATCCCTAGCGAAACTGACGGATATGAGTTCCACCTGACGGCTGATCGCTGGCAGAGTTCTCTGTTATAGTTCGGTCAAGCCAGTGCCTCGCACCCGACGCCCGGCTTCCGAATCGCATGGAACTGACCTCGCCCACGGAGTTCGCCAAGCAGAAAGTCCAGGCGGTTCAGGATTACACCTTGCTGGCTGCACAGTCGGTCGGCAATCTGTTCCGCAAACCCCTCTATTTTGCGGACATGGTGCAGCAAGCTGATTTGATCGGCGTGGGTTCGCTGCCTATCGTGGTGTTGACTGGCTTCTTCACCGGTGGTGTGCTTGCTCTGCAAACCGCGAACACGCTGCAGCGCTTCGGTTCCATCACTCTGATCGGCCAGCTGGTTTCCACCTCCATGGTGCGCGAACTGGGGCCGGTGCTTACCGGGCTGATGGTTGCGGGACGCAATTCTTCGGGCATGGCCAGCGAGTTGGGATCCATGGTGGTCACCGAGCAGATCGACGCCATGCGCGCGCTGGGCACCGATCCGATGAAAAAGCTGGTGACTCCGCGCGTCACCGCAACGGTGTTCATGCTGTTCTTCCTCAGCATCATTTCGGATCTGGTCGGACTGGCAGGCGGCCTCTTCGTGGCCAAGTTGTTCCTCAACCTCGATGCCCGGCAATATTGGGCGAATGCTTGGCAGACGCTGGTTTTTCAAGACGTCTTCATGGGATTACTCAAGCCAGTTCTATTCGGTTTCATCATCGCGACGATTGGTTGTTATTACGGCATGACCGCGCGGGGGGGGACGCAGGGCGTGGGTCGGGCAACGACGCAGGCCGTTGTCGCTGCCTCCGTGTCTATCCTGGTCACCGACTTCTTTGTCACCAAGCTGTTGATCTCCATTTTGTCGTACCGGTAAACGCATGTCCGCACCAACGCTGCCGATCGATCATATTGCCGCCGTGACCGAGCGGCCGTCTGGGTCGGCCATTGTTTTCGAAGACGTGCATCTGGCGTTTGAGGAAAATGAGGTTCTGCGCGGGGTATCGTTTCATCTGCCTTTCGGAGAAACCAAGGCGCTGTTCGGCGTCGCGGGATCGGGCAAAAGCACGATTCTAAAGCTCGCGCTGGGCCTGCTGCGTCCGGACTCTGGGAGGATCACGGTTCTCGGCAACGAAGTCACCCAGATGCGCGAACAGGATCTTTTTCCCATGCGCGGCAAGCTCGGCATGGTATTCCAGGAAAGCGCGTTGTTCGATTCCCTCACGGTGAGCGAAAACGTTGCCTACCGCTTGATGGAAGAGCATGGGATCTACGATGAAGAGATCGACCGGCGGGTACGCGAATCTCTCCGCTTTGTCGAGTTGGAACACACTCTCGACTTGTTTCCCTCTGAACTTTCGGGAGGCATGCGACGGCGGGTGGCCATCGCCCGCGCCATCATTACTCACCCGGAACTGCTGCTCTACGATTCACCCACGGGCGGTCTCGATCCCGTCACGTCTAATACGATCGTGGAACTCATCATGAAGCAACGCGATGTTTACCGCACCAGTTCCCTGCTGGTCACGCACCGCCTGCAAGACGCCTTCACCTTGGCCACGCATGAATTTGATCCACAGACTAACCAGTTACGGGTGTTGCCACGCGGGCAGTACTGCGATGTGCCGATGAGCTTTCTGATATTGCGCGACGGTAAAGTAATTTTCGACGGGGACGTTCGGCAGTTGACCCACACCAAAGACGACTACATCCGGGAATACATCTCGTAGGCTGGATTAAATGCCTTACTTGCCCGCCATCGCCTTTTCCACATCCGCGGCTTTGGATGGAGCTGCCGCGCTCAGCTTGATCAGTTTGCCATCGGCGTCGACGTAGAAGTCGTCTTCGATGCGCACGCCGATGTTCTCTTCCGGGATATAGATTCCGGGCTCGATCGTGAATGCCATGCCCGGACCGAGCGGGACTTTGTAGTCGCCGGGATCGTGCACGTTCAATCCGATGTAGTGACCCAGGCCGTGAATGAAATACTGGTCGAGGAGTTGGCCGTGCAGATCTTTGCCGTGAGTCTTAAAGTAATCTTTTGCCACTTTGTTCAGCGAGGTCTCGGTGTCCCCGAAAAGCATCGACTTGCCTGACTGGAAGGCGGCAATGGCTGCTTCCTGCGCGCCGAGGACGATGTCATAGATCTCGCGCTGCCGCGCGGTGAAGTGCCCGTTTACTGGCAACGTGCGGGTAATGTCGGCGGAGTACATCGAGTATTCCCCAGCAGCGTCGATCACGACGACGTCGCCCGTCTTCATCGTGTTGCTGTTCTCCGAGTAATGCAGGACCGTGGAATTGTGTCCGGAGCCCACGATAGGAGAATAGGCAGGACGCTCGCAGCCGCGCCTTGTCCATTCATATTGCATCAATCCGGAGATTTCAAATTCGGTGACGTTGGGCTTCACCGCTTTCATGGCGGCCAGGTGGGCCGACACTGCAGCATCCACTGCTTTGCGGATCAGGGCCGCTTCGCCCGCGTCTTTGACGGTGCGCAGGGAAGACAGCATCGGCTTCACGTCCTGGAAAAACAGGAATGCATTGGTGCGCTTCAGGAACGTCAATGGCTCTGCGCTGGCGGAGGTTTCTCCCTGCACGGCGACGTCGGTGTAAACCACGGGCCTCCCGCCGGCTAGCGCTTTCGAAACTTCCTCGGGCAGCTTCGCCATGTCTTCCACGTGGTCGAAGCCGGTGAGCTTCGATGCGTCCGGATTGTCCGCGCCCAGTTTCGGTCCAGTAAATTTCTCCAGTCGCAGGTTGTGTGGAGGAAGAAAGAGGATCTCGGTATAGGGACGAGCAGCGGTGTCGTCTTTGGCCTCCACCGCGGGCGCGATAACCAATGCGACGCCCGGCTCGGTCACACCAGAGAGATAGTAGAAATTGTCATCTTGTCGAAAACCGTAGACGGCATCACCGGCCTCGAGCGGGGCGAACAGCACCACAACGCCCGCCGCCTTCTTGGCCAGGGCTTCGCGGCGGGCATGATAATCCGTGTTGGGTTGTCGATCAAGGGCATTTCCGAGAGAGCAGGCTAAGACGAGAACAGCAAAAAAAAGCACAAGCTTCCGCATCAAGGCTCCATGACTACGATTTTGTATTCCGATAGCGCGATTCTATTTTGGCGCCGAAGACAGGTTCTTCCCGGCCTGAATGAATGACGCCGCATTCGCCTTGTCGATCAGGCCCGAGCCTGTGTCCACAAAGCTGGGGATGGGCGCGAAAGTGTCCCTCGACCAATCCGTGTCCAGCGAAGACGGCTTGTGGTGATAGAGATTGTCGAGCATCTGCATGCCGACGAACGCCATGGTGTATGGTTTTTGTGCGATTGTGGCGGCGATCACGCCCTTCTGTATCCAGTCGAGTGTTTCCGGGTCGGTGTCCATGGCGATCACGACTTTGCCACTCACCTTATAGCTGTTGAGGACCCCGGCCACTTCCTTTCCCGATTGCGCTTCCAGACAAACGAATCCGTCGACTTTGTCGCGCTCTTTTCCCACGATCTGGGTTGCAGTATCGAAGGCGATGCGGGGATCGCCCTGGATATCGACCACACGCGTAATCTTGATGTTGGGAGTCTTGGCGAGAGCGTCTCTGTAACCGCGCAGCCGGTCCTGCAGGTTGGGCTGATCGGGCATGGTAAAAACCACGACGTTCCCCTTGCCTTTGAGTTCCTGGGCCAGGCGCTGTCCGCCGGTTATACCGGCCTGGTAGTTGTTGGTGCCGATGAAGAACAATCTTTTGCTCGCAGGCCCGTCGGAATCGATGGTAATGACGGGGATGCCAGCTGCCACAGCCTTATCAATGCTGTCCTTGAGCAGCGCCGCATCGGTCACGTCCAGCAAAATGCCGGTCGCTTTCTTCTGCACTGCCTGATCCAGAGCGTCGCGCTCAGCCTTGGGATCGAAGTTCTGGGGTCCCGTAAAATCGGAGCGCACTTTCATCTGCGCGGCGGCGTTGGAAAAGCCGACTCCCGCGGCCTTCCAGTAAGGAAGTTGCAAATTTGCCGAGACCAGAACAAAGAATTCGTCGGAGTCGTGGGCGGCGCCGCAACTCAGGGTTAATACCAACAGGACGGCGACGGCAGCGGAGTGGAGAATCGTACGCGAGCGGAGCATCGCATCCTCCTTTCGAACAGTGCTCATGCCGGACTGATGCATTCCTGGCGGATGAGAACGGTCAGCGACAGGATTGTAAACGAGCGGGCAAGCGAAGACCAGAAGTCAGCGGAGGGTGTTTTCGAGCAGACGCGAGATGACTGCGCCGTCGACCTCGCCAGAACGGTTGTAGAGCGCCGATCCTGACGCGTCGAGGATGACGACATGAGGAATGTAGCCGCGGAAATATTTCTTCTTGAGTTCCTTCTGCTCCCGGGAAAGACGATGATCGATGTCAATCACAACAAACTGGACGCGCCCCTTATAAATTTGGTAGAGGCCAACGGTACGTCGCGCCTGCCGCTTGGAGTTAGAGCAGCCCTCGCCATAGATAATCACGTACGCCGGCTTGCCCGTGATGAAGCCGGCGTCCATGCTGTCGCCCGTGATGAGGGGGCCATCCTGGCTGTCGCTAGTGTAGTCGAGTTTGGGATTCAGTCTCAGGTTCTCGCCCGCGAACGCAGACGCTGCCAGCGCGGTCAGGGCGAGCACCGTGATGAAGAATCTGATCATGACATGCTCCCTTGGGGAATCAGAACTGTTTGAAGGACGCAGAGCCACCCCCTGCATAAGACCGCCCGCTAGCAGAATGGTTATTCGCAACAGCACATAGGGTACTCCCGTGATTCCGTACATTGTCTTTGTCTTTCCAAGTGCTTCGATGTACCTTTATTGGCGCTTGCTCGGGTTTCGCAAGGGTTTCAGCTCCCTGCAAGGGAACCTTCTAAGGAGAATCTACTGTGTCTTTGCGTGGCTGGTTTCCGATTTTAATGTCCACTCTGATCGGTATTGCGATCATGGCGCGCCCCGCCCGCGCCGCTGTTCTCGACGGCAACGGCGACGATGTCCATTGCCACGTGATTCCCGCTCATGAATCTTCCGCGGCCGAGAAGGCATACCTGAGCGGTAATGCAAGCCAAGCAGAATCTCTCTATCGCGAGGCCTTGGGCAAAGCGCCGCACGATGCGGCCTTGACCGGCGGATTGGTCCGAGCCCTGCTGCGCCAACAAAAGGTCGACGACGCTGCCTCCGCCGTTGCCGCCGAACTTGCCGCCGCGCCGAACTCAGTTCCGTTGCTCACCGCGTCGGCAGAGGTGCAATACCGACAGGGCAAGATCGCCCAGTCGTTTGCGACGGTCAACCAAGCGTTCAAGATCGACCCGTGCAACCCACGACTTTATCTCATCAGCGCCCGCATTTTTCGTCTCAACTCGATGTATGCCTCAGAACGGCGCGACATCGCCACGGCCCACGCTCTCGATCCTTCAGACATGGATATTCGCCGAACGTGGCTCGGCACTCTGCCGCTCACGCAGCGCATTGAGGAACAAAAGCAACTTCTGGCGACAGCCAACGGAATGGACCCCGAAGAACGAGCCCGCGTGGAAAAGGGACTTCCCAATCTGATGCGTTGGGCCGGCAACTCCGACAAAACCTGCCACGTGGCGTCCGACACCAGCTCGACTGAACTGCCGATGGTCCCGATTTTGGCAGGGGGAAATAGCACACGAATTCAGAGTTGGGGACTTCGCGTTTTTCTTAACGGCAAAGAAACGATCCTCGGAGTAGATACGGGTGCGTCCGGGCTGACCATCAATCGCGCGGTCGCGGACCGAGCGGGACTTAAGCCTGTAGGGCGAATCGAACTCGGCGGCGTGGGAGACCAGGGGCCACAGGGAGCATTCGTAGCTCACGTTGACTCGATCCGCATCGGCACCCTCGAATTTCGCGATTGCACGGCGACGGTGACCGACCGCAAAGATATCCTGACTATGGACGGCCTTATCGGGACCGATGTGTTCAGCAGCTATCTGGTGACTCTGGATTACCCCATGCGGAAGTTCCTGTTGTCGCAACTTCCGCCTCGCCCCAACGACGGCGGCGTCCATTCCGGAACGCTCAACACCGAGGCTGGCGATCAGGCCGCGGGCGCATCCGCGCAGCCACAGGATCGCCACATTAGTCCCACGATGAAAGATTACGGTGGATTCTTCCGCTCGGGACACTTTGTGCTGGTTCCAACGCGTCTCAACGGTAAGACCGAGCGCCTCTTCATGGTGGACACCGGCGCATTCAGTTCTAGCATTTCGCCGGAAACCGCGCGCGAAGTCACCAAGGTTCACGGCAACGCCCCTGTCGAAGTTAGAGGATTGAGCGGGAATGTCGCGAAGGTCTCGACAAGTGAAGCAGTACTGTTTCAATTCGGCGGAATTCAGCAGCAGAATAACGACTTGTACACTTTTGATACTTCGGGTTTGAGCAGAAGCGCGGGCATGGAGGTCTCGGGCTTTCTGGGCAGTACGGTTCTCCGGCAGTTAACCATCTCGATCGACTACCGTGACGGGCTCATCAAGTTCGACTATGACCCCCATCATGGAAACCACAATTTTTAGCGAGATGAAGCGACGGGAAACCAGCAAAGAGCACAGGCAGGCACGCGAATTCGGAGCGTTCGGAAATCGTTCGCCGATTGAAAAGACTACACTCCCACCGGGAAGGGCTTGGTGTGGGTTGTCGCGCGGAGCGAGGCGCCTCCGAATCGGCCCTGGAGCAACGACATCAAGCCCGTGTACCAGTAGCCCACCACGAAGAGCAGCAGGAACGGAACTGTGATGTAGTTCTCGTTATCGATCGCGTAGTAGACGGTGGCCGCGAAGTAGGTGCCGATTACCAGTTCCAGCCACGGAACCCATCCCAGGCGCTTGCGATATTTGGTGGCGCCGACTCTGTCCTGCTTCGAGACGACACTATACTTGGGCGTGCGGGCGAACGCGCTTTCCTTGCCGACCAGGGCTTCGAGGACTGCTTTCGTGTTCGTGATGGTCAGACCGATTCCCAGTGCCATTAAGAATGGCAAATACAGCAGAGCCCGCGGCCAGCTTCGCGGGAAGAGTTCGCGCTGCGAGACCAGGTAGAAGCTCGAAATCGAGAAGGTCGATGCCATGAACAGCGGCAGGTCGATGTACAGCATCTGAAACCAGCCTTGGTAGAAGCGGATGATCATGGCCGGAAGCAGCAGCACCGAGAGCATGATCATGAGCGGATAGCTGATGTTCGCGGTGAGGTGATACCACGCTTCCACCTTGGTGTGCAGAGGAGCGTCGCTCTTGAGCACTCGCGGCAGAATCTTCTTTCCTGTCTGAATCAAGCCCTTCGCCCAGCGGGCCTGCTGCGTCTTGAATGCAGTCATTTCTACGGGGAGTTCGGCGGGGCATTCTACGTCCTGCAGGTAGATGAACTTCCAGCCTTTCAGTTGCGCGCGATAGGAGAGGTCGGTGTCTTCGGTGAGCGTGTCGTGCTGCCAGCCTCCGGCCTCGTCGATGGCGGCGCGACGCCACATGCCGGCCGTGCCATTGAAGTTGAAGAACAATCCAGTGCGCGCGCGGCCGGAGTGTTCGAGCACGAAGTGACCATCGAGCAGGATCGCCTCGACCTCGGTCAGGAAGGAATAATGGCGGTTGATGTGGGTCCAGCGGGTCTGCACCATGCCGATCTTGGGATCGGTAAAGTGATGGATGGTGCGCATCAGAAAATCATCGGGCGGAGTGAAGTCGGCGTCGAAAATCGCAACGAATTCGCCCTTCGCCGTCTTCAGGCCCTCGGCAAGCGCGCCCGCTTTGTAGCCTTCACGATTCGTCCGGTGATGGTAGGAGATGGGATTGCCCAAGGCCGCATAGCGTTCGACCAGTCCGCGAGCCACGTCGACAGTTTCGTCAGTGGAATCGTCGAGCACCTGGATGTCGAGCTTATCCTTGGGATATTTGAGCTTGCAGATCGATTCCAGCAAGCGATCGACCACGTACTGTTCGTTGAAGATGGGCAGTTGCACCGTGACCCGCGGCAGGTCTTCAAAATAGGCGGCAGGGTCGGTCGTGCCGTTTTTCCTATGCTTGTAATAGAGATACACCAGGACATAGCGATGCGCTCCGTAACCAGCCAACAGAATCAGCACAATGAAATACGGGATCAGCAGCGCAACGTCGAACGCGTTGGCGTGGTAGAGTCCGCGAAACGTCGTGTCGAGAAAATGCTGGCGGATGTATGGCACGACGCCGCCCTTGGGGGCGATCGATGCGGCCAGCTTCGCGGTCAGTATGAGATCAGAAGTTAACAAAGCGTCCCGGTGAGAACTTCTATTTTACCGGATCGGGGTTCGTAACAGTCCAAAGTTGGGCGTGACCAAGGAGACAGGGGGAAGGCAGCACCTAGTGGAGTGGGCGATAGCGCGGCTTTACTTTGCGGATTCTGTGCTAAGATGCACGGACAATTTTCGGCTACATAGGGGGACTCTTGAGAATCAGCCGCTTCGCCCAAACAGCGTTCCTGCTCACAGCGCTCTTCGTGGTTTCCGCTACCGCGCAAGACGTCACAATCGCGGTTCCTCACGTATCCCGAACTGTTCCTGTGAGCACGGGCGCCCGGGCGCTATCGGCTGAGCGACCCCTCATTGTTCCGGATCCACAGGCGCAACCACGCCAGAATCTCTCCGCGCCCCCGGCGAACACATGGAAACTGTTGGCCACGCTGCCGGGCACGATTATTCACGATCTTGTTTTCGTCAGCGCCACGGTTGGCTATGCCGCGGCAGAGGGCGGACAAGTCTGGAAGACTACCAACGGGGGCAAGAATTGGACGATGGTATTGAATCTTGGATATCCGTACTACTTTTACGGAGTGGCGGCGCTGAGCGGGAAAATCATCGCGGTGACCGGTTTTCTCGACACCTCCACGAGCCAACCGGGCATCCTGCGCTGGTCGCAGGACGGGGGCACGACCTGGAGCAGCGACATCACCATCACGACGAACAACAGCTGGCTGCAGCGCATTCGCTTCGCCAACGCCAAGGATGGTTTGATTTTTGACCTCGCCGATGGTAGCGCACAGTACACCACCGATGGCGGAGCGACGGCCTCCGACTGGACTACCGTGGTCAACAATCCCGACGGAGGCTGGTTTGGCCTGCAGTTCAGCCTGCTACCCAACCTGCATGCCCGTGCATCGGGCATCAACTTCTGCACGAGCATGACCGGCGGCGTCCGATGGAGTTGCGGTCCGTCGGTCGACTCGGTTTTTGATGGGCCAGTGCTTTTTCAGGGCGACACGTTTGGTTGGGTTGGCGGCGGTGAGATTTCTCCGAACGTGGAGGGATGGGTTCACGTCACGACCAACGGCGGAAAGACATGGAGCGCTCGCACTCTGGACGGGCCGTGGCCGATCCGGCAGTTCGTCTTCCTCAACACGAAGATGGGTTGGGCGGCCGGAGGCAATCTTTACACCGGCGTTGGCGGCATCTACTTCACCACGGACGGCGGGCAGACCTGGTCGGTGGATGTGAATACTGGCGCCGAAATGGATGCGTGCGACAAGAGGACTCTGAAGGTCGGCCACCAGGTGTGGTGCGCAGGCTACAACGGGTCGCTCACCGGAGTCATTTACAGCGCCGTGACCCAATAGCTCTTCTCTCGCGTCCAGCGGGCGCCCGACCGGGTTGCCCGCTGGCTCTGCCTCAGCTACAAATAGAACCACTCATGGAATCCAGACCAGCGGGGGCTGCGGAGCGCGCGCGCAGTGCGTCTCCACTCTTCGAGGCATGGGCGCGTGTACGGAATTCGCCCGGATGGATCGTCGCCATCGCCCTGCTCCTACGCGTTGGCTGGATCGTGATCGGGCATACCTACAGGTTCAAGAATACGGATGACAATTTCGGATTCGGCTGGGAGATGGGACGCATCGGCGCGTCGCTGGCTTCCGGCCATGGATTCAGTGGTCCGTTCGGACCGGCGACGGGGCCGACGGCGTGGGAACCGCCACTCTATCCTTACGTCATAGCAGGCGTGTTCCGGGTGTTCGGTATTTATTCGAGAGCGTCGGCATTTGTGCTGCTGACGCTGAACAGCGTTTTCTCGGCGCTGACGTGCGTTCCGATTTTTCTGATCGCGCGCAGGATTTTTTCGGAGCAGGTGGCCGTGGGATCGGCGTGGGCTTGGGCGTTGTTGCCGAACGTGCTGTTCTGGTGCACGCGCGCGATCTGGGAGACGAGTCTGGCGGCGCTGCTGCTGACGACTATCTTTTGGCTGGCTCTGACTCTGGAGGATCGCGACGGCTGGATGCCGTGGCTGCAGTTCGGACTCCTGTGGGGCATTACGGCATTGAGCAGCACTTCCCTGCTGTCATTTCTTCCGGCTGCCGGGTTGTGGGCGTGGTACCGGCGGGCGCGACGCGGCAAGCGATCATTGGCTGGGGCTGTGTGGGCGTCGGTCATTTTCTTTGCGTGCATCACGCCTTGGCTGGTGCGCAACTATCAGACATTCGGCAAGTTCATTTTCATTCGCGACAATTTCGGCGCGGAACTTCGTCTGGGGAATGGCCCTGGTGCGGACGGAACTCTCATGGTGTACCTGGACGCAACGCACGACGTTTACGGGATGCGGCAGTTTCAGGCGATGGGCGAACTCCCGTACATTGCCATGAGGAAGCGCCAGGCGCTTGACTACATTCGAGCTGACTACGGACGATTCGCCACGCTCTGCGTCAGGCGATTTGTTTATTTCTGGGCTGCGCCGCCGAAAGACACGCAGCCGTGGTGGATGAGCGAGGCGAAGAACTCGCTGTTTCTGGCGGCGTCAGTGCTGACGTTCTGGGGATTGGGTCGCACGTTGCGGTTGCGGAAACTGGGGGCGTGGCTGCTGTTCTGGCTGTTCCTGATTTATCCGGCGATGTACTACTTCGTGTATTGCATCCCGCGCTACCGGCATCCGATTGAGCCGGAGATGGCGATCCTCGGAGTATTTCTGCTGACCGAGGCGGGCAGGAAACCTAAGGCTTCTCTTCCAGATCAATCTTCAGAGCGTGAATCTGTTTGAGCTTGGGATCGAGGACGCCGGTAAGCACGACTCTCCGTCCTTCGAAACCGTGCACGAGATCAGACCGGTCGAGGCGGTAAACGTCATTTCCCACTGACAAGACCAGGTAGCCGCCAAGGTGCTCGATGCAATAGACCGAGCAGGTGTTCGACGTGCCACCCATCGATTTAGATTTGAGCATCTCCTGGTGAGACCTCGTGAGCGAGTGAACGTTCATAGCGCACTGGCTGTCGGAAACTTCGCCGTGATAGACGTGAGAAGCCTGCCCATAAGCGGCCCCGACCAACGCCAGGAAGCCCGCCGCACACCAGATCATCATCTTCCTGCGAAAACTGATTCGATTCATAGACACTCCTGCTTCGATTGCCTCATGGCAGAACTGTAAACTTCATGTGCATGCCTTCATGCTCTTCGCTGCAGATCACCGTGCAAACCACCTCGTAGGCCCCCGGCTCGTTGGGAGCGGTGAGAAGGAATTCCTGCGTCCCAGGCTTGAAGAGCAGGTCCCAACCGTCCACCCGGGTCCGGTCCTTGGCTCGCAGCAAGGTGAAGCCGTGAATCGAACCATCGCGATTCCACGATTTGCCCCGGTGCGCTGTCACGCGTAGAAGTATCTTTTCTCCTGCCTTGACGGTGATCTCCGGAGTGCGTTGTCCAGCAATCTTGTAGCGGCTGTCGCTGTCGGCCGTGATCTCGATGACGCGGGCTTGTGCGGTGGCTCGAGGCGCCGCAGCCAACACAGCGCCTGCGGTCACGATCCACACCAACATACGACGAATTTTGGATCGCGTTGTCATCGATTTGGGGAGTAATCTCCGAGGTTACTGGGTCATGTAGAACAGGATCAGGCGCTGGTCTTCGTCGGTAATGGTGGCGCGGACCCGCATGTGGCGCAGGATGGTCCCCATCATGCGGGGCGGAAATTTCTGCGGAGCGGCATGACAGCGGGCGCAATTGGCACGAAAGCGCTGTTCACCGGCGACTCGCATGCTGTCGGCGTCGGTCAGGTGGACGACCGGGGCAGCCGCTGAGGCATCTTTCCCTTTTGCAGGCGATCCCGCGAATACTGAAGACGCAAATGCGAGAGCGCACAGGAGCACGAGGAGTGAAGTAACGACGTGGGGATTGATTTTCATGGTTGAGACCCCACGCGGCCCAGCGGAATCATAAAGCGGTACGCGAGCCCGAAGCTCCACTGGTTGGCGTTCCCGGCTGAACTGAACTGCCGGCCGTAGCTGGCGATGCCTTTCAGCGCATTGTGAAAGAAATAGTTAACTCCGAAATCGGCTTCGCGAGTATCCGCGCCGGGCAGGCCAAGAGTCTCGGCACCATCCGGGCTGATTTCGCCCGTGTAGAACTGTTGCAGGCGAGCCACGACTTCGGTGCGGCGCATGGCCTTTTGCCAGAAGTGCGCCTGACTGAGGCGGTAGGCGCCCTCGATCCAGTAGCCGCTGCCTTCAAACGAGTGGGCGAATTCGGAGCGCAGGTTTAACGGCGCCTTTTCCGGCTGCCAGGCGAGGTGGAATCCGAACGCGTTCTTGCGGTCATCCTGCAGGGTGCGCTGCCAGGAGCCGCCGACTTCCAGCCGTTGACCCGGAAAAAAGAAACCCATTCGTCCCCCGACGTGACGCTCGGAATCCACACTACTGATGCCGATGCTGGTGACGGAGACATAAGCGGCGTAGTTCAGGTTGGCTTTGGCGCCGACCGGAAAACCGCCGCGGAACATCGCGCCGTCGCTGGGCGCGGTGGCGATGGAAAGAATCAGGGGATCGGGCTGCAGGGCGCGGATCCAGACGGGATAAAGGCGCTCGTTAAAAATGCCAAATGGAGTCAGAAACCGGCCCGCGGTGATGGTGACGTAAGGACTAGCTATGTAATCGATCTGGGCGTAGTCGACGTGTTTGTCGACAGGTCCACCGTAGGGACCGCCGTTAGGAGGACGCTGAAACTGGCCTTCGAACTCCGCCCGCGATTCGATCAACCAGCGGTCTCCCAAAGGAATGAGGAGAACGGGATTGATCTGAGTGTCGATCACATTCTGACCGGCTGTGACAAAGCTGAATGCCCCGGCGTTACCGGTCAGGATGGGAACGGGCTTCTCTGTGTCAGGGGTCTGGGCGGCGATCGACGCTGGAACGAGGAGCAGAAGAAATAGCGCGACGCCGGACAGGACGATTCCCCGCCGACTCCTGGACTCGGTTTTTCCGCATGGATACAACACAAGAAACCCCAGTTAAGCTCTTCATAGGATTGTCTTTCAGCGCCAGCGCCAGGGGAACATAACGGAGGTAACCTTCGTATCCTCCGGTGTGGGAATAAGCGTTTTCAGGATGATTTCTCACGAATCGTCAGGGGCCGCGTCTAACCCATTGAAACGGAGGCAATCATGAACCGCCATCGCCAATCTGCCACCTGGTTGGGAGCTACTCTAGGTACCGTTTGTGCCCTGCTCATCCTCGCCCTGGGAGCGCATGCCGCCGACCATCGCGGCGCTCTGACCGAGGAGTTCCATCAGACCTACGCCCTGACCGCCGACGGCCGGGTAGAACTCGACAACATCAACGGCGACGTGCACATCTCGAGTTGGGACCGGAACGAAGTCAAGGTCGAAGCGGTGAAGTACGCCGACACGAAGGAGCGACTGGAAGAGGCGAAAATCGAGATTGACGCCAGGAACGACTCTATCTCGATTCGAACCAAATACCCCAATCACGACCATAACTGGAACTGGGGCTCGCACAATAATCCGGCCGGAGTGGAGTACACGCTCACGGTGCCGCGGAAGGCCCGGCTGGATGAGATCAAGTTGATTAACGGAGAACTTGACATCAACGGGGTGAGCGGAGAGGTCAACGCCTCGTGCATTAACGGACGGCTGGAGGCGCATAATCTGGCCGGGCGAGCACGCTTGTCGAACATCAATGGGCGGCTGGACGCACGATTCGATCAACTCTCAGGTCAGCGAGTGGAACTGAATTCAGTGAACGGCTCGGTCGATCTTACGATCCCTTCTGACTCGAACGCGGAAGTCGAGGCGACGACGGTTTCTGGCGGGATCAATAACGACTTCGGGCTGCATGTGAACCATCACCGGTTCGTGGGACACGACCTTCGTGGAGAGCTGGGCAACGGCGGAACGCACATCAGAATATCGAACGTCAATGGAAGAATTGAGGTCCGTCATGCGCAGGATGGACACGCGCTGAGTCCAGTGAAAGACCTGAGCCACCAGGACAAGGACGATGACGACGATAGCATTTGATGATGGCGCACGCGATCAGTAAATCGTGTATCCCGGGAGCGGGGTGCGCAGGTCGGGCTTTGAGGCCATTAGCAGTAACGCGCCCTCGCGCTTGAACGCCCGCAGATCGTCGAGGCTATTGAAGGATTTCGTCTTATAGTCGTCGGGAGTGGGCGTGTCGTCGGGGATGCGCACCGCCTGCACGTCTTCGAAGGCGTGCTTCTTGAAGAGTTCGATGTATTCGGCGGCGGACCGCACGTGCACCGGAACCTTTAGCTTGTCGACCCACTGCAGCGAGTACTGGTTGTCTTTGTAGAGGTTGATCAGGATAAACAGCCTTCCCTTCGGGGCCATCACCCGGAATAGCTCCATCAGCGCGCGATCCTGATCGGGGTAGTAGTAGAAGGATTCCACCGACAAAACCTTGTCGAAGAAGTTTTCTTCCCACGGAATCTGCTGCGCCGATCCCCAGACGTAAAGAATGTTTTCGAAGTCCCTCGAGGCTTCGCGGGCCTGGCGCACCATTTCGTCCGCCACGTCGAGACCGATGACTTGCCCAAAGCCCTCGGGACCTTCTCCCACCAGGCGCGCCAACAGACGCGTGGCCCATCCGGAGCCGCAGCCCAGATCGAGGACGCGCTCGCCGGGACGGAGATTCATGAGGCGGATCGTCTTCTCGGTGATGTTGAGGTGATGGCGCTCCATCTTCTCGCCTTCCCCGGCGGAGGCCCAGCGGTTGAATTCGTGTTGCAGCTTTTCGTCGGGAGTTTGTGGCTTATCGGGCATATCGTTGAGATTGTAGCGCCAGCATATCGCCCTCGCGAGTGGAGGCGAGACGCGCCGGGACGGCGGCGCTACGTCTATGCTACAGTTCTTTTCTTCATGGTTACACGTCCTCAGAATCCGCAGCCCGAGCAAGATCCGGAACCCGGGTCGCTCTACTGCCCGAATTGCGCGGAAGAAGTAACCGATCCGCTGACGTGCGGAGATTGTTCGTCCGTCATCTGCAGGCGTTGCGGGACGGCGCTGGAATCATCCGACGAGCTCGGAATCGGATAATGGAACCCGCCCCGGTGTTACCGGCCACCGATGCACCGCAATCTGGAACATCACCGTCCGACCCAAAACCCTCTCTGGTTCGCGGACTAGGACTGCTCGATTCGGTGTTGCTGCTGGTCAGCGGCATCATCGGGTCGTCGATTTTTCTGACGGCGAAAGATATTGCCGGCCCCTTGCCGCAACCTGTGCTGTTTCTGCTGGTATGGGTGTTGGGGGCGTTGATCTCGCTGTGCGCATGCTTCGCGTTCGCTGAGTTAGGGTCGATGTTCCCTGACTCGGGCGGGCAGTACATCTATCTACGCGAAGCGTTTGGCGATCTGACGGCTTTTCTTTATGGGTGGATGCTGTTCAGCGTGGCCAATGGCGGGACCATTGCCGCCCTTTCGGTAGCGTCGGCGGCGTACGCCGGACAGGTCTTTCCGATCGTCTCGCAAGGCCACGTGGTGTTGGCGTTCGCTGGAATTGTGGTGACGCGGGCACATTTGTTAGGGCTGATCCTGATCGCGATTCTGACGTATGTGAATGTCGTCGGATTGCGCTGGGGCACTCTACTGCAAAACGTTTCCACCTGGACGAAGTTCGCCGCGATGGCGGCGTTCGTGGTGCTGGGATTCGCCATCGGCAAAGGCCACTGGTCCAACTTCCACTCGGACGGTGTGGGCTTGACTATGGGGCTTGGCCCCGCGCAGTTGATTTCTGCGCTGGGAGTCGGACTGATCGCTGTGTTCTGGGCATACGACGGGTGGGTATACATCACGTGGGTCGCGGGCGAAGTGAAGGAACCGCGGCGGAATGTTCCCCTGGCAATGGTTCTCGGTGTACTTGCGGTGGGAGTCATTTACATCGCGATGAATCTGACTTATATGTACGCGCTGCCGCTGAAGGAAATCGCGGTTCACGAGACCATTGCGCACGCGGCGGCCGCGGCCTTGTTCTCGCCGCGAGCTGCCGTGTGGCTGTCGCTTATGATCGCAGTTTCCTGCTTCAGTGCGGCGGCGACCTGCACGCTCTCGGGCGCGCGGGTATATCTCGCGATGGCGCAGGACGGAGTTTTCTTTAAGCGCATGGCGGTGATTCATCCCAAATGGAGGACGCCGGCCTTCAGCCTGATCGGGCAAGGCGTGTGGGCCGCTGTCCTCACGATCAGCGGACGCTACGACCAGCTCTACACCTACGTGATCTACGGCATGGTGCTGTCGTACACGCTGACGGTGGTCGGCATGTTCCTGTTGCGCTGGAAGCGGCCGGAGATTCCGCGGCCTTACCGGTGTACAGGATATCCGTGGCTGCCCGCGATTTATGTGCTGATCGGCACGGTGTGGACTTTGAATACGATCTTCACCCGGCCCACCGAAGCGTTCTGGGGAACGGCCATTGTGCTGATCGGGGTGCCGTTTTATTTGTTCTGGAAGCGAGCGAACCGGAAGGCTACGGCATTGGAGTAGGACATGTTCGAGCGGTACACGGAGAAAGCGCGGCGCGTGATTTTCTTCGCGCGGTATGAAGCGAGCCAGTTCGGCTCCCCGGTCATTGAGACCGAGCACTTGCTTCTAGGCATCTTACGCGATGACGCACGCATTACGCGCCTGCTTCCCGCAGGCGCTCCCGAGACCATACGGGCGCAGATCGACGCGCGAATCGAGATCCGAGATATTACTTAGCTCGCACTTTCGCCTTGCCGTGGACGCGCCGCAGTGTTATTCCTCTTCTTCTCGCTCGCGTGAGGCTGACCCCGGGACACGCCATTGGCAGAATCCAACCCGAAGCAGGACAAAGACAAAGTCAGTTTCCTCTCGCCCGGCGTTTCCATCGCCGACGTAGAGAACCCCAATCGCCCGCGGCAGGTGATGGGATTCCGCGACCTGGTGCTGTTCTATGTGATCACCGGCATCAGTCTGCGCTGGATCGCGACGGCGGCTGCGGCGGGGCCAAGTTCGATCGTGATCTGGGTTGGGGCGTGGCTTTGCTTCTACACTCCGCTGGCACTGTCAGTGCTGGAACTTTCGTCGCGCTATCCGAATGAGGGCGGCCTTTATGTCTGGAGCAAGCGCGCGTTTGGAGATTTTTCGGGCTTCATGTCGGCGTGGACGTACTGGACCAGCAATCTGCCGTACTTCCCTGCCGTGCTCTACTTCGCGGCCAGCAATGTATTGTTCATGCGGCAGGCCAGCTGGGAACACCTCTCGGGGAACGCGACGTTCTACATAGTTTTCTCTCTGCTCACACTGAGCGCGGCCACGCTGTTGAATATCGTGGGACTCGATGTCGGCAAGTGGCTGCATAACGTCGGCGCGATCGCGATGTGGATTCCGGTGGGAATCGTCATCGTGATGGGATTTGTGGCGTGGCACCGCTTCGGATCGGCGACTTCGTTCACACTGCATTCCATGATTCCCAGCACACATTTCAATGACATCATTTTCTGGTCGGTGCTGACGTTTGCATTTGGCGGGTGCGAGACGGCGTCGTTCATGGGGGAGGAGATCAAGAACGCGCGGCGCACGATTCCTCTCGCGCTCTTGTCGGGCGGAGTAACGGTCACGATCTGCTACATCCTGGGGACGGTTTGCGTGCTGCTGGCGCTACCTTCGAGCGAGGTCAACAGCCTACAGGGACTGGTGCAGGCGGTGTCGAAAACCGCGTCGCGCGTGGGATATCCAGGAGTCTTGCCGCTGGCGGCGTTTCTGATTGCGCTCAGCAATATTGGCGCAGCGGGAGCTTATCTGGCGGCGGTGGCGCGGCTTCCGTTTGTCGCCGGGTTGGATCGTTTTTTGCCGCCGGCGTTTGGCGCGTTGCATCCGAAATGGAAGACGCCGTGGGTGGCTTTGCTGACGCAGTTTGTTCTCGGGGTTGTTTTTATTTTTCTTGGGCAGGCGGGCACCAGCGTAAAAGGGGCTTACGACGTTCTGGTCAGCATGGGAGTGATTACCTACTTCATTCCCTATCTATATTTGTTCGCGGCGATGATCAAGCTGCAGCGTGAACCTGCAGGGGCAGATGTGATTCGAGTGCCAGGTGGATCGGCTGTGGCGAAACTAGTGGCGACCGTGGGATTTATCACAACAGCACTGACGATCGCGCTGTCGCTGGTTCCTCAACCGGATGAGCCGAACAAGCCGCTGGCGATGTTCAAAGTGATCGGAGGGACTGGAGCGTTGGTGCTGATTGGGACTTGGATCTACTGGGCGGGAAAGCGGCGGGCAGTGAGAGGTGCGCTTACAGCCTAACAAGACTTGAGACAGAGCTATGTGGGGACAGCCGCCATCGGCTGTCCAGCGAGCGAAGCTCGCTTTCGTGCGAACCATTCAGCGGCAAGATCGAGGACCCCCAGCCGGGCTGCGCCCGGCGGGACAGCCGAAGTCGGCTGTCCCCACATAAACCATTTACGCAGGTGTGGCAGTCTTACGTGGAGGATTGAAGAACGGAAGGTTCGTCACCTTCACGTTCGTTTTCAGGCGGATGGCTTCGATCGTGATCTCCATCTGGAGCGGGGTTCCCGGCTTCGCGTACTCGGTCTCGACGCTGGCCAGTGCGATCAACTTCTTCAGGATCGGGGACCAACTGGTGGTGGTGGCCTTGCCGGCCTGCTTGTCTCCCGCGTACACGGGGACGGCGACGCGCGAGGCCTGCGACGGGGCGGCCGGAGTGAGACCATAGCGCTCGTAGAGCTGATCGACGTCGGTCCAATCGACTTCCAAGCCTACTAATTGGCGCGGGACACCGCGCTTCGCGTCTTGCTCGAGGGCTTTCTTGCCGATGAAGTTTTCTTTCTCGAGGTGAACCATCTTGGCGAAGCCCAGTTCGTAGGGCGAGAACTTCTGCGACGGGATCAGCGCCTTCTTGGAACTGGTGTAGTCGACTTCGATGAGCAGCAGCCCAGCTTCCACGCGAGCAACGTCGAGCGCCAGCATGCCGGCCGCGTGCAGATCGAATTGCTTCCCCTTGTCGGCGAGGGCGTCCCAGACTTTTACGGCGTCGTTCCAGGGCATCCAGATTTCGTATCCCAGATCGCCGGTGTAACCGGTGCGCGAAATGTCGACGGGCACTCCGGCGATTTTGCCGCGGGTAACGCGAAAATATTTCAAATTGGCGATGTCGGCGTCGGCAACAGCTTTCAGCAGCTTGGCTGATGTAGGACCTTGCAGGGCCAACGCTGCGACTTTCTCGGAAATGTCTTCGACCTGCACGTCCATGTTGAGGCCGTTCTGGCGGAACCAGCGGAGGCTGGGGTCAGCAGCCGTCCAGCGATAGACGTTTTCTTCGAGACGCGAGATGGTGCCGTCGTCGATGACCTTGCCCTCTTCATCGCACCAGCAGCAATAGATCACCTGGCCCACTTTGACTTTGTTGATGTCGCGAGTGATGACGCGGTTCACGAGGCGGGTCGCGTCTTTACCGGTAATCAGATATTTGTAGAGCGGCGAGATGTCTATGAGCGCGGCCGCGTTGCGAATGGCGTTGTACTCATGCTCGTGATGAACTTCGTACACGCTCACGGTGTAGTAGCCGGACCATTCCCGATAGTTCAGGCTGTGGCACAAGGGAAAAGTGCGCTCGTGAAATGCAGTTCCAATTGGCAAGGTAAGGGCCCTCGACGGCTATTTTAGCCGAAGCGGGATTATAGATCGATGAACCTCAGCTTCCAAAGCCAGACAGTTTGGGCTCCTGCGCAGGCCGATCGAAATCCGCCCCATCTGGGGACTGACCGTGCCACTCGCTGATGTGTTGCAGAGCCTGGGCCAGCGTAGACACGACGGCGTCAGGGCGCGCGCTGCCAAAGCGATCGAGAGCCTTGTTCCGATCGCCGCTATAGCCCCAGATTCCGGCCAGAACCTTGATCTCCGGCAGGTGCAGTCGAACCCTCTGGCAGATCGAAGCGGCTTGTGCGAAAGCAAATGGCGGCAGGGCCGAGATGCAGATCACATCCTGCGGCTCGGGAGGAAGGTGCTCCACAATGTCTTCGAACTTGGACTCCACCGGCAATGAAATCACTCCGTGGCCAGCACACTCCAGCAACTGAGCCAGCATGGAAGAGGTAATCTCATCAGCCTGGTCGTTGGCCGCCAGACAGAAGATGCGCATGGCCGACGGCGCGGGCTCGGAGTGACTGGCCACCGGCGCCACCGGCGCTTTGTTCGACATCCAGCGCCGAATCAGCCGTCGGGGCTTGGGCACCTTGTCCTCGTGACGGTGGACCGCCAATTCAGAGACGATCTCGCTGGTGCTGAGAAAAAGAAACGACTCGCGTGTCTCGTCCAGCCCGCCTTTGTGGCGGTCCTGTTCCGCCAAAGCCAAGGCCGGGATCAGCACCTGGTCATAAAGACTCTCGAGCGAGTGAGACTTCAGGAAATTCATCGCGATGCCACGAGCGTCTTCCTGGTCCAAGGCCAGCAGACGCTGGTAGAACTGCGCTTCGACCGAAAGAGCGCTTTCATCCCCCAACAGAACGTGGAGAAACGACATGCGCGGCACGTAACGTCCCAGCACAATCGCGCACACCGTCAACGGAATCGCCAGCACTAATCCTGCCCATCCCCACAGCATCGTCCAGAACACGGTGGTCACCAGCAACGCGAGCGCTGAGATTCCGGTGTGCGCGCCATACAACCAGGGCTCCACGACATTGGAAGCGACCAAGTCCAGAAGGGCAAACAGCAGCACGACAAGCACTGGCGGTCCCCAGCCGTGGAACAAAGCCAGAGCCAGAACCAGAGGGAAAGCGGTCGCCGCCAGCGCGCCCACATACGGAACAATACGGAACAGCCCAGCAATAACGCCCCAGAGCACGGCATTGGGGACTCCAATCAGAAACAACCCAATTCCGAAACAAAGGCCATAGCAAGCATTCACGACAAACTGCATCAGCAGATACCGGCTGATGCGCTGCCCCGCGTCGTCTAACGCGAGGGTCATGGCGTGCAACTGTGCCACTCCCGCAAGACGGAGGAAGCGGTCACGAAGGTCTTCCCGCTTAATCAGAATAAAGACGGTGAAAATTACCACCATGCCGCCGGTCCCAAGCGGCTTGAGCAGCGGGCTCAACAACTGGCCGAGGTATCGCAAGCCAGTAGCCGAAGGCGTGATGATTTGTACCGGGACCGCCGAGTCCGCCTGCGGCGCGCCAGCTTTCAGCGTTGCCGACGCCTGCGGACCCGTCTGCGCCGGGCGAGTAGTCGACGACTCGACAAACTCGGCATCAATTTCCTTCACGCTCACGGCGGCGCGCCCCAACGCACTTTCGGGCGCTAGATGAAGAGCCTCAATCTTGTTGCGAATGTTCTGCCGGTACTTGGGAAGATCACTGGCCACCTGCAGCAACTGGCCAGATACAACCCAGCCCATCTCGCCCACGACTGCCGCGGAAACCAGCATCACGACCGCCACGGCCAGCACGCGACTCATGCGCAATCGCTGCAGCCACGTCACCATCGGGGCGAGCAAGAAGTTGAGCGTCAGGGCGAGCGCGAGGGGAATCAGCACAGCGCGCGCAAAATAAAGAATCAGGATCACGACGGCCAACCAGATCAGCGGGCTTAACGTCGAAGTTTCCTGGCGGCGGCTCATGTGCTCTGCGAGAATACTCCAAAACGCTGAATACTAGCGGACAAAATCACGCTTCTCCATTAGAATGACAGTTCGCGTTCCCATCGATCATGCCCTCGACGTTGCCAACCTTGTGGAGTCTCCTGAGAAGCTGGACTGTGCTTCCTTCCGGACTCTAGCAAGGACAAGGCTGGTCTTCCCTCTTTCCCGTTGTGCTCTGGAGCGCAGCGGAATGTTTCCTGAACTGATTCCACCAAATGCAGCGATACGCACCTGCTACAATCCGTGCGATTCCGCGCTGAGAGTTGAAGACAAATATGGCTGGTTCTAACGGATCGAAATACGATGTGATCGTAATCGGCGGTGGCCATAATGGCCTGGTCAATGCTGCCTATCTACAGCGCGCGGGCAAGAAGGTGCTGGTGCTGGAACGCCGCCATGTGCTGGGCGGCGCGGCTTGCACGGAAGAGATTGTGCCGGGATTCAAGTTCTCGGTGTGCTCGTACGTCGTGTCGCTGCTGCGGCCGGAGATTATTCGCGATCTCGATCTTCCCCGCCACGGGCTGGAGATTCTTCCGCTCGACGGCACATTTACACCGATGCCCAGCGGAGATTATCTGTGGCGCGTGAACGATCATGGCAAGACTCACCGCGAGATTGCCCGGCACTCGCGCGTTGATGCCGAGGCTTATGACGAGTTTGGCAAGGCGATGCAGGCGATGTGCCGGTTCGTGAAGCCGATCCTGAGCATGGTGCCGCCAGATCCAACGACGCTGAATCCGCGCGAACTGATGAAGCTTCTGTTCATCGGGCGGCGCTTCCAGGGCATGTCGAGCTACGACAAGTACAACCAGGTGCAACTCATGACCATGAGCGCCATTGATTTCCTCGATCAATGGTTCGAAACCGACGTGCTCAAGGCCACGATGTCGGCCTCGGGGATTATCGGCACGTTCCTGGGCGTTCGCTCTCCTGGGACGGCGTATGTTTTGCTGCACCACTACATGGGGGAGATTGATGGAGCGTTCCGCGCGTGGGGATTTGCTCGGGGAGGCACAGGCGCGATTTCGAATGCGATCGCCGACGCCGCGCGCGAGGCGGGCGTGGAGATCCGCACCCAGTCGGGTATTTCTGAGATCATCGTGAAGAACGGCAGGGCTAAGGGCGTGGTTCTTTCCAACAGGGATGAGATTTACGCCGATGTGGTTTCTTCCAGCGTCGATCCGCGGCTCACGTTTACCAAGTTCATGGGCGCCGAGCATCTTCCCGGTGACTTTCTGGAGGAAATCAATCGATATAAGTTCCGCGGATCGTCGGGCAAGGTGAACATGGCGCTCGATGGGCTGCCGAACTTCAAGTGCATGCCCGGACCGGGCGCGCATTTGCGGGGCGCAATTTCGATTTCGCCTTCGGTCGAGTATATGGAGCGGGCTTATGACGACGCGAAGTACGGCAACTTCTCGAAGCGGCCGTATATCGACATGGTGATTCCGTCGCTGACCGATCCTTCGGTCGCGCCTCCGGGAAAACATGTGCTGTCGTGCTTTGTGCAGTACGCGCCTTACAAGTTGCGTCCAGGGCTTACCTGGGATGATCAGAAGGAAGCCTTCGGCGACACCGTGGTGAACACCATCGCCGAGTACGCGCCGAACATCAAGGATCTGATCCTTCACAAGCAGGTGATCACTCCACTCGATCTGGAACGTGAGTGGGGGCTGAGCGAGGGCAACATCTTCCAAGGGGAGCTTTCGCTGGAGCAACTGTTCTTCCTGCGTCCCGTGCCGGGCTGGGCACAGTACCGGACGCCGATCAAGAACCTTTACATGTGCGGATCGGCGACGCATCCGGGCGGCGGCATTATGGGCGCGAACGGGCGACTGGCGGCGCTGGAGATTCTGAAAGACATCAAGGGGGCGGCATAGCATGTCCCAGGGGCGCGATATCGTCATCATCGGCGGTGGCCACAATGGGCTGGTCACCGCGTTCTATCTGGCCAAGGCGGGGTACACACCGCTGGTGCTCGAGCGCAGCGCGCAGGTGGGTGGGGCCGCCGTCACCGATGAGTTCCATCCCGGGTTTCGCTGTTCGACGCTGGCGCACACGGCCGGACCGATTCTGCCGAGCATTCTGCGCGACATGCAACTGGAGAAGCACGGGCTGAGGCTGATCACGCCGGATGTTTGCGTGACCGCGCTTTCGCCCGATGGGCGGGCGCTTTCGCTTTATCAGGATGCGGGCAAGTCGGCGCAGGAGATCGCGGCGTTCTCACAGAAGGATGCGGCGAAGTACTCCGAGTTTGAGCAGTCGCTGGGGAAGATCGGGAAGGTCATTGGTGACGCGCTGGCGACCACTCCACCTGACATAGACAGTCCCAGTCGCGGCGATCTGTGGAGCATGCTCAAGACGGGGCGCGCAATTCGCAAGCTGGGCAGGAAAGATATGTTTCGCCTGTTGCGCTGGGGGCCCATGGCAGTCGCGGACCTGGCATCGGAATACTTTGAAACGGAACTGCTGCGAGCAGTGATTGCGGCTCGCGGCGTGTTCGGAACTTTTCTCGGTCCGTGGTCGGCGGGAAGCGCTCTGGTGCTGTTGATTCGAGCGGCGGCGGATCCCCATCCGGCGGGGTCGGCTTCGTTTGCTGCGGGCGGCATGGGCGCGGTTACGCAGGCGATGGCATCGGCGGCCAAGGCCGCGGGCGTGGAGATTCGCACCGGGGCGGAAGTCATTGAGATTCGCGTGCAGAACGGCACGGCGACGGGCGTGCTGCTTTCGACAGGAGAGGAGATTCCAGCGAAGGCGGTTATTTCCAATGCCGATCCGAAACGCACTCTGCTCAAGCTGACCGATCCGACGCACCTTTCGCCGGACTTCGTGCAGAAGCTACAGCATTACCGCGGGAACGGCACGGTGGCGAAGGTGAACCTGGCGCTCGCTGGGCTGCCGAAGTTCACGGCACTCAAGGATGGCGACGCGGGACCGCTCAAGGGGCGCATTCATATTGGCAATGAAATTGACTATCTGGAGCGGGCGTTCGACGAATCGAAGTACGGCAACTTCTCGCGGCAGCCGTATCTCGAAGCCACGATTCCATCGCTGACCGATCCCACGCTTGCGCCCGAGGGCAAGCACGTGATGTCGATTTACATGCAGTACGCGCCCTACAAGGTGAAGGGCGATTGGGAAGAGCAGCGTAATGCGCTGGGGCAGACGGTGGTGCAGACTATGGCTCAGTATGCGCCGAATCTTCCGGAACTGATTCTGACGCACCAGATCATTACGCCGCGCGACTTGGAAGAAAAGTACGGGCTGACGGGCGGGCAGATCTTCCACGGGGAGCTTGCGCTCGATCAGTTCTTCACCATGCGCCCTCTGCTGGATTGGGCGCGGTACCGGACGCCGATTCAGAACCTGTATTTGTGTGGGAGTGGGACGCATCCCGGCGCGGGGCTGACCGGAGGGTCCGGCTCGAATGCGGCGCGTGAGATATTGAAGGAGTTGAAGAAGTAGCGTTGGCGTCGTCGCCGGCTGCCGCGAGAGCGTCGGGCTCTGGCAGCAGCGGCGGCGGGACGCCGCCGCGACAGCCGCCAGCCTGCCTTGAGCTAAGGGCGAAGGGGCGGCGCTACTCATGAAGAATTCTGCCATTCTGCTGATCTCCTGTCCTGACCGCAAGGGTGAGGTCGCGACTATCGCCGACTTTGTGTTCCGGCACAACGGCAACATCCTGCATGCCGATGAACACGCCGACGAAGAGTCGGGACTGTTTCTGATGCGCGTCGAGTTCGATCCCAGGGACTTCGACATCGACCTGGCGGATTTCGGCAAGTATTTCTCGCCTGTCGCGGAAGCCTTCAACATGAAGTGGCGGCTGGCGCAGTCGTCGCTGCGGCAGCGCATGATTATTCTGGTTTCGAAGTACGACCACTGCCTGGTCGATCTGCTTTACCGGCACAAGAGCGGCGAACTAGCGTGTGACATTCCTCTGATCATTTCCAATCACGCGGACAACCAGGCGATTGCCGATTTCTACAAGATTCCTTACGCCATCGTTCCGGTCAATAGAGACAACAAGAGCCAGGCCGAGGCAAAGATTCAGGCGCTGATCGACGAGCAGAAGCCAGATTTTATGGTGCTGGCGCGGTACATGCAGATCCTGTCGAATGAGTTCGTGAACCGGTATCCGCAGAGGATTATCAACATCCATCATTCCTTTCTGCCGGCATTTGTGGGGGCCCGGCCTTATCATCAGGCGTTTGAGCGCGGCGTGAAACTGATTGGCGCCACCAGTCACTATGTGACCGAGGTGCTCGACGATGGTCCGATCATCGAGCAGGATGTGGTTCGGGTGTCGCATCGCGACACCGTAGAAGATCTCATCCGCAAAGGGCGTGACTTGGAGAAAGTTGTGCTGTCGCGCGCGGTGCGGTGGCATGTCGAGAACCGCGTGTTGCTGTATGGGAACAAGACGGTTGTCTTTTGAGTTGCTACCTAAGAAGTCCCTCTGGGGCTGAAGCCCGCAATCTTTAATCTCTCCTCAACGGCACGGCTGAAGCCGAGCCCTACCCAAAATCCGATTTGAGTAAACCCGTTCCAGACCCGTTCCCTGCCTGCCTGAAGTCGCGGCCCGTTCCGTGCCCAGCTAACACCCGCGAAAGTCCATGTACTTCCAGAGCAAATCATTTCAGTGCGTGAGAGTCTCGCTCCGGTAGTAACTTGCACCGGAAGTAACATTTCGTTTTTACTTAGACACTAGTAAAGTTTCAGAAGGGAAATCTTGCTCTCGGGGGCACGTTTGACCGAAGATCTTCGGTTTGAATTAGCCATTTTGGCGACCGTCCAGGGCTTCTACCAGAAGCTCATGCGGGATGCGCTCGGCGGGGATGTCCCTATTCCGAGCGGTCTCGACGAGGACGCGCTACGCCACTCCGAGCGCGAACTTCCAACCACATTGTCGAGGATGTATCGCTGGCTTCATCTGCTGGACATGGCCATTACGCCAGCCATGGTGCGTCAGGCGCTGACTCCGGACACGGATTCTGAAGTTGCAGAGGCTCTGTTGCGGTATTTTGTGCGGCGTCGCGAGCCCAGCGACGTGAACCGCGACAAGACCGATCTGATCGCGACATTCTTATATCGCCATCCGCGCGTGCCGGGGCAGTGGGAGCAGACGGGCTACGGACTGGACGGTGCGCTGCCTCTCTCGCCTTTCGAAATTGCTCTGATTGAGATCCTGGCCGACTCTGATGTGCCCTCTCTTCCCGAGGAGCATGTGCAACTGCTCCGGAGGTTTGATCCTTTGCGCGACGAGATTGCGCGCTTCCGCGACTTCAACACACTGATCGACTCCGGCATTATTGGGCGCGTGCGGGAACTGAAGCAGTGGCTGGATTCCTCGTTCTATCATCCCGGCGTGCTGGCCACGGTTTCGGCCTACAACGCGACGTTCGGCAAGAAGTTTGACGAACTATTCGCCAAGGCCCTGACCGAGATCAAGACCTTCGGGCAGGCGCTGGAAGAAATGGGTGGGACGATTCTGACCACGGTTGACGGCGTAGAAGTCACGGTGGAACACGTGGCCGCGATTCAAGGGAAGCAACTGCTGGAGGCGGATTATGGGAGCACGTTTGAGAAATTCCGGCGGGTTTCGAAGCTCAAGAAGGAATTGGACCGGCGCCCGCCGATCCGGCGGTCGTTGCTGACGCCGGTGGCCCAAACGTCGCGCGCAGCGGGCGGTGGGGGGGCGGCGGCTAAAGCGGCGAAGGTGGCTGCTGCAAAAGTTCCCGCAGCGGCTGCGGTGTTCCAGCCGCCGGCCGTAACTGCGCAACAAATCTCGGCGGAAGAAGGGAAACTGCGGCGCGTCGAGGAATCGATTCGGGTGTTTGTGCGCGTGGCCGACCCGAAATATCGACAGGTCGTCCCGATGCGATTCTTCAACTTGACGTTGACGACACCGGAAGCTGACGCGTACAGTGCTCCGTTCCTGGAAGAAAAGAGCACGCGTGCCGACATTGCGCGGACTCTGATCCGGATGGTTTCGATTTCCGCGCGCATTAGCACCGAGTTGGAAGAACTGAAGCGCAGCCAGAAGATGTCATCCGTGTGGAAGCTGCACGCCGATGCCGTTGTTGTGTTGCTCGATATGGCCAGCACCACCGCCGAGGATGCCGGCAGCGTTGCGCAGACAGCCGAGCAAAGTGGCGCCGGACCAGCCGCCCGCTCGATTCATGAGTCTGCGCACAAACTGCGTAACCATGCGGATGTCGCCGTGAAGACGCTCGCCAACGTGGCGAGCTAGATCCCCTCGCCTTTTCTGAATCCCTTTCATTCGTCATTCGGACCTCCGTGTCCTCTGTGTCCTCTGTGGTTATTTCTAGACATTAACCACAGAGGACACGGAGGACACAGAGGAAGAAACCGCGCGACAAAAAAAGACGGGCGATTGCGCCCGTCTTTTCGTTAGCTCACAGCTCGAGAGCTCGCAGCTTAGTTGATATCAAACTGTTGCTGGTGCACGGCCGCATCGCTTTTCACGATGATGGTGCGCTTGGTCATTTCTTCCATCTCGTTCAGCAAGCGGCCGTTGTTGGACTTCAATTCCTTGGCGACGTCGGGATGCACGCGCAGCATGACGTCTTCATGTTCGAGATGCTTGGCAATCTTGCGCATCTCGACATAAATCTCATTGCAAACCGTGGTGACCGATTTCACGTATCCGGTCGACTCGCAGTACGGACAAGGTGCGCCGATGGTGCGTTCCAGCGACTGCTTGACCCGCTTGCGGGTGATGGCGACGAGGCCGAAGTCGTTAAACTGCAGCGTCTTTGATGGGGCGCGGTCGCGGCGGAGCTCCTCTTCCAGTGCCTGCATCACGCGCTGGCGGTTGCGGCGCTCATCCATGTCGATGAAGTCAATGATGATGATGCCACCGAGATCGCGCAGCCGAACCTGCCGCACAATCTCCTTCACCGCGTCCACGTTGGTCTTGACGATGGTGTCTTCCAGTCGCGCCGTCTTGCCGACGTACTTGCCGGTATTGATGTCGATCGCGACCAGAGCTTCGGTCTGGTTGATGACGATGTAGCCGCCGCTCTTCAGCCACACCTTCGACTTGAGCGCCTTGTTCATTTCTTCGGCGAGGCCGAATTGCTCGAACAGCGGCGTTTCCTTGGTGTAGAGTTTCACGCGCTTGACCATTGCCGGTTGGAAGCGGTTGAAGAAGCGCAGCACGCGCTCGTATTCCGGTTCGGTGTCGACCCAGATCACGCTGAAATCAGAAGTGACTTGATCGCGCAGCACACGCTCGACCACATTCAGATCGTGGTAGATCAGTGCTGGCGGCTTCGAACTTTCGGCGCGATTCTTGATGTCCTGCCACAAGCCCTTCAGGAAGCGGATGTCGGCGCGGAGCTCTTCTTCGCTGGCGCTTTGCGCGGCCGTGCGGACGATGAAGCCTCCGTGGCCGTTTTCCCGTTCGCTCAGAATGATCCGCTTCAGGCGCTGGCGCTCTTCGTCCGAGGCGATCTTGCGCGAGACACCGGTATGGTTCACCGTAGGCATGTAGACCAGGAACCGGCCCGGCAGCGCGATGTGACTGGTGATGCGCGCGCCTTTCTTGCCGATGGGTTCCTTGGCGATCTGGACCAGAATTTCCTGGCCTTCTTTCAGCAGATCGCTGATCAAGGGAACGGGAGCGTTTTCGCGGCGGCGGAAACGGCGTCCGCCTCCACCTCCACCGCGGCGTTGCCGGTCGCGAGGACCACGGTCGCGGTCCTGACCGGGACGCGGGCGTTGCGTGCGTTGCGTGTATCCAACGGTTGCCGCCGGAGCACGAACTTCCACGCGGGCGTCAACGGTACCGTTGCCGCGTGCCTCCGCGTCCAGCAAGGCTTCCGCTTCAGCCTGGGCCTCTTCGAGTTCCAGTTCCTCAGGATCTTCCTCGCCTTCGGCAGGAGCCGCCTCCGCGGGATGAGCGACAGCTTCGGTGAGAGACGCATGATGAATCTCAGCGACAGTTTCGCGGGCGTCTCCGTTCAGCTGTCCGGGACCTGCGTGAGTTTCTTCTTCGAATTCGTCGTAGCCTTCGTCGGAAGAAGCTTCGTAATGGATGGTGCCTGCTTCTTCGTCGTCGATGGTCTCTTCTTCCATGGTGCCGGGAGCGGCGAAGACAGGAGTCTCATTCTCGCGGCGCGAACGCACGGGAGGGTCGGCTTGCTCGCTTACGGCTGCGGTCTGTGGCTCATGGACTTCTTCTTCCACTTCGCCTTGTTGAACCGCGTCTTGTTCCACCGTAAGGGTCGACTCTCCGGGCCATCCAAGTGAAGGCAGGGGAGTTGGTTCTGGACGGCGGAATTCCTGATTCCAGTCGGTTGAGGTTGAGGCCGACTCAACTTGCTCAGCGGGCTCTTCGTGGGCCGCCTGAGCGTCGTCGTGCTGTTCGTGAAGGGGCTCTGCGACCGAATCGGCGGCAGCGAAAATGGGCTCATCCTCAGGGAAAGTAGCGGCTATAGGAGCGACAGGCTCCGCCGGGGCTTCATGCTCGACCGCAGTGATTGACTGACGGACCGGCTCCTGGGCCGGCGGTTGCTGGGCGTAGCGCTGATACTTGGAAATTGATTCTCCGGGCAGCATCATGGGCTGATATCCGGGAGGCGGACCTGAGGGCTGAGTTCTGCCGGACTCCACCGCTCGAGTGGGCGCGGGCTCGACGGGACGAGCGAAGCGCTGCTCAGGACTGCGGTCGGAACCTCGGTCGGATCCACGGTCGAAGCTTCGATCCGG
Organism: Acidobacteriaceae bacterium; assembly: GCA_003134655.1. Lineage (GTDB taxonomy): Bacteria > Acidobacteriota > Terriglobia > Terriglobales > Acidobacteriaceae > Sulfotelmatobacter. The sequence goes on from PLBY01000152.1 coordinate 41,541, forward strand.
CGTTCTTTCTGGGCCTCGGTCCGGACCACGATCACGGCCGTCGCTGCGGCCGTCGCGACGTCCACCACGGCGTCGGCGGCGTCCCCGGTAGCCTCCGCGCTCTCGGTTCTGCGAATCCCCGGCCTCCTCAGGTATCGCTCCGGCCGATACCGTCGGCTGGGCATCCCCTTGGACATCGGTCTCAACAAATTCCTGACCCGATTCCGCCTGAAAATCGCTTTCTGTTCCATCGGCCGCCTGAGGAGCATCCATCGCAACCGGGGCAGCTTCGAGCCGAGCGGGTTGCTGGCGCAGGTCGGGCACGTTGCGGTTGGCTGGGACCACGTCGGTCAAATCGTCGTCATGCTCTTCCAACTCCATGAAGTCGGAAACGTAGAGGAAGGCATCGCGTTCCAGGCCGATGTCGACGAAGGCCGACTGCATGCCGGGCAGCACGCGGGTTACACGGCCTTTGTAGATGGATCCAGCTAAGGTGTATTCATTCTCGCGCTCAAGATAGACTTCCGCGAGCAGATCGTCTTCCACCAGGCCCACCTTGGTTTCGTGGGGGGTGGAAGAGACAAATAGTTCTTTGTTCATCGAACACTCCGGTCCCGCCGACGCATTACCTGAGGTCGGTCGGGCTTCACCGGGGTGGAGTCAGAAAAGGTGCGGGAGGATGAAGCGAAGAGCATCGCGACGTTGCCCCGAACTGGGGACAGACGGGGCCAGAGAGTTCTTCTCTGCGCCGAGTCCGCTGCACAAGCTTGGGAATCTTTTGCACTTATCGCTTTAACTTCTGCCGGGGTTTGTGACCGCACTCTCAGACCCAACTTGGGTCGGGGGGCCGTTCCCTGCCCGGCTGCTCAGCTTCAATCCTGCCCGGCCTTCTACTGCTCGACTAGCCGGTGAAATGCCCCCTTTACGCGAGGGCGATCGATATTTTTTAGGGTTGCGCCTGCGAGCGCAACAAACTGCTAATCCTGCCGTTTCTTCCTGGTTCCTGAACCCGTTGCTTCTGAATCTGTTCCGTCCTAACTGGCTCGTCTAACCAGGCACCAGTTAGTTCACGAAGCGGCGCATACGAACATTCATAACCATCCCCAGCGCCAGGAACATGAACAACACAGAAGACCCACCATAACTCATCAGCGGCAGGGGTATTCCGGTGACCGGCATAAAGCCAACCACCATGCCGACATTGACCAGGATATGGAAGCTAAGCACAGCCACCACACCCATCACCACGAACGTGCCAGCGCGGTCGGGCGCTGTTTGCGCGTTCTGGGTCAAACGCATCAGCACAATGAAGTATAACAGCAGAACGCCGAGAGCGCCTACGAATCCATGTTCTTCTGAAAAAGCGGCGAAAATGAAGTCCGTTTGCGGAACTGGGAGGAATGCGCCGTGTGTTTGCGAGCCTTTTCCGCCCCAGAGGCCCCCGGAGCCCACGGCGATCTTGGATTGCTCAACTTGGTACCCCGATCCCTGCGGATCGAGTTCAGGGTCGACAAAGCTGGTCAAGCGTTGCTTCTGATACGACTTCAGGACGTGCACCCTTGGGATGAAAAAGACCGCTCCCAAACCTACCGTCGCGAGCAATGCCACGGTCAACCCTTGCTTCCATTGCAGTCCGCCCAGAAACACACCCATGGCCGCAATCGGTAGGTAGGTAAGAGCAGTACCCAAGTCCGGTTGTTTGAGCACCATCAGCATGGGGATGCCGACGATCGCTGCGGCCTTCATAAAATCCGCCCAGGAAAGTTCCCGCTCGCGCATGTCGGCGAAATACTTGCCGACGGCCAGGATGAGAATGAGCTTGACCCATTCGGATGGCTGGAAGTGGTTGCCGCCGGGCATTTTGATCCAGCGTCGTGCACCCAAATATTTTTGTCCGAAGAGCAACACAGCCATCAGTGAGCCAACGCCGGCGATGTAGAACCAGTGAATCTGATCGAGCAACGCCTGATAGTTGACCAGGCTGATGATGAACATTGCGCCGACGCCGGCCACAATCCAATAGACCTGCTTGACGTGGGCTCCGGCAAACTTCGTGTGCATGGTGGCGCTGTGAATCTCCATCACGCCCAGGCCGCAAATGATGAGCACGAAGCCCAGAAGGACCCAGTCGAAGTCGCGGTATGAGACGTAACGTGCCATAGAAACAGCTTCTAGCTTCTAGCTCCTCGCTTCTAGCTTTTCCGTTGAGGGATCGACTGCTCGGCCCCCCTCAGCAAATAGGTCTAGGTCATTGATGCATTCCCGGGGCGGCTATCGCGACTGCCAGCGGCCTGTTTGGCAGGTCGAGAACGAAACGACCGCCTTGCAATGTTTCCTTGCCGCCGTCGGTATCGGGGTCGGTCCACAGGCCACCGATATCCACGGTTCCGTCGCTCTTCGGCTTCTCCGCCATCTTCTGCGGAACACGGCGCTGCTTGTCGACGTAGGCCTTGATTACTTGAGTTGCCAGGTGAGCCGCCAACCGGCCGTGCTCGCCGCCCTGGAACAGCACACAGACGACGATGTCGGGATTGCGGCGCGGCGTGAATCCTACGAACCAGCCGTTCTGCGCCAGATCCGCGCTGTTCTTGAATCGGGCACGAGTCGCCAGCGATACAATCTGCGCGGAGCCCGTCTTGCCCGCAATATCGATGCCTGGAATGTGCGCCGAAGGAGCCGATCCTCCCGGCAGCAGAACCCGCGTCATTGCGTCGGTGATAAAGGTCCACCCATTCGGGTCAATCGGGACGTTTTTCACTTCCGTAACGTGCTGGGCCTCGACGTAGCCTGGAGGCATGTCGGTTGGGTTGATGACGTGCGGCACAACCATGCGCCCACCCATGGAGATCGCACTGATAGCACGCAACAATTGCACAGGCGTAATCGCGACCGCGCCCTGGCCGATGCCGACGGAAATCGTCTCCCCGGCAAACCACTTCTGTTTGAAATTCTTGATCTTCCATTCTTCCGAGGGCATCACGCCAGCCACTTCGTTGGGCAAGTCGATTCCAGTCTTTTGCCCCAATCCCAGGTCCGTCGCGTATTTTGCGATGCGGTCGATACCCAGTTTTTCCGCCAGCGTGTAGAAAAACACGTCGCAGGACGCGTAGATCGCTTTCTCAAGAGCAACTTCCCCGTGTCCACTTTTCACCCAGCACCCGAAACGGCGGCCATAAAACACAGCGCCGCCGGTGCAATTGACATGGAGCGTCTGAGCAATGCCTTCCTGCCATCCTGCGACCGACATGATGATTTTGAACGTCGAGCCGGGCGCCAGTTGCGCCTGAATCGCTTTGTTCAGCAGCGGCTTGTCGGGATCGGTGACCAGCTTGTTCCACTGGTCGCGTGACACGTGTACGGCAAAATCATTGGGATCAAAGGATGGCCCGCTCACCATCGCGAGAATCTCGCCCGTGTGCGGGTCCATGGCAACGATCGCTCCGTTCTTCCCTTCCAGAGCCTGTTCCGCCGCAATCTGCAAATCGATGTCGACCGTCAGCTTAAGTTGCTTGCCGGGTATCGCTTCGGTTTCGCCTAAGCGCCCAACTTCTCGGCCGTGGCTATCGACCAGGGCCTGGCGCGATCCATTCTGCCCCATCAGCAGCGTGTTGTACTGGCGCTCGACGCCGGAAATGCCGACGACGTCGCCGGCGTTGTAAAGCTCAAACTGGGGCTGGTTCAGCATATCTTCGCTGACCTCACCCACATAGCCGATCAGGTGCGCCATGAATCCGTTGCGCGGATACAGGCGACGGTGCGCCATGATCGTGTCGAGTTCGGGCAACTCGTTGCGATGCGCTTCGATGAACTGCAACTCGTCGGGAGTAATGTCTTCTTTCAGGAAGATCGGCTGGTACTGCGGCAACGCCGCGAAGTGGCGGATGCGGGCCCTCACCTCGTTCGGATCAAGATGCAAACCCTGGCCTATCAGGTCCGCATCGCCGACCAGGTCGCGAGTAGAGTCGCGCAGAAGCAACGCGGAAAATGACGGGTAATTGTCGACGATGGTGCGGCCTTCGCGGTCGAGAATCTTGCCGCGCGGCGCGAGCACCGGGACGTTTCGAATGCGGTTCTTCTCAGCGGCAGAAGCGTAGTAGCCACTCTCCATCACCTGCAGCTTCCACAGTCCGTAGGCGAGGATCAGGAAGATGCCAAGGATGATGTATTGCGCCGCCGTGAGGCGGACTTCGGAAACTTTTTCGTCGCGGCCGAACATCAGACTTCGGGCTTCCGGCTTCCGGCTTCCGGCGTGTTTGCCACACGTTCAGAAATCGATGCTAGCGCCATTTTCCTTTCAGGAGTTAATCTCATTCTACTTCGGACCTTGAGCCAGAGGAGCTTTTCTCAGTAACGAAGGTCATGGGTACTCGGCAGCATTCTGTCGGTGATCCGGCCGGAAGCCGAGAGCCGGAAGCCGCTCGTCATGTTCTCTGCTTAAATTTGTCGAGCAGGAAGAACAGCGCAACACCGAGGATCGCGTTCGCGAGACCGCCCAAAACGACATGAGGCCAACTCCACGTCACGTTCATGTTGACCATTCCTCGGGCAACGGTGAAATGGACCGCGGATTGGATCAGAGAAAAACCCAACGTAACCAGCAGGCGGGCCCCGGCGTTTTCGACGTCGAGTTTCACACCCAACGACGAAGCTCCATACCCCACCACGGTATTAGCGATTCCGTAGATTCCGATGGGATTGTGGCCCAGCATGTCCTGCGCCAGGCCGATGACGGCTCCCGTGAACAGGCCAGCCACCGGACTGCGGCGCGCCATGGCAAAGAAGATGGTCACGAGCAGCGGCAAGTCAAAATAGACCGCAAAGCGCGGGAACCGGAGCGGCAGAAATGCCTGCACAAAGAGCGCCAGCAAAGGAACACCGATCGTTACCGGGATGCTGAACCGGTAGACCTCAACCTGCTCATTGGATGTGTAGGTGATGGGCACGCTATTGTGGGCTGCTCTCGTTGGCGGGGGGCTGGGGATTCGGCGGCGGCGCGGTCGGTGCGGTGGAATCAGCGGGTTTCGGCTTTTCGTTCGCAGGCGCGGTCCGAGTTGCATCGGGCTTCGGCCCCGCCGCTGGGTTGGCTGGGGCACTCACACTCTTCTTCACGGCGGAAGTCCCAGCGGGCTTCCCTGCTGGGACTACTCCGGACGAGCCTGGAACGGTGCTGGTGACGGATGGATTCTTGGTAGAAGGCGTTGTGGTCGCGGCTGTGCCCGTGGGTTTCGCCACGGTCTTTGCGACTGCGGGTTTGACGGACCCTTCTACAGTTCCCGGAGCCGGATTCGCATCAGTGGCCGGCTTGTCGGGCACGGAGGGCAGCCGTTGTGCCAGAATGTCGGCAGCGCGGACGCGCGTGCTGTCTTCCGCAATGGCCTGTCGTTCCTGCTTCTCCACCAGCACCAGCACTTCTTCCAGCTTGCTCAGGTTGGCGGCAGGCTTGATCTTGATATTCAGAAACAGGTCTTTGCCGTATCCGACTTTCGACACGGTACCAACGGGCAGGCCCTTGGGGAAGATCTGGTCGCCACCGCTGGTCAGCACGGTTTCACCCACCGGAACCTGCTCATCGCTCATGACGCGTTCGAGCACGACCTCACCATTGGCGGTGCCGCGCAGAACTCCCTGCAGGCGGGTCTTTTCAAGGATGGCGCCGACGCCGCTGCTCTGATCACTGACCAACAGCACCTGAGATACCGACGGAAACACGAGAAGAACCTTACCGACGATACCATCGGACGTCATGACGGCCATGTCGCGTTTGATGCCAACGTTCTCCCCCTTATCGATATAGATGATGCGGGAAAGATCGCTGCCGCTGGACCCAATCACTTGTGCAGCCACGGTCCGGGAGATGAATTGTTCCTTGAAGGCCAGCAGCGTTTGCAGACGCCGTGCCTGGGCAGCGTCTTCGCTGAGGCGCACCTGCTCGATCCGCATCTGCTCGATCTGCTCTTTCAGTTGGCGGTTCTCGGCCCGCACGCCGCGCAGGTAAAAATAGTTATGCCAGATGTTGCCGGTACCGTTCTGGGTCCAGACCAGAATCCGCTCGAAAGGAGTGATGGCGCCGACGCCCCATATGCGGATCAGGCGTGTGTCCTGCACATCGCTGCCGCCGCTGCGTTTCACCTGTATGGCCAGCCCGAGCACTTGCAGAAACAACACTCCTACAAGAATGACCAGGTTGCGGTAGCGGCCGAGTACGGATTCCATAACGTCAGTTTCAAAGCTTCAAGGTTTCAAAGTTTCAATGTCCCAAGGAACCAACTGCCAGCTGCGATTTTGAGGAGTTCCTCGCAACCTCAGCACCTTGAAACCTTGAAACTCTGAAACCTTGAAACCTACTCGATTGAGATCTTTCTCAGCAGCTTGAAGTCGCTGAGCATTTTGCCGGTGCCAAGAACCACGCTGCACAGCGGATCGTCGGCGATGGAAACAGGCAGGCCCGTTTCTTCGCGGATACGCTTGTCGAGGTTCTTGAGGAGCGCGCCGCCTCCGGTGAGGACGATGCCACGGTCGCTGATGTCGGCGGAGAGCTCGGGAGGCGTCCGCTCGAGGGCGACGCGGATCGCGTTCATGATGGTCGAAACACACTCGCTGAGGGCCTCGCGGATTTCGCCGTCGTCGACGGTGATCGTCTTGGGCACGCCTTCGATCAGGTTGCGGCCCTTGATTTCCATCGTCATTGGCTTGTCGAGCTGGTGCGCGGAGCCTATCTCCATCTTGATCTGCTCGGCGGTACGCTCGCCGATCAGCAAGTTATATTTTCGCTTCAGATAATTCATGACGGCTTCGTCCATCTGGTTGCCGGCCATACGCACGGAACGGGAGTAGACGATGCCACTGAGCGAGATCACTGCGATGTCTGTGGTGCCGCCACCGATGTCGACCACCATGTTGCCGCTGGGTTCGGTGATGGGAAGGCCGGCGCCGATCGCGGCCACCATGGCCTGCTCGACGAGATGCACTTCGCTCGCCTTGGCGCGATAAGCCGAGTCCATAACCGCGCGCTTTTCCACTTGCGTGATCTCAGACGGCACGCCAATCACAATGCGCGGATGCACCAGCATCTTGCGGTTGTGCGCCTTCTGGATGAAATAGTTCAACATCTTCTCGGTGACTTTGAAGTCGGCGATGACGCCGTCTTTCATGGGCTTGATGGCGACGATGTTGCCGGGCGTCCGGCCCAGCATCTCTTTCGCCTCTTTGCCGACGGCCTCGACTTCGCCCGTGTTCTTGTTGATGGCGACGATGGAAGGCTCGTTGACGACAATGCCCTTGCCGCGCGCATACACCAGCGTGTTGGCGGTGCCGAGGTCGATGGCCAGGTCGCTGGAGAAAATGCTGAACAGCGACCGGAGGTTGTGACTGCGCGTCGGGCCTGAATGATATCCGTTGTTTGACATGACGAAATGTTCCCGCGTCTTTCTACGTGCTGCTTTGCCGGGAGTCTCCCGGTGTCTTCCTTTTTTCTCTCAGGGTGCTGGCTATCTTCATTCTACGAGATGCCCGGCAACCGTGCTCAAATCGAAAGTTCGCTATCCCAAAGGTCGCAACCCAAAGTCTGGCAGTGATGGCCCCTACTGAATAATGATCTTCTTCTGCTGCGTATTCACTCCGCCCTGCGCGGTTTGCGCCGTCACCGTGATCACCGCTTCCCCGGTCGGCAACGGCGGCGTGAAGTAATGAAACTGGCCATCTGTGCCGATTATCGGAACCTCACTGCCGTTCACCATGACTCGCGCTCCGGTCTGAGTCTTGCCTGTCACTTCAATGACGTGTCCATGCTGAATAAACGGATCCAGATCCAATTCGATGGCCTCGGTCTCCTTGCCTTTGGAAATGATGGTGAAGCGGTTCTTCTCGCTCTCCACCGATTCTTTCCCGGCTGTGTCGTACGACTGGACCATCCAGTAATAGGCGCCTTCGCCGAGGCTGGTGACGGTTACCGCCGCTGTATTAACCTTCTTGTCAACGAGTGTAGAAGAAAAATAAGGATTGCGGGAGATGCGCAGGCGGTAACCAACTGCATTCGCCATCGGGGTCCAGGAGAATTCCACGTCCTTGGTTGCCTCGCCCGCGGAAAACAGCGGCGCCATGTTGGCGGGAGCGATGGGCGTGGGAGGTCCAATTTCTTTAGCCTTCTCCAGATGCGACTGTTGCCCCTGGAAGGTCACCTTTTCCCAGTTGGCGAGTTTCACGGTTTCGCCATTGCGGCTGACCTCGCCTGTACCTTTCTTCATCAGGATTTCGTGCTGATCGGCCTTGGGATCGTTATGCACCTGCGCCGCTGACTCCGGCGACAGCGAAGCCGTGGCGCCCGCCACAATCACCTGCGATTTCGAACCTTGGCTGTAGGTCGCAGTCGAGAGATCAACCGTTCCGGTGCTGACGGCTACGGCCACGTTGGTCTGCTGCTGGTCGTTGGCCGAGTTCTCTTCGATCACGATTAGCGAATCCTGTTTCACGGTGTAGCTCGTGCCGTCATTGAAGACGACCTTGGCCATGCCTTCCGAGCCGGTCTGGACGACATCGCCCTTTTCCAGAGGGATGCTGTAGTCGCCGGTGACCCAGCTATTGCCGTTGCTCTTCTTGACGCGCACGGTGCCATCGAGAGCGGTGAAGTGCGCCTGCTGGGCCGTCGAGGTTCCCGGTCCAGTTGCCGGAGCCATGCCCGCAATATGGTCCAGCAACTTGCCGACTACATTCCCGCCAGCCTTGACCGTGTTCTCGGTGAATTGTGGGAAGGTGAAACGCACGACAAAATAGAAGATGACCGCGCCGGCCATGATCAGCAGGGCGACACTGCGGTAGGTGATGGTGGTCCACGCAACGTGGATCCCCGGTTTGCGGTTATCGGAAGACACTTGGGATCGAAAAACCTCGCTAAACCTTTGCAAATATGCGATAAAGAGCAACGTTAGCACAAGCAAAACGGAGGAAAGAACAGGTAATCAGTTTGAGACGTTACCGAAGTGCCGGAGCCTCTGCCGGGTGTCACTGCGGGGAAGTCGGAGAGAAGTGATTGGGCGCACCTGAAACTGCCCGGGGAATCAGCTATTCTTAGTTTCCCATGGCCGCCCATCCCCCGGCACTCTTGGCTCCCGACCGCAACCAGCAATCTTTCCTCGCTTCGGGCATGGCTGTGATCTGGGCAATCGCCTTGGCCAAGCTGGTCTTCCACATTTATTTCAACAACCGCTACGGATATTTTCGCGACGAGTTCGACTATATGTCGTGCGGCGACCATCTGCAGTGGGGATATGTCGACCAACCTCCGCTCATTCCTTTTCTGATCCACATCTGCCGCGCTGTGCTGGGAGACTCGCTGCGAAGCATTCGCTTCATCCCTGCCTTGGCGTCCTCCTTGCTTGTCGTCCAGACCGCTGTCCTCGCTCGCGAGATGGGAGGACGCCGCTACGCCGTGCTGCTCAGTGCCGTCTGCGCCGTCATCGTGCCGCAGTATCTTTCCAACGGCAGCTTGCTCGGCACAAATTGTCTTGAGCCCAACCTGTGGATGGGCTGCGCCTACTTCGCCATCCTGGCCATCAAGCAAGACAATCCCCGCTACTGGCTGTGGTTCGGCGTGTGCGCCGGTGTCGGACTCGAAAACAAGTACACCATCGCCATCTTCGGCCTGGGAATTGTCGTGGGCCTGTTGCTCACCGAGCAGCGCCGCGAATTCCTGAACAAGTGGATATGGCTGGGAGGACTCGCCGCGTTTCTGATTTTTCTGCCCAATCTGCTATGGAACATTCACTACGACTGGCCGTTCGTGCAGTTGATGCACGCCATCCGGTCCGAAGGGCGCGACGTTGTGTGGGGGCCCGCTCAATTCTTCTTTCAGCAGGTGCTGGTCACCAATCCTTTGGTCGCGCCCCTCTGGCTGGGCGGGCTGTTCGCCCTGCTATTCTCCGCGCGGCTCCGGCCGTATCGGCTGCTGGCTTGGAGCTATCTGGTTACCTATACCATCTTGTTCCTGCTTCACGGGAAGAATTACTATCTGGCTCCGATTTACCCGATGTTGCTGGCAGCGGGAGCAGTGGCATTTGAACATTGGCTGGATCGTCCTGAACTGGACCGTCGGGAAAGCGCGAAGCCGCGCCTCCAGTGGTTGAAGCCAACTATTGTGATCGTCCTGCTGGCCAGTGGAATCCACCTTATGCCAATCGTTGTTCCGGTTCTCTCGCCGGACCATTTCCTGACCTATACGAAGACTCTTCCGTTCAAGCTCCCGGTGAATGAGTACTCCCATGCGCGCGCGGCGCTGCCACAGTGGTACTCCGACCAGTTTGGCTGGAAGGAGATTGCGGACGAGGCCGAGGTGGCGTGGAACCGCATCCCAGTCGACCAGCGATCTGACTGCGCCATCTTCGCGCAAGACTATGGCCAGGCGGGGGCCATCGACTTCTTTGGCCGGGCGCACGGCTTGCCTCCCGCTCTCAGCGGCGACCGCACATATTTTCTCTGGGGACCGCGCGGGTATTCCGGCAATTGCATGATCGTGCTCGGCGACAGAAGAGAACGTCTGGAGCAGCTTTTCGAACAGGTCGAATATATTGGCACGTCAGCCGACAATCCGTGGGCGTTGGAGTCGCAGATCGGCGTCTACATCTGCAAAGGCGCAAAGTTCGGGACACTGACTCAGATCTGGCCGCAATTGAAACGTTGGCGGTAGGTTGTCGAACCTCTCTTGCCGCACCTTCCTTGCGGGTTGTAGCATCAATTGTTTGGGCCTTCATATTCAGAAACCCTAGGAGACATCATGGCAACCGATACTTTGACCAGTCCAGCCACGCTCAACTACGGCAAGACCAAGGTTTTCAAGAATTTCATTGACGGCGAATGGGTCGAGGCCTCGACCGGAGAGACGTTCGAGAACCGCAATCCCGCCGACACCCGCGACCTGGTCGGCATCTTCCAGAAATCCGCCAAGGCTGACGTGGACTCTGCCGTCGCTGCCGCCAAGCGCGCCTTCACGAAGTGGCGACTCGTGCCCGCCCCGCGCCGCGCCGAGGTTGTTTTCCGCGCCGCTGAGATTTTGATTGAGCGCAAGGAAGATTATGCGCGAGAAATGACCCGCGAAATGGGCAAGGTGCTGGCCGAGACGCGCGGCGACGTGCAGGAAGCCATTGACGCCGCGTACTACAACGCTGGCGAAGGCCGCCGGTTGTTTGGTCCGACTGTGCCCTCAGAAATGCCCAACAAGTTCGCCATGGCCGTACGGCAGCCCATTGGCGTGTGCGGCATGATCACGCCATGGAACTTCCCGATGGCGATTTCGTCTTGGAAGCTTCTGCCGGCCATTGTCTGCGGCAACACCTGCGTCATCAAGCCCGCGCAGGACACTCCGCTCTCGACCTTTAATCTGGTTCGCGCACTCTCCGACGCGGGCCTGCCTAAGGGCGTCATCAACATCGTGAGCGGATTCGGGGCGGACGTAGGGACTCCGATCGCCGAGCATGCCGACGTTCGCGCGGTTTCACTCACGGGATCGTCCGCGGTGGGCCGCATTATCGGCGGCATCGCGGCCAAGAGCTTCAAGCATTGCTCGCTCGAGTTGGGAGGCAAGAATCCCATGATCGTACTCGACGACGCCAACCTCGATCTGGCCATCGAAGGCGGGCTCTGGGGAGCGTTCGGAACCACCGGCCAGCGCTGCACAGCGACCAGCCGCATGATCGTGCAGAAGGGCGTGTATCGGGAATTCGTCGAGCGCCTGGTCGAGCGCGCGAAGAAGCTGAAGGTAGGCAACGGTCTCGATGAAACCGTCCAGATGGGACCAGCCGTCAACGAGAAGCAACTGCAGACCGATCTAAGCTACGTCGACATCGGCAAGAACGAAGGCGCGAAGCTGGTTTGCGGCGGCAACCGTCTCGATCAGGGCGACTACCAGTATGGTTGGTTCATGGAGCCAACGGTCTTTACCGACGTCGATCCTAAGATGCGCATCGCGCAGGAAGAAATCTTCGGGCCCGTGGTCTCGATCATTCCTTGCGACGATCTCGAAGACGCCATTGAAATCGCGAACGGGATCGAGTACGGCTTGTCGTCCGCGCTCTACACCAAGGATGTTAATAAGGCGTTCTCAGCGATCCGTGATCTGTACGCCGGCATTACCTACATCAACGCGCCGACGATCGGCGCCGAGGTGCACCTGCCCTTTGGCGGCACCAAGGCTACGGGCAACGGTCATCGCGAGGGCGGGATCGGCGCGGTCGACTTCTACACGGAGTGGAAGTCGGTTTACGTCGACTATTCGGACAAACTGCAGAAGGCCCAGATTGATCGGGAGGACTGAGTTTAGCCATCAGCCGTCAGCAATCGGTTCTGACGGCTGATTCTCTTTCCCGACGTCGTTTTCCCCGCGAATCCAATGTGCTGCGGAGTTGCTTTCCCTGAGTACCTCGGTAATCTTGTTCACCCCTTGCTGACAACCTACCTTAGCCCCATGAGGCTTCCCTCCAGGTCTCAACTCTTGCCTTTGGGGTCGTCTTGTGATGGATCGTCAATTTCGCACCGTTCGGAGTCTTAGCGTCAGGAACCGGCTCTGCCTTGCCGCCCTGGCCGTGCTCGGACTAATGGCCGTTTTCACTCCGCGTCTTTTGGCCCAGGACACGGCCAAGACACACCGCAAGGTTCTGGTGATGACGGAGCCCGACTATCCGTATGTCCTCAGGAACGGTCACTTCGAAGGACAGGTTCGCCTGGCGGCGACCGTGCTTCCGAACGGGACCGTTTCGAAGGTTGAGTGCAAGGGCGGCAACCCTATGTTGGCCCAGTATGCCTCACAGGCCGTGATGCATTGGAAATACGCACCCGGCCCAGCCCAAACGGTTGAGGAAGCCGTGTTCACATTCAACGCTACCAAGTAAGTCTTCCCGCTCTTCAGTCTTGCCGCCCCTCGTTCGCAACTGGCGGGACCGGGCGCAGATTTCTGCGCTCTAGCGCGTCCCGTGCATTTAGAATTTCTCTTGAGCCGCGGCCCGGAACCTTCGCCGTGGCGAGGCTTCCATGACTCCCATCAGCCAAGCTCACGAGATTGCTGCCGCCTCCCGCCTCGATAACGTCCGCTACGCCATCCGCGACCTGGCCTGTGTCGCCGATGAAGTTGTGAAGCAAGGACACAAGGTCCTGCCGCTCAACGTTGGCGATCCACTGAACTTCGATTTCCAGACGCCGCCGCACATCATTGAGGCCGTGTACAAGGCGATGCGCGACGGCAAGAACGGATACGCACCGTCGCCTGGCATCCCGGAGGCAGTCGAGGCCATTCGGGGCGAGGCCGGGCGCAAGGGGATCACAACGGTCCGTGATATTTTCGTCACGGCTGGAGTGAGCGAGACCGTCGATCTTTGTCTCTCTGCTCTGGTCAATTCCGGCGAGAACGTTCTGACTCCCAGCCCGGACTATCCGCTATATTCGGCGGTGCTGTGCAAGCTGGGCATCGGGCTTAATGCTTACGACCTGAACGAGGACGACGCGTGGCAGCCGGACCTGGCCGACATTGAACGCAAGCTGACGCCGCGAACCCGCGGCATCGTTCTGATTAACCCCAACAACCCTACGGGATCGCTGTGCTCCCGGCAGATGCTGGAGCAAGTCGCCGAACTCGCGCGCCGTCACAACCTGATCGTCTTTTCGGACGAAATTTACGACAAGCTGATTCTCGACGGCACGCCGCACATCGCGTTCGCCTCAGTCGCGCCCGACGTCCCTTGCGTGACCTTCGGCGGCATGTCGAAGAACTACCTCGTCCCGGGATGGCGCATCGGATGGGGCATCGTTTCTGGTGACTCTACTGCGGTGAAGACTTACACAGAGGGCGTGCACCGCCTGCTGCGGGCACGCCTGTGCGCCAACCATCCCGAGCAATTCGCGATCAAGCCTGCCCTGGAGGGGCCGCAGGATCATCTCGTCGAGGTCCAGCGCAAACTGCGCTCCCGCCGCGATCTTACGCAGAAATGGTGCGAAGCAACGCCGCGGGTGAGTTGCGTGGCGCCTCGAGGTGCGTTCTATGCGTATCCGCGCATTGACATTCCGGAGAGCGACGAGATCTTCGTGAAAGAACTCATCCGTCAGAAGCACGTCATGGTCGTGCATGGCTCCGGCTTCGGCCAAAAAACCGGCACGCAGCATTTCCGGATCGTGTTCCTGCCGGATGAAGCAACGCTGACGAAGGCGTATGCGGGAATTGCGGAGTTCATTCGGGAGCGCTACGGGAACTAATTCACCGCCCAATGAAAATCGAAGAGACCGAACAACTGACGACCGATTTCGATTGGTTCGAGTTAGATGACTATGGTATCATGACCATGATCGAAAGGATATCCCAATGAAGACGATGGCGGCAGGCGAGTTCAAGGTTCATTGCCTGGCTGTGATGGACGAAGTTCAGTCCAAGCGCGAAGCGGTCATCATTACCAAGCGCGGCAAACCGGTCGCCAAGCTCGTCCCGGTCGACATCAAAAAAGACGACATCTATGGCTTTTTCGTGGGGAAGGGCACCATCAAAGGCGACATCGTTGCCCCCGCGTTCACTCCTGAAGAGTGGGGTGATCTTTATTGATTCTCCTCGACTCGCACGTGGTAGTCTGGCTCGGCCTTGATCCGGACCGAATCTCGAAAAACGCAAAAGCGGCAATCGATCATGCGCGTCAGAATGCCAGCGGCCTGGCAGTTTCTGATATGACGCTGCTCGAGTTGATCCGCATCTCCAATCTGGGCCGGCTCGACTTTCGCGGAAACCTCGAATCGTTTCTGTCGGAAGTAGAGCGTAAATTCAAAGTCCTACCCATGACAGGCCGCATTTGCATGCAGGCGCTTGCGCTGCCCGCCTCTTATCCCAAGGATCCTTCCGATCGCATCATTGGTGCCACTGCCCTGGTCGAAGGTCTGTCCCTGCTTACGGCCGACCGCGAAATCCGCAAGTCGCGGGCGTTTCCGACGATCTGGTAACTCGCGGAGCAGGAATATCCCGGCGAACACGAACCAGCAAAAGATCACACCAGCTAGGGTTGCGAGCGCGCGTGGAGTTGGGCTCGGCATGCTTTCCTTCCTCTTGAAAATAATCTACCAGTTCCCGCTCGGCTTGGACTTTGCCGACGAATCTGTTTAAATCGTGAGGAAGGGCAACTATCAGCGGCGTGCTGGTGTTCGTACAACTGTGGTCGATATTCACTCTCACATCCTTCCTGAGGTAGACGACGGCCCGAAATCGTGGGCCGTCTCCGTGGCCATGTGCCACGCAGCGGCCGCCGATGGCATTACACACATGGTGGCCACGCCCCACGCCAACGACCGCTATCACTACAATCGCGAGTACCTGAAGGGACTCGTCTCCCACCTGCAGGGACTTGTCGGCGATTCGCTGAAAATCGGCCTGGGTTGCGACTTCCATCTGTCTTACGACAATATCCAAGACGCGTTGGCCAACCCCACCCGCTACGTCATCGAAGGCACGCGCTACCTGCTGGTGGAGTTCAGCAACTTCAGCATCTCGGACCAGACCACGGACCATTTTTTTAAGATGGGGAGTTGCGGAATGACTCCGGTCATCACCCATCCCGAGCGCAACCCGATTTTGCGCGAAGCCCCGCAGCGCGTGTTGGAGTGGGCTGACCAGGGATGCGTGGTTCAGGTGACCGGCTCGGCGCTGACTGGATTCTGGGGGGACCGAACGAAGCGAGCCGCGCACTGGCTGCTCGAACATCAGGCAGTCCACGTGCTCTCCACCGATGCCCACGATCTGGAGAAACGGGTTCCGATTCTCTCTACCGCGCGCGATGCTGCTGCAGCCATCTGCGGAAAAGACGTAGCGGAGGCCTTAGTGGAAACGAATCCCCGCGCCATCGTCACCAACCAGACCTTACCTTACTTCCCACAGCCGGTGATGAAGAGCTACAAGAAGAACTAGCCGTCAGCATTCTGGCAAACAAACCTAAAGATGCGTAGCGGTTCGTCTTCACCGTCAGCGGGAATGAGGTTGGCTAAACCGTCTCAATGCTGAGATCTCTTCCAGCTACTGTGGGCGGGAATCGTTCTGACTGGCGGGCGGCGCCGGATCCGCAGTGGGCGGCGTGCTGTGCGACGTGGTGGGCATGGACTCGGCGCGCGGCGCATCTGGAACGGTGGTCATCGCGCTTTCGGGATTCAGCAGATGATCCTTGCTCGGTCCCAGGCCCAGCTTAATCAGTGCCCGCGAGTCGGGTACCGTCTTGCTCTGCCAGCCGTGATCCGCCTGGTAGCGGCGCATGGCCTCTTCGCTAGCCTGGTTCCAGGTGCCCGTGGCTTCTCCGGTCATGTAGTGCTCGCGGATCAGCGCTTCCTGGATTGCTTGCGCCCGCTCGGAATCAATTTTCTGCTGGCCGCGCGTCTTCGCTGACTTCTTGTGCGAGGAATGTTTTCCTGACGATGCGGTGTGCGTAGGACCGGACTTGGTGTTGCCAGTCGACGAAGTCGAGGATTTTGCCGTGCTCTTGTGATGCTTCTTGTGGGAAGTCGTTATAGTCGCTGGCTTCTTCGCCGTAGGGTCAGTGGTCGAAGTTTGGTCGGCGTTTGCCGCAGCAACACATGCGAACACCGCCAGCGCACCTGCGGCAATGAACCGTGCCTTGCGGATTTGAGTCCAACTTCTCAACCGGAAACCTTCACCTCAAAATAGAAAGCCCAACGGACGCTGGCATTGTAATCATCCACGATGGGAGAGTACAACGCCAGTTCCCGTTGGGCTCGTTTCGGTTACGGAAGTGTACCGGCCAGGAAGATGGTTCCGTCCTGTTTCGACGAACCGCGCGACCGCACCAGGAACACAACGTCCTGGCCGCCCTTCAGGCTCGACTCGACCTTGGCGAACTCTTCCTCGCTATTCACCGGCTGTTTGTTCACTTCCAGAATGATGTCGCCGCGACCCAGGTTCACATCTTCGGCAAAGGACCGGGGCTTCACGTCCTGCACTATCACGCCTCTTCCGGCGGGTATGTCGAGACGGTCGGCCATCTCCGGCGTCACCTTGCGAACGGTCACACCGAATTTACTCTGCTTCGGGGTGCTCTCATCATCGTTCTCCTGATCGTCGCCGAGCCTCGCGGCGAAAAGCTTGGCGCGGTCTGCGATGGTCACCGAGGTCTCCTGGTTTTTCCCGTTGCGCAGGAAAGTCAGATTCGCCTTCGATCCCGGCTTGCGTGAAGCGATGTCGCCCACCAACTCAGCGCCCTTAGTCACCTTCTTGCCGTCCACGCTGGTGATCGTGTCGCCGACTTTCAAGCCAGCCTGGTCGGCCGGACTGCCCGGCACGACGCTGGAGACGGTGACGCCCGATCCCGAACCGTACACGCGGGCAATCGCAGGATTCTCGACGGCATCAAACATGATGCCAATCGAGCCGCGCGAAACCTTGTGTTCCGGCCCGGTCAGCTGGTTGTAAACATCGACCACCGTCTTCGACGGCAGCGCAAAGCCAACACCGGCGTACGCGTTGGTCTCGCTAAGAATAGCCGTGTTGATTCCGATGACCTCACCGTTCATATTGACAAGCGGTCCGCCCGAGTTGCCGGGATTGATCGCTGCATCGGTTTGAATGAACGTCTGGAACTGACGGCCGGGCACGATGTCGCGGCCCTTGGCCGAAACAATTCCCGCGGTCACCGTCTCGGACAGGCCGAATGGACTGCCAACGGCCAGAACCCAGTCGCCTACCTGCATGCTGTCGGAATTACCCATCTTGGCAGCTGGCAGCACGCGGTCAATGTCCACCTTAATCACCGCAAGATCTGTTTCCTGATCGGTGCCAATGACCTTGGCGTCGTGCTGCACGCCCGGCGGATCATCTTCGAACCGGACCCGAATGCGATCCGCCTTCTCAACTACGTGCCGGTTGGTAACAATGTATCCCTTAGGATCGACGATTACGCCGGAACCCAGAGAACGCTCGCGGATCGCGCCATCCCCAGGCCCCCCGGGAGCACCTTGGCCACCCGGACCACCGAAGAAGTGGTTGAAGAAGTCGTCCATCCCGCTGCCATCGCCGCCATCTTCGTCGTCGGGATTCTGCCCACGGCGCTTGTGGACGTTCTTAATGGTCGATTCCGTATTGATGTTGACGACGCTCGGTTCCAATTGCTTCGCGATTTGCGAAAACGTGTTCGACATCTGCGTCGGTGAAGGCAGCGTGAGCGGCGTTGCATCGCTCTTTTGCCCCTCTTTCCCTTTGACTCCGTAGGAAACAACCGTCCCGATCAGAATGCCGACGGAAAGCGTTGCCAGAATACTCAGCGTGTAGGCCCAACGATGAGCCTTCATGCGCATCCACATTGCGCCCGAATCCATATGTCTACTTCCCTCCGAAACCGATTAAACCCTTATAGTATACCCATTTACATACGGGTACTGTCGGTTGTGACAGTGCAGATCCCGCCATAGAGAGTTCTGTTATTAGACGCACAAACCCCGGAAACCGTTCGATGCTCAAGGGATCTAGGTAAGATATTCTCCGCGAGAGCGTTAGCGATGGACTCGATTGTCGATCGAGCGTACGGGCCTCGACCTACTTCGCTTCGTACACCGTCTTCCCGCCCAAAACGGTGCGCAGTACCTTGGTGCCCAGCAACTTCTCCGGCGCGGAGGCCGTGGGATCCCGGTCCAGGACGATGAAATCGGCCAACATTCCGGGGACCACCCTCCCCTTTTCCTTCTCCTCAAACTCGGCAAATGCCGAACCCATGGTGTACGCGGCGATCGCCTGGTCCGCGGTGAGCCGCCCCTCGGGGAAATATTCCTGCTTGCCGTTCTCGCCTTTGCGCGTAACGGCGGCGTAGAGCCCGCGGAATGGCGTGACTGGTTCCACCGGATAATCCGTGCCAAAGGCCAGCGTGACGCCCTTGTTCAGAAAGGCCAGCCACGCGTACGAGGTTGCCGCACGCTTCGGCCCTAGCCGGTCTTGAGCCCAACGCATGTCGGTCAACAAATGACTGGGCTGCATGGAAGCTATCACTTTCAGAGTCTTGAACTGCGCGATCTGCGAGGGGGTGGTGACCTGAGCGTGTTCGATCCGCAGGCGGAAATCTTCCCCACCGTTCGGAGCTTTCACATGCGCCTCGCGCGCGGCCTTCTCGGCCTCGGCAAAGGCGTCGAGCGCCATCTGCACGCCTTTATCGCCGATCGCATGAAAGCCGATCTGGAAACCCGCCAGCACGCGCTCTTTCGTCATGTCGTTCAGTTTCGCGGCGTCGTATCGCAGCAGGCCGGAGTTCTTGGGATCATCCGCGTAGGGCTCCAGCATCGCAGCCGTATGCGATCCCAGCGAGCCGTCCATGAACCCCTTCAGCATCCCGGTGTGCAACATCAGGTCCGACTGCGGATGCGAGTTGCGCTTCTTGTCCAACTCCTCGACGGGATCGTCGAAGGGCAGCCATTCCGTGATGCGGGCGGTGAGTTTGCCTTCTTTTTCGAGTTCCTCGTAGATCTGAAAATTTTCCCAGTTGGGTGAATAATCCTGCGCGGAGGTCACACCATGCTCAGCCAGATCAGCGAGGGCAAGCTCAAGGGCTTGACGGCGGAGGCGGTGCGTCGGTTTAGGAACCACTTCCAGAATCGCAGCCTGGGCCGTTTCCCGCAAAATGCCGGTGGGCTCGCCATTCTCGTTCCGATCGATCAGTCCCCCCTGCGGATTGCGACTGGCCAGCGTGATGCTGCCCAACTGCAGAGCGCGCGTATTCGCCACGGCAATGTGTCCGTCGATGCGGACGAGGAATACCGGATGCCCACCGGACACTTCGTCGAGATCCCATCGCGTGGGCGTCACCTTCACCGGCCAGAGAGTTTCGTCCCAGCCCGATCCCAGAATCCAATCCCCGGCCTTCGACTCTTCAACTTTCTTCGCGACTTGCCCCCGGAGGTCATCGAGAGACTTCACGCCCGTCAGATCAACGCTCAGCTTCGTCATCCCCGCATCGTCAAGATGTAGGTGAGCGTCGTTAAATCCGGGCATGACGAAATGCCCGCCGAGGTCGACGACTTGCGTCTGCGGCCCTTTCAGCTTGTCAATGTCAACGATCTTCCCGACGGCCTGAATGCGGCCGCCGCGCAGGGCAATTGCTTCCTCGCGCAGAATCGAACTGAACGGCGTATTGGCGGGCACGCCGGTATACACGTTGGCGTGCGTGAAGATAAGATCGGCCTTGGGCTTGGCGTCAGCCGGGGCCGGAGTGGCCTCCTGCGCGAAACTCTGCACGGCACCGAGAACGGAACACAGTACGGCACACCCCAGACTCACTCTCAATCTAAGCATCATTCCCCCACCCCCGCCAGCGCCATCATCGTCAACAAAATCCGCTTTAGGCCCAACTCGCGTCCGTTGGAATCGAACCACTCCTGCAATGTATGTGCCCCACCGCCCGACCCGCCACCACCGATGGCGATCGCCTCCTGCCCCAGCGAAAGCGGAATATTCGCATCGGTCGATGCGCGCTGCACTTGCGCCGCATTGGCGAGTTGCGAATCAACCGCGCGCACGACTTGCAGGATCCGCGCCCCCGCCGGCAACTCTCCCGCAGGACGGTTGCCGATCACCACCACCTCGCAACTCACCCCGGATGGCCGCTTCTGCGCGGACGATCGCATCTCGGCGGCCATGGTTTCATCTTCCACCGCGCGATTCAGCGCCAAGCGTAGCGACTGTTCCAACCGCTCCATCTCGGTCATCGACGTCGAGCGAATATCGACTTTCATGCTGGCCGACTCGGGAATGGAATTCACCGAGGTCCCGCCGCGAATCACTCCAATGTTGAACGTGGTCTTCGGCGTGGTCGGAACCGGGGTCGCCGCGAAGGTTTCGATTGCCTTCGCCAGAATCACAATGGGATTGGGCGCGCCAAAATCGCTCCACGAGTGCCCGCCCGGCCCGCGCACGATCACTTCAAAGCGGCGACTGCCCAGGGCTTCGGCGACAATCGTGTCCGCGCCCGCGCCGTCGAGCACCAGACTGTACGCGATTGAATCTTTCCAGCGAGGCGTCGCAAAAATGTGCCGCATACCGCGCAGGTCGCCCTCGCCCTCCTCGCCCACATTCCCGATAAACACAAAGGGCAGCGAATGCCGGATACGAACGTTGCGCAACAGCGATGCAATGCCCAGCAGCGCGGCAACGCCTGCCCCGTTGTCCGAAACTCCCGGCCCGTAGATGCGGCTTCCCTGCTGGCGGATATTCAGAGGCGTGTTCGCGGGAAACACGGTGTCAATATGCGCGCTCAGTGCCACATAGCGCCGTCCAAATCCGGGATGGATGCCGAATACGTTGCCCACATCATCGATCCGAACATCGTCCAACCCGACTTCACGAAAGCGTTCCGACAGCCAGGCGGCGCGCGCCGACTCGCCAAACGGAGGCGCCGGAATCCGCGCCATCTCCATCTGCCAGTGCGCCAGTTGCGCTTCCTGGGTGCGAAACCAGTTGAATGCGGAACGTACTTCCGGGGATGCCGCCAGGCGCGCCACCTCCTGCTGCACCGAGGACACAAGCGCGGCGTCCGGGAACTCCGAGCGCGGGGGATTCGGGCTCATGGAAGTATTGCGTTAGTTTACAACGCGTTGCCCCGGAATAGGGATTGGCGAGGGCGTTACGGAAGATCGCCCGGGACCATGGAGGGGGAAGGTCGCTCGGATCGTCCCTCGGCGCAGGCGAAGTAACCACACGCTTACCCTGGTAATCGCGAAGAACCCGCGCGGCGCTCCACGGCCGCCACGAGTTTCTTCGTCGTCGGCACGTCGATCCCGTGGCGCAGACCGCCACGCAAGATCGGTCCAGCGATCGCATCGAGTTCCGGGGCGTTGCCGCGCTCGACGTCCTTCTGCATGGAACTGCGCATATTCGCGGGCATCTTCATCATCGCTGCGATGATCGCGTCCGCGTCCACTTTGGCGCCCTCCGCTACGGCAACCGCGCAGGCTTCCCGAACGCAGGATTCCAGTTGCTGCTTCCACTCAGGGTCGGCGATAACCGCACCCGTTGTGCGATCCGCAGCGGTGGTCGTCAGAGCGAACGGGGCCAGGAAAACGATCTTGCTCCACATCAGCGTCGGTTCGTCATCGATGAAGCGGCACTCGAAACCCATCTTCTGAAACTCGTCAACGACAGCGCCGAGTAGACTTCGACCGCCCGAAGACACGTTCAGGCGGGCGAAGGGGGTGCGATGGACGATGTGTCCGGGTGCAACGCGCTCGGTTTCGACAGCAATCGTTGCCGCAATAACTTTTTCGGCGCCGTATTTTGCGCGCAGCAGCGCAAGGTGGTCGATACCGTTCAGCAGCGGGACAATTGCTCTCACGGATTCGGGCTTCGCGAAAGCGGCCAGTGCCGCATCCAGTTGCGTGGCCTTCACGGCAATCCACAAGACGTCTGCGGGCGGCACTTCGGCGGCGCGCGCAACCGGCACGCTGAAATTTCCAAACGCGCTCTCGAGATGCAGTTGTTCAGGATATTGCGCGAGGGATTCCGGCCTCACCACGACTGTAACCGACTCGCCCGACCGCGCCAGGCAGGCACCGATCAGGCCTCCAACTCCGCCCACGCCGAGAATCGCATGTCTCAAGGGAGCCATGCGTCGGTCACTTCTTCTGTGCCGCAGTCGGCACGCACTCCAGAATCTCCGCTTCGCTCAACGTGTGGTCGCTCTGCTTGGCGCGCTGGTAGATGCGGTCGACGATCCCGTCACTCACCGGGATGCCGCGCCGCTCCAGCCACCACAGCACATTCGACTTCCCGCTCATGGGACCGATGTCGATGATCTGTTCCAGCCCAAACACATGCGAGGGCACGCCCGAATAGACTGTATTCGCCAGCACCACGTCGTCTTTGTGATAGGCCTTGATGATTGCCGCCGCGTGCACACCGGTTGCGGTGCGGAAGGCATCGTCACCGACTACCGGATAATTCGCCGGAATCGGCACGCCCGTCGCCCGCGAGACCGTCTGGCAATAACGCTTGAGCTTCGTCAGATCCTGCTGATCCCAGGGCGCAATGCCCATCAGTTTGAGATTGACGAGCATCTGATCTACCTGCGTGTTGCCGACACGTTCACCCAGGCCAATCGCGCAGCCGTGCACGCAATTTGCTCCAGCAATAATCGCTGCCATCGAATTCGCGATCGCCAGGCCGCGGTCGCTATGTCCATGCCAATCGACACGAATGTTCTCGCCCGAGGGCTTCACGCATTCCGCAATCACGAACCGCACCAGCGCCAGAGCGCCCATAGGCGTGGCGTGCCCGGCCGTGTCGCAAATGCAGACGGCCCGCGCGCCGCAGTTGATCGCAGTGGTGTACAACCGCTTGACCGTCTCCGGATCGCACCGGCTCGTGTCTTCGGTAACGTACATGACGTCAAGGCCAAGCGAGACGGCATACTTCACGGCCTTCTCTGTGGTGTGCAGGAGAAAATCGTCCGTCCACCCTTCGGTGAATCTGCGAATCGGGCTGGAACCGATGAAGGTCGCTGCCTCGATGGGCAAGCCCGTCTTCTGCACGATCTCGGCGACTGGGCGAATGTCATTTTCGTGCGTCCGCGCCGCGCAGTTGGCGCGAATCTTCATCTTGTGCGCCGCGATCTCGCGCGCCAGGGCAGTCACAGCCTCCACCGCGCGTGGCCCCGCCCCTGGCAGCCCTAAAGCCAACGAGTGGATTCCGAGCGCCTCCATCAGATGAAGGATCTCAATCTTCTCCGCAATTGAAGGATCCCGCACCGAGGGCGACTGCAGCCCATCGCGCAAGGTTTCGTCGTTAATCAACACCGGCCCCGGCGGCTTCAGCCCCGGCGGGTGGTTCTTGTTCCAGTCGTAGATGAGGTCGGGAGTATTCATGAAAACAGCTGCTAGCTTCTAGCCGCTAGCTCCCAGCAAAACTCATGTGGGGACAGCCGCCTTCGGCTGTCCGGCCCGAGCAAAGCTCGGCTTGCGTTGTTGGATCCCCAGAATGAATCGCACTGCATCTTACTAGCAGCTAGAAGCTAGTGGCTAGCAACTTCTTCACTTCTCCTTCGGCGGCAGCGTCAACCCAAACACCGAAATCATCCCCTGCCCCGCGACGTTGATCTTGGTCTCGCCCGGGGTCGGCAGATACAGCGCCTTGCAGTTTTCGCAGCGATACACTTCCGCCTTCGGACCCCAAGCCTTCTCTACGTCGCCACACTCGCGCTCGACCGCGTCGGTCATGTAAAACCAGAGTTTCAAATGCCCGCCGCAGAATTTTCCTTTTTCGTTTTTCTCGTTGCAGGCCCGCTGCCCGGCCTTCTTCACCTTCACCTTATGGTTGGGAAGCTGCGGAGTATTCTGGGTATTGGAAGTGGTCACTTCGCCAGTCGCCAAGGACGGTACCCCTCGTTCGAGCGGCCAAAACGCCGCCGGATTCGGCCTTACGCGGTCATTGTAACCGAAACGCGGCAGGCGAAACATGTGCGACGGAGGCGCCCTCAGATTCACTCTGGACGAGGGTCTGGACATTCCCGAGCTAAACCCGATGGCGTATGCTAGGCAGACTTTATGACCATGCTCAGGACTTCGCTCACCTTCGCCGCACTTGTTATTTCCGTCGCCTTTGCGTCCCGACCGGCGCACGGACAAGCGAAGACGAAAAGCAACGTCGGTCAGGAATTAGTTCGTACCGAGACCGGCTTCTTCGAGGCTTGGAAGTCCAAAGACGTAGCCTACTTCCGCAATCACATACCCGAGAACGGAATCTTCTGGGGTGAATACGGCACGTCGGCGCGCGCTCAGCAACTGGAGGAACAGAAAGGGTCGGCACAATCGTGTGTGGTCGATGGCTACAGCCTTTCGGACTTTGGAGTGCTTCCGCTGGCCACTGGCACCTACCTGCTCACCTACAAAGCCGAGCAACACGCGACCTGCGGCGGACAAAAAGTTCCGGTCTACATGAACGGCAGTTCGGTCTACATCTTCAAAGAGGGCCGCTGGCAGGCCATCTATCGCGCCGAAGTGCCGCTGAAGAATCAGAACTGACGCGGCGCGGCCTGCGCCTCTGCTAGGCTGTAGGATCGAAGTTCACTCGTGCCCGGGCTTGCCCCTCCGCACATTTGACAGGAACGCATGATCACAATCGTTTCGGGACTGCCTCGTTCAGGCACGTCTCTCATGATGCAGATGCTGGTTGCAGGCGGGATGACCGCGCTCTCTGACGGCGAACGGCAGGCCGATACCGACAATCCGCGCGGCTACCTGGAGTGGGAACGGATCAAGCAACTCCCCAACGATCCCGCGTGCATCGCGGAAGGCGAAGGCAAAGTTGTCAAAGTGATCTCTCGACTCTTGCTCTCACTACCATCCGGCCACGAATACCAAATCATCTTCATGCAGCGACCTCTGCCTGAAGTTCTTGCTTCGCAAGATCAAATGTTGCGCCGCCGTGGAACCTATAAGGAAGGGGCCAATCCCGCGGCAATCTCGGCGGCCTTCGAGAAGCACTTGCGCGAGGTGTTTGCGTGGATGGATGGCAAACCGTACGTCAAAGCGCTCCGTGTCCCGTATCACGAGGTTTTGAGCAAGCCGAAAAATGTGAGCGAGCAACTCGCGGAATTTCTGGCGATCCCGCTGAACGTGGAAGCGATGACTCAGCAAGTGGACGCGTCGCTCTACCGCATTCGCTCCAAATAATTACAGGTGCGGCGCCTTCAGAACTCGCGCTTCGGTTTGGTCTGATCCGCTCCCACGCGTCCGGTCTGGATCTCCGCCACGTAATAACTTTCGCCTTTTACAGGCGCGCTGGCAAGCCGCCGAAGAATATTGATCTGCCCAACATGCGTCAAGGCATCCGCCACCGGACCTTGAAATAACTTCTCGCTCGGCGCATGCAGCGACTCGCTCGAAGCAAGAAAATCGTCGAACTTCTTAAGAGCGGAAAAGAATCGCTCCACCTCCCCTTCCCACGGCAGAGGCTTCGAGTCACTCCACTTTTGTTGACCCATGGCAATCGACAGCGCCCAGTCGAACAGATCGCCGATATGTGCCAGAATCTGCCCCGGCGTGCGCGTTCCCTGACCGGCCTGGAAATCCGCAAAGCCGGCCGGCGCGTTGCGCACGGCTTTGCCGCCGCGGTACGCGACCGTGGCCACGGTATGCCGCAACAATTCCCGCTTAGGATCGGAAGAAGAAATATTCTGGATAGGATCGCTCATGGCGACCAGATTACACTGGTCTACAGGAGACGAAAAGCATGGCGAAAAAAGTCCAATCAGAGTCGCTCCCAAGTGCCTCGGTTCATGCACGTTCCGTTACACCCGCCGCCGTGAGCCGCGACAACGCCGAGCACTACCGCTGGGGAGTGGATTGCGACGCCTGGTATTTGGTGAACGACGAACAGCTCAGCGTGATCGAGGAGTTCATGCCCCCGGGCGCGGCCGAGATTCGCCATCACCACGAGAAGGCACAACAGTTCTTCTACATCGTCTCGGGTGAAGTAATCATGGAGGTGGAAGGTCAGACCACGCTCCTGCATGCTGGAACCGGCATTCGCGTGATGCCGGGACAACGCCATCAGATCCGCAATCCTTCCTCCGTCCCGGTTCGTTTCCTCGTGATCTCGCAGCCCCGCAGCCACGGAGATAGATTTAACGAGTGAGGTGAAGAAGCTGATGTGGAGACGGACGCCTCGGCCGTCCGGCCACAGCCTGCCCTGAGCGAAGTCGAAGGGGCGAATCCCGGCCGAGCCGTCACAACTGCTTCCGCGTTACCACCCCCGCAGCCCGCAGCGCTCCGCGCACCCGCGTTCCGATTCCGCGCGCAAACTGCATATCCAGAAACCCTTCCATCTGCCGCCGGAAGCTCGCGCCGTACCCGTGCCACCAGACTTTCTTCATCCCCGGCATGCGGTCCATATCGAGATATTTCACCCGCACCATTTCATCCAGCCCGAAGCGCCCGTGGGTACGGCCCACGCCACTGGCCTTCACGCCGCCGTGCGGAGCCTCGCTGATGCCGAAGCACGAAATCACATCGTTCACCATGACGGTGCCGGCATGGATTCGCCGCGCCAGCCGCTCGCCGCGCTTGCGGTCGCGCGTCCACACGCTCGCCGCCAACCCATACTCGGAGTCATTGGCCAAACGCACCGCTTCGTCGTCGTCCGCACAGGCCATCACGGGGAGCACCGGACCAAATGTTTCCTCCCGCATGATGCGCATGTCCTGCGTCACGTCGGCAAGAACCGTAGGAGCATAAAAGTTCACGCCGAGTTCCGGAAGCCGCGTGCCTCCCGCGAGAACACGCGCTCCGCATGCCTTCGCGTCTTCCACGTGCGATTCCACAATCCGCACCTGCCGTTCCTGAATCATGGGGCCCACATCGGTGTGCGAATCCATGCCATTGCCCATGCGCAGCTGCTTGGTCTTTTCCGCGCACGCGCAGGCAAACGATTCGTACAAACTCCGATGCACATAGCAGCGCTCGACCGACAAGCACGCCTGCCCCGCATTAACGAACGCCCCCCAAACCGCCGCGCTCGAGGCCACGTCCACGTCGGCGTCGTCGAGCACCAGCATGGGATCTTTCCCTCCCAACTCGAGCACCACGGGAAGCAGCCGCTCGGCTGCAGCCGCCGCGATCCGCTTTCCGGTCGCAACGCTGCCCGTGAACACGAGCTTGTCGATCGGTGACCGCAGCAGCGCCGCCCCAGCCGGACCTTCGCCCACTACGACTTGAAACACATCCTCCGGCACGCCCGCCGCATGCAGCAACGACGCCAGTTCCAACGCCACCAGCGGAGTCAGTTCGGATGGCTTCAGCACCACTGCATTGCCAGCCACCACCGCCGCCAGAGTCTCCGTCGCCGGAATCGAAAACGGATAATTCCACGGCGAAATAATTCCGATCACGCCATGCGGTTCGCGGACCAGCCACCCACTCTTCAGCTTAGTGACGAGATTGCCGTGCGGCACTGGCTCATCGCGCAGCAGTCCCCACGCGTTGTCGATCAGAAATCGCGCCGCGTCGAGCACCACCAACACTTCGGTGACCAGGGCCTCGACCAGTGGCTTGCCCACCTCTCGCGTAATGGCTGCCGCAATCTCAGACTTCTTCTCGTACAACTTTGATTGAAACTCGCGCAGCACGTCGATCCGCTGCCGCAGTCCCAGCTCACTCCACGCCGCCTGCGCCGCGTGCGCCCGTGCCACCGCAGCCTCGACCGCGCTTTCCCCCGCACACTCCAGTTCTCGCAGAACTTCGCCCGTCGCCGGATTCACCGACACAATTTTCGGCGCCGCGATTTGTAGATCAGTGGCCATGAATAAATCTTAGTCCGTAGAGACGTAGCTTGCTACGTCTCTTCTTCGCCGCTACCCACGCCCCGCTTAGTACTCAACATTCACTAGATAAAGCCCACTCGCGGGCGCGGTCGCCCCAGCCGCCGACCGGTTCCGCGCCCCGAGGATGCGCGTGACATCCTCAACCCGTAATGTCCCCTTACCGACCAGAATGAACGTGCCCACCAGGTTCCTCACCATGTGGTGCAGAAATCCCGAACCGCGAACTGTGTAGACCAACTCGTCGCCCAAGCGTTCCCACGACGAGGAGAATATTTCTCTCACATTGGACGCCGGTGCTTCGCCGCACCCCCGCTCCGGATCCACCGCCGCGAACGAGGTGAAATCACGCTCCCCGACAACGAGCGCTGCAGCCCGCCCCATCTCCTCCTCCGCCAGCCGGTAAGGAAAGTGCCACACGTAGCGCGCCAGAAACGGCGGACAGATCGACTCGCGATAAATGCGGTAGCGATACGTCTTGGCCTTGGCCGAATGCCGCGCGTGAAATTCCGGCGGCGCTTCCTCCACGTCGAGCACACGCACCGACGCCGGCAAAATATCGTTCAGAGCTCTGAGAAAATTCCCAGTGGGTACCAAAGACTCCGTGACAAATGTCATCACCTGCGCCAGCGCGTGCACTCCCGCGTCGGTGCGGCCCGACCCTTGCGGCAATACCTTTTCGCCGGTGATCCGTCCAATGGCTGAGGCAAGTGTGCCCTGCACCGTGGCTACGTCGGGCTGCACTTGCCAGCCCGAAAATTCCGCCCCGTCATAGGAGACAGTCACTTTGAGATTGCGCATCCTGCGATCTTTCGAGTCCCGGGCCGCTGCCGCATCATCCAACCGATTTCTGGCTTTGCCAGCAATTTACCAGTTCCAGGAGCTTGGTGGTGCAAGGCAAGTCGAGTTCCAGTCAGCTATACTGTTTGGTTTCCGCGAAGCCCTGGTCTTTGAGCATCGAGATCTCTCTGCCACTACGTCCCAGGCAACACAGAGCGCAGGAAACCAGGAACGACAACAGTGCAGCCGCGGGGAAGGTCATTTTTCTCCCAGCTTTCCGGAACCTTCCGCCGGTCCTTTGCGTACCAATGCCTGAGTAGGACTTTATTTTCGGGTCGATTTGTCTCGGGCAGACCCAAGTGTATTCGCAGCAAGGTCTTAATTGATTGGTTCTTAAACGAACTTAGTGTTCACGAATTGCTGTCAACGAACTGGTTTTAACGAACGGAGATGAGTAGATGCCATTCCCACGTTTGATGTCGACCGTCCGGCTCGCCGCCGCTGCCATCCTTTTCGCAACACTGACCCTCGCGTGCTGGGGCCAGGAATCAGTCGCAGCCCCGATGCCACAGCTGCCGGCCAACCAACCACTGCCCGTCCTGAACTACTCCAAGCCGGTGTCACATTTTCCCAACCCGATTGCGCCCTACAAACCGCGGTACCTGTCGGCGCCGAATCTGTCGAATACGGCACGCATCGACCAACTCATGCACGATGGCAAGCTCTATTTGTCGCTGAACGACGCCATCGCGCTCGCGCTCGAGAACAACCTGGACATCGCCATCGCGCGTTACAACTTAAATATCGCTGACACTGATATCCTGCGTGCTAAAGCTGGCGCGGTGACGCTGGGCGTGAATAGCGGCATTGTGCAGAATACCCCCGGCGGAGGCGTCGGCGGACTCGGTGGACAGGTCGGATCTGGCACCGGTGGAACTACGCTTGGAGCAGGTGGAGCAGGCGCTGGCGCTGGTGGTTTGGTTGGTTCCACCCTCGGCCTGGGACCCCAGATCACGAGCTTTGATCCAATTGTTACCGGAACACTGCAGAGTGACCGTTACCACATTCTCCCCACGAGTACTTTTAGTCCCGCATCCCCGCAGAACACGACCACCGGAAATTTCACGTATCAACAAGGGTTCACCTGGGGTACGAATATGCTGGTGGGTTTCAACAACACCCGTGTTACGACCGGGAATGCCCCCTTCAACCCGCTTAGTCCACAGCTCAACTCCAATTTCAGGTTTCAACTAACGCAGCACCTGCTTCAAGGATTTGGATTCGCCGGCAATACTCGCTTCATTCGGATCGCCAAGAACAATCGTGAACTATCCGACGTAGCTTTCCGCCTGCAGATCATCACCACAGTCAATCAGATTCAGAGCATGTACTGGGATCTGGTGTACGCCTACGAAAACGCTCGCGTGCAGCAAGAATCGCTCGCGTTTGCGCAGAAGACTCTCTCCGACACGAAGAAGCAGGTGGAGATCGGCAGCCTGGCTCCTATCGAGGTGGTGCGCGCACAAAGCACAGTCGCCCAGGACCAGCAGGCGCTGACGGTTGCCCTGACCAACCTGCAGTTGCAGCAGTTGCTCATGAAAAACGCGCTCAGCCGCACCTTGCGCGATCAGATTCTGGCGGGAGCCGAAGTGATTCCCACCTCCACAATGGAAATTCCGGCGGATGAGCCGGTCCAGCCTACACAGGATCTAGTGGCCAGTGCTTTGCAGCACCGCGCCGAACTGGTAGAGTCTCGCATCCAACTCAACACCACCAACCTGAGCAACAAGGCGGTACGAAACGCTCTGCTGCCTTCCCTGGATCTTTTTGCGTATTACGGTGGCGCTGGGTTGGGCGGCACACAGAACCCGGCCAATCTTTGTGCGAATCAGTCGTTGGATGAGCAGAGCGCCGGTTTTTGCGCCGGACCAAATGCCGCCGCGGGAGGGCAGACCGTGATCCCAATCACGCCCACCACAAACTACCCAGGAGCTCTCAATCAACTCATCAACTCCACGGCTTCCGACAAAGGTGTGGGCTTGCAGCTGAACATCCCGCTGCGCAACCGTGCTGCCCAGGCTGTGCAGATCCGCTCGGAACTCGAGTATCAGCAGGCCCAGATGGCACTGCAACAAGCCGAGAACCGTATCAACATTGAGGTCCGCAACGCCCAGTTCGGAGTCGAGCAGAACCGGGCCAGCGTTGCGTCCGCTCAAGCTGCGGTGGACTATGCCAAGCAGTCGCTGGATGCCGAACAGAAGAAATATCAGTTCGGCACCTCGACCACGACAGCCGTCCTGCAGACTCAGAGTGCGCTGGCAACGGCGGAATCGACGTTGATGTCTGCGATGGCGGCCTACGAAAAGTCGCGCATCGAGCTCGACCGGGCGGTTGGCACAACGCTCGATCAAGCCGGCGTCAGCATTGACGACGCCGCCCGCGGCCACGTCAACAGCGTGCCCAACGTTCCTCATGTTGCGCCGCGCAAGGATCTGCCGACGACCATACCGCCGGCTCCTCCGACAACCCAAACCCCTCAGCAATAGTGCTCGTATCACGCTCGCGGCGCCGCTGTTCTAATCGACAGCGGCGCTTTTTCTTTCCCCTCACAATTCTTTACAATCTCCCGCCCTTTTCGCGAAACTTCTCCCGCTAAGATGAAGTGACACATTTTTGTGTCCTGCATCCAACATTGGCATTATCTGAATTCCGCGCGCAGCATGCGCGCTTGCTCTTATGCAAGGAGAAGACCCATGCGTTTACCGCGTTTGATTTCTACTTCTAAGGTCCGGCCGCTGCCGTTGTGCCTGGCTGCCATCATGTTTTGTGCCGCAGCCCCACTCGTGCTCTGGGCGCAAGTATCCTCGCCCGCGCGGTCGGCCCCACCCGCGGCGCCGCAGCAGGCACAACCGCAGGCCGTTCATCTCAGGGACTACTCGATTCCGCGGTCCGCCTTCCCTCACTTGCTGCAGCCCTACATGGCCCAGGAACTGGCGCAGCCGAACTTGGGCAACTCGCCTCGCATCGACTCGCTCCTGCGTGATGGCAAGATTTATCTCTCCATCGATGACGCTATCGCACTCGCGCTCGAGAACAATCTCGACATCGACATCGCCCGCTATAACCTGAACATCGCGGCCGCCGACTTGCTGCGCGCCAAGTCGGGGGCCAATATTCTCGGCATCAACACCGGCATCGTGCAGAACACTCCCGGAGGCGGCGTGGGCGGACTCGGCGGCACGGTCGGTTCCGGTACCGGCGGCACCACCGTCGCCGCTGGCGGCGCCGGCACCGGCACGAGCGGTCTGGTCTCTTCGACTCTCGGCATCGGCTCGACCATCACCAGCTTCGATCCCGCTCTGACTGGCACGTTGCAACTCGACAAGAACAACACCGAATCCACCAGCGCGCTCAGCCCCGTCCCCATCCTGGCGCAGAATACCTACACGGCCAACTTCGGCTATACCCAAGGATTCGCATGGGGCACGGCTCTGACCGCAGGCTTCAACAACACTCACATCGCCACCAACAATCCCACCAGCCTGCTGAGCCCCTCGCTGGGATCGAACTTCCAGTTCCGCGTGACCCAAAACCTGCTGCAGGGTTTCGGTTCTCTTCCCAACACGCGATTCATCCGCATCGCCAAGAACAACCGCGAGATTTCCGACGTCGCATTCCGCCTGCAGGTGCTCACCACCGTAGACCAGATCGAGAACATGTATTGGGATCTGGTCTTCGCGTACGAGAACGTGCGCGTGCAAGAGGAGTCCCTCACCTATATGCAGAAGGCGCTCGATGACTCCAAACGCCAGGCGCAGGTTGGGACGGTACCGCCCATTCAGGTGGTGAGCGCGCAGAGCACCGTCGCCACGGGGCAGCAGAACCTGATTGTGGCGCAGAACAACCTGCAATTGCAGCAGTTGCTCATGAAGAACGCTCTCAGTCGCAGCATTGAGGATCCTGTGCTGGCGGAAGCCGACGTCGTCCCCACTTCAGCCGTGCAGATACCCGATCAGGAGCCCGCCGTGCCGATCCAAGACCTGATCAACGAAGCGCTGCAGCATCGCGCCGAACTGGCCGAGTCACGCATCGACCTCAATTCCCGCGACGTCAGCAACAAGGCGGTTCGCAATGCGCTGCTGCCCACGCTCGATGCCTTCGCCTACTACGGCGGATCGGGCGTTGGCGGAGATATCGCCCTCGCCCCCTGCACCGGTGCCGCCACCGGAACCTGTTACAAAACCGTCCCGCCCCCGTTTGCGAATACGAACTCGGTCAGCTATCCCAGCACCTTGAGCCAAGTGTTCAACGGCACGGCTCCCGATAAAGGCATTGGACTGTCGCTTACCATCCCGCTGCGAAATCGCGAAGCGCAGGCCAACGAAGTGCGCGCGCAACTCGAATATCGCCAGGCCCAAGTGCGCCTGCACCAGCTCGAAAATCAGATCCGCATCGAGGTCCGCAACGCACAGTTCGACGTGCGGCAGAACCGGGCCGCGGTGCAGGCAGCCCAATCGGCGGTGGACCTGGCGCGCCAGACGCTCGACGCCGATCAGCA
Organism: Acidobacteriaceae bacterium; assembly: GCA_003134655.1. Lineage (GTDB taxonomy): Bacteria > Acidobacteriota > Terriglobia > Terriglobales > Acidobacteriaceae > Sulfotelmatobacter. The sequence continues at coordinate 75,159 of PLBY01000152.1, forward strand.
GAAACTAAAGGTGGGATTGACGACGCAAACCGCGATCCTGCAGGATGCCGCGACCCTGACCACGGGCGAGTCGAATCTGGTTTCGGCAAAAGCTGCCTACGAGAAGTCGCGCATCGAACTCGATCGCGCCACCGGACTGCTGCTCGATCACGCCGGAATCGACGTCAGCGACGCCAGCCGCGGCCAGGTCACGCATCTGCCCAACGTCCCCTATGTCGCCCCGCGGACGGATACCACCCCTGTGTCACCGCCGGTTTCCACACAGCCGACGCCCTCACCTGCACCATCCGGAGGGCAAATGTAGAGTCGCTTCAGGCCCTCCCCAGATTTTGGCGACGCTGCAAACAATGGACTTACATGGATTGTACGTACATCTTTGTACGAGAACTGTTCCTGCAGGAACACTCTGCAAATCTTCACCAATCTGTCATCCCGAGCGTTGCATTTGCGATTGGATGTATCAATCGCAATGCGCAGTCGAGGGACCTGCTGTTGGCCCGCGTCCAGTTCCTGCATCGCGTCGGGGCGAACGCTAGTCCTCGCCTGATACACTACGCCCGATGGCGAGACCGTCCCGGCCTGCACTCCCCAGGTTCTTCCTCTGGCTGTTGCCTCTGTCGTTCGCGCTTCAGGTCGCGACGATCGGAGCGTTCCATCAGTACCGAACCCGCCCGGCCGACGACAACTTCGAGTTTGGCTGGGAGATGGGCCGCGTGGGCCGCTCGATCGCCCTAGGCCACGCGTTCAGCAGTCCTTACGGCGGCAACACTGGCCCAACCGCCTGGGAGCCGCCGCTCTATCCGTACTTGATGGGCGGTGTCTTCAAGATTTTTGGCGTATACACTCACGCGTCCGCATGGGTATTGCTCAGCATCAACAGCCTGTTCACAACGCTTACCTGCATCCCAATCTTCTGGATCGCGCATAGAAGTTTCGGCGAACGCATCGCGGTGTGGTCCGCGGCATCGTGGGCGCTCTGTCCGTACGTCTGGTACTGGTCGGTTCACTGGATCTGGGACACAACCTTCACCCCGCTCGTTCTGGCTTGTCTGTTCCTGCTCGCCTTGGAGTTGCAGGAGTGGCCTGGCTGGCGAGGCTGGGCGCTGTTCGGTGCGCTGTACGGCGTTGGGGCACTGGCGAATCCGACGATGCTGGCGTTCCTTCCCTTCTGCGGGCTCTGGATCTGGCGGCAGCGATACAAGCGAGGTCTGTCTTCGCTGGGCGGCGTCGTGCTCTCGTCCGTCGTGTTCTTTTTGGTGCTGTCGCCATGGGTAGTACGGAACTATGAAGTGTTCGGACGCTTCGTGTTTCTGCGCGATGACTTCGGACTGCAGTTCCGTCTGGGCAACGGCCCTTACGCCGATGGCTTGCTGATGCCTTACCTGCAGCCTAATCTCAACCGTCTGGAGTTCGAGAAGTTCCAGCGCATGGGCGAACTCGAGTATGCGGATTCGTGCAAGCGCATGGCGTTCGACTGGGTCCGCGAGCATCCGGCGAGCTTTGCAGTGATCAGCCTGAAGCGCTTCTTCTACTACTGGAACGGCGTTCCGAGAGCAACCAGCAGCCTCGCGCCCGTGGACTTCCGCACGTCGGCTTTCCTGGCAACGTCAGTGCTGGCTCTGTGGGGATTCGGGCGCGCAGTGCGGCAGAAGCGGCCCGGGGCTTGGCTTTTCGCGGGACTTGTGCTGACGTACCCCACGGTCTACTACTTCGTATTTCCGCACGCCCGCTACCGGCATCCCATCGAGCCCGAGTTGCTGATCTTGATCGTGTTCCTGTTGTCGGAAGTACGTTGGCCGTCGATTACTCAGTGGAAGAGCGGCCCTTCAGGGCCGCGTCGGCAGCCCAAGACAGTCGGGCTTTAGCCGCGGTGTGTGTGAGACAATTTCGAGTCCATATGCCAACGTGTGACACCGGAATGGCCGCAATCAACTAATGAATCTTTCCGTCGTCATCATCACTTTTAACGAAGAGGCGAACATCGGCCGCACACTCACCAGCGTTCGACCCCTGGTGGCCGACGGCAAGGGCGAGATCATCGTCGTGGACTCCGGTTCGACGGACCGCACAGTAGAGATCGCGAAGTCACTTGGCGCGAATGTGTTCGTCGAAGAATGGAAAAGCTTCGCCGCCCAGAAGAACTCTGCCATCGACAAGGCCACTGGCGATTGGATTCTGAGTTTGGATGCGGATGAAGAAATCTCAGACGATTTGTCGACAGAGGTACTTGAGTTGCTTGTGCTTCAACCCGGCAAGGCCGTTCACAAGTTGTCTAGCCGCGGAGCCTACGACTCTTGGATTGAACTCAAAGACGATCTGTATGTAACCTTTGAGGATCAGCGTGAGGGGGGTCTTGCCGGGATCGAAATACCTCGAAAGAACTTCTTTCTGGGGCGATGGATAAGGAACGGCGGCTTCTGGCCGGACAGGAAACTGCGTTTGTTTAAGAAAGGTTCAGCCGTATTCGAGGACCGGAAGGTACACGAAGATGCGCACACCCGAGGGTTTACGGTGCGACTCAGAGGTCCCATCCTCCACCACTCCTACCCCACGCTCTCCGCCTACATCGAGCACATGAACCGCTACTCGTCGCTGGGCGCGGAGATGGTTGTGGCTAAGAGCAACGGCAAGGTTCGGTTCAGCGTGAGCAACATCGTGCTGCGTCCGCTGGCGACGTTCCTCTACAACTATTTCTTCCGCCTCGGATTCCTCGACGGCCGCGAAGGCCTGCTACTGCACCTCTACCACGCCGTCTATGTTTCGTGGAAATACGCTAAGGCGTGGGAACTCTCGCGCAAGTAAGTTTATCAGCTGTCATCCTGAGCGGAGTGACTGCTTCGCGAAAGCGAAGCAGTCACGGAGTCGAAGGATCCCTATAGCCTTGCTGCAACCGCGTGGTCATCAGGGAGTTCTCAAAGAACCGTTGGAGGAACGCCTAGCGAGCTTGAGAATCGTGTGGCACTGGTAGGGCGCTCAGGATGACAAGCACGATGCTAACCGACCGGTCGTTTGCACCCGCGGTTCCCGCCTTGCTCCTCGGCGCGCACTTCCCTATCATCGAGACAGAACACTGGGGATGGCATGGAAAAGAAGCCGCTGAAGCCGCAAGTTGCCGAGAGCCCGATCGCAGATGTGTTTGAGGATCGTCATCCTTCTGAAGGCGAGAAGACGTGGGCGGAGAAAACGCTGGCGCCTACGCTTGAGAAATCTCCTGAGCGACCGATCGGCGCGCCGACCGGCGTAAATCTGGACGAGCACGGACACGCGCGCTTCACCACGATTTCCGGCGTGCCGATTCGGCGCCTCTACACCCAGGCCGATCTCCCCGCCGACTGGAGCGAAGAGCAGTACCTCGGCTATCCCGGCCAGGCGCCCTTCACGCGCGGCATTCACGCCACTGGGTATCGCGGCAAACTTTTTACCATGCGGCAGTTCTCGGGCTTCGCCTCGCCTGAGGAAACCAACCAGCGCTACAAATATCTGCTCGAGCATGGCGGCAGCGGCCTCTCGGTCGCCTTCGATCTGCCTACGCTCATGGGATACGACTCCGACCATCCCGCCAGCGAAGGTGAGGTCGGCAAGTGCGGCGTGGCTATCGATTCGCTCGAAGACATGGAAATTCTGTTTGGCGGCATCGATCTGGAGAAGACCACCGTATCGATGACCATCAATTCACCCGCGTCGGTGCTGTGGGCGATGTATTTGGTCGTCGCGGAGAAGCAGGGCGCCGACTGGAAAAGGATTTCGGGAACGATTCAGAACGACATTCTCAAGGAATACATCGCGCAGAAGGAATACATCTATCCGCCAGCGCCGTCGATGCGGCTGGTCATCGACACGTTTGAGTTTGGCTCGAAGTTCACGCCGCGCTTCAACACGATTTCCATCAGCGGATATCACATCCGCGAAGCCGGCTCGACCGCGCTGCAAGAGCTGGCGTTCACGCTCTATGACGGCGTTGAGTACGTGGAGTGGGCGCGGCGGCGAGGGCTTGATGTGGACGAATTCGGTCCGCGGCTGAGCTTTTTCTTCAACGCCCACAACGACTTCTTTGAAGAGATCGCCAAGTATCGGGCGGCGCGCAAAATCTGGTATCGCGTGATGAAAGACCGCTTCGGCGCGAAGAACCAGCGCACTTGGCTGATGCGCTTCCACACGCAAACGGCAGGAGTATCTCTGCCGGCGCAGCAACCGATGAACAATATCGCGCGAGTGGCCGTGCAGGCTTTGGCGGCGGTGTTGGGCGGAACGCAGTCGCTGCATACCGATTCCTACGATGAGGCTCTCGCGCTTCCCACGGAAGAAGCAGCGCGTATAGCGCTGCGCACGCAGCAGATCATCGCGTACGAGTCGGGAGTCGCGCAGACGGTCGATCCGCTGGGCGGCTCATATTTCCTGGAAAATTTAACGCTGCAAATGGAAAACGGCGCCCTCGATTACTTCGGCAAGATGGATGCCATGGGCGGCATGGTGAAGGCGATTGAGCGTGGCTATCCGCAGAAAGAGATCGCTGAAGCGTCTTACCAATACCAGCGCGCGGCGGAAGCCCGCGAGAAGGTGATCGTCGGCGCCAACGAGTTCGTCATCGAAGAGGAGTCGCCGCACATTCTCTACATCGACGAGAGTGTAGCTCGGCAGCAGTCGGCGAAGCTGAAGACTCTGCGGGCGCGGCGCTCGAATGAGGCTGTGCAGCGGTCGCTTGAGACGCTCAAGAAGGCAGCGGCGCAGGAACCGAATGCGGGAACGAACGGCAATGTGTCATCCGTTAACACCATGCCGTACATCGTGGATGCGGTTCGCGCCTACGCCACCGTCGGCGAAATCTGCGAGGCTTTGCGGCAGGTGTATGGCACCTACACGGAAGTGAGCATCACCTAGATTCGGAGTTCCCCAGAAAGTCTCGACTGCGGGCGGTAAGACCCTCGAGCTTCGCTCGACGGACAGCCGAAGGCGGCTGTCCCCACATCACCTAGTGATCTTTCTTGTTGTGCTTCTTCTTCAGGGAAGCGCCTTCCAATCCCCACATGCGCAAGTGGCACTGGCGGCACATGTCCTTGGTTTCCGTGTCGTGGTTCAGGGCATCTTCCGGAATCTCAGCTGCCGCTTTCAGCAGGTGCAGTTGCGTTCCTCCATGTGCCCGGTGGCAACTCAGGCACGACATCTCCCCACCATTGAGAGCATCGTGGCTGCCGCTCACGGGATGCCGCAGGTAGGGGTGTCCCATGCTGTTGTTGGCGGTGAGTTCGATGGTCGGCATGTAGCGCGAGGACACGCTCTCCTTCGTGCGCAGATGACAACTCAGGCAGAGCTCATTCACTTTCGCGCGCAGCAGGCGAGGATTCGCCGATACGTGCGGATTGTGGCAGCGCGTGCACATGCCGGAAGCATAGGGAAGGTGCGGATAGAGGAACGCGGCCGGGTCATGACAATCGAAGCAAGCGACGCCCTTTGTCTGCTTGAGAACGACATAAGTGGCATCCTCCCGGTTGTCGATGCTGTGGCAAGAAGTGCACCCCAACGTGACCGCAGGATGAACGTGATCTCCAGTCGCATGGTCAGCGTGACACTCCAGGCAGTTCGAGTTCTGATTGACTCGAACCGGATGCGAACTTGCGTAGCACACGCACGTGCCCACCAGGCACGCGACAATCACGCGAAGGACGAACCGCGCGGAGACGCTCATAAGTCCTCCATCAACGGCCTTGGGTCGAATCCTCTGGAACCCCATTCGCCGCGACAGGTTTCAGACGAACCAGGTATGGCGAGAAGGGGGTGACTTCCAACGCCAATTTGTCTTTCGCCGAGTAGATGCGGGGCGGCCGAGCTTTCACGAACTTCAACTGTCCCGCCCAGGGATCGACCTTGACGCGGCTGCCGAGGGGTAAGGCGACGATCTGCTCGGGATTGCCGAGTTCGAGCGCGGGTGCGGCGTCGGCGATGGGACTCATGAACGAAACCCGATTGTCGGTGACCAGGCTCTCGCCCAAGGTTGCTTTGGTCAGGTTGGGAACCTTCCGCTCATACTTGGCCAGGGCCTTGAGAAACAGTCCCGCTTCGGCGAGGTTGTCTTTGTAAGGTGAGTTAGCAAGGAACTTCAACGCGAGCGCCTCGGCTTGCCGTTCCTGCTCGGGGGTGTGCTTGAAATCAAACAGCGGCAACTGCTGCAGGCTGGGGACGACCATGCGATCGTTGAACGCGAAACTGCTGTCGAGGTCGTGGCCCAAGGCCGCATGCGCGAGAGCGTGAGCCAGAATCACGGCGAGCGCAGCTTCGTTCGGCAGGGCGTCGAGCAGTCCGCGGCTGACCAGGATCGTGTGGCCGATGGTCGCGACTTCGATCGGCGTTGTGGGAACAATCCGGCAACGGATCTCGGGGTCGAGAACAATCTTGTTGGTGACTTCCAGATTCGTGATGACGGTTTGCAGAACCTTGTCGACCTCGCCTTCCGGGACGACCAGTCCGAGTTCTTCAAGCTTGATGATGACGTTGTCTTCGGCACGGCGCTGCCAGGAACGCTGAATATCGAGCGGACTCTGGTCGGGATTCTCCGACGAGTCTTTGGCGGCTGCGGGGTCCACCACGATCTCCGCAAACTCGGATTCCCGGCGCGGGCCGAGGTTGTAGCCCCATATACGCGTCTGCGCCTTCAGGCGGGGACCCTGGGTTTGCGGTTTGTTGGAATCGAATTCTTCGGAGTACACCACGGCGGGAAGCCAGACGCCTTCGCGCAAGTTCATGCGCCAGCTATCGATATGGAAGGTACCGTAACTGCCGTTGAAACGAACAATTTGATAGTCGCCATCTTCCACCCAGATGGCGCCTTTGAAGCGGGGCACCTTCCGATCCTTGCGGGGATTCACTTCGAAGAGCAGGCAGCGCACCTCGCCCAGAAACTCGCTGCGCAAGTAGTGCAGTTCGTAATTCTTGCGGTCGAAGCCGGAGCGATCGACGAAGATCATAGCGGAGAAGCCCACGGGACTGAGGGAATAGAGCTTCGAAAACGAACCCGCCATGCGTTCGACCAGGCGCTTGTCGAGATAGAACTCCTCCTTCGCCTGCTGGAACTGCACGCGCCCGAGGAAGTAGTGGTCCTCGGCAGGGAGGAATCCCAAGGTCGTGTCGGGCTGCATGCGCTGGAGGTAGGTTTCTACCATCGGGCTATAGCTGCGCATGGTGGTGCTCAGGGCTCGTTCGTTGGCGACGATTCGGTCGATCGACTGATCGGGATTGGATCTAAGAGTGCCTGCGAATGCCGGGGTGAAGGCCAGCAGGATAACTACTGTGAGAAAGGAGCGCCGCGTCATTGTCCACCTCCCTGCAGATCTACGTCATCTGAAGCCACAGGACTAAGTGCGACATCGGGGCCGGGCCCTAGCATCAAGGCGGGGGTAAGGGATCACGCAGGGAACGAGACAGAATCAGTCCTAAGGGATGCGGGTGGGGACCCACCTCCGCCAAGCATAGGCGAAAGGACCGACTTCTGAGGCCTCGCATAAAGCCTCACTCTCGGAAAGGGAAAAGGCCGAAAACGGCAGATTCCGAGCAACCGGGGGAAGGACAACCGTCATGGTAACGAAGAGGGTCGATGCGGACAGTGAGGCGGCTCACACGAGAATGTGATTTGACTTGGAGGGAAATCGCCTGGTCCGCGAGCTCGCGGGAAAAAGCGCAGAAACTGCGAGGAAAGCCCCCAGTTCAACGTGGGTGGGGCTCTCAGCGCCAAGGTCCTCCTCGTAAGTGATTGCAAATACAAGGGCATGCTAGGATTGAATATTGAATGAAAATGGAAGTACGCGTGCCATATCAGAGGTTTACGACCCGGAATCCCAAAGGAAGAACTATGGCGAATGAAGCAGAACCCGGCGCAGCGCGAGGCTGGCGAACGTCGCAGGTGTATGCCATGGCCACCATCTGTCTAGTCGTGGGCTTGGCTTTGGGCTATCTGTTTCGCGGGTCGGCGTCGCGCTCCGCTCAATCTTCTCCTGCTCCGCAAGTGGCCGCCGCCCCAGGCATACCGAGCGGTACACCGCAGATGCCGCGTCTGGAAGAGATGAAGCACATGGCCGACAAGAAGGCCGAGACTCTTCTCGCGAAACTGAAGAGTGATCCCAACAACTCCGACCTGCTGAACCAGATCGGGACGCTGTACAAATCGACCCATCAGTTCAAAGAGGCTGCGGGATACTTCCAGAAGTCTATCGACGCCGATCCCAAGAATGTGGCTGCGCGCACCGATCTAGCTTCGTGCCTGTTCTATGAAGGGGATGCCGACGGAGCCATCCAGCAACTGCAGCAATCGCTCACTTACGATCCCAAAGACGCGAATTCTCTGTTCAACCTGGGAATGATTCGCTTGCAGGCCAAGAGCGATCCCAGCGGCGCGGTGGCAGCGTGGCAGCAGTTGCTGAAGTTAAATCCGACGCTGTCCGACGACAAAAAAGCCGCTGTCCAAAAATTGATTGCCGAGGCGCGAAAGCCGAAAATAAGCCAGTAACTGGTTCGCCGGCGATCTCCAGGCGCCCAGATCCCCTGCCATCCTTACCCGGATTGCAAGGGGATGTTTCGAATCCCGCCAGATTTGAAATCTCTCAGAATCCCCTACGGAAGCGGGCTTTGGGGCAAGTGTCCGTCCACATCCCGCAGAACCAAGAAAAATGAAATGACCTGCGTAATCAACTCGTCCCTAAAGTTTCGTACGAAAGGCCGATGTAGTCGGTATGGCCAGACGTCTATCTTGTTGGCATACCGCGCCCCTGCTCTCGCTCCTAGCCTTGTGCGGGGGGATCTCCCCGGGAATCGCAGGGGACCGGCCCGACTTCACCTACCGGACCAATGCTAGCGAGGTGCGACTCAGCTTCTCTGCCACCGACCAGAACAATCACGGCGTGGCCACGTTGCAGGCCAGCGACTTTGCAATCGTTGACACTGATGTTATCGTCCGCAACTTTCAAAGCTTTACCCGTTCCGATTGGACGAAGCTTGAAATCGCGATTCTGATCGACGCCAGCGAGTCCGCCACACCGCGCTTCCGCCAGGAAATGGCGGACGTTCTGGAACTGGTTTCGCAGACGGATGGCGTTCCTGACGAGAACCTTTCCATCTTTTCTTTCGCGGCTTCGCAGCCTGCGCTGCTTTGCGCCGGAAACTGCCGGGCATCGCACGCCCTTGAGCGGATTCCGCCGGCCAGTGCCCGCGGCCTGACTCCCCTGTACGACACAATCGTGTTCGCGGCGGACTATCTTTCCAGCCACGGAGACGTGCACGCCGAGAAAGCCCTCATCGTCTTCTCAGATGGTATCGACACGATCAGCCGGAACGCGCTGGGCGATGCCGTCAACTCCGCACTGAGAAGCGAGGTGGAACTGGATTGCATTGATCTGAACAAGCCTGCTTACCGGTCGCAAGGCGCAGCGACGCTGCGCAGTCTTGCCAGCACAACCGGAGGCCGATATTTTCCAGCCCCGGGCGGCGCGGTGCAGGCGCTGAATGTAATACTTGAAGGGCTCAGAGCAAGCTATTCGATCAGCTATCGACTTCCCAGTCACGCCTCCGGGTTTCACACAGTCCGAGTTCTTCCCACACACAACCTGAACCTGCAGTTCCGCAGCAGAAGCGGATATTACTATCCCAACCAAGCTTGGTAACTTTGAGGGCCTATGAAACGCACGCTATGCTGTATTTTTATGCTCGTCTTTCCGGTGTTTCTCTCGGCGCAAAACCACTCTCACCAGCAAGGCACGATCATCCGCATGCGCATGACCGATTGCCTGGGTCCGCAGCATGGATTCATGGCAGCCATGTCGGGCGAGGGCAGGGTCGAAGCCGGGGCGCTGTGTCCCGAGTACGTTCTGGTGGGGGATAAGGTGGTGTACGTTATCAGCGGCAAGACTTCCGATCAGCTCATCCCTTTGGCCGAGATCACGCGTTTCCGATTGCAGAAGAACGAAATGCTGATTCGCATTGATGATGCATCGAAGGAGTCGCATTTCCACATCAAGGCCATGGTGTTGCGGCCGGAATGGGAGCGGAATCAAATGATTGAGGAGGCGTCGACTCGAGCGATGATCAGCCACCATCTGGACCCGACCGCTATGCGAGAGCAGCAATAGACGTTGCTGGAAGACTCAATTCTCGATTGCGGGGTTCAGGAAGTTACTTGCGCGGCTTCCCTACCCGCTGCGCGGTGGCAAACATTTTTGCCACGGTGTCCAGATCCTTGGGCTGCACCTTCCCTGCCGGAATACGCATGTGGGTAAGGTCCTCGAGCTTCACCAGCAAATCGATTAGGGACATCGAATCGATCAATCCCGACGAAACCAGCGGGGTGTTCTCATCCAGATTCACGCCCGGCTTTCGAATGAGTTGAACAATGTGTTGGATCATTTGCTGTGCTTCGTCGGTCATGCTTACATTCCCCTCCTAAGACTCGGTTCCAAGTTCGGGATGCTCCTGCAACAGCTTCTCGCGAGTCGCGGAGCGGGCGGGCTTGCCGGCGGTGCTCTTCACGATCCATTTGGGCGGCTTGAGAAAGATCGTACGGATCGCGACTCCCATTCCGGCCACGACAAGACTTCGAATCTCGCCTTCAATCTTGGCGGCTTGCGCGAGCTGTTCTTCATGCTCTAACTCTGCAACGACCACGATGTCTTCCGTCCCGAGATCGGCATTGTACAGGCCCATGGCGATCACGCGGCCGTCGCGAACCGTGGAATGGCTGGCAACAATTTCTTCGATGTCCTGGGGGTAAATATTCTCGCCGCCAATGATCAGCAGGTCTTTCTTTCTGCCTGCGACATAGAGTTCGCCTTCCAGACAGAAGCCCAGATCACCGGTGTGGTACCAGCCGTCGATGATTGCCTGTGCGGTAAGGTCGGGACGGTTATAGTAGCCCTCAAAAAGGCAGTCGCTTTTGACCAGAATCTCGCCGACGCGGCCATCTCCGAGAACGGCGCCAGAATCAGAGGCGATGCGAACTTCATGACAGGGCAGCAGTCGCCCTGAGGAGGTGAACGCAATCGCGCCTGAAGCGCCCTCCGCAACCGCTACGATCTGGCGGGCGCCTCGAAATTGTGGGCCATCCGCCCATAAGCGAGGCGGACCGGATGGCTGTGAAAGGTCCGACTGGGTGACCGCGAAAACATTCTCAGCCATGGCGTATGAGGATTGCAGGGCCGTTTTCTTGAGCCCAGCCGCACCGAACGCATTCTGAAACTCGGACATGCTCTTCGAGCGAACCGGCTCAGAACAGTTGATCAAGGCGCGCACCGACGACAGATCGTATTGTGTCCGAGACCGCTGCGGAGTCCGCCGGGGCGCAAACTGGAAGGCAAAATTCGGCAGCCATGCCAGGGTGCATTTGTACTCGCTGATGATCTGCAACATGGTTTCTGGGTGCATCACCCAATCGAGCGGCGACTGCATTATGATCGGTAGGTGAAAGACCAGGGGCAACATAAAGCATGCAATCAAGCCCATATCGTGATAGAGCGGCAGCCAACTGTAAATCCGGTCGGTGGCAGTATCGATCTTGAGCGCCTGCGATAGGTGATCGAGTTGACGCAGCACCGCCGCGTGGGTCAGGGCCACTCCTTTTTGCAGCCCGGTTGTTCCCGCCGAATGCTGGATGAATGCCAGACTGTCGGCCTGAATGTCAGGACGAACCAAATCTTTGTCGTCCGCGATCCTTCCAGTTCCTGCACGAAGCAGCCTGGTTCCTTCGTCGAGCGACACATGGCCGAGTATCTCGTCGGGAAACGCTTCGTCGATGACCACAGCCTTGGCCTTGAGATTCGCAGTTACCCCGGTCAATCCGGAGCGGTACTTGGATGGCTCGATCTTGAAGTTCGGATAGGCGAGGAACGTGGGCGCCGCGCCCAGCATCATCGCTCCGACAAAGGTCGTCATCGCCGGAATGCCCTGCGGCATAATGATGACAACGCGGTCGCCCGCGGTTACACCCTGGTCACGAAGTATCCCAGCCTGTAGTTGCGCATGCGTGCGAAAGTCGGCAAAGGTCAGCGTCACCTGCTCATCTTCGTCAATCCATGACGTAATAAACGGACGATCGGGCGGAGCCGCGCCGAGGGCTTCGATCAGATTGCGGAATCGCACCCAACATTATTGCATCCAGAGAGGCGAGTGTTCTTGTAACTGGCGAATCAGACCTTTATTCTGGTTCGCTATTCTGGTTCGCTGTCTTCGGCGGGCGTTGCAAAGGCTGATCTCCCGCGCACCTCGGGTTCATTGACGCACGGAGGAAGGTTGTTCCAAGGCATCCTGTACTGTCTGCTGTTTCTGCTTTGCGTGCTTATCTTCGCGAAGGTCCGCTCGCGAGTTGCGCGTCAGACGGTGCTTCTGATTGCAAGTTATGCACTCTATGTCACTTGGGGACCATGGTTCGCGGCCGTCCTGGCTTCATCGACCGTGCTCAACTTCCTGATCGGGCGATGGCTGCAGCGTAGACCTTCCGGGGCCATCCTGTCTCTCGGCATTCTGCTGAATCTGGCATTGCTCGGCAGCTTCAAGTACCTCCCCGAGGTGGCCGTCCATCTTCCGTTTTCGTCGTTGCAGACGTTCTCGCATCTGGCTCAGCCTTTGGGATTGTCGTTCTGGACCTTCCAGGCGATGAGTTACCTCTTTGATCTTTATCGCGGGGAAGAACTCGATGCTTCTCTTTTCGAGTTTGCCCTGTACATGGTTTTCTTTCCCGTCACGATCGCTGGACCGGTCTGCCGCATGCCCGACATGCTGCCGCAGTTCCGTTCCGAGACACTCACGCCCTGGGACGACATCGGTCCCGGGTTCAGGCGCATCGCTACCGGCGTGTTCATGGTGCAACTCGCCAAACTGCTGGGCCAAGGGATTCTAGGCGGCGATGGGATCGCGAGCGGATTCGATCGCGTCACGCACTGGAGTGGCACAGATGTCTGGTGCCTGACGCTGGGATACGGCCTGCAGCTTTTTCTCGACTTCGCCGGATACTCGCACATCGCAATCGGCGCCGCTCAAGCGATGGGCTTCATCGTCCCCGAAAACTTTGCACGCCCCTTCCAATCCACCAACGTCTCGATCTTCTGGACCCGCTGGCATATGTCGCTGTCGTTCTGGATTCGTAACTATGTTTTTCTTCCGCTGGCGATGTTGCGCCGGGAAGTGTGGTGGCGAAATCTGGCTCTTCTGATCGCGATGATTCTTTTCGGGCTGTGGCACAAAGCGACCGTGCTCTTTCTGCTGTGGGGCTGCTATCACGGATTGCTTCTGGTCTTGCATCGTCAAATGCAGCAGATGCAGCGGAAGTTCGACTGGGAGCCGGCCGCGAAGTTCTGGATTCCGGTTTCCTGGATCGCCACCATGCTGCTCATCAATCTAGGATGGATTTTCTTCCGCGCCAATTCCCTGCCTGAAGCGGGTCAAATGTTGGCGGCTGTCCTGTCGCCGACAAGCTATGGATCGCACTTTCTGGGCGGGAGTCTGTATCTACTGGTGGCAGCACTGGCTGTGGGCTACGCGATCGTGGTTTTCGTGAGTGACATACTCGAACCTTACTCGAGCGAGGCGCAGACTTCAGAACCCGCTCCCGACGCCGGAATCATCGGGTTCATGGCGCGCTCGCGCTGGTTCTGGCTCCCCCCGCTCTACGCACTGGCATTGATTTTCTTATTGATCGTGACTTTGACGCGCGGGGCCAGCACGGCGCAGTTCATGTACAACAAATTCTAGGCACAGGTAGACGCTCTTATTGCACCGGCGTCCCGTCCGGCGTGAAAACTGGAAATCCATCCCATGGGCGGGACAGGCTTAGTTGTTGCATCGCGGCATTGCGGTTGTGCTCGAAGAGGAAGAGTCCGTAGTTGTAGTGCAAGACTGGGTCGCTCGGATTCTTCCGGATCGCCCACTCGTACTCGGCGGCAGTTTCATCGGGATTTTCCGCAGGCTCCTGCGCTTTCAGCATCAACCGCAAGACTTGATCGGAGTGGTTCAGTTGATTGGTAAAAGGGGGCTTCTGTAAGCGATCCAGCATTTCCGTCGCGATGCGGGACCGGTCATGTCCGGTGAAGGCCAGTAACTGCTCGCACTCTGCCTCAGACGGAACGTCGGCCTCCGTCAATGGATGTCCGCTCTCGGACGGCAACTTGCTCGCTATCTGTAGGAACATCGCCCGAGCAAGCAGGTAATTACCAAGAGGGGTCATGTGGACGTGCTCGTATACAAGCTCACTGCCAATGATCCCGTTCGGGCTTTCTTTGGAAAAAATGGCGTCGGCGTCCACGAGTTCTGCCCCCGAAGACGGAGAAGCAACGGAACGATTAATGTCGTTGATCTTGCTGTCGGCGCGAAAGCGAAGCGTGTCGAGATCGCGAGCGCGAAGGTAATGCTGTTTCGCGCTGGCATAATCCCCCTGCATCCAAAGGCTCCGGGCAATGCGAAATTCCAGTTCGGCGTACTGGTCATCGATCTTGGTCGCCGCCTGGTATGCCTTCAATGCGTCGGCGAAGGAGCGAGTGCTCTCCAAGTCCGCTCCTTGCTGCACAAGCGTTGTCCAGGAACGCAAGTCATCCTGACTCAGGTTCTCGCGGTGCAGGGATGAGAACGGTCCACAATCTTTCAGATTGGTGGCGACGGTGCTGATAATGACTCGGGCGCCGGATTTGTGGGCAACGGCAACGGTGTCCCGCAGGTTCTGCTCGAAGTTGGCGTACGAATACTGCATGAGCGGCGAGTTCTCTCGCACCTGCTTGTCGAGAAACATCTCCATCCCGCGCCATTCTTTCTTTTGAGTTCCGACCTTGCTGAGGAACTGGCCGATGCGGGTGGAGCGGACGAAGATGCTGGTGCGGATGACCGGCAGGCTCATGCCCGAGGACGTCAGCGCAGTCCCGGGTCCATACGGTCCCACGACTTCATTATTGCCTGAGTAGATGATGAACAGGTCGGGACGCTGTTCCGCCAACCCCTTCGCGATCGGCAGAAGCACGTGAGAGTTGATGGCAACGCTGCCGGTGTTCACAACCTCGAACTTCATCGACGGATAGCGCTCCCGCAACATCACATCGAGGTATCGGCTGAAAGCATAGGCCGGATCCGGATCGCCCATTGCCGCGGACTCTCCGAGCACGAAGATTCGGAAGGTTCCCTGCGGTTTCTCCGCTGGAATCGCATACGCTTGCGGGGTCTTGATCATGCCCGGCGGGAAGAAGGGCGCGGGGAAAAACAGGTTGTAGCAGGCAGCGGGCTTACCCCGCAGAGTGCACGGCACAGTCAGTTCCGTGGGAAAGCCGACGCCGAACAGGCGCGACGCGCCCTCGATCACACCCAAGAGCACTAGAGGCACCACGATGGCGCTGGCGATTTGCAGCCCATACCGCGCGCCGCGGCTTGAGCGTTGATTACTGGCGGGCGCTGGCTCTACAGGTGCAGGCATCTTTGATCGTTCTCCAGGGATCGTTCCCCAGGATCCCCCCTCAAATCGTGGGTTTCACGATACAGGGCTGGACTCGATCCGATTCCGTAGGCCTAACCACGGCGTCAGATCGAAAATCATCCAGCCCTGCCGGTCCCCGTGCATGCTATGTTCCGCTCAAGAGCGGAACATGTTATGCCGCGGAAAAACGAAGTACGGGCGCAGATACACATCGCAACCTGAGGTAATTGCACCAGAGTTGCCAAAGCCAGTTTTCCATCACCGCCACCGATTGAGCATTGGTTTCAATCGCTTATCTCTGGTTCGGCGTGGCCGATCTGACTTCGAAGGACTACCACGGTGCCTTTCCCCTCATCCAGCGTGTGTTTTAACCCCTTTTGCCATACTTGTCGTTTGGAGGCTATGCAGGCGAACCCGTGCGTTCACTTCCCTTTGTTCCCTTTAGGTTTCACCGACGGCGCGGTCGAGGTCACACTTCCATCCGAATTATGCGCGGTGGAGTGGCACATCAGCGTGCAGGTATTGGTGCCGTGGTTGTAAGCGATGGGAGCGGCGCCGTTCGCGCCTACGACGTTGCCGTCGAAATTCACCAGCCGCTCACCGGTGATGGTCGGTGACGTGGCTCCGTTTCCGTGCGCAGTGTGGCAGACCGAGCAGCTGAACCCATACTGATAGGAATGCAGATTGTGCTGCGGAAAGCTGGTGTTCGCGAAGATTTGAGTGAGATCGTGGCACTTCGCGCACATCGAGAAGGGGCCGGCGACGCTGGTATCCGGATTGGGGAAAAGATTCGTAACCGGTCCGCCGGGGACGGCCGCCTGACTGAACTGATAGTTGCGCTCAAGAATGTGCGAGTTGATTGATCCATGCGGACCATTCGGTCCGGCGCCGCCGAACTCACGGTTGTCGTCGCTGTTGTGGCAGTCGGTGCAAAAGATCTGAGTACCGACCAGGCGCGCCGATGCCAGTCCCTTCTCGTCGAGCATGTTCACCAACAGGCTGGGTTGCGGCAGTGGACTGGATCGAGCGTGAGTCACCGGATGGCTCGACGTCGCCGTCGAGGCGAGTTCCGGGATGATGTTCAACGAATCCGGAGCCGAGACGACTCGAATGGACGCGTAACCGTAAATCACCATCCGCTGCTTGCCGACGCTGGTTCCGTGACAACGCAGACAGGTTTCATATTGATTGACGGCTGGAATGATCGCAGTGATGCCGTCGAGCGCACTGATGCCGGTTGCGCCAGACTGCGGCGGACGAATGGTGGGTGGCGCGGAAAACTGCAACTCCGGATTGGAGGCGTGCGCGCTGTGGCAATCCACGCAAGTGGCGTGCCGGTTGTTGTTCAGCAGCGGCGTTTCGCCGGCATCGTGGAAGTTATTTCCCGAGGGCATGGGATGGCTGACCTTCGCCACCTCGGCCATGATGTTGGGAATCGCCGGCGATAAATAGGTGCCGCCGCCGTGGCAAGTCATGCAACTCTGGGTGACCGGATCATACGACGGGGCCGAGGGTGCCGCTGGCCGAAGCAGACGGGCCGGAGCGACCGAATCGTGCGACATGTGGCACGACGTGCAGGCATTCACGCCGACGGTGGCGTACGCACCGGCGTGGGCGTCGGGGGAAACCTGATTCGTGGCAGTCTGATGGATGCTGTTGGTGAATCCAGCCAGCGGATTGACCTGTCCCTGCACCACTCGCGTCGGATCGTGGCACGCCAGACACATCTGCGCGTTGGAACTGTCGCGCACCAGAAAGTTCTGCGCAATCTTGTCGACATTCTGAACGTGCGGATCGTGGCAACTCGTGCATTCGATGTTGCTGTTAATCAGTTTCACTGCTCCTGTAGGATCGGCAGTCTTGCCTTGCGTGGCCAGCGAGGCGACCAGGTTTGAAGCATCTTTCAGCGGGATTACCAGGCTGAACGGGTGCGAACCGGTCAGGGTGGTGCCGAAGGAATCAGCCGCGTTCATCGATCCAACTGTCGGCAACTGTCCGTAAGCCGCGGACTGTCCGACGCCCACGGTTCCGTCATGACAACTTAAACACAGGCTGCTGGTGACGCCCAGCGTGGGCTGCGTGTTGCCCAGATTGGGATCGGTCGTGCTGCTGTAAGGCACGTACGACTTCTGCGACAGCTTCTGATTCCAGAGTGGCGTGTTGCCGCCCAATCCACTGTGCGGAGCGTGGCAGAACGTGCAACCAAGACTCCCCTGCGAATAGACCGACGCGCCACTGGACAGAGTCAGATTGTGCATGCCCAGCACATCTCCGTTGGGCTGCACCTGGGCAAAACTCTGCGCGACGACGAACAGGCACGCCAGCGTCAGGAGGGGCTTCAAGGCTGCTTCCTCCCCTCGGCCGTCTGCGTCACGCCGTAGTAGTGAAATACCTGAACGCGACGGTTGAAGGAGTCGACCACGTAAATGCGATCGTAATTGTCAATTTGCAGTCCCGTTGGCAATTGAAACTGTTCTGCCCCCGTTCCTTTTCCGCCGAAGTAATACAGCAGTTGCCCTTGTTCGTCGAAGACCTGCACCACGCCCCAGGCTCCATCGACTACATACAAGTGCGATTCGGAATCAAAGCCGATTCCTTTGGGCCGGAAGATCCATCCCGCACCGTCTCCAACCTTCCCGATGGCGTAGCGGAATGTGCCGGAGCGGTCGAACACCTGAACCCGAAAATTCATGGCGTCAACCACCGCCAGATCCTGTCCATGCAGCCGCAGTTCGGTGGGATAGTTGAACTCGCCGTCGCTGGTGCCCGTCCTTCCGATGGTCTGCAGCACGCTGCCCTGCATGTCCATCACGAAAATCTTGTTACGCAGCGTGTCGGTAACGTAAATGCGCTGGGCCGCGGAATCCACGGCAATGCCCGTGGGACGCTTGAAATATCCTTCTCCACGTTTCAGGCTGCCGATCGCGCGGCGGTACTTGCCGTTGGCATCGAACACAAAGACCTTGCCCGACTCTGAATCGGTTACATAGATATTGTCTTGGGCATCGACGGCCACGCATTGCGGCGTGAGCATGGGATCCTTCCCTGCATCGCGCCGCGAGAGGAACTTATATTTCTGGTGCTCGAAGTCGAAGATGTGCACGCCGGACGCCGCTACATCGGTCACAATGATGCGTCCGCGCGAATCGGTGACCACGCTGTAGGGGCTGACCAGATAATGAAAATCGGGTTGGCCTGCGATGACGTCGACCACGCGGGTCCAGAAACTGCGCTTGGGCTTGACCTCGCGCTCCAGACTGAAGCTGCGCTCGAATGAGAGCTTGCGTCCTCCATCCATCAGCAAGTCGGGTGCGGAGGGTGCGACGGTTTCTTTCGGACGCTTCGCCGCTCCCGCCGGGGACGCCAGCAACAGTGCGAGCGCAACCGTCAGCCCGGCAAGAGCCAGTCCGCTGCGGACAACCGCTCTGCCTCGATCGTCTAGAAGAAGTCGAACCATCTGGAGATACCCACAAAATAAGCTGTCGTGTTGGCTGGCGCTCCCACGGCGCTGATGCCCTGCGTGAAGCGCGTGTACCCGGCCTGCAGTCCGATCCTGCGTAGATGGTACTGCACCTGGGCGTTGAAAATTTCGGTGTTGTTGTGCGAGATCGTCTGGCCGATAGTGTTGCTGATGGCGCGATTGAAGCTGCCGGCGATGACCAGTCGACGCATCGGCGTCACCGAGATGCCGCCACCGTAGCTCGATCCACTGAAGGTGATGACGTTCGTCACCCCCGGCGTACCGGCAACCGGAACCAGTCCGCCTGCGCCCAACAGGGAGATGCCGGTCCCCTGGGTGTAATTACCGGTGAGATTGTATTTCCGCCAGCCGAGCGACGTGGAATAGCCTTCGCCGTGGCTGCTCGTTCCCTGGTAGTTGGTCAAGCCGCTGTGGTTTCCGTTGAAAGCGGCGGTCCACTGCAGCCCGGTCGGCAGACGGCGATGCACGTTCGCGCTGTAGCTGTAGTAGGAACTGGTGTAGGTAACCAGGATCGACTGCACGTTCTGGGCGTAGCTGAATACGCCAGAAGTCTGCCACCCCTTGATCCTGTGAAAATAGTTCACGTTGCCTACAAACCCCAGAGAGTTCGTGCCTTGGCCGTTGCTGCTATCGATGACTGAACCGGAGAAAGTGAACATATCGAGCAGCCGCTTCCCGTACGTTAACGTGCCACTCATGAATGTTCCTGTGAAGCTCTTCCCGAAGTAGTACTGGTCGTAATAGGTGGCTTGTGCCGAGGCCCCGAGGAAGTTGGTGATCTGGTAACCCGCTCCTCCGCCGATCGTCGAGGAGTGCGCCCCCGAACCCAGGTTGATTCCGGGCTCCGTAGTGCCGGTGCCGGCAACGCTTTGCGCGAAGTATCCGTTCAGGTTGCTGGTGTAGTTCTCATTCACATTGAGTGAAAGTTTGGGGGTTGGGTGAAAGCTGGCACCCGTGTTTAAGATGTCGTCGGTGTAGCTCGATGTATTCGAGATTTGCCCCGCGTTCGAAGAATAGCTGCTGTCCGCCGAAGCTCGGTTGTAGTTCACAAAGAACTGGCCATTGAGCGGCAGGTCGTGCTGCGCCCCGACTCCCACGTCATTTCCCCTGGAATCCTGTTCCGACGACTGCTGTCCCGAGAGGAATTGAGGGAATTTGGAACTCAGACTGTTACGGTCGTAATAAGCATTCAGACGAAATCCAACAATCTGATAGTTCGAGTGGACGTTGAAGAGCCGGTTGGTGGCGTTCGTCTGCTCGCTCGTTCCATAAACCGTGCCGCTGCCGCCGCCTTGTGAATATCCGACCGACAGTGTAGGCAAATTCGGCAACAACGCGCTCCAGTTGATACCGAATCCCTGGTCATTGCCTACGGTGGTGAAGCTGGGCTGTCCGACCAAGCCCAGGGTCCCGCTGGTATTGCGGTCATAGTGGTAGCTGACGGAGCCGGGGAAATGGCTGCCCGAGAACAGGTTCGCACTCGTATTGATGCCAGTAGCACCGGTTAGAGATTGATAGCTGGAGTTGGCCCGCGACTGGTTGTAGTAGGGAGTGGCATTAAACGAGATGAAGTTGGGATTGTAGTAGTAACCCGAGAGTTGGCCGTCAAGTCCGAAAGTCAAGGAATGGTCCGAAGGGATTGCGTCGCCATAGCCTCCCGCATAGCCAAATGTCACCATGGCTCCCGCTTTCAGCTTCGTATTCTCTCCGATGGAAAGCTCATTGGATGACGATTGTGGTGGGCTCTGGGCACAGACGAGTTGAGCCATCACCAGAACGGCTAGTCCGATGATGCGATTCGCAACTTTCATTCCCGCAACGACCCTTCTGGCCAGAGGCTCAGAAAACCACCTGCACTTCACCTTCTAGAAGGCACAACGGTTGCCAAAGGCAAGGGCCGTAACGAATTCGTATTTCATTGAAAAAAAGGGGGTTACTAGCACGGCGAGAACATGGTTTAGGGCCGGAACGCGAGCGGGTGCGGCATATCACCCGCCCCGCGAGTTGAAATACACAACAACGAGAGAGCGACCACAATAAGCCCTGTCATCCTGAACGAAGTGAAGGATCTATGTACTCCCGGGAGTGCATAGATCCTTCACTTCGTTCAGGATGACAAGATGAAATCGTGTTACGGTCTTGCGAACTAGACCATTTCGATCTTCGCCTTGGCCCGCAACTGCTTCGCGAGATTCGATCGCAGCTTCTCGTACTTGCTCTTAAGAAGATCTGTCTTCAGTTCGCTCTTGACCTCCGACAGCGGTTTCGTACGCGCCGGAGTGTTGGCATTCAGCCGGATGATGGTGTAAGCGCTCTCAATTCGAATTAATCCGCTGACCTGGCCCGACTGCATGCCCTGCAGCGTCTTGACCACCTGGGGCGGCAGCTTATCGCTCGACACGGCCTTGTGGTCGCCCATGTTCACCCTGAAATCGTCCTCAGAGATCTTCTCCGCCAGCAGCCCGAAGTCCTGATAACTCTTCGTTGCCTTGGCTTGGTGCAGTGCATCCTCGGCTTTCTTCTGGGCTTGCTTCGCCTGCTCGGGCGTGTCCTTTAACGGAGGAACGATGGAAATGCTCTGGAATGTGAACGTCTCCGGCTGGCTGAAGCGAGCCGCATTCTTGGCGTAATAGGCCTGTATTTCCGCGGGAGTTACTGTGTCTTTGAGTTCTACGTCCGTCTTCAGCACCTGCTCGATCAGCAACGAACGCCGGATCTGCTGGCGCAATTGTTGCTCCGAACCGTGCATCTCAGTCTGAAGGTATTGCTGATATTGGTCCGGACTATTGAACTGCTTTCGGAATTCGGCCTCAGCGTGCGTCAACTTCTCGGCGGGAACAGTGAGCTTGCGCCGCACCGCTTCCTGGTACACCAACTCCTCGAAAATGATCATCTCCAGCGCGCCTTGTCGGATGGCCGCTTCCTGTGCCTTGGGAAAACCATTGTGCTGTTGGGCGTAAGGAAAAATGGCGTACATCTCGCGCAGCAGGTCGCGGTCGGTCAGCACCGCCCCGTTCACGCGCGCCACTGGTTTGTCGCTCACTTGCAGAGGCGAGGTCTGGGCAGAGGCGGTGTTCGAGATCGCGCTCGGAGCATGTGAAGCCACTTGCGCTGAAGCAGCCGAGAGGGCCACAGCCAGGAACGTGCAGATGGGAAGTTGGTATTTCATATTTCCTCGCTCGGTTCTTCGTGAAGTTCAAAAAATAAGGGGAGAGTAATCCTCTCCCCTCTGTTGCACATCAACTCGCCTACTGGAACAGCGTCTTGATGGTGTTGGTGTTGTTAGCTTCGTTCGACTCGCCAAAGTGGCACTGACGGCAGAACTGTGTCGTCGAGGGCGCTTGCTGACCCTTGGTGCCAACTGTGTCGACGTTCGGGTTGTACGGACCATTGATGAAGAAGTAGGTCGCGTAGAACTTGCCGCCGCCGTCGCCAGCGACCGGGCTGTTCGTGCTCGACGAGTACACGGTCATGACGTGCTGGTTATGGCAGGTGGTGCACAGTACATAAGGCGTGCCGGCTGCAGTGATACCGTACTGCGGGCCCCATTTTCCAGGTGCGATCGCCGGATAGCCGTAGTTCGCTACGAACGTTGCGTACTGGGATCCAGAAGTTACCGTGAAGTTTGGATTGGCCCAGACCACACCGCTAGTGGCACCCTGCATCGGGGCGCCGTAGCTAACCATCGTTGCGTTAGTGCCCACTGGGTGATCGTTCTCGTAGTTGTTGACAGTCGAACCGTCATTGCCGAGCAAAGTCGGAATCGGCTGCGTGCCGTATGCGGTATTGGTCAGAAGGCCAATCTTCTGTTCGTAGGACTGGTTGGCCATCATGTTCTTCGCCGTGACGTTGCCGTCATGGCAGCTGAGGCAAAGCATGATTCCGCCCACATCAGAACTGGCCGAAGTCAGGTTAGCCGGCAGAACTTCCGTGTATTTCCCGCCGTCGCCGAACGCGATGGTCGCTCCATACAGGGGGCTGGCATCCTGTCCCCACAATGCATAGTTGCCGGAATCGGTGGTGCCGGTCTGGCCGGAGCCACGCGATCCGCTATGCGGTTGGTGACAGCCCGCGCAACCGCGGCCGCCATTGTTGTGCGCGCCGAGGACGTCAACCGTGGATGTGGCATTCTGCGCCACCACGAAGGCCCCGACGGCCAGTACGAACATTACAACTAACATCGCTTTCTTCATAAAATTTCACGACCTCCATGAATGATGTGTTTCAAGTGTTACTGAACTCCCAGAGGCTTAGGCCGTGGGCTGCGTTTTGTGCCTGGGCACTCGTCGTAGCCGCCTCTCGTCCTCTATTACTGCAAGTGGCCGCCCGAACTCTGAGAACTGCCTCATTTTCAGAGGTTTGACTGCCAAGCCACTGATTCCACTAGGCTTGCTTCCTGAGCCGCAGCCTAGCTCGGTTACGGGGAATTCTAAGGAACTGGGGGAAAAGAACCACCTAGTAGTGCTGCGTGGTGAAATGCCCCAGTTGGAAAGATCTGCGTCGGAGGTGTTGCGAAATGCAGCAAAGGGCCGCAGGAGCGCAACTCACGCTCATCGTAGAGACGTAGCTTGCTACGTCTCGGCCCACTGCACCCGAAATGGTGGTAGGAGAGACGTAGCAAGCTACGTCTCTACGAGGGCGACGAATGTGCGGCTTACTTGCTCTGGGGGCTCTTGGCTTCGGCCGCTGGCACGGCTGTGGGCGCCGGTTCTTTGCTCCCCGCAGCCTTCTTCATGCGCTGAGCTTCCCGGTCTTTGTTGAGCTGCTCGGCTTCGGCGTCGGTTACGTAGCGGAATTGCTGTACCCGGCCGGGATACATTTCCGAAGTGAACACGCGGTTGTTCTTGTCGGTGGCGATGCCGACCAGTCCCTGAAACTGACCCGGCAGCAAACCGTGCCCGCCGAAACTGATCAGTAATTGCGCGTCCTTATTGAACACCTGAACGCGGTCCTGCATGCCGTCCGCCACCCAAATGTGGCCATCACTGTCAATCGCGACTCCCTTGGGGCGGGCGAAGTATCCCGGGCCATCGCCGGCTTTGCCGAAGGTGCTGACAAATTTTCCGTCGGCGTCGAAGATCTCGATGCGATTGTTCAACGTATCGCAAACATAGAGATTGCCATCCTGATCAACCGCGACCGCCGTGGGCTTCGAAAAGTCGCCCGGCGTGGTGAGTTCGTGTTTGTGTCCGGTGGTGCCGATCTTGCGCAGGAGTTTGAAGCTGTCAGCGTCATAGACCAGGACCTGATCCAGTTCCACGTCGGCAACATAGAGCAGGCGGTTCTCTTTGTCGAGCGCCAACCCGCCGGGACTCACCATCCCTTCCGTGATCACGTCTTCCGCCTTATGAGTCGCATCGAATACCAAAATGTGATGCAGCCCCGGATCGGATACGAACAGGCGATCATTGTCGTCCATGGCGAGACCAATAATGCGGTCGAAATGGGCATGGGCCTTGTTCTTGATCAGCTCCACTTCGCGCGTTTCGGTGTTGAAGATGAAAATGGCGCCGACTTTCTGATCGGCCACGTACAGGTTGTTCTTAGAGTCCACGGCCAGACCGTAGGGCTCAGCTAACTGGAACAGAACCTTGCCGTTTTCATTGACGGGCTGGGTACCGGCGAGGCGATCCATCCATTTCTGTTTCTTGTTATTGGGAGTATCGACCTGCGAGAGCTTTTGCGCCGAATAAAAGGCCTGGTACCGGACGCGCGCAATGGCCGGCGGGTTCGGCCAAACAATATTCGAGTAATCGATGACCTGAGCTTTCTTGGGCTCGGCATCCGCGGTCTTTTTCTTCTTGTCGGCAAACGTCGCCATGGGCGCGAGCAGCATCAGGCTCAACAGAATCAGGCCCGCGAGCAGGTTTCTACGATTGCCCATCATTCTTTTCCTCGCTTGCGAAATCGCACTCATTTTCTTCATAAGCACTATCTCCGCGTCAGATCTTTGTGGCAGCTGGAACAAAACGCCAAATTGTTCACCTGGTCCTTTGACAGCAGATCAGGCTGCGCTGACGAATGCGGCTGGTGGCACGACAGGCAGTCAATTTTTGCGTGTACTTTGGTGATATCCGTCGGGTCCAGCACATCGGACACCGGGTGGCCTTCGATCGGATGCCCGCGCCCAAACTTCAGAGGCAGCACAACCACTTTATTCTTCGCGAAATAATCTTCGGGCAACCGCACGCTGCCGTCGAAAATCGTCAGCACGTGTTCGGCTTCCAGTTTCTTGGGCTGCGAATCCGGACCGTGGCACTCGAGGCAGAGGGCATTCGCCGTCTTGGCGCGCAGCAGATGATCGTTCTCACCGCCGTGCGGCTCGTGGCAGGTGGCGCATCCCTGCTTGAAGGCGGGCTGATGCAGAAAGTGTTTCTTGCCCTGATCGGCCTGGTCGGTATGGCAGGTCAGGCAGATATCGACCGCATTGGTTTTGGGCAATCCCGGCTGGCGGCTGGCATGCGGATTATGGCAGTCGGTGCAATCGCCCGCCGCTCCTGGGTGCGGCACTTTCGCCTTCTCAATCTTCTCGACTTTATCGCTGTGGCAGGTTACGCAGATCGATTTCACATCCGCCTGCGTGAGCACGACTTTGCCGTCCTTGGCCGGAGCGTGGCATGTGTCGCAGGATTTGTCGGCAAACGGAGGATGCAGGAACTGCCGCATCAGCTTCGGAACAGCCGATTGGTGCGGATCATGGCAACTGGTGCAGTCCGCCGTGGCGAAGGGCTGGTCATGATGCGCCTTCTGCAGGCCGGCGTCCTTGACGTCGTGGCAATCAATGCAAAGTGCTGGAGCGCTCTTGGTCAGGTGAAAATCGAACTCAGCCTTGCCGGGTTCGCCGGTCTTGTGCGTCGTGTGGCAGGTGTCGCATCCCATGTCGAGAGCGGCGTGGCGACTGCCTTTTTCCGGGACGTTCAATCCTTGTTTGTGGCAAGTCAGGCAAAGATTCTGGCCCTTGTCGCCGGACTCGGGCTTCAGCAACTGATTCTTGTTATCGCTGGTGTGCGGGTCGTGGCACTTGATGCAGTCGCGCACGGCCGGGGGATGCACCGTCCCTTTCAAGGTGGCGGCGTCTTTCTCGGTGTGGCAACTGAGGCAGAGTGCTTGCGGAGTCGAGGTGATCAGCTTGATGCGAGTGATGTCTTTGTTCACTCGAACTTCGTGACAGCTCAAGCATCCCGTGGCGATCGCGGAGTGAACGGCCTTGCCTTTCGACTTGTCCTCATGGCACTCGAGACACTTCGCCGAGTCGACGTTCTTGTCGAGGGGAACCGGATGCTCCTTGGCGAAGGCGGGCATCGCCCCGATCAGAAGGAGAATCGCCAGCAACTGAAGGAGACGGGGGAGGGCCTGACCGATGTTGGTTTTCCTGTGCATACGAAGACGGGTTTGGGACGATAGCACCATTACCAACCGATGCATGTGCACGATCCTCGCCTTCCTGATGTGGGAACAACTGCCAGTTCTTGATTCAACTGTAAATTATTGCAACAAATCACTTTTTAACTTACACCTCCGACTGCCCAGAATTCTCACGAACCGGATTTGAGCTCTCAAGGATGGGCTTTCTGCCACACCTCGTCGGTGAAATGACGCACGTTCGTCCAGGTCTCAGCCGAGTTTCCATTTTCGCCAGATTTCAAGCCATTTGTGATTGAAATCACAGACTTCCGGCGGTGCGTGAATTCGCAATTGGACCTTATAGAGATGAGTGTTATGCCTCATGCAAGCGGCTGGCATGGAACATCGTTCTTGCCTTAACTCATTGATCGCACAGGACTTGGCACAGCCCCGGAACGTTGGCGCGGAACGTGCATTGCACTATGCGAGGAAGAGAAACGTCATGGCCCTGTCACTTCGCTCCGCTTTTCGCGGAATGCCCCGCAAAATCTGGCAGACGCTCAGCTCGATCAAGACCGGCGTCGTTCTGATCATTCTGGTTGTCATCTTCTCTGCGGCAGGGACGGTCATCCTGCAACGTCCGATGACCGATGCCGACGACATGCAGCGCGCGTACTCGCCCGCCATGTTGCGCTTTCTCGACGCCACGGGCCTCACCGATATCTTTCACACGCGCTGGTTTGTCGCCATGCTGATTCTGGTCAGCCTGAGCATCATCTGCGCGTCTGTGCAGCGCTTCCCTAACGCCTGGCGATACTTCGCGCGGCCTTACAAGAGTCCCGATGAAAGCTTCCGCAAAGTTCTGCCGACGCAGGCCCAGATTCCCGTTGCCGATGAAGAGCAGGGATTGAGCGCAGCCGAGCGCGCCTTCAAGCACCTGGGACTGAAAACGGAGCGCATCGTACGAACCGACAGCTTCTCGTTGTTCTCAGAGCGCAGCCGCATCTCCGAGATGGCTGTCTACATCGTGCATGCCAGCCTGCTGCTGATTTTCCTGGGCTTCATCGTCGACTCGCTCTACGGGTGGCGCGGATTTCTGATGCTGAGTCCGGGGACATCGAGCAATCAGGTCGAAACGAAAAATGGCGCCCTGCGGACCATTCCGTTCTCGATTCGCTGCGACGGCACGGGTGAGGAGACTTATGCCGACGGCTCGCCGAAACGGTGGTGGTCGAAACTAGCCGTAGTCGAAGGCGGCCGCGAGGTTTCGAGCAAAGAAATCGTGGTCAACGATCCGCTGGTCTATCAGGGGCTGCGCTTCTACCAGGCCAGCTATGGCCGCACCGGAAAGCTTGATCAGCTGATTCTGAACGCGACTCCGGCCAACGGCACTAAAGGCACGCCGCAGGAAATCTCTCTGGGCATGAACCAGACGGTGGCGCTTGATGCCGACACCAGTGTGCAACTGGTTGAGTTTATCCCAGACTTCGTGGTGCAAGACGGCCACGTCTATGCGCGCAGCAAAGACATAACTAATCCTGCGGTCCACATGATTGTGACGTCGAAGCAGGCCAACACCAGTGTGAATGTTTGGCTGCCGGAAATGCCCGGTATCGATGAGAACGCGTCCTCCCCCTACACTTTCGATCCCAAAGACCTGAAGACTGGCATTTACACCGGGCTGCAGGTCTCGCATGAACCCGGCCAGTGGGCAGTATGGGCCGGCGTCGTGCTGATGGCCATCGGCCTGACCTTTGTTTTCTACGTGGTTCACATGCGCTTCTGGGTCGTTCCCGTGATCGATGCGCGTGGTCAAACCGCGCTGTGGATCGGTGGCACCGCGAACCGCAATCGCGACGCCTTCGAACTCAGATTCAAGAACGTGGTGGAGCAAATTAAGAAGGAACTCAAACCCGAACTCGTGGCCTCTGCCCAGCAAGCCACATCGATCGCCGGTCGGTGAGTCCGGCTACGGAGGAAGTATGGCAAGCGAAAAAGTTGAACAGCATCCCGCGACCGGCACAACGCTGGTCGTCATGGTGGGGTTGGGAATTGCGTTTCTGCTGTTCATCGCTTTTCTGAATGTGGTGAAGAGCGGAAACATTCTGACTGAGGCCAACCTGCTCTATGCCGCGCTGGTCTTCTACGCGGGCGCGGGAGCGCTGTATCTGGGCTTCGGCGTGACCGGGACGGAAGCTTACATCAAGTTTGCCTCGCTCATGACTTGGGCGGGACTGCTGGCCAACACCGGGGCAGTGGCGCATCGTTGGTATGAGGCGGGACATCCACCGTTCGCCAGCATCTATGAAATGTTGCTGAGCTTCGTATGGACGCTAGCGGCACTCACGCTCATCGCTGAAAAGAAGTACGGCGTGAAAGTGATCGGCACGGTCACCATGCCGGTCGCGATTGTCGGCGTCATCCTGATGCAGCTTCTACCCAGCGAAGTCCGGCCCCTCGTGCCTGCGCTGCAATCTACATGGCTGCACGTTCACGTAACCCTCGCCATGCTGGCGTATGCGGCGTGTGCCCTGAGTTTTGCGCTGGCGATGATGTTCCTGATCCAGGACAAGGTGAAGACGGAATTATTCCTGGCTGCAACCAGCATCTTTACTGTCGGAATTTATGCTGCGGTGCTGACTCGCTTCGAGCGGTGGGGCGGCTTCAACGTAATTGCCTGGGACGCCGAGAATAAGGCGGAAGTATTCGTCTCACGCGGCGTGCGGCTATTCGTCACCATCCCGGACCTCGGCTGGCTGATGCTGCTGGTCTTCGCGGCCGTGGCTGCGCCGCTAGTGCTCTACGTTCTATCACTTGTAAAGAAGAATGAAGGCTTGCTGGCAGTTGCCGATCGCGCCGTCTTCATCAGTATTCTGCTGCAATCCCTGGCGTTGGTCTTCTTCGTGCTGCGCGTACGGGGTGGACAATATCCTTCTCTCGACGCTGAAGGGTTATACGCAACCAGCCTGTCCGCAAGCCCCTTCATTCTGTCCGCGCTGGTCGGCGGTATCTTCGCCAATCTCCTTTATCTTCTGCTCCTCTGGCGCCGTCAGGATCTCGAACGACTACTACCCGATGCGGATGCGCTCGACCGCATCACCTACAAAACGATTTGTATTGCCTTTCCCTTGCTCACCCTGATGATCGCCGCCGGCGCCTACTGGGCTAACCGGGCCTGGGGTTCCTACTGGAACTGGGACCCCAAAGAGACGTGGGCGGCGATTACTTGGCTGGTGTACGCCGGCTACCTGCACATGCGCATCACCCGCGGCTGGCGCGGACGCCGTGCGGCCTACTTCGCCATCCTCGGATTCGCGGTGGTGATGTTCACCTTCTTTGGTGTGACTTACTTGTTGCCTGGATTACATGCTTATGCCTGAGATTATGACCGACAAAATAGTGCCGGAGATTCCGACTGAAGCGGTCCCTGAAACTGCCGCTCCCCGCTCGCGCACGGGCTTTTTCAGTACGGCGTATTCCAGCCGGGCTTTGTTGACGGAGCCGATCTCAACGGGACCAGTCGAAGATGGGTCCACGGCAGCGAGCATGAAGTCCGAGGACCCCGAATTGCCCTGGCTGCGCATCAACTGGGAAATCAAGGCTCTGGTTCCGATCGCGTTCGTTCTGCTGGGCGGAATGCTGCTGTTCCTGCTGGCTACGCTCTCCTGGCGCGATCCCGAACGCCATATGGTTCTGTTGGTCGCAGGCGCAGGTGCGGTCGCGATCTGCGGCGCGCTCCTCGTCGTACTCACCTACACCGTGCAGCGGCCCATGGTCGAGTTGCAGCAGAAAATCGCTCAGTTAGGCGGCGGAGATCTCAACGTGTCCGTGAGTTTTGCCCGCCGCAACGATGAGATCGGCGACCTCGGCCGGAACTTCAACCAGATGGTCCTGCAATTGCGCGAAGGTCGGAACGAGATCGAGCGACTGCACCGCACGCAAATGTCACGCGCCGAGCATTTGGCCACTCTGGGAGAGATGGCGACCGGACTGGCCCACGAGATCCGAAATCCCTTGGCGGGGATTGCCGGCGTCATCGAAATCATTGGCCGCGACCTGCCTTCGACCAGCCCCGCACGCGCTGTGGTCAAGGACGTTCGCCAGGAGATCGCCCGCATCAACCACATCGTCACCGACCTTCTGCAGACAGCGCGCCCGCATCCACCCACGGTCCGCAAGAGCAACCTGAACACCACGGTGGAACATGCTGTCATGCTTGGCCGGCAGCAGGCGCTGGCGAAATCGATCGAGATCGCCCTTCACAAAGACCCCACGCTGCCGGAGGTCGAGCACGACAGCGATCAGATACACCAGGTGCTGTTGAACTTGCTGCTGAATGCTCTGCAGGCGATCGACGCCAACGGAAAGATCACCGTCACGCTGCGACCCCAGGGCACAACAGCCGTCGTCGAAGTAGCTGATAACGGACGCGGTATCGACGCGGATCACCTCCCCAACATTTTCCGTCCCTTCTACACCACCAAGGGCGACGGCACCGGCCTCGGATTGTCTCTGGCCCGCCGCATCGTGGAAGACCACCAGGGCCGCATTGACGTCACCAGCACTGTCGGCAAGGGCACAAGTTTCGCAGTCATCCTGCCTTTGCAGCGTGCAGAGGCTCCAAACTCGGCTTCCTAGACCGCATCCGTCCATTCCCCTCCCTTCCGTAGTAAGCTAAACAGGCATGCCTGCGGAGAAGATTCTGATCATCGACGACGAGCGCCTGGTGCGCTGGTCGTTGCGCCAAAAGTGCGAAGAGTGGGGATACCAGGTCTCGGAAGCCGTTGCCGGCGAACCGGGTCTACGCATGGCTCAACAAGAGTCTCCCGATCTCGTTCTGCTCGATGTCCGCATGCCGGATCTGAACGGCATTCAAGTTCTCGAACAACTCAAAAAAGCTCCCGACGCTCCGGCCGTGATAATGATCACCGCCGATCCCCAACTGGATGACGTAAAGACAGCTCTCAAGCTGGGCGCCTACGACTTCATCGGCAAGCCGCTGGACTTCGAGGAGTTACACGTCACCATTCAGAATGCCTTGGAAGCTTCGCGGCTACGAACTGAAGTCAAATCGCTGCGCGGCGAGGTTCGTCGGAACACGGGGTATCACGAAGTCGTCGCGGTCTCGCCAAAGACGACCGAACTGATGAGCTTCGTTCAGAAGGTCGCAGCCAGCGAGGCCACGACAATTCTGGTTCAAGGCGAGAGTGGCACGGGCAAGGATCTGATCGCCAAGACGATTCATTATGAGAGCACGCGCCAGAACGGTCCTTTCGTCGCCATCAACTGTTCCGCAATTCCTGAAACTCTGATGGAAGCCGAACTTTTCGGCCACGAACGAGGCGCCTTCACCGACGCCAAACAGATGAAGAAAGGCCTGTTCGAAACGGCCAACGGCGGCACGCTCTTCCTGGATGAAATCGGAGAACTGTCTCCGCTGCTGCAGGCCAAACTGCTGCGCGTCTTGGAGGATCAGGTCATCCGCCGAGTCGGGGGCGTGCGCGATATGCAGGTGGATGTGCGCGTGATCGCCGCATCCAATCGCGACCTGGAAAAAGCGGTGCGCGAAGGCCATTTCCGCCAGGATCTTTATTACCGGCTGGCGATTATCGCCATCTTCATTCCACCGCTGCGCGAACGTACGGAAGACATTCTGCCGCTCGTCGATTTTTTCATTGACTGGTACAACCGCAAGTTCAAGAAATCCATTCGCGGTATCAGCCCGGAGACGCGACGGTTGCTGCTCGCTCACAACTGGCCGGGGAATGTCCGCGAGCTCAAGAATTCAATCGAACGCGCGATGATTCTCGAAGAGGAGTTCATTCTGCGGCCGGTCTACATGCCGTTCGCGGTAGGAGAAGCGGCCCGCAGCGGCTTGACCGCGTTCGAACACAGCAGCGCGTCGAGTGACAGTGGGGGCAAGCAGTTGTCGAACGGACGGGTGCTTCCGCGGCTCTATATTCCAGAAGAAGGCACGTCATTAGAAGAGGTGGAGCGTGCCATGGTCGAATTGGCCATGCGACAAGCCAATGGCAACCAAACCCACGCCGCCCGCCTCCTCGACATCAGTCGAGACGCGCTCCGCTACAAATTGAAGAAATTCGAACTCGTCCCCGCCGGCGACGAGGAAAGCCCGGCAGATTCCGTTCCTTCCGAAAACGCATCCGGCTAGCAACAATCCACGTTCTGCAACGGTTCTTAGAGAAAGAAAACGGTTCCGAGCAAGAAATAGGGGCTTCCTTTTGGGAAGCCCCTTGGCGCCGATATGAGCGGGTTACAAAGGAGCGCCAGTACTCAAAATTGTCTAGCCGCGCGACGCGTGCTCTTTCGCTTTGGCGATGTACTGCTCGACCTGCTGCCGTTGTGGATAGTCCGGATTTGCCTTGAGCAACTGCCAAGCCTCAATCGCGCCCTTGGGATCCTGTTTGCCTTGCCACCGCACCCATCCCAGGTTGAACAGGGTCTGCGGATGTCCCGGCCGGTACTTCAGGGAAGTCTCCATTGCGGCCAAAGCTTTTTCAGAGTTTCCGGTATACCAGTACGCGGTGCCCATGTCGGTGCGGACGTCCGGATTGTCGGGATGAATGGCCAGCGCCCGCTCGTAGTACTGGATCGCACTGGGGAACTGTTGTCCGTCGTAATAGAGGTTGCCCAGTTTCACGAGCGAATCGAAGTCATTGGGATCTTTGTTTACAGCCTCAAGCAACGGTGCCGCAGCCTGCGCCAGTGCGGCTTGGGCATTGGGGTCCGGCTGCTTTTGCTGAGAGACGTTTCCCTGCTCGGTGGTTGTCGAGGGTGCGGCCTGCGCCGTGCCGGCCGACGCCGACCCGCGGAACAAGTATCCCAGGGCCACGCCCAGCAGCAGGCAAAATGCCGCCAACAAGTAAGCCTGCGTACTGGTCCACGAAATGGTACCCGTGGAATTAGTAGTTGATTGCGACTGGGCGTTCTTTCCTTCGCTCATTGGGTTTCTCCGATCTGGTGCCGGCAAGCGCCTGTTTCGGCGGTTCCAGGTGAAACAGGCGGGTGACCGCTGCGGTCATCTTCTCCTGTTCCTCCTTCTCTGGAAGTTCCTTGAGTTCGCGAGCCAGGGAGCTGGCAATCTTCTGTATGACCTGCGCTGTGATTGCGTGAAGTGACTGATCCTGCTCCCGGGTAAACGGACCGCGCTCTTCGATAAAGGACTCCAGCTCTTGCCGGCAAATTTGGTCGAGGCGGTGGCGCAGCGCGACGATGGTCGGCACCACGCTTTCAGCCTGCAGTTTGCCGCGGTAGGCTTGCGCCTCCGCAGCTACAATCTTCTCCGCCTCAGCGGCTGCCGAGGCATGCTCCTCGCCGTTGTTCCGGACCGCGCGCTCCAGACCCTCAAGGTCATAGAGCAGGATTCCGTCGACGCGGCGGACCTCTGGTTCCACATCGCGCGGCATGCCAATGTCCAGAATGATCAGCGCCACACGGTTGCGCTCGATGGCGATTCGCTCCGCTTCCTCGCGGGTCAGCACCACGTGCGGGCATCCAGTCGCGCTGATGACGATATCGGCGCGCAGCATGCACTTCCAGCGGTCGGCCAGGCTAGCAGCCGTGCCTCCCAACTTTTCGGCCAACTCTTTCGCGCGCGTCGGTGACTGGTCGATGACAACCACCGATCCAGCTCCGTTTTCGGCCATCTGCCGGGCCGACAGTTCGCTCATCTTGCCCGTGCCTAGCAGCAATACCCTTCGGCCTTCCAGCGATCCAAAAATATGCCGGGCAAGATCGAGCGCTGCCGTAGGAATGGAGACAGCAAGTTTTTCGATCGCCGTCTCGTGCCGAACTTGATGGGACACACTCAGCGCCTTCTCCAGCACTGCATTCAGGAATCGTCCGGCGGCGCCCACGGTTCGTGCCTGCTCCCACGCAGCATTCACCTGCGACACAATCTGCGGCTCGCCCAACACCAGGGAGTCGAGTCCAGAGGTTACGCGGAAGATCTGGCTCAGGGCCGCTTCGTCCAGGAGGCGGTAGAAGTGCTCCCACTCGCTCAACTTCAAGCCGTGCTCGACGGCCAGAAAGTGGAGAAGTGAATTCGCGGCCAGCGTGGGCTCACTGGCCCATACCAGGAACTCGGTGCGGCAGCAAGTGGATAGAACGACGACTTCTTCAATGCCTTCGGCGCTCTGCAGGTGCCGCAATACCTCGTAGCGCCGGTTTTCGCTGATCCAGAAACGTTCTCTCATGGCCAGCGGCGCGGTGCGGTGGTTCAGTCCGATCACCATGAGTGTAGGTTCCACGACGAATACCTCGGGCGCAAGTTGCAAGTCTCCTAGCGCAAGCGGCGTGCCAAACCGCCAGCCGCATTTGTCACGTCAAAGATTGCATTTTCAGCAGTTTGCGCCGGGTGTCCCAGATGAAAGATTGATCACCTACTCAACAGTGCGGCATATGGCGCGGACCGCGAGTCTTTTCACACGATATGTCTGTGCCACATCGACTTAGACTCGCACCATAATCACGCCGGTCAGTGACCACAATCACTGACCTGATCCCCCGTCTGCGTGGAAACTGCATGACGATTAGTAAGTTTTTATCCAGTCTCGAAACTCGACCGCGAGATTCTCCTGCTTCAGCGCGGACGTAGCGGCGAGACAGCTAAGGTTCTGAAAGGAAAAGCAATCATGAAAATGTCGAAGCTCGTAATCCTGATCGTGATGATCGCGCTGGCGTTATTCCTCGTTTTGCCGAACCTCTCCTGGGCCGCCGATGACGGCGCGGCCATTTACAAAACCAAGTGCGCCATGTGCCATGGTGCCGACCTCGCGGGGAAACCGGCTGCCAAGATTCCGAGCCTGGTCTCCGACGATGCCAAGAAAGCCTCCGACGCAGATCTGACCGACATGATCGCCAACGGCGGGAAAGACAAGAAAGCTTCACACGCATTCGCCAGCAAGGGTGTGACTCCGGACCAGGTCAAGATGGTCGTGTCCTACATCCGCGAAGCGCAGAAGAAGTAGTTGGCGTTCAGACAGTAAGATTGCTGTTCCGACAAAGCGAACCCGCGCTGCCCAACTGGCACCGCGACACACACGTGAGGGTGAGTGATCCGCTCACTGGCAAGCTCTGGCCCAACCGGCTCGCCAAGTGTCCCCTCTCCGGTTCGCCATCATACGGAACAGCCAGCCCGGGTCTAAGTGCTCACCCCTAGACCCGGGCATTTATTTGCACCCATCCATCGCTAATTCTCAATGCGTGTAAAGTAATTTCGTCAACCACCGCATGAAATTAGAATTCACGCCAGGTTGCGAGATTTAGGTGCTTCAAAACTAAGGACACTGACATTGGTCCTCCGGAATCAGTTCTTCACGACCCCTGTCAGAAGTGCCAGTGCCACGTTCCGAACCTGCCCTTTGATACTCCTGAAAAGGAGAGTCCAAACTCTAAAAAAAACATTGCTTTCAGACTCTGTCTTGCCACAGCTGCGTTCGTCGCGACCGCGGTGCTCAGAGCCCAACAGGCGGCGCCATCGGCTGCAAGTGGCAAGAACATGGCCGCAGATCAGGTTAACGATGCCAACATCCAACTGATGCGCCAAGACATACGCTCTGAACGAAAGAAGGTCGTGGCCGCAAACATACCTTTGACGGACACCTGAAAAGCAGAGTCCAAACTTGAAAAAGAACATTACTTTCAGACTCTGTCTGCTACAGCTGCGTTCGTCGCGACCACGGTGCTCAGAGCCCAACAGGCG
>PLBY01000068.1 GCA_003134655.1 Acidobacteriaceae bacterium
GGCGTCTGGCTGAAGGCGCTCATCGCGATCCCGAGCCCATAATTTATCGGCGATGAGCCGAGAAATGATTCCACTGCGCCCAGCAGCGAAAACCCGGGGTAGGGCGAAACCTGCTCTCCGTAGACTGTCCATGGGTTATACGTGGGCACATACACAACTTGCGGATTCACCGGCGTCAGTTGGACGTAGCCCTGGTCGTAATGCACCGCCTGTTGGGGCGTACTCTGCAGGTTGCCGGCTTGCTGAGCGCGCCGGCGCATCACCTGAACTGCCTCGAGTACGTCCTGTGTCTGGTTGTAGTACGCATTGCCCAAGTCGGTGGTCCATTGCAGGTTGCGGTCCATTTGCGCCAACACCTGAGGAAACGCCGTCAACGCTTTAACGCTCGGGTCCCAATTCTGGACGTCGGCACCGGCCGCAATCTGGTCAGAGGAGGCATAGCGTTGCGTCTGCCGCCAGTGGTCGGCGTCCGCAACCTGACTAGGGTAGGTCGACGCGGCCAGGATTTGCGCTACCAGCCTGTCTGGATAAAGCGCGATCGGGGCGACGAGTTGTTCGAGTTGCACCGCATCGAGTGGCTGGGCCGGCGCCTGGCCATATCCTCCTTGCGGATACACCTGACCGGAATCCGGATAAGGCCGTTGCGCGTCCGGCTGCTGTCCGTATTCGGACTGCTGCTGTGATTGCTCATTTGGCGCGTATTGTCCGGTGTCTTGATTGTTCTGCGACCATCCCTGATCGCCGGACGCCGTTTGCTGCGCGAAAAGATTCCCTGGTTCCATCAGAAAGAGGAGAACAACTGCCGCGAGCACGAGCGAACCGCTGAACTGTGCCGTGTTTTGCGGAGCGCTCGTGGCGGTCGCCACACAGCACGGTGAATCATGCGGCAGACGAGAAAACCTGGCAGCGCGCGGGGCATATGGGTACATGTGGGGTTCCATATTTCCTTTCAGGTTCGACGTAAGAACGCTCGCCCGAACAGAAACCGATATTCCAAGCCGCCGCAAACTGATTCTCTTGCCCGCGGGCAATGCTGCCGAAGGACAGAGCCAATCCCACAACAAGCCGAAGATTGTCTCATCGCTAGTTACAGGCTTTTGCAATTAGGCCAAGATGCTGGAAATCAAGCAGGAGATCAATGCAGGGCGCATCAATTGAAGGTCAACAGCGAAGTGTCTGAAAACACAAGCGTTCTACTCTCAGGTAAATTCCTCCCAATCACGTCGACGTGGTCAGGATGTCAGGATGGCTCCATTTCGGCTTGCCGACGACAAAGGCCTTGGTGACCGGTCCTACCTTTGCTCGGGCGAGTGCATCTAAGCCTTCGGAATTATGCGGAATCTCACTCGCCGAGAACTACTGAAAATCGGAAGCGCGGCAGCAGCGGCAGAGCTGGTGTCCTTCGGCTTGCAGGGTTGCGGTATTTCCAGCTTGGTTCCGTCCGTTTCCTCCGGTTGTGCCAAGTTGACTGACATCGAACACGTGGTGATCCTGATTCAAGAAAACCGCTCGTTCGATCACTACTTTGGAAGCTACCGGGGCGTCCGCGGATTTTCCGATCAAAGCGCGGCATTCCAGCAACCCGATCCAGCCAACACCACGACCTCACCGGTGGGACAGCTCCTGCCGTTTCACCTGGACACCTCTCAGGCGAATGCGGCGTGCACGCACGACATTAGCCACGAGTGGGTGCCGCAACATCAGAGCTGGGACAACGGCAAGATGGACGGTTTTGTGAGTTCGCGTCTATCGATTGATTCCAGCGACGCGGTATTGAGCATGGGTTATTACACCCGCGCAGACCTTCCTTATTACTACGCTCTGGCCGACGGCTTCACGATCTGCGACAACTATTTTTGCTCGGTAATCGGCCCGACCGACCCGAATCGCCTCTATACGATGGCGGCCTCGATCGATCCAGATGGGAAAAATGGCGGACCGATTTTGCAGACGATCGTCACAAACCGCTCGGCAATGTACGGCCGTCTGACCTATACGACGATGCCCGAGCAACTTCAGGCTCGGGGAATTTCCTGGAAGGTTTACTCGTCACCGGATGAGAGTATCCTGGGCGGGATTCTGTCGGACAATGTGCTCTCCTATTTCAAGAATTTCCAGGATCCTGCATCGGTGCTGCATCAGAACGCATTTGGGCCACAGTTTCCCGTCGACTTCCTGTCCGATGTAGCGCTCGGCAATTTGCCCCAAGTATCGTGGCTGATAGGGTCGATCCTGACTTCGGAACACCCGCCTGCGCCTTCGCTGTTCGGAGAGAATCTTATTTCCCTTATCGTCAGTGCTCTCAGCGCGAACCCCGCATTGTGGGCGAAGACGGTTTTGTTGGTTACCTACGATGAAAATGGTGGATTCTTTGATCATGTTCCACCGGTCACCGCGCCTCCGGGCACGCCCGGCGAATATGTGACCGCGCCCGCGGTTCCGGATCCGACCGTAGTTGGCAGTCCGGCGATCACCGGGCCGATCGGGTTAGGTTTTCGCGTACCTTTGATGATTATCTCGCCGTTCAGTCGCGGCGGATTCGTGTCCTCGGACCTCTTCGATCACACTTCGGTCCTACGATTTCTCGAAACTCGATTCGGGGCCGAAGTGCCCAATTTGAGCGCCTGGCGCCGGGCGGCGGTCGGAGACTTAACGAGCGCGTTTAATTTCAAGAATCCTGACCAGTCGATTCCGAGTTTGCCGTTTACTCTGCAAGGCGATGCACAGGCGATCTTAGAATGCGTGGCCAACCTGGCTGGAACGACACCATTCATAGTGCCAGCCACGCAGACCCTTCCGACTCAGGAATCCGGAACACCCATTCGTCCCAGCGGAACATGCTAGCCAGGACTATGAGAAGAACTGCCTTCCGGCCAGGCTGGCGTCAAGTCTGTTCCTAAGGTTCCCGCCCATTTTGGACCGTCATGGTGAAGGTCGGCCAGGGCGCTATGAAACGCAGTGCCCCAAAGGCAGTGGCCCGCCGAGATTAAGTTCGAGATCCGACTCGATCAATCCCGGATAGTCGCCAACCCTTACGTTACCGGATTATGTCAGGCTTGTCCGTCGTTCGCCCGCACTCGTTGCCATGAAACCCTGGTACTTCCAGAATGGAACGGGGTTGGCGATACTTTCTCTGTGTACCGAAGAAATCTCTCCAGAGGAATTACCCGCGGGACCTGACCGAGTTCGAGGCCCGTTTCGCCAACGAGCCTGCCTGTCCTGGTTTACCTGTGCCGACTGCGCTGGCTCGAGGGCTTTCGTTGACCCCATCATTAGAAGAATAGAGAAAACTCTCGATCTCATCGATTCGCTGGCTGGCGTCGTTGTAACCAATCTCAGTGAGAGCACTCGTGTACGCTGATGTGAATAGCAAATAACTCATCAGATCGGCACAGGAAGCCGCATCTCGTCCCAAACTGTTTACAAAGTACTGGATAAGATAAGGCATGTCTCTCTGGTGCTGCTCTGCCAGTTGTGACAGATCGACTGAAGGCGTTATGAGCAATGATGCTAAAGGCCGAATCTTTTCACATCCTTCAATACCAGACTGGCTGACCTGGCCATGGCGGAGCAACTGATTCAAGCGCTCAAGGTGCTCGATGTCAGTTGCAAGATGGTCAAGGAACATCACATTAAAGAGAACGCCCATGACTTGCGCTAGCGAAGGATCTCCTTGATCCACGGGTTCTGCTTGATGTTCGAGATTGTCGCAGCGGACACCGATCGCGAAAACCTTGTCCGCCCCAAGACGGATGATCGGACTAAGAGGTTGTTGAAGACGCACACAACCATCGCCGAAAAAAGCCGTTCCTTGCGGCGTCTTAAGTCTTACAGGCTGAAAGATCAAAGGAATAGCAGCCGACGCGCAAACATGGTCGACCGTAATCTTGGTCGCAACGGTCACGCGACGGCTTCGGTTCCACATAGGGTGCCCCTTCAGTCCCTGAATGAAGAGATAACTTTTCCCTGAGGTATAGTTCGTCGCGGAAATAGCGAGTGCGTAGAGATGCCCACGCTTGATATTGTCGTGGATTCGCTCGCACTGGAGATGCTCGTTGAGAAAATGCCTCAAAGGAGTCGCGTCTAACAGGGAGTGGGCGTGACCCCCTCCAAGAACTCCTCCGAAGGAGAGATCGAGTATCCACGTAAGGGAATTGCGGGCCTGCGATAAGACATCGCTGTGAAAGATATCGGAAGGTCTGAGATCCGACCAAGCCTGTGCGAGAACTTTGGTCGCCGAAGCAAAATCGTTGCTACCCCCGGCAAGAGCAGCACCATTAATCGCCCCAGCGGAAGAGCCTCCGATGATCGGAAAAGGATTGCCGTGCGTCTGAACTCGTTTTATCTCGCCAATGCGTTTAAGAATACCGGCTTGATAAGCACCGCGAGCACCCCCGCCAGTCATCACTAGACCGAGCGTATTTTCCATTGTTTTTCTCTTAATGCTCGCCTGGTAATGATCCAGACGTTCAAACGCAGAATCCTGCGGCACTCGAGATTCGTCGCCTTCGCACTCGAACGATCGAGTCTGGGGAACTGGTGTTCGCGTATCTCAGCGCTGGCCTCGGATTTCCCCGTGCTCTGTCAAGACACCCGAAGGAGACCGCCTCCAGACATTGACCTCAGGCGGTCTAAGCACTCGATTCGTGGCAGGGATCCTTCGATTCGTGTGGCCCGCGTTTCGCACGAGCCACACTTCGCTCAGGATGACAGCTCTACCTCGTTCTGCTGTCAGGCGGCCGCTGCTGCCTTCTTCTTCCCCCGCGCTACCGGCATCTTCCTGCGATGAACTGGCTTGGCCGCGCGCTTGTGCTCACCAGTCGGCTTTACCGTTGCATCCATCAGTGTCTTCGGAAGTGGCCGCAGGAGTTCCAGGGTCTTGCCCGTAGTTTTCACGTTGGCGTTCATCTGCTTGCCGGCTACCTCCACCATCTTCTCTTGCGTGTTGATGAACAACTCGGCTGCCTGCCGCGCCAGCTTGGACAACTCGGTCTTCTTGATTTTCTTAGAGGCGGTGTGTTTGCCGCCGGTGGCCTTGGCTGTCTCCTCGGCGATGACATCCAGGAACTGCTTCTGCGCTTTGGCAAAGTTCTCCATACCCTCGCGGGCCAGACTCACCAAGGGCGCTCGCCCTGGCAACGGCTTGCCGGTCCTGGCGGCTTCCACCCAAATATGGGTCTGCTTGCCGGCGATCTTCAGGTACTCCTCCTGCATGTGGATAAACGTATCCACGCTACGGCGCAGCAGGTCGGCGGTGGCATGCGCCGCGGGCCCCTCCCCGATGCGCTCTTGCACAGCGGTCATGAGAATTTCATTCTGTTGTTTGCTCAGATCAAGAAGTAGTTTCTGCGCTTCAATGAAGTTCGTCATGCTCTCTCCGGCCATCTCGCTGAGGACGGTGCGAGGAGAATGATGAGGGTCGGACAATTGCTGCCGCAGAAAATGCACCACGTTTGCGTTCTGCCGCATTGCGATGTCCAGAAGGCTCCGTGGCGTGGCGAGGAAGTTCTGAACGCCCTGTTGCGCCCAACCCGATAGACTAGAAACGAAAGACGGCTCCCTGGAATGAGTCCGGGAGGTCTTGGTTTTTGTGGCTACTGACATATCATCCCTCCAAATATGCTGCAGTGCAGCATTCGAGTTAACTATAAGCTTGGAAAGCACTTGTGTCAATATGAATGTGTCAGGTTGTGCATCGCACAAGAAGCAGTTATGAAGCGAACTCTTCCGCTGTCGTCATCAAGAAGGACGGCAACCGCCGGCTGTACGACACTGCCGGCGGCCACAACATCGCCCTTGCGATAACAAGCCCCAGTGCCTGGGTCGTGGGACGAGTGGGCGGCAAACCTTACCTTGGCGGATTAGGTAAGGGCAGTCCGTAACTCGAGAGCAACGCGGTAGTGTTGAGCTTGTACGAAGCTCAAATGAGTGCATTGGCGATTTTGAGTCAACCGAGGAAGCGCTCTGTTGTCCAGATTTCAGGGTCACGACCTGGGCGCTTTGCCTCGATCTGCCAGCATCGATTCGCCGTTTGGCAAATTGATTCGGGGTAGCGGGTTTGCTAAGGTCGTGGTCATGTCCGAGCGTGTCATGTCCGAGCGTTCCAGCGAGCAGATACGCGAATTGCTCGACTCCCTTTATCGCGTGGATTCGGGACGAATCCTGGCAACGCTGATCCGCTTGCTCGGTGATTTTGATCTTGCCGAGGAGGCGATGCACGAAGCCTTTGCGGCTGCGCTGAGCCTGTGGCCGAGCAGTGGAGTACCCGATAACCCCCGACCATGGTTGATTTCGACGGCCCGATTCAAAGCCATTGATACTCTGCGTCGACGGGCAAGATTTGATGCGTCTCAAGACGAGCTCGCGCGACATCTCGAAGCGCAATGGAGTTCGGCCGCTAGGTCCAATGAAGCAAGGTCCAAGGAAGATTACAGCCTTGAGGATGATCGGCTTGAAGACGACCGGCTGCGCCTGATTCTTACCTGCTGTCATCCATCTCTAGCGCCGGAAGCGCACGTTGCGCTCACCTTGCGTGAGGTGTGCGGGCTTACAACCGAGGAGATAGCAAAGGCCTTCCTCATCACTCCGCGTACGCTGGCGCAGCGCATTGTGCGCGCCAAGGCAAAGATTCGAGAGACACCGATTCCGTACGAGGTGCCGACGCCGCAGGAATTGCCGGAGCGACTGGGCGCGGTGCTTCAGGTCATCTATCTCGTCTTTAACGAGGGTTATTCGGCTGCAGCGGGAGCGGAAGTAACGCGGGCCGAGCTAACCGGCGAAGCGATTCGACTGGGCCGGTTGCTGGCCGAACTCCAGCCAGAGCCGGAAGTGATTGGGCTGCTTTCCCTGATGTTGCTACAGGAATCCCGTCACGCCGCGAGAACATCTCCGACCGGAGAGCTGATTTTGCTGGAGAATCAAGACCGCGCGCTCTGGAACCGAGAGCAGATCGCGGAGGGAGTGGCACTGCTGGAGAAAGCCCTGAAGTCCG
Organism: Acidobacteriaceae bacterium; assembly: GCA_003134655.1. Lineage (GTDB taxonomy): Bacteria > Acidobacteriota > Terriglobia > Terriglobales > Acidobacteriaceae > Sulfotelmatobacter. The sequence goes on from PLBY01000068.1 coordinate 6,992, forward strand.
GGCAGAAGTCCCGCCGCTTCGGCTCCTACACACTGCAGGCTGCGATTGCGGCCGTTCATGCGGAGGCGGAATCGGTCGCTGTGACCGACTGGCGGCAGATTGTTGCGCTTTACGACCGATTGCTACGAATTCAGCCTTCGCCAGTTGTACAGCTCAATCGTGCCGTGGCCATTGCCATGCGCGATGGTCCAGAGGCCGGTCTGGCGAATATCGACGCGGTGTTGGAACATGGCGAATTGGCAAATTATTACCTGGCGCATTCCGCCCGCGCAGATATGTACCGCAGGTTAGGCAAGACAGCTGAGGCTCGTGCTTCTTATGAGAAGGCGCTGGCGCTGACCCAACAGGAACCAGAGCGGCAATTCCTGCAAGAGCGGATTCGGCAGCTGAAATAAAAATTGGGATAGCTGTCGATTTTCCGTCTCCCCAACGACTATAGGACAAAAGAACGATGCGCTACGGCTCCTGAGTAAACAGGAAACGAGTCATCGGGAACAAACCACAGAAACCAAGGAGAAAAAGTCATGCCACAATATCTGGTTGCTAACTACCTCCCCGACGACTTCGACCCGTCCACTGTAACCGAAGCGATGATCGAGGAGATCCACGCGCTCAACCGCGAACTAATTGCTGCCGGCGTGAGGAAGTTCGCCTGCGGCATTTCCCCGGCCGTCAGCGCGAAGACGCTGCGGTCCAAGCCCGACGGCAAGGTGCTCGTCACCGAGGGGCCGTACACCGAGACCAAGGAGCACATGGGCGGATTTTGGATACTGGAATGCGCGAATATCGACGAGGCCCTGGCATGGGCGAAGAAGGGTGCCATCGCCTGCGATGTGGCCGGCGAGGTGCGCGAGCTTCTTTTCTTCCCGGCTCCGGAGAAAGCAGCGGAATAGTCTCACCCGCCGCGACTTCGGAATATGCACCGTCTTGACCATGGGACGAACGAGCCAGCGGGAAGCTACGCCGCTGGCTCCCGGTTTTCTGTCCCAGGTACCCCCTCTCCCCGGGTCTATTGGAATCATCGGGTTAGGGGAAAATCGCGGAAAAGTCTATGTGGGTCAATATTTTACGGGTAAAATATTCGAAACATTGGGCTTACGTGTGACTGGCATGTCTCGTTATTTTTCAGTCGAACCCTGTAAAATATTGGATCTGCAGGAGTTGTTGACTCGAGCCCAGTTTTCTGGACTGCAAAATATTGATTTTGCAGGACTTGCTCGCAAAATCTTGCAGAATAGAGACTTAGCGCAACTGAAGTGCGACCTTGACTGAGGATTCTTGCCCACCAGTCGCCGGGTCTTGCTTTTTTTCGGACCGCCACTCTCAAAATATTGATTTCAAAGAACTTAGATGGTGCCGATCCCGGTTGGCCTCTGCAAAATCTTGAGCGCCTGAGACTTACACGCAAAATATTGCGGAATAAGGACTTAGGTCTTGGCCTTGGAGATCGCTGCCACGCCCTTGGGCTGTGACGATGATCGGATGTCTGGCCTGTGGAACGCAAGGGCAGATGTCACATAACTGAGTGCAAGCCTGTGGATAAGTTCCATGGCTGTGATCGGGGCGTGGGGAGACCGTGGGACAGATGGAACGTTCCCCAGTTTTCGACGAATGGAAATTTAGTGAACGTCCCGTCCCCAGTCTTTCGAGGAGCTATTTCCTTGAAATTAATGTAACAGCTTGAGCTAAGGCTGAACAAAAAGCGCACCCCGCCGCCCCCGCATTTAGGCGTGATATCTTGGCTAGCGCTGCATAGAAAGGCGCTTCGCCGACTACGGTAGAACCGTCTTTCATGACGGTGACAAGTGTTCCGAAGCCCGACTTGAGCAGCGGGACGTTGATCAACGCCGACCAACCCCACAGGAGCGCGGCAGCAAATGCAAATAAAACACTAAGAATGGACCAGAGCTTCATCATTCCCTCCACTTGCGTGCTTACGTACATTAAATTAAAGCTGGGCTAGCCCCCATTGAAAAAATGGCGCCTCAGGTAGGATTCGACCCCACGGGGGCGGATGGCCGGGCTTTTGATCTTGCGGGCATTACCAAAACAGTGGGTGCCCCGTTCCTTCTCGTTTCTTGCGAAGAGCCTGCCCTGAGCCTATCGAAGGGGAGGGAGTCGGAAATGCCGGCGCCAAGTGGGTTTGATCACGTGTCCACAACAAAATCAAATAGCACACGCAGCATCGCCGTATGGCGTGTGATGGTGTTTTCCGGCGACCGTTATCCGATATGATCTGATTCGATGGCGGAATACACTTTATCGTCTATCTTGCCGTTTGTGCGGTCGGGGCTGCGCCGGGTGAAAGACCGAAGCTTTACGCTCACCGAATTCGCGAACGCGACTTGGACGGAGTTGGAAAAATCAGGTGTACGAGTGCAACGATTACGTCCGTATGCACAAAATAATCCGGACAATCCCGAGTTCGCCCACAATAGCGACCCTGATAGTTTGAGACAATCCGCGGTTCAGTCGTGGCTATATCTTCAACGACGCGGTTTCGCGATCCCAAGTTCTAGAATTTTCCCTACTCAACTGGATAATTCGCGACTGGAACTGACTGCACGCGGCCGTGAGTGGGTTGAGGGGAAGGAACCCATTCCAGAGTTGCCGGCCGAATATATCGCCGCATTACAGAGGATGGTTCCGAATCTGGATGAAGTCGTTCGTGAATACGTAGTGGAGGGACTTGGCTCGTTCGAGCACGACAGATTTCGGGCTGCGGCGGTTATGGTGGGCGCGGCTTCTGAGAAGGCGCTGTACATGCTCGCAGAGAAGATGCTGGATGCCATTTCCACGCCGAAGTGGAAAGTAAAATTCACTACGGCGCTCAGGCGGCGTGATCTCACAGAGTTATTCTTTCAGATGAGGAACGTTTTAGAGCAAGCGAATAACTTGCCGGGCCGTCCTTTTGAGGTATTTGATGGGGGCCAGGATCACCTTGTGTCGCTGATTAAGGCAGTCCAAGTACAACGGAATAACGCTGTACATCCCATGAACGAGAAGATTTCAGACGATACTGTTCGGCTTTCATATCTCGCTTTTCCATACGCACTGCAAAAGATCGAGCAGCTTCGCGATTGGTTTTCGAACAACCCGAACGTGCTTTGAAAAACAGAAAGGAAAAGAGTAGTCCCTAGTTTCTTCCTCCAGGTGGAAATCACTTGGCCTTTCCCCAAGGAAAGTAGAAGTCCATGCTATCCGACTTACGCCAGTAGTAGGTCGGTGCTTTCTTACTATTGACAGCCACCTTCGTCGTAACGATCGTTACCATCCTTAGTTTGTCCAGGGCGAAGCCTTTCGCGACGAACGCATCCTTGATTTTCTCCATGGCGTCGCCAGAGGCCGCAAAGTCGTCCGCGATCAGCACTTTTTTCGAGGGATCTGAGAACATCCCCTCCGGCATGTGGACCCGCCATTTATTTGTCTCACAAACTACGTAGGAATACATTGCGACGGCGGGCGGTCGGTTCTCCTTCCACTCAGTAAAGCCGATGAAGACCGGCGGGTTGCAGCCCAGTTCCTGCGCCATCAAATACGCAAAAATTCCCCCTCGTGCTCCCGGGGCGAATATGAGATCAGGGACAAATCCGGGCTTGATATCTTGCGCAAGGTCGTTTGCAGCAGACTGAACATCGGTCCATGTAATGCTCTTGTTCTCGCGTTCTAACCTCGCTGATTTTTGGCCGTAAGCTATGGTCAAAATAGTTCCGATTACCGTCGTCAAGCCGAAGATCCAGTTCCAGGTTACTGGGTTTGTAAGATTCATGACGTCTCCCCCGCGCTGGCTGCGATGGTACTACACGCGCCAAGTGTGTGGGAACGCTTCGGCAAGCTCAGGATAAACTGGCGGGTGGCCCAGGCTTTTGATCTCGCTAGCATCACCAACACAGTGGCGTGCCCCGTCCCTTCGACTGCGCTCAGGGCAGGCTCTTCGCCAAAAAACAAACGGACAGGGGGGCTGGCCCACCTTTGGTTTCTGTCGGCACCATAATAACTGAGGCTGCCAGCCCCCCAACTTCCGGCCGCCATCCGAACGCATCAGTTGCCCATAGTTTCCTCTGACGTAGGCTAAAAAAAATGGAGTAGCTGTCGATTTTCGGTCTCCCGAACGACTATCTGATAACAGGACGATGAGCTGCGGCTCTTTCGAATCACAGGAAACAAGGCAGTGGTGCAGTTTGGCTGGCGCATTAGGCCGGTTAAGCGGGAGATCCTTCGCTACGCCTGAAAAGCGGCTACGCTCAGGATGACAAAGTCGTGTAAAGGCCAGACTGCACCACTACAGGAAACAAGGAGGAATGGATGAAATACATCTGTTTGGGATACATCGAGCCAGGAACATTCGAAGGGATGACCGAGGACGAGCGACACGCAGTGCTCGACGAATGCTTTGAGCACAACGACCATCTGCGCGCCAACGGACATCTGGTTGCCGAAGTACCTCTTCAGCCTCCGGAGACCGCCGTGACCCTGTACTGGAAAAACGGCAAGGTCGCGACGACTGACGGCCCCTATGCGGAAACCAAGGAACAGGTCGGCGGCATTCAGATCCTGGAGGCGCGAGACCTCAATCACGCCATTCAGCTTGTCTCACAGCTTCCAGGCTTTAAGTATGGACTTGGACCGATTGAGATACGGCCGGTCGTCGATTTGAGCGAAATGATCAAGGAGAGCGAGCGGCGACGGCGAAAGGATACCTCGCGATGAGGGCGGCCACGAGGGCAAGAATGATCAGGATTGCGGGGCGCCGTGTTGCTTCAGCAGGGCGATGACCGGCGCGTAGTCGATTGCGGCATCTCCGTTCGTGGCGGACCAGAGGGCTTGGCCCAGGGCGGTTCCTCCGTATACATTTCTGGCCTCTAGCGAGGCGCCTCTTTCCAGGAGGAGCTTGATCGTATCGGCGTGTCCGCCGATCACGGCCCAGTGCAGGGCGGTATGGCCGGTGTTGGCTTGCGCTTCTAGTGACGCCCCTTGCTGCAGGAGGAATTCCACTACGTCGTTGCGGCCGTATTCGCAGGCCCACAGGAAGGCGCGTTGCAGCTGTTCATTTGTGGCCTTGTCTTGCAGTGCGCCGGATTCGTCGAAATAACTCTTAACCACATCTAAACGTCCCACGCCTGCGGCTCCTTCCAAGTCGAGGTGGGCGCCGTGTGTTGCGAGGAACTCGGCTGCTCGCGAGCGGCCGTTGGCCAGGCAGATGTTGATGAGCGGGCCTGCTGGAGAATTCGCAGAGTCAATAGTTGCGCCATGATCCAAGAGAAGCTGCATTAAGGCTTCTTGTACGCCGGCGCGTTCGGGATAAACGCTGGTTGCGACCAGGGCTAGCGTTGTCGATCCGCCGTAGACATCGGCAACGGCGTTGACGTCGGCGCCGGCACGGAGAAGAAGGTCGGCGATCTGGACAATGTTGTTGGGCGTCTTCTGGCGGTAGCCTTCGACGCCATTGGCCGAGATATAGTGCAGGAGCGTGGCTTGATGGCGGCGCGTGGAGTGGGTCTGAATCAAATTCGGATGCTCGCCAAGCAGTCTCTCAAGCGTGGCGATGTCGCCGGCGACAATGGCGGCGGCGGCTTGCTCGAAGTTGCTCACGGTCGAGCTTGCGCAGGCTATCGCTTCGATGTGCTTTGCCAGCTTCGGCCAGCTTTCGAAGCCCTGCGCTCGGGCGATCACGAACTGGGCCGCAGTCAGGGTGCCGCTCTCTGATAGCTTTCCGCGCGCGAATTTTTCTAGCTCATCGGTCCAGTGATCGATTCTTACGGGGAGTTGGGGCGTGAGCGTGTGGTCGGAGAGGCGGACTAGCAAATCGATCCAGGAGACGGCCCAAGTGCGGATCGCGGCCGGGTCGGTGGACTGGCTGGCTTTCAGTAAATCTTTGGCGCGCTTTTTGTACTGATCGAGATTGGGGCGCGGCGGGAGTGGAAGAGCGTCCTGCGGGTTGGGGAACATACGAAGCTCCTTTCAATGCGCCTGGAGTCCGCACTCGGGCAGGCTGAAAGAAGGTTCGTCGCCTTCGAAATTGTCGATCAGGTGGGCACGGCCCTTTCCGCGGACTGGAGGCGCCCTTCGCGCTCAGGGGTCAGCTTAGGCAATTCTTGCGGGGGAGTCAACTTGCGGAGGACAAAAACCTTGAACCACTAAGGACACTAAGGATCACGAAGGCAGACTCGTCGAGCTTCGCTCGACGGGACAGCCGAGGGCGGCTGTCCCCACATGCACTCAATACCTTCACGTTGCAAAGCGGGATGGGGGCGGAGTATCGTGCGCTGGCAGGGGAAATCCCCCGGATCTTTCATCTCGATATTTTTCTATTTCACCTCTTGGAGAGCTTATGAATCGGTTGCTGCAGCGGGTGCAGGTTGGCGGGTTGGTGCTGGGGTCGGTGATGGTGTTGACGGCGGCGGATACGGGCACGCTGCCTGCGCCCCCGGTGGCGAAGAAGGTTCCGCACGTGTCTGAGGTCAACGGGCACAAGATGGTGGACAACTATTTCTGGCTGCGGGACAAGCCGAATCCAGAGGTGCGGGCCTATCTGGAGGCAGAGAACGCGTACACCGAGGCGGTGATGAAGCCGACCGAAGGTTTCCAAAAGAAGTTGTATGCCGAGATGCTGGGACGCATCAAGGAGACCGACGTTGAGGTGCCGTATCGCGAGGGCGAATATTTTTATTACGTGCGGACGGAGGCGGGGAAGCAGTATCCGATTCGGTGCCGGAGAAAAGCCAGCATGGACGCGCCGGAGGAAGTGTTGCTGGACGTGAATGAACTGGCCAAAGGGCAGGCGTTCATGTCGATCGCGGCGTTTGCGGTGAGTCCGGATGGAAATCAGCTGGCATATTCGTACGACAACACGGGGTTCCGGCAATTCACGCTGGCGGTAAAGGATCTGCAGACGGGCAAAAACTTGGTTGACCACGCCGAGCGGGTTGGTTCGGTGGTGTGGGCCAACGATAACAAGACGATTTTCTATTCGCAGGAAGATGCGGTTTCGAAACGGCAGTACCGGCTGTACCGGCACACGGCGGGAACGGCGGAGGCGGATGCGCTGGTGTATGAGGAGAAGGACGAGCGCTTCGATGTGTCCGCCACGAAAACGCTGAGCCAGGCTTACATCTTTCTGCTTTTGACGAGCCATACCACCAGCGAGGCGCGGTATATTCCGGCGAGCGATCCGACGGCGGAGTTCAAGATGATCGAGCCCAGGAAGCAGGGGGTGGAATATTATCCCGACCACAATGGAGACTCTTTCTATATCCGCGTGAATGATACGGGGCGGAACTTCCGGCTGGTGCGAACTCCGGTGGACGATCCGGCGAGCAAGAACTGGCACGAGGTGATGGCTCAGAACCCTGACATCATGCTGGACGATCTGGATTTGTTCAAGAACTTCTGCGTCCTGTACCAGCGTGAGAGTGGGCTGCCGCAGATTCGCGTGATTGATTTGCGCGATGGGAAGTCGCAGAAGATTGCGTTTCCGGAGCCGGCGTATGCGGCGTATTCGTATATCAACCGCGTGTATGACACGACGGAGTTCCGGTATGGGTATCAGTCGCCGATTACACCAGCGTCGGTGTTTGCGTATGACATGGAGAAGGGGACATCGGTGCTGTTGAAGCAGAAGGAAGTGCCGGGAGGTTATGACGCGAAGAAGTATCAGGTGGAGCAGATTTATGCGGTGGCGGCGGATGGAGTGAAGATTCCGATCTCGGTGCTGCATTTGAAGGGAGCGAAGCTGGATGGGACTGGCGCGCTGTATCTGTACGGCTATGGGTCGTATGGAGTTTCGATCGACATGTTTTTCAATCCGAACATTTTCAGCATGGTCGATCGGGGAGTGGTAACGGCGGTGGCGCACATTCGGGGCGGCGGGGAGATGGGGAAGGCCTGGCACGACGCGGGGCGCATGATGAACAAGAAGACTACGTTCACGGACTTTATTTCGTGTGCGGAAGATCTGGTGAAGCGGGGATACGGGTCGAAGAGCCGGCTCGTAATCGAGGGGCGGAGCGCGGGCGGCCTGCTGATGGGTGGGGTGCTGAACATGCGTCCGGATCTGTTCAAGGCGGCGCTGGTGGGTGTGCCGTTTGTGGATGTGATGAATACGATGCTCGACGAAACTTTGCCGCTGACGGTCGGTGAGTTCGAGGAGTGGGGGAATCCCAAGGAGAAGGCAGCGTTTGATTACATGATCACGTATTCGCCTTACGACAATGTGGAGGCGAAGAATTATCCGGACATGCTGGTGAAGACTTCATTCAACGACAGCCAGGTGATGTATTGGGAGCCGGCGAAGTATGTGGCGAAGATGCGGGCGACGCGGACGGACCACAATACGTTGATCCTGAAGACGAACTTGAGTCCGGCGGGGCATGGTGGGGCTTCGGGAAGATACGATCGGTTACACGAGTCGGCTTTCGACTACGCCTACATCCTCACCCAAATGGGGATTGAGAATTGAAGGGCTGTTCCTCCTCAATAGGGGCGGACTCTCTCGTCCGCCCCGCGAAGCGGCCAAGAAAGACTTTTGGGCGCTGCCGCGGGACATCATGCTCTCGCTCCCGACGACTATAATGCGATCCGAGGTAAGCATGCGCTCTGGCCCGTCTCCCGATCGAAATGCTCTACCCCCGCTCCAGGTATTTCTCTGTCATGCATCAGGTGACAAACCGGCCGTGCGCCGATTATGCGTGAAGCTGCGGACGGATGGTTTTCGGCCATGGCTGGACGACGAAGAGCTACTGCCTGGTCAGGATTGGCAACGAGAAATTCCGAACCGCGTTAGCGACTCAGATGTCGTCATTGTATGTCTGGCATGCCAATCGGTGATCAAGACTGGTTATGTCCAAAAGGAGATTCGACACGCTTTGGACGTAGCAGATGCGCAACCTGAGGGGGAGATTTTCTTGATACCCCTGAGGCTGGAGCCGTGCGAGGTCCCCCAGCGCCTGACTCGCTGGCAGTGGGTAGACCTCTTTGAAGCTCATGGCTATGACAAACTCCTGAGAGCTTTGGAGACGCGGTCCAAGTCCCTAGCCAGGTGGGCAGCCTTACGAAGGACGCAGCGCGAAGGCGTAGGCGTCGCATCTCGCCGTCTCCTTGACCCACTACCGCCTAAGTCAACTTCGCGCCACATGACGCGCGCCGATTTATACGAGCTCGGATACATCGCCCCGATTTCAACCGTGCCATCGATCCTTCAAAACGGCATCCTCTCCCATCAGCGCGCCGATATAATCGCACATGAGTCGATTGGGCTCCAGGGCATTCAGGACTTGCGGGCTACAAAAGTCATTCCAGGCGGGTGTGCTCTTCATGAGTATGCCAATTTGTACATCTCCCCCCGAAACCCGATGATGCTGAAGAGACGCGAGCTACACGAACAGACCTGTGTACTGCGGATCAGTGCGAGTGTGATCGACATTCCGGGCGCGCTTATTACAGACAGCAATGCAGCAAGCAAGTACGCCACCTTCAGACCGGCACCCGACGGGCTGGCCATTGTTGACCGAGATCGCACGTTTGCGGAGTCGTGGACCCACGACGATCAAATTGAACAGTGGCGACACTCCGCCCAGAAATGCGCAGAAGTACTTGTACCAGACATGGTACCTGCGTCTTACATCTCTGGGGCCTTCGTCTCTTGCGATGCTAGCCGGGCACATCTGCGGCACTTGGCGCCCGGCCTCCAGATAACGTTAGACCCACATCTATTCTTCCTGTGAGGCACCCGCGTGATCAGCATCGTAATCGGCGACATCTTCGAATCAAAGGCCCAGACCTTCGTCAATGCCGTCAACACAGTTGGTGTGATGGGCAAGGGTGTCGCTCTGGGATTCCGCAAGCGATTTGCCGAAATGTATCAGGACTATGTTCGCCGCTGCGAGCTACGAGAGGTCCGCCTCGGGCAACCATACCTTTATCGTCGCATAATCAAACCCAACATTATTAATTTTCCCACGAAGGATCACTGGCGCTCTGTTTCAAAACTCACTGATATCGTCACTGGACTTGGATATCTTGAGGATCACATTTCGGAGTGGGGCATTACATCACTGGCGATACCGCCTCTCGGCTGTGGCGAGGGCCAATTGGAGTGGCGCGTGGTTGGACCAACTCTTTATCGTCATCTCATGGGCCTCGGTGTTCCGGTCGAACTGTATGCTCCGTTCGGTACGCCTCATGAGGAGCTGCAGCCTGGGTTCTTAGAACATCGCGCGGTAGTAAACTCACGGAACCTTGGGCGCAGTCCGTCCTCGCCGTCGCCGTCATTCCACGTGGAGCCAGGCTGGGTCGCCCTAGTTGCAATCATCGAGGACGTCAGCAAAGAACGGTATCACTGGCCAATTGGCCGAGTCGGATTTCAGAAGTTGGCGTACTTCGCCACCGAAGCCGGCATTCCAACCGGGCTTACATATCGCCGCGGAAGCTATGGCCCTTACGCACCTGAAGTCAAAAACGTTCTATCGAAGCTCATTAACAACGGCCTGATTGTCGAGCGGAAGCGCGGGCGAATGCTGTCAGCGGATGTCGGCCCAACATACTCAGACGCGAGAAGAGGGTACGAGTCCTTTTTGTCGCAATGGCAGTCGCAGATCGCGAAAGTGGTGGACTTGGTTGTGAGGATGAACACCGATGACGCGGAGATTGCGGCAACCGTTCACTTCGCGGCTAGGCGCTTGCGCGAAACCGCAGGCCATGCGCCCACCGAAACCGAAATTCTCGGCTACGTAAAGGAATGGAAAATCCGTCGTCGGCCGCCTCTAAACGATAGCGACGTGGCTCTGGCTATTCGGAGACTGAACGTCCTAGGTTGGATCGAGGCACTGCCAAGTGAAGATCTGCCATTGCTCGAAGAGGCGATGATCGCCTAGCCGTTACGACCCCATAACCAGACACTTACCTTCCTTCTCCGTTTAAATGAGGCCGGCGCGGACTCGGCGGAGGAAGTCTTCGCCGTCGGCTTTGGCTTGGGCCAGGACCTTGGGCTGGTTGCGGTACTCGAGAGCGATTTCCTGCAGGAAGAGTTCTACGGCGTCTTTGGGCTTGAAGCCTTGCTGAACCAACTTGCGGATGCGGGGCGTGAAGCTGTCAGCGTCATCGGCGGAACCCAGGCGCGAGAGATGGTCGGCGCATTTGTGGTCGCGGAATTTGGCCGCTGCCAGGCGGTCATAGGCGGTCTTGGCTTCGGGATCGTTCAGCAGCGTCGGGAGCGAGGAATTCCACTCACACTGGGAGCAGGTCCATCCATGGAACGAGTGGCTAGACGTCCAGATCATTTCTCTGGCGGTTTTCTGTTGTAGCGACCGGTGATCCTTACTGCTGTCCATGAGCTGCGCGACTCCGCCCGCACCTTGCGTGGCCCATGAGAATCCTTTCGGAATAGTACAGCGAATCCGGCGGCGTGGGTAGGGTGCGAGGTATCGGGGGCGGTTCGGGAGGTGCGCGCAGACTCTCCCTTCCCAAAACACCAAAAATCTAACGTCAAAGGCCGCGGGCGGGGGCGCCCGCACCACATGGGTCTCTACTTGGCGAAGAAGTAGTCGAAAGAGCGGACGGCGGTGAATTCGTCGTCTTTGATGTCGAAGACGGTGTAGAGCTTGGTGACGTAGAGGACGTCGTGAACCTTTTGGGTCAGGTTGAGGAGCTTCAGCTCGCCGCCGGCGTTGCGGACGGTGGTGAAGCTGCCGACAAGTTCTCCGACGCCGGAGCTGTCGAGGTAGTCGACGCCGTTGAGGTTGAGGATGATCTTCTTCTTGCCTTCAGCCACGAGGCCGCGGACGGCGTCACGGAGCGAGTGAATTTCGTCGCCGAGAACGATTCGGCCGGTGATGTCGAGGATGGTGACGTGAGCGACTTCGCGGGTGGCTATCTTTAGAGACATGATTCGCGCCGGTATCAGGACTGGCGGAAATGGTAGTGGCTGCGGAGAAGCAAGTCAAATGGCGGGGTTCGAAAGGCTTTAACCACAGAGGACACGGAGGACACAGAGAACGAGATTTACGAGTGGGCGCCGTGGGGGCGGGCGTCTAGTTCGAGAGCAGGCAGCTGGACTTTGTCGCGGATTTCCTGGATGGGGGACGTGATGATAGGAGTGGGGTATTGCGGGTGACGAAATTCGAGGTGCATGCCGCGGCCGACGTATTGCAGCTTGAGCATGGAGCCTCCCCAGGTCGAGCCGGAGATCGCGACCTGTACAGGCTCAGGGCAGAACTCTGGATGGCCGGAGATGAGGGCTTCGCTGCCGCCCAGCAGGACGGCGGTATAGCAGTGGTGCATGGTCTGGATCTGGAGGACGGTGGAGGGCGGGAGGTCATCGAGAAAAACGCCGCCTTCAATTTCCGACTGGATGATGCTGCGGTTCACTTCGTCCGCCAGGTTGGGATGAGGGCTAAACATGCAGATGACCGGGATTTAGGGTATCGGGTTTTGGGGGCCTGGACAAGATTTCTTTCGGGCGGGGCTGGGAGCGGAGGAGCATGCCCTTTAGAGGAGGGCCGGGGCGGCGGGGTTGCAGAGAGTTTTTTGAGTTCCAGCTTGTGGTCGGAGCATCCAAGTCAAAGTCCCCGCCCCTTCGACTCCGCTCAGGGCCAGGCGCTATCGCCAAGAACCACACTTTAAGGATGGGGCACCGCCAGGACTGACCTAACATCCTCTGCCCGTCCAGGTGACCGTGGTGGTCCTTGGGGGAGGCAGTTGGGGGGCAAATCCTGATAAAATAGGTGGATACCTACAAAAGGGGTTTCTGAAGATTCATGCCAGTACCTGTATCACAGATGTGGACCGTGACGAGCTATGTGCTGCGGCAGAAGCTCGCCGGCCGGAAACAATATCCGTTGGTGCTGATGCTGGAGCCACTGTTCCGGTGCAACCTGGCTTGCGCGGGATGCGGCAAGATTCAGTATCCGGCGCACATTCTGAAGAAGGACCTCACGCCTGAGGAGTGCTTCCGGGCGGTCGAGGAGTGCGGCGCGCCCATGGTGTCGATCCCGGGCGGAGAGCCACTCATGCACCCGCAGATCGGGGAAATCATTGAAGGGCTGGTGGCGCGGAAGAAATACATCTATCTCTGCACCAACGCGCTGCTCCTGAAGGAAAAGATCGACCTGTTCAAACCGAGCAAGTATCTGACCTTCAGCGTGCACCTGGACGGCCAGCGCGAAGAGCATGACCTGGCGGTGTGCCGCGAGGGCGGGTACGACATTGCAGTCGACGCGGTTCGCGAGGCGTTGAAGCGCGGGTTCCGCGTGACGACTAATACCACGCTGTTTGATGGGGCGAACCCGAAGTCGGTGCGGGCGTTCTTTGACGAGATGATGGAGCTGGGCGTGGAGGGCATGATGCTCTCGCCTGGATACTCGTATGACAAGGCGCCGGATCAAAAACACTTTTTGGGGCGGGCGAAGACGCGTCGGATGTTCCGGGCAATTCTGTCGAACCGGAAGAAGGAGTGGCAGTTCAATCTGTCGCCGCTGTTTCTGGAATTCCTGATGGGGAAGCGGACGTATCCGTGCACGCCCTGGGGCATGCCGACATACAACATCTTTGGATGGCAGAAGCCTTGTTACCTGCTGCAGGATGGGTACGCGGAAACTTTCGCCGAGCTGCTGGCTACGACCGAATGGAGCAATTACGGGACGGAGTCAGGGAATCCGGCGTGCGCGAACTGCATGGTGCACAGCGGGTATGAGGCGTCGGCGGTGAATGCGACGTTCAGCTCGCTGGGCGGATTCTTGGCTACGGTAAAGGGGACGTTGTTCCCGGCGTATCGCGATGATGAGGCGCTGCGGATGCTTGAGGAGCCGCAGGCCGCGGTGCATCCGCTGGTGCAGATCGCGCCGACGACGGAAAGTGCTGAGACGCTGCAGGAAACGCGGGCGTAGTTTGGGCCGCGCTTGATGGTAGGGATCCTTCGACTGCGTTGCCGCCCGCTTCGCGGACGGCAACTTCGCTCAGGATGACAGAGCTAGTTCCATTCCAGAGAAAACTCATGACAGGTAAAGAAGGCGGACATATCGATCACGCGTCGGCGGAAGCGATTCCTCCTCACGCGAACGTGATGAATCCCGACGCGCTGGAGGTTGCGCCGGGAACGGCGCATGAGCGGCTGGAGGGATGGATCCCGGAGTTGGCGAGTGAAGAAGAACTGCGCGTGGCTCTGGAGAAGGCCTTCGACTATCGCGGCGACGTGACCGTTACGCGCAAGGATGGGTCGAAGATCGAAGGGTATTTGTTCGACCGGCGGACGGGGGCTTCGCTGAAAGAGTCGGTGGTGCGGTTGTATCCCAAGAATTCTGGCGAGAAGGTTTCGATTTCCTACGCAGAGATTGGGGCGCTCGTGTTTTCCGGCCGCGATACCGCGGCGGGCAAGAGTTGGGAAGCCTGGATGAAGAAGTACGCGGAGAAGAAGGCGGCGGGCGAGAAGGATTTGAGTTTGCATCCGGAGCCGCTGGAGTAACTTTCGCCGACTGATGGTCACCGACAGCCAGCCGAGCCTTGCTCGGCCCGTCCGGGTCTGAGACCTGGACCCGCACAATCTTAAGACCACAAAGAACCATTAAGACCGCACCCTGCCAACGATCGCAATCCCTTCTAATTTGGCTTGAATCCTTTTTGTTCAGCGGGCGCTCTTCCCTGGTGTAGGAGGGAATTTGAGCTCTTCCATTCATGTAACCGAAATGCATCAACTCTCGCGGCCCGCGCAGTTGATCGACGTGCGGTCCGGATCAGAATTCGCTTCGGGGCATATCCCCGGTGCGGTCAATATTCCAATGGACCAGATTGAGGCGCGTCTGGACGACTTGCGGCCCGGAGTTCCCATCGTGCTGATCTGCCAGACCGGCAGGCGGGCGCGCATGACGGCCGATCTGCTCGAGCCTTGCCGGCGCCAGATTTCCGTTCTGGAAGGGGGCACGAGCGCGTGGATTCAGGCGGGGCTCCCGGTGGTCACAAGCGTGAAGACCCGCTGGTCGCTGGAGCGGCAAGTGCGGCTGGGCGCAGGGCTGCTCGTGCTGGCAGGCGCCGCACTGGCCTTCACGGTCGACGCGAATTGGCTCTTCCTCTCGGCGTTTGTCGGGCTCGGACTGACCTTTGCCGGGCTCACCAATATCTGCCCGATGGCAGAAATTCTCGCGAAGATGCCGTGGAACGGGCGGAGCCAGTGCAAAGTCCCGAACGTCAACGCTGAACCTTCGAACGACACCTAGTGAGCATGGGCACAGCAGGGCTGAATCGAGCGTGACAGAATACTGGGATGGCTGGGGAACAAGAGCGCCGTGAGGCGCCGGACCTTAATTCGCCGGACTTCGATGCACTGACCCGGCAGCACCAGAATTCCGTTTATCGCCAGATGGTGCGGGTCTGCGGGAACCGCGAAGACGCAGAGGATGTGCTGGTGGAAGCGTTGTTGAAGGCCTACCGGCATCTCGATCAACTGCGCGATTCGGCAGCCTTCCGCGCGTGGCTGGCGCAGATTGCGAAGCGGGTGTGCTGGCAGTTGAAAGAGCGCGAGGCGCTGTTGCCGTTGCTGCAACTATCGACGTTGGAAGAGGAAGGCCGGGAAATTCCCGGAGGAGAGCTTACCCCCGAGGGACAGCTGGCGCGGCGGCAGATGAAGCAAATGCTCGACGAGGCGGTAGCGGCGCTGCCGGAATTATACCGGGCAGTTTACCAGCTGCGTGACATTGAGGATCGGCCCGGAGACGAAGTCGCTGCGAAGCTTGGTCTTTCGCAGGCAGCGATGAAATCGCGACTGCATCGGGCGCGGGATCTGGTGAGGATTTTTCTGGATGCAGCTTTGGCGCGGGACAGGCCGTAATCGAACTTTTCGTGGGAGGCAATCATGGAAGTCACAGTCGACCATCTGGGAGCGGTACAGTTTGAAATACACGCGCGGCAGCACACCATATCGTGCGACCAGCCGTTGGAGAATGGCGGGTACGACGAAGGCATGACGCCGCCGGAGTTGCTGCTGGCTTCGCTGGGATCGTGTGCCGGCTTTTATGCGGCGCAGTATCTGCGCAAGTACAAGCTCGCTACCGAGGGTACGCGAGTGCGCGTCACCGCGGAGAAGTTGCAGGACCCGGCACGCGTTGACAACTTCCGCATTGAAATCGACACGCCCCTAGAGTTGACCGACCAGCATCGGGCCGGTGTGGAGAGAGCGGTGCACCATTGCCTGATTCACAACACGCTACTGCATCCGCCGCAGATGACGATCGAGGTCAAGCAGGCGGTTGCGACGGCCTCTATCGGAGGCTGAAGGTCAGGCCGTCCACAAGGTCTTCTACCTCATCGTCGGTCCCACCAATGATTGTGATGGAGATGGCGTAGCCGTGCGAGAGCATGGCCAGCGTGGATTGGCGCATGACGCGGGTGCCGACGTTTTTCCGAAAGTCTCCGCGTACCAGGGTCTTGGTGCCGAGGACGATCTCGTAGGGGTCTTCGTCTGCGGTGAAACCCTGCGCTTTGGCCACCTCCGTCAGCGGGAAAAAATACTGGGCGGCTTCCTTTAATCCTGGATAGGAAGCGGCGCTCTCCGCGGCGATCACGATGGACGCGTTCACATCCTCCGCGTGCGCTTCGGGAGGGCGCGAGAAAGCCGCCAGCAGCACTTTGGCGCCGGCGCTGGAGGCAGGTGCTGAAGGCGGCTGTGCGGCAGCGTCTCCTTCTTTCTTTTCCTCTTTTTCCTCTTCGCGCGCATTCAGTTCGTCGGTCCGCAAAACCCACCCAGGCGGAATCTTGCAGGAAAGTCCGAGGGTCTTGTTGGTGTAGACGCCGTTGGCTACCGTGCCGTTGTCGATGCCGGACTCGGTTGAGGCGGCGGGCTTCTTGACATGCTTGGTGGAGGATGACGAAGACGACGAAGGAGACTGTGTCGGAGTCTGCGCGTGAAGACCGGCCGCCGAGAGTGCGACGCAGATCAGCAAGCAAAGGAAGCGCCGAGGGCGGCGGAGAATCATTTCTCCATGTTACGCGAGATTGCTACTCGAGATTATCAGCCCCGAGGTTGGCGGCTTAATTTGCAGCCAGCTGGAAGTTCACGGTGATCTGGGTTACCACCTCGACGGGCTTTCCTCCAAGAAGGTAGGGACGGTACTTCCATTGTTTTACTGCATCCAGGGCGGCTTGCGTGAGCATGGGGTCGCCGGAAATCACGGAGAGGTCGGCGACGTCACCTTCCTTGCTGATCTTTGCATGCAGCACCACGGTGCCCTCGATGTGGTTCTTGCGCGCTTTTTTGGGATACTTCGGAGGCACCTTCTTAACCAGCATGCCGCGCGTCACTCCCACCTGGAGACGCACGTGTTCGGGGGAATCCGGCTGGGCTTGGCTCGATGGCGGTTGGGTCGGGCTGGCCTGGTCCTGCGTCTGACCCAGTGCCAGCCCGTTCAGCGCAAGGGCTGCGAACACGGTAAACAGCGATTTTCGCACGCAGCCGAACATCGTTAGGCCGCCTTGCCCATCACGGGCTGCGCACAGTGAGCGCAACGGCGAGCGTCGATGGGAATCTCGCTGAGGCACTCGGGACACTTCCTGGTCGTGGGATCAGGAGGCGCCTCCCCTCGGTTCATCCGTGCCACCAGCGCGTTCACCGGAGTCACTACCAAGAAGTAAATCGCGGCCGCAACCAGGACAAACGACACGATCGCATTGATGAAATCGCCGACCGGAAAGGGCGTGCCGCGAATGGTGAATCCGAGATACGAAAAATCCGGCTTACCCACCACCGCAGCGATGAATGGCGTCAACAGGTCCTTGGTCAGTGCCGTGACCACACCACCGAAAGCCGCGCCGATCACGACGCCCACTGCCATATCCACAACATTTCCACGCAGGATGAATTTCTTGAATCCGTCTAGCATGACGGTGCCCCTCCCAAAATTTAAGTGCGGACAATGTAAGGCAGGGGGGGCGGGAGGTCAAGTCCCGTGGGGCTTTTCGGGCGAGGCCTTAGCGCCAGCGGCTAAAGCCCTATTTAGATTTGCCTGTGACGCGGCGCTGAAGCGCCGCTCTTCCACATCGCCCGCGTCAGATCCGCATCGGCATGACGATGTAGCGGTACTTGTAGTCGTCGCCTTCGGCGGGGCGGAACTGGCCGGCGGACTGCGGGTCTTTCAGTTCCAGGCGGACTTCGCTGGTGCCGGCGGCTTTCAGGAAGTCCACCAGGTATTGCGCGTTGAAGCCGATGGTCAGCGGGTCTCCGGTGTAGGGAGCTTCGATGGAATCTTCGGACTCGCCGGCTTCGGTCGAGCTGGCGGAGATTTTCAGTTCGCCCTTCTCCAGGCGGAGGCGGACAGCGCGCGACCGTTCGTCGGCGAACTGGGCCACGCGGAGGATCGCGGAATTCAGTTCGTCGGAATTCAGCGGGATGATTTTGCTGTTGTCCTTCGGAAGCACAGCTTCGAAGTTCGGGAATTGTCCCGTGAGTTGGCGCGAGGTCAACAGACGGCTGCCGATGCGGAAGAATAGCGTGGAGTCGTCTTTCGCGAACTCGATAGTCTCGGCGTCGGTGGCATCGAGCAGGGACTTCAGTTCGTCCATCGCCTTCTTTGGGACCAGGGTCTTCAGTTCGCCAGAGACGCCTTCGAATTTTTCACCGGGACGTTCACAGTGAGCCAGGCGATGTCCGTCGGTGGCGACCATGGTGATGGACTCAGGCTTCAGGAGCATGAGGGCGCCGTTGAGCGTGTAGCGGGATTCTTCATTCGAAATCGCGAAGCCGGTGCGGGCGATCAAGCCGCGCAAAATTTGTGCTGGAATCGTGACGGCTCCTGCCGTGGGGAAGGCGGGCAGGCTGGGAAAGTTCGACTTGGCCATGCCGACCATCTTGGTATTGGAGCGGCCGCAGCGAATGCTGACCCAGTGATTCTCCAGCAACTTGATGGTGATGTCGGCGTCGGGCAACAGCTTCACGTAGTCGTGAAGTTTGCGCGCGGGGATGGTGCAGGATCCTTCTTTCTTGACCTTGGCATTACACGAGGTGCGCAGACTGAGGTCAAGGTCGGTAGCGGTGAGCGACAGGCGGTCGCCCGAGGCCTCGAATAAATAATTGGAAAGGATGGGAATCGTAGTCTTGCGCTCGACCACACCTTGCGTGGCGGTTAATTCGCGAAGCAACTCGAACTTGCTGACTGTGATTTCCATCGTGCCCGCGGCAACAGCGGCCTCCACCGGCATAAAGTCCTTCTCCCCGAAACTACGCTACTTGCCTGCTACTTCTAGTATTACCCTTATATCAAATGCAAAACCTATTAAACCAGCAGTAACAGTAGGGCCTTCGCAGAAGTGGAAAACCGGGGCAACTCGCCTGTTGTCACCGGGTTCCCGCTGGACCCTTGATGTTAGAAATCGGTCCCGAACTCTTCGGAGACGGTAGTGTAATTTGACCGTTCCGCCGATTTCATCCCTGCCTTACACAACTTCCACATGTCATTCACAGGCATCGCGAAGGAAGACTGGACTGGACCGTGGAAAACTCAACGACAACCGCGAATCATCCGCCTAATTGCTCGGTCAATTTATTAATCAGCCTGTTTAAATCTTTGTCGTTCTTGCGAAGCTCTTCGATCTTGTCGACGGAGTGCAGCACGGTGGTGTGATGCTTGCCACCGAACTGGCGGCCGATCTCCGGCAGCGAGGCTTCGGTCATGTGCTTGGCCAGGTACATGGCAACCTGACGCGGGTAAACGATCGCGCGCGAGTTGTTCTTCGCCTTGATCTCGACCAGGCGCAGTCCGAATTGCTCGGCGACCATTTTCTGGATCGACTCGATGGTGACCTTGCGGGCTTGCGAGTCGATGAAGTTCTTCAGGACTTGCTGTGCGTAAGGAAGCGTGATTTCGGCGCCGATCAGAGAGGAGTGGGCGACGAGACGGATGAGGGCGCCTTCGAGCTCACGAACGTTCGAGCGAATGTTCGAAGCGACGTAAAGTGCCACATCGGTGGGCAGGGTCACTTTTTCCTGCTCGGCTTTTTTCTGCAGAATCGCGACCTTGGTTTCGAGATCCGGTGGCTGGATGTCGGCGATCAATCCCCACTCAAAGCGGCTGCGCAGGCGGTCTTCGATCTCGGCCAGTTCTTTCGGAGAGCGGTCGCTGGCGATGACGATCTGCTTCATCGACTCGTGCAGAGCATTGAAGGTGTGGAAGAACTCTTCTTGCGTGCGCTCTTTGCCGGTAAGGAACTGGATGTCGTCGATGAGCAGGACGTCGACGTTGCGGAACTTGTCGCGGAAGCTGGTCATCTTGTCGTAACGCAGCGAGTTGATCATGTCGTTGGTGAACTTCTCGCTCGATACGTAGCAGATGGCGGCCTGCGGCAAGCGCCGCTTGACCTCATGTCCGATGGCCTGCATGAGGTGCGTCTTGCCCATGCCGACGCCGCCATATAGGAACAGTGGGTTGTAAGCCTTGGACGGGCGCTCGGCGACCGCCTGGCAAGCGGCGTGGGCGAACTGATTGCCGCTGCCGATGACGAAGGCGTCGAAGGTGTAACGCGGATTCAGTTGCGCGGCGCCGTCCCAGTCGAAGCGGGATTGCGAAGGATTCGCGGTTGCGGCCACGGGACTCAGACCGCCGTCGTGGCGGACTGGCGTCGCGGCCGGATCGTCCTCGGGAGTGACGAACTTCACGTCGTTGAAGCCGAGGCCGAGATTATCGATGGCTTCTTGAATGAGGTCGGCGTATTTGTCGCCGGCGTGGCGGAACTCCACCGTCGGAACGCGAACGAAGAGAACGCCTCCGCTCGAGTGACTGTAGCGGGTGGGCTTCAGCCAGGTGTCGTAGGAATGGCGGTTGATTTTCTTTTCCAGCGCATCGAGGATGCGCGCCCATGGGTTCGGGGAGAGAGTTGTGCTGGGGACTGACATATTTGAAATGTTCACCGCGGCGCTCCGGCGGCTGGTGGAGAGCGCCTGTTTAAAACTGCCGTTGTTATGAAGTTGCCGGAACCATCAATTTCACTGCGGAATGCGTCCGAATCTCTGTGCGAGGCTGCCGAAAGCAAAAAGAATTTCGAAAGCAAGATCAGTTCGCGATACTAGCACAAAATTTTTTGTTGTGTGGAAAACTTCGGCTGGAATTTTTCCGCGAATGATTATTCAGAACCCGAAGGTGGGATGCTGTCAAGTGCCGCGATGGTAACTGCCGCGGAGACGGTGCAGAACGCGCAGTTCGCGCCTCTGTGATTAAGAAAAATCACCAACCACGAAGGCCACGAAGGTTCACCAAGGAAACCTCAAAACGAAAGAAGTCCTTCGTGTGACTTCGTGTCCTTCGTAGTCGAGGCCTTTGTATTTGGACCTGACCTTCCGGATTGCGGGTTTGGAGGTATTGCACAGGGTGATTTATACTTACAGTTTGCCCTAACACCGTCGAACGAATCAGGAGCAAGTACTTTTCATGCCCAAGCGTACATTCCAACCCAACCGGCGCAAGCGATCGAAGACACACGGATTTCGCACGCGCATGAAGACCCAGGGCGGCAAGAAGGTAATTTCCCGCCGGCGCGCCAAGGGGCGCAAACGGGTCTCGGTGAAACCAGGATTCCGCGAATAGTCCAGTGGCGTGGACGTGAGTGTCTGCGCAACCCGCTGTTGTGCCAGTGATTTTCACAAGTCCTCTGGAGAATAGCGATCTGGAACTTAGAGTCACTGTGACTGCCAGTGTCCCTGGAGAATCGAATCATGATGTCGTGGCGCGGGGTGTTAAGCCGCGAGCCGTCGAACCTCGGTCGGTCGAACTTCGGTCCGGCAAGGGCGCCTTTCCCCGCAGCGCGCGCCTGTTGCGTCACGCTGACTTCGAGCGTGTCTACAAGCAGGGACGGCGGCATTTCTCGGCGTCCATGACCGTGTTTTATTGGCAGCGGCCGCAGGCGGACGTTGTTGTGGCGAAGGGTCCCGCGGCAAAGCCGCCAGTAGCTCCGGGGCTGCGCATCGGATTTACGGTAAGCCGTGCACTGGGCGGAGCGGTGCAGCGCAACCGGATGAAGCGGCGTCTGCGCGAGGCTGTGCGGTTCACGCGGCCACCCGCTGGCCCGAATGCGGATGTGGTCATCAATCCGAAGAAGTCGCTACTGACGGTGGACTTCACTGCGGTGGTGAACGAAGTGGGTCGAGCTTTCGTAGTTATAAAAGAGAGGCTCGCGGGCAAGACGGGAACGGTTGCCGGGACCGAGCAGAAAAGTTCCGGAAGCCGGAAGCCGAAAGCCTGAGAGCGATTTCCATGCGCCAGTTCGCCAAACTCGTCACGTTGCGGCTGTTGCGAGCCTACAAGTGGGCAATCTCGCCGATGTTTCCGCCGGCATGCCGCTATGTTCCTACCTGTTCGGAATATGCGATGGAAGCCGTGGAACGGTTCGGCGCGTTGCGCGGTGGGCTGATGGCGGTGTGGCGGTTGCTGCGGTGCCATCCTTTTGCGCACGGGGGATATGATCCCGTGGTGAAGGCGGCGAACTTCCCTCAGGGGCTAAAGCCCTCTGACATTGCCGACGATTCAACGCAGCGCTTAAAGCGCTGCGCCACCCAAAATCCCAACGGTGACACAGAAGGCTCCGCACCGAGCAAGTTGAACGGTGCGGCGCTAATTCGCGGCGCGATTTGAGGAAACGGTAACTTTGCCAGACATTCAAAATCCACAACACGAACCCGGCAGCGAGAAGCGGTTGATGCTGGTGTTCGTGCTGACGTTCGTCGTGATGCTGGCATTCCAGCCGCTGCTCAAGAAATATATGCCGCAGCCCGCGGCCCCGCAGCAGCAACAGAGCCAGCCCGCACAGCAGCCCGCGGCCACCACGCCGGCCGCAACCGTCGCACCGGCGGTCGCGACTCCTGCGAACACCGTGACCCGGCAGGCGGCGAGCGAGACCGAGACCGTCATTGAGAACGATCTCTACCGGATCACGTTCACCAACCGCGGCGCGCAAGTGAAGTCGTGGATCCTGAAGAAGTTCGACAACGACGCACAGAATGAGCCCCTCGATCTGGTCAATGCGGCGGCGGCGGAGAAATACGGATATCCGCTCTCGCTCTGGACTTACGATGAGAGCCTGCGCGGCAAGCTGAGTTCGGCGCTTTACGTGGCCTCGCGCGAAGGCAAGCAGACATCGCCGACTACGGTTACGTTCGAATATGCCGACCAGGATGTGTCGGTGCGCAAGACGTTTGGTTTCGATGCCAGCTACATCGTGAACATCGAAACCAGTGTGACGTACAAAGGGAGCCCCGTTGCCGCGCTGCCCGCGTGGCCATCGGGATTTGGCAGCCAGACGACCCCTGCGTTCTACGCAGCCGGTTTGATCGACTACCAGTTCAACAAGGACATCGAGCGGCTGCCCATCCGTTGTGGATTCACCGTCTTCTCGAAGTGCAGCGACATCAGCGGCGGGAAGACGATTCCCGGGCCCTTCCACTGGGCCGGACCCACGGACCTGTATTTTGCGGCGGTGTTCATCCCCGACGATCCCAGCTCCACTGCGATGGTGACGCTGCGCAACTCGTTATCCATTGCGCGCGATCCGCAGAAGGCGGACTCGAAAGAAACGGTGAACGTCGACGTGCTGGGAGCCGCAGTTGGCAACCTGCATGGCCCGACGTTGGAGCGCGTCTTCGTCGGTCCCAAGGAATTGGAGGTACTGCAGAAGATTCCGGTTCCGGGGGTATCGGGCGCCGACACCGATCTCAACGGCCTGGTGGATTTCGGGTGGTGGGGCATCATCGCCAAGCCCCTGTTCGTATGGCTCAAGTGGACTCACAACCACATTTTCCCCGGATGGAGCTCCGGCTGGGGATGGGCGATCATCCTGCAGACCTTGATTATCAGCCTGGCGCTGCTGCCGCTGCGTATCACGCAGATGAAATCGATGTTGAAGATGCAGCGCGTGGCGCCCCAGATCAAGGCGATCCAGGAGAAGTACAAGAAGTACAGTCTACGCGATCCGCGCAAAGCGCCGATGAACGAGGAGATCAGCGCCCTCTATAAGAAAGAAGGCGTGAATCCGGCGGGCGGGTGTTTGCCGATGCTGATTCAGTTTCCTTTTCTGATCGCCTATTACCGCATGCTGGGCGCCGCACTCGATCTGCGCCACGCGCACTGGCTCTGGATTCATGACTTGTCGGCGTCGGAACCGTTCCCGTATATTCTGCCCATTCTGATGGTCCTCAGCATGTTGGTTGTGCAGAAGATGACGCCGCAGGCCGGCATGGATCCGGCGCAGCAGAGAATGATGACCGTGATGATGCCACTGATGATGGGCTTCATCTTCTTCCGGCTGGCCGCAGGCCTGAATCTTTATTACGCGGAAGCCAACTTGATTTCAATCGCGCAGCAAGCGGTGATGAATCGTACGTCGCTGGGACGCGAAATGCGCGAGATGATAGCGAAGCGCGCGCGGAAGAAGGATAAGTAGCTGTCAGCTGTCAGCCGTCAGCTATCAGCTTTCAGCTGGAGCGTAGATCGCCGAACACGTGCGAATCGACTTTTGCATTTGCGCCACGATTTCTGGGGAGTAAGAAACGTCAAACCCTTATCGGCCCAGCTGAACGCTGACGGCTGATAGCTGAGAGCTGAAATTCATGTCTATTCCCGACAAAGTTGCCGCTGCCAAAAAGATCAACGAATTCCTGCAGGCCGTCGTCACCCACGGCGGACTGCGTTTCAAGTACCGGATCGTCGTCGATCCGCCGTTGCCGGAGAATCGAGACTGGGAGAAGCCCGAAATCCTGGTGGATTTTTCCGGGCCCGACTCGGCGCTGCTGCTCGACCGTGGTGGAGAGCTGCTGCGGGCGCTGGAATTGCTCGCGCTGGAAATGCTGCGACTGCCTTCCGGCGAGCACGAGAAGATTTCGTTCGACTGCCAGAATCACAGGTCATTGCGGATTCAGGAACTGAGAACGGCCGCGACCGTGGCCGCCGAGAAGGTGCGGAAGACGGGGACTCCTTATCAGTTCAGTCCGATGTCGTCGCGGGAGCGGCGGATTGTTCACCTGGCGCTGCGGGACGAGGCTGACCTGCGGACCGAGAGTGAAGGCGAAGGGATGCGCCGGTGTTTGGTGGTGTATCCCAAGGATTTCAAGCCGGCCGGGAAACCGGCGCCGAGAACGCTGCCTTAGTTCCACCTTTGCTGGGTTCTCAGCGCGATGCTTTGCGATTTCGAGCTGAGAATTGCATCGCTGTCCCACTGTTACCAGTTTGGTTCGTTGGTGACGCAGATCTCTTTCGCCCCTCCCGGGCTAGTTCCATTTTCAATTCCGCCTGCCCCACGACTTACGTCCCTTCGAACAAGCTCAGGGCAGGCCGTGGGCTGTATTCTTTCATCGCTTCGCGGTTGGGGTTCCACTTTTCACGATTCGCAAGACTAAAATCAAGAGAGCTGGGTGTATAAGGACCCGCCGTCTCCCACCATTAATCATCTTGATTCGCCTTTGGTCACGCTCCTATATCCAGGCAAAATGAAAAAGGGCGGTCTGGTTCGGCCGCCCCCTTCCAAGACTGGTACCTGACACCTAGCCTGAATTACCGCCCAGCGGCTGCTGAGGCTGCTTTCGGCGTCATTCCGGCAATCTTCATGGATTCGATGCGGTTCAGTACCGACTCCAGGCTGGCGCCAGTGTCGGTGCAAGCGTCCACGTAAGGATGACGGCTGCCGTCGGCGTGCATGACGAGCACGCTGGTCTCGGAGCTGGCCTTCTTCACCATGTAAGGCAGGTGATGACGATCATTGCGGGTCAGGGTGGCACCCAGCACGACCAAGTCAAACGAGTTTTTCGCCAAGGCTTCAGTCACGGCCTTGCGTCCTTCGGCGGGCAGGACGATATGCCCAGCCTTTTCCAAGGCCGCGGCCTGCGCTGCCAAAACCTCACTATCCCCTTCGCCATAAAGAATTCTTAATTTCGCTTTCGCCATTAGATAGTCCTCGATTTGTCGTACTCGCGGTACCTGACGCACCAGCACCTGCAACGACGGTAGCAACCGCCGGGGGGTGGGGAAACGTCACCGAAGACGCACGACGAACGGGACTAGGCAGGTGGAAAACCGTGTGTCCTCGCGCAAAGGGCTTCCCCTTAAGGCGGTTGGGCGCTACACTTCTGCGCGGGAGACTTTCGAACATGTCGGCCACACTCGTCTGGAGAGCTGTAGCCATATCGTTATTGCTGACACCCTGGCTGTCCGCGCAATCGGGCGGCGCCGCAAGCTCTACCACCGCGTGCAATCTGGATGACGGCCGCCAGGTGTACGTCCGTTACAACGCAGTTTCCAACAAAGAGAAGCCCGCCAACGGAAAGCCCTGGGCTCCTGGCGGAACGCCGATGACGTTATTCACCGAGGCTCAACTTCAGCTGGGGAGTTCCTTGATTCCGATCGGCGCTTACAACCTTTATCCCATCCCGGCGAAAGATCACTGGACTCTGGTGGTGAATAAGAACGTGACGCCGGGCGCCGCGTATGACGAGAAGCAGGACATCGCACGGGCGGCGATGGAAACGGCGCAGGTCGACCAGGCGTCGGAGGCACTCGAAGTCGCTTTCGCCCATGTGGGCGCCCGCTGCACGCTGCGGATTTATGCGGGCAAGAGCGCGTCGTTCGCGGACTTTACGGCGAAGTGAGGATTCGTCGTCTGTAAGCGCGAGATTTATCGACCGAGCGGCGCACTCTTCGCCACTTCGTCGCCGGTTTCGCGGATGGGCACGGCCGCTGCGTGTGGCTTCGATTCCCGCGTGCCCAAACCAATCACCATCGCCATATCCTTCGGATAGACCACATCGCGGCCTCGCGCGAGAAAGTGGTAATAGATGGAGTTCGCCGCTCCATAGGCGCCAAAGCCGGTAGCGACGACGCGAGAGTGCGCGAGGACTCCCACAATCATGCCGACGAAGCGAAAGCCAGAGGCCCCGTTCGCTGCGCTGCCACCCAAGTCGCCGCCCCCACCACCGTCTCCATGCAAATGACGGTCACCATCAGGAGAAGCTGACGCTGCAGCCAGCATGACCTGAATTCCCGTCGTTAGGTAGCGGGTGCGCGGAGTGGTCACCTGTGCTCCGCCTTCGGCATCGAGCTTCAAGTGCTCGTTTTTTCCCACCGCGACGCCTTCCAGGCTGGTCTCGACTTTCTGAGCGATCCCGTCGGGAGGGGCCACTTCTCTAAACAGGATGCGGAGCTGGCCGTTGCGGGCCAAACGGCGAGCAGGTTGCACCTGCATGACTGAGCCGCGAATGATGCTGCCTTCCGGCAAAATCAGATGATCGGACGCCACCAGAGGTTCGGTGATGAGCGCCTCGACGACATCTCCTTTTTTGGAGGTCGACGAATTGAGTGGAGTGACCAGGCGGGCATGCACGACACTTCCGGTCGGGGGCGGAGCGCCAATGCTGGTGAGTAGCTCAGGCTTGACGGACTCGGTGCCAAAATCGAGGGGCTGCTGCAAGTCGGCGTTGAAACTGGTGCCTACGTCGATGTATTGCGGATGAACTGGGAGCTGCGCCACAGCAAGGCGTTTCAGCCTGTGCACTTTTCCGGGCTCGTGGATCTGCTTTTGCAAGTCCGCCCAGCTTTGCCGGATTTGCTGGCGCACGGCACCGACTTTTTTGGACGCGGCCTCGTGGACCGCGTTCGTATTCGCGGGCTTTTCGCTGGCTGGGACGAACCGCAGAATCCCGCCGGGGGACGGCGACGCCACGGTGTGCATGGAGAGATGCCGCCCGTCGGCCAGGATCAATTCGTCAAACTGCACGTGGACCCGGCGAACCGGGGAAAAATTTCCGTCCATCGCTTCCAGGGTGCGAGTCTTTTTGGGGACGGCATCAATGGCAGACACCGTTCCGCTCACCGGTGTACCAACGGGAATGAGGAGCTTGTCGAAGGCGTATACGGGTTCCGTGGTCTTGCCGTGAATCGGTTGTCCGACGCTCCGGATCCGCACCTCGGAATCGAGCGCGACTTTGATCGGGGTTCCCGAAGGGACGCTCATGGCTACCGTTACGGGAGGCGCTTCGGGGGGTTGAGGTGCGTCGTCCTGCTTGGCTTGCTTCGCGTCCGGTTCCGATGGGGGACGCACTTTCAGCGTTTGCCCCAGGCTCCAGCTGTTTGCGGCCAGCAGCAAGCCCGCTGTGCAAACTGCCCGCCTAAGAAACACTCGACGCATAGCAACGCTCCTCGCTGATTTACGATTTCGTTGTCTTCGCAGCCGCGACGCGCCTCAACCAAGGAAAGCCGGCCGCCAGGGCAGCTGCGTGCAGTTGAATGGAGACCACGAAGGACGAGGTGACGAAAAATACCCGGCTTACAACTATGAGGGCGGGGAACAAATAATGGTTGTAACCGCCCAGCGGATTAAAGAGGGTCCCCGAAACGCTTGGGGAGACCGTAGGCGTGTCCGAGGCGGCATATCAAGGGGATGGGACTTCGCTCTGCGCCGTGATTCTGCGACAATTCGGGAATGCGCTGCCTGCTGATGCTCGCCCTTTCCGCTGCCGCTCTGGGACAATCTGGACCGCGGGTGCAGTTTTCGCACACCACCGAAAGCTTGCGCGGGGTGAGCGCTGTGTCTCGGGGAGTCACGTGGGCCAGCGGGACGCATGGGACTTATCTTCGGACCATCGATGGCGGAGTTACCTGGACTCCGGCGCAAGTGCCCTATGCGGGCGCGCTGGATTTTCGGGCGGTCGTCGCATTTTCGGCGGACGAAGCTTTTTTGATGTCGTCGGGACCGGGCGAGCAGTCGCGGATTTATCACACCAGCGACGCGGGCAAGCATTGGCAGTTGCAGTTCACCAATACCAGTCCCAAGGGGTTCTTCGATTCGATGGTGTTCTGGGACGCGAAGCATGGGGTCGTGCTGGGCGACCCGATCCCAGACGAGGCAGGGAAACTCGCGTTTGAAGTTCTTCTGACCGACGATGGGCAGAACTGGCGGCCCATTCCTTCGGCGCAGTTGCCCGACGCGACGGAAGGCGAGGGCGCGTTCGCGGCGTCCAATACTTGCATCGCGATTCTGCCTGGGGGAGCTGATTCGAACATCTGGTTCGCTACCGGCGGGAAGGTAAGCCGCGTGTTTCATTCTGCCGACCGCGGCCAGAGCTGGCAGGTTGTCGACACTCCGATGGTGCACGGGCCGGAGTCGGCGGGAATGTTTTCCATCGCGTTCCGCGACCCGATGCATGGCGTCATCGCGGGCGGGGACTACAAGCGTCCCAAGGACGATGGGCCAAATCTGGCGTTCACTGACGACGGGGGAAAGACCTGGACTCTATCGACGCTGCATCCGCTGGCGTATTTTTCGGCCGTGGCTTATGACCGGAAAGTGAACGAACAGGCGATCCGGGAAGACGCGATCGAGAAGAGAATGCGGGTCAAGGCGGTGGCGCCGCAGCGCCTGTTCATCGTGGGGCCCGAGTTTGTATTCGACTTTCGGCCGCCAGCGAATCCGCGGCGGATGAACGGCAAGAAGAAGATGGGGCTGGAGTTCAACGCCGTCAGTGCCTATCCGGAAGGCGGGGCGCTGATCGTGGGCCCGAAGGGGTCCATGGCGTTCCTTCCGTAACCGGTTAGACCGGTCAGTTTTGCGAGGAGATCGAGCCCAAGACCTTTAAACACAGAGGACACAGAGGTGGCATCTCCAGGCAATTGCTCGCTCGATCCACGTGACTAAAGTGCTATCCCTTCCTGTTCTTTGCATTCCGCCGGACATCAACGAAGATTATTAGGCAGATTAGCCAGTTCTTATCTCCCCCAGAGTGAGAGCCTCGTGAAAAAACTGTCTTTGGCCATCTTCGTCTTCGTTCTTGCGCTTGCAACCATGGCGGTTGCGCAAACGCAATCCTCTGTTTCCTCGAATTTTCCCACAACTGTCGCCACGGTTTCGCGTACTACTAAAGCGGTGCATTACCGGCTGCAGGGTGGCACGACGAAAGTCGATTTCCGTGGGACCGACTTGCTGCAGCGCGCCTCGGGCGAAGCGAAAGTGGAAGGCAAGAAGACGAATTTCGAAATCGACGCCAAGTTTCAGGGACTGGAAGACGCGACCAAGTTTGGGCTGGAATTCCTGACGTACGTCGCATGGGCGGTTTCGCCCGAGGGACGTCCGGTGAATCTCGGCGAACTGTCGCTCGATCACAACGGCAACGCGCACGTGAAGGCCTATACCGATCTGCAGACGTTTGGCATGATCGTGACCGCGGAACCCTATTTTGCTGTGACGCAACCCGGCAACATGGTGGTGATGGAGAGCGCCGCAGTGAACGGGAGCGGAGGCGAGATCATCGACGCCCGCTACGAGCTGGTGACGCGCGGGACCTACTCCTCGACCAACACGCACATTCAGGACGCGATTTTCGGAATCGACAGCAAGACTCCGCTGGAGCTGTTTGAGGCGCGCAACGCGGTGCGCATTGCGCACATCGCGGCGGCCGACAAGTATGCGGCGTCGATCCTGTCGAAGGCCGGGCAGCAACTGCTGCATGCGGAAGAGATCTACCGGCAGAAGCAGAACAAGGCGGCCGTAGAAGCGGCGGCCAAAGAAGCCACCGAGACCGCGGAAGAAGCGCGGCTGATGGCGGTGAAGCAGAAGGCGGAAGACGAAGCGCAGGCCGCCGCTGCAGCCCGCGAAGCCAAAGCCCGCGCCGATGCGGAAGCAGAAGCTAAGCGGCGTGCGGATGCGGAAGTGGCTCGTGCTCAAGCGGAAAAGGCTCGCGCCGACGCGGAGCAGGCGAAGGCCGAGGCCGAGCGCATGAAGCAGGAAGCGGTGGCCGCTGCACAGGAAGCTGCACGACAAAGAGAAGAAGCCGAGAAGGCCAAGGCCGAAGCCGTGGCACAGCAACAAGTCCTTGCAGCCGAGACGGACAAGGCTCGCGCCGCGGCCGCGCAGTCCGACAGTCTGCGGCAGCAAGCGGAAAAAGAAAAGCAGGAATTGCGCGCCCGGCTGTTGCAGCAGCTGAATTCGATTCTGGCGACGCGCGACTCGGCGCGTGGGTTGATCGCGAACATGTCAGACGTGCTGTTCCGCAGCGGCAGCTTTGACCTGCTTCCGGGGGCGCGCGAGCGGCTGGCGAAAGTTTCGGGAATCGTGCTCGCTTATCCCAGTTTGCATGTTGCCGTGGAAGGGCACACCGATAGCGTGGGCGGCGACCAGTACAATCAGGACCTCTCCGAGCACCGCGCGCAGGCAGTTCGCGATTACTTTGTGCAGCAGGGGATTCCGTCCGGCGCAGTCGAGGCCCGCGGATTCGGCAAGAGCGAGCCCATTGCGTCGAATGACACAGCGGAAGGCCGCCAGCAGAACCGCCGGGTAGAACTGGTGCTCTCCGGCGATGCGATTGGCAGCACGATCGACGATGTGCCTTCGTCGCAAACCGCTTCTGCCGCGCAGAAATAAGGGCCGTCTGTTTTCGCGGATGGCCGGCGTCATCCCGAGCGGAGCCGTTCTTCAGGCGAAGCGAGGGATCTCGCGTGCGCCCCGCCCAGGTGGTTCAATCATGTCCCTTGCCCGCCTCTTGATTCATCCCCTTCCGGTCCGCGGCGCTACACTGAAGTGAGCGCCGCACCGGAGGAATGGATGACCAAAGATCACGAACAATCCCTGCGTAAACACCTGCTCGAACTGCTCGCGGGCGGGAGTGCCCACGCGAAATTCGACGATGTCATAAAAGGCTTGCCGCCAAAATTGCGTGGCGCCAAGCCGGCGAACTTTCCGCACACAGCTTGGATGCTCCTCGAACACCTGCGCCTGGCGCAGCGGGACATTCTCGACTTTAGCCGCAATCCCAAGCACGTTTCTCCGCCCTGGCCGAGCGGCTATTGGCCGAAAACGGAGGCTCCGCCGAACGCGGCGGCTTGGAACAAGAGCATCCAGCAGTTTCGCCGCGATCTGAAGGCGATGCAGGCCCTGGTCGCGAATCGCAAGACAGACTTGTTCGCGCGGATTCCGTGGGGCGACGGCCAGACGATTCTGCGCGAGGCGCTGCTGGTGGCCGATCACAACGCGTATCATCTGGGGCAATTGCTCGATTTACGTCGTCTGCTCGGAACCTGGAAGTGAGGATGCGTTCAGTGGCTCCGGATCTGCCAGAAGAGAAAAACCAATAAAGAGTGGCGGGTCAACTGCGGCCGTTGCCAGCACGGCAAGGGCAAAAACGACCCAGTCGTACCAGACGGTATGCCTGAGGTGCACCGGGAACAACAATCTCAAGACATAGTAAGTCGCATACCAAGCGAGGTAGGAGCCCAGTAGCGTTTCCACCACCAACCAGAGCAAGGCTCCTTCATAACCGCTGCTAAGTTCCACGCTTCGTTTGAGCGCCGACCAGATCGTGCTGTCTCCCCGGACGATGAGTGGGACGGCCGTTCCAAGCCAACTTACGATGCTTGCGACGACCACGCCGCCCACAACCGTCGCGCCGTAGAAAAACCCAGGAACGCGCGTCCAGCCGAAGAAGCGACCTGTCGTAATCTCCACGAACTCGGCCACCGCAATCCCGGCAAGGAAAATGAAGAATGTCAACAAAGCGGCCAGGGCGATCGCCCCAAAATGCTCCCGCGCGCGTTGATGGCTGTCGTGCTTCCAAGGTGCGTCCGCGTCTTCGCCGTCCAGTCCATTTACGACCGTCGCAATTGCCGCCAGCGCGAAACACCCGAAAAGCCAGCTCATAAAAAAGCTACCGAACCGGAGTACGGAAACCTCAGCAAATTCCGCGAAGGGAAAGTTGCCTCGCGGGATGGTCGTGACAATCGATCTGATCCTCTGGTTCGCCAAATAGAAAACCGCGGCGGCCAGCAGCGACGTCGGTCCAGTGATGCCGAACCAGTGCTGGAACTTGGACCTGTAAAGGATGTGAACGTTCTTGAGGAGCAGCCCGGGGCGAGGAGCGGAGTCGCGTTCAGCCAGCGGCGCGGTCGAGTAATCCGATTCCACGTCTGGTCCCCCAATCCGGGCGTTTCCGGAACACGACTTTTACTCCCTCGCGCCAG
The DNA here is from genome assembly GCA_003134655.1 of Acidobacteriaceae bacterium. Lineage (GTDB taxonomy): Bacteria > Acidobacteriota > Terriglobia > Terriglobales > Acidobacteriaceae > Sulfotelmatobacter. The sequence continues at coordinate 39,946 of PLBY01000068.1, forward strand.
TGCTCGTCAATCCCCACGAATTCCCACTCGATCTCGGGAGAGAGGTAACGCAGCAACACGTCGGTCTGGGGATGGACATGGAATGCGGGCGCGACCAGGTAAAGCAGAGGCTTCTCGGCCGACAGCTCACGTTCCGCGAAATAACCGAAGTGCGGAAATTCCTGGCGGCCGTGGTGCCAATGGACTCTCGACCAGTAGTCGAGGCCCTGCAGAGGCAAGTGGATGTCTTCATCGGCCTTGAGTTCTACCACCGCCAGGCGTCCGTCGCGAGTGGTGGCCAACACGTCGAGCATGGCGCGGTCGGCGGCCGAGAATGCCGGAACCTGCGAATAGAGCAAACGCGGGTCGAGGCGCTCGTCGATGACGCTGACGTCGGCCACGACCAGCGATTCCAGCCAGCGCTCGGGATGCAGACGGAACAGAGGATGCTGGCGCGGCCCGTAAGGATGGCGCGTGTCGCGGACGGCGGTGAGGAGTTGCAGGAAGAGCGGGAAGTTGCGGTGATCAAGCACCCGCTCCTCGGCGCCCACGCCGAAGACAATCTCCTGCTTGGCGCGGAAGGTCACGGCTTCAGCCCCCATGCGGGCGCGGGCAAACTCCAGGCCTCGCCAGCGGAAGGCGAGTTCCGCGGTGGAGAGCACGGCAACTTCGCAGTTGGGCAGAATCGCATGGATCCGGGCGATCGATTCGGCGAACCGTTCGAGTGCGGAGGCTTCATTGGTTGCGTGAACCAGGCCCGTGGACACGTTGCCGCGGTCCGTACAGTCGACTTCCACGAGGGCATCCTGCCGCTCGTCGAGTTCAAACAGGCGCCACTTGGCGGCGGCGCGATTAAGGTTGGCCATGCGTTCGCGAACCAGCCCAGAGCACCCGTGCGGAATAAATAAGCGGAGGCCCTCGACGAGGAACCCTCCCGCTGAGGACTGCCGGCAGGCCTCGAGCCAGAGGATCCCGAAAGTCAAGGAGGCGTCGATCGACGATTGCGCTTCGGAGGCGTTCACTCCCAGGACCGCGAATGCCGTCTGCCCTTGGCGCAGCAGTCCGCGGGCATAGATCGGGCCGAAGGATTTCTCTAAATCGATTCCGCTGGTCAGACGAGTAATCGCAAATCCGGGAAAGTGCCGTTCGAGAGCGCGGCGCAGTTTCTGCTCGTAGCTGGCCCGTGCTGCCTTCTTGGCAGACGGGGACCGGCGGTCGCGCTCGCGGCAGATTTCCAGCCTGCTAGGACGCGCCTGCCCCAACCGCTGCACCGCCAACCGCAAAGTGCCATTCTTCACTTCGGCCTCGAGCACGCGGCGCACCGTGTTGCGCTCGGCCGACCACAGGTGCAGCAGGCATTTGTTGTACTCGCCCGAAATCGAATACTTGGACCGCCCCAGATCGAACGCCACGGCGCCATCCTCGAGGACGACGGCACCCGCAGCCTCGCTGAGGAAGTCTTGCACGGTGCGGGTCAGGGCGTCGGGGGTCACGAAGGAATTGTCCACATTCGGCAGGGCGGTGTCTGTGACGAGTGACCATCGTCATCCGCGAGGTTGTGGAATAGTGGCCCCAGGGGTGCGGATGAGATTCAGTGTGGGATAATAGAGGAAAAAGGGAGTGACCGCCCTGGGGAGTCCTAGTTGGGCTAGGCGGCATCTAATTCACGTGGATAAATCAAGCTTAGATAGACAACGCTTTTTCTTCGAGCACTACGGCGTGACCGAGCATGACTTGGAACGCTACCTGTCGGCCGCGCTGTCGGCGGGCGGCGATTATGCCGACCTCTACTTTGAATATCTTTCGTCGACCTCGCTGATGGTGGACGAGTCAATGGTGAAGTCGGCGTCGCAGGGAATCTCCGCGGGCTGTGGGGTCCGCGTCGTTTCTGGCGAGCGCACGGGCTACGCCTATACCGACGATCTTTCTTCAGAACGCATTCTGCACGCGGCTAAGACCGCTGCCCTGATTGCCAGCGCCCCGGCGAAGGCGACGGTTGCAGGATTTCAGAAAGCGGCCGCGCGCAGTTTGTATCCCGTGACGCTCCCCTCGGTGGACGCGGAAATCAGCGCGAAGGTTGAGCTGGTGATGCGGGCCGATAAGTCGGCGCGCGCCTACGATCCGCGAATTCAGGAAGTGCGGGCGAGTTATGCCGACGAGTTGCGAAACATTCTCGTCGTCGGGTCGGATGGCACCTTTGCCGAAGACTCGCAGCCCTTGGCGCGCATGAACGTGTCGTGCATCGCGAAGACCGAGGCGACCTCGGCCCGAGGTACGTCGGGTGGTGGCGGTCGGGTTGCGCTGGATTTCTTTTTCGGCGAGAAGACTCCGGAATTTTTTGCCAAAGAATCGGCGCGGCAGGCGATTCTGCAACTCGATGCGCGCGAGGCTCCGGCCGGAGAGATGGAAGTGGTTCTCGGTCCGGGATGGCCGGGCGTGCTGCTGCACGAGGCCGTTGGTCACGGGCTGGAAGCGGACTTCAACCGCAAAAAGACTTCGGCCTTCGCAGGCCTGGTGGGCAAGCGCGTGGCCAGCGAGAAGTGCACCGTGGTCGATAACGGCACGATGCCGTGGCGGCGCGGGTCGCTCAACGTCGACGACGAAGGCGAGCCCACGCAGGAAACGGTGCTCATCGAAAACGGAATTCTCAAAGGATATCTGAGCGATAAACTTTCCTCGCGCCTGATGGGCATTTCCGATACAGGCAACGGGCGCCGGGAAAGTTACGAGCACATCCCCATGCCGCGCATGACGAACACTTACATGCTGGCGGGGCAGGATGATCCGGGAGACATTATCCGCTCGGTGAAGCGCGGAATTTACGCGGTGAACTTTGGCGGCGGCCAGGTCGACATCACGAACGGCAAGTTCGTGTTCTCGGCCTCCGAGGCGTACATGATTGAAGACGGCCAGATCACCGCCCCGATCAAAGGCGCGACGTTGATCGGCAACGGTCCGGATGTCCTGACCCGGGTTTCGATGGTGGGCAACGATTTGAAACTCGACGAGGGCGTGGGCACCTGCGGCAAAGATGGGCAGGCCGTGCCGGTGGGCGTTGGAATTCCCACGCTGAAGATCGATCGCCTCACGGTCGGCGGGACGGCCAGAAAAGATCCCGGCGGCTTCATGCAGTAGTGGGGAGGACGCGGCTTCAGCCCTGCCGCATTCCTCTTCCCATTGTCATCCTGAGCGGAGTGTGAAGTTCGCGCCACAGCGCGAAGTTCACGCGGAGTCGAAGGATCCCTAACAGCACTACAGTCTCGCGTAGTATTTATCGCTTCAACTTGTCCATTTGTGACGAAGGATTCTGAATGCCAACGACCGAAACACAAGATCACACTGCGCAAGCCACTGACCTCCGCGAAATCGCGCAGGATATAGTCCGCCGCGCCATGGCCGGAGGCGCCACCGCCGCCGAATGCGTCGTCCGCGAAGGCGATGAATTCTCCACGCTGGTACGCCTCGGCCAGGTCGAGACCCTGAAAGAGTCGGGCTCGAAGTCGATCGGCGTGCGCGTGTTCTTCGGCCAGCGGGCGGCGAGCACCTACTCGAGCGACTTTTCCCGCGCAGGCCTCGACCGCATGGTGAAGTCTGCGCTGGAGTTGGCCAAGATCACATCGGAAGATCCGTTCGGCGGAATTCCGGACGCATCGCAACTCGGCCAGCTCTCCGGCAATCTCGACCTCTACCACGAAGATGTCTACTCGCTCCCCGGTCCCGAGCGCATCGACTACGCGCGCCGTGCGGAAAAGGCGGCGCTCGACTTCGATCCCCGCATCAAGAACAGCGAGGGCGGATCGTTCGACGCTGCTACCGGACACAAGGTGCTGGCGAATTCGCACGGGTTTGTGGGCGAATACAAGCGGTCCTACTGCTCGGTGGCGGCCGTGCCGATCGCGCAGACTCCAGAAGGAGCCATGCAGCGCGATTACTGGTATTCCGTAGCGCGCACGCTGACGAAGCTCGATGCTCCGGAGAAAGTCGGCAAGATTGCGGCGGAACGCACGTTGCGCCGCTTGGGCGCGCGCAAGGCGAAGACCGCGCAGGTGCCGATCATATTCGATCCCATGGTTTCGACTTCGATCCTCGAGCACATTTTCGAAGGCGTGAACGGAGACTCGGTTTACCGCGGGGCGTCATTTCTTGCCGGAAAGCTGGGGCAGAAAATTGCCGGCGACAACGTCAACATCATCGACGACGGCACGATCGCCGGAGGATTTGGCACGAGTCCGTTCGACGGTGAAGGCGTACCCACTCGGCGCACGATCGTAGTCGAGAACGGCGTACTGAAGTCTTATCTGCTGAACACCTATACCGCGAAAAAGCTTGGACTGCAAACCACGGGCAACGCTTCGCGCGGCCTGGCCGGAACGCCAGGCATCGGGCCGGGCAATTATTTTTTGCAGTCCGGCGCGAAGACTCCGAAAGAGCTGATCTCGGGAATCAAAGAAGGCCTCTACGTTACGGAATTCCTCGGGCAGGGCGTCAACCTCGTGACCGGCGACTATTCGCGTGGCGCGTCAGGGATGTGGATCTCGGGCGGAGAGTTTGCCTATCCGGTGGAAGAGATCACTGTGGCAGGCAACCTGAAGGAATTGTTCTTCAACATTTCCGAGATCGCGAATGATCTGGAATTCCGCGGCTCCGTCGCGGCCCCGACGATTCGCGTGGACGGACTCACCGTCGGCGGAGAGTAGAGGAACTTCGCGCTCGCACTCGGACGACAACGAGCTAAGGCGTGACTTCGAACACCGAACCTTCCGAGTAGGCGCCGCCGACCATCGTCTCGCCGTAGAGATTGCCCGCAGCGTCGAAGATCAAGCCGCTAGGCTCCGAAACGGAGGGGAAACTATACAGCACTGTCTGTGTCCAAGTCCCGTCCGCAGCAGGCGCCAATTCGAAGACGTTACCGACAACCCATCGGGTCGTGCCGTAGAGATTGCCAGCCGCGTCCAAGGTCAGGCTCACGTAGGGATAGGCGCCATTGCTGCCGTCAAACACAAGAATCACCTTTTCCGTCCAGCTCCCGCTTGCAGAGGGTGATAATTCGCAAATCGCGCCTAGGCGGTACGTCCCGCCGTTATAGGCAGGGATGAAGAGATTGCCGGCCGTATCCATGGTCAGCCCGACCGGGCTGTTTGCCCCGTTCGCCCGCGGATTGAAACTGTACAGCACACGTTCCCGCCAGATTCCGCTCGGTTTGAATAGTTCGAACACCGTACCCGCAAGATATTGGCCACCAGAATTCGTCGTTCCATAGAGGTTGCCTGCGGAGTCTAGAACTACACCGGAACTCGGACAACTTCCATCCTTGCCGCTGTTATTAAAGCTGTGCAGAACCCTCTCGCCCCATCCTCCATTCTTTGGACTCAACTCGAACACCGTGCCGGAACTAAAGGCGCCGCCGGAGCAGGTGGTGCCGTAAAGATTGCCGGCAGAGTCGAAGGTCAGGCTGGCCGCGGGCTGTACGCCGTCTTTGCCGTTGGCCGCAAAACTATACAGCACCTTCTCCACCCATGTACGGCCGGAGAGCGTCAACTCGTACACCGAGCCGTAGCCGTAAGCTCCCCCAGACAGAGTCGTTCCGAAAAGATTCCCCGCCGCATCGAAGATCACCCCACCTCGCGGGCCGTACCCGTCTTGGCCGTTGAACATGAAGCTGTATAGCACTCTCTCGGCCCATGATCCGCCCGCTAATGGCGCCAACTCGAACACCATGCCGACCTGGTTCGCACCTCCGGCGATTGTGGTGCCGTAGAGATTTCCGGCGGCATCAAAGATTAGTCCCCCTTGGGGCGAGGAACCATCTGCCCCGCCGAAGCTATGGATCGCCTTTGCCTGCTGGGCGGCGACCCCAGTTATGAGCAGACTCCACGCTAAAACGACCAGCAACATAATTGAGATTTTGCTGCCGCGCATCGGTCATCCCTCGTCAACGGAATGGGGCCGTGAACAAACGGCCAGACTTGTTGAGTCGAGAGACCATTCCACAGGTGGTGACCACTGTCAAGATGAAGGATTCTGCAACAACCCAACAGAGACCGGCATTGGCTATGACCTCGCTGTGTCGTTTTCCACAGAACAAATCCTGATTCTTGTGACGAACAACCTTGACTGAGGATTTCAGAAAGCGAAGACTTGTCCCTATGTGCGTGATTTCCGTGACAACGTTCCAAAGGCCAGCATCAAGGGAAATGCCGCCTAAGTCGTTATTCCGGAATATTTTGCGCGTAAGATATTTGGAATCAAGATTTTGCGGATCGCGTCGTCGATCCGAACATCGTAAGTCTCATCGATTGAAGATTTTAGCGAGACACGCAGAAAAAATTGCGGACCCCACATCCGAGCAAGTACTCAACGAGTTCGGCCAGTCCCAGGTCGCCCAATGAAATTCGCCAAGATCGTTTTCTGGATTGCCTTCATCTGGGGCGTGCTCATCCTGACGCCCCTTTACTTCATGTTTGATTTGATCGGGCGGCAGGATCCTCCGGCCATCACGCATCCCGGTTTCTATTACGGATTCGTCAGTGCGGGGCTGGCGTGGCAGTTTGCGTTTCTGGTGATCGCACGTGATCCGGTGCGCTTTCGCATGATGATGATTCCTTCCGTCATCGAGAAGTTCGGGTATGGGGCCACGCTGCTTGTCCTCTATCTGCAGCAGCGAATTCATCCCTCGGACCTGGTGTTCGCAGGCGTCGATACTTTGCTCGGCGTGTTGTTTCTGCTTGCCTTCTTTCGGACTTCGGCTTAGACATTTCTGTCCGGTAGATTTGGGACGGGAGACTCCATGAATCGAAGATCGTTTTTGCAGTGGGCTAACCTGGCGGGACTGGTGGCGGGACTTCCCTCAGCGCGTGCCTTCGCCGTCACTCCGCACGAGGCGGAAGTTGGTCAAAGTGCGGATGCTTCGACCGCGAAGAAGGCCGCGTCGCCTGAGACGCTTTTGCTGAAGGATTACCGGCCGCAGTCGATCTACAAGATTCCTATCACCGAAGTTGCGAAAGCGAAGTTCCCTGTCATCGACATGCACTCGCATCCTTACGCCAAGACTGCGGCCGAGATCGACGAGTGGGTGCGGAACATGGACGAAGTTGGAATTGAGAAGACCATGATCCTGACGATGTCGACCGGCACAGCCTTTGACGACATTCAGCGGAAGTACTCGAAGCATCCCGAGCGCTTTGAGATGTGGTGCGGCTTCGACTTGGCGGGATTCGACATGCCGGGGTTCGGGCCTGCGGCCGTCAAGGAACTGGAGCGCTGTAAGCAGGCGGGGGCGCGAGGTGTGGGAGAGATCCACGACAAGGGCAAGGGGCTGGTATCAGGCAAGGCGAAGGCGCCGGGGATGCATCCGGATGATCCGCGCATGAATGCGGTGTGGGACAAATGTGGCGAGCTGGGAATGCCTATCAGTCTGCACGTGGCCGATCCGATCTGGATGTACCAGAAGATGGATCGCCACAACGACGGACTGATGAACGCATACGAGTGGCGGCTGGATAATCAGCCGAATATTGTCGGGCTATCGGGGATGGTCGACATACTGGAGCGCACCGTGGCGAGGCACCCCAACACCACGTTCATCGCATGCCACTTTGCCAATCTCGATTATGATCTGGCGCGGCTGGGAGAAGTGCTGGAGCGGAATCCGAATCTGTATGCGGACATTTCCGCGCGGTATGCCGAGACGGCGCCGATTCCGCGTTTCGCCTCGGCATTCTACGAGAAGCACGCCAACCGGCTGGTGTACGGTACCGACATGGGCTTCGACAAATCCATGTACCGGGTTACGTTCCGAATCCTCGAGTCGTTGGACGAACATTTTTACGAGATCGATCAGTTTTCCTATCACTGGAGCTTGAATGGGTTCGGGCTGAGTGATGCGATTCTGAAGCAGGTGTATCACGACAACGCGGCGAAGCTGTTGGCCGCCCGGGCCTAAGGATTTCGAATGAAACTCATCTCAACTCGCTGTCATCCTGAGGCCTGCGGTGTTTGCAGGCCGAAGGACCTATGCAATTTGCTGGAAGTGAGGCGCTGCCGGCAAGTTGCATAGATCCTTCGCGCAAAAGACGCACTCAGGATGACCAAGGATTGACGACAAGGATTGAGCGGATAAATCGACAAGCGAAAAGCAACGGCCTACAATTCTCTTCATGAGCAGCTTGGGACAGCCAACTCCGGTCGCTGAGGAACGAGACTCCAGCCGTCTGATTATCGGGATTGCCGTGGCGGTTGTGATTGGCGGAGCTCTTGCAGCGGCGCTTCTGCTGCAACAGCCCCCAAAGGTTGCAAAGCCGCCCTCACCCTATATCGCCAGCCTGAAGCTGGCTGACTTCAAGATGAGCGCGGCGGAGAATTTCGTTGGGCACACGGTCAGCTACACCGACGGCACGATTACCAATGCGGGTGACAAGACAGTAACGCATGTCGTGGTGGAAGTGGTCTTCCAGGATTCGATGGGACAGCTTGCGCAGAAGGAAGAAGTGCCGCTGCAGGTGGTCCGGACCAATGGAGCTTATCTTGAACCGGTGGACGTTAGTGTTTCTCCGCTCGCCCCCGGACAAACGCAGCCCTTCCGGCTGACCTTCGACAGCATCTCCGCGCAGTGGAACCGAAATTATCCCGAGATTCGCGTGACGGATGTGACGGTGAAGTAACGATCTGCTTTTCACCACGGAGGCACTGAGACACGGAGGAAACATTGGCTCTCATCCGTTCTGCTTTTTGATTTCTCTGTGACTCCGTGTCTCCGTGGTAAAGAGTCTTCCCCTTCGAACTAAGTACAACCCACAACTCGATACAATAGATTCATGTCTGAGAGCAAGCCGTTTCGGCTGACGGAGTCGGTGAAAGCTGCGGGTTGAGCGTCCAAGCTGAGTCCGGCGGCGCTGGACACGGTGCTTGGGAAATTAGCCCGGCAACACGACCCGAATGTTCTGGTCGGCTTCGATCATGCCGACGACGCCGGGGTGTATCTGATCGCGCCCGATCAGGCGCTGGTGCAGACGGTGGACTTCTTCACGCCGGTTGTCGATGACCCCTACACGTTCGGTCAGATCGCGGCCACCAACGCGCTGAGTGATGTATACGCGATGGGCGGGAAGCCGCTGACTTCCCTCGCGCTCGTGTGTTTTCCAGACAAGGCTGACCTCGCAATCCTGGAGCGAATTCTCGCCGGCGGCTTGTCCAAGATGATCGAGGCGGGATGCACCGTGATTGGCGGGCACAGCATTCGCGACGAAGAAACCAAGTTTGGATATTCCGTAACGGGCACGGTGCATCCGAAGAAGGTGTTGGCGAATGTCGGCGCCAAGCCGGGCGACTCGTTGCTGTTCACCAAGGGGATCGGGACGGGTGTGATTTCGACGGCGATCAAGAAAGGAAAAGCCGATGCGGCGTGGATTGATGCTGCAGTGCGGGCGATGACCACGCTGAACAAGCGGGCGGCCGAGGTGATCGCCGCGGGAGACCTTCGCGTGAACGCGATGACCGACGTGACCGGGTTCGGTTTGATCGGACATGCGCGCGAGATGGTGCTGGCGTCGGATGTGTCGATTCGCATTTCGGCCGGAGCGGTACCGCTGATTGACGGCGCGCTCGAGTGCGTCCGCGCTGGGCATATTCCAGGAGGACTCAAGAACAACCGTGACTTTGCCGAGTGCCTGGTCGAGTACGACGCCGGAGTGCCGGAGGATGTTCGGGCGTTGCTGTTTGATCCGCAGACAGCGGGCGGGTTGCTGATTTCCACGCCGGATGGGCAGCAGTTGACGAAGGCTCTCAACGATGCGGGAGTTGCTGCGGTGGAGATCGGGCAGGTGTTGCCGAATGGCAAGCCGCGCATTCGGGTTTCACGGTAATCTCGTCGCATCCTCGTGACGACTCCTGTCATCTTTATAGGAAGACAAATCGACTCCGCGGGCGGGACGCCCACGAGACAGCCGGCAGGATGCCGGCGCTACTGGAGAATGCCATTATGCAGATTCGTGAGCTTGGACGCAGTGGGCTGAAAGTCTCCGCACTCGGGTTGGGGTGCATGGGGATGTCGGAGTTTTACAGCGGCTTTGATGACACCGAATCGATCGCGACGATTCATCGCGCGCTCGAACTCGGAATCAACTTTCTCGATACGGCTGATGTTTACGGCCCCTACAAGAATGAAGAGCTGGTGGGCCGTGCGATCAAAGGCAAGCGCGACCAGATCGTGCTCGCGACCAAGTTTGGCATTGTGCGCGACCCGAGCAACCCGAATGTGCGCGGGGTCAGCGGCAAGGCCGACTATGTTCGTAAGTCGTGCGACGCCAGTTTGCGGCGGCTGGGCGTGGAGACCATCGATCTTTATTACCAGCACCGCGTCGATCCCAACACTCCGATTGAAGAGACCGTCGGCGCGATGGCGGAGTTGGTGAAGGCGGGCAAGGTGCGCTATCTGGGGCTGTCGGAGGCTTCGGTGCCGACACTGCGGCGCGCCGCGAAGGTGCATCCGATTACCGCGCTGCAGACGGAATATTCCTTGTGGGCGCGCGATCCGGAGGGCGGGATTCTGGCTGCTTGCCGCGAACTGGGGATCGGGTTTGTGGCGTACAGTCCGCTGGGCCGCGGGTTTTTGACGGGGCAGTTCCGTAAGTTTGAAGATCTGCCGGCGGATGATTACCGGCGCAATAGCCCGCGGTTTCAGGGCGAGAATTTCCAGAAGAATCTGGATCTCGTGCGGCGGGTGGAAGCGATTGCCCGCGAGAAGGGATGCACGGCTTCGCAGTTGGCGCTGGCGTGGGTGCTGGCGCAAGGCTCCGATATAGTTCCGATTCCGGGGACAAAGCGGCGGAAGTATCTGGAGGAGAACGTCGGCGCGGAGTCGCTGAAGCTGACGAAGGAAGATTTGCGGAAGATTGATGAAGTATTTCCTGCGGAGGCCGCAGCGGGAGGAAGGTATCCCGAGCACATGATGGCGCTGGTGAACGGGTGAGTACGAAGCCGCCTTCGAGAAATCCACTCACCAACACACAAAATCCGTCGGACGCGTCAATCCTCCGAAATCTTGTCAATAGGCAGAAATTACACGATCGCACTTAAATCCATGAAAGCATTCACAAAATAGAGTTCGAAACCATGTCCACTTTGCCCCCTCCAATTTGATATTCTAGATATATAGAGACAATTTAATGTCAAGAAGGCGCGGCCAACAGGGCGCGCCTTTTTTATTGGCCAAACTTGGGGCCGAGCCAAGAACACGTAGCGTCGGACGCAGCTTGCCCTGAGCAACGCCGAAGGGTCCGCGCGCGAGTGAGCCCGAGAAAACCATTGGGAACGAGCACAGGGGAGTGACCCGGGGATGAGTACACGGAAAAGCAGCGAGCACAGCAAGAACGACTGGGAGCTATTCAGCAACTTCAAACAACGCGGCGAATGGGTCGAGCTGCTGTTCATGGCGAAAGCCGCGCTGCGCCATTTCGCCATCAGCAAACCTTGGGGAGACACCCAAGCCTACGACGTCGGCATCGAGTACGGCCCGAACTTTCTCCGGGTGCAGGTCAAATCGACAACGTACCGCATGGGCGCGGGATATCTCTGCCAGTTCAAGCCCAACCACAGAAAAAAACTCGACTACACTCTCAAAGAAATCGACCTGTTCGCCGCCTACGTCATTCCCGAAGATGCGTGGTACCTGATCCCCGCAGCCTTGCTGCTGGGCAACCGCAGACGCACCATGGCCATGCTATGCCCTATGTTTCCACCGGCAAAGAAGGCCAGCTACCGCTACGAATGCTACCGGGAAAACTGGAACCTGCTTACCAGGAGCCGAGCCGAACTGGCGCAGTGCAAGGCGCCTCCTCCTCCGCCATCTCATCATCGTAAGGCCGGATCGCGAAGCGTTACAAAAGCGTCTCCTCTGCGGCCGGACTAGATGCCAGTGAATTTGAAAACCTGCGCTGCACCGTGGAAGAGCGGCTCATTAAGAGCCGCGACAACGAGTCCAATGATGGATTTCGGCTTCAGCCGCCGAAGGTCCCACCGCTCCCGAAGAATCGGGGAATGTCCCGTCTGTCCCTCGCAGGCCTCCCGGGAGCGAGTCCAAGAACGAACGAGGTTGGGCACCCGTCGCTCGGTTCGGTTAGGATGGTCTGGACACGCTCCACGCAGCGTCCCAGAATGTTGCCCGACTTTATCAAGGTCAAACGGAATATCAATCGAAACCTAGCGAAATGGGTACAAGAGCAGATTCCGCTTCTCACACCACTTCTAGCTGGCATAGCGACGTTTCGACAGCACGAGGGGAAACAGGCAAGGGTCACTCGGACAGATGACTCGGAACGGGAGATTGAATACCATCAATCCAGTTTCGAGTTTGTCATGACCCGCGAGGAAATGCGGTTCTCTACTCTTCCGGCAATTAAGGAAAAGATGCTGGAGTTGGCGAAACGGGTTGGGTCAGCCCAGGAAAGGCAATTGCTCGAAATGGCAAAGAGAGAAGCAGACTCATCCGGAAACGTAGTTCACACCGGACCCGATTTTACGCCCGACGACCTGCTAGAACTGATAAGTCGCGTACCAGAGGATTTCGACTCTCGCACACTCGAGCGACAAGGCGGCCCCGTATTTGTGCTCCACCCGGATACTGCCGCTAAAGTAGTGCCTCAAGCCAAAGAGTGGGAGAAAAATCCGGAATTCAAAGCTAAGCTGGCTGAAATCATGCAAAGAAAACGCGAGGAGTGGCGTGATCGAGAGGCTAATCGAAAACTGGTTAGTTAACACGGGGGAGCGGGGCTACGAAATACCGTTCGCCCAGCTGTTGGCAGCGGAAGGACACCGCGTAATCCAAGGCCCCGTCCATCATCCATTCGAGCACGGAAAAGACATATTAACGTTTGCGTCAGACGGCCAGCTCCACGCCTACCAGTTGAAGGGCCCCGATTTAAGTAGGCTCGAAGAGTTTGAAAAGATCCAGGGGCAACTCATTGCCCTTGCGGGTACAGCGGTCTCGCATCCTGCGGTCTCAACGCCGAGACGCCCTGACCATGTGTTTCTGGTAACTAACGCCGTCCTTACTCCGCCGGTGCGCGACAGGATTGAGAAGTTCAATCTCGGCAACCTTGGTAACGGGTGGCCGGTAATTGAACCCATTGAACGTGAGCAACTTCTGACGCGGTTCACCGCTGCACACGGGAAGTATCTGCCTCAGAGCCTGCCCGAGATGCGCACGCTTCTTGAGCTTTACTACTCAGACCCACACTCCGCATTTCCGGTGCGATCTTTCGTCGCATACCTCAGTGGTGTCTTGCCTTTTCCCCCCGCCGAACCTTCAGTTCCCGAGTGTAGAAGAGCCGTCGCGAGCGCTGCACTGTTGACCTCGTACGCGGCGTCGAGCTGGACGCGTTCCGAGAATCACTTGAGCATAGCTCAGGCATGGCTGGCCGCTTGCATCACTCTTCTCAGATTCGCTGCTGTGCAGCAGTTGGACAAGAAAATCTGGAATAGTACCTACGAAATCGCGTTCGAAGCAGCACGGGTGTCATTGGCAGCGCTCTCCAAAGAGGCCGCTGAGGCGATGGACCTCGTTGTCCCCGACATCGTGGACGGGCTTATATACGGTTCGCGTTCGCTCTTAGTCTGCGGTTTTCTCGGGGCCTACCTTCTATCGGAGAGGACCATGGGGACGTTTGACGAGTCGATGACGGAGCGAGTCCGAGCCGTGCTATCGCGGGAGCTTAAGTATATAAGGCTGGCAGGCGAGAGCGATGTGCCGCTTTTTCTGTTGCTGGGATCTGCGCTAGAACAGCTTGGAGACATCAGGGCAGCGGAGGCGATGGTCATCTCATTAGTTCGTACAATCTCGAAGTCCAACCAGAGGCATTCCCCTGCGGCGTTGGCAGATCCGTACCACGACACGGAACAAGTCCTGCTTCACGCGTTTGGAGCGGACAGCAATTTGGATGGCGAGCAGTTTGACGGTCGCTCGTACACCCTAAATGTAGGCATCGAATGGCTAGCAAGACGCCTTCTGCGGCAACACTTGGCGTCGATGTGGCCCGATATTACACGTGTGCAGCTGTACGAATTTCGGCCAGCTACTCCCGAACAGTATCTCGCAGCTGAGGACAACGGGGGCGAGCTAAAGATGTGGTTTGCTGGCCAGCCGCAGAGCTGGAGTGCTTTGTTGGACGCGTCGAATACCCCGGACAGTGGTACCCTGCCGAAGTTGCTTCTTGCGCATTGCGAAATGCTACCGTATCTGCCTCTCCTACTCCCGCACAGGTTAACTGCCGCTATTTCCAGAGCAATCGACGGACTGGCCGCCCACCCGCGACGACAATGGTCCGACTCCCAAGTAACGGCGACAGAGGCGCGCGGGTAGGGGCAGGACGGGTAGGGGCGGGGTAGGGGCGGGACAGACGGGCCGTTCCCCGGTTTTCGGAGGGACACGCCGGATGCCCCATCCTTGCGCGCTCTTTGCGCAAGAGCCTGCCGAAGGGGTGGGATTCCACGGACCCAAATCTCGTATCGTCGAGCGAGAATTACTGGAGCCTTACTCACCGGCGCTTTCGCGCCGGGGGCGGGACGAAGGCGTCCGCCCCCTACCCTAGCTACTGAATCAGCGTGCCCCCGTTGCCGCCGTTTGGCTCGGCATCCGGCGCTATCACTACGGCTGCGGCTACGCGGTCGCCGGGCTCCATGTTCAGGAGTCTCACGCCTTGGGCGTTGCGGCCGGATTCGCGGATCGTGGTGGAGTCCATGCGGATGATCTTGCCGTAGTGGCTGATCAGCATGACCTCGCTGGTCTCGTCGACCTGCGCGATGGCGACGACTTTGCCGACACGCTCGGTGGTCTTTACGTTGATGACGCCTTTGCCGCCGCGGTTGGTGAGGCGGTATTCGTCGGCGGGCGTGCGTTTGCCGTAGCCGTTCTCGGTGACCGAAAGGATCAGGTCGCCTTTCACGGCTTCGTCGATGGCTTCGGGCTCGCCTTCGACTTTTTCCTTGGCAGGCGCGGGTGCGTCGGGCTTGGTGGTGGTGGCCATGCCGACGACATAGTCATTCTTTTCCAGATCAATTCCCCATACGCCGAAAGCCGCGCGGCCCATGGGACGGACATGGCTTTCATCGAAGCGTACGGCCATGCCTTCGTGGCTCGCCAGGAAGACAATCTGGTTGCCGTCAGTGATGCGGGCGGCGACGAGCTCATCTCCCTGCTCGATGCCGATCGCGTTGATGCCGTTGGAGCGCACGTGCATGAACTCGCGCACCGAAGATTTCTTTACGAGACCGTTGCGCGTGGCGAAGAAGACGTACTTGTTTTCTTCTTCGAGATTGCGCACCGCGACCGTGGTCTTCAGTGTTTCGCCTGGTTGCAGGCCGACCAGGTTGCCGATGTGCTTGCCACGTCCGGCGGCGCTGACGTCAGGAATTTCGTAAACCTTGAGCCAGTAGACGCGGCCGGTGTTTGTGAAGATCAGAATGTAGGCGTGGGTCGAGACAATGAAGAGATGCTCGACGAAATCTTCGTCGCGCGTCTTCATGCCAGTGCGGCCCGTGCCTCCGCGGCGCTGCATGCGGTAAGTGGAGATCGGCGTCCGCTTCAGATAGCCAGAGTGGCTGACGGTGACGGCGACCTGTTCGTCGGCGATGAGATCTTCGAGGACGATTTCGGCGGCTTCGTCTTCGATGCGCGTGCGGCGTTCATCCCCGTAGAGCTTCTTCACTTCTTCCAGCTCTTTGATGATGACTTTGCGCAGCTTCGTCTCGGAGCCGAGGATGGATTCGTATTCCACGATGTTGTCGCGGACTTCCTTCAACTCGTTCGAAATTTCATCGATGGAAAGTTTCGTCAGGCGATGCAACTGCAGTTCGAGGATGGCGTCGGCCTGCCGGGTGGTGAAAGGCTTTTCGGGATCGAGCTTGGGAGCGCGGCCCGTGGTGTTGATGTCGATCTTCTTGCCGCCGAAGTAGAGCACCAAGTTCTCGCGGGCGTCGGCGCGGTTGGCACTGCCCCGAATGATCGTGATGACGTTGTCGAGGTGATCGAGGGCGGTGAGGTAGCCTTCGAGAATGTGCTCGCGGTCTTTCGCCTTCTGCAACAGGTAGGCGGTGCGCCGGCGGACGACGTCGACGCGGTGCTCGATGAAGTACTTGATGGTCTGGATGATCCCCATTTCGCGGGGCTGTCCGTTGACCACGGCGAGCAGGATCATCGAGAAGCTCTCCTGCATCTGCGTGTGCTTGAAGAGCTGGTTGAGAACGATCTGAGGTTCGGCACCGCGCTTGAGTTCTACCACGATGCGCATGCCGTCGCGATCGCTTTCGTCGCGGATGTCGGAGATGTCTTCGATGTCTTTGTCGTTGACCAGTTGCGCGATGCGCTCGACCAGGCGGGCCTTATTCACCTGATACGGAATTTCGGTGATGATGATGGCTTCGCGATCTTTGCTGAAGGCCTCGATGGCGGCTTTGGCGCGCATCATGAAGCGGCCGCGACCGGTGCGGTAGGCTTCGAAAATTCCAGCGCGGCCGTGAATGATGCCGGCGGTCGGGAAGTCAGGGCCCTGCACGAACTTCAGAATCTCGGCGAGCTGCGCGTTGGGATTGTTCACCAGCGTGATGGTGGCGTCGACGATCTCCGTCAAATTGTGCGGCGGAATTTTTGTAGCCATGCCGACGGCGATTCCGTCGGAGCCATTGATCAGAAGATTGGGAATGCGCGCGGGAAGAACGTCAGGTTCAACTTCGTTGCCATCGTAGTTGGGATGGAAGTCGACAGTCTCTTTATCGAGATCTTCGAGCAGCGCGGTGGCAACCTGGAACAGCTTGGCCTCGGTGTAACGATCGGCGGCGGGCGGGTCTCCGTCGACGGAGCCGAAGTTGCCCTGACCAAAGATCAGCGGGTAGCGCATGCTCCAGGTCTGCGCGAGGCGAACGAGAGCGTCGTAAACAGCAAGGTTGCCATGAGGATGGTACTTGCCCATGACTTCGCCGACGATGCGGGCGCACTTGCGCGTCGCGCGATTAGGCTGCAACCCCATCTGTTGCATCGTGTAGAGAATGCGGCGATGAACGGGTTTCAGTCCGTCGCGGACGTCGGGCAGCGCGCGGCCGATGATCACCGACATGGAGTAGTCGAGATACGACCGCTTCATCTCCTCTTCAATGTTGACGGGTTGAATGTTCAACGCGCCGGGGCCTTCGCCACCGGGGGGAGGAGTGAGGGGAAGTTCAGGGTTTTGATCGTCAGCCATGGATAGCTCTCAGCTGTCAGCTTTCAGCCGTCAGCTCGAAACTCCTAAATTCAGCTCGGAAATGCTCGTAACTGGTTGTATTTGCAGGATGTTATGTGCCCTTGGAACTCCGATAATTATATCACGGTTGCGGGTGGAAATTGGGGGCTGGTGTTGACATCGTGGAGGCTGGTGGGGATGCGGTTCCGAGATGAACGGAGAACACTGTCAGGCACCGTCGAGTCCGAAAAAATCCTCACCACAGAGGACACTGAGGACACAGAGTCGAACATCGTCTCCCGTGTTGGATTCAGCCTTACGCTCTCGAAGGGTGAGCTGCTACGGGCGGACGATTACTTCGTTGGGGGATGTCGGGAGCCGGAATGTAATGCCGCGAGACTGGTTGGACTTGACGGTCTCGGGCAGGTTCAGCGACGAGAGTTCGATCTTTCTGTTCCAGGATCCGGTGGTGTAGTAGTCGGTGCGGGTGTAGAGGGCGCCGTCGGCGATCGTGTACTCGGATGCTTCTTCGCGGTGGCCATCGCGAAAGACTAGAACCGCTGGCGGCAGCTCCGGAGTCGCAACGGCGTGGATCGGCGCGCTGGACGGGCGATCTGGCATGCGATCAATCGTCTCTGCTCCCGACGATTCTGGGCCGCTCACGCGGACGTAACGGTCACCTTGCAGTTCGATCATGAGCGGCTGGGCCGGGGGTGCGAAACGCTCCGGCTCCGGTGCTCTCGCTTGAGGGGATTGCAAG
The DNA here is from genome assembly GCA_003134655.1 of Acidobacteriaceae bacterium. Classification (GTDB taxonomy): domain Bacteria; phylum Acidobacteriota; class Terriglobia; order Terriglobales; family Acidobacteriaceae; genus Sulfotelmatobacter. The sequence goes on from PLBY01000068.1 coordinate 57,892, forward strand.
ATGATCATGGGCGGCTGGGATGCCGCGGGATATCCCGTGCTGGAGAGATAGTCTGCGTAAAACGGGTCGGAGAACGCGAGCGGGAAAAAGGACGCGCGCGGATGGCCGGCTCGGTTGAATCGGGCGGCGAAGTGCGGAGAGGCAGCGCCCATGCGCTGCGCGTTCACACATGGTGCTAGAGCGGCCAGCAGTGTGATGAGCAGCAATCGGCGCATCGTCAGTTGGCCTGCGCGGATGGCGGAAGTTGAAAGATGACGCCGCGATCGTCGTTCTGTTGGCGCGTGGCTTCGAGATCGAGGTCGGCTAGCGCGACTCTGCGCGGGTGTCCGGGCGTCAGGTCGAAGAGCGTCGCACCGACGATGGCGTAGTTTCCGACTTCCAGCTTATGACCATCTCTGAAGACGAGGAGCGTCGGCGGTTGAGGAGGCTCAGGGTCTGCAGCAGCGTCATCGGTATCTTGAATGGCGTGGGGCGTAGGGACCTTCTTCACGGGCGGTACGTACGATGCGGCGCCGGACCCGCGGCGGTCGAAGATCGTGGGGCCGCCCTGGTACTCAGCGTCGGGGTCATCCGCGTTGGCGTTGGCGTCGTCGTCATCATTCGTTGCGCCGAGATCGACGGCGTAGGGAACAGGCACAGCGTAGATCACGGGAGGACGAGTGAATTCCAAGTGGTGACGGTGATGATGTCCGTCGCCGTTGCGGGGCACGTTCGTGGACAAGGTGACGCCGTGGTTGGGCGCGAAGCCACGAGGGCCAAGCGAGGTGACGCTCGGGGGAGTACCGTTGACGGCGCGTCCACCGAATCCGGGCGAGGTCACGGAGGAGGGAGCACCGTTGATTTGAGCATGGCTGGTCGAGACAAGAAACAGCGGGAGCGTGAGCAGACTGAAGAGTGCGAGCGAGGCCGGAATCGAATGTCGCACGGAAATATGATACTCCAACGAAGAAGTCATGGCGCACCTCGACAGAAAAACGCTTGCAGTCTATTAGATTGCAGGCGGGGCGCAGCGGATGCCCTTAGTTGGGGGCGATGCGGGGCCTGATCGAGCTGTACATTATTGAGAATACTACGTTAGCGAATGCTGGAAGACGCGGACTATAATTCTGCTTATCTTACTGCCTCAGGGGCTAAAGCCCTCGAAGAAAAGAAAGGGTTTATCGCAGCGCTGGAAGCGCTGCGCCACCCAAAACCGGACACTGCGCCACCCAAAACCGGACACTGCGCTACCCGAAACCGGAAGTTCCTCAAACCGTGAAGCTATGAAATCGGCGACCCAAACCGTTGAGATATGAGATCTGCAATCCGATTTGCGATGCTGGCGCTGGTGCTAGTGATAGTGGCGATGGTGTCGGCGCTGACGGCGATGCGGTTTGCCATTCACGGGCAGGAGGTGGCGGTGCCGCCGCTGGTGGGGCTGGCTCCGGCAGATGCGGAGCGGGCGGTGGCGGGACTCGGGCTGCAGATTTCGATTGAGCGGCAGTACTACAGCCCGCAGATTCCTGAGGGGCGAATCATGTCGCAACTGCCAATGCCGGGAACGAAGGTGCGGCGCGGGTGGCAGGTGCGAGTGGCGCAGAGTTTGGGAAAAATGCGGGTGACGATTCCGGATGTTACGGGGCAGAGTGAGCACGCGGCGGAATTGAATATCCGGCGGCGCGGGCTGGATGTGGATTCGACGGCGGAAGTGCAGGCGCCCGGGATTCCGGCGGATCAGGTGCTGGCGCAGAGTCCGACGGCGAAAGAGACGCAGGTGGCGGCGCCGAAAATCAGTTTTCTGGTGTCGGCGGCGCCGGATCCGCCGGCGTTTGTGATGCCGAGTTTTGTAGGACAACCGCTGGGGAGTGCGAGCCGGAGTTTGCAGGACGCGGGGTTCAGGTTGGGGAATGTGAATGTGGTGGTGCCGGCGAATCCCGATGCTCAGGACGCGGCTAGTACCGCCGCCTCGCCTGCGGCACCGATGCCTGCGGCTCAGCAGGCACAGCCGGTGGCTCCAGCGCAGCCTTCGCCAGCGAGCATTATTGTGACGCAGGTGCCGGTGGCGGGGCAGAAAGTATTTGCGGGGGCGGCGGTACATTTCGACGTGCGGTAAAACTTCGCCACGGATTTGCAAGGATCTCCACCGATAAACCCAGGAAACATTTCTTAGACTTTTTCTAACACTGCGGCGAAGAAGCCGTCGCAGGGGTGGACGCCCGGGATCGTGCGGAGATAAGAGCCTCTCGTGAGTGATGCCGGGTCGGGCCAGGTTAGTTCCGCGGCTTCTTTCAGACGGTCGAGCTCTTTGCGGCAATCGAGCATGCGAAAGGAATTGTTCTCAGATAAGGCTTGCTCGACGACAGTTTCGTTTTCTTCTTTTTCCAGCGAACAAGTGGAGTAGATGAGGCGTCCGCCGGGTGCGACCTGGGCGAGGGCGGAGCTGAGGATTGCGAGTTGGCGCTGATGTAATTCCGCGAGATCATCGAGCGTGAGGCGCCATTTGATTTCGGGATTCCGGGCGAGAGTGCCCGTGCCGGAGCATGGGGCGTCGGCGAGGACGCGATCGAACTGCTGGGCGACCGGGAGTTGCTGGGCGTCGGCGGTCACGATCTGGATTCGTGCAGACTCTGACGGATGCGAGTGCAACAGTTTTTGCAGCAGGCGCGCGCGGTGGGGATGAAGTTCGACGGCGGTGATTGCGGCTGCGGGGTTGTGATCTGCGATGGCCAAGGTTTTGCCGCCAGGAGCGGCGCAGCAGTCGAGGATTTGCGATCCGTGACCGATCAGGGCGGCGACTAACTGAGAGGCTTCGTCCTGGATGACGGCCTTGCCATTGCGGAATGCTTGAGTTTTCGTGATGTCACCGGCCTCGACTCGGCGGGCGGAAGCAAGAAGGGTGCCGTGGCGCAAGGTGATTCCTTCTTGATGGATTTCTTGTTCCGCAGCTGAGGCGCGGAGGCGGATTGCTGTCGTGGGAACGGATTGATTGTGTTGACAGATCTGATGAGCGGCGGAGAGTCCGTATTCGCGGGCCCAGCGCTCGACCAGCCAAAGCGGGTGCGCAAAGGCGTGGGCCAGAGCTTCGGGCGAAGAGGCTTTGTCTTGGGCATCGTCGCTGCCTCGGGTAAGGGCGGAGAGTTTTCTCAGAACCGCATTCACGAATGGAGCGGCTGAGCGCTTGCGGGCTCGCTTCACCAGTTCGACGCTTTCGTGGAGCGCGGCGCGCTGCGGGATGCGGTTGAGCCAGAGGAATTGATAGAGGGCGAGGCGCAGGGCGATGAGAATTTCGAGATCGAGTTTGGAGAGAGGCTGCGAGGACGCGGTGGCGATGTCCGCGTCGAGGCGCGAACGCCAGCGGAGGACGCCCATGACTAGTTCTGTCGCGAGTGCGTGATCGGGGGTGGAGAGGCGCTCGTGAGCCGTCGAGTGCAGGAGTTCGGAGGCGTAGGAGGATTCGTGTTCGACGCGGAGGAGAATGTCGAAAGCGGCGGCGCGGGCGGGAGAGACGGGCATTGTTCCAATTGTAGGCTCTGGCTGAGAAGGAAAAATGCTTAACCACAGAGGACACGGAGGACACAGAGGAAGATGAAGTTAACCCAGCTTTTCTCCAGACTGGGGGCGATAGCCGTGGATGAAATCGCGGGCGGGGGTGCGTTTCTTTCCTTCCAGTTGGAGTTCCAGCAGTTCGAGGGATGTGTTGTGGCCGCAGCCTGCTAACACGCGATCGGCCGTTACTTGCAATTCAGCTTGAGGTACGGCGCCGGTTGCGGGGCGCGCTTTTGTGAGTTGCAGAGTCTTGCCGCGGAAGTTTGTGTAAGCTCCCGGCCAGGGTTGGAAGCCACGGATGCGGTTGAATATCTCGGCGGCACTCCGGGAAAAGTCCACGAGGCCGTCTTCTTTTTTCAGGATTGGGGCGAGAGTGGCTTGCGAGTTATCCTGGGGCCGCGGGTGAATGGAACTCGCTTGCAGACCATGCAGGGTCTCGACCATAAGATCGGCGCCGATCAAGGCCAGGCGTGGAGCTAGCGTTTCAGAGGTGTCGTCGGATGCGATGACGAGTTCCCGTTGTTGCAGGATGTCGCCGGTGTCGAGGCCTGCGTCGATGCGCATGGTGGTGACGCCGGTGACGGTTTCTCCGTTTGCGATTGCCCACTGGATGGGGGCGGCGCCACGATATTTCGGGAGCAACGAGGCGTGCAGGTTGATGTTGCCGAGCGGCGGGAGATCGAGCATCCACTGCGGGATGATGCGGCCGTAGCCGACGACGATGATGGCGTCGGGCTTGAGAGCGGTGAGTTGGGTGCGGAATTCGTCGTTGGTCTTGATGCGGTCGGGCTGGGTGATGGGAAGGTTCAGTTTGAGCGCGGATTCTTTGACGGGCGATTGAACGAGTTCGAGGCCACGTCCTTTGGGACGGTCGGGCTGAGTCACCACGAGATGAATGTGGAAGCCGGCATCGACCAACCTTTCGAGTGTGGGGACGGCGAAGCGGGGCGTGCCGCAAAAAATGAGATCCAAGGACATTTTGTAATTTCGTAATTGTGCAATCGAAATCCGATACGACCACGGGGGCTGAACAGTTTGTTGAAAACTCTGCCCGTGCACCTCGGGGGCTAAAGCCCTAACAGAAAAGAAACGCTTTATCGCAGCGCTGAAAGCGCTGCGCCACTCAAAAGCGAGTTTTCAGCGAACAAAGCGAGTTCTCAGCAAACTGTGAAGCCCCACAATCTGTCGATGCGCTTACGCGGCCCTTGAAAGGGCCGCTCTTCCACGGAGTGGTCGGTCTTCTCAGTTCGTTTCGCGGTAAGTCGTTTCGTGATCGCCACTCGAAGCGGTCCTAAACTGCTCCATTACTAAATTTCTCAATTCCAATTTCCCAATTTCCCGATTCCACAATTTCTACCATTCTCCCGCCTTCATCATCTTGCGGATCTTGCGTTTCATCAGGTCGCGCTTGAGGGCACTGATGTGGCTGATGTAGAGCTTGCCGTTCAGGTGATCGGTTTCGTGCAGGAAGGCGCGGGCCAGCAGCTCTTCTGCGGTTTTGTCGTAGACCTTACCGTGAACGTCCTGGGCGCGGATGGTGACTTTGTTGGGGCGCGTGACGTTCTCGCGGAAGTCGGGGATGCTAAGGCATCCTTCACTCTGGGTGTGGCGGCCCTCGGTGTGAATGATTTCGGGATTGATCAGGATGAGTTTGCCGTCGGGGTCTTCTTTGAAGGTGACGTCGATGACGGCGATGCGGCGGCCGATGCCGATTTGCGGTGCGGCGAGGCCGACGCCGTGGGCGGCGTACATCGACTCGAACATGTCTTCGGTGAGCTTCTTGAGTTCTTCGTCGAAGACCGTTACGGTCTCGGAAGGCTTCTCGAGAACCGGGTTGCCGAATTTTACGATGGGATAGATCATCAGAAATTAGATTGTCAGTAATTTTTCAATTGTTCGCAGTAGCCGTGGAAATTTCTTAGAGTCTCCACCATGGAATCGCCGCCGAACTTTTCCAGTGCGCAGCGAGCGAGCGTTAGCGCCACCATCGCTTCGGCTGCGACGCCAGCCGCGGGAACGACACATACGTCCGAGCGCTCGTAAGCGGCCTTGACTGGCTCGCGCGTCGAAAAATCGACTGACTGCAATGGGCGGCGCAGCGTAGAAATCGGTTTTAGATAACCGCGAACGCGGATTTCCTGTCCGTTGGAAACGCCGCCTTCAATGCCTCCGGCGTTATTGCGGGTGCGGGAGAAAGCGGTGTAGCCGGAGCTGGCGGTGTAGCCGATTTCGTCGTGAACGGCGGAACCGGGAGCGAAAGCGGCGGCGACACCGGCGCCGATTTCCACGGCTTTGACCGCTTGCAGAGACATGACTGCGGCAGCGAGCAGTGCGTCGAGACGTTCGTCCCACTGGACGTAGGTGCCGAGGCCGGGCGGAACCTGATGGGCTACGACCTCAAAAACTCCGCCGAGTGAATCCCCAGTCTTGAGGACTTTGTCGACTTCTTCCTTCATGCGCTGCTCGGCCTCTGGGTCAGCGCAATTCAGCAAAACGTCCTCGCGACCGTGGAGTGCGAGAATCTTTTCCCACGGAACTTGATCCGGCAGGGAGACGGCGCCGGTCGTGACGACGTGACTGAGGACCTCGATGCCGAGTTCGCGCAGGAAAAGTTTGGCGATCGCGCCCAGAGCAACGCGGGCGGCTGACTCGCGGGCCGAGGCACGCTCGAGCACGTAGCGAGCTTCCGGGAAGTTGTATTTCAGGGCTCCGGCAAGGTCGGCATGGCCGGGGCGGGGAGAGGCCACGCGTTTGTGCTTAGCGGGATCGCCTTCGCCCACAGGCAAAGATTCCTGCCAGTTTTTCCAATCCCGGTTTTCCAGTTGGACTGAGATGGGAGAGCCGATGGTCATCCCCTGACGCACGCCGGAGAGAATGTGGGCGGTGTCGCGCTCGATCTTCATGCGGCCGCCGCGGCCGTAGCCTTGTTGACGGCGCCATAGTTCCCGGTCGAGGAAGGTCTGGTCGATTTTCAGTCCGGCGGGCATGCCGGAAAGGAAGGCGACCAGAGCTTCGCCGTGGGACTCTCCCGCAGTGAAGTAACGCAGCATAAACGCTCGATTGTACCTGATCGCGAGGGCGGATCGGGGTTCCGAAGAGGGAATCAAGATCCCTGTATCCTTAAGAAAAGGAAGGGGAGGGACGATTTTCACGAGGAAAATGGAGGGGGCAGAGGTTACAATGAGGTAACGCCCGCTCCGTCTGGGTTCGAACCGAACCCGCGCTGCATCGCAAATTTCTCTGGCCACGAAGAAGGAGTTGCCCCTGTGTGTCCCCCCGCACAGATACAACGCGAAGATTTTTTTGGCGATAAGGAAATTCGTTGTCTTCTGGTGCACGACCACGTCTTACTGCGCCAGGGATTGCGTCGATTGCTTGAGGACGAACCGGATATGGAAGTGGTGGCGGAGGCAGGGAATGCCGCCGAAGCGCTGCGCAAAGTATTCGAGCACCGTCCTGAGATCGTAATCACCGATGCGCACATCTTCGAGTGTACGGCCGATCAAGCCGAATGGCTGATCCTGCGGGAGTGTCCGTCGAGCAGGGTGCTGTTCCTGACGACTCACGAGGGCGACGACTTAGTGCGAAAAGCGCGAGCGGACGCGTCCAGCTGCGTGGTACGGCACACTTCCGCGGAAGAACTGGTGCAGATGGTGAGAAGGACTCACGGCGCTCCGAAACTTGGGGTGATGGAAAGACGCGGGGCGGAATGGCCGTCGGAAGAACTGCTTCCGCGAAGGCGGGTGCTGACGGCGCGAGAACGCGAGGTATTGAAGTTGCTGGCCGAGGGCAGGACGGTGCGTTCAGCAGCCGATGTCCTGGGACTCAGCATGAAGACGGTGGATGCGCACAAGTTCAACCTGATGCGGAAGTTGGGGATCCACAATAAGGCGGAACTGGTGATGTGGGCGATTCAGAAGAGAGTCGTGAAGTTACCCGCGAATTTCTAGAGGGTAGCGATCCGCTACCTGTGCCGTCCCTCCGGGACTGGCTTCTTTCCTTCGGTTCCTACCCAGCGCTGGAAGCGCGGGGCTACTATATCCCGCTCCTCTTGGGCTCGGTCGCCTATTCGACCGCGGCTGAGGCGAGTTCTGCGAGGCTCGAGACGATGAGGTCGGGTTTGGCTTCCGCGGCTTTCACGGCACCGACGCCGGGGCGGGCTGAAGGACGGTTCACCCATACGGTGGCGAGGCCGAGGGCCTGCGCGGGAATTACGTCGTGGTAGATGCTTTGGCCCACGTGCAGGACGCGATGGGCGGGAGCATTGATGCGATTCAGGGCCAGCTCGAACAGCTTCAGTGACGGTTTGTAGGCCTGGGCTTGCTGTGCGGTGATGACTTCATCGAATTCAACTTCCAGTTTGGGGCGCGTGTTGGCGAAGAGGTCATCGTCCACGTTGGAGAGGATGGCAAGGCGAAAACGAGATTTGAGTTGGCGGAGAGCGGCGACTGTGTCAGGCCAGGGCTTCCAGGTGGAAAGAGAGTCAGGTAGTGAGCGTACTTCTTCAGCCGTTGGCGTGAATCGAAGCTCGGCTCCGAACTGGCGGACGACCGATTCCAAGACCTCGCGGTAGGGACGAAACGCGCCCTCCTCGGAACGCAGCTCAAAGTCTCCGTAGAGCTTGAGCAAAGCGGCGTCATCGATATGTTTCCCGTGAGCGGAGAGAATGCGGCGCAGTATAGGGAGAATGCCGGCTTCCCAGTTGATGAGGGTGCCGTAGCAGTCGAAGGTCAGGATTTCGTAGCGGGTGAAGTCGAGCATGGTTCGGGCCGGTCCTGCCGGTTGAGTACTTTAACGCCGAGGCTCGATACCGGGCAAGGCGGGAGTGGGGTCGGGAGTCTCGTCGAGTTCGGCGTCGCGAGTCGCGGCGGGATCTTCCGGCGGTGAAGCTTTTTTCGGAGCCAGAAACTTTTCAGTGTTGAGGAGCGGGCGGCCGAGGGAGGAGTTGTAGCTGGTCCAGGGGGTATCGAGGCCGGATTCGCGCTCGAACTGGGCGCGCATGGCTTCCATCTTGGAGTCGAGGTCGTCGAGATAGTGCAGCATGAGGGCTTCGGGGAACATGGGCAGCTTCGGAGAGCCGAAGTCATACTGGCCGTGATGGCTGATGATGAGGTGCTCGATCATGGTCTTGAGTTCCTCTGGGAACCCAGGTTGCAGGGCGAGCTTGGCCTGCAACATTTCCAGTTCGATGATCATGTGGCCGAGGAGTTGGCCCTTGGTGGTGTAGGAGAACGAGCGGTTGTAGGTGAGTTCGTGAATCTTGCCGATGTCGTGCAGAAATGCGCCGGTGAGAAGCAGGTCGCGGTTAATCTGGGGATAGTTCTGACACATGAGATCGCAAGAACGGAACAGAGAGACGACGTGATCGAGCAGGCCGCCGATGTAGGCGTGATGCAGGGTTTTGGCTGCGGGAGCGTTGCGGTAGGGGGCAGCGATTTCAGGGTCGGCCATGAAGGCCTGGACGAGCGACTTCAGATGCGGATTCTGAAATGAAGAAATGAAGTTGGTGAGGGTCAGCCAGAGTTGGTCAACGTCCTTGGTGGTCTTGGGAAGGTAATCCGCGAAGTCGATTTCAGATTCGCCCAGCTTGCGAAGCTTGTGGACGGTGAGCTGAAAACGGTTCTTGTACTTGTTGATGAGGCCCTTGATCTTGAGGAAGTCATCCTGTTCGAAGGCGTCGAGGACCTCTTCGACGTTGTCCCACATTTTGGCTTCGAGCTGGCCGCTGCGGTCCCCGAGAGTGAGAGCCAGGTAAGGCTCGCCGGTTTTCTTGGGCTTGATCTGTTTGCCGACGACGACGAAGCTCGAGGTGATGACCTTGTTTTCGTGGCGCGCGCAATCGCCGATGTAGAAGTCTTTCATCGTCGTCAGAGTATGGCTGTCTGAGTATAAAGCACGCGCCCCAGGCAGGATCAGAGGAAGCCTAGCTTCTTATGTTTCTTCTTGCCGAGTTTCTTGGCAGCGGATTCCTTGGCGTCGGCGGTTTCGATCGGCTGGGTCTGGTTAGGGCTCATTCCAGTATCGGTGTAGCCATCCGCGTACTTGATGTAGGCATCTTCCCGCAGCTTGGTGAGGTAGGCGCGGAGCGCGGGCTGCAGTTTCTCGTAGTAGAGAGCGTCCTGAATATGTGGAAGAGCGTCCTTCAGAGGAGGGATGCCGGCTTGCTGGTGCTCGACGACCTTCAGGATCACGTATCCCTGCTTGGTCTGGATGACGTCGGTGACTTCGCCAGCCTTCAACGCAAAGGTCTTGTCCTCGATGGGTTTGGCAAGCTTGCCGCGCTCGAAGGTGCCCAAGTTCCCGCCGTCGGCGGCCGAGGGGCCGCCTGAATACTTCTTGGCAATGTCCTCGAAGGTGGCGCCGTCGTGAATCTGCTTGAGCAGATCGTTGGCCTTGGCTTCGGCAGCGCTTAGGGCGGCGGCCTCTGCGGCCTGACGAGCTGCGTCATCGGCTGGCGGAGCATTCGGCGTAGTGGCCGCGGGTGTGCTGGAGTCCGTGGACGCTGGGGTGGTTGTTGGAGGCGCGGCAGGAGGAGGCACCGAGCCGGGGGTTGGCGCAGCGGTTTTGGGCGCGACCAGAATCTCACTGAGGCGGATGTATTCCGGCTGTTCCATCTCGGCCTTGTGGTCGTCGTAGAACTTCTGGATCTCTTCTTTGCTGACGGCAAGGTGGCTGCTGACTTCCTCGCCAATCACCTTCTGAGTGATGATCTGGTTGCGCTTGTTCTGCTTGAAGTCTTCCCAAGAGATGCCCTGCTTGACCGCTTCCTTTTCCAGATCCTCCATGGAGTCGAGCTTCATCTCCTTGCGCATCTTATCGAGGTCTTTGATCAGGTCGGTGTCGCCGGTGATGCCGAGGTCTTTGCCTTTGTCGAGGAGGAGCTGCTGATCGACGAGATCGCGGAGGATGTCTTTTTCACGCTCGGCGTAGAGCTTGTCGGGATCTTTGGAATTTTGCTGTTTCACTTCGTCCCGGAGCTGGTCCTTGCTGCGCTCAAACTCCGACTTCGTGATGATCTGGTTGTTGACGCGGGTAATGATTTCTTCGACGGTTTGTCCAGAAGATTGAACGGCTGGTGCGGGAGCCGGAGCGGGAGCCTTTTGTGCGGCTGGTGCGGCAGGCTGTCCGGCGGTTTGTCCGGCCGCCAGAGCGGGCAGACAAGCAGAAGCAATCAAAAGCAGGCAAAGTTTCTTCATAGGATGTACGGGGCCGCCACGCTTCCTGGGCTTGCGGGCAAAAGAGTGGGTTCAGGCCGATAGGGTATTTTACTCCTTCGGAGCGATCCCGTAGCACAGCCCTTTGATTTGACGCAGTACCGAGCGGAAAAGTTGGCCGCGCCGAATCAGGCGTTTCGTATCAAAGCGAGGGCAGTGCGGTCGTCGCAGAGCGGCGAATCGCCGCTGAACTCGCCCGCGGCCTTCAAGATAGAGGCGCAGAGTTCCGGGGTGCTGCTGGCTGGGGCCGACTGGAGAAGCTGTTTGATGGCCGCCAGGCCGAATTCCTCGCCGCGCTTTTCGTGATGGCCCTCGCACTCTACCACTCCCCGGGATACGAGCAGGAGAGCGGCGCTTTTCTCCAAGCCGACGGTGGGAGCATCGGAGGTGGCATGGGAAAAGAGTCCGAGAGGCAAACCTCCGGAAGTGAGTTCAGTGATTCCCTTGCCGTCGCGGAGAAGCCCGGGAGTATGTCCGGCATTGGTGTAGCAGAGGGTACCGAACTTCTCGTGGTAGCAGCCGATAAAGGCCGGGCAGGAGCGGACACCGCTGGAGGTCTCAATGATGGCGCGATTGATGCGAAGGCTGAGCTCGGTCATGGCCTCGGATTCGTTGATGTCGGGGCGCGAGAAGAGTTCCGTCCCAAACTCCCGGAAGATTTCCTGTGCTGCGGCGAGGATGCCTCGGTTACCCTCGCGGCGCCCGGCAACATCGAGCAGACCAAACAGAACCCGCTCAGGGCTCACGCGGACGGAGTCATAGAAATCTCCAGCAACGCGTTTGCCCACAAAGACGGCGGCAATGTTAGCCCCCTCGATTATGGGAAATACGGTCGGAACGGGCTCGACCGTGGCTGCAGCAGAGACGCGCGAGTGAAAGAGGGAACGCATGAAGAGCAGGCCCCAAGCGAAGCTAGCACAGGAACGAGAGGGGAGCAAACGGAAGGAACGAATCGGGGCAATCGGAACTATTCGCCGTATCTGTCGGCGAGATACCGGGCTAAGTCGGTCTCAAACTGGCCGTAGTCGGAATGGATGGTGGCGCGCAGGGCAGCCTCGGTGGAATTGCCCTGGCTGATGCGCTCGAGGATACGCTGGATGTCGCTCATGCCATAGGAATCGTTGATGTACGTCACGGCAGCCAGGGACTCGGCGTAGGCCACATAGGCTTCGCTGCCGGAGAATCGATTGAAACTTCCTTCCAGAGCATTGAGCGGGATATTCCTTTGGGCCTTGAAGAGCAAGGAGAGCTGGTGCCCTTCACTGCTGAGTCGCCGGGGCTCGACGAACTGGGCGATACCCTCGTGCAGCCAAGGCGGGCATCGGCCGCCGGAGAGCTTTGCAATAAAGGAGTGAGCGAGTTCGTGCTTCAGAACGTGCGCCAGTTCCGACGTCATGGAACTCAATCCGCTGATCGGGATGCGCAGCTTGCCGTCATTAATCCCCCCCGCCCAACTGGGGGCGCGAGTGACATCAAAGAAAGCTTGTTCGGTGTAGAGGGTGACGACGATGTTATCGCGAGGGGGAGTGCCGAGATCGCGAACCAGGTCGTCATAGTCGGATTCGAGCGCGGCGAGGATTTGTCCGCGAAAAGCGTCGGAAGTTTGTTTGCCCTCGTAGTGCAGGACAAAATGACTGCTCTCGCCCTGGGAGAAGTCGGATTCGACCGTCTGCTCACGCTGGGCTTTAGCCAGGAACTGCTGGACGGTGGCGTCGGGGCGCAATTCGAGGGACCGCTTCCAGGAGGCTACAGCCTCCTTGGTGTGGTCTGACGCGAACTGGGCGTAGCCGAGCATGGTGTAGGCGTCTGGCGAAGAGGGAGCAGTTCGCACCGCGCGCTCGGCATAGGGCAGCGCTTGGGCGGCGTTTCCGGTACGGACCAGCAACGCGGCGTAATAAACAAGGATGGTGGAATTGTCTGGCTGGAACCGAAGCGCGCTTTCGAAATACTGGCGCGACTGGGCGATGTTGCCGTGTTCGAATTCAAATTTCCCGGCGATGAAATCGGCCGTCGCACTCAACTCTGCGTTGCCTTTGCCTTCCAGGCTGGCGAGAACGTCGGCGTTAACCTTGCCCTCTTTGATGATGCGAGCGACGAGATCGCCCTCATTGGCAAGACTGTCGGCGGGCGTGAAGGTCGGAAGGTCAGCTGCCTTCAGGGCTGCCGATCCCGAGCGAGCGGGCATGCCTCCGGCATCGATGTGATCGACGGAGGACTTTTGGATGGCGTAAGAGTCGTCGCCGATATCGTATTCGTAACGATTTCCGTTTTCGCGGATGTGATCGGCCAGAATGGTGCGGCCGTTTTTCAAATGGATAGTGTCAGCCCATGCACCAGTGAAGGCAGACGCGACTGCTATAAAGAGGATGGTGACACGTAGCCGCATTCAGGCGCATTCTAGCAACTGGAGAGAGCCTAACCACGTGACGAAGGTACTACGCACCATGCGAGGCTTGCGGTTCGCGGCGGCGATCTGGATGGCGGCCAGCGCGCTGTGCGCCGCGGGAACCGAGAAACCCGCGGACAAGCCGGCGGAGGCGCTTTATCTTCAGCTGGGGCAGGTGGGGCTGGATCCGGCGCGGGTGTATCAGGTGAGGGGCGCATCGCTGGATCGGACGGCGGTTCACATCACGTTGGAGGACGGCACGATTGGTTTCACGCAGGATGTGATGGGCCGGATTACGGGAGCATTCTTCGAGGGTGACGGTGAAGTGCTGCTGACGCCTCCGAATAGCGTCGAACGCAGATCGATGAGCTTGTTTACGGGGATGGCAATCCTGGAAGAACACTTTGCCACCGCCTATTTTCGTTTTAATGATGACGCAGCGACTGAGATGCGACCCGATCTGCGCGCGACGGACAACCAGCAGGAATTCGTGGACCGCTGGGACGCGACGGCCAAAAATCTGGCCACCGGTGACGCGATGAGGTTACTGATGACCTTAAGCCGGATGCTCCCGGGGAAAGGCAGCGCGGCTTCGGCCGAGCGAGCAGAGTCGCAACTTCCCGGGAATGCTGAAGACCGATACCTGCACGCGCGGTTACAGGGGACGAAGCTGGGCGTCTTTGACGTTGTTTTCGATTCAGCGGCGCCTGAGCAGGTTCAGGCTGGCCAGGCCAGAACGGCGGAACACGGGGATCTTTACTACGACGTCTGGACATCATTTTCAACGACCAATCTGAAGGCCGTTCCGGCGAAGCGCGACGTGACTTCAGTGCTGGGAGATGAAAAAGAGCGAGAGAGCCGGGTTGCAGCTCGCCGCTATACGGTCACGACTGAGGTGCAGCTGCCGAAGCGGATTCACGCGAATGCCCGCGTGCAATTTGAGGTCAGAGCGATTGGGGCGCGTACCTTGTTGTTTGAACTTTCCCGATTCCTGCAAGTGGAAAGCGTCAAGCTTGACGGCCAGCCGGTGGAGTTCATTCACAATCCGGCGGTCGAAGGGACGCAGCTTTCTCGCCGAGGCAATGATCTTGTGGCGGTGATACTCCCGGAGCCCACGCGAGCCGGGCAGAAGATCGACCTTGAGTTTGTGTACGGCGGTGAAGTGTTAGCGGAAGCCGGCAACGGATTGTTGTATGTGGGTGCGCGAGGCACGTGGTATCCGAATCGTGGGATGGCGATGGCGGACTTCGACCTGGAATTTGAGTATCCGCAGGGCTGGACACTGGTGGCGACCGGCAAGCCAACTCCGGTTTCCTCCGCGGGAAAAGCCGCCAAGGGCATTGGCGAGCAACAAGCGCGCTTTGTATCGGAGAGGCCGCTTCCGTTGGCGGGATTCAACTTGGGCAAGTACAAAGAAGCTACGGCGAAAGCTGGGGACGTGATCGTGGAGACGTATGCCACGAAAGGAGTGGAGCGAGACTTCCCGACACCGCGAGTGCAGGTGATCCAACCGGATCCTTCCGAGCCATCTACCCGGGCAACGCAGGTCATCGTGCCCGACAACCCGTCCCCCGTGCAGCACGAACAGGCGGTGGCGGACGCTGCGGCGCGAGCCATTCAGTATTACGCTGGGCGGTTCGGCCCCTATCCCTACAGTCACCTGGCTCTGACCCAGATGCCGGGGCGTGACAGCCAGGGCTGGCCCGGGCTGGTGTTTCTTTCATCGTACGCGTTCCTCGATCAAGAGCAGCGCGAACAGCTGCACTTCGAACGGTACCGCATCCTGCTCCAGCAATCGATTCCGGCTCACGAGACGGCGCATCAGTGGTGGGGAGATCTGATTAGCTGGAACAGCTATCGCGACCAGTGGTTTTCTGAAGGGCTGGCGAATTATTGCGCGCTGATGATGTTGCAAGAGAAGGATCCTGCAGGTTTTCGGGAGGTGATGGAGAAGTACCGGCAGGACTTGATCGCCAAGAATAAGGATGGGATGTCTCCGATGGAGGCAGGGCCAGTAACGCTGGGCATGCGGCTGCTGTCGTCGCGGTTTCCGGAAGGATATGAAGCGATCCTGTATGGGCGCGGCACGTGGCTGTTCCACATGCTGCGGACCATGATGAAAGATGCTGCGGCGCAAGATGGTGGGCGCAAGCCACAGGTTGGCATGGATGAGCCGTTTATGCGGGCGCTGAGGAAAGTTCGGCAGCGGTATGAAGGAAGAGCGATCGGCACCAAGGAATTGATCGACGTTTTCGCGGAAGAGCTTCCGCCATCGCTGCGCTATGAAGGCAAGAAATCGCTGGACTGGTTTCTGGAAGGATGGATCAACGGCACGTCGCTGCCAAAGTTGGAACTCAAGGCAGTGAAATTCACTCCGAAGGGTACGGGTTCCGTAGTGAGTGGAACCATCTTGCAGAAGGAGGCACCAGCGGACTTGGTGACGTCGGTTCCTGTATATGCGGTGCTGGCGGGGAAACAGACTGTGCTGCTGGGACGCGTGTTCGCCGACGGCGAGGAATCCTCGTTCCATCTGCCGGCTCCAGCTGGGACGCACAAGATCTTGCTCGATCCCAATGAGACGATTCTGACGAGTCCTAAATAAGGGTCCTGCGGAAGAGCCCTGGCGACAAGTTGCGGTGCCGAATCGGTTCTCCGTTCTCGAAGCGATTCCCGAAATGGGCGAAGGAAATCTTGCGCGCGATGCGTCGGCTCCGCCTCCTCACTTAAGTGCTGTATTTCCTTCGGCCACTCCTACGACCCCTGAGGGAGGTTGTGGCAGCCCATCTGCTTATAGAAGGGTGCGGATAGGAAGATGGCTCGACGAGGGAACTTATGTACGTGCAAATGACAGAGACGCTAGAAGAGGCAAACGGGTGGTGTTCAGTTGCGGATGAGAAAAAACTGTCGAGAGCGAAGACGATCCTCTTGGTGGAAGACGAAGCGTTCGTGCGGGAAGTGACCTGTGAAGTTCTGCGATCGGCGGGATATCGAGTGCTGACCGCAAAGAATGCAGGGGAAGCGATGGGCATCTACGAAGCGCGGGGCCACGAAGTGGAACTCCTGCTCAGCGATGTGGTTCTGCCAGGTGAGAGTGGGCGCGTATTAGCGGGAAGACTTCGGCACGAGAGTCCCTGGCTCAGGATTCTGCTGGTTACCGGATATGCAGAGCAGATGGGACCGCGCGGCACTATGCAGGAGGAGTGCTTAGCAAAGCCATTTTCCACAGAAGTGTTACTGGGAAGAGTGAGGCAACTGCTGGATCGCGCGGGATTGCCGATTGGAGCTGAAGATCTGCTCACGCACGCTTGCGGTAGCGTGTAGCCTGCAGGATTTCCGCGGGAATCTGGGAGAGCGGAACGACGCGGGTGAGAATGCCCAACTCGGCACAAGCCCGCGGCATGCCATAGACGGTGCAGGTTGCTTCGTTCTGACCGATGGTGAGGCCGCCCTGGCGGTGGATCGCTTGCATCCCCGCTGCACCGTCAGAGCCCATTCCTGTCATGATCACTCCGAGCGCAAGGTTCCCGAAGGACTCAGCCACCGAGGTCATGAGTACGTCAATCGAGGGAATGTGAAGATAGTCTTCCGGATGCGTGTCGAGAAAGATGATGGCGCGAGAATCGGCCTGGCGCTCGACGCGCATGTGCAATCCTGCGGGCGCGATGTACACCACGCCAGGCTGGGGGCATTCGCCGTGAGTTGCCTCGCGCACAGTGACGGAGCATAACGTGTTGAGCCGCTGCGCGAAGGGCGCGGTAAAGCCCGGGGGCATGTGCTGCACGATCAGGATAGGGACCGCAAGGTCCCGAGGGAACAGAGGCAAGATCTCCTGCAAAGCTCTCGGGCCGCCGGTGGAAGTTCCCAGGGCAACGATCGCGGGTACGGAAGGAAAGGCTGCGCTGAGAGTCTCTGACCGTGCGGACCGCGGAGGTTTTTTGGACAAGACGTCGCCTGGATGCGAGTTCCGCGATTGCGCCGCGGCTCGGAGCTTAGCGATGAGGTCCGACCTTATGTGGAGGATGTCGAGCGAGGTGGAGGACAGTTGCTTGGGTACGTAGTCGTCTGCGCCAGTGTCCAGGCACTGGACCCGGTCTTCCACCCGAGTCCGCTGGGTCAGCACCAGCACGGGCAGGCTGGGCTTCTTCGACCGCAAATAACGCAGGACGCTGACACCGTCCAGCTTCGGCAGGTTCAGGTCAAGGATGACGACGTCATACTCGAACTCCGTTGCTGCGGTTCGAGCCTGTTCGCCATCCGGTAAAACATCCACAGAGTAATGTTCGCCTTCGAGACCCTGGCGAACGAATCGGGCCAATGCTTCGTCATCTTCTGCAATAAGAATTCGCATAAAAGTGAACCATCCTTAATCCAACAGGCCAGTCTAGTTAGAAAGCGCTCAGTTGCAGCCAAAACCGAGGCCACACGAAGGGCTGTAGGTGCAAGAATGGCGCTCGATTTCAAATCGGGAGATTCGGCGTGAGAGTGCGCTTGAAGAGTTTCATTCTGGTGCGAACCTCCGCGGCCAATTCCTTCATCCCGCAACACCAGCGATAATTTCGAAGGGAATTTTCCCGCCCGGAGTCATGCTGTGCGCGTGTGGAGCAAGACGACCCTGAAGTCCCTGCTCATCCCAGGCGGGATTCTGCTTTTGGCCGTCGCGGTGCTCGTGTATTCCGGCTGGCTGACGCTGGCTCTGCCCTCCCTCAGCTTTCTGTACTATTGCGCGCTGATTGGAGGAATGCTGCTGGCCTGGAGATTCCATTCCAGCCGCATCTTCTTTGCATTGGTGGTGCTCTTTCTAGCTCAGGAAGCGATTGCAGCTTTCGGAGGTGGGCATGTCTCACCCGGAACGCCCGGGTGGATGGCGTTGCAATCGGCGGCCGTGCTGGTGCCGCTGGATTTCGTTCTGATCGCCCTGATGCATGAGCGTGGCTTTACCGTCGCTGCCGTTGGTCCGGTTGGATTGTTCTTGTTCGTTCAATCCGTGATCGTGGCGGTTCTTTGCCGCGCGGCGGAGGATTTGCCGGGGTCTACCGTCCGGGCGCATCACGTTACGACCGCAGTCTCCTTGCCGGGGTACGCGCTGGTTGTATTTGCTGCTGCCTGCGTGTTCCTGTTAGTCAGGTTTCTGATCACCCGCAAGCCGGTCGACAGCGCCTTACTGTGGTCGCTCTCCGCTTTCTTCCTGTGCTTGCGCTTTGCCGGCGTCGCGCGCGTTTCGACCGTGTACTCGGCTACCGCGGCCTGCATTCTCGCCGCTTCGATCATCGAGAATTCGTACCTTCTTGCCTATCACGATGAGCTTACAACGCTTCCATCGCGCCGCGCCTTTAACGACGCGCTCCTGCGGCTGCGGGCTCCGTACTCGATCGCGGTCGTCGATATCGATCACTTCAAGCGATTCAACGACACCTATGGTCACGACACCGGGGACCAGGTCCTGCGGCTCGTCGCGGCCGGATTGTCGCGCGTGACCGGTGGAGGACACGCGTACCGTTGCGGCGGAGAGGAATTCAATATTCTCTTTCCGGGAAAAATCACTTCCGAGGTTGTGGATCACCTGGAACAGTTGCGGGCGGCGATCGAGTCCTCGGAGTTTCGACTGCGGAGCGGCGATCGCCGTCAAGCGCCCAGGGGGCCAGATCGCCGAAACGAAAGAGTTCGCGGCCGCGCGCGCAAAGGCCATGCGATTCGAGAGCTGGCGCAGGAGAAATCGTCGGTGCCCCTGTCGGTGACGGTCAGCATCGGTGTCGCAACCTCAGAGCAAGAAGAGTCGGACTCTGGTCGAGTTCTGCAGGCGGCCGACAAAGCGCTCTACCGCGCGAAAGAGAACGGACGGAATCGTGTCGAGATAGCAGGCTCACCCCGTCGCAAGACGCGGGTCAAAGCTGCTGGAATTGCTTGAATCTTCGAACGGTGTAGAAGCGAACTCAAACTTGAGGTAGGGACCGCTGGGCGGAGTATTGCCTCGGAAACGTGCGGTCCGGACCGTCAACCGTAGGACGGGAAGTAAGACGGTCCGGTTCCGAACGTTTTCGCAAGCACCGCAGGCCGTGCGGTCAGCCGGCGGTCGAAGGTGAGATTGGGCGCTTCCGGCCGGTGCCCCCGCAGGCGGGACATTGCAAGCGGATAAAAGCGACACCCTCGGACTTACCGTTCAAGTCCACGGGCTTCGCAACGTATCCACTACCGCCGCAACTCGGGCAGTCGCTCGGAGCCACTCCTCTCCCCCCTCAGGTTGAGGACATTGTCCATGACGCGAGCACCAAATTTTCCGCAGAATGTTTTGCGTTACGAATTACGAACAAGATTTCACGGGTCGGGAACCCCGAGATGTTCGCCAGTCGTGTCGTCGAGCCGAGAAAAGGAAAAGCTCACGACAACGGCCTTCGACGTGGGTGTATTGCTCTTCAACGCCACGCTGCCGATCGGCACCAGTACATTTGTCTCGGGGAAATACGTGGCTACACAGCGTCGGGGAATCTCGTAAGGTACTAGAACGAAACGCGGGGCGCGCCGCAATTCCTGGTTACCGCCGTTCCGAAAGTGGCTGGTGATATCCAAAAGCTGGCCTGCCTCCCAGCCATTTTCCTGCATGTCGTCAGGATTCATCAGCACAACCCGGCGGCCATGAAAGATGCCCCGGTAGCGATCATCGAGGCCGTAAATAGTCGTGTTGTACTGGTCATGACTGCGGAGCGTAGTCATCAGAAACTGTCCCGCCCTAAGAGGAATGGGCTCGATGGTCGAGACCACAAAGTTCGCTTTTCCTGTCTTTGTCTTGTAATCATCGTCACGCGCCGCATTCGGCAGGTAGAAACCGCCTTTGTGACGAACCCGGTCGTTCATGTCTTCACACCCCGGAACGACGCGCGCAATGAG
Source organism: Acidobacteriaceae bacterium (assembly GCA_003134655.1). Taxonomy (GTDB): domain Bacteria; phylum Acidobacteriota; class Terriglobia; order Terriglobales; family Acidobacteriaceae; genus Sulfotelmatobacter. The sequence goes on from PLBY01000068.1 coordinate 77,899, forward strand.
TTCCCGAATGCGGTCGTAGTCTTCGACGAGATACACCCAGTCGACCGTTGTCTTCTTTCCGAGCGTAGTCACGGCTAGGCGTGCCACGAGCTCCGGCTCGCTCAAAAGCTGATCCGAGGGCGGCTCCAGGTTTCCCCGCGACGTGTGCACGATGCCCATCGAATTTTCCACAGTGACGAATTGATCTCTATTCGCCTGCGAGTCACGATCCGTGCGGCCGAGACAGGGCAGGATCAGCGCTTGCCTTCCCGTGATCAAATGTGCCCGGTTGAGCTTGGTCGAGACGTGAACGGTCAGACTGCAGCGCGACAATGCTTCCGCGGTGAACTCCGTGTCCGGAGTCGCCGAAAGGAAATTTCCGCCCATGGCGAAGAAGACCTTGGCCTTACCGCTGTGCATGGCCTTGATCGAGTCCACGACATCCCAGCCATGCTTGCGCGGCGGCTCGAATCCGAACACATCCCGTAGCTTATCCAGAAAGCTGTCGGGCATCCGCTCCCAGATGCCCATGGTGCGGTCGCCCTGCACGTTGGAGTGCCCCCTTACCGGACAGACTCCCGCGCCCGGCCGACCGATGTGGCCGCCGAGCAACATCAGGTTCACGACTTCTTGAATTGTCGCCACCGCCTGCCGTTGCTGCGTTAATCCCATGGCCCAGCAAGCAATCACGGACTTTGATCGCATCACGACTTCAGCAATCTCCCGAATCTGACGCCGCGAGATGCCACTCTGCTCAACGATCTCGTTCCACGAAGTCTCGGCAATTGCGGCTCGAAACTCCGCGAAGCCGCTCGTCTTCTCCTCAATAAATCTGTGCTTAAGGATCTTGCCCGGCTGCCGGCCTTCTTCCTCCAGAAGCTCCTTGCACAGTCCCTTGAAGAAGGCGAGATCTCCGCTCAACCGAACTGGAACGAAATGCTGCGCGATCTTTGTGCCCCGCCCGAACAGGTGCAGCACTTCCTTGGGATGCTTGAAGCGGGTCAGCCCCACTTCCGCGAGAGGATTCACGCTGACGATCGTTGCCCCGCGGCGAGCCGCCCGCTGCAGGGTCGCTAGCATCCGGGGATGATTCGTGCCTGGATTCTGCCCAATAATAAGGATAGTGTCCGCGAGCTCGAAGTCTTCGAGGGTGACGGTTCCCTTGCCGACGCCGATTACTTCCTTCAGCGCCAGCCCAGACGATTCGTGACACATGTTCGAGCAATCGGGCAGGTTATTGGTGCCCAACTGGCGCACAAACAGCTGATAGAGAAAAGCCGCTTCGTTACTGGTGCGGCCCGAGGTATAGAAGATTGCCTGATCAGGACTGCTCAACGCGTTCAATTCGCCCGCGATCATGGCGAACGCATCTTCCCACGAAATCGGTTCGTAGTGGCCGCCGCCGGTACGCAAGACCATGGGATGAGTCAGTCTTCCCTGATGGCCCAGCCAGTAGTCCGACTGCTGTGCCAGGTCAGAGAGACTCTGCGAACGGAAAAACTCAGGGGTGCAGCGCTTAGTGGTCGCCTCCTCTGCGATCGCCTTGACACCATTCTCACAGTATTCGTTGAGGGAGCGATCCTGGTCAGGGTCGGGCCAGGCGCAACCGGGGCAATCGATTCCGTCAAATTGATTGAGACGAACGAGCGTGGCGATTCCTCGAACGAGGCCCGGTTCTTCGAAGGCAACCTTGGCCGCTTTGAGAACCGATTTCAGCCCAGCGGCAACGCGAGCAGGCTGGGTGATCTGGATGCGGTCAGTCTCGATGGGCGGCTGGCCGCACGGCACTTCGACGCCCAGCGCATGTTCAGGCGCACCGACAGTGCTGGCGTCGTTGACGCCGGATTTAGCTTCTGGCAAAATCTCCCCGCGCACGGCGACTAGTTTACGACAGACCCCTGTGGCGCGACATCGTTACCGACGTTTACCTCAGGCCACTGGGGCGGGCAGAATTAAATAGAACCGAGTTTTCGCCTCCGAATATCGAAGTTCTCAAAGTCTTTGCGAAATCTGACCGGCCCACACCCTCTCGTTCTGAAAGGAGCGCACCATGATTCTGGGGATGACTACATCGACATTCACGCTGCTACACGTGCTGATCAGCCTGACTGGTATCGGCTCGGGGTTCATCGTCGTGTACGGACTGCTGACTGGAAAGAGGCTCGACGGCTGGACCGCGATCTTCTTGGCCACGACCGTCCTAACCAGCCTCACCGGATTCCTCTTTCCAGTGGAGCATCTTCTGCCCTCCCACGTGGTCGGCGTCATCTCATTGGTAGTGCTGGCGGTTGCGATCCTCGCCCGCTATGCGCTTCATTTGGCCCACGCTTGGCGGTGGATCTACGTGGTTTGCGCTGTTTTGGCGCTTTACTTGAACTCCTTCGTCGCCGTCGTTCAATCTTTCCTCAAGGTGCCCGCGTTGAAGGCGTTAGCTCCAACTCAGAAAGAACCGCCGTTCCTGATTGCCCAACTGATCGTCATGGCGCTTTTCATCGTGCTTGGCACGTTTGGGGTAAAGAAATTCCATGTCGAGCGGGTTGCTACAGCCTGATCAACGAAGAACCACTTCGTCCAATGGTCAGAAACCTCGGTCCAACGTATTAATTGAGGAGAAAGCTCATGCCTGCAGAGGTTCGTGAATCGGACCAGGGCACTAACGAGCGAGGCTCACCCAGGGCTGTTGCGATGAAAATGCACCTGACGAGAGCACGGAAAAGTGCCTGTCCGAGACGTGGTAAACTGTAGGTCCGCACGCCGGAGAGGTGGCAGAGTGGCCGAATGCGGCGGTTTGCTAAACCGTTGTACGGGCTAACACCTGTACCGAGGGTTCGAATCCCTCCCTCTCCGCCAGATTTCTCAATCTCAAGCACTTAGCTCCCTGGTTTGCGTACTGAATCGCCTCATCTTGTGCTTCCCGGTGGGTTTCTAGTGTCCTGTAGGTGTCCCGAACCGCCTGGCACTACAGCGGGCACAGTTTGCAGCTCAACGCTCAGCAGCTTGCTGGATTTGGTTTGCCGAAAAAGCCAGTGGAGCCAGGATGAGTATTGAACCTGTGGCCAATCCCACGAATTTCCATGTGGGAAAAACTAATTGATTTCTGGAATTGGAATGCCCGCATCGGTTGCATGATCTACGGAAACAATGAGATTACTTGCGGCAATTCGTACTCGACGCTATACCACATCACAGGAGGAGGGACTCAAAATCCCTTTTAGGCCATCCAGGCCATCCCGCCTTTCTGAAGTATCGACGAGTATCGATACGAACTGAACGCGAAACTCTCAAATGTTTATCGTCCTCTAAAGCATGTTTTGGGTCGCGGGAATCGAACTCGGGGGCGTAGGAAACCGAATCGACGAGAAAAACAAACGGCCACAAAAACGGCCACCAGATTCCCAGAGGGTCAGATAATAAAATTGATCCGGAGACTATTCAAATGACAACGGGCGAGGACTCAGCGAGCACCCCTCTCAAAGTCACGTTGGTAGATCAAAATCCATGGGCAAACCGATTCAAAGTGCCCGTTCACGAATGCGACGTGATCGCCAAGAAAACTCTGGCGCAGTACCGTGACAACTGGATGAAATGGATTTCGTGGTACCGGCATGACCCTTCAGAACCACACAGCATCGAAGCGCAGATTCATAGGATGCTGTTTAATGACATCACGTACCGAGCAACCGTTAGCGTGCGGGAGCCTGTTGCCGCCGACGTCGCGATTTCTGCTCGGTCGTCCACGCTGGCTTATCTGCTCGACCAGGGTTACCTCGTTTCCCAGGTTCTTTCCATCGAGAAACTGTTAGACAACGGAGGTGGCGTAATTTCATTGAAGCGTCTTCTGAAGGATGTGGAAAAACATCGCAAAATAATCACGCGCGAGATTTACGTTGCGGGAGATGGTCTTCCGTATGACTACCGCTCTTGGGGTGAGGCTATCGATAAGACTGATCCGATGGTTCAGATGTACGGAATCGGAGCACCGGGCCTCGTCCGATTCGCCGTGTCGAAGGAACTCCACGAGACGTTCGATCTCTTGTCCGGCAAGCAAGAACATGAGAGGAACCGAAACGACGTGATCCGAGAATCCATCTTTAAGGCCCTGAACAGTTGGATTAACTGTCCGAGTGCTCGTGAGATTAGCACTATTCGTAACACGTTCATCGCCCATGCAGGCGATGCATTCCGGCGTGGATCATACAAGTTCTCAGGGGTTAAGCTTTCGCAAATCGACGAAGTCCAACGGGCAATTGTGCGCGTGGAGCGTGCCTTAACCGATTACGTTCTTTCGATACGGATGGGAAGAGAAGTAGTTCCCATCCGCCCTCTCGGAATTTTCTCAGGGTTGGATTTGCCCTATTGTTCCTCTGTGGCGCAAGATTCGATGCATCGCCTCTGGGATGAACTTAGCGCACAGCGAAACGCATGGAAGCAAGGTGTTCTTCAAGAAGCCACTTTGAAGGTTGTCCCATAACTCAATGATTCCGAGGAGTACTACTTCAAGAAAAAGTGGTAGAGCGGAGAAATACGAATGCAAAACATGCAGCGCGTTATGAAGGTGCTAGGGTGGAACAAGCGCATTTCAGGCTGAACTGGCCAGAGTCGAAAATGCGATAGGGGCACTTGACGGGCTGAGCCACACCAGTGCGGGTCGCAGTCGTGGCAGTGGTCGCACACATGGGCCGATGTCAGCAGCAGCCCGAAGACGAATCGCAGCGGCTCAGCGGGCACGGCTAAATGGAAGGGCCTCGATCAATGCGACCGCGTTCAACGGAACATTCAGCGCTACTTACAAGGGCATGGACATCTACGTGCCTTGGCTCGACGTACACCTGAAAGGCGATGCTTCGCTGCAATCGGGCGGCGGGAAGCACGCGAGCATCAGTTTCCCGTTTACCGTTCCGCCAGTCTCCAAGACGTTCGGGAACTTTGCCTTCACGGCGAATAACCTGCAATTCACGCAGCAGCAAGGCATTGGTTGGGTGGTATCGGCGAACAAGTTGCACATGGTGTTCTCCGCCGAAAACAAGCAGTTCGCGGCCTTCGATCAGGTTTTCTACTTCGGGATGGACGGGCGCGGCTATTTCGCGCAGGGGAATCAAACGGCCGACATTCCGCTCGGAGGCAGTTCGCAGCTCGGACAAACACCAGTGGATCTTGTCTCGGTGCACTTGACTGCGCCTCCGTCAGGCGCCCAGGTGCTAGCAGCGCTGTTCAGCACGAACGTTCATCTTTCCGAAGTGATGCCGGCGGCGGCGGCGCAGGTGAATTACCAGGTGAACATGGCGGGCAAGAACTATTCCACCGTGGGGCCGACAAATTCTCCCTTCGTGATCGACTTGCCTTACCCGTCGGGACAGCCGAGTTCCGAAGCCAAGATTCATCCTGTCTACTCCGGCACGAGCGGCAGCGAATATTCGGGATCGGTGGATCTCTCGGAGTTAGGCGGGCCTTCGATTACCGGAGAATTCCGCCTGGGCTATCAGGGCGGCCATGATTACTGGTTGACGCGCATCAGTTATGCACTCGGGCCGACGGGTGTGCCGCTGATTCCAGTTCCGCCCGTCATGAATCTTTACCGCGTGCAAGGCGGACTCGGCCACAATTTCCCGCTCACCGCCTTTGAGGATACTGGCTCGATCAATGCCGCGACTCCGGTCTTCGACAACTCGTTCCTCTTTATGGCGGGAATGCGTGTTGGCATGCCAGACCAGTTCACGTACACGCTGGATGGCGATCTCGTCATCAAGTCGAGCGGACAAGACGCGGGCGCCCGCATGGACTTCCATGCCTGGGTGCTGAAGCCACAGGATAACAGCAACGGAGACTTCCAGGGATATTTCCAATACGCTGGCAGCAACTTTGACGGACGCCTGTGGGGGCACCTGAACTTCATGGGTGGAATCGCGTCGGTAGACATGGGCAACAGCGCGAACAGCGCGGCGGTGGATATCCACTTCGGTCCGAGCGGGCCGTGGCACATTGACGCCGGGAAGCAGCAGGGGCCGCGCATCGATGGGCATCTCCTGGTGACGGATGCGAACATGTACGTCATGCTCTCGGATGCTGGACTTTCGATCGGCGGCGGCGAGAGCATCAGTCTGAACGTCGGCGACGATTCGGTAGCGTCTGCTTACATCCGCGGCGGCGTTGACATGGGCTTGACGATCACCCCGCAGCCTCATATCTCGGGAGATTTTTCGGCGAACGTGGATGCCGGCGTTTGCGTGGACAGTGTCTGTGTCTCGGCCGGAGTCTCGGCCCAGGTCCACGCCGAGGCCATGCCCCTCGAGATGCAGGCCAGCGCCAGCATCGGACTGCCGTGGCCTCTGGGTTCGGTTTCATTCTCGGTGCACTTGTAAGGCGTCGAATAGTGTCAGCGATCAAATGACGGCCCGCTCGAAAATCTCGGCCCTGATCTCGACCGCCCTTCTGCTGCTGGTCGCGGCCCGAGCAGGTGTCGCTCAGGAAGCTTCAGGGGCGTTGTTCGCTGCTTCCGACGGCAAGGGACATATTTCCTTGCTGTGGTTTCCGCCGCCATCCAAGTGGCCGGCCGGAGGATGGAAGCTGTCCGATTCCACCGGACAAGTGCTGGTTCCGAAGATCAGCATGGGGGATGCCGCGGCGCTGCAGGCGCTTTCCGTTGAGGATGCCGATGCCATCCGCAAACTGCCGGACGTGCTGGTGAAGCCGGATGCCGGCGCGAAAAACAGGCAGTTGATCAACATCATTGGGCTGCGGGCGTTCAGCGAACCGAGCTATGCGCGCGCACTTGGTCTGTCGTGGGCGCTGGACAATGTTGCGTCAGGCAACCGCAGTTACAAGGTCGAAGGCCTGGATAACGCCGGAAAGCCGACTGGAGTACAACTCGTCAGCTCCGCAGTGGATTCCGCACAACCGACGGCCCTTTCTCCTGCCCCCAGCGGAGTGCAAGCCAAGGTCGACGAACGGGGAGTGGCGCTGTCTTGGGAGGCTCCGGCGGAGAATCGCCAACTGCCGGTGATTGCTTACGCGATCGAGCGCGATGGCGGCGGCCAGTCGGCGGCGCCGGTGACTGCCAAGCCCGTGATTCCCGGACTGAAATGGGACCCAACAATCCCGCTGGTGCTCGACCGGAACGCTCCTCCGAACGAGATACTGACCTACCGGGTTTTCAGTGTGGATGCTTTTGGCCGACATAGCGTGGGGACTTCGATTCGCATCTTCTATCCCGATTTCCATGCGCTTGAACCGCCGCAGCCCGTCACCGCTGCGGGCGGAGTCGGGAAAATTGTGGTGAGCTGGCCCGCGCAGCAGAAGCCGAATTTAGCCGGTTACATTGTGGAGCGCGCATTTCTCCACGCCGGGCCGTACGAAGCTCTTGCCGCACAGGCGCTGCCGCCCGGCACCTCGCAATATGAAGACGCGACGGTTCGAGGGGGCACGACTTACTACTATCGAGTGCGCTCGGTAAATTCTCGCGGAGACCTGGGCAATCCCTCCAGCGCGGCAGCGGCGCATTCGCAAAACTCGGGAACTCTGCCCAAAGTGGAGGGGCTCACCGTCGATGCCGGTCAGACCCGAGTGCGCCTGACGTGGAAACCAGTGGACCTCCCAGTGGCGGGATATTTTGTCGAGCGTCGAGCACTGACGGGCGCTGCTGGCGTTGAAAACTGGGTGCGCCTCAATCCGCACGTGACTCCGGAGCCGCTCTACGACGATTATCTCGGTCTGAGTTCGGACATGAAGCTGGAATACCGCGTGCTCGCTGTTGGATTCGATAACGCGGAGGGCCCGCCCAGTGCCGCGGTTCAGGTTGTGCTCGCGGACCGGTCACTTCCCGACGCACCTTCCATTACCGGCTCCAGTGGAGCGAACGGCAAGACCGTGCTGGATTTTGCCCCCGCCGATCAAAAGGCCGCACAGTTCCTGGTCTTGCGGTCCGGACGTGCGGACGATTTGGGAGTCGTGATCGGCGATCCGCTTCCCGGAAGTGCGCGCCAGTTTACGGACCTCTACGTCAGCGCCGGACAGAATTATTGGTACCGCCTGGTTACCGTGGACAAGAACGGCAATCGCAGCGATCCCACGCCGCCGGTCGCGGTGCGCGTGGGTTCTCCGCAACTCGCGGCGCCTCCGGCACCAACAGCACAGTTCGCGGGCACTCCGTACCCGCATGTGGTGCTGCAATTCCAGGCGCCGCCTGACGGTCTGACTTTGATTGTGGAGCGGCAGATTCAGACGGGGACTGCCCCGAGCGGATGGATTCGCATCGCAGGCCCGATGAGCTCGCCGACTGCAACTGATAACGCCGTGCCACTTGGCAGCGTGGGATACAGGATCTCTTACGTTGCCTCCGATGGCAAGGTTGGTCCTGCGAGCACCGTTGTGACTGTCACGAACCCTGGCAAATAATAACGTCCGCGAGATGCTCGACTATCTCGCGACGCAGACAACCTGCATCTGAATACTTCGAAGCGGTACCAAGGAGTCTTAGCAGTCCAGGATGGGATCAAATCTACCGACAACTCAGAATGGAAGTCCTTAGCGTGGCGACGCTATCGAAGGTTCCACAACGACAAACCGGTCTGGAGCGCAGCGAGTAAATGCCCCATCCGGAGCCGTACGCATTTAGCAGGAAATCGGCGGCAACGTCGAGTTCGTCTGGAATTACTTCGGTTGTGTCCACACGATCAAGGTCTGAGCGAGCGAGGTTCGCAAGCTTTGCATCGCCCTGATACCACTATCCTCCATACCCACCGAATCCAAAGGGATCGCGAAGGTCTTCATCTATACGAGCGCGTTCTTCGACAGCCTAGTCGAAAATGACTGCCCCAATCACACTGGGTATCGAGGTACCAGCACTGGTTCTTACTTGTACAGTTGCCGCAGCTTCCTGGCCCGGCTTGTATTCGTTTCGATCAAGCTTCAACGCAATTTTGATGTCGCGGTCTTGCGGGTAAATGACGGAACGCGCTGCAGAAAGGCCATGGTTCCAATAGGTACCACGTCCCATATCGATCGCGGCCAGGGCCAACTGGCCGGCGAATTCAGAGCTGTCCTACTCGCATTACAAGCGACGTATAGAATCCCTACCTATCCGTCGGGACTTCGCGGCGGGCCCGGTTTCGTTGGACGCAGTCTCAGTCCGTCGCTAATTCATCGAGGATGGTTCCGTCGGCATCGACCAGGCGTAGCGTCATGGCGAGCAGACCCGAGGAGTGGGTTGAGCAGCTCAGACAGGGATCATAGGCCCGCACCACTGCAGACACACGGTTCAGCATGCCCTCGTTCAGCCGGGTTCCGTCGACAAAGTGCTCGCTGACCTGTTGCACGGCTCGACCGATAGCAAGATTATTGTGGCCGGTGGCAACGATCAGGTTCGCCCAAGTGATGGCGCCCTCCTCGTTCACTTTGTAATGGTGAATCAAGGTTCCGCGGGGAGCTTCGATCATGCCCACTCCTTCGAGGGCATTGACGCCGGCGGTGGCCCGTACGTGGGTTTCCAGAATTTGGGGATCGGCCAGCAACCCCTCGATCCGCTCCAGCGCGTAAACAATTTCGATGAGCCGGGCATAGTGATAGAGAAAAGCACTGTGCGCCACAGCTCCGAAACGCTCGTGAAATTCGCGGAATTCGCGATCGGCATTTGGAGTCCCACACTGGTCGGCAGCGTTGAGCCGTCCCAGCGCGCCTACACGATACACGCCGCCGGGAAATCCCTGAGGCTTGAAGAAAGGCGCCTTCAAATACGATTCTCGAAGGCTGGCCTCGCCGATCCATTGCGCATAGTCGTCAGCGGGGATGTGGTCTTCAACGATGTCGCCGGCGGCACTGCGGAAACGCAGGTCGCCATCATAGAGTTGCAGGTTCCCCTTGCGGTCGACCATTCCGGCATACATGGTCGGAGCTGAACCGAAGAACTCGATCTCTTCCTTGTAGTTGTCGAGCGCGCCCTTGAAGAAACGGAGGGTGCGGTCAGCGATCGCCTTGGCCTCAGGCAACTCAAAGAGAATGCGATCGCGCGCGGCAACAGTGAGGGGAGTGGCTACGCCGCCGGGTACGATCCAGGAAGGATGCACGCGTTCCTGGGCAAGCCCCTCGATTACTTGCAGGCCGAACTTTCGCAGTTCGATCCCGTCCCGCGCCAACTCTGGGTGCCCGGCGATGACGCCCAACACATTTCGCGAGGCAGGATCGGAATCCATGCCCAGAAGGAAATCCGGAGCGGAAAGATAGAAGAAGCTCAGAGCATGCGATTGTACAATCTGGGCGAAGTGCACGAGCTCGCGCAACTTTTTCGCAACTGGAGGAATACGTACCGCCATGATGGCGTCACAGGCCTTGGACGCGGCCAGCAGATGGCTGATCGGGCAGATCCCGCAGATGCGTGCCGTGATGCCCGGCATCTCGTAGTAGGGATGTCCCTCGGTGAATTTTTCAAAGCCCCGCACCTGCGTGACGTGAAATTCCGCTCCCGCGACGTGCCCTTGATCATCGAGCCGAATCGTAATCTTGGCGTGTCCCTCGATGCGGCTCACAGGTTCGATGGTGATGCGCTTCATGGCGCGCTCCTTAACCGAATTTCACCTTGCGCGTGGCGTCCGGTTTCTTGCCATCCAGCAGGTCGTTAATCACACTGAAAATCGCCTTCGACGGTGGAGGGCAGCCGGGCAAACACAAATCAATTTTGACGAACTCACGCAGCGGACGCGCCTGCTTCAGGAGAGCGGGGACGCGATCCGAAGGAACGACTTTCCCTTCCTGCGCTCCGTCGACATAAATGCTCTGCAGCAATTTCTGCACCGGAATGGAATTCCGCATCGCGGGGACGTTTCCGGTGACGGCACAGTCTCCGAGAGCGATGAGAACCTGGGTCCGCTGCCGGATCTTCTGAATCTTGTTGAGATCATCCTGCGAGCTGACCGCGCCCTCGACCAGCGTGACATCCACATCTTCTGGAAACTCCTGCGCATCGACCAGCGGGCCGTAGACCAGGTCGATCTTGCGAGCGAGCGAAATGATGGCGGCATCCATGTCGAGCAGCGACATATGGCAGCCGGAGCATCCGTCGAGCCAGACCGTGGCTACCTTCACCTTCTTCATACCTGCACTCCTCGACGGTGCACCAAGGAGGTGACCGCGTCGATCTTTTTCACCATCTCTTCCACCGCCCAGCCTTTTTCAGCGAGTGCGCCGGTAGGGCAGGCATGCACGCACTTGCCACAACTGGTGCAGGTCGTCGCCTGTCCCCATTTTTCATTCATCTCGCTGACAATGCGCGCATGGATGCCGCGGGAACTGAGTTCCCAAACATGCGCTCCTTCCAGTTCCGCACAAACCCGCACACACCGGGTGCAAAGAATGCAGCGGTTGTGATCGAGTACGAAACGCGGGTGCGACATGTCGATGGACAATTTGGGGAAGTTGTACGCGAGACCGACGGTGCTGATGCCCAGGGCCGTGGCCATCGACTGAAGTTCGCAATGTCCATTCGAGACGCATACGGCGCAAACGTGGTTTCTCTCGACCAGCAGTAACTCCACGGAAATGCGACGATAACGCGTCAATTTCGGAGAGTTGGTCGTTACCGACATGCCTTCCTGGATGGGCGTGGTGCATGCCGGGAAGAGCCGCTCCGTCCCGGAGACCTCAACCAGGCAAATCCGGCATGCGCCCACGGCCGTCAGGCCGTCCAGATCGCACAGCGTCGGAATGTACTTGTTGTTGGTCTTGGCCGCCTGCAGGATGGTCTGGCCCTCCAGCGCGCTGATCAGCTCTCCGTCAATTCGGATCGATAACTTCTTCTGGGGCAAGGTCTAGCTCCTTTCAGCGCACATCGCCGTAGCATCCACTAGCTCGCGTTGACGGCGGTCACGTCGCAACGCAGGCAACGGCAGCTTTCATCCAGGGCCTCCTCGTGGCTCAGGCCGGTGACCACCTCGTCTTGCGAACGGACACGAGCACTGGCGGCGAGCGCGTGCCCGGTGTGGCGGCGATTCGAACTTGGCTCCTCCGGAGGCGCCTGTTCGTACTCCATCTCGGGGTAAAGACTGTTCCAGCGGTCCGTCTCCATCAACTGCAGATCGATACTTCGCGCCGCCTGCTTGCCCGAGGCCATGGCATTCGAAACGTTGGAAGCGCCCGTCACCAGATCGCCTCCGGCATAGAACCGCGGACGGCTCGTCTCATGCGTGAAGCGATTCACTTCGATCGTCCCGTTTTCTTTGAGCACCAGGCCTGAGGCCCTGGCGAAATCCAAGTCGACGGTTTCGCCTACGGCAAAGATCACGGAGTCACACTCGAAGCGCTGCACTTCGTTCGTCGCGATTGGCTTCCGGCGACCCGAGGAGTCGTATTCTCCCAGCCGCGTTTTCACGATTTCAATCGCCTTGACGTTGCTCTTGGCATCCCCGATCACGCGATGAGGCGCTGCCAGGAAAACAAACTTCGCGCCTTCCTCTTTTGCGGCTTGCGTTTCTTCGTCAATGGCGGGCATGTCCTTGTATTCGCGCCGGTAGAAAACGGTTACGTCGCAGCCTTTCCGCAAAGAGGTTCGTGCGGAATCGATGGCTGCGTTCCCTCCGCCAATGATCGCGACCCGCCGGCCGAGGTTCACTTCCTGTCCAGCGGCAACCGCCTCCAGGAAATTGAGTGCCGGATACACGCCCTTTAACTCCGTACCAGATTGATAGACCCAGGATTCTTTCCACGTGCCGATGGAGAGGAAGACCATGTCAAAATGGTCATCGAGGTCGTTGAGAGCCAGATCGACGCCCACCCGCGTGTTGAAGGTGAACTTCACTCCCAGGCGCTCAATGAGTTCAATTTCCCGCCGCAAGATCCCTTTCGGCAGCCGGTATTCCGGGAGAGCAAAACGCAGCATGCCACCAGCTTCGGACTTGCTGTCATACACCGTGACATCATGGCCAAGCATGGCCAGATAAAATGCTGCAGTGAGTCCGGCTGGTCCGGCACCAACGATCGCAACCTTGCGCCCCGTAGGTTCGAACTTGCGCGCTACGATGATCTGCGCCATGGGCTCATACTTGTCGGAATCGAAGACCGAGTCCGCGATGAACCGGTGCACCTCCCGCATGTTCACCGCCTGGTCAAGCGTTTGCCGCCGGCACCGGGTATCGCACGGATGCTGGCATACCCGCCCCGTCGAAGCGGGTAGCGGATTGTCGAGGATGACCGACAGGAACGCATCCTCCAGCCGGTTCTCCTTGTAAAGCTGCAGAAAGCGCGGGATGTTCATGTGCAGCGGGCAGCTGTTTTCACAGGGAGAGAGGGCCAGTTCTTCGCACACTCCGGCTTGGCAGCGACGGGCGAGGATGTGATCCTCGAACTCGTTGCGGAAATGGCGTAGGGTTGTCAGCACCGGGTTGGGAGCCGTCTGTCCCAGACCGCAAAGCGAGCAGTCGCGAATGTAGTGGCTCAGTTCGTCCAGAATTTCGAGGTGATGCGCTGTCCCGGCACCTTCGGTGACGCGGTTCAGAATGCGCAGGCACTTGTTCAAGCCGACTCGACAAGGAATACATTTCCCGCAGGACTCCGAGTGTGTGAACTCGATGAAGTAGCGGGCGACGTCGACCATGCAGTTGTCTTCGTCCATCACGACCATGCCGCCGGAGCCCATGATCGATCCCAGTTGCTGCAGATTTTCGTAGTCCACAGCCGTATCGAACATATCGTGAGGGATGCAGCCCCCAGAGGGCCCGCCCGTCTGGACAGCCTTCACCTGACCTTCTCCCACCGCGCCTTCTCCAATGTCGTAGATGAAGGTTTTGAGCGAGGTGCCTAGCGGCATCTCGACCAGCCCGGTGTTCTTCACCTTGCCCACAAGTGAAAAGACTTTTGTGCCCGAACTTTTCGAGCTCCCAGTCTCGGTGAACCAGGCCGGCCCTCGAGTTACGATGGGCGCGATGTTGTACCAGGTTTCGACGTTGTTGATGTTGGTGGGTTTTCCCCACAGCCCCTTCTGCGCGGGGAAAGGTGGCCGCGGTCGCGGTCTCCCAGCCTCTCCTTCCAGCGATGCAATCAGCGCCGTCTCTTCACCACACACGAACGCTCCCGCTCCCTCCACGAGTTCGATATCAAACTTGAATCCACGGCCGAGAATGTTCTCCCCGAGCAATCCATATTCGCGCGCCTGTTCAATCGCCCGATTCAGGCGATGCACCGCCAGCGGATACTCGGCGCGCACGTAAATGATTCCCTCGGTCGCGCCCATGACGTAAGCGCCGATGATCATTCCCTCGAGCAGCGAGTGCGGATCACTTTCAATTTCGTTGCGATTCATGTAAGCGCCGGGGTCTCCTTCATCGGCATTGCAGATGATGTACTTCGGTTCCGCCTTTGCTTTGGCCAGGAATTCCCATTTGCTGCCTGTGGAATATCCCGCTCCCCCCCGGCCACGCAGTTTGGAGGCCTTGATTTGCTCGATCACCCCAGCCGGATTCGCATCGATCAATACTTTGTAGAGTGCCTGATACCCGCCGACGGCAATGTATTCCTCAATGTCATCGGGATTGATGAGCCCGCAATTCCGCAACACGATCTTCTTCTGCCCTTTAAAGAAAGGCACATCGCTCCACAAGGAGACTTCGGGGTATCCCTGGCCGTAGCGCACGTGGCCCGTGATGTGATCCCATTCTTCGATCTTGCAGTAGATGAGATCCGGGCTGAGATTGCCGTTGGCGATGTCATGCAGAACGCGAGTGGCATCGTTGGCCTGCACTCGGCGCAAAATCACCAGAGGACTTCCTGGAAGACGCACGTTGACGAGCGGCTCTTGAAAGCAGGCTCCGAAACATCCCACCGGCGCCAGGACGAGGTTGGCGCCACTGCTCTCGATGGCCTGAAGAAATGCGTGATAGAGGCCCTCTGCGCCGTTCCCGCGGCCACATGTTCCCATGCCCACGGCCAGGCGCGGAACCGGCGGAACCAGCTTGGCCAGGCCCGCTTCGCGCACCGCGCTGAACGCTCCAATATCCAGAATTCGAGGCATCGCCTACTCTCCTGCTCGAATGGTTGCGATTTCTCGCTGCAAAGTTCGTTCCGTGGCATGTCCGCAGATGCGATGGTTTACTTCCACGACCGGCGCCATCGCGCATTGTCCAAAGCAGGCAACCGTGCGCACGGTAAACTGACGGTCCGGGGTGGTGAGTAAGAGTTTGTCGGCTTCGTTGCCGTCACTGTCCCCGTCCGCGAGACTTAATCCCAAGTCGAGCCGCGCTCCCTGAAAAAGTTTGCGCGAACCGCGGGTATGACACGCCGTGCCACGGCAAATGCAGATGGTGTTCTCGCCCTGAGGCTGGAGGTTAAAGAGCGCGTAGAAGGTGGCAACGCTGTAGATGCGCGAAAGCGGCATTTCCGTCTTGGCCGCGATGTAGCGCAGCGTCTCCAAGGGAAGATATTTGTAGCGGTTCCTTTCCTGCGCGGCTTCCAGGATGCCAAGCAGCGCCCCGGGGCGTCCCCGACGCCCGACGATCATTTTGTCGATGAAATCCTGTTCCGCAATGGGAAGAGTACCAGCCGAGGGTGCTTGCATAGACACACTCCTCCAAGCGAATTGCTCGCTCTTATAGCAAAGTAGCGTTTCTCAGCAAGACGCACCGTCACTGGGAGCACAATAGGGAGTGACAAGAATCACAGGGCACCCAAGATGGGCCCATCGCAAAATCCCTTTGTAAATACCTGAATCTACGAAGTCACAGGTTGGGCTTTCGGATGCCTGAGAACAGGTGTTTCTGGGCATGATGCTTGCGTTAAGTCCTGCCGTGAGATCGGAAGGAAGATTGAAAGTACCTGGTCAAATCGGGCCGAGGGTAACTACGTACTGCTGCACCGCGACTCCACTTCCTTTCTGCTTCGCGAATCCATCTCAGCGGTGGCAGAAAAGCTAGAGGCGTACGGCTTTATTCGGATCCCTCGCTCCGCATTGGTCAACCCAGTTTTCGTCGAAGAGATCCGACCGTGCTCGACCGGAGAATATGTCCTCCGCTTAAAAGGGGGAAGGAATATACCGTCACCAGAACATATAAGAAGAATCTCAAGTCTGTCGCGGAGTTCTGGATCGGCGTGAGCGCGTTCTGCGCTGATCGGAGTTCCTGACCGCTCTGCCGCTCTTGTCAACGACTCTTTCAAAGCACATCACTCCCTTCCAGACTCCTGCTGACGTCTGGACGTACGGCATTGACGATCACCCGCAAGACGTGGTTGTTCGCTATCAACAGATCATCCAGTGTGCGCCACCCAGAATCCGTCGGCATAGCCGCCGAACACCGGCAGTACATCGCGGGAAGGCCATCCGGTGACGGTGTAAATGGGAGCGTCCAATCCAGCCGTTGCGCACAGAGCCTGGCTTTTCTGACAGGAAAAGCGGGCCTCTTCTCGCGAGGGCTGTCGGCCACATCCGAGGCACTGGGAGGAGCTGGCGTAAGTGATGGGACTCAAGAACTCGAGCTAACGCACTTCGACTGTCGCGCTGGCTAACCGTTGTAGGCTGCACTTTCTCAGTGGAACCTACAGCGATTCCAACCCATTCTTTGGCTTGCATTTTGCTGGAAGATGCCACAGAATGTGATGCTTCCCCACTTAGACGCTGTTGTGTGTCTGGCGTCCATTCACACGGAAAAGATAGTCATTAGCGCTGCTGAAGTGGCAGAAACGCAGGCTCCCGCAGAACAACCCGCGCAGCTGGAGCCGAAGCTGCCGCCAGCTGTACCGCAGTGGGCGAAATGGGCTCTCGCTCCGCTGGTATTGTTCTTGCCGCTGCTCTGCCTGGTAGCGTTTGTAGTCCGTGTCGCGACGCGGGGATTGCCCCCCCGCACGCGCTTTGAATGGACCGCGCTTCTAGCCACTTTGCTCACCGTGAGCGGAATGCTCACCTCCGTCGCAACCGTATTGGCTTTCTCGTTTGCTCCCATGCCTTCGGTGGCGGGGACGGGATTGAGTGAACTGGACGAGCAATCAAGTTTCCCGAACTTACCGGCGGCAGCTCCTATGTCGGCCAAGGAAGTTTCGGAGAAATTGAAGCCCTTGGTGGCGGTCATCTCTCCTTCACGGCGCTCATGGTTTACCCAAGCAGAAATGCCTAGTGCCAGTTTCGGGGCAGGCGCGCTGCTGCAGGCGAACGCGGACGGATATTTGTTTGTTACGGCGCGCCATGTGCTGGATGGTCCGGGGTGGAATGCGGCAAAATCCGCCTCGCGCGCTCTGGTCGCGATGGCCTCGGGAACCTGGGGACAGGCAGACGTGGTGGCCCGTCACAGAAGTCTGGATCTGCTCCTGCTTTGGGTTCCCCGGGAGCGCGGAAGTGCTACATTCGTGCAGCCCATCGCGAAAGCGACGCCTCCGAGCGAAGGCGAGAATGTTTTCGTGATTGGGCATCCCGAAGGACTCCGTTTTACGTTGAGCACAGGAATCATTTCGCGCCTGCACGGCAGCACGATCCAGATGTCAGCGCCTGTGAGTCCGGGCAACAGTGGCGGCCCGGTGTTCGATGATCGCGGGAACCTGCTGGGAATTGTGACCTCCATGGTCGACAAAAATGGCGATCCCAACGCCGAAAACTTAAACTTCGCGGTGCGCACGGATGCGCTTCTCGAAGACTCGGGCTGGGATTTTGCCAGCTTTGGCCGCAGACGATTTTCCGACTACGTTGCGCACGATGAAGCTCTCGAAAAGACAGTGCCTGCGACAGGGCAGCAGTAACCTAATCCAGGATGGGACTCGACAGGAATGCCTAACATCAACGTTACCGTGTACGACTCGACCGAGAACAAGCGTGTGCCGGTCGAACTGCCCGACGATGCTCCGTGCAACAAGATTGTCGCTGTCCTAGTCCAGAAGCTGAGGCTGCCCACGAATGGCCCAGACGGCGCTCCGCTCAGCTACAAGTTTCACCACAAGAATTCCGGCCGGCAGATTCAGGATTCGCAAACGCTGGCCGAGGCCCAGGTGCAAGACGGCGACATCCTCCGCCTGCAGCCGGAGATCACCGCCGGATAGGAACCTTCTCATGACACGGATCTCTGAAGACGAGTTGCATGAGGATAGATTCAGCCGCCTGCGGCTGATCTCCTGGTGGGATCAGGAGAAGATCGCAAAGTGCCGTCTGCTGGTCATCGGAGCCGGGGCGCTGGGCAATGAGATCCTGAAGAACGCAGCCCTGCTGGGATTCACCCAAGTCGTGGTGGTTGATCTGGACCGCATCGAAGAGTCAAATCTCTCCCGCGCCGTGCTGTACCGTAACGAGGATGTGGGAAAGTTCAAAGCGGATGCGGCGGCAAGCGCCTACCGTTCGATGGCGGTTGGCGCGTGCGTGCATCCGATTGTCGCGAACGTTGTCCATGGATGCGGGCTAGGGCTTTTCGAGTGGAGCGACATCATCATCGCGGGGCTCGACAATCGTGAGGCTCGGCTGTGGATCAACCGCTCGGCCTGGAAGGTGAACCGTCCATGGATTGACGGAGCCATTGAAGGAATCAACGGAGTAGCACGCGTCTTTCTGCCCGGAACGCCTCCATGCTATGAATGCACGCTGGGCGAAGTGGACTGGGCGCTTCTGCAGAAGCGAATGTCCTGCAATTTGCTGATGCTGGAGCCGACCGTCGAGGGCAAGATCCCCACCACCCCAACGATCTCTTCGATCATCGCGGGCATCCAGGTTCAAGAGGCGGTCAAGCTGATTCACGGAATGCCGACGCTTGCCAGCAAGGGTTATGTCTTCGAAGGCATGAATCACTCTTCGTACACGGTGGAATACACCGAGAACCCGGATTGCATGAGTCATTACACTCTGCCGCAGATCGTCCACCTCAAGGAGACTTCAGCAGAGTTGACCCTTGAAGCGCTAAGGCAGCGGGCCCAGTCAGATTTGGAATCTCCAGATGTGGTGATCGAGTTCAGCCGAGATATTGTGCAGAAGTTTGTCTGTCCGGCATGTAAGGAAGAAGAAAAACTTTACCGCCCAGTGGGAAGCGTTGCTTTTGAGCGGGCGAAATGCGCCAGGGATGGGCAGTTGCGGACGGTCACTGCCCTGCATTCGTATTCCGGCGAGGAAGAATTGGGCAGCCGGCGGTTAGACACGCTGGGACTGCCGCTGTTTGACCTGTTCACCGCGCGCTCTGGCGACCGGGAGATCGCTTACCTTCCGTTCGGAGATGCACCACAAGTTCTCGGCAAATTGGCGACTAAAGCACAGGCGGACGCGGTTGAAGTCACGCCATCAACCATATGAAAGCCAAAGCAAAATCCGCCGGCGCGCAACCGATCCTCGCGATCGACAGCGAAGTTGTGCGTCAGATAAGGCAGCACGCGCGGTCCTGCAACACGACGGAAGTCTGTGGTGTGCTGATCGGGCAGGATCGCGATCACCGCGTCGAAGTTGCAGCTTGCATTCAAGGAGAGAACGCGGAAGGGGCTGGGGCCCACGTTACCTTTACCCAGGACACATGGGAGCACATCTATGCCGTAAAAGACAAACGATTCCCAAACGAACGGATCGTTGGCTGGTATCACTCCCATCCGGGGTTTGGGATCTTCCTTTCTGAGCACGACACGTTTATCCACAAGAATTTCTTTTCATCGCCGGGGCAGGTCGCCTGGGTATTTGATCCCCATTCCGACGAAGAAGGCTGCTTCGGATGGACGGACGGCCAAATCGAGCGGCTCACACGAATCGCTGTGGTCGACCGGCGCGGCGGTGAGCGAGCCGAAGCGAGCGTTAAAGACGAGCCGACCGTCGCATCAACAGCAGAGGAGAACGCCGGCCCCGTGCCAAGTTCGGAACCGAGTCCGAAGCCGCTGCGCGTGCAACGACTAGACGTCGATGATGGTGATGGGGGCAGATCATCTTTGGAACAACTGGTCGCAAGAGTCTTTTTCTTTTTGGCGTCAGCCGCGCTTGGCTTCGTGCTGTGCTGGCAGTTTTTCCCTCACGTGGTCGTTATGGGTGTGCCTATCGATCCAACGACGGGGCAACCGCTTGACCCCGAGATGAGGCAGATGCTGCACGATTCGCAAGCGGGTAACGCAGGGAATTCCGAGCACCCCGATCTCACGAAACCAGGACAGCCGGCTGCGCCCGATGGACGCGCCAAAAAGGGGGACGATGCCAAATCCAGGTAATGGGGATGCAATCAAGATCACCGCGGAAGATCTCGCAGGCGTAGCGGTCCAGCAATCGGCAGTGATCTCCACGGCCGGGCAATCGTCGTCAGGCGCAAAGGTCTATGGGACGATCAATGAGACGGCGGAACAGCTCGTCGCCGTTTCCACCGATCGTGGCAGCATCTTGTTGCAGGGCTGGTTCTATCTCGGAGTGGCCGGATTGCTCGGAGCACTGGCCGGATGGGCAATCGCTGAACCGGGATTCGTAGATGCACGCGGTAATCACTGGGGAAATATAGTGATGATCCCGCTCATCATCACGCTGATGTGCATTGGATTTGGCGCTTCCGAAAGCATCGTCGAGCGTTCGGTTCGAAAAGCGCTACTGCGCGGAGCTCTCGCCCTGCCGTTGGGGATTCTTCTAGGCTTCATCTTCATCTTCGACTTCATGGCGAACATCATCTATAACATCGCCTTGCGGATCTGCTTTGAGGCGGGAGCGCAGTCTTTCAAGAATCCGGCAGTGTGGATTGCTCGAGGAATCGCGTGGATGATATTCGGTGCGGCGGGTGGAGTGGTTTACGGGATTGTGGGACAGTCTTCGAAAAAGGGAATGTACGGTGTCTTGGGTGGTGCACTCGGCGCCGGTCTGGGCGGATTCCTGTTCGATCCCATTTCCATGGCGACTCACAACATTTATGGTGTCAGTCGGGCGACCGGCTTCGCCCTCGTAGGCTTGGCCACCGGTGTCGGCATGGGGCTGGTCGAGAGTGCACTCAAAGACCGGTGGCTCTACGTGGTCGCCGGACCGCTCGCAGGGAAGCAATTCATCCTCTACAAATCTGAGACGACCATCGGGAGTCGGCAGGAATCGGACATCTATCTTTTTAAGGACTCCAATATTCTGCCACGACACGCGACGATCACGCTGAGCGGCGCGCGCGTGATGCTTCTAGCCACCGGCCCCGTACTTTGGGGCGGCCAGCCTGTGCATAACCGCGTGCTGCAGGATGGTGATTTATTGCAGATCGGCAGATATGCATTCCGGTACAAGGAGAAGCATCGGTCATGACGACCGAAGTTTGTCCCTACTGCAGAACGAAGGCCGGAGCAGATGATCCGTCCATTGCGTGCGAGGGGTGCGGCACCCTGCACCACGCGGACTGCTACGCGGAAAATGGCGGATGCACGATTTTCGGATGCAATAAGGCTCCCGGAGATGAGCCGAAGGTGAGCGTTTCGACTCCGGAACTGGTGGCCGCAACCGCATCGCCCGTCGCGTCCGCACCCCAGAGCCACTTAGGTCCGGCTCCCCCCCCCTCCTCCCGGCACGGCGTTGCCTCCGGCAACGGTCGGTGATATGCGGCAGGTTGCGAACCAAGTTGTGCCGTCGATCTTCGGCGGTTTTGGTTCGGCAAGTACATCTGACACCGTCGCGGAGCCCGAAGTTCTGGAACCAAAGAACCGAAGCAGCTATATTCTGCTAGGCGCGTTGCTGGGGGCCTTCGGCGCCCATAATTTCTATGCTGGGTACCACAAGAAAGCGGGAATGCAACTGGCCATCACCGTATTAACGCTGGGATTTGGCACTCCCATGAGTTGGATTTGGGCTGTGATCGACATTTGCACGATTGATTGCGACAGCCGAGGAGTTCAATTCGAGTCTTAGGAGCGCGCCATGGAATATTTCGTCAAGCGAGGCGAAGATCGTTTCGGTCCTTACAGCCTTACGGACTTACAGAAGTATGTTCAATCCGGAAACGTCGCCAACGAGGACCTTGCCCAGAGCGAAAGCATGACCGACTGGATCCCCGTCTCACAGATCTTGGGCAACATTCCGATGTCGGTCATGGGTGCGGGAGTTGCTGCGCCCGGATCGGCTGTCGAAGCACAACTGGTTCCGCTACCACCGAACCTCCATTGGTCACTTGTACTGATCCTTGGAGTAGTCACCTTCCAGCTTTTCAATATGGTTTGGGCAGTCGTGTTGGCGAACTGGGCACGAAAGCTTTCCGGCGACAATAAGCCGATTGTGCTGGTCGCCATGTACCCGGCCGGCATCGTCGCTGTCATGTTGATGACCTCCATATATCCAAGTGCAGCGCCTTTTGGCGCTATTTTTCGGCTAGCGATCGGGATCATTTATATCGTGGGGATGTTCAGCATCAAGGCCGCCATGGAGGAGTACTACAACTACACGGAAAACATCGGCCTCCAGTTGAGCGGCACAATGACTTTCTTTTTCAGCACGGTGTATTTGCAGTATCACATCAACAGCATTGCGCGCTGGAAGAAAACGGGAGTCCTCAAGTAGCCGCGCCAGAGCAACCCTATGCCTTCTCCGCGAACCCGCCGTTTGACTCTTGATGAAGAAACGTTGCAGGCCCTGTTACAGGGCTGGCCGTTGATTCAGATCACGGGCAAGGCCGGAATCCCTCCCGAGATCTATCGGTTCACGTACAACTTGCGCGGCCTCTACGTCTCCGGATCGGGAGAGATTCTCGAGCGGGACACGCACGTGCTTGAAGTGAACCTAACGCTTGGGTATCCCAGGCGAGCGCCGCAATGCCGTATGCTTACGCCGATCTTTCATCCCAACTTCGATGATTCCATGGTTTGCATCGGCGATTTCTGGGCCGCATCCGAGGGACTCGATGATTTGATCATCCGGATTGGCCGCATGATCACTTATCAGGAATACAACACCAAGAGTCCTCTCAACGGACTAGCCGCAAAGTGGGCGGCACAGAATGCTCACCTATTGCCCATCGACCCGCGCCCAGTCGCACCACCGCTGAAAGACCCCGCGGCTGCACCGGACCCTGCGGCTGAGCCGGAACCGCCAGCCGCCGAAGCACCTGCAGCAGTGCCGCCGGTCTCGGATGTGCCCACCCCCCCCCTGATCCATGGTCAGGAAAGATTGTGATCGCCTCGGAGAGCTAATCGGGAAACGGCTCATCCCTAACTCCCGAAGCTATGCCCCACCAACTTCGCTCATCCCCATTTGACGCGGGTGTAACGCATGTCGGTATTGAACTCCTCGACCTTGGTCATACACAACTCGGGCGGTTTCTCGGGCTGGGGCGCCTTTGCGCTTTGGAGATTGTCCGCTACGCGCCACTCCCAACAGACTCAATAAATTTCTTCCAAGCCTCCACGAGAGTCTGTGACTCAGCGATGAAGGACCTGACGGTCTCTTCCGTTAGTTTAGAAAACTTGGTCGTGGGGTTTGATTTGCTGAGCACGTCTTCTCGGTTAAAACCGGGAAGCTTAGCGATCGTTTCACGATAGTTTTGAAACTCGCTGGATGGTGCCCCGCGTTTCAAGGTGTCGCTCAGTGGGTCGCTGCTAAAAACTGGGTCACCGCCATAGCCTGGTTCCTCCTTTTCTGCCTTTACTGGGGATACTTCGCCGTGTTCGAAATTCTCTGCAACGGGCAAACACCAGGTAAACGGCAGGCCAAGATTCGTGTAATCAGCGCCAGTGGGCGTCCGATTACCCCGTTCGAGGGAATTGCGCGCAACATCATGCGTGCCATTGACTCACTCGGACTTTACGCCGTGGGGTGTATTGCTTCCACCATCGACAAGAGAAACCGGCGCCTCGGTGATATGGTGGCCGGAACCGTGGTTGTGCACGAAGTCGAAGAACAGAGCGTTTCTTACTGGTACGGCCAGGAGAAGTCCGCCTCCGTGCCGGCGGTGAATCAGCCGGTCACCGCGCTCACGGCTCAGGAATTTCAGCTGATCGAAGCTTTCCTTGCCCGCCGCCTTGACATTCCCAACCTGCAGAGGCTGCAGTCCGCTCAGACCATTGCCGATCGCATCGGCACACACCTGAATGTTCCAAAAGCAGAAAGACCAGTCGATGAAGCCTTCCTTGAGGAGGTATCTCGGCGCTACCGCGACACGGTCCGGAGTTGAGCCTTACCGGAGGAGGTCAGCATCTCGCCGTCTGGTTGCAGTCGACGTGAATGGGAGTAACCGCAGCCCGTTCACTCCCGATTACCATTACCTGGATGTTGTCGAGATCTCCCGCAGGTAGTAGGGGAACGATGACTTGGCCAGTACTGCGTTGTTGCGCATAAACCCTAGTTACTGCCCTGAGACCCCGCGATTGTGACTGCGATCACAAGGATGATCCGCCGAGATCTCTTTTTCAGGGCTCTCTTGGTTGTGCCGCAAAATCACCCTCAACTGTGATTGGCGGTACAGCCTCCATTCGCCAACCAGCGGGAACATACCAAGTACAACTAATCTGCGCTGGAGGGTAGCCATGAAGCGTCTCTTGATTCTTGGTGCCGCAGGCAGGGACTTCCATAATTTTAACGTCCTCTTCCGTGATAATCCCGCCTACAACGTAATCGCATTCACAGCCACACAAATTCCTGATATTGCCGGACGCCGCTATCCCCGCGAGCTCGCCGGGAGCTTATATCCAGACGGGATCCCCATCTTTGAAGAGAAAGATATGGAGAATCTCGTCGCCGAACACGACATTGAGGCTGTCGTGTTTTCCTACAGCGATATCTCTCACCAGAATCTGATGCATCTCGCATCCCGTGCATTAGCGGTGGATGCTGACTTTTGGCTTCTAGGGGCAGGGCACACGCAGATCAAGTCGTCGGTGCCGGTGATTTCCGTCTGCGCCGTGCGGACAGGATGCGGCAAGAGTCCGGTCTCGCGCCTGGTCGCCGCGGAGTTACGCCGGCAGGCTCGTCGGCCGGTGGTCATTCGACATCCCATGCCTTACGGAGACCTTGCGGCGCAAGCTGTGCAACGTTTCGCGGTCATGGAGGACCTCGACCTTCAGCAATGCACCATCGAGGAGCGCGAAGAGTACGAACCGCACATCACCCAGGGGACAGTCGTATATGCGGGCGTGGACTACGAAAAGATTCTCCGGCAGGCCGAGAAAGAGGCGGACGTCATTCTGTGGGACGGAGGCAACAACGACACTTCTTTCTACGCCTCTGACCTTGAGATCGTCGTTGTCGATCCGCACCGAGCGGGGCATGAACTCGCCTACTTCCCCGGGGAAGTTAACCTGCTGCGTGCCAATGCAATCGTGATCAACAAGGTGGACACCGCCGATCAGAGTGATCTTGAGACGGTTCGCCATAACATAAAGCTCCACAACCCGAAGGCTGTTGTTTTTGAGATGGCCTGTCGCGTCTCTGTCCCCGAGCCTTCCCTCGTCAAGGGACAGCGCGTGCTGGTTGTCGAGGATGGCCCCACCCTCACTCATGGGGAAATGCCCTACGGCGCCGGCGTCGTCGCGGCGCGGCAGTGGGGGGCGGCAGAACTGGTAGACCCGCGGCCGTATGCCGTCGGATCGATTCGCGGCACCTACGAACGTTATCGGCACCTGACGAACCTCCTTCCCGCCATGGGCTACAGCGCGATGCAGAAGCACGAACTCGAGGAAACCATCCGCCGTACTCCGTGCGATCTGGTGCTGATCGCCACTCCGATTGACCTTGCCCGGGTAATCAAACTGGACAAGCCGAACCTCCGTGTGAGCTACGAAGTAGAGGAACTCACCAAGCCCGGCCTCGCCGAAATGCTCGCCAAGTTCACGCATGAGCACGAGCCAGCCCTGGCAGGAGTCGGAAAATGACCAGCAAGGATTTTCTGTCGATTCGCGATTTCTCGCCCTCGGAGATTCAGTACTTGCTTATTCTCGGCCGCCAGGTGAAGGCGGACCCGACTGGCTTCAGCGCGTCACTCCGGCGCGAGACTCTGGCCATGATCTTCGAGAAACCTTCCTTGCGCACCCGAGTGACATTTGATGTCGGCATCCAGCAACTGGGTGGCTTCTCGCTGTACCTCTCTCCTGCTGAGATCAATCTGGGCAAACGAGAGTCGGTGTACGACGTCGCCAAGAACCTGGAACGCATGGTGCAGGGGATCATGATCCGCACCTTTGATCACGACATCGTTGTGCAGATGGCACGGTGCGCCAGCATTCCCGTCATCAACGGACTTACCAACTATTCTCATCCCTGCCAGGCGATGGCGGACTTCTTCACGATTTGGGAGGCCAAAGGCCATCTCGAGGGTCTGAAGATCGCATTTATTGGTGATGGCAACAACGTGGCCCGCTCACTGATGTTTGCCGGAGCGCAGTTAGGGACGAATGTCTGGCTGGCTACTCCTCCCGGGTACGAACTCGATGCCGAGTCCGTGCGGTGGGCTAGCGAGCGCGGCGCCGAGACCGGCGGCACTTGCACCGTAACCAACGATCCCGAAGAAGCGACATCAGACGCGGATGTGATCTACACCGATGTCTGGGCCAGCATGGGGCAAGAAGCCGAAGCGGAGAAGAGGAAGCATGTTTTCCTTCCTTATCAGGTCGATGCGACTCTGTTCCGCCGGGCCAAGCGCGATGCCATCTTTTTGCACTGCCTGCCTGCCCATCGCGGCGATGAAGTTACCAACGAGGTGATCGACTCGCCACGGTCTCTGGTATTTCAGCAGGCGGAAAACCGGCTGCATTCACAAAAGGCCATCATGCTGGAACTGATGAAAGGCGAGTTCATCAAATTGCCGGGACTGGTCGAGTTGCGGGAAATGGTGCACGCGTAGCATCGGTTCGATCGGGTAGCAACCTATGAAGACCATGCTCCTGGCCATCGGCGGCAACTCCCTGATACGCGCAGGTGAAAAGGGAACCATCGCCGAGCAACGGGCCAACGCTCAACGGACAGCCGCACAGATTGTCGGCTTGATCCGTGCTGGCTACCAGCTCGTCCTCACGCATGGCAATGGTCCGCAAGTGGGGGCCCAGCTTCTGCGCTCGGAACGAGGAGCGAGCCAGGTTCCTGGGCACCCCCTGGACGTCTGTGGCGCCTCTACGCAAGGAGAGATCGGATATCTTCTCGAACAATCGTTGCAGACAGAGCTGCAGCACGCGGGCCTGCATGTGCCGGTTACGACGGTTCTCACTCAGAGCCTCGTGTCGCTGGACGATCCTTCGATGCAGCACCCCAGCAAGCCGATCGGCCCTTTTTATTCACGCGCCGATGCGGAAGAACGTCAAAGCCTCTTTGGATGGGAAATCGTGGAGGACGCCGCTCGCGGTTATCGCCGCGTGGTACCGTCTCCGGACCCGATTGACATTGTTGAACTGGAAGTCATTCGAGATCTGGTCGAACACGGCGTGCTCGTCATCGCGTGCGGAGGCGGAGGGATTCCTGTCGTCTGGAGAAATGGCAATTTGGAAGGCGTGGAAGCTGTCATCGACAAGGATCGCGCCTCCGCTTTGCTTGGGTCACGACTCGGAACAGATCTGTTTGTGATTTCCACGGATACCGACTATGTGTATCTGGACTACAAGAAACCAGCGCAGCGTCCACTATTCCGCGTCGCTGTGGATGAGTTGGAGCAACACGCCAGGGCTGGCCACTTTCCGCCGGGCAACATGGGCCCGAAGATCGAATCCGTCTTGCGCTTCTTAAGCAACGGCGGGAAGGAAGCCATCATTACCTCTTGCGAGAATCTGTGTCAGTCCGTCGTGGGATCTGCCGGAACCCATGTGTTCTCCGATCACGACCGCATCGAAATCAAGCGGGACACGCATCTCGAACTTCCGGTGGGAGGACGCTAATGCCCCAGCCGACGATCGCCCCTCGCAAGCCAACCCAATCTCCCACTTTGGACTCGCCGCTGAGAGGGATGACATTGAAGCACGTCGTCGAGTCTCAGCAGTTCACTGTTCCTCTGCTCATGGAATTATTCGAGCGGTCGCGAGGTATGGAGCGCGTGGTCGCGCGTGGCGGCTCCCTCGATTACCAGAACCGCATCATGACCACTCTTTTCTATGCGCCTTCCACCCGCACTCGGCTGTCGTTCGAGGCGGCCATGCATCGCCTGGGCGGCAGAGTCTTGTCCACCGAGAACGCGGGCGCGTTTTCCTCCGAAGTCGAAGGCGAGCAGTTGGAAGACTCCATTCGGATTATCGGCAGCTATTCAGACGTGATCGTCGTCCGCCATCCTGAGGATTGCGGTGCGCGCCGCGCCGCGGACGTTTCGCCCGTGCCCGTGATCAATGCCGGAGATGGCAACGGCGGGCAGCATCCCACACAGGCCTTGCTGGACCTCTATACGATTTACCGGCAGCGCCCGCTCGATGGCCTGAGCGTGGCCATCATTGGCGAGTTGGACAAAGGACGGACGGCAAGATCGCTGGCCTATCTGCTCGCCAAGTTTGAACGAGTGAAGATGTTCTTCGTCAGTCCCCCACACCTTCAGATGAAAGCCGACATCCTGAGTTATCTCGATGAGCACGGCGTCCGCTACGAACTGGAGTCGGACATTGATCGGGTGATTGGCGAAGTGGATGTGGTTTACCAGACGCGAATCCGGCCGGAGCGAGTCCGCGACGGGAAGGACCTCAGGAGTTATGCCATTGACTCGACGGTCTTGCGACGTATGAAGGAGGACGCGCTGATCCTTCATCCTTTGCCCCGCACAGTTGAGTTGGACAAGTCTGTCGATGCTGATCCCAGAGCAATGTACTTCCGCCAGGCCAGGAATGGCCTCTACGTGCGGATGGCACTCTTGACGATGCTGTTGGAGCAGGAGCAGTCCGCAGGAAATGCGTGGCGGCTGGACACCAGATGAAATCGAAATAAGCTACACACCCATTTTGAAAGGAACTTATGGCAACAGAATTGATCGAGCAGCCCCTACACACCCAGGACTTCGTCGAACTCGAGAACCGCTATGGCGCTCATAATTATCATCCGCTCGATGTGGTTATCGAGCGCGCGGAAGGCGTCTGGGTGTATGACGTCGATGGCAAACGTTACCTCGATTGTCTGGCTGCGTATTCCGCGGTGAATCAAGGACACTGTCACCCGGAAATCCTGCGAACCCTTGAGGAGCAGGCCCGTAAAGTCACGTTGACCTCGCGCGCATTCCGGAACGAGCAACTCCCTCTACTCTGCAAGGAACTCCACGATCTGACCGGGTTCGACATGGTTCTCCCCATGAACTCAGGCGCCGAGGCCGTCGAAACCGGAATCAAGACGGCTCGCAAATGGGGCTACAAGATCAAGGGGATTCCTCAGGACAAAGCCGAGATTATTGTGTGCGCCAATAATTTTCACGGACGCACGGTTACGATCGTGAGCTTTTCCACGGACGAACAATATCGCGATGGCTTCGGCCCCTTTACTCCGGGATTCAAAGTCATTCCCTTCGGCGATGCTCGCGCCCTCCGCGACGCTATCAGCCCCAACACCTGCGCATTTCTCGTCGAACCCATTCAGGGCGAAGCGGGAATCGTCATTCCGCCCGAGGGGTTCCTGCGGGAGGCGGCAGCCATTTGCCGCGAAAATCGGGTCTTGCTGATGGCCGACGAAATTCAATCCGGCCTGGGAAGAACCGGCAAGCTATTTGCCTACATGCACGAAGCCGTCACGCCCGATGTCCTGATCATTGGCAAGGCACTCGCTGGCGGGTTTTATCCAGTCTCGGCCGTTCTTGCATCGCACGAGATCCTCGGCGTGTATAAGCCCGGAGACCATGGCAGCACCTTCGGCGGCAATCCCATGGGCTGCGCCATCGCGAGAACCGCGCTGCGCGTCCTCATCGAGGAGAAGATGGTGGAACGCTCCGCCGAACTTGGCGCATATTTCCTGACGCTGCTGCAGACGCTGCGCAGTTCAGACTTGAAACAGGTGCGCGGCAGAGGCTTGTGGATCGGCATTGAACTGCACAGTCCGGCGCGCCCTTACTGCGAAGCCCTCAAGGAGGAAGGAATCCTGTGCAAGGAAACGCATGACCGCGTGATTCGCATCGCACCACCGCTCGTCATCCGTCGTCAGGAGATCGACTGGGCCTTTGAGCGAATCACGAAAGTGATTCAACGGCATTGAGGCCTGGGCAAGACTCGCTCCAACTCACTGCAGAATGTCTTGTCGCTCCTCGGGAAATCCGTGCCGAGTGGCATGCGCTGAACTGCCCCTCATTCGCATTTCAAGTTGCCATGCACGCGATGATGGCGCAGGACCTCTGCAACGACCCGCTGCACTGCCTCCTCGACCGCACACGCAACTTCCGGCGAGAGGTCACCGCCGATATCGAATCGCCGTCCCTCGATCCCTAACACCTGCAAGCGATGCGGAAGCCGGCCCAGCGGGTGCGCGAGCTCTATGGCTTCTGCCACACCGAGTCCGTGGGTTGATGTCGACACACTTCGTTGAATCTTCTGAGATCTGGCGTTCCACAACCACACCTTGCCCGCGGGCGCCCCGGTCACCACCGCATCCACCAGGATTACGTCATCGGCCCGGCTCCATGTCTCGATGAGGGCCAGGGATTCGCCCGTGCAGATCTCAGCGTGCACGCCTAGTTTCCGCACGCGCTCCGCGACCATGACTCCAGCACCGTCATCGCTCCGATCCCGATTCCCGCAGCCGATGACCAGCATGGTTCAGTCCACCCCTGTCTCTTCACGCTCTACCACGACCTTCAGCGAGTGGGTTGCGCAGGAAATGCATGGGTCGTAACTGCGGACCGCCTGCTCGCACTTCCAGGTTGCCTCTTCGATTGGCCAGGCGACCAAGCACGCAGCATATTCGCGAAGGTCATCCTCGATCTGTCTAAGGTTTTGTGAGGTCGGTGGCACAATTCGGGCGGCGACGATGAGTCCTTTTTCATCCAGGGCGTAACGGTGATAAAGAATGCCGCGCGGCGCCTCAGTGATCGCCTGGCCTACACCGGTTCGGTTCGCCACTTCGGCCCGCGGCACGGCTGGCGGCTCATACTCATGGATGGCTCGCAAGGCTTCAGCGCAGGCGAAGACCAACTCGACCGCACGCACTACGATGCTGCGGAAAAGGTTCTTCACCGGCGGTCGTAGGCCAACGCCCAGTGCGACTGTACGGGCAACCTCCGGAAGCCTGTCAAAGTTCAGATTGAACCTCGCAAGGGGACCGACCAGATACGAACCTCTTCCGCGCACCACCGAGTGCAGCGCGTTAGAGTGCTTCACATGTAATTCGACAAAGTGGTCCTCATATTCCGCCGAGTCGATATCCAGGCCCCGGTTCGACACCAGCCGCCCTTCGTTCAAGGGGTATTCGTCTGGGTGGCGCAGCGCCACGAACTCGTAGTCTTGCTCGAAGTTGGGAAACTCGAGAGATGCCGTCCAACGTACGGTTTCGAGCGAGGCTTCCAGTGCCCACTCGAGCTCCGGGACCAGATCGCTCAGCTGTTGCTTGGTAGGTACCTTGTAGAAGCCTCCGACCGCGGCCGAGATGGGATGAATCTCGCGTCCGCCCAGCACTTGCACAATGCGGTTCCCGATCTTTTTCAGCCGGAGCGCGCGCTCGACGATCGCGCGATGATCTGCCGCCATGGCAATCACGTCCGGATACCCGAGAAAATCTGGGGCATGCAGCATGTAGACATGCAGCGTGTGGCTCTCGATCCACTCACCACAATAAAAGAGGCGGCGAAGAAGCCGGACCGCCGGGTCGATGCGCACACCCAAAGCGCGCTCCATCGCGTGCACTGCACTCATCTGATACGCGACAGGACAGATGCCACAAATTCGCGCGGTAATGTCGGCCGCTTCATAAAAATGACGTCCGCGCAGGAAGGCTTCGAACAATCGAGGTGGCTCGTAGATCTTCAGTTTCACATCAGCGACGCGGTCGCCCACAAGCTTTATATACAGGGAGCCTTCCCCTTCCACGCGGGCTAGAGTGTCGACTCGAATCGTTTTTGTTCCGCGCCCGGTCATTTGTGCTCACACTCCTCGCTGGCCTTGCGGAACTGCCATGACCAGGCATTGAATCCTCGGAAAGCGCGGACATTCTGATCGTCGGTTTGCCCCAGAATCCGCAATTGGTTCGTGAGCGACGCGGTATTAGGAGTCTCCATGGGACCATAGCAGCCATAGCATCCACGGTCGTAGCTCGGGCACAGGGCTCCGCAACCGGCCTGCGTGACGGGCCCTAGACAGGTGATCCCGCGGGCCACTGTTATGCACACATTCGCCTTGCGCTTGCAGTCGATGCATACGCTGTACGTGGGAATATTCGGCTTGCGCCCTGCCAGCGTGGCCGTGATCAATTCGATCAAGTGGTACTTGTTGATCGGACAGCCTCGCAATTCGAAATCGACCGGCACGTGTTCAGCGATCGGGGTCGAGAGTTTCAGCGTACTGATGAACTGGGGCGTCGCGTACACAACGCGGACAAATTCATCAACGTCCTTCCAGTTGCGCAGGGCCTGAATGCCTCCGGCGGTGGCGCAGGCTCCGATGGTGATCAGCGTCTTGCACTGCCTGCGCACTTCCTGGATGCGCTGCGCATCCTGATGTGTGGTGACCGATCCCTCCACGAAGCCGATGTCGTACGGCCCTTTCAGCATCGTGCGTGAAGCTTCCGGAAGGTATGCGACGTCCACCGCTGCAACAATTTCCAGAAGTTCGTCTTCGGCATCGAGCAGGCTTAACTGACAACCGTCGCACGAAGCGAACTTGAAGACTGCGATCCTAGGCCTTTCCTTGTTAGAGCTCATACTTATCCATCTGCGCAGCGATTTGCTCGTACGGAAACACTGGTCCGTCTTTGCAAATAAAGTGCGGCCCAAACTGGCAATGGCCGCAGAATCCGACCGCACACTTCATGTTTCTTTCCATGGAGAGATAGATCTGGTTCCGGCTAAGGCCCTGTGCCTCCAGGTCGCGGACCACGAAGCGCATCATGATCTCGGGCCCGCAAAGCATCGCCAGGGAGCGGGACGGGCGCAGGCGCGCGAACTTGAACAACGTTGTTACGACGCCCACATGATTGCGCCAACTCAATCCCCCGTAGTCCACGGTGACGAGCACTTGCGTGTCGCGCTGCCGGACCCAGCCAGCCAGTTCCTTGCGGTAGAGAAGATCGCGAGGACTGCGCGCGCCATAGAGCACCACGAGCCGCTCATAGTCCTGCCGATGGGACAAAACGTGATAAATGACAGGCCGCAGGGGGGCAAGTCCAATTCCACCGGCCACAATGACGAGATCGAGGCCTCGGGCCGCGTCCACGGGCCAGCCTGTCCCGAAAGGGCCGCGCACGCCGACGCCAGCGCCTGCCTTCTGGCTCACCAGCGCATGGGTCGCCTTGCCGACGGAGCGGACGGTGTAGACGAGATGATCTTGTTTTCCGGGGTCGCCGCTGATGGAGATAGGCAACTCCCCTGCTCCGAAGACCCACAACATGCTGAATTGTCCCGGCTGAAACGAACTTCCGCCGGTTCCGTTCTCGGGCTGGAGCGTGAGCGTGAAGGTATCGGGGGTCTCCTTCGCGACGTCGTGCACGCAGTAGGGCTGCGGAGTCATCGGATCGGCGGCTACGGAGATCGCTGTACTCATCATCGCACCGCGTAAACGTCAACCAACTGAAAACGGGCCTCATCCAGCCGGTGCTCAATAATCTGAACGAGACGCTTTAATATCTCGTAGCCCAGATCGTGATTTTCCTCGCACTTGGTTCGCAGACATTTTCCGTCGAGAGCGATGGCGCGAATGTTCTGGAGAGCATGGCCATTGAACTTCCAGACATAGGGTGCCAAAAGCCACGACCAACCCAGAATCTCTCCTTCTCCAATCGTGGCGATAACGAGAGGCTTGCGGTGCGGCGCAAAGATTTCAACGGCCACTTGGCCCTGGCGGATTAGATAAAAAGTGTTGGCGGGGGCGCCTTCCCGGAAGACGTAGGCGCCCGCGTCAAAACGGACATTCGAGGCACAGCCGACGATCAAGTTCAGGTAAGCACGATCGAGGCCCGTGAAAAAAGGGCACTCCGAAATGATGCGCTCAAGGTTCTCCATTCTGCTCTCCTTCCCGGATAGCGCAAGCTTCTTCCGTAATGTCGATCCCCACTGGACACCACGTGATGCAGCGACCACAGCCAACGCAGCCCGAAGTGCCAAACTGGTCGATCCAGGACGCCAGCTTGTGAGTCATCCATTGCCGGTATCGGGCCTTGCCGGAGTTTCGTATGCTGCCGCCGTGGATGTAGGTAAAACCCAGCGTGAAACACGAATCCCAACGGCGCCACCGCTCGGCATGATTACCAGCCACGTCACTGACATCTTCCACCGTCGTGCAGAAGCAGGTCGGGCAAACCATGGTGCAATTGGCGCAAGCCAGGCAACGTTGCGCGACGTTGTCCCAGCGCGGATGGTCAAAGCTCTGGTAGAGAAGATTCTTGATCCCGTTGGTGTCGATCCGCCGCGTTTGGTTCGTGGCTTCCCGAACGCCGGCTTCCATCTCTTGAAGATCATCTTCGCTGGCTGGAGATACGTCCAACTCAGCCAATACCTCCGCCCCATGGTCACTTCCGGACTCCACAAGGAAGCGATGTCCTTTGTCTCCGAGCAGTTCGGTGAGGACCAGATCGAATCCCCCAGTAACCTGCGGCCCGGTTTCCATGGACGCGCAGAAGCACGTCGCCGCCGCACGCGTGCACTGCACCGCGACGATGAATTTGTCGGCACTGCAGTGCGCGTATGTCGGATCGCTGAACTTGTCCTGGAGCAGAACTCGGTCCTGCACGGCGATAGCTGCCAGTTCGCATGCGCGGACTCCCAGAAATGCAAACGGATGTTTGGACTGCGACTCGCTATTCAGGATCCGGAAGGTCTTTTCCCGGCGCTCGGCCGAGCAGAGTCGCACCTCTGCCGGGTGGAGATATTTCTTCCAGCTCTGTGGTCCCACCGCGAAGCCAAAGAAGGACTTGTCTTCGCGCTGCATCAGCCGGTAATGTCCCGGTTCTTGCACATCGGTCCAACCGACCGGTAAATTCTCAGGCGATCCAATGCGGTCGTAAACGATCGCCCCGTCCCGCACAGTCGGCCCAATTACCTCGTAACCCTTGCGCTTTAAGGCCAGGATCAAGGTCCCTAGACGGTTTGCTTCCAGAACTACAGGCTGTTTTGGAAACACGTTATCCCACCGTTTCTTCCCATGCGCGAGCAAGCTCGCAGCAGCCACAAGACCCTCCACATCAGACAGCGATCACCGCCTCTACTTTCAGGCGGGGCCATGCTCAAGCTGCGATCGGAGCATCCAGCGACACCAGCTTCGCCGTACAAGTAACGTCGAGGTTGAGCACGCTCACGATCGGACAGTCACGACGTGCCTCCGCCACAGCCTCATAAAAAAGGCGATCGGTGGCTGGCCTGCGCACGTGTCCCGTGATCTCCAAGTGAAGACCGCAAAGCCGCCATCCTCTCGCGGAGTCATCCACCGTGATGACCGCGCGCGCGTCCACCTCAGCGGGCCGTACACCCAACTTGGCCATTTTCAGAGAAACCATTGTGGACATTGAGGAGGCCACCGCAGCCGCCAGCAACTCACCGGGAGCAGTACTGGTGGAAGTCTCTGCCAGCCCAAAAACGTAGCTTGCGTTGCTCAAAACGCCGCTCGGAGTGGACACCGTATCCTTACCCGGGTACGGACCATCTTTCCAGACTGCATGGGCTTCACGAAACATATGTACCTCCTGAATGAGACGCTGCCGCTGCCGTGTGACTCCCCTTCAGATTCAGAGGAGAAAGAGGCCCTTTCTCGAGCCCTCGCACTGGTTTCTCTTCCGCCTCGGGCAATACCAATTTGCCGGTCAAACCTCCGATGATGGCTCCCACCAAGAGTGATGCCAGAAGCGTGTAGCCCAGTTCGAGCTTCAGCAGATCTTCGGCAATGCGGGCTTGAGCGGCCCCAATCACGCCGAGTACGGCGACTGCGCCCCAAAGCAAGGTCGATATGACGATCCCCCGCCATATGCCTCGTCGTCCACGATAGGCCACCAGAAACGCCACACCATAGGCAAACAAAAGACAGACTCCGGCGCTGAGCAGGTGGGGACCGTACCACCCGACGATCTGCTTGAGTTCGGTCTGACTCAGCCCCAGTGCGGACATCCACCGCGTACGAAATAAATATTGTGAGTGCCAAACCGCTCCCAAGTACCAACTAGCGAATGCGGCGATCAATACGGGCAGGTGGTAGATCTTCTTGGTAGTCACTTTGACTTCGCCCAGACAGTAGGGTTCCTGATGGACGGCTTCCGGTAGGCAATCCTGGCTGCAATTGGAACGCGCGGGCCAATGGGTGCATTCCGCGATGAGCAGGTCAGGTCTGCCAGTGAGGCCGGTCACGGCCGCATGAGTGCTATCGAGGCTGACCGCGACCTGGCGTCGAGTTTCGGGGCATGTCACGGCCCTGCTTCCGGCATATTGATTGCGGATTTCGCGTCCCACAGAACTGGCAACAACAGCAATGAGGAAACGAAAATGAAGAAAAGGAAGACTCCAAATACTAGCAACATGACGGACCTCCTGACCTCTCCGACTCTTGACGAGCCATGCAAGGCACGGTCCATTCGTCGACGCGCAGCCCCAAAGGGCCCGCATCATGGACTTACACCTCTCCAATCTAGTTCGGCCATAACGGATGTCCACCCCGTTGACGGAATGCAACTGTCTGGCCCGCTCGCGTAGTCGCGCGAGCAATTATGGCGTCATGCCCTTGGTAAGTGATTCTCGATCCGACCACTTGAATCTGGTCCCCGGTACTGAAACTTAAGTTATTGTTGCGAAGGAACCGTGTCGGAGCGACGTGCACCTGAACGGTTCTGTTCTCGGTTTTCACTATCAAATGAGTTCCCACGTCGCCACTGATCGGACAGTAGAACTGTTGTATGTCTTGGACCACGCCTTGCACGGTAACCTCGTCGGAGGCGTCGTACGTCGGCAGACGGTGCCTGGGACTGGTGAACAGCAGAACTACAAGAATCACAAACGCGATGCCCATGATCGTTTGTGGAGTCTTCATACACTCCTCCTCTCTCCGAGACTGACGCGAGACAGTCTCGTCATACCAAAGCCGCGACTTCCTTGGCTTGTTTTGCGGCTTTGGGCAACTCGAACTTCAGCATCCCCGCTTCCAGTTCGACCACGGCTCCCTCTGGATCGATCTCCATCGGAAGGTCGATCACCCGCAGGATCTGGTCGGGATACCAATCGATGTACTCAATCTTTCCAGTCCCGGCTTCGGTGGTGACAACCTCTTTCTGCCCGAGGATGGCAATCCGATTGGGTTCGATGCTGATCAGGAGTTCGTGTTCTGCGAAGCCGAAGACGTTAGCGTGAAGACTCAGCCGTTCCGCTGATTCATGCGTCGTGATCGACACAGGACGTAACAGTTCCGACTCCGCCCGGAACCAGTCTTCCTCGTGGTGGCCATGCTCACGATCACGCTTCTCGAACAACTCAAACGCGCGGCGCGCGATCGCCAATTGAACGGGTTGCATCTCCCAACGCAACTTTTCGGCATCGCACGGCTGCAACAGGATGGATGGCGCTTCCGCCGTGGACTGGGAACTCTTGGTGGATTTCATGACACCCTCCTTCGAAACTCCCGATGAAAGAGGATCGCTCGGCCGCTTGTCGCAATCAGCAAACCGGCTGAAACGAGCCGCTGTGAAATGGGGTCGGAATGGGTGAGGAATACTCTGCTACTTTAGATTCTCCTCGCAGTTCATAGGGCTGGCTGTGATCCGCGTCACTCTATGACGCTTTTTTCGCGTCGAGCATGGCGACCTCCGAGTAGGCAACGCACTCGTGTGGAGAGCTGTTGTTGCGACTCCCCTTGAAGGGGTATATCGCAAACCTAGATTCCTGATCGGGTTTCTGAGATCGCACTCGGTACCTGGCGCTCCTTAATTGGTATCAGGGAAGGACTCAGCTGAACCTTGGAAACTGACGAGTTTACAATCCGAGTTTGTCTGATCGACCCATATCAGTTTCGTAAGGGTCCGCACCCGTTCACGCAGGTGGCACTAACGGTATCGCCATATTGCCTGGTACCGTAGAGGTTGCCAGCCCCATCCCGCACACGAGAAAATCCCGCTTTTTGCTGATCCGCTGTTGTTGCCGGACGCGGAGTCCAGGTTCGTCAGCCGGGCACGCTAAGTTCGAGGAATGCTATCTTTTTGAGCTCGAGGCGGCAGGTGTTACATTTGTTGCGGACAAGGCTACGATTCGTTACGGTTAGCACAAGGTGAAGCATCCATGAGGACAAAGCGCACTCAAAGCATTCAGTCTCGCGAGACCATGAGTTTTGGAGAGCGAATCGGCCTGCTTAGTGTAAAACGGCAGGAACTGATACGGCCTGTTCAGGAGCACCCTCGTGACTATGTCCTGTTGAGCATCCGCGACGTCGCTGCGACACTGCAAAGCGACCCAGCTACGATCTTGCGAATTGCGCGGAGCATGGGATTTCATAGTTACCGCGAATTCAAGGCGTACCTGCACGAGTTATCGATCGCAAATGCCACATCGTTGGAAGGAATGAAAACCGACAGCCCCGTCGACTCAGGCTTGGAGTCTCGGGGACGACAAGTCCTTGAACGCGACATCCACAACCTGCACGCGCTCCGTCATACTTTGGACATGGCTCGAATGGTGGCCCTCGCCGGGAGGATCTACGAGGCCCGCCGAATCATTATCTTAGGGGGAGATCTGGCAGTCAGTCTGGTCGAGTTTCTCGATTACAAACTGACGCTGCTCGGCCTGCCCGTCTTTACCGCCATGACCCCCGGCAAGACGCTCCATGCCGTTCGCGGATTGACGCGTAAGGATCTGGTCCTCGCGCTTAGTTTTCGCCGCGGCCTTCGGCAGACCGTCGAAGGCATGCAGGAAGCCAAAGCTCATGGCGCCTACTGTGTGGGAATTACCGACACCTTTGTCTCCCCGATCGCACGCTTCGCGGATGAATGTTTTCTTACGTCTGTCGAAGCTCCCTTCAGCAACTCCTATGCGGCTCCGATCAGCCTGATCAATGTGCTGTTTAAGATCTGTGCCCACTACCGGCGCTCGCGCACCTTCGCACTGCTGGAACAGGTGGATCAGGAACAGCGGCACGGCTTCCGCTGGTATGAAGGCTAACCAAGAAACAAAAGTGGCGATTGTTCGCAAGATGTAAACGCGGGTAAACGGTGACGTGAACCCCCTCATCGCCCTGAACTCCAAAGGGTCCGGACAATAGCCAAAAGAGAGCCCTTTTGCCCCTTCCTCGGAGACGTCGTATCACAGAAACAAATGTTTCAATACGACGGATTTGTGCTTGACACCTCCTACATATTGTCCGTATACAGGTCTGTCATAGACGACGGTCCTTTATCCAGAGAGAGGGAAAGTCCATGAAAAAGCTTCCGAGTTTGGTCATCTTTTGTCTGGGTGTATACGCAACAGCGGCTTGGGGTAGGCCACAACCTCGCTTCGCGGAACGGTGACTGACTCTACTGGCTCTGCGATTCGCGACGCCCAAGTGACTGTGCTCAATGCCGGCACGAACTTTACTCGCACCGCGGCAACCAGTGCCGAGGGGAATTACGTTTTCGTCGAATTGCCTCCGGGGACCTATAACGTGACGGTGGAGGCGAAAGGCTTCAAGACGTACGTACAGGTGGGCGTGTCTCTGCGCGTCGAGCTTCCGGCGACGATCAACGTTCAAATGAAAGTTGGAGCGGCCGCCGATCACGAGGCAGTTTCATGGCAATGGACTGGAGACGGTGATTGCGCTGCGCCTGGGCACGCAGGATGCTTCGGGAAGTGGAGCTCTCGCCAACGCAATTTTAGACCTCAACTTCGCAGCCGCGCGGTTTGTCCTGGCACCGGACGCCGGCAAAAATACATCAGAAGAACCGCTTTTGCTCTTGCTCTCGCCGGATGGTCAGTTGATCAGAGCCTGGCGCACCGGCGCCGGAGCAGCCGAACTCGGCATCCCTCTACGCCAGCTGGTGGGCAACCCTGCATACTCGCGACTCGGCGATACCAAGTGAAGCCGAGCCAAGTCCGCAGCAAAGTGGCGACGGTTCACTCAGCCAGCGAGGCACTTAACCCTACCTCTTTCGCAAGTTGGCGTCACATTTGGCAAGCTCTTTTGCGGTGCGAATCGCTGATCTCGCGATCTCCCCTCTCGTAACATTGTCCGTCAGTTTCGGGGGGGACTATACTACTATGAGGTGTTGTGGGGCCGATGACTCAAAGGGAAAAATCAGCGCGATTCGTTGCTCGTGCAATCGTTGGCGTTCTGCTGCTTTCTCTTGTCGTAACGCTAGCCACCCGCACCTTCCGCCTCGTGGTCCATTCGGAGGTGACAGTCCAATCGGGTGTGGCCGTGGGTATGCGGCAACACTTGGACCGTGACGCTGCTCAATGGTTGCCGCCCGTTCTAGTTTTCACGGCTCTGCAAGCTCCAGCGTTCTATCCGCATGTTGCGCCGGGCGGACCTCCCCTTGGTGTTCTTCTTCTCGACGACAGTCTGTCAAACCGTCCGCCTCCATTCTGCTAAGAGACAAATTCACTCATTGCTCTTGATTTTGACCTCGACCTCAGTCCGTTGCTGAGGAGTTTAGCTGGTGTTCATGCCAGTGCGGCAAAACCGAGGTCGAACTCAGGCGCACCTTTCGCTGTGACTGACGTAGGATCGCCGGATCTGGGCATCGAGTCAGGCTTGCAGCGACCTTTTCCGCCCATAGCGATAATTCGGTGCGAATGAATCCGCCCGGGGCAACGCGCGAATCCCGAGCGTGAAGGCAAAGGAAGAAGCAAACAGAATGACTATGCAACGCAAGCACATCGGGATTCTTACCGGGGCTGTGCTGATCTTAGCAACACTATGGCTGGTGATTTTCAGTCACAAAGTCAGCGCTAAGCAGCCCAGGGAAGATTCCTTACCTACCGTGGCCGTATCTCCGGTCGAGCGGGGTTCGCTGGTGAACTCCATTACGCTCTCCGGCGAGTTCCGTCCTTTTCAGCAGGTTGACGTTCACGCCAAAGTGGCGGGCTTCATCCGGAAAATCTATGTTGATGTTGGCGATCACGTAGAGGCAGGACGGGTTCTGGCCATACTGGAGGTTCCCGAACTAAGTGCAGAGGTGGTGGGAGCCAAGGCCGATATCCGGCGGAGCCAGGATACGATCCGCCGGGCGCAGAGTGAAATCGAACGCAGCAATTCCGCGTATAACGCATATCACGCTGCATACACCCGATTGAAGCAAGCGTCGGAGGCTCGCCCTGGCCTGATCGCAGAACAGGAATTGGATGACTCCCTAGCCAAAGACAAGGAAGCAGAAGCGCAAGTGAACAGTTCGCGGGCGGCGCTGGCGGAGGCGCAGAGCCAGCTTTCGGCGACGCAGGCAAATCTCGACCGGCTGTCCGCGATGGAGTCTTATTCGCACATCACGGCGCCCTTCGCCGGGGTAGTGACGAAACGGTATGCCGATACCGGCGCGTTGATTCAAGCCGGCACCACTTCCGAGACACAGTCGATGCCGGTGGTGCAGTTGGCGGAGTGGTCGAAGCTGCGGTTGGTGGTCCCCGTGCCTGAATCCGCCGTGCAGCAGCTGCGTCTGGGGTCGACCGTTCGAGTGCACGTAGCAGCCTTGAACCGCGACTTCCAGGGAGTCATTGCTCGTTTCGCGGACGCTCTGAACGATGAGACTCGAACCATGCACACGGAGATCGACGTCGAGAATCCTCAAGGAACCTTGAAGGAAGGCATGTACGCGGAGGTGAAGCTGGTGTTGCAGGAGGAGGAGAACGCGCTGACCGTCCCGATCGAGGCCGTACAGCGCAATAGTTCTGGCGCGAGGATCCTGGTTGTGGACAGCGCAGGACAAATCCAAGATCGCAAGGTTGCGCTCGGAGCCGAAAGCAGCGATCGTGTGCAAGTGCTCAGCGGGTTGAATGAGAACGATCGCGTCGTTGTCGGAAATCGGGGCGGGTTTCATCCGGGGGACAAAGTGAAGCCCATCGTTGTCAGCGCGAACCCCGATTCGCAGGAGGATCACTGATGCCAAGGTTTGCGATCCGGTATCCCTTCCTCATTATTGTGATCTGCCTGATCGTGGCGATCGTGGGCACTGTGACGCTGTTCCGGATGCCTGTGGATCTGTTTCCTCCCATCAACATTCCGGTGGTGGTAGTGGCAACCTTCTATTCAGGAATGCCACCCCAGCAAATCGAAAACGACATCACAAACCCGTTCGAGCGATTTTTCACGCTAGGAAGCGGGATTGACCATATTGAGTCGCGGTCGCTCCCCGGCGTCAGCCTGATCAAGATCTACTTTCAACCGGGAACCGATCCCAATGCCGATCTCAGCAACATTTCAAACCTGGCGATGGCCGACCTCCGACGCCTCCCGCCCGGAACGCTTCCGCCAGTCGTTCTCAAGTTCGACGCATCAAGCTTGCCGGTTTGCCTGATCACTCTGAAAGGTGAGGGCTTGAACGAAACTCAGTTGCGCGACCTCGGGCAGTACAACGTGCGCAACCAGATTGCCAGCGTTCCCGGCGCATCGGTCCCGCAGCCGTTCGGAGGGCGCTATCGCCAGATCATGGTCTATGTAGACCCGTTGAAGCTCGAAGCCCACGAACTGTCGGCGATGGATGTAGTGCGGACTATCAATGACAGCAACGTGATTCTTCCGGCGGGCGACGTGAAGATCGGACCGATTGACTATAACCTCTACACCAACAGCCAGGTTCCCACGACCCAACAGATCAATGACATGCCGGTGAAGACCGT
Source organism: Acidobacteriaceae bacterium (assembly GCA_003134655.1). Classification (GTDB taxonomy): domain Bacteria; phylum Acidobacteriota; class Terriglobia; order Terriglobales; family Acidobacteriaceae; genus Sulfotelmatobacter. Next base: position 120,576 of record PLBY01000068.1, read on the forward strand.
GGGCAACGCTTCCGTCCTCGTCCGGGATATCGGCTTCGCCAAAGACGCGCAACAGATCCAGACCAACATCGTGCGTGTGGATGGGCAGCGATCCGTGTACCTGCCGATCCTGAAGCAGGGAGGAGACACCAACACGATCGCCGTCGTGAACGGAATCAAGGATGCGCTGTCGAACCTAGTGGATATTCCGAAGCAGCTAGTCACAAAAGTGGTCTTCGATCAGTCCGTGTTTGTGAAGGTGGCGATTGAGAACCTGCTTCATGAAGGAGCGATTGGGCTGATCTTGACCGGCCTCATGGTTTTGCTTTTCTTGGGCAGCATGAGAGCGACAGCCGCCGTTTTTCTGTCGATTCCGCTGTCTGCCCTGGCGGCCTTTGTGGCCATTGGCGCGGGCGGCGGAACCGTGAACACGATGGTGTTGGGTGGCTTGGCATTAGCCTTTTCGCGACTGATCGATAACTCGGTGGTGGTTCTGGAAAACATCTTCCGGCATCTCGAAATGGGAGAACCCGCAACCGTCGCCGCTGAAAAAGGAGGCCAGGAGGTTTCGATGGCAGTCCTGGCGGCGACGCTCACCACGGCTATCGTCTTCTTTCCAGTCATCTTTCTCTACGGAGTGAGTCGCTTCCTATTTGTCGCGCTTGCCGTCGCGGTCGTGCTTTCGCTCTTTGCATCGTATTTCGTTGCCATGACCGTGGTGCCGCTCTTTTGTGCGAAGCTCATAAAAAAGCACCAAGCCGACGAAGAGGTCGGAGAGGGCTCGATTGGCGCGCGGTTTGGCGCTGTCGCCAGGAAATTCAATATCCTCTTCGAGCAAATGCTGGGCAAATACGACCGAACATTAAAGCTTGCCCTCATACGGCCGGTCGCGACGGTGGTCGGACTGGCGGGAGTTTCTCTGTTGTGCTTCTCGATGACACCGCTTCTGGGAGTCGCGTTCTTCCCACGCACCGATCCCGGACAGTTCGTGATCAACGTGAAGGCTCCCTCCGGCACTCGAATTGAGTTGACCAACGGGTACATCAAACGGGTAGAGGGGATCATCCGCGAGGTGGTGCCACCGAATGAACTGAGCATGGTGGTTTCCAATATTGGAATCACTCCCGATTTTTCGGCGATCTACACGCCAAATTCTGCCCCCCATACCGCCTTTGTACAAGTCAGCTTGAAGGATGACCACAAGATTGGCAGCTACGAGTATATGAATCGGGTTCGCCAGCGGCTCAATGACGAGATGCCCGAACTGAGTGCGTACTTTCAATCCGGTGGGTTGGTCGATGCCGTCCTCAACATGGGAATGCCCGCGCCCATCGACGTGCAGGTAAGCAGCAGCAGTCTCGGCAAGAGCTACGCGGTTGCCTCGCAGATTGCCGAAAGCGTTCGAAAACTGCCGGCAGCGAGCGACATTTTGATCCCGCAGGACATCGACTACCCTGCTCTGCAACTCGACATCGATCGCGAGAAAGCCAGTCTGGCTGGACTTTCGCAGAAGGAAGTCGTCGACAACGTCATCACCGCGCTGACATCCAACGGAATGATCGCGCCGAACTATTGGATTGATCCGAAGAGCGGCAATCCCTACATGTTGACCGTGCAATATCCAGAAGACGCGGTCAAAACAATTGAAGACTTGAGGCAGATCCCGCTGCGGGCCGCCAAGAGTAAGCAGCCCACTGCGCTCGACACGGTCGTCAATGTGAAGACGATTTCCACTCCGACTGAGGTTGATCACTACCAGTTATTCCGAGTCATTGACTTGTACGTTTCGCCAAAGAGCGAAGACCTGGGCGTCTTGAGCGGCCAGATCGAGAAGATCGTGGCAAATCTGAAGTTGCAGGAGGGGGTTCGGGTCAACTTGCGCGGCTCTGTGCAGAACATGTGGTCGTCGTTCCGAAGTTTCGGACTTGGTTTGCTGCTGGCGGTGGTCTTGGTTTACCTGATCCTGGTGGCGCAGTTCGCATCGTTTCTCGATCCCTTCATCATTCTATTGGCCGTTCCACCTGGACTTGCCGGAGTTCTTCTTTTTCTGTTGGCCACCGGCACAACGCTGAATGTGATGTCGCTGATGGGGGTGGTGATGATGGTCGGAATTGTGGTGTCCAACAGCATTCTGATCGTCGAATTTACCCGCCAACTGCGCGCTCAGGGCAAACCTCTTCACGAGGCCGTAGCAGTAGCATCACGACTCCGGCTGCGACCGGTATTGATGACATCTCTGGCAACACTGCTTGGGCTGATTCCAATGGCGTTGAAACTCGGGGCAGGCAGCGAGGCATATGCTCCGCTAGCACGCTCCATCATCGGTGGGTTGCTCGTATCCGTAGTTGTTACGGTGTACTTGGTGCCCGCAGCTTATCTCTGGTTTCACAACAAGGAAGAAGACACCGCGAAGGAGATTTCAGCGTGACTCGACCTCTGTTCATCGTTTGGGGAGTCCTGAGTGCGGTCATCTGCGTGGGGCAATCTACGACATTGGAGCAGAACCCCATGGGCGCGCCGCGCACGATTTCGAATCCGAACGCCGTCACTCATTTGTCCCTGAAAGATGCAGAAGCGCTCGCATTGAAAAACAATCCAGCAATCTCTGTGGCGCGACTCAATGCACTGGCGTCGGAGCAGGTAACGCGGGGCGTGCGCTCGAGTCTTTGGCCACAGGCGTATGCCAACCTTACCGTGGTCGATGCCCGAGACAACAGCCGCATCACCGCCGGAGCATTGAACAATCCGATCATTTACACCCGGGCTGCCGGCGGGGCCACAGTGAGCCAACTCATCACAGATTTTGGCCACACCACAAACCTGATTGCTAGCGCCCGCCTGCAGGCAAAGGCCGAAGCTGAGAACGCAGCTGCCACGAAACAAGACGTTTTACTCGCGGTCGATCAGGCCTTCTACAACACATTGCAGGCGCACGCTGTGCTTCGAGTAGCAGAGCAGACCGTAGCCTCGCGACAACTCCTGGCTGATCAGGTCTCAGCGCTCACGAACAGCAAACTAAAGTCAGAGTTGGACTTGAGCTTCGCGAACGTGAATCTGGCGCAGGCAAAGCTTCTCTACTTGGACGCGCTAAACAATGTCAAAGCTTCCGAGGCGGCGCTTTCGGCGATTCTGGGATACTCCACCCTGGAAATATTTGAACTCGTGAATGATGCGGATCCGCTGACCCAACCACCCGCCGACGTCAATCAACTGATTGCCGATGCGTTTGCGAAGCGTCCCGAGATTCTTGCGTTGGAGTTTCAGTCGGAATCTGCGGAGAAGCTGCACCGGGCAGAGCATGATCAGTTGTATCCGACGATCAGCGCTCTGGGGGCGTTTGGAGATTCTCCAGTGCGTGACGATCGAGTCTACGGGCCTTACGGCGCGGTGGGAGTAAACGTAGAGATTCCGGTATTCAATGGCTTCCTCTATTCGGCAAAGTCACACGAAGCAGATCTGCGAGCCCAAGCCGCCACGCAACGTCTGATGGATCTCCGGAATCGTATCTCGCGAGATGTCCGCACGAGTTGGCTCACTGCGAGCACGGCATTCGACCGCGTGAGCGTGAGCGAGCAGTTACTGGCTCAGGCGAACACGGCTCTCGATCTTGCGCAGACGCGTTACAAGCTAGGCCTGAGTTCGATCGTCGAACTGAGCCAAGCACAGCTCCAGCAAACTCAAGCCGAGATCGGAAGCGCACAGGCGGGATATGAATACCGATTGGCCTTGTCCGTTCTCCGTTACCAGACTTCTGGGCTGTAAGCACGGGTGAGGTAGTAGCCGGGTAAGGACGAATTTGCGTTCGGGGGCGAGTGCTGCGATGAGATGAGGCCCGCTTCGTCCCAGAAGAGATCAGTGGCCCGTAAAAAACTCCGTCATATCAGGCGCCGCCGCGGCCAAGCCCGGGAACGAATTGACTCCAGAGCCAGTGAGGATGAGCCGCAGCACGCTCTGATGCTGGTAAAACGTCTGGGACTGGAAGTTCTTCTTGGCATTCGAACTGATAATGAGAGTGGCGACTTGCCCGCCGCCATGGTTCAAGTCGGTCTGATCTCCTTCATCGAAGGTGATAATCAGCAGGCCGCTCGCCTGAAACGCCGGGCTCGCGATCAGCGGCGCGACGTTAGTTTGCAGCCAGGCATCGGCCTGGGCGAGAGTGCCATCGTGGGCGTCGTCCATGAGGTTGGGCGCGACGAAAGAATATTGAGGTAGCGTGTTGCTGGCGAGATCCGTCGTGAATTGTGTAAAAGGCACAATATTGGCGGCCTGCGAGCTGTCGCTCTGTACGTCAGATAGATACGTGAATGGGTTGTGACGGCGGACGTAAAGACCCGAATCACCACCTACATAACCGACCGAAGGAAGAGACTCAGCATACGATTTCCAGGTCTTGCCCGCCTTCACCAGCTCGCGGGCGACGTTGTCGTCGCTGATGGTGCCCGAGAAATTGTCGTCGAACGTCTCAATTAAACCGGTGGTAAGCATGAGATAGTTCGGCATCGAAAAATGCGCGTCGGCGAAGTATTGTGCCGCGAGGCCGTACTGCGAGGCCAGGCTGTTGAAGTAGGGCATGGACGAATTGGGGCCCATTACGTCGGCGTAGCTGTGATTTTCCTCGACTACCAGGATGACGTGGCTGAAAGTCGGCTGACCCGTCGGAACCGTCGGAACCGATGTCTGAATCTTGGTGGATCCTCCGCCACACGCGAGTTCCAGCGCTGCCAGCGCACACAGAATCAACACCGAAAAGAAGGTTCTAGATGAGGAGGGAGATCTAACCCACAATGACATACGGCTCCTTTGCCGGAGCTTGGATGTTACAGTTTCCTCAAACGTTGCCGAATAGAGGTGTTATTTGTTTTCCTGCTCTTTCGGCTTCGTGAGATCCAGCCCGAACTGGGGGTGCTCATACGTTCCTGTGATGTGGACAGGAACGACCTCACCTTTCCTCTTCTTCTTGAAAAAGGGATCTATCGCCTTCAGCAGCAACGCCTTCACGCCGGTAGTAGTCTTAGAAATCTTTGTATCGACACGCATCCTGCCGTGAAAATCGATCCTGTGATTGAGAATGTTGTACGTGCCATACATGTGCGCCGAAGCCCCTGGCACGCCGAAGGAAAGATCGGAGAATGTTGCGATTCCGCGTTCCATCGCGACTTCCCCCTTGAGACCGGTGAGAACGGTTTCGGCGTCCTCCATCTTCTCGCCCTTCGCTCCGGCGCTCAATTCGTCCACACTCTTCTGTGTTTCTGCTTTCGAGAACGTGCCGTCGTCAATCCCAAACGCTCCCTGCAGCTTCACCTTTTCGAGGAAAGGCTCCTTCCCTGGGGGGAGCTCTGCTTTGGCCTTGAGGGCAATCTCGCCCGACATCGGCGACGGACGATCTTTAACGAACAAGCCGAGAATGTCTTCGATTCTCCCTCGCCGGGCGGTCAGATCGATCAGTGCAGACTTGCCTTTACTTCCCTTCGTGCCCGCGACGCTTCCTGCCGCGATCATGCTGGTCTGGCCGAAACGGGCATCGACGCTTTTCAGGAATGTGTCGCCGTGAATAGCATCGACGAAAGCGCTGAATTGGGTTGCCAACTTTACTTTGTGGCCGCCTGACTTTACCTCGAAGTCAGGCATATCAGTGACACCGGCGATATCGATGTGCTTTAGAACCCCGTCATATTTTCCTTTGGAAGACAGCATGCCAGCGATCCCGCCATAGACGCCGAGGTCGGCATGGTCGAAGTCGTATTCACCAGAAATCGGAGTATCACCAGGATGGCCGGTCGTCCAGGCTCCAAACTTGCCGTGCGTTCTGATTTCGCCCGGTGGCTCTGGATTATGGAGCTTCAATTCGTAACTGAGTGGGCTTCCCCACCGCACACTTTGCAAAAGAGCCTCGTACACTTCGAAGCGCAGTGACTGCCCCTTCGGATCGCTCGAGGCGAACTCGACCGTTCCATTGGCGACAATTTCGTCGACCTCAAGCTTGGAGTGTTGCGTCTGAAAAGTCACATTACTGCCAAAAGGTGGGACAAATACATGCCCGCCTTCGATCCGCACGCGAGGTACACGCCTCCTGAGAATCCCGGAATAACTGCCTTCAATTGTCAGCTTGTCGATGGTAATGAGATTCCAATTGTCATTGCCGTGGCGGAATTCAACGCCCTCGAGGATGCAGCCCGGGATCGGGAAATAGGTGCGGTGAGACGTTCGAATGGTGACAGCACTGTCGCTGGCTTCCGCCAGATCTTCTACGACGGCCCTCTCGGTGAAAGGCCAGATCCGGATCAAGAGTACTGCCGCAGCACACGCCACAATACAAGCCGCAACTATCGAAAGGATGATCGCTCTTCTGTTACTGCGAGGGTGCTGCCGCAACGATTTGCCAGTCGTCTGGTCGAGTGGAGGGGGAGGAGCGACTGCACGGGTAGAGGCGGGAGACGACATGAATCTTGGACTCCAAAGTACTTGTTAAGTGTTGGGACCTTCTTCGCACAAATTCAAAGTGCGCCTGCACGATTACTCTCCGCCGAAGAATTGGTCGCCGAATAATCAACCGACCGTTCGCTGGCCATCGCTTGCATGATGCTGATGCGGATCTAGTGCCATACATCCGGAAGAGATGCGAAAAATACATAACCCGCGAATAGGACGCCGGCCGCTGCGAGCAAGTTCGTCACGTTCAACGCTGGTTTCTTCGTCAAACCTCCCTCAATGCAGGATCAAGACCTTTGCTGAGCAGAGGTTGGATGCTGTCTTGAGCGGCGGGGTGGCTTCCTTTAATTCGGCGCTGAAAACCCGGTGGGACAAGTGGAAACTGCTGCCTCGCTTGCAGAGTAAGCTCGTCTACCAATCGGAAGGAGGGATGGCCTATTGTGAAGGGAAAAAGAAGTCCCGGCCACCGATGGCCGGGACTTCGTAGCTACTTCACGGGTGCCTTCAACTACGAGGCGCGCCGCTGCCGGTCCAGATTTTCGTTGTCCTCTTCTTCGTTCTGGCCGCCCTTCTTCTGCTGTCCGGGCTGGTTGCTCTGTTGGCCGCCCTGGCCTTTTTGGCCGGACTGTCCGGGTTGGTTGCCGTGCTGTCCCGGCTGTCCGCTTTGCTGACCAGACTGTCCACCCTGCTGTTTGTTTTTTTCCATATCGTCTGCCATGAAATAGTCCTCCCTTTTCAGTGCGCAACTTGGCGCATCTTGCGATTTAAATCGACTGCCTTCAATTAGTTGCTGATGAAGCTGCGAAGGGTTGGGCCAAAATGATCTGGAACATTTATCCGCGGCAAGATTCGATGCTAAGGGAGCGTCGAAACTTGGATCGAAGGATTGTCCGAAGGTGAGAAAGCCTTCAGTCGTTGCACCTCATCTTGAGTTTTCTGCCACGCGCCGGCATCCCGTTTCGTCGCAATTGGCGCGCTGGGATCGTCGTAGAAGGCCAAGATGTTCTGGCGCAACTCCGGCGTAATCTGCGCAAAGTCGTTTTTGGCCAACTGGTCTAGCAGGTGCGCATAGGCTTTGTCGGTGAGAATGTATTCGCCGGCGCGCGTTATTCGTCCTGTGTCGAAATCAGTATTGGCGAAACGCAACGTCTTTCTCTGGGATTCGGTGAGTAGCATCTTGTAGTTATCGAGAGTGTGGTCGACGCTGGCGATGTAGAGATCTTCGGTCTTTTGAGTTGGGATCTTAAAATCGACCGCCTTAAAGGGCCCCACCTTCGGCATGAACTTCAGAAAGAATGCGAGAACTCGGGTACCGAATCCCGGGCGCCGGTATCCCTTGCCCCACTCCCGCTGATAGTTCGCCCGCGACAGGTAGTAGCGGAATTTGCGAGCGTTGAAGTTCGGCGTCTCGGCAACCAATTCTTTCTTGCGCGCCAGCAATGCTACCCGCGTCATCTCTGGAAGTATGTGGCTGATCGCCCGCCGGAAAGTTCTGATCGCCAGATCTTCATTCGAAATCACGTCGCTGAGCGGAATCCCGTACGTGTCCTGAAAAGCCCGCTCTAACACGGGCTTCGACACTTCAAAGCCGATGAAGTCGTGATATCGATCGGACGTATAGCGATTCTTCGCGACTTGGGTCACATCAAAGCCAAACTCTGTGCGAATGTGCGCCTTTGGATTCTCCGCATACGTGACCTCGCTGCCGAACTTCCTCTGGAGTTTTGGGAACTCGATCGCGACCGCCTGGTTCACGGTGGGATGTCCAATGTTGTCCGACGAATAGTGCGCCAGCGCTCCGAGCGCGAAGGCGTATTCGTTCAGGTCGGTGGCGTCGTTGATGAGATTGACGATGAAGTCTCCGCTGCGCACGTAATGGGTCAGATCGCTGAAGTACTTGTTGCCGAATGGGTAGTAACCCATGTCCTGTATCAGCGATCCGCCATAGGCAAAGGCGTGGGCTTTTTTCAGATCTTCCGCGGTGGCCGTCGGAAAGCGCTTGGTGAGCAGGGGCTGAATATCATCCCTCCAAAGAAAGTCGACGACTTCTTCATGAGTGAGCACCGAATAAGCGCTGCAGATCTGCGTCAGGCCGAGGAATAGCCCGAAGCTCAACACGGCGTGCCAAAAATGTAAGAATCGTCGCATAAGGCGCTCGCCTTCCGCTCTCTGAACCGAATGGGCGCGCGATTTGATCTAACGCGACTGGCAGCCCTGGTACCGCGTTCTTTAGTTGCCAAAACGGGGCTAGGGTTGGCCACAAAGACGAATTCGCCAGCATCGTAGGCTACAGCGCGAATGCCCGGTGGCTACCAGATGCCCGGTAATGACAGCTCAGATGCCAACGACTACGCTGGGTTGTGCTGCCCTGCATTCCGCGGTTTCGTCGGGCCGTGACAGGTATCTCAGAGCGGAGGAGAAGAATAATGAGCATCTGGACCATATTGTTCGTGGTTTTGCTGATCGCATGGCTTGGCGGTTTTACCGTGTTTCATGTTGCCGGTGGACTGATTCACCTGCTGTTGGTATTCGCGGTGATCTCTCTGATCCTGCACTTTGTGATGGGGAGTCGCACTGCCTGAATTAAGGCTGGGCGGTGGAAGGGCCGATATGGCCCGGTGTCATGGGCTGGAACAGCCAGTGTCGCCGGAATCCAATCGGCCCGACGCTTTAACGTTCATCCGGCTTTACTCTGACAGGCGGACCCGAAGGAAGGTCTCAATGAACAAATGTCTCAAGTTGCTGCTCAAAACCGCTGCCTGCGTTATGGACCAGTCTGCGGCGCGGGTGGACCGGGCATCGGATCGTGTCTCGGGACTGGTAGGCCGGGGGAAAGAGATGATTCATCCCGAGCATCACCGACTATGCAACGCCCTCAGTTTTGCCGCAGGACTCGGGGTCGGCTTGGGAGCCGCGATCTTGTTTGCGCCGGCTAGTGGAGAAGTGATCCGCGGTTCGATCACGCAACAAATGCAGCAGATCAGAGCGCGAGCGCGTTAGCCAGTCGAGCCGAATAGGCAATTGCGGAAAAGCGATGACTCACGACGCGATTCCCTGTTCCACAGTAGATGATGCAATTGGAAGAGGGAGTCTAGCGGTTATCGTTGTGCCCCTGCTGTCGGATTGGATCTCGAGGTACATTCGCTCTGCCGCTCACCGGAGCGCTACTGCAAAAGTACTCGAAATCGAGACCATCGCCGACGAAAGGAATTTCTATGTCTTCAAGAAGAAGCGAGCCTCATACGAGATAAAGGCTGCCTGCGTAATTTCCGGCAAACTTCCCTCGGATTGTTTACCTCAGCAAAGAAAAGGGCCAGCAGGGATTGCTGGCCCAAGAAAAACAGTCGTGCAGAGGCTAATTCTGCGCGTTGTCCTTCTTCATGTTATCGCCCGCCATCTTCAGCGAAACGACGTCGACTTCATTCTTGTCGGGTGAAACCTTCGCTTTCAAAGTCACGTGATGTCCCTCGTGCCCTTTGACCGCATCCGGGTTGGTGATCGTCCAGGTCTTCCCGTCTTTGTCGCTCACGAACGTCTTGCCGTCATCACTAATCTTGCCCGTGACACTGGCAGCTTTCGCTGAGGTATCGGATTTCATGGTGTCCTGCTTCATGGTGTCTTGAGCCACCAGGCTAAAAGACGTCAGCAGGCTAAGCGCGAAGACAATCGTCATCAGTTTTCTCATTAGTTTTGGTCTCCTTTGCGCGAAACTAGCTCCCGCCCGGCGCCGTCAACCGCGCATCTCCAGCCCGGGGCGGGTAATCGTTAGGGTCTGAATGTCGATTACGACGACGCTAACCCATGACTACCCAAGTCCGTTCCCTAATACTCAGTCAACTTATCGGACGGGTGCGCGCAGCGGCAATACAGCGAATGCCTGATGGGGATGTAGACCTTCTCATTTATCACCCGCTACAGGATCCACTTGTATGTCGCGTTGCCGGTTAAATCCACATCCCGCAGAAGCACAGCGGCACCGGGTGCAGCAACAGAAGCAGATGCAACAGAGGCAGGCTCCTCCGAGCCGGCCTGAGCCCAAGCCTCCCAAGGGAAAATAGTGGTCATCAACTTTGCGACGTGCGGGAGGGACGTCGGCTAACCGCCAACGTTCCGTCCTCGTCGGGTGCAATTAAGTCCGCGAGCGCGGGTTTTGTGCGAGAGCTCCCTGGGAATGACCGGCAGGCATGTCGCCGTATTTCCCGGTTAGGGCGTACCACCGGATCCGAAGCACTTCCAGCAGCATCTTCGAACCATCTGCGAGCGGGTGAATTCTGCTGCCTTCGTCATGAGCCCACACGACCGGTACTTCCGCCACTTTGAATCCGGCCCTGCGAGCAAGGAATAACAACTCCGGGTCAAAGCCCCATCCTTCGACTCGTTGTAACGGAAAGAGGGCCTTCGCGGCGCCTCGACGGAATGCCTTGAAACCGCACTGCGTATCTTTAAAGTCCAAGCCCAATAAGATGCGCAGGAGCAGGTTGAATGTTCTCCCCATCACCTGCCGTCCCACGGATTGACGTTGCGTCTGCAGTTCACTGCGGGCCCACCGCGATCCGATGGCGACATCGGCTCCGGCCTCAAGCGCGTCGAACAACTTCGGCGCTTCTTCGATGGGTGACGATAGATCAGCGTCTGTAAACAGAACAATCGCGCCTTGTGCATGCAGCACGCCGTTGCGCACGCTGTAGCCTTTACCGCGATTCTCCGGATTCTGCACCAGCCGCACAATGGGGTTACCTCGGGCACAATCTTTGACCAGGTCAGCGGTACGGTCACGGGAGCCATCGTCGACCACAATCACTTCGGCTTCCCAAGCTTGTCGTCGGACAAAGGCCAGAACTCGATCGAGGGTCGGACCCAAACGTGCGCTCTCGTTGTAAGCAGGAATCACAATGCTGATGCCGCAGGAAGTATTCAAAGCAGGTCTCACTTTGTGCTTTCAGTTTTCGGTACCGCCCGGGAGCCGACTCCGCAATCCGCGGGGCAACGAGCTACCATGCATCGCTTTAGAGATTGAAGTGGCTCAATAGGTTGCGCCCGAAAGCCCGGCCCTGCTCAGGCCAAGGCTCGACCGTAGTCCCTCCCATAACCGACCCTTGCCCTACAGGAAATACCTTAGGGCGGGTGGTCCGGTGGACATGGTACCAATACGTGGTTGATCGAGGATTGATAGTCCGGAGGCTGGGGGGCAATCGGGTGGCTCTCGTGCCACTGGAGCGTGTTGGTGTTTCTCCCCTTCAACTCGGTTACGATGTGGCGCACAAAGATAAAAGACAATGGACGAATCCGTTTCAGCAAGAGAGATTCCCGAACGGATGCGCCTGAATTGAATTGCCCTTTTCTCGGGAGAGATCATGAAACGATCCGCGCTTAAGGAAGCCGCGCACAACGGTACTGAGAACCTGCCGCCCAGCCTCGCGAAGAGCAACGGGAAGCCCACAGTGTCGGATGAGTCCCTAGATCTGACGGTAATCCTTGCCAGCCTGCAATCGATGCGCGATGGCGACTTCGCGGTTCGACTTCCGGGCACATGGGTTGGGCTCGCGGGCAAAGTGGCGGATACGTTCAACGAGATTGTCTCTGCCAACCAGCACATGGCGCAGGAATTGAAGCGCGTGGGCCAGGTAGTCGGCAAACAAGGCAAGACACGCGAACGAACGCGATTCCATGAGTCCCGAGGTGCTTGGGGCGAGATGGAAGTCTCCGTCAATACGCTGGTGGAAGATCTGCTGCGACCTACCGCCGAGGTCACGCGCGCCATCGCAGCCGTCGCGCAGGGCGACCTTACCCAAACGGTTCGCCTCGATGTGGACGGGCGCCCGCTGGAAGGCGAGTTCCTGCGTTCCGCGAATCTCGTCAACACGATGATTCAGCAACTCGGCGTATTCACCGCGGAGGTCACGCGCGTGGCGCGCGAAGTAGGAACCGAAGGCAAGTTAGGCGGCCAAGCCCAAGTGCCCGATGTGGCCGGCACCTGGAAAGATCTCACCGACAACGTAAACCTGATGGCCAGCAATCTGACGGGCCAGGTGCGCAACATCGCAGAAGTCGCGACAGCGGTGGCCAGCGGCGATCTCTCCCGCAAGATTACGGTCGACGTGCGCGGCGAAATTCTCCAACTCAAAGAGGCCATCAACACGATGGTGGATCAGTTGCGATCGTTTGCATCGGAAGTAACCCGCGTCGCCCGTGAAGTCGGAACGGACGGCAAACTCGGTGGGCAGGCAGTTGTGCCCGGGGTCGCCGGTACTTGGAAGGATCTTACCGATTCCGTCAACGCTATGGCCGGCAACCTGACGGCTCAGGTACGAAACATTGCCGAAGTCACCACGGCCGTGGCGCGCGGCGATTTGTCGCGCAAAATCACAGTCGACGTGAAGGGCGAGATTCTCGAACTCAAAGACACCATCAACACGATGGTGGATCAGCTGAACGCTTTCGCTGGTGAAGTGACGCGCGTCGCTCGCGAAGTAGGTACGGAAGGCAAGCTGGGCGGCCAAGCACAAGTGTTTGGTGTCGGTGGCACCTGGAAGGACCTCACCGACAACGTGAACTTCATGGCCAGCAACCTGACAGGCCAGGTGCGCAATATCGCCGAAGTCGCGACGGCCATCGCCAGCGGAGACTTGTCGCGCAAAATCACGGTCGACGTGCGCGGCGAAATTCTGCAGCTCAAAGAGACATTGAATACGATGGTGGACCAACTCAATCGCTTCGCAGGCGAAGTGACCCGCGTGGCTCGCGAAGTCGGTACCGAAGGACGGTTGGGCGGACAAGCCAATGTGCCCGGCGTCGCTGGAACCTGGAAAGATCTTACTGACTCAGTGAACTCGATGGCCGGTAACCTCACGGGCCAAGTGAGAAACATCGCGGAAGTCACGACCGCTGTGGCGCGCGGCGATCTGTCGCGCAAGATCACCGTCGACGTGAAGGGTGAAATTCTCGAACTGAAAAACACCATCAACACGATGGTGGACCAATTACGGTCCTTCGCCTCGGAAGTGACCCGCGTGGCTCGAGAAGTCGGAACCGATGGAAAGCTTGGCGGCCAGGCTCTCGTGCCCGGCGTAGGTGGGACGTGGAAAGATCTCACCGACTCCGTGAACTCGATGGCCAGCAACTTGACCGGCCAGGTGCGTAATATCGCTGAAGTATCGACGGCCATCGCTAGTGGCGATCTTTCCAAGAAGATCACAGTGAACGTGAGCGGCGAAATCCTGCTGCTTAAAGAAACCATCAACACCATGGTCGACCAGCTCAACGCATTCGCGGCAGAGGTAACGCGCGTGGCCCGCGAAGTGGGTTCCGAAGGCAAACTCGGCGGCCAGGCGCAAGTGCCGGGGGTGGCCGGTACGTGGAAAGATCTCACAGACTCGGTAAACTCGATGGCCGGTAACCTGACTGGCCAGGTGCGAAACATCGCCGAAGTGACCACGGCTGTGGCCCGCGGCGATTTGTCGCGCAAGATCACGGTCGACGTGAAAGGTGAAATCCTCGAACTGAAAAACACCATCAACACAATGGTGGATCAGCTCAACGCCTTCGCTGGCGAAGTAACGCGCGTTGCCCGCGAAGTCGGTACGGACGGCAAACTCGGTGGTCAGGCCCAGGTGCCCGGAGTCGCCGGGACGTGGAAGGATCTCACCGACAACGTGAACTTCATGGCCAGCAACCTGACTGGCCAAGTGCGAAACATTGCCGAAGTGGCTACGGCAATTGCGAACGGTGATCTATCCAAGAAGATCACGGTCGACGTGCGCGGTGAAATCCTGCAACTCAAAGAGACCCTGAACACGATGGTCGAGCAGTTGCGCTCGTTTGCCGCGGAAGTAACGCGCGTGGCCCGCGAAGTAGGTAGCGAAGGCCGGCTGGGCGGACAGGCGAACGTACCCGGCGTCGCGGGAACGTGGAAAGATCTCACCGACTCCGTGAACGCCATGGCCGGAAACCTCACGGGTCAGGTGCGAAACATCGCCGAAGTGACCACGGCTGTGGCCCGCGGCGATTTGTCACGCAAGATCACAGTCGACGTGAAAGGTGAAATTCTGGAACTCAAGAACACCATTAATACGATGGTGGACCAGCTCAACGCGTTCGCTGCCGAAGTAACCCGCGTGGCACGTGAGGTCGGCACCGACGGCAAGCTGGGAGGTCAGGCTCAAGTGCCGGGCGTGGCCGGAACTTGGAAGGATCTGACTGACAACGTCAACGTCATGGCCGTGAACCTTACCGAGCAGGTGCGCGGCATCGTCAAAGTCGTGACGGCTGTTGCCAACGGAGACCTCACCCAGAAACTGACGGTGAACGCCAAGGGCGAAGTCGCAGCACTGGCGGAAACCATCAACAATATGACGGGTACGCTGGCAACTTTCGCGGATCAGGTGACCACTGTCGCACGTGAAGTAGGTGTCGAGGGCCGACTCGGTGGCCAGGCAAACGTGCCGGGCGCCGCAGGCACGTGGAAGGATCTTACCGGCAACGTCAATCTCCTAGCTGACAACCTGACGAACCAGGTGCGCGCGATCGCAGAAGTCGCGACCGCCGTAACCAAGGGCGATTTGACCCGATCGATTCAAGTGGAAGCCAGCGGCGAAGTGGCGGAGTTGAAAGACAACATCAACACGATGATTGACAACCTCCGCCTCACGACGGACCGCAACACAGAACAAGACTGGCTCAAGACCAATCTGGCTCGCTTTACGGGAATGTTGCAAGGACAGCGCGATCTGGCAACCGTCGGTCGCATGTTGCTTTCTGAGCTGGCGCCGCTGGTGAACGCTCAGCAGGGCGTGATCTACCAGATGGAGACCGAAGAGTCGGCGGGCATGGTGCTGCTATCGGCGTTTGCCGATGACGGCGAGAACGGGCATTTGCGCCGATTGAAAATCGGAGAGGGACTGGTCGGGCAGGTTGCGTCAGAAAAGCGCCGCATGTTGATTTCAGATCTGCCGGAGAAAACGGTTCCAATTCGTTCCGGATTGTTCGAATCTGTACCACGGAATGTCATCGTCCTCCCAGTGCTGTTCGAAGATCGCGTCAAGGCAGTGATTGAGCTGGCGTCTTTGAACGCTTTTACCGCCTCGCACCTTGCGTTTCTCGAGCAGCTCACCGCCAGCATCGGCATCGTGCTGAACAGCATTGAGGCGACGATGCAGACTGAAGGCTTGCTGAAGCAGTCACAGCAACTTGCGGCCGAACTCCAGACTCAGCAAAAAGAACTGCAGCAGACCAACGAGCAGTTGGCGCAAAAAGCACAGCAGCTTGCCGAGCAGAACGTCGAAGTGGAACGCAAGAACCAGGAAATCGAGCAAGCCCGCCGAGCTCTGGAAGAGAAGGCAAAAGAACTCGCACTCACGTCCAAGTACAAGTCAGAGTTCCTGGCCAACATGTCACATGAGCTGCGGACACCTCTAAACAGCATTCTGGTTCTGGGCCAGCAACTCAGCGAGAATCCCGATCACAATCTGACACCCAAGCAAGTGGAGTTCGCACGAACCATTCACGGCGCCGGCACAGACCTGCTGAACCTAATCAGCGATATTCTCGATTTGTCGAAGATTGAGTCGGGAACCGTTTCCGTCGAAGCGCAGGAAGTCTTCTTCGCCAACCTGCTGGAAATGGTGGCTCGGCCCTTCCGGCACGAAGCGGAGAACCGGAGATTGGCGTTCGAGGTCCAGGCCGATCCTCAGCTTACCCGCAGTCTGGTCACGGACTCGAAGCGTCTGCAACAGGTGCTGAAAAATCTGCTGTCGAATGCCTTCAAGTTTACCGACCACGGGTCAGTACGCCTTGCCGTGTCGGTGGCCACCAAGGGATGGAGCGAAGGTCATCCGATTCTCAGCACTGCGGCGTCGGTCGTTGCCTTCGAGGTCACCGATTCCGGCATCGGAATCGCACTTGACAAGCAGCGCATTATCTTCGAGGCGTTCCAGCAGGCCGATGCCAGCACCAGCCGCAAGTACGGCGGAACTGGGCTGGGCCTGGCCATCAGCCGTGAACTCGCCAGCCTGTTAGGAGGCGAGATCCAGCTTCGCAGTACACCCGGCCAAGGCAGCACGTTCACGCTTTTCCTGCCGCTTACGTATGTCGGCCCGTCTGCATCGAAGTTGACCGGGTCCGAGTGGAGGGGAGCATCGCCTGCAATGCCCCTTCAGTTATCGAGTATGGTTGTCTCCGAGCGCCCGATCGAACGGATTGCCGACGATCGCGATAATTTGCAGCCCGACGACGCTGTGCTCCTCATCGTGGAAGATGACCCGCACTACGCACGCGTCCTCTGCGATTTGTCGCGAGACAGAGGATTCAAAGTTCTCGTGGCTTTGCGGGGCACAGACGCCCTCACCTTGGCTCGCGAATTTCATCCAACTGCTGTGTCGCTGGATGTTTTCTTGCCTGACATGCTGGGCTGGACGGTACTCAACCATTTGAAGCAGGACCCCGCCACCCGGCACATTCCGGTACAAATGCTGACACTGGACGAAGATCGACACCATGGTCTGGCTCGTGGCGCATTTGCTTTTGTGACCAAACCGTCAACTCCGGAAGATCTGGACTCGGCATTGTCGCGAATCAAGGAATACGCGGCGCCTCGCCGAAAGCGTCTGTTAATTGTCGAGGATAATCCAGCCGAGCAGATGAGTATCCGAGAGCTGTTGGGTCACGACGACATCGATGTCTCTGTTGTTTCCACGGGAGCGGAGGCGTTGGAGGTGGTGACCCGAGAGACGTTCGACTGCGTCGTGCTCGACCTGCGCTTGCCCGATATGACTGGCTTCGACATTCTGGAGCGCATGCGCGATATCCCTGCGGTCAGCGACTTGCCGGTCGTCGTCTTTACGGGGAAGGAATTGTCTCCCGAGGAAGACGCACGGTTGCACGCGCTGGCTCGCAGCGTAGTCGTCAAAGGCGTGGAGTCACCCGAACGGTTACTCGATGAGACCGCACTCTTTCTCCATCGCGTAGTTGCAGACCTTCCACAAGAAAAACAGAAAATGCTCGACCGCCTGCATCGTTCGGATGAAGCGCTCGTGGGGAAGAGAGTGCTGGTCGTCGACGACGACATGCGCAATATCTTCGCCCTGAGCAGCGTTCTGGAACGCCGCGGCATGGCGGTATTGACCGCCGGAACTGGCCGCGAAGCGATATCGATGCTGGAATCCACTCCGGATGTCGCGATCGTTCTAATGGACATCATGATGCCCGAGATGGACGGATACGCGACCATGCAGGTGATTCGTCAGAATCCATCGTTCCGTAGACTGCCGATCATTGCCCTGACTGCCAAAGCCATGAAGGGCGATCGTGAAAAGTGCCTGGAAGCGGGCGCGTCGGAGTATTTGGCGAAGCCAGTCAATACCGAGCAGCTACTTTCGGCATTGCGTATGTGGTTGCACAGGTAGGGCGAGTTGAAAGCAATGGCGTATTGAGAGAGTGATGAGCGTCCACGAAAAAGTGAACATTCTCATGGTCGACGACCAGCCGGGCAAACTGCTCAGCTATGACGCCATTCTTGCCGACCTCGGAGAGAACCTGATCAAAGCGACCTCTGCCAAGGAGGCTCTTGAGAAGCTGCTCAAGACCGACGTCGCCGTCGTCTTGATGGACGTAAGTATGCCGGAGATTGACGGTTTCGAACTCGCCGAGATCATCCGCCAGCATCCACGTTTTCAGAAAACTGCCATCATCTTCGTGTCCGCCGTGCATTTGACGGACCTGGACCGCCTGAAGGGATATCAGCATGGCGCTGTGGACTACCTTTCCGTCCCGATCGTCCCTGAAGTTCTGCGGGCGAAAGTGAAAGTGTTCGCCGAGTTGCACCGAAAGAAGCTGCAACTGGAACGGCTGAACAATGAACTCGAGGAACGCGTCGCGGATCGTACCCTGGAGTTAGAACGAAAAGCGCGAGCGCTGCAGCAACTCAATTTCGACCTCGCCCAGAAGAAGCAGGAGTTGGACGCGATCGTGCAGACGGTCCCTGATATTATTTTCAGCCGGCAAGCGGACGGCGCGAGGGACTACATCAGCAGCAGATTTTATGAATATACGGGCGCTGCCTCGGACTCGGCTGTTGGATTCGGCTGGATGGAGTATCTTCACCCCGACGACAAAGAACAAAGTCTTGCGCACTGGATGCGATGCGTGCAGTCTGGCGAAGCCTATGAATCCGAATACCGTCTGCGCGGCGTCCAGGGACAATACCGGTGGTTCCGCGCTCGGGCTGTTCCCCTTCGCGATCCGCAAGGGAACATTGTCAAGTGGTATGGGACTTGTTCCGATATTCACGACAGCAAACTGCTCGAGCAATCGATTCGCGATAATGCGATCGAATTGGAAAGAATGGTGGATCTCAGGACGGCAGAGCTGCGACGTCTCTCCAGCCGCCTGATGACGTTGCAGGATGAGGAGCGCCGCCGGATCGCTCGTGAGATCCACGACGGTTTAGGACAGGAATTAGCCGCCGCCAAGATGATTCTGGACGGAATCCTCGCCAAGGATTCGTCGCCTGCCACGCGGCAGTCTGGGGCTGACGCCAGCGAATTAGTCGACCGCGCGATTAAGCAGGTTCGCACGATTTCGCATCTTCTGCACCCTCCTTTGCTGGATGAGGTTGGCCTGGTTTCCGCCCTTCGCTGGTACCTGGAAGGGCTTTCGGATCGTAGCGGGATCGAGATTCGACTCGAGGTCGAGCCCCCCGATCTCAGCCGGCTCAAGCCGGATATCGAAACCGCGATCTTCCGTATCATCCAGGAAGCGCTGACCAACATGTTCCGGCATTCCGGAGCGCGCAACGGGAGCGTGAGCTTGGTCGAAAGCGAAGGTCGAATCGTTGTCACTGTGAGTGACGATGGCAAAGGAATTGAGGAGCAGGTGATTCAATTGCGTCCTGACAGCGTTGGCGTTGGCATCGGCGGGATGCGGCAGCGCGTCAATGAGCTTGGAGGCAGCCTCCGATTGGCGAATGCCAATCCCGGCACGATTCTTCAGGTGGTCATTCCATCCAGACGGCATGACCCTCTCGGCGTCCCTTTGACCGTCTGAACCCACATCACCTATACGCAGGTGCATCAGCTTAGGCAACTTTGCGGCCGTCGACTTTCTGCTCGTCGGCCTTGATTTCGACTTGCTCATGCTTAATGTCGAGGCGCAGTCGGTTGTAAATGCTCATGTACTGGTTGGCCACCCAGACGAGGGCGAAGAAGGCAACGAAGTATCCTCGCCAATCCGTGTACAGCAGTTTGTACCGGGCGACGAGCAGCACTCCCGCCGCGACATAGTGGCTAAAACAATACTCACAAGTGAACAAGTAGAAGAATTTGCGGCGGATGAAAGACTGCGCTTGTACGCATTCTCTCTCGCAGTACTGGCGCGGCTCCCGAAACACTTCTTCGTGCGTCACGGTCCAGGCGATGCACGCGACCGGCATGCCGAGCACTAAAAGCCACGCGAATTGCAAGCCTAGCCCCATCGGGTTCTTAGATGCCCCGGTGAGAGCAATCGATGGCTGCCATCAGACTGATATAAGCGATGGAATCCTTTCTTGTACACACTTTCCCCGATTGTGACAGCAGCACTCCTCCTGTATTCTGAAGCTGGTAGGATGCTGGCGGCCACGTCCTTTCAGGAGTGACTGCACACGGTGGCCCGAGTCGGGCCTTTGCAGTTTGACCGACTTGGAAGCCGTCCTTGGCCGCCGCGCATCCACCTTCCCCTCATCCTTTAGTCCCCCTCTGTTACCAGAAGTCCTCCCGATATCTACGGGTTCCAGTTGATTCTGACGGACCACAACAACAGGCACAGTTAGAGAAGCTGGATGGAATTGGATCTAGTAGCAAACTCGAATCGGTGGCAGGTCGTTCGGCCTGAACGAAGGACAAAGGAGAACTATGAGATTACTGAAAACCATTTCAATCGTACTGGTGGCGTGCGCGATTGCGTTAACGCTGGCTTGCTCAGACAGGCCTCCGAAGGCTCCCGACATCGCTGGAGACATCCGGCACTCTCTCGATCAGGCCGGACTGAACGAGGTAAACGTGAGCCAGGATCGAGATAAAAGCGTGGTGACTCTCACAGGCAAAGTAGCGACGGACGACGACAAAGCGAGGGCGGAATCCATCGCCAGGTCCATCGCCGGCACTGAGGTCGTGTCGAACGAGATCGGCGTGCGGCCGGGCGGCGAAGAGAGCACCGCGAAAAAGGTTGATTCCGACCTGGATTCTGGCATCGACAAGAACCTGGAAGCCATGTTGATTCAACACAAGCTCAAGCGAGACGTGAAGTACGACGTCACCAACGGCGTGGTTACGTTGAAGGGCGACGTTCCCTCTCAAGCTCAGCGTTCCAACGTTGAAAAGCTGGCGGAACAGGTGCCCAACGTGAAGCAAGTAGTCAATGAGCTTGAGGTCAAACACCAAAAAGCTACCTCAACAAAATAGCGTGTGAGTTTTCAGCACCACAGGCAGGGTCAGCTCCGCGGAACTGGCCCTGCTTAATGTCAGGCGATTACTGAGCAGGCGGTCTCTTTGTCCACAGCGATCGGGTCAGCCCATCGAAGGGTACAGAAGAAATGAAGAAGGAATGACAACAAACGTCCATCCCGAGCTCCCAAAGAAGCCAGCATCGTCTTCTACCAGGATACGGTTCGCTTCGTTGGCGCTGGTCTTCATCACGATCCTTGCTCTGGGCGCTGTGGCCTATTTCACTGAGCGTGGAATCGCGGTCAATCGGGACTGGGTGATCCATACCTATCAAGTGCGGTCTCAGCTCAACGATCTGCAGTTGGAGGTCATGCGCGCAGGGGCGGAAACTCCTGCTCTGTCGATGCAAGGGATAGGGCAGTTTCCACAGTCCCGTCAGCAATCTGATCTGGCCCGCCAGACAGTCGAAGAACTCCGCAGGCTAACCCGTGATAATCCCCGGCAACAAGAGCGCCTGGAGCAACTGGGGCAGATACTCAAAGAAGACGGCTCTCTGATCGACAGACAGCGGAATCCCGGCGACTTGCGGGTTTACCTTTCGCCCGCCGAGCGGAAACGGCAAGAGGAAATCGGTGACCGCGGGAGGCAGATCGCCGCCATCGTGAGAACCATGCAGGATGAAGAGGAGCTGCTGCTCGATCAGAGGCTGAAGGCCTGGGACTATCTATTCAAACGCAACGTTCTCATGCTGGGGTTGGCGTTTACAGTCGTGACCTTGATGCTTGCCTACAATTTCCGGCTACTTGTATCTGAGGTTGCCCGAACGAAGAACACTGAGGAGAGGTCGCGTGCAAACGCGGAATCCTATCGTCTGATGAGCGCCAGGATTCTTGAATTGCAGGACCTAGAGCGCCGCCGCATCGCCCGGGAACTTCACGACAGCGTCGGCCAGTATCTCGCAGGACTCAAAATCAATCTCAATCAACTCGAGACAGGAGTGCACGTCGATGTGCCGGCCCTGCTTCGCGAGACAGTCTGGCTAACAGACTGCGCGATTCAGGAAGTACGAACGATCTCGCATCTCCTCCACCCTCCTCTGCTGGAAGAGCTGGGATTCTTGCCCGCGGCTCGCTGGTATGTGGATGAGTACGGGAAGCGCAGTCAGGTAAAGGTGTCGCTGCTCGTCGATGAGCCGATTGAGCGGCTGCCTAGAGAGGTCGAGATCGCACTGTTTCGGGTTCTGCAGGAATCGTTGACCAATGTTTATCGCCATGCCTCGGCCCAGTCAGTCGACATTCGCATCCTGTGCTCGGACGGGCACGTCACCCTCACGGTTACGGATGACGGAAAAGGGATTCCCGAAGACGTTCTGGCGAGGTTTCGTGGCGGGGCAGCGTCCGGAATTGGCCTGGCGGGAATGAGAGAGAGACTGGCGGAGTTCGGAGGCGAGTTCAGAGTGGAGTCGTCGAGCGGCGGATCGATAGTCGAGGCAGTGATCCCGACCAATGCGTGCGCAGCCAGCGACAACCGTGATGCGGAAGCTAAGGGACTACCCGGGCAGGTGGCAGCTCAGGAGTAAAAGCAGGGCCTCAGTCTTCGAGGCCCTGTTGTTTGATGCGGGTCAGGTCAGCGACCGGCGGCCGCTTCCGAGATGCGCGACAATCGAAACCAGAAACAACACCAGGAAAACAACAAACAACACTTTCGCGATCCCAGCAGCCGCGACGGCGACGCCCGTGAAGCCCAACACGCCAGCGATCAGCGCCACAACCAGGAACATCAAGGCCCAATAAAGCATACTCACCTCCGGCGTTGAGATTTGCCTACCGATCATAGGCAAGCCCAAACCTCTGAAGTATCCCCGCAAGACTGTACTTGACGAGATCCGTTCACGTACCCGCTGCGGATCCAGAACCTTAGGAAGGAGCAGGTGCCGGTCCGTCCCAGAGGACCGGCACCCGCTTGGGGGGCGTTGTGTCGAGTAGAGATTGCAGACTAATGTGCCGCGTAGAAAGTCACAATACTGTAGAACCTGTATGTCCAGCCGAGGAAAGGCCTCACTCGGCAGTTGCGTCGCCCCCGCCGCTCCGTGCCTTCAGGAAAGTTCTTACCCCGTTTACTGCCTCTGCCGGATAGAAGCGGTCGCGCTCTCGGAATACCTTTGTTGTCGCAGAACAATTAGCAGGTGCTCACGCGGAGCACAGAATGAGGACTAAGACGAATATGAGAAGAATTTCTTCAGTATTTCCCAAATGTCTCCTGGTGCTGAGCATTTGTTCCCTCTTGACCGGTGTTAGCTGGTCCGCCGACAAAGACAAAGACGATTCCGATATCGCCAAGCGGATTGATGCGTCTGCCAAGGTTCTGAACGAAATCATGGCGACGCCTGACAAGGCAATTCCTGACAAGGTCATGCGCGATGCGAAGTGCATCGCGGTCATTCCTTCGATGGTAAAGATCGCGATTGGCTTCGGCGGGAACCATGGGAAGGGTATTGCTACCTGCCGGACGGCATCGGGTTGGAGTGCGCCTGCGCCCATCACTATCACCGGCGGAAGTTGGGGCCTGCAGGTCGGAGGCCAGGCAGTTGACCTGGTAATGATCGTGACGAACGACCAAGGCATGCAGCACCTGCTTTCGAGCAAGTTCAAGCTTGGCGCTGACGCGTCGGCAGCCGCTGGACCGGTAGGCCGTGATGCGGCAGCGGACACCGACGTCAAGATGCGGGCGGAAGTGCTGACCTATTCGCGCGCCCGCGGTCTTTTCGCGGGAATCGATCTGAGCGGTGCCGCGCTGACTCAAGACAAGGATGAGACTCGGTTGCTCTACGGCAGCTTTATGCCGTTTTCGGAGATCTTGAGCGGAAGGGTGCAGGCGACTGCTGTCAGCGAGCCGTTCCTTGCGGCCGTTCGTAAATACTCCGTCCAGAGCAAAGAATCGGGCAGGAATGATGCGGCCGGTGCAACCACACCTGCCGCGAATTAACCCGTTCGAGGCGTGCAACACAATGCCGGCTCGGCGTCAACCGGGCCGGCAACAGTTGGCAAGACTGGCAGAAATGAAACTCTAAACCTGAGAGGTCTTCATGTACACGATTCTTTTGGTACTGCTGATCCTGATGTTGCTGGGTGCACTACCGGCGTGGCCTTACAGCCGGTCCTGGGGATACTACCCGAGTGGCGGGTTAGGCCTCGTCGTGGTGGTGGTCCTCGTTCTCCTTCTCGCCGGTCGTTTGTGACGGCAGGTTCGTTGTGGCGTTTTGCTGGTCACCGCACGATGTGATCGGCCCAAATGGTAGGAACTGGCTTTATCCCGCCATTTGTTTTTTGGGGTTGGGTTCACGTTTTTGAGGAGCAGTCATGTCGAGCCATCAGAACTCTGCCTTCCATGGTGAGTCCGCACTTGAGCTGGCACAGCCGCGGTTGCCCCGCTATCAAACGGGAGTGCGCGCGGCTCGCCCGCAAGTGAGGTCGAGCCCTCGGATTTCCCGCGCGCCCGACGAGATATGGGGTCACTACAACAACTATCGCGGCAACGGTATCGTGATATCCGCGATCATTCACGTTGTTTTGTTGGGCGCGATTCTTAGCGGCGCGTTTATCGGTCATGAAGTCGTGCAGAAAGTTGCATCGCGGCAGAATGTGATCTTGATTGCGCCGTCGCAAGAGTCGTATGCCTTGCCCACTTCCAAGAAGGTGATCAGCGGAGGAGGTGGGGGTGGCGATCACGATCGCCTGCCTGCGCCGAAAGGGCGGTTGCCGAAAACCGCCATGCAGCAGATCACGCCGCCCGCAATCATTGTCCGCAATGAAAAGCCGAAACTCGCGGAACAGCCTACCGTCGTGGTCCCGCCGCAAGTTCATCTCGCGGAGAACCACATGCCGAATCTTGGAGTCTCTTCGGCCGCACCAATGCCTGCTGCACCACCATCGAACGGGACGGGTTCCGGCGGTGGTATCGGTTCGGGTTCAGGCGGGGGCGTTGGCGTAGGACACGGACCTGGTGTAGGCGCCGGGAGCGGCGGCGGCATCGGCGGTGGCGTTTACAAGGTCGGAGGCGGTATTTCCGCGCCCCAAGCGATTTCTTCGCCTGATCCCGACTACACCGAAGAGGCGCGCAGAGCCAAGAAGCAAGGTACGTGCGTTCTGTGGTTGATCGTGGATGCGGCCGGACACCCGCGCGACATCAAGGTAGTGCGGGGCTTAGGCCTTGGACTCGATGCCAAAGCGCTCGAAGCTGTGCGGCAATGGCGTTTCCAGCCCGCTCTCAAAGACGGCAAACCGGTGGATGTCCAGATCAGCGTGGAAGTCGAATTCCACCTGTATTGATGTTGGGATGTCAATCCGTTTGTTGCCCTACCATCGGAATTAATTTCCCCCAATTTACTCGTAAGCCTTAGATCCGCGCCCGGCGTGGATCTTCGCCTTACAAGATCAGCAGCACGACTTACAGCGTCTCCTGCACTCGTTTACAGATGTGACCCGATACAAGGATTTCGATCCTTTTTCTACTCTCGATCCATGCTCGCGGAGGTATGGCGAGCGAAACCGCCGAAAAGTAAGGAGATCATAACGTGGCAACTTGTGCGATTTCTGCGACAGAAGCGAACGTCATCCCCGCGACGAACACTAATGGTCGCGATGACTCCCAGACCAACCTGGTAAAGCGCGCGCAGTTGGGCGATGAGCAAGCCTTTGCAACCTTGTTTCGACAACACAAGAACCGCGTCTATTCCGTGTGCCTTCTGATGACCAAAGATGTCGCAGAGGCGGAGGATCTGACTCAGGAAGCTTTCCTGCAGGTGTTTCGCACAGTCAGTTCATTTCGCGGAGACGCTGCCTTTTCGACCTGGCTTTATCGTGTCGCTGTGAACACCGTGCTCATGAAGCTGCGCCGGCGCAAATCTCCACCGACGGTTTCACTGGACGAGCCAGTAAATCCAGAGTCGCCCTCCTTGCATCGGGACTTCGGGAAAAGCGATCCGGAACTCACCGGTGTCGTCGATCGCATCGCCCTGCGTCGTGCTCTGCAGGAACTCCCCGAAGGCTGCCGGACGATTTTTGCTTTGCACGAGGTTGAGGGATATCAGCACCACGAGATCGCGCAATTGCTCGACTGCTCCATCGGAAACTCCAAGTCGCAACTGCACAAAGCGAAGCTGAAAATGCGCGCTCTACTGTTTCCGAAAACAAAGATACGGCGGCGTGCGGCGAAAACCCAGTCCTCGAATCAGGGGACTGGATTGCTGAGCCTCGTCAGAGTGGCAGCAAAGTAGTAGACGTACTACAAATCGAGCATGGGAAGTAGTACCCAGGACAAGGCGGAGTCGGAGTGCTGAACGCGATCGTTATTGTCGGACCAGAGAGTCAAGGCGACGGAAGGTGCGGAGAAACCGCGGCCAAAACTCTGCCGAAGGTTACGTCAGGCCCGCAGGGAACTCCTTTGGTCTGCGTTGAGGTGTTGGGCTGCTCGGTAATAGAACGGTTGATCGCCAAACTACGGCGCGGCGTGGAGAAAATTTCGGTGTACCGAGGTATTTCCGAGCCGCCATCATGCGCCGACATTCATTCCGCTTCCCCCATCGAGTTTTGTTCGGCTGAAACGGCATGGGGCGGCGCGGCGCAAAGGCTGGCAACTTGTAAAGACAGCGGTGCCGAGGCGATCGTGGTTATTCGCATCACTGGATACGTGGATTTTGATTTGAAGGACGCACTTCAGTTTCATCGTGAACAGGGACAAGCGGTGACTCGTGCCTTCGATGACGAAGGGCCGCTGGATCTATGGATCGTTGATCCAGCCGGGATCAGCGAGGGCATAGATATTCTGTCAACCCGAAGCGGGGCCGAGCCGGCCCGTTATTTTGTGCGGGGCTATGTCAATCGGCTCAGGAATCCACGAGACCTGCGCCGGCTCGTTGTGGATGGCCTCACATCCCGCTGTGGGCTGCGGCCGCAAGGCACGGAATCCCGGCCCGGCATCTGGATGGACGAGGGTGCACAGGTGCACCGCGATGCCCGTATCGTTGCTCCGGCATACATCGGACGTGGAACGAGG
The DNA here is from genome assembly GCA_003134655.1 of Acidobacteriaceae bacterium. Classification (GTDB taxonomy): domain Bacteria; phylum Acidobacteriota; class Terriglobia; order Terriglobales; family Acidobacteriaceae; genus Sulfotelmatobacter. Next base: position 147,452 of record PLBY01000068.1, read on the forward strand.
ATTGCCGAACAGAGCCTCATTACCCGGTGCAGCAATATTGAGAGCAACAGTCAGGTCGATTATGGAACCGTGGTGGAGGATAGCTCCGTCTTGTCGAACAGCTACGTCGGCATTGGTCTCGACGTGGCTCACTCGATTGTAGATGGCAACAACCTGCTGAATCTTGAGCGTGGCGTGACTCTCGAAATCGCTGATCCGTGCGTCTTCCGGCAGAACCGAGTGCCGCGCCAAGGTAGAAATGTCCAATCGCCAATCTCTTCCGGAGTCGGAAGCGTGCAGTTTGTGCAAGCCGAGTAAGACTTGCGCTGTATGTTGCAAGGCAAGATGTGAGTTTGAAAGCTGCAGATAAGTTGTAAATGCGTTTTTGCACAATTCAAAGGGGTGGAAAATGTTGACCAGTGGCCCTGTAGTCATCATGCAAATGCCAGAACGACTGAACTTGGGTGGAGTCCGTACATTCCTGCAGGAAGTGGAGCCCCTGCTCAAGTGCCATCGCCCGCGAATTGTTCTAGATTGTTCCCAAGTTCGCTATATCGATAGCGCTGGCGTTGAGATGATGCTGCACTGCCTGGAAGAGGCGATGAAGCGAGACGGCGATTTGAAGCTGGCTGCGTTGTCCCCTGAATCGGAAGTGATTCTCGAACTGATGAGAGTCGCGCGTGTATTCGAGGCGTTCGCAACCTCTGACGACGCTGTGCGCAGCTTCAATGCGATTCCGGCGGAAGCCGTTCTACAGGATGTGCCTTGGTATGCCAATGTATTCGGCGAACTGGGCGCCCTCAAGCAGGCCAGCTAGGGCTTTCGCTGGCAGACGGAGATGACGATGCGATCTTTGAGCATGAGCTTCATGTACATCGCATTCTTGCCATTCGTACTGGGCCTGCCTAAAAACATTCTCGCCCAGGATGGCCAACCACCAGATCTGCGGCCGGTCGCAGTAAACCAGGCTGCGACTGCAACTGCGCCCCCAGTTGAGAGCATTGCGGCTTCGCAGCTTCCTGACAGCCCGGGGACTTTGTGGGCTCAGGCGCAAGATGCTTCGCCACAGCAGACCGCGTCTCCGCAGTCGGGAAGCACGCCTCCCAACCAGACGGGATCTGCGCAAACGCCGGCCGATCAAGACCAAAGTCAAAAGCCTCAGCGGCCAGTCGGTACCGCGGCTGCGGAAGCACCGACGGTAAGCGGCGTGACTGCGGCCCAACCCGCGGGAGTTGCGATCGCTCCTGCCAAGCAGCGCCGCGTCCGGACCCTCGTCTTAAAAGTAGGCGCGATTGTGGGAGCAGGCGTAGCCGTGGGCAGCGTGATTGCCCTCACTGCGGCGACTTCAAGCAAGCCACCGGGTGCACACTAGTTCGTTTTGTCAGAGGATAAGTCAGCGGTTGCCAATTCCTCATGCGTTCAGACAATGTAACAGTCATCAGCTTCTCGGGGATCGACGGAGCTGGCAAGAGTACGCAAATCGAGGCCCTGCAAACCCACCTGCGGTCGCTGGGATTCCGCTCTACCCTTTACACATTTTGGGATAACGTGGTCGTGTTCCCTCGTTTCCGGGAGCATATGAGTCTCGCAGCTTTCAAGGGAGACAAGGGCGTCGGCAGCCCAGACCAGCCCATCAGTCGCCGCGACAAGAACGTTACATCCTGGTACATCACCGCGGTCCGTTTGTTCCTATACTTGCTCGACGCCTATAGTCTTCGCGTTGCCGTTTCCGGAAGCGCTTGTGCGGGCGCTGACTTTATTATCTTTGACAGATACATCTACGATGAACTCGCCAATCTGCCCATCACTCGTCCGCCAGTACGTCTCTACGTAAATCTGCTTTTGCGCCTGGTTCCAAAGCCAGATGTGGCCTATGTCGTGGACGCCGATCCGGAAGCTGCGCACCTGCGCAAGCCCGAGTACCCCCTGGAATTTGTCCGCAAAAACCGTGACTCTTACATCGCGTTGAGCCGGCTTGTCCGAGGGATGACGGTTCTTGCCCCGCTTTCCCTCGAAGAAACCACGGCCAAGATTAGAGAATCGATTGCAAAGAAATGTCTGCCAACGACGTTTGAGACAGTTGACTTTCCAATGCCATGTCCAGTCGGTCCAAGTGAAGCGAAAACTCCGCACGCTTGAATCTGTTTCTTTCTTGCCGCGGCCTGCCAACATCTTCTCCTGAAAGCACATCGAATCCTGAGCGCTTACGAGGCGGAATACGAATGAAGATCTGTCTGGTCACCACGTTCCCCCCCAGCACCGGGGGACTAAGTGAATATGGGTTTCACATCGCAGAGGAGTTGCAACGTAATCCGTTCCTCAACCTTACGGTTCTGGCCGATGAACTCCCGCCAAACCACGTCGAGCCTGAGGGGTTTACCGTCCTGCGCTGCTGGTCGTTCGATGATCCGGGTAGTTCCATCCGCCTGTTGAGGACTCTGCACCGTCTGAAGCCGGATGTGGTCTGGTTCAATTTGTTGTTCAGCACCTTTGGCCGGAATCCCTTTATTGCCTTTGCAGGGCTCATGACGCCTCTGCTCGCACGTCTCAGCGGCCGCTACACCCACGTTACCCTGCATCATCTGATGGACACCGTGGAGCTAAAGGACGTCGGAGTTCGTCACGAGGCGATCTATCGGCTCGCGGGCACGCTCGCGACGCGAATGCTGTTGCTTTCGAACTCGGTCTCGGTGCTCATGCCCGGCTATCGCAAGATCCTGAACGATAAGTACGGACGGGACAACGTCCACTTGCGGGCCCACGGCATCCTCGCGCGCCGGCCCGAGTTTCCCGACTTCTCGCGGCGTGGTGCTCCGATCCACCGCATTCTGGCGTTCGGTAAATGGGGGACCTACAAACGGCTCGAGCTTATGATCGAGGCCTTCAATGTGATTGCTGCGCAATTGCCCGAGGCGAAACTAGTGATTGCCGGCGGAGATCATCCCCAGGCCGCAGGCTACACGGAATCGATCCGGCGACAGTGTGCGGGAAATGCCCGCATCGAGTTCCGCGGCTACGTTCCAGAGGAGGCGCTGCCCGATCTGTTTCAGAGCGCCACGGTTGCGGTCATGCCCTACTCTTCGTCCACGGGATGCAGCGGGGTTGCGCATCTGGCCTGCGCTTATGGAGTGCCGATTATCTGCGCTGATCTGGCGGACTTCCGGCAAATGGCGCAAGGCGAAGAGTTGGCCATCGAATTCTATCCGCCGGGAGACGCGCAGGGGCTTGCGGACTGCGTGATTCACTTGTTGCAAGACTCCGGGAAGCAGCAAGCAATGGCGACGCAGAATTTCTCCGCGGGTCTTCGCATGACCATGCCCAATGTCGTGCAGAAGTATCTTCGCCATTTCGAGCTGCAACAGAGGGTTCAAACTCTGAAATATGTGGCTCACATCCGGCGACTGCCGCGCTGGCTCCCCTCCAAAACCTTGTTGCTGCGCTTAATGACGCGAAATTCGTTGGGTTGGGCCCGGCGTTCCGCAGTTCTCCATGCGTCATGGACCGACCGAGATGATCTTCGGCTACTTCACGGTAATGGTAACGGTCGTGGAAAGCTGAACGGCGCTGGAACTACCGTTGACGGTGACGGTGTAGCTGGCCGCGTTGGAAGCCTTGGCCGTGTTGCTGGCGCTGTTCCCCCCGCAGGAAGTGGCTCCGACGATAAGCGCGGCGAGAACGCAAGCGCCGAGGACAGTGACGATGCGCTTACGCTGAATTCTTCCCACAAGCGTGAGGCCGAACAAACCGAAACTGAACAGCCAGGTGGCGAGCAGAGCATGGCTCCGCTCACGATGGTTCGAGGAAACAAAAGTAGCCGCGGAAACCGTGAGGACGGAGTTGACGGCTCCAGCACCGGGAGTAATGGAAGCGGGCGAGAACGAACAGGTCATGCCCTTGGGCAAGCCGGAACAGGACAAGGCAATCGCATTATTGAAGGCCCCTGACTGAGCAGCAGCGGTCACCGTGACGTTTCCCGATCCTCCCGCAGCAATCGTCATCGACGACGGATTCGTTCCGAACGATACGGTTGTGCTTGCCGTACAGTTTGACGTGAACTTCACCGCTCCCGACATCTGGTTGGTCATGCTCGGCTTTCCTACAGCTTGCACAAACAATGTATAGCTACCGTTGGGAATGGAATAGCTGCATAAGTTCACGGAATTTAAGCCTGCGTTGATGTCTCCCAGCGACATCAGATTCTGACCATCGGTGCTGATGTACGCGACGTAGTGGTCGACCGTGGTTTCATCGCCCTTGATCGTCCACTGCAGCGAACTGCCAGACACCGTCGCCGAAACCGTGAGGCAGTTGCTGATTCCGGATTCGATCTCAGTCGCTTCCTCATAGTCATTCCATGTCACCAACTGCAGCGCGGGTAATTGCTTTCCTGAGTTGTAAATGCCGTTGACTTCCGAAAACGTCTGCAGCCACGTTTGCCCACATTGCTGGCCCATGACGCGGTTTAAGCCCCAAGATGCCAGCGAATCATTGAAGCCTTTGTAGGCAGCGCCCACAGTTTGCTCGTTGGTGAAGGGCATCCCGGAGTTGTAGAAGCTTGTCAGATACCCGATCCCGTAGTCGCTGGTAGTCGGCATTACCCATGAATAGCTGCCGTCACTCAACACGTGAGTGAAGCCACTATTGTTCTCAAACAGAAAGATAGGTTGTGTGGAAAGTGCAGCGGTCACAGCCGTCCAATCAACGGTATATGAAAGGTCGATGTTGAAATTCGTAACCACCGGCCTACCCTGCTGCGTCAAGTATGCCCGTGAGGAGAAGTAGGTCTGTTCGATGTATTGCAACTGGCTGATCAGGGCCTGCTGCGGCGAACACCCTGAGCAGGAATCCCACTTAATTGCGCCCTGATCGATCATGATGGCGAAGGTGAAGCCCGGATGCGTCTCAGCCTCAGCCATGACTAGCTTTGCAGCCTGGTCGATGCTGTTGTTCGGGCCGTACCAAACGATAATGACGCCGTCGATTCCCCGGCTGATCATGTCCGTGATCTGATTGTGGATTTGCGCCGCGTCCGTGGAACTGTAGCCAACGCTGATGTGGCTCGACTCACCAAACCACAGAACCAAATGAGCGTAAAACTTGGTGGTCGCGCCGGGATACAACAAGGAATGTACGTTCACTTTGCTGACGTTGCCAGCGCCCAAATTGCCATTGGTCTGGCTGACAAAATTCTTGGCGGCGCTGGTGTTGTTCGTCGTTTGCGCAGTCAGGGTTGTGGTTGGCACAACGTAGTCGCCAGCTACACACACACCTGTTGCGGACAGCAGCAGAACTGCAGCACAGAACACTTTACGACACATCTTTCCTCAGGAGCGGTGGGACCGAGGTCTTGCGTGAAGCTTTCGGCTAGTTCGCGAGGGAGGCACGCTGCGCCTGTAGATTCCTCTGAACTAACTTTCTTTCTGGGACAAGCTTTCTTGGGCCTTGCCGGAACGCCTTGCTAGAACAACTTTCTGGGACAAACTTTCTGGGAACGACAAGAGCTTAAGGGCGGAGCAATTCATTGGGAAGGTGCCGTTAGTCCCTGAACCTGTGGGCGAGGACCCTGCGTGCCATTGTCGTGGTGGATGGCTGCGGCTCTTCCTTAGCTCTTAGTCATTACCGGTCCTGTGACGATCCTAAGTTCGACTCTCCGCGAGCGACGTGAGCTGACCTTCGACGAGCAACGAGAATCGAAGCCGGGCGTCCGTTGTTCGCAATGCTAACCCCGGTCTTTTCAATAGCTTGACTCCGGGTAAAAGCGGTCATGGTTCGCCGATTGAAGCCAACATTCCACTCGCAAAGCTCATCCAAGCGTTCCGTTGGTTTGCTGAATTCTTGAAAACAGGTGAGGCGAATGACTGCGATGAAAAAGGTCCGCCCTTATTCAACGGTGGGAATCATTTCCTTGTTGCTGACTTTGTGCGGTTGTCAGGGATTGTCAAACTCGACGACCACGCCGCCGAACTCCGGCATCAATTCCATCAATCACATCGTCGTCATGGTGCAGGAGAATCGCTCGTTCGATACCTATTTCGGACAACTCCCGGCCTACTGGGCGGCGAACGGTTTCCCCGCGCAGCAGTTTGACGGCATCCCGGCGAACGCCTCCAACCCCGGGTACAACGGCGCTCCCGCGGTTCCGGCATACCATCTCGCGACTGAGTGCATTGAACTTCTTTCGCCGTCGTGGAATGAAAGCCATCTCGACTGGAACCTGCAAAACCCAAGTTCCACAACTCCAACGTTAGATGGCTTTGTTTACAACGCCGCCAACTTCGCTATCAATCAGAATTCCAGTGGCGCGAATCCGCAGTACACCGACACAGCGGGGATCCGCGCCATGGGCTACTACGATGGGACCGATCTGAATTACTACTATTTCATGGCGTCGAACTTTGCCACGTCAGACCGCTGGTTCGCGCCCGCTCTAGACCGCACGCAGATCAATCGCATGTACCTCTACGCTGCAACGTCCCAGGGTTATGCCTTTCCTCCCGGCACCAATGCCGCCGACAATGCCCCTCTCACCGCTCCCACAATCTTCGACGCTTTGCAGAAAGCAGGGATCAGTTGGAAGGTCTACTACAGCGACGCTATCTGCTCCACTACCCCTCCAGACGCTCGTGGACCGAGAGGCGGCATCACTCGTGATGCCTCTTCATCCTCAAATAGCGGGGCGTGCACGTATCTAACCCAGCTTGCAAACTATACGCCTCCGAATCCCTTGCCCAGCAACGTTGTGCCGGTCTCGCAATACCTCACGGATGTTCAGGCAGGCACGCTGCCATCAGTCGCGTTCATCGAAGCAGGATATGAATCGGGGCGCGATGAACACCCGAGTCCGGGTACGAATCTACAGGTGGGCGCTGCTTATGTTCAAAGCCTGATCGATCCCCTGATGGCAAGCCCTTCGTGGAAGGATTCGGTGTTCATTCTGACCTACGACGAGCCGGGAGGCTTATACGAGCACGTTCCACCGCAGCCTGCCGTCAATCCGGATGGAATTGCACCAATCGACCTGGCGTCGACCGACATCTGCGGCAGTGCGAACGACCCGAATGGCTTCAATTGCGACTTCGACTACACCGGGTATCGCCTGCCCCTGATTGTGGTATCCCCGTTCACAAAGAAGAATTACGTGTCACACACGGTCGCCGACTACACCGCGATCCTGAAACTCATCGAGACACGATTCAACGTGCAGCCTTTGACGAAGCGGGATGCCGCACAGATCGACATGACTGAGTTCTTCGATTTCCAAAACATACCCTGGGCCACGCCCCCGACACCGCCGGCGCAGTCGCAGAGCGGAGTGTGCAACGCGAGCGTTCTGCAGTAGCCCAGGTGCAGGGGGAAGGCTTGGGAGCAAGATGGCGGGGCAGGCTCGTGCCTATTCGTGCGTGCTTAGCCGAAGCCGCCGCGTGAGGGCTCTTGTAACAAACCCGAGTATGCCGCAAACAGCCCTTAGAGTTGGCTGATAGCTTTACTTGCCTTGAGAATCAATCGTCAGGCTGCGAGCCACGTAGCGTGATCCCTCGAAATTCGTTACGACGGTGACGACCGCGCCGGCATGAAGATTCTCGTCTGGTGCGACAGACGGGTCGAGGTAGACTTCGTAGGTCTTGTGGTCCGTCGCGGAATTGATGACAAGCAATCCAGTGCGCAGGTCGACATGGACGACCTGTCCCGCAAAGGTGTAACGGGTTCCGAAAAGAGCAAGGATCGAAATCTCGCGGGCGACCTCGTGGCCGTTCCCCTCTGAACTGAACTTCACGGCGACCAAACAACCTTCGGACAACTTGCTGGCGGGAACTTTGTGTTCGTCTTGCAAAAACTGAGTAGATGAATTGACCCGTACGCGGAGCGACGTCGGAGAAATTGCGTCCCTCACTGTAATCTCGCCCCGGTCGGTCCTGTATTTCAGCACGATTCCCTGGCTTTCACCGATAGCCTGCTCGCTCTTAAGGAGGATGCTGCGCGCGAAGACCGTGTTTCCATCGAGGATGGTGTCCAGATAAATTCGTTCTCCTTCGCGCAAATCGGCCAGCGTGGCCTCTGCTCCACCGCGATACACGCGCGTGCGGGGATCAAACAGAATATTCATTCGACCGCCGCCGAAAACTCGAACTGTTACCTGGTCACGCACCCGATCCAGCCGTTCGACGGTGCCACCAATTAACGTCGCCTTCGCTCGGGGAACAGGGGGAAGGTCAGGCAGCAGACTAGCGGGATCGGCGACGATATCCGGATCGGTGTCCTTGGGTGCAACCGGCTGCACAGGCTGGATGCTGCCGTCCGTCGTCGAAATCACGGACGACGTTGCCGCAGATGCCGATGAGCCGGGCTCCGAGGGCGCCTGAGCATAGGCAAGGCTACCAAGAAGCAAACTGCCGACAGCGACTTTTGCAATATGTTTCATGCAGATTTCCGATGGAGCGCAACTTTCCCCGCGCCGAATAGGATGCCCTTTACCCGCACAAGGTAGTCTCAATTCAACGAGCGGAAACTCAAATCCGCGCCGATTTCCGGCAAACCAGACTCCCGGTAAGGCATCAAACTTCAGTCTCAGTTTTGAACCATTTTGCGCTCAAGGAATCGGACGCCCAATGCACGCTAAACGGTGGCTTGTCATAGGCTTTGTTGGAATGCTCACTGGACTCGGATCCCGATCCGCACAAGCGGGCGATCTCAAGATCACGATCCCCAAGCGGAGCACCCTCACGCCCGTACAGCGCTTGAACCGCGAGGGAGTGGAGGCTATCCGCAAGCACAACTACGCGAAGGCGGAACAGCTCTTCTACAAAGCGTATCTCTTCGATCCGGACGACGCCTTCACGCTCAACAACCTCGGCTACATTTCGGAATTGCAAGGGCAGATCGACCGCGCTCAGCGGTTCTATTCGCTGGCGGCCGAGCAGTCGAGTGAAGCGGTCATCGACCGCGCCAGTGCGCGGCGAGTGGAAGGCCGTCCGATGAAAGATGCGCTGGCCCTCACGGACCAGCCACTTCAGATCAACCACGCCAACGTGGAAGCTGTGCGCTTACTTTCTCAAGGGCGGGCGCCGGAAGCCGATCTGCTGTTGCAAGCGACGCTGAAAACGGATTCACAAAACGTCTTCACTCTGAACAACATGGGCGTCGCCAAAGAGATGGAAGGGGAGGCCCAGCAGGCCCTCAAGTATTACGACGAAGCTGCCAGCGTTCATTCCGATGCCACCGCCGTAGTAACCGCCGACCGGGTCTGGCGCGGACGCACCGTGAGCGAGATGGCACAACAAAACGCGAAGGCGCTGCGCGATCATCTGGCGCGAGTGAAGGATGTGAGCGAACAAGTGTCGGAACTGAACCTGCGTGGCGTTTCCGCGGTGAATCGCAATGACTTGCGCGCAGCCAACGAAGACTTCCGCAATGCCTACAAACTCGACCCCAATAACGCATTCACGCTAAACAACATCGGCTATGTGTCGGAACTCGAAGGGGACCGTGAGACGGCACAGTTCTTCTACGATCGTGCCCGCCAGGCGGGTGGAGCAAACGCGACGGTCGGCGTTGCAACCCGTCGCACGGAAGAGGGGCGGAAACTCTTTGCAGTGGCTGCCGACAGCAACGAAAACGTAGAGGCCAAGGTCATCCAAGACCGCAATGCCCTCCGCCGGCAAAATGAGCCGGTCGTTCTGCGGCGTCGCGACAACAGCATCGTGGACGAATCGGTTCAGCCGCCCGCTCCCACCGACAGCATTCAGCCGCTGCAGTAAGAGCAGACTACGAGTCGCTTTCCTGGAAGCGCCCGATGTCCGTCTCGGGATCGTAAAAGACGTGGCGCAGAAGGTTGGTTAAGTAGCGCGACAGCGTATTCACATTCGTGCGGTACCAGCAGCATCGCGTCATGGCGGCAGAGAGCCCGCAGATGAACTGAAAGCTTTCAAGCTCAGCCGGAGGCTGTGCCAACATGGCGGCCGCCATGCGGTGATTGCCGTCAAGAATCGTCAACGGACTGCGATCGTCCACTCCGATCAACAAGACAGTCGGATTCACAAGGCTGTCTTGGACAGAATTCGTGATCCGGTCGAGTTTGCGGAAGAATTCATCGTCGGGTGCTTCTTCCCATTTAATGCGCAGGCATTCAATCATGTCCGTCACATAGAAGCTCCCCTCGGCCACGCGCCGCCACTGCGCTCTTGGAAAAAAACGAATCCGGCTTAGGCCGCTGCGACGAAGCTCGACCTGAAACCATCGCGTGTCCTCAGGCAATTCTCTCCACATGGCGCCGCGCCGCAGGAACAAAAGGGCCCGGCGCAAGGCATTCTCGCGAGGGCTCTTCAGGTCGGGCTTGCGGACAAGGTGCCCGAAATCCTGACGGTATTCCGCAAATTCCGGATGATGAAATTCGCTTCGCAGAAACTCCGCGATGACTTCCTGCTCATGCAAGGATCGGACGATCGATAACCTGGCGTAAGTCCGGACATCTTCGGGAGGAGCGATTTCCCGCCGCAGAAGAGGCAACGCAACCGTCACCAGCAAGATCACCATGAGCACGAGCTGCACGAAAATGACCTGTCGCAAAGTCTGGTGAAACACGCAAATGCCCAGAACGAGAGCGCCGCTGAACGCCAACTGGGCCCAACTGGTGTTCGCGATCTTGCGCGACATTTCGTAGGTGATCATCACCGAACTCAATGAGTAAATTCCGGTGGTGACTGCATAGAGAATAAGTAGCGCGGCCAGCCCTCCATAATTCCCCAATTCAAAGTGGCTGCCAAACAAGATTCTCCACAGGAAGCTGGGGATCGCCCAAAGTCCCAGAATCAATACCGACAGAATCAGAAACACCATGCCCAGCGACCAGAACAGCACCGGCCGGGCTTCGCGATCGCTGGATCGGGCGGCCGCCGAGACTGGGAACATGGTGTTGACCACCGACCACGCACACATATTCACCAAACGTCCGACCAGCGAAACCGCGGCATAGATTCCTGCTTCGTCGGATGCGAAAAAATGCTTGACCAATACGATATCGAAGTTGTTGATGACGACCTGGCCGGAGAAGAAAACAATCGCCTGCAACCCTTCCCCAAAAGAGATCGGGATGAGTTGAGGCCCCAGGGAACGCAGGCCGGGGCTGGGTTTCGCCGCGAAGTACGATGCGATCACAGCAATCACGCTGGCCAGCACTGCCCCCTTCACGCCCAGACCGAGTTGGATGAGCAAGTAAGCTCCACCAAGGCGGACCACTCCTTCCAGCATGAAGTTAATCGCCAGCGCACCAAATGCGTGGACTCCCTGGATGTACCCGCGCCGCACTCCAAGAGGAATGTAAAAAGCGGTTCCCAGCGCCAGCAGTGAAATCAAAACCTGATCGGGCAGATTCAGGTATGCCATCAGCACGCGATTGAAGACAAACAACAGCAATCCCAAGGCGATCCCGGCGACCCATGCCCGCAGATGCAGCGCGGCGAAAATGGAAGCTTTCTCATCTGCGGTTTCGTGACTGGCGACATATTTCGCGCAAACCACCTGAAACGAGAGCGTGATCGCCGACGCCAGCATCAACAAGGTATAGACAGCGGTAGCGTGAGCAAACCCGGTAGGGCCCAGCAGGCGCGCCGTCACGACGTTGTAAACGAGATTGGTGACTCCCACCAGTCCAGATCCAGCCAATAGCGTTAGGCTTCCACCCAGAAGTTTGTGACGCAGTTTTTTCGCCTGCGTCTGGGTGGTGCTGCGCGAGAAGGCTTGTGAAGAATCCGTGAGGCGCGTTTTTCCTGTAAGGGTCATCGAGCGGCCAAGGTCAAACTAGAACAGCGTGAAGTGCACGACGGGAAGCACCGTGGTTCGGCTCGATCCCGGGAAGTCGTAGAACGTCTGCTGCTGCACGCCGAACGAGAAACGCATGGGATACGAAACTGGAACCTCGCCGATGCCATCCTTCAGCTTTCCATGGATCGGTCGGACGTACGAGACCAGAAACTCACTTTGGGCATTGTCGTAGGCGTGATATCCAGAGCCGCGGGAAAGAATGAATGAACCCTGAAGGCTCCACCGCGGATTCGCGCGGAACTCAAATCGCCCTCCCGGCAGCAAAGCCTGGGCAGTTGCGTACTGCGTGGACTGTACGCGCCAAGAGCGCAGGTACTCCGCGAGCACGGCCGCAGTCAGGCGGTTGCCAAACTTGTGCTGCAGGCCAACGTAGCTCGACGTATTGAAGTACTCTTCAACCAGCGGGCGGAACAGAAGATCCCGCACGGAATATCCGGCGATTAGGGAAGTGCTGCCCCACGGACGCCCCACGGTAAATTCGATGTTCGCCGCGGCGTCGCGGGAGTGCAGGTTCTGATCCGTGAACGGTCCGGCCTCGTGAATCGCGCTACCAGTCACCGACACCCAATTAAAAAAGGAACTGGTTGAGAGGTAGAGGAACTGCCGGAACAAGTTTTGATTCATGAACACCGGCGAGATGGTGTCACGACGAACCGTAAACTGCAGCCCACCGTTGAAGGTAATGGAGTTCGTGCCCAAGTGCAGAACCGGCGTGATTCCGCCATTCAAAATCGTGTCGTACGTGTTGCGGTCCTGAACTACGCCAGTACTGGGATATAACAACTGTCCAGCGGTCAGAGACTGGCCTACAAAGCCGGTGATCGCGGGGAAGTTCCCCAGGGGAATGCGGTAGTGAGACTCGCCCAGGCTCTGGTAAGAGTGGCGCGGCGGAGGCAGAAGCGCCGGATTCGTTACTTTGAGTATCTTCGCATCCAGCGTGTAGACGTTGATGTCTTCCAGCGAGGCAGCAAACGACGCTTCAGGAACGATGCTCACTCTCTCGTTCAGGATCTGCCGTCCCTCCTGATCCGCTGCCGTGTACTGTGAACTCTCCGCGATGCCGTGATCCTGCTCGCCTGCCACTGTGCTTGCCTGCGCGAAAGCAGAGAGCGCGTGTAGCGGATCCTGGCGCTGACGAGAGAGATTCGCCGCCGCCATCATATAGTTGTAATCGTCGTGATAGTCGTTCGCCGGTCCGAGGGTGGCCAGAGTTGATTCCGCCTTGCGAGTATTTCCCTCGGCCAGATAAGTGTTCGTCAGTCCGATCTCCACCGTGCGGTTGTTGGCACCAGCCATCTTGGCTTTCGCGTAATAGTTCTCCGCAAGATCAAAGTCGTGCATAGCCAAGAACAGTCCGGCGGCTTGGGATAAATCTTCAGCCGTAACCGGTGAATCGGTGTCGAGGCGCGCTTCCGCGAACCCGAGAGCGATCTGGCGATGGGCCTCATCCAAATGCCCTTGCCGCAAAAAGATCTCAGCAATTGCCAGACGGACGCCGATGCGATCTCCGCCCGGGACGTCGAGGGCGCGAGAGAAGCGCTGCATGGCGGCACTCCTGTCGCCGAGCGTTAGCAGGGCATCTCCCGTGGCCGTAAGAGTCGCGACGTTGTTGCCGCCCAATCGCTCTGCCGATTCGATGTCACGAAGAGTCTGTTCGCGGTTTCCCTGCTTGGCGTGAACCTGTGCCATCAATGCGTAGATCGCTGGATCTGACGGCGACAGATTCTCGGCCGTGTTGAGGGCGGCGACCGCTTCCGCATAGTGCCGCATACGATAGAGGACGTCAGCATAGGCGAGCTGAGTCGTAAGATCATTCGGCGTTTCCGATAGGGCGCTGCGGTATTCTGTCGCGGCGTGAGTATAATCCTGCTCCTGCCGGAATCCTTCTGCGCGGGCCAGATGCCACGTGTGCGACTTTCCGAACACTTTCTGCGCAGCGTCCAGTTGCTTGAGCGCCGGGTTGGGACGATGAAGCTGGAGATCAGCAAAGGCCAGGCCGAGATGAGCTTCGCCGTAATTATCTTGCAGTTTTAGCGCAGTCTCAAAGTCCCCAGTAGCCTTGCCCGGTTCCCGGAGATCGTTCAACACGAAGCCGCGATTCACGTAGCCAGTGGCCATCTTAGGATCGCGATCGAGCGCCAGCGTGAAGTCCTTCAGCGCGGTGTTCAAGTCGCCGTTGTGCGCATGCACGTTGCCGGCAATCAGCGGAAGATCTTTATCCTTGGCGAGGATCGGCTCGTACTTATTGACGAGCGCCAGAGCTTCGTCATAGCGGCCAAGGTAATACAGATCGTAGGCGAGGTAGACCACGCCTTCGCGGTCATTCGGAAGCTTTGCGATCACGTCGTACCCCAGCTTCGCCGACTCCGCGTATTCGCCCTTGAATGTGAGATAACGCTCCCGCTCGCGCTTAACCTGCGGACTTGTATTCGCCTTGGCTGAGGCACGATCGAGCCAGCGCTGGGCGAGGTTGATATTGTGGGCCTCGATTGCAGCGTTCGCCCCTCCAGCGATCACCAGAGCGTTGTCTGGCATGCGCTGGTAAGCGCTTTCGTAATTTGCTTCCGCAGGCTGGAACTTGCGCTCCGCTGTGTACAGATCGCCCAACGCCAGGTATGGAGCGAAGTCCTTCGGGTGCGCCGCAATCGCGCGGGCAAAGTAAGTCTCCGCTAGCTTGGTGTCGCCTGCATCGCGTGCAAGATACCCCAGCGACGAAAGAGCCTGCCGGTTGTTGTGGTCGAGTTCCAGAATCTTCGTGAAAGTATCGCGCGCTGCATCCTTCTGTCCCATCTTCCACAGCAGGGAGCCGAGGTTCATTAACGAATTCACGTTGCCCGGGGCCAGCGAAAGTGCCTCCTTCAGATCGCGGTTCGCGGCCTCAAATTCACCCGAAGCAGATTCGACGACTGCTCGCAGCCTCAGCATTTCGGGGCGTGCCTGCTCGGGGACCTGAATTTGCTGAAGCGAAGCCGCGGCGGTCTTCAGTTCCTGCTGCGCGCCGGCGGAATCGTCCTGCCGGACATCGATTTCATACAGATTCAGCCTTAGTTCAATCGGGTAGAGCGGCCCCTCCTGCACACGCGCGGGCAGATGATCCAGCGCGAGCTTGTACTCGTCCCGAGCTTCCGGCAAGCGATCTTCCGACTCCGCAATGCTCCCGAGAATCGCGTGCAGCCGGTAATTGTTGCTATCAATCTGCCTGGCCGCCTCGAGAAATGGACGAGCAGAGTCCGGCTGCCCAGCGTTGATCCAGGCTTGCGCCGCGCTCAATTCCAACCCAATATTCCCTTTCGCGGCTTTTGCCAGGCGCGTATAGAGCGTTGCCGCTTCCTGCTGTTTGCCCGCGAGTTGATACGTATAAGCCATCTCGGCCATCACATCAGCCGTCTTGGTCGGAATCGCCTGCAACGTTGTGATCGCTTCGTCATACTTCCCTTGATCACGATATTGTCCGGCTGCCGCGCGCAGAACCTCAGGATCGTGCGGTGCGCGATTTTTCGCGCGATTAAGATAGCGCGTGGAATCATCGGGCTGCCCCAACCGCTGATAGGCGTGCGCGATCAGCAAGTCGCTATGCGCCGAAGGCTGTACAGTCTCCGCACGCTGAAGAAAACCCAAAGCGGCTTTCGGATCCGTATTGAGCATCAACTCACCCGCGAGCTGAAGACTGTTGGCATCCTTCGGGTTGGCTTCGACTACCCTGCGCAACAACTGCTCCGCTTCCTGATCACGGCCCATCTTGGCGTATGTCTGCGCCAGTCCTGCCAGCCCGCGCACGGAGTTCGGCTGCAGCTTCAGTCCATGGTCGAAGGAATCTACAGAAAGTGGATAACGCTCTGCGAGACGCGCGGAATATCCCAACAAGAACCAAAGCTCGGCGTTTTGAGGGGCAGACTTTGCTGCCTGCTCCGAATAAGAGACCGCGGCCGCATAGTCATTTCGCTTGAGAGCGTCCTGCGCGGCGCGCGCCTGGCGCGCCACGTCGATGCCCGATCCCCAACTGAAGTCGGGACCACTCTGGGGCGCATCACTCTGCGGCTTCTTGTTGGTTTGTTTGTTGGCGGCTGGGGGAGATCCCCCCCCACCGACGTCATAGGTCTGGCCGAAGGACCTTCCAAGCAGTCCCAGCACCATGACAATGCAAAAGCTCGTGAGCGGATACCGGCTTTTCACGTAGTCACCACGCTTTAGAAAATCGTCTGGAGACCTCCAACAAGTCTCCCGCACAGGATGTCCTGCGGTCCTTCTCAGATGCCACCTGAGCAAGTAGGTTTGCCTTCCAAGAAAGGGATCGAGTGAGGTCGGTTTCTCGAAAGCCTCGAACGACTTTCTCTCAGGCTGACGCCAAGAAATCGGCGTAAACCCCTAGGAGCATTCCTGAATCAAAGTGGACGCTAAGGGTACTGGAGTTCGTCAACCGCTATGAACGAAAACTACTCTCGTCCCATTCCGCTATTGGCAATTGTGTTGGTCGCTCTGGCAGTGCACGGGCCTCTATTGCTCATGCAGCTTCCTGCTGGGTCGTTCGATACGAACTTCCATATCTTTCTTGCTTCCCATTACGCTCACCACTGGTTTAATCCGTGGAACGACAAGTGGTTCGCGGGCTTCTCGCAAACCACATATCCTCCACTCACGCATCAGTGGATCGCGCTGCTTTCGAACGTGGCGGGCTTGAAGATGGGATACATGCTGGTGCAGTTGATTGCCGTCCTGCTGCTGCCGGTGGGGGTATTCCGGTTCGCCAAGATCTGGGTGGATGAGCGCGCGGCCAGCTATGCAGCACTAGGCAGCATCTTTCTTGGCGCCCTCGCCTTTCTGGTGTACCAGGCTGGACAGTTGGCCACCGTTTCTTCGGTTGCCTTGTATCTAAATGCGATTCCTTATTTCTATGAATGGGCGACGCAGGCCTCTGGTCGATCACTGATCAAAGGGGTCGCCCTCAGCTTGACGGCCGCCGCCGCTCACCATGTCACGCTGATTTTCGGCATTGTGTTTTTCGCTGGACCTGTTCTGTGGATAGCCTGTGTTGATGCGCGAGAGGAACAACGAAATACCTCGCTAGCAGGAGTAATCTCGCGAGCTTTAGTGTTTGCGGTTCTGGTCGGCGTCGGCGTGGGTATCGTATTGCTGCCCTACTGGATGGCCTTGATTCAGCATCCGATTCACCAGATCCCCATCCCACACGACAGCCGCTCGAACTTCTTGCTGAATTCGATTACCGCGATCAACTACTTCGTGATTCCTTACGGAGCGTTGATTCTGGCTCTACCGTTCATCATTATTCGCGGTTCATCGGTGCCGCGCCTGCGGCCGCTGCTCATCGGTTTCTGGCTGAGCCTCATCTTCGGATTGGGTGGCACGACCCCGCTTCCCCGATGGTTGCTCGGCCGCGCCTACGACATTCTTACCTTTGAGCGCTTTACCTTCTGGGCGACCCTAATGGCGATGCCGATCGTTGGGCTGCTCGCGATTGAGTTGCTCGATCGCTTCCGTGCCAAGGCTGCGGTCGCACTATCGTTGGCTGCGGTTGCCACCATTGGCGCAGCGTTGGCATGGCTTACGGCCAATCCGTACCGTCCAACGATCACGATGGACGTCAATCCTGTGATCTCGTTTCTCAACCGCGACGGGCATGATTCCTATCGTTATCTCACGCTGGGCTTTGGCAGCGAACTGGCGCAAGTGTCGACTTACACGGACGCCAGCAGCGTCGACGGAGACTACAATTCCGCCCGCCTCCTTCCGGAAATGACGCAGTACGGTTCCGCACAGCTCACGAATGCCAAGTTCTACGGTTCGGCGGGCATGGCATCGCTGCGCGCCATGCTCGAGCATGCGAACCGCTACGGCTTGAAGTATGTGTTCGTCCATGATTCGTACTACGAACCGCTCCTAACGTTCGTGGGATGGCGCAAAACCGAGACCTTTAATAACGGTGAAATCACCGCCTGGTCGAAGGATGACGTTCCCCCTGCTCACCGCATCGATTCTGACGCTGTTCCTCCCGCGTGGATGGGTTTGCTGTGGGGCACGCTTCCGATTGGAGTCAGTGTGTTGGCGATGTTCCTGGAGTTGTTGTTGCCGGCCCGCCAGCGGCTGCGAACGGTCATCGCAACACCGGTCCTTGTGGATGAACGCGAAGGACACTACGTAGCCTGAGAGCCCAGAGATTCGATATGAAACATATTCTGCCAATCGTTCTTGTCGCCGTCACCGTGCTTCTGATGGCAGTTGGTTTGACCGGAGGAGGCCGCTCCAGCGGAACCGTTGGCATCGCCGCCGGTTCGGCGCTGCCCGGGTTCAGTACGAATGCGACCACTCCCGAGCAAGCCCTCTCCAACTTTCTGATCGACGTGCAAAGACGCAATTGGGACCGCGCATTCTCCAGCGTGGAGCGCACCAACGACAGCGTGAACGAGCAGGCCTTCATCCAGGAATGGATCGGCTCCAACGGTGGGCTGCGTTCATTCTCTAGCTTGGAACGTTATGACGCGCGTCCTCTCCATGCCACCGATTCCGAAGCGCAGATGCGCGTGCGCTTACATTGGTCGACTCCCGTAGGTCCCGTCGAAGATGTGCGCGACTTTCACCTTGTGCGCCGCGATCAATGGAAAGTGGTGTGGGACGAAGTCCCTATACCAAACGTGCCCTCGCAGATCATCCCGGTGAATTATCTGCGCTGGGAGCTTGTGACTGGAAGCGCTGGTGAGGAATGGGGTTCTCACAATGTCGATGCGCCTCACGTGCGCATCGTGTCCATGAATGCCGTTGACTCGGCCGAAGGTTCGGTTGTGATGGGAGAGGTCGTCAACGAAGACACGATTCCGGCCTTCGTGAATGTCAACGCAACCCTAGTGGATGCCGCCGGGAGCGCGATCGACGACGAGACCAGCTTCGACAAGATTCTTCACGTTCTATTGCCGAAGCAAGTCTCCCCGTATCGCATTGATTTTCCGCATGTCAGCTTGAGCAAGGTGAAGAACGTGCACATGGACGTGAAAGCGACTCTGGTTCCCGCCTCGTCTGATCCTGTAATCGGCGTAATGAACCAGAAGCTGGACACGGACCCGCAAGGCCGATCGGTTCTACACGGAGAACTCCTGAATCAGAGCGGCGAAACGGTGAACATTCCCCACGTGATCGCCAGCTTCTACGACAACAATGGCAAGGTTGTATGGGTTTCCGACGGTTACGTCGAGCGCGCCCTGATTCCGCAAGAGTCGCAGCCGTTCGCCGTCGAGATCCCGAAATCCCTGGCAGGAAAGGTCCAGAACTTTCATGTCGTCGTCAATCAATACAGTCTGCATGGGTCATAGACTGCAGCGAGCTGGGGTCGCTCTGTTCTTGGCGATAGGCTGCACGGCGGGTCTGGGTTCCGCGCAGGATGCAGACCTTCGTGCCCCATCGGCGGCAGTCGCTGGAAGCGAGGCTTCGATCGCCACCACGGGCAGTGGCACTGCCACGTTCTATCTGGTTGGTCCGAGCATCACGTTGAAGCGTGACGTGCATTTGGGCGAGGCGATATCGCTCTCGGCAAAAGAAATGCAATCTGCGGGAAAGTATTTGGCGATCGTGTGCGCCAGCAGTTGCCGCAGCGTGGGGTTCTTTGTGGCGCCGGCCAAGCCAGTGAACCTGACCTTCCTTGTGCACCCATCACGGGCTCCGGTAGGACAAAACGACGTAGTCAGCGGAGTGGCCCTGCCGTTCGACGAGTTCCACAATCTAGTCCTCGCAGCGGCCACGGTGGATTTTCAGCTGACCACCAAGGGATCGGCCCCGGCCTCACATCAAGTCTCCACGCAGAATGGCATCGCCTGGTTTCACACGAACTCAGGGCGAACCGCAGGCACGTTGCAGGTGACGGCATCCATCAATGATGTCTCTGCCCGGCGGGTCGTTCAGCAGGTGGCCTCCGATCCATGCAGTCTGCGCATCAAAGGTCAGCGCACACCGAAAGGCATCATCGTCGAGACCGATCCCGTTCGCGATTGTTCGGGCAATCCGGTCCCCGATGGCACTGTTGTAACTTTCACAGCGAAAGACGCGAAAGATTCAAGCACGGTGGACGCGCCCATCAAGCAAGGAGTCGCGCGTGCTCAGATAACCGCGACTGGCCCGGTCGTGATCTCGGCCGCCTCAGGGGTTGTCATGGGAAATGCATTGCATCTGGGGGCGCAATAACCGAAGCAAGGATTGGAGAATGCGAAGCATGATGGGTAGAATTCAATCCGGCCAATTGGCGAAAGTCATCGCGCTTGCGCTCATCGCGTTGTTTGCCCCACGCTATTCCACCGGCGCGGACTCTACTCCGCAAGTCGTTCTGAACACGAGTAAAGCGGGTCCGCGCTCGGTCGAGAGCCTGACGAAGCGCGCCCTTCTCCGCGACTACAAGTTCGCATGGGTGAATCTCGAACAAGCCTTGGAATCCAACTCTCCTGCTCCGTTAAGCGGCCTCTTCGCAGGCACTGCGAGCGTGTGGCTTAACGAATCTGTGGCCAGCCAACGGCGCAGCGGCCTTACCTCCCGCTACCTCGATCAGAATCACAAAGTGGAAGCCGTCTTCTATGCGCCCGAAGGCGACATGATCGAGCTCCACGATACCGCAGACTACAGACTGCAGATTCTCGATGGGAGCAAGACGATCCACGACGAACATGTAGTGGTGCACTATGTTGTGTTGATAACTCCCGGCGCCGACCGCTGGGTCATTCGCCAACTCCAAGCCGTTCCAGAGTTCTGAAGGCTATTCGTACGCCAACCACTGCTGCGCCGTCGGCATCCAATTTTCATTCCAACGGTGGAAGACATGGAGTTCTCTTTTGTCGACGCGGCTGCTAGTTCTGGCGATTGTGTGTTTCATGGCGGGCAGCGGATGCACCACGCCCGGCATGCACCGCGTCGTGCAGCAAAATCGGCAGGCTCCTAACTCCTGGCCCAAGGTGCTCGCCGTCTACATGCCGTGGTTCGGTGACCATGTCCACATGGATGTGGGATACTCCAGCGACGACCCCGCGGTTCTCCGTCGACAGATTCAACAGGCACGACACAGCGGAATTTCTGCGTTCGTCGTGGATTGGTACGGGCCCGCCGTCCCTTTCTCTGACCACAACTTCGCGCTCATGCAAGAAGCTGCGGACGAGAATCGTTTCCAGGTCGCGCTCTTATACAACGAGGCCGAAGATGACGACGGGCAGGCCACGGGTGCTGCCATAGCAGCTTTTGATCAAGCGTATACGGCGTATATCGGTCCCGCGGCGCCGCATCGCGGCGCCTATCTCGCTTACAACGGCCATCCTGTGATCTTCATTTTCCCCAAACATGGCCATGTGGATTGGAACCGCGTCACCGAGCATTGCAGCGGATGGGAAGCTCCGCCGCTCCTCTTCTATAAGGACGAGCCGCCCGCGCAGTTTGCCGCCGATTTCGCCGGCTTGTTTGCATGGGTGCAGCCCGGGCAAAAGGGATGGACTCCCGATGGCAGTAATTGGGGCGAGCAATATTTGGACGATTTCTACAAAAACATGAGAAACAAGCATCCCGACAAGATTGCGGTGGGCGCCGCATGGCCGGGCTTTGACGATTCCGCCGCAAAATGGGGACTCAATCGCCACATGGGCAGCCGCTGTAGGCAAACGTTTGAAGATACTCTGCACCTCTACAACCGGTATTTCGATGCGGCCAGTCCACTTCCGTTTGTATTGATCGAAACCTGGAACGACTACGAGGAAGGCACCGCGATTGAGCGCCTCAACTTCGCCAAGTGCGGCCAGAGTTCCAAGGCCGGCGCAGCTGAATCCGCCCGCTGACCGCCAACCAACGAGCACGTTCTCACATCCAAAGTGCGGGCTGTTTCGACCATTTCAACGGAGTTCCAACCGATGGAGCATGTCCGCGACTCGACGAAAAACCTCCGGCTGTTATCCGAGCTTTTACTGGCCTCTCCGTTCTCCTCGGAGGCAAGCAGCCGCGCGCCATCCATCGAAACCGAGGAAATGGTTTCCTCGCTGGGTACGCGCGATCTAGAAGATCTCGAAGCACTGGCCAGCACAAACCATGTCATCATGCGCGCGTTTGCCCCTCTGCAAGAGCTCCTGGCGGCCGATGGAAACAATCAGGGTGCTGAATGGACTGCCACCGCGATTCAGCGGGAAACCGCGCGTATCAACCATGCTCTGAGCTTTCTTCAGCAGATCTGTGGTGCTCTGGAAGAATGTGGCTGTCCGGTCACTGTCATCAAGTCCTTGGATCATTGGCCCGACCTCGGCAGCGATCTCGATCTGTACACGGACGCTGACGCCGCGAATGTCGTCCAGGCCATGAACGCGCGTTTCAATGCCACCCTCGCGGACCGCAGCTGGGGGGACCGCCTGGCGAACAAGTGGAACTTTGTTGTGCCGGGATTGCCGGAACTCGTCGAAGTTCATGCTGGACGCCTCGGTCAGACTGGAGAGCAGACTGTCGTCACCCGTTCGCTCTCCGCTCGTACTCGCATGGCCCAGGTCGCGGGACATGTATTTCGCGTGCCGGCGCCCGAAGACCGCATCGTCATCAGCACGCTCCAGCGTATGTACCGGCATTTCTACATCCGCTTGTGCGACATCGTAGATAACGCGCGTCTCCTCGACCAACATCTGGTTGACTTTGAATATCTCCACTCCGTCGGCTCGGCGGCGGGTCTGTGGGAAGGAATTGCAACGTACCTAAGGATCATCTCGGAGTACGTGCAGTCCTATCGCGGAACCGGTGTTCCCCTGGATTCGATAGTGACTGGATCAGCGAAGTTCGGCACAGATCAGGTTCGTTTCCGTCGCGATTTCCTTCGTGTCTCGATCCTCCCGCACTCCCTGAATTTGTATGCTTCCGAGCTGATGACTCTCTTGCTCAACGGAGATCTGCGAAACAGCTTCCGTCTCAGCTTGCTGCCGGGGCTTGCAACCGCGGCGGCACTCGAGCAGAAGATGACCGGCAGCGGCAAGGGGATTTGGTAGATGTCGCGATATTAACTGAATTAGTAAACCTACAGGCTTCGCTGGATTGCGACGATCCCACGACGCCACTAACCTTTAACTGTAGTTAACAGGGGAGAACGATATCATGCCAGGGAAAAAGCATTTACGCGGCGTAGGCGCAAAAGAGCAACGTGAGTATGAACATATTAAAGAGAGCGCACAGCGATCTGGCCGCTATGGTAGCAGGGCGAAAGAAGTGGCAGCGCGCACCGTGATGAAGCAGCACAAGGAAAAGGGCCACCGCACCGGGCAGTGATCTGCGCCTCCGGTGAAAGCTGCTCGGTCGGATCAATACTTTGGCAACCGGTATCTCGCCAGCGAGAAGGGAGTTCGAGTGGTTCGTATTCTTCTGGTCGACGACAATCCCTCGGTCCGGCACTATCTGCGAGCCATTCTCGAGCAGCAGACCTCGTGGCGAGTGTGCGGCGAAGCCCGAACCGGCGCGGAGGCTTTGCGGATGGTGCTGGAGGCTCCGCCCGATCTCGTTCTTCTCGACTATCAAATGCCCGATCTGAACGGGGTTGATGTCGCGAGGCAGATCTCAGAACTGTTTCCCAAGATCCCGATCCTCATGGTCACGCTTCACCTTTCCAGGCAGTTGGCCGATGCCGCCCGTTTGGCGGGCGTGCGCGGAGCATGTGCGAAGCAAGATATCGGATCGGTAGTTGAGGCGGTAGAAGTGCTCTTGCGCGATCAAACATACTTTCCAGCGGTCTCTCCTGGGTAGCGACCAGGCAAGCACTGGTTAGGTCTCTAATAGCTCTGAAAGTCCCAATCGAATACAGGATTCCCTGTATTGGAGCCTGCCTCTTCGGTCGATAATCTCGACACGTGCCCAAGAGTTTCGCTGCCTCGCTAGACCAGCGGTGTCCAGTGAGTAGAATCGGTCGGGCATATCACACGGGCTGAGGTAGAATGTGGCGAATCGTCTGGTCGGTCTCCCCCCAGAGGAACGGAACGGCATGACAATTCGCATATTGTTGGTTGATGACCATCCCGTGGTGCGGCAGGGATTGAAGACTCTTTTGGAAGGGCGCTCTGGCTGGGAAGTCATTGGAGAAGCCTCGGACGGGGCCGAGGCGGTTGAGAAAGCCAAGGATTTGAATCCCGACGTCATGGTGCTGGATGTGACCATGCCGAAAATGAACGGGCTGGAAGCATGTCGTGTTCTGCGGAGACAAGCGCCGCAGTTGGAGATATTGTTCGTTACACAGCACGATTCTCCGCAAATGATGCGCGAAGCCCTGGAGGCTGGGGCCAGGGGATATGTTGTGAAGTCCAATGCCGCCCGTGATCTGTTAGCTGCGGTGGAAGCAGTAAGCCAACATCGCGTGTTTACGGCGCTTAATGGACGAGATGCTGCGGGGTTGCGTTAGGGGTTGCCTTAAAGGTCCGGCACGAATTTGAAAACTGCGGTCCACCTTTTGATCTGTGGGGGTGAATCATGAAGTTGAGAATCTTGTTGGCTGACGATCACGAAATTGTGCGGCGCGGGTTGCGCGCACTTCTGGAAAAACATGAAGGCTGGGAAGTCTGCGGCGAAGCCAGCGACGGCCGCGAGGCCATCGAGAAAGCCTTGCAGTTGAACCCTGATGTCGTCATTGTCGATATCGGGATGCCCAATCTGAATGGCTTGGACACGACGCGCCAGCTCCTTCAACACGATCCTCATTTCAAGGTTATCGTGCTCACGATTACCGACTCTGATCAGGTTATTCGTGAAGCTCTAAATGCCGGTGCTCGCGGCTTCGTCCTGAAGTCCGACGCTGCGCGGGATCTCGTGTCTGCCGTCGAGGCTCTTCAAAACAAGCGAATGTTCTTCACGCCCCGAGTTAACGACCTGGTGCTGGCGGGCTTTCTCGAGAAGGGGCACACCGTTTCGAGAAACGAAGCCCCCAAGTTGCCGACGCTAACGGCGCGTGAGCGGGAGATCACGCAGTTGCTCGCGGAAGGCAACAGCTCCAAAGAAGTCGCATGCCTGCTGAACCTGAGCACCAAGACCGTCGAAACTCACCGCAGCAACATCATGCGGAAGCTGAGCTTTCACTCCATTCGCGATCTTGTTGTCTATGCGATTAAGAACAATCTGATTCAGATTGAGTTACCGCCGCCACCTCCGAAGACCCCCGCGGGTCCCACGGCGGTGTAGTAATCGTAGCTAATTAAGACTGGTTAGCGAAGGGTCTCGCCTGGATAGTATCCGCTTCGCGTGCGTACGATCAGGCGGCTGCGGCCTTGCCCTTTCGCTTCTACTCGAATGGCCTGGTATCCCTTCTGCGCAGCGCCGTTTCCCGGCTTGAATGCAAGGGTGTACTGACTGCGGATGTCGCGCGCCACGGTTCGCGTGATGGCGTCAACTTCATTCAAGCTCTGCGGGAAGAACGCTACTCCGCCAGTGCTGGTCGCCAAATTCTGAAGTGCATCCCGTCCCGTCCGCGTTAGTCCCTCATCGGTCAGTCCAATGGCGTAGAGCGTGGCGCCCTTGTTCGGCTGCAACTTCCGCATCGCCTCTTGCAAGGTCTCCCGGCTCATATTGTCCTGGCCGTCAGTGATCACCAGTAGCACTTTCTTGGTGAGGCGAGGATTGTTTTGCAGATGGACGGCGGATGCCACCACCGCGTCGTAAAGAGCGGTACTGCCGCGGGTTGAACCCTGATGTAACGCCGTCTGAAGGAGATTGACATCAGAAGTAAAATCCTGATCGAGATACGGGGTCTGGCTGAAGTTGACCACAAAAATCTCATCCTGCGGATTGCTGGTGCGGATGAGATTGAGGACCGCCTGATTCACCTTCTCTCGCTTATCCCGCATCGAGCCGGAGTTGTCGATGACGACACCCATCGCCACCGGCACGTCCTCGCGGTGGAAGGATGTAATCGGTTCTGGGGTGCCATTCACGTAAATGGAGAAAGCGCTGCGGTCGAGCCCGGTAACGAGGTGTCCCGTTTCATCTACAACCGTGGCATGCAATACCACCTCCTGCACTTGCTTCCTGAAAACAAACCTGCCGGAATCGTCTGCACTGGCGTTGGGTGTGATTGGCTGTTGCTGATCGCCTGCCGGCTGAGTTTCCGTAGGATCCTGGCCAGATGGTTGCTGAGCAGAGGCCGGAGGCGTCGCGGTTCGCGGTGGACCAGCGTCGGGAACCTGCCCAGCGGCTGCCGGCTGCGTCGATGGGCTGCTTTGGCTGGGCTGGCTGGTCTGCGCGAGCGTAGTCGCGCAAAGAGCTATTGCCACCGCTAAGATTCCGATTCCTGAGAAAAGAAAAGTCGAGCCAAGACGCATTGGGGCTAGCCTCCGTGCAGCTTTTTGATGCCAGCTCGACGGAAACCGAGCGATTGAAATATTGCTGATTCTTCATGCTAGGGGAAACACTGTACGGCCTCGAGTAATCAACTATCCGTCACGACCAACCTTCTTCCTTCCTGTCCTGTCTGGAAAAACTTACACGAACAACGATATCTCGCACCAATGAAAGCGTTTTAGATGCAGTGGATTACGGGTTTGGCAAGCATTGTGCTTTACATGTGAATCAAATGCGGGTGTCTCCCAGCGATAAAAGCTGACGAATCCGCATGCCTGCGAAACTTTCAACAACACTTCAACTGTCTGGAGGTGAGGAATGCTTCGAATCCTGATTGCAGATGATCATGAGGTGGCAAGGCGCGGCATCCGCGCAATGCTTGAGAGTCATCCGGGTTGGGAAGTTTGTGGAGAAGCAAAAGACGGGCGCGAGGCCGTCGAACTCGCCAGCAAAGAGAAGCCCGATCTCATTTTGCTCGACATCGGCATGCCGAACCTCAACGGACTGGAGGCTGCTCGCCAAATCTTGGCGGTCTCCCCTGACATCGCAATCCTGATTCTCACGATGCACGATTCCGATCAAGTCGTGCGAGAAGTGCTTCGGGCCGGCGCGCGCGGGTTCCTGCTCAAGTCCGACGCGGGCCGCGATCTGGTCGCTGCGGTCGAAGCTTTGCAACTGCAAAGAACGTTCTTCACAACCAGGGTTAGCCAGATGGTGTTGGACGGATTTCTCGATCGGGACAATCGGCCGGACGGAACCGAGAGAAACCAGGAAGACCTCGACGATGTGTTAACCGGACGCGAGCGCGAGGTCATTCAGTTGCCGGCCGAAGGTAAGACCAGCAAGGAAGTCGCAGTTACTCTCAATCTCAGCGTCAAAACAGCTGAAACGCATCGCACCAACCTGATGCGCAAACTCGGTCTGCATTCCGTCGCCGACCTGACCCGATATGCGGTGCGCAATGGAATTGTCCAGGTCTTTTGAGCCTTGACGTGGCCTCATTGGCGAACGGCACTCGGCGGTCTCCTCCCCATCTTGCATAAAGGAGATCGCCTCGCTAAATAGGGCCTTTACTGGATTCACCCTCCTTTCGATACTGCGTAGGCTCAAGATATCGACTCCGCGGGTAGTTCCGTCTGTGAGAAAGGGATGGTTTCCGAATGCTTTGGACTATCGTTGCCTTGCTGTTAATTCTCTGGCTGCTGGGAATGGTCAGTTCCTACACCTTGGGCGGATTGATCCACATTTTGCTGGTCGTAGCAGTGATCGTGGTACTCGTGCGCATCATCCAGGGTCGAAGCCCAGTAGCTTAGCGTTTGGGAGATGCTCTCCAAACGCAGCCCGTGAAACGGAGTCAAAACAGCATCATCCGGTAAGGAGAACGGCATGAATAATAAGGATCGAGTTGAAGATAAAGTGAAAGACATAGCAGGACGCGTCGAACGTCAGGCAGGTGAATGGACGGGCGACGCGAACGCCCAAGTTAAGGGTGCGGCAAAACAGGTCGAAGGCAAAGTGCAAAATGCGTGGGGTCAAGCCAAAGACGCTACGAAGAAGGCTGCCGCCGGTGCCAAGGTCTCGAAGCCTCCGCAGTCTGTTCCCGACGATGCTGAGTCCAGAGAATCAACTGAAGAAAAGCGTAGCAACAGAGGTTAGCAACCGGCAGGGTGGCTCGACGAGTCTTGGCTCTGTCGCCCTGCATTGCTGTGCTTCCGATATTCCCCCGATCCACTCGTCCCCAAGTTCACTTCCCCAGGCTCACTCGCTGACGGCGTTGCTCTGACTAGAGCTGCCTTCCCACGTTCCATACAAACACGGCGAACAGGAACCAAGTAGCAGCCGTCCCAGGATTGAGTCCATCGCTGTATTCAAACCCAGCGGGAGTTGTTCTTAAATGTTGTTACGAGGAAGCGACTGTGGCATGTCTTCCTCACTTTGATTGCCGAGGAGGTTCGATGATGTTACGGGCATTGGGCTTGTTCTTACTCGTCTTCTCGCTACTCAGTCTGGTCGTTCATTTCGATGGCCTGGGGCAAGTGTTTGGCACAGCAGCCCTGTGTCTGTTCGCCATCGAATTGGTCACAGAGCACTCGGCCAAGGGCACTCGTCCGAACCGAATGCGGGGCGAGCCTCTGCTCTAGCCGACGAGACTCTACAGAGAACACTCGATTGATCTGGCGCGTAAACGCAGGTAAAAGTGCTATAGACGCTGTAGAAGCTGCGCGTACCATCCGCCACCAGATTGGGTAAGTGATGCGCTATCAATAATTGTTTTGGCAATCGAATTGCGCAAGGCTTACCAGCGACTTCGTCTTTCGGAGAGGTGTACTTATGAATCGAACGACGAATTATTTCGCTGGCTTTATCTTGGCGATCACGCCTCTGGCGTTTGGACAAGAGCCGCAGCCGACCCCTCAGTTCCCCGCGGACGTCCTGGCATCGCGGCAGCTCATCGCATGGTCCCGGATGCAGAAACCGCAACCAGCCCCACAACCTCTCCCGCCGCGGGACACGCCCCTCCCGCAGCCCGATCCGCAGGACCAGCAAGCGAAACCGCCGGCAGATCCCCACAACCAACAGACGCCTACCCAGTCGTTCACCGGGAAAATCGTGAAGGATGGCGGGCGGTACGTCCTCAAAGTATCGAGCAATAGCACGTACCAACTGGACACACAGGGCGATGTGAAGCAATACGAGAACCAGGACGTAAAAGTCATCGGCAACCTCGACAGCACAAGCAACACGATCCGCGTCGTCAAGATTGAATTACTTTCATAAACGACACTTCGGTGAAGTCGAACGAAAGTTGAGTGCCGAGGACCTGCCTGTCTCTTTAATCCAACCCAGCCCACTCATTCGTTCTGACAACCGACAGCCCAATCTCACAGCCCAAAGCTCTGGACCGCCGATTATCTGAATCTGCCTCTGCACCATTGATTCTTGATTTGTCGCTTGCCTCCTCCCTCTCCAGGGTGAGTTCCTTACTTAAGAGTGGGGCACGTTTCAGCCAGGAAGGAAACACGCGGATTGCCGCAATGAGAACGCAGGTGCAACAAAAGATACAACAAAAGGCCCGCTGTATTTTCACAGCGGGCCCGAGGAGAGCCATTTACCTCAATCGGTCAAAGACTATCGACTCTCAGAGGGAGTGATGTCAACCACGTGCAGGGTGTTGGTGCTGGCGTCCACCGTCGCCATCACCTTCACGCTCTTGCCCTCGAACTGCTTCGCTTTGTCCTGGTCGTCGAGTTTGTAAGCGGTCTGTGTGGAGCTCTCCTGCAGAACGAGCTGGTCGCCCGACTTCGCGATCTTGCCTTCGAAACTGCGAGCGGACTGCTGTGGGCTGGTGGCATCCGTTTGCTGTTGAGGCGTAGAGCCTGCTTGGTTCGGTGTGGATGGCGTCTGCTGCGCCGACAGATTGATTCCAAGCCCGGACAGTCCGAGCAACGCAACGACTGAGAGAAATCTCTTCATGATTGTCCTAACCTCCGAAATTTAAAGTTTGTGAGTCGCCAAAGTGTTTGTGATCTCACATCACACACTCGTGCACGCGCACTGCCCACAGACGTGAGCCCGCGAAAACCGTAAGTTTTCAGCGCTCTGGGCGAAGCATGGGGGAGCATCAAGTGTGCAATGGCTGCTCGCCTCCTCGAAGTTTTGTCCTAACGGAATTTGTTGGGACTTCTACAGTGAAGACTCGATGACGCGATAGTTCCCGCGGGCGCGAAGATCACCGATCGTGCGAGCCATCGGCAGCACAAACGCTTCCCGGCCCTCGCACTCTTCTCTGTCTACACGATTTACCCTAGTGCCTCTTCAGTGGAAACTTTATAGGGTGTAACAACGCCTCGCAGTCGTGCTGCAGAAGGACTCCTGCCCTTCCTCGCGATCCCGGCCCGGAGATCAACATGAGCGTCAACGGAACCGCCGCCTACGGGATGTATCCTCGCAACGTTGCTTTGCCCGAGGTCGTCTATGCCTTGAATCGCGCAGGATTCGAAAACGAAGATATCTGCATGGTGCTTTCTCCCGCTCATCCAGTTGCCACGATGGTGCGCGATGCCAGGATCCTTGACGCCAAACCCGAAGAGAGCGCAACCAGCGCCCGGATGATCGGCTGGTTTTCAGAGTTTGGAGCGGTTGTGATTCCGACGGTGGGATTCTTCATTCGGTCGCAGGCATTTTTCCACGCCCTGCTAATTGAACAGAACTTTCCTGCCATGTCTCGAGGATCGCGGACCTTGGTGGGTCTCGGTTTCTCTGAGGATGAGGCGAAGCGACTCGGACATCAGTTGTGCGACGTTGGCGCGATGGTCTATGTGTCATGCCCGGAAGATGCCAAGGCCAACTCTGCCATCGAACTGTTGCGTCGTGCGGGAGCAAGAGAAGCGGCCAGCCTGGGAATGGCAAAAGCAGCGGAAGCGGCGGCCTAACGACGGTTCCACGCGACACCCTCCCTCGTCCTCGGGTTCGGTAATTTCTTCCCTAATTGCTGTACTGCCGCGAGTCTCGGACTTAGGCTTGTGCGCCCTTCCTATCACGCACTTAGATCGCCTGAGCCATCGAGCCGCGCGACTGGCATGCCACTTGCACTTCCCAGCTGTAGCCAACTGTTCGAGGCTGGAGAGCATCCATTCGCTACCTCGTTGGACAGGGAGGCTAGGTCGCTATGAAAAGAAACCGTGTGTGGATTGAGATCGTGATGCTCGCCACAGCGATTGCCTGCGTTCTTGCGCTTTTGTTCGCAACCCTGGGGGCCGCTGCCGGCGTTGCGGTGGGTGCAGTATCTACTCCGCAACAGACTCCAACAACGACGGAGCGGCCGTATGAAGGCATGGTGACTTGCTCTCGCTGTGGCGCGAAGCATTCTGCGGCCCTCGGGCAAACTGCCTCGACTTGTATCCGGGTCTGTGTGCACGGGGGAGCGCAATTCGCACTCGTCAGTGCCGATATGACCTACATCCTTGATGGCGACTTGGATGTACTGAAGAAGCTGGCCGGACAGCGTGCCCACGTCGTAGGCGAACTCCATGGAAAAACAATCACGATCTCGTCGGTGAGCGCGGAGACATAAACCGGTTACATCGTAGGTCCGCTGACCGGGCTTGAGACCTTAAGGGAGATGGTTGCATGAAGAATTTCTTAGTGCGGAGTTTACTGGCTGCAGCTGTAACTCTGGTCGCGTTTGCACTTTCATCATCTGCTCACGCGCAGCAGCCCGATGAGGATCGGGCGCCCGCTACTCCTCATCAGGCGCAAGCCCCGGCGACGCCGCAGTCGCCCCAACAGAACGATGCCTCAGCGCCCTCTTCTGGCGATACTCAAACCCAGGAGGCGCTGGCCTTCACCGGCCGCGTGATGAAACAGCAAGGTCAGCTCGTGCTGAAAGATCCCGTCACTAAAATGAGTTATCAGCTGGACGACCAGGCAAAAGCGAAACCGTTCGTCGGAAAACAGGTTAAGGTCACCGGCAAGCTTGAGATAAAGAGCAATACTATTCACATCGAGGGCATCGAACCGCTGTCGTGATCACCTGGTTTCCGCTTCAGCGCGCGACGTTCGGCCCGCCCCAAAATCAAATCAATTATGCCAACCAAAAACACAATTCGTCCTCAATACGATCTTCCTACCGCGGTGACATTTCTCTTCGCGGGATTGACGCTCGGCTGGATGCTGACGCAGCTGTTGTCGCCGCTCCCCGAGGGCTCCGCGCGCCGCTGGTCGGTGTCGAGGCCCGTCCCGATCGCAGATGAGGTCTTGTTCGAATAGCTGCCAACGCCTAGCTCGGTCTGCTCCGATTGTGCAATCCGGACTGCCATACAGAGTTCTCAGTATTGTGCTTTGGTCCGGAATCCCGCTTAATGACTCTTGGGATCCTCGTACCGAAACGGAGGTTGGGCGCAGGTGAATGGCTGCCAATGGAAACTGAACTCACCACCGTTACCTCCGCTATGCCTGAAGATCTAGTGAACTCACAGCGCCCACTCTTCAGGCGCACCATCGAATTGTGGCCTTACTTGTTCATCGCTGTTTCCGCGACAGGGCTGGCTTATGTCGCCCTGACCGCTGCTCGCTGACCTTGACGGGTTGAAGCGAGAAATCGATGAGCCTATCCACCTTTCACTTGCGGCTTGCCTGTAGAGCGGGTCGGTTGTCTCGGTGATTTGATGTGCCGTATCTACGGCATATGCCGGATATTCCCGTGGCTCCCGGCTTCGCATACTGAGCCTGGATCGTAGGCCGTCATGTTAATCGTCATTAACACTGGGGCCGGAAGGACTTAATCTTATGTCGAAATCGAAACTTGCATTGCTATCCGCTGTACTGTGTTGTGCGAGCTGGGCGGTAGCGCAGACCGCCCCTTCAGGGGGAGCGCCTCCGGCGAGTGGTTCTGGAAGCGCAGGACAATCCTCAACACCCGGATCACCGGCGCCTCCGCCCGCGGGAAGCGCCACACCGCCCGCCAGCACAGCGACGCCACCGGCCAGCACCGCAACACCACCGGCTGGAACCGCGACGCCGCAAACTACTCCTGGATCCACATCGCCCAGCGGAACTGCGAAGACAACGGTGCCCGGCTCGAACACGCCGGCAAGCCCAACTCCGGGAAGCACTACGCAACCATCCACCATCAATCCCAAGACGCCGAATAACCCTGGCAGTTCGCCCAGCGGCTCTCCCTGCGGAACGTTGCCAGGGAAGACCAATGGAACCCCGGGCTCCACGCCGAATTCGGGCTCCTCGAGTTCAAGTCCGTCGGCGCCAGGAAGCACAAACAGCCAAGGCAATAATGGAGGCACGTCTCCCAGTAACCCGGGGATGAGCCCCACGCCGGGCACTCCGTGTCCGCCGGTCGCGTCTCCCAGCGGAAGTAGCACTTCGCCGCACGCGTGAGCGGGTAAACGGTCAGGAGATAGCAGAAAGTTTTGCGGGCCCTCTGGGCCCGCTTTTTTGTCGCAGCCTCGCAGAAGACAAGTAGCATCTGACTGTCATGCACCCGAATACAGATCATTTCCTCGATTACAGTTTGCGTATCCCGCCCGGGCCAGAGCCATTTCCTGTGCAAGAGCCCCCGGATCCTCCCGAGAACCCCGACATGCCTGTGCGCGAACCTGACCCGGAAGATCCTGGTCAGATTTGACGTGGCGTTGGGGGTATCTCCATGATCGCGGGCAATCCAAGAGCGGGACGAACGATGACAACCATTGCCATCGTTCTCTTATTCCTGATGCTGCTGAGCGCCGCATTTGTTACCCGGCGCAAAAGAACAGACCCAGAAAAGGAGCCGCCTTTGCATCCCTCTACCGTGGTGGTGAGCCGGGGTTGAGCGGAGGAATTGTCTCGAGGAGGTAATGAACGGCGCCGCCGTTAGCGGATCACCGACTAGAAGTTGGGGACACCTTCCACAATTGAGCCAGCGCCTTGGCGGCATCCGACAGTGCTCGCTTTTCTGCATCAACCGGCGACCAAGAGGCGCTAGTTCCAGCGCGCTGGGCGATCGGAGTACGGTACCGCGAGATCTGGCCTGTGAGGCCCGCCTGATAGATGTCGCGAACGGCGCCCTCGAAAGCACGTTTCAAATTCTTGGCAGGTGGGAGAGGGCGTTCCGCGCTTTTGCTTGGCATGAAGAAACTCGACTTTCTCTTCCTCGGTTTTCAGCAATGTAAGACCAATGCCCGCACGCATCAATACAGCATTGCCCTCAACCAGAGGCATGCTTTTCCTAGCAACGGCCAAAATGTCATCTAGCTTGTTCTGCATTTTGCACAGTCGAAAGGAAACGCTGTGGAAGGGCACGCTGGCGCGCCCCTCCACCGCGCCGTTAAGCCGCTCGCCTGGATGTCCTCTTTTGCTTGGACGTCTGCCGGCTTTGTGTTTCTTCTGCCACCTGCCCTGCCTCTGCGTTGATCTGTTCCGCCAATTGGGTCAGTTTGTCATCCGTTTGTTTTTCTTCCTGTAGCGTCTGCTCGATCAGGGATACGTGCTCGCTCTGACCCAGCAACTCAGCGAAAGCCCGCACCGTTCCGTAACCGGCGATCTCATAGTGCTCTACCCTCTGAGCGGCACCAATCAGGGCGGCATCCATCACGGCATTCGCATAGCTCTCATGCATGGTCTCGGAGCCTTCTTTGACTAGGCCTTCCATTCCGAGGCATTTCTTGCCCGTCGGTTTTTCTCCCAGCATCTCGAAGATCTGTTCCAGCCGCGAGACGTGCTCCGACGTTTGCCGCAGGTGCTCCTCGAATCCTTGTCGCAACTCGGTGTTCGAAGAGGCCTTCGCCATTTTGGGGAGCGCTTTCACCATCTGGGTTTCCGCGCTGTAAAGATCTTTCAGTTGATCGATGTATAGCTGCCGCAACGAGTCCTTTCGCATCATGTTCCTCCTGTTGGTGAGTTCCAGCGGCGAGGCGGACTGCCATGTACTGGATATGTTTCGAAAAGTATGGTTCTCCTCGACGGCAAGCAATACCCCGGATGCTGTATGGATGTTTATCGGTAAGAGCGCGGCCACAACGCCCTTCCACACAGGCTCCACGCCTGACCACCGAGGCCTATATCACCTGTATATTCAGCGGTTTGGTATTAGCCCTAGTGATTTGATTCTGAGGCCTTTTCCGGTCTTTTCTTTTTGACACTCGGGTAGATCCTGTATAGAGTGAACTCACTCCGCTCAGTAATCTCCGCTGAATCCCAGGCTCAGACAAGGGACACAAGCGGCCTAAAACGATTCAGGGTGTCCCGCCTGATAGTTGGTGCGATCCCTCTGTTTTGAATGGTTTAACAGTCTCAGATCACATTCCAACCGGAGAAAAGCCCGAATGAAGAAGCCTGCCTTTATTGCTATCCCTATTTGTGTGTTCGTGTTAGCAGCCGCCTCTGCCTTTGCCGGCGTGACCGTCACAAGTCCAACCAATGGCAGCACGGTGAGTACATCCGTGAATTTCGTGGCCTCGAGTTCCACCTCCTGCTCGAAAGGAGTTGCGTCGATGGGAATCTACCCGACCCCATACCAATTGGCATACACCGTAAACGGCGCAAGCCTGAACACCAGCCTCAACTTCAATCCGGGGACGTATAACGTCGTTGTGGAGGAATGGGATTACTGTGGCGGGGCGACCACCAAGACCGTGAACATCACCGTCAAGACCGGGCAAAGTGCCGTCTACGTAACCTCGCCGGCGAACCACAGCACGGTCGGTTCGCCCACAAAGTTCGCTGCTACCGCGACGACTACCTGCTCTCTGGGCGTGGCCTCCATGGGGATTTACACGGCACCAAATCAGCTGGCGTATGTGACGAACGGCGCCAGCCTCAATACCAGCCTGACCCTGAGCGCCGGAACCTACAACACGACTGTCGAAGAGTGGGACAAGTGCGGCGGAGCCGCGACCACGCCCATCACCATCACCGTGAATTCTTCCGGACAGACTTTCTGGAACGTCCACAGCTCAGGCGGGTGGAACGGCTACGCTCAGCAGCCCCCGAACTACAGCGACTGCATCGGCTGTCTCCCCAGCGGGCCCGGAACCACCTGGGCCATGTACCAAAACATCAAGTTCCCAACGATGTCGGGCAACTCGACTCAATTCAACATTGGCGGGACGATGGACTATTCAGACGTCCTCTGGAACAACCACCTGATCGGCGACCTCTCCTCCCAAGGCCTGCCCGACACCAACCACACGCTCGTGCCCACGCTGCACAACTTCACCTACGACGTTTGGTTCTACAGCAGCAATATCGGATCGTCGGAGGCGCTCGAGTTTGATGTCAATCAATTCTTCGACGGCATGGGATTCACCTGGGGACATGAATGCCGCGTCGAGGGCGGGAACGAGTGGGATATCTGGGACACGGTGACGTTGAAGTGGCTTCCTACGGGCATCCCGTGTTACCCGATGCAGAACGCCTGGAATCACCTGGTGATTCAGGTGCAACGAACGTCCAACAACCAGGAGCTTTACCAGTCGATTACCCTGAACGGGCAGACCAACACTCTGAATTGGCAGTACGCGCCGTTCTCCGCGCCGGGTTGGTGGGGAATCACCGTCAATTTCCAAATGGACGGTGACTACAAACAGACTCCCTACACTGTCTACGTCGACGAGCTGAACTTCACGTACCAGTGAGAACTCGCCGTTGTCCCAGGCCGAATCGGGTGATCTCAAAGCCCTGCATGAGATCACCTGGTCGCCGGTCCTGTTGCGAAGCAGTGCAACACTATCCCATCTCGCTCGTCATGATGAACAGCGGCTTCATTTCAAAGCTCTTGTAATGGGGCCGGAGGCGCTCGATGTTGTACTGCGCCTTTACGTCGACGACCTTCTTGGTCGCGGTAACCGTATCGATGGGCATGTTGTCGTACCGGCCGTTTCGGAGAACGACAAGTCGTCCGTGGATCTTGCTCAGCAGCAAGTCGAGAGCGAGATTGCCATAGGCCATCGGGACGATCGAATCAATGGCGTCGGGATCGCCGCAGCGGACCAGGTAGCCCAGCTTCTGATTGATCGTGTCGATCGGTTTGCCGTTGTTGTACTTGGGAGAAAGCTCCTTCAACTTCTCCGACACCAGATCTCCGATGCCGCCAAGTTTTTTGTGGCCAAAGGCGTCGGTGGTTTCAGCCTCGAAGATCATTTCTCCACCCTGGAACATTGCCCCCTCCGAAACCAGGACGACGGAATAGCGGCTGGGGTTCTTCCGTCGGTCCGCGACCAGTAATTCGGTGAGGCGCTCGATGTCGAATTTGTGTTCCGGAATCACGCAGCGGTTCGCGGCTCCAGCCATCGTGGGCAGCATGGCCGTAAATCCCGCGTAACGTCCAAAGACTTCCAAAACCATGAAACGTTCGTGCGAGCCGGCGCTGGTGCGCAGGCTGTTGGTCATGGAGATGGTTCGCGTGACGCACGTGCTGAAGCCGATGCAGTAATCGGTGCCGGGAACGTCATTGTCCATCGTCTTGGGAATGGCGACGACCTTCACGCCCTCTTGGTAAAGCCGCACGCCATAGCTGAGCGTGTCGTCGCCACCAATCGGGATGAGGTAGTCGATGCCGAGCCAATCCAGGTTCTTCAATACTTCCGCGGTGAGGTCGTTCTTCTCGGCGTTATAGGCGGACTGCAGATGGGGCGGAACGCTGGCCTTCTTCACCTTGCTGGGATTCGTGCGCGAGGAGTGCAGAAACGTCCCGCCCGTGCGGCCGGTGCGGTTGACCAGATCCTCGGACAGCGTTTGAAAATTTTCGCTGTTGTCGTAATCCTTTTCGCGGACCATGTCGACCAGCCCAGCCCACCCGCGACGGATCCCGATCACCTCGCAACCCTCACGCAGCGCGCGAATGGTTACGGCGCGAATCGCTGGATTGAGGCCCGGTACGTCGCCTCCGCCGGTCAGAATTCCAATGACGCCCTTCTTCGTTTTCACAGGTAATGCCTCGTTTTCTTTTGGCGGTCTTCGTTCCACTTAGACTGTGGAGCCGAGCCGTTA
The DNA here is from genome assembly GCA_003134655.1 of Acidobacteriaceae bacterium. Classification (GTDB taxonomy): domain Bacteria; phylum Acidobacteriota; class Terriglobia; order Terriglobales; family Acidobacteriaceae; genus Sulfotelmatobacter. The sequence goes on from PLBY01000068.1 coordinate 185,048, forward strand.
GTGGCACAATATTCTGATTCTCCGGGCGGAGGGCGGATGGGTCTGTGACCCGAATCATGAGGGGCTGTGACGGTGGCACATCGGGTTCCTCGCTCCCCGCTGCTCCGTTCTTTGCGGATAGAACAGTATGGATGATGAAAAATCGGTCAGTCGACGAGGAGCGCTATGCTACCGCGCCCCGCATCGACATTGAACCGTTGCTCATTCGCTTGTTGAAGCCGATTCAGTGCACCGGGTTGCCGTCGGCGTCGATCTTGTGGACCTCGCCCAAGTTCAGTTCCCGGATGCCCGACTCGACTTTACCCATGTCTCCCACGACCACCCACACCAGGTGATCCGGCAAGATGTATTTCTTGGCGACCTCATTGGCGCTCTCCGGCGTGAGGGCCAGCGCTTTCTGAGTGAAGGTGTTGTAGTAGTCCTCCGGCAAACTGTACTGAATGATGTTGCCATAAGCGCCGCTGAGTTGTTGGACGGTCTCAAAGTTGCCCGGCAGCGCAAGCGTCGTGTTGCTCTGCTCATCCTTGAGTTCTTCCGGGGTGATTGGCTTTTCGCCCGCGATGCCCTTGTACTCCTTGACCAACTCAACCATGGACTCTTTCGTTTTGTCGGTCTGCACCGCAGAGATGCTTATATAAGGACGCTGGCCCTTGGCGGGCGGGAGCACGGCGCGGACGCCGTAGGACCAGTGCTTGTCCTCGCGCAGGTTCATGTTGATCCGGGCGCTGAATTTTCCGCCGAAAATACCGTTCACCAGTTGCAGTGCAATGGCATCCGGATCATTCTGCGGAGGCGCCAGTTGTGCGCCAAAAATCACGCTCTGGCCCGAGCCCGGACGGTCGATGAGATAAACCACATCCTTCTCCGGCTCACTTACCTTCGGCACGTCTCTCTTCGGAACGTCACCCGGCTTCCACGAGGCCAACAATTTTTCCAGCTTGGATTTGATCTCCGCCAGTGTGGTGTCACCCACAACCAACAGCGTGGCGTTGTTCGGTTTGAACCAGGTGTCGTGAAACTTGGCTAAGTCTTCGCGCGTCATTTTGCTGACAGCAGCTTCGGTGCCCGAGCCAGTGAACGGCACGGCGTAGGGATGTCCCTTGCCGTAGAGCAAAGTCGGCACCACGCGCAACGCCATCGGTTGGGGCGTCACCTTTTCGCGCTGGATTCCGGCAAGACGTTCTTTCTGCAGCCGCTGGAACTCCTTCTGTGGAAATGCGGGATGCAGAATCAGGTCCGCGTAAATATCCAGCGACGGGTCCATGGTGCTCTTGAGTGTGTTGAGACTGACTAGCGAATAGTCGAGACTAGCTCCGGCGTTGAAGTTGGCGCTGAGCGATTCCAACTCCTCTCCAATCTTTAGGGAGTCGCGCGTTGGCGTTCCTTCTTCCAACATGCGCTGCTCAAAGCTGGCGGTGCCGGTTGCGTCGGTGGGATCGGCAGAGTAGCCGCTGTCCACCATCAAAGTGAAGTTCACCACCGGAGCGGTGTGGCGCTCCGCGAGCACCACCTTCAGCCCGTTGCTGAGAGTAGCTTTCTGGAGTGGAGGAAGTTTGAGCGACATTGGGTCGCCCGCTGCCGGCTCTTTGGCTCGGTCGAGTTTGGCGTCGGTCTTGAACGTGGTGGGATACGGATGCACTTCGAGCACGTAATCGCCGTCGCTCAGCCACTCATCCGCAGCCTTTTTCACGGTGGTGGGGGTCGCGGCCTTCACCCATTTCAGGTAGTCCTTGTAGCAATCGGGATTGCCCCGGAAACTCTGGCAGCGCGCGAGCAGGTCGCTCTTGCCTCCGAAGCCGCCGATCCGTTCCACGATCCGCGCATACCGCCCGAGAATCTGTGTCTTGGCCAATTGCAATTCGGCAGCGGTCGGGCCGTTCTTCAAGAAACTCTGCAACTCTTCGTCCCCCGCCTTTTCCACCTTGCCGAGGTCCTCGCCCGGATTCGCCGTGAGCGTGAAGTCGAACTGGCCTCCGATCTCACTGGTGTCGTTCGACGAAGTGGCGCTGGTTGCAATCTGATCTTTGTAGACCAGGCGCTTGTAGAGGCGCGACGTCTTACCCCCGCCGAGCACTTGCGCTGCTAGATCAAGCAGAGCTTCTTCGGGTGACCCAAATTCTGGCACGTTCCAGATGCGATAAAGGCGAGCCTGCGGGACACGGTCCTGCACCCAACCGCGGTGCGTGCCCGTGCGTTTCGCGATCCACACTTCCTGCTTCGCGATGGGCGGGCCAGCGGGAATGTCGCCGTAATATTTCTCGACTTTCTCTTTCGCCACTTCCGGCGTGATGTCGCCCGCGATCACCACGGTGACGTTGTTCGGGCCGTAATAAGTCTTGAACCATTCCTGCACGTCGCTCATCGAAGCGGCGTCCAGGTCTTTCATGGAACCGATCACGGTCCATGAATAAGGATGGCCGACGGGGTAAGTGTTCTCGGTGATGATTTCTTCGGTTACGCCGTAAGGTTGATTCTCGCCTTGGCGCTTTTCGTTCTGCACCACGCCGCGCTGCAGGTCGAGCTTCTTCTGGTCGAGCACGCCCAGCAGGTGCCCCATGCGGTCGCTCTCGGCGAACAGCGCATAGTCCAGCATGGAAGTGGGCACGTTCTCGAAATAGTTCGTGCGATCGTTGTTGGTAGTGCCGTTCAGATTCGTGGCTCCCACCTTTTCCATGGCATTGATGTAGGTGTGATTGAAGTCATCGCTGCCGCTGAACATCAAATGCTCAAAAAGATGGGCGAAGCCTGTCTTGCCCAGCTTCTCATTCTTGGAGCCCACGTGGTACCAGGTGTTCACCGCAACGATCGGGGCCTTGTGGTCTTCATGCACCAGAACGGTCAGACCGTTGGCGAGCGTGAACTTGGTGTACTTAATGTCGGGAATCGGGATGTCAACGCTCGCGACTGCGGGAGCTTTGTGGGCAGGAGCCGGTTGTGCCTGTGCGACGACGGATATTGAAGTAGCGATTAGAGAAGCCAACACTGCAAGCAGAATCATCGCAAATGATGTCAGTCTATTTCTCAAGTAGTGCCTCCAGGTGGTGCAAATCCAGGCTAGAAGGTGCAGCACAACACTCTACACAAGGAGCATGCCGGTCGTCACGCATCCGAGGTGGATGCCGGATGCGTGACTCTTCCGAGAAGAAGGTTGGCTGGCCTTTAGTGCTGTGCCGATCCCGGGTTCAAATAACGGTCGAACCATCCGACGAGCCGCTCCATGATGTCGCGTTGGTGCTCCGGCTTGCGAATGGAGTGGCCCTCACCCTCATAGACCACGAACTGCGTTTCCACGCCTAGGCTCTTTAGCGCGTGCCAGAATTCGCGGGATTGCGGCTCCGGCACTTCGCCGTCGCGTTCTCCGACCAGGATGAGAGTAGGCGTTTTGACATTCTTGATGAACGTCATGGGCGAGCTTTTCGCATACACGGCGGGGTCATCGTAGACCGACGCGCCAAAATAAGGAATCATCCACTCGTCAATGTCATTCTCACCGTAATAACTCTGCCAGTTCGACAACCCCGCGCCGGCCACGGCCGCACGAAAACGGTGAGTCTGCGTCACGGCCCACATCGTCATATATCCGCCATAGCTCCAGCCGAAAATTCCGACGCGCTGATCGTCGACCGGCAGAGTCTTCACCACTTCGTCGACTCCGGCCAGAATGTCGCGAAAATCTCCATAGCCGAAGTCCTTGACGTTCCCCTCGGTAAACTTTTCGCCTTGCCCAAAGCTCCCCCGAGGATTGGGATAGAGCACGAAGTATCCCTTGGTCGAGAGACTGTCCAGATTGAAACCGCGGGCGGGCCAGCTTGGGCGGACCGCCGCTGCAGGGCCACCATGAACCACAACAACTATCGGGTAACGGCGTCCCGGATCGTAATCCTTGGGGTACATCAGCCAGCCTTGGATGCGCATTCCGTCACTCGTCCAATGCAGGCTCTTCATCTCGCCCCAGTCCGGGCGAACCGCGTCGTTATAGTGCGTCAGCTGTTTCCAGCTGCCGATGGAGCCCACCCATATCTCGCCGGGACGTTCGGACGAGCTTCTGATTACGGCTGACGTCGCCTGATCCGCTGATAACGAAATAGACAAGGACTCCCCTCCCGACCAGACTTGCGAAGTCTTTCCGCTCGCGAGATCCACCGTCGCAACGCCAGACTGCCCATCAATGTTTTCGGTGAACAAGATCTTATCGGCAGCCGCCCAGAAAATTCGATTGGGCGATGCCGCGATCCCAGGTGTGACGTTGCGAGCATTCCCCCCGCCCGCCGGCACAACATAAATGTCTCCGCCGGTAGAACCTTCATCGCTCATCAGCCCTTCGATGAAGGCAATGCTCTTCCCATCCGGCGACCACCGTGGCTCCGCAATCTGCAAACGCGGCTTGTAAACCGGATGTGGTTCTCCGCCCGTCGCGCCTAGCGTGTAGATCTGCGCGACATACCAATTCGAATCGCCTTCACCGTGGGCCGCAATCAGGGCGAAGCTCTTGCTGTCCGGCGACCAATCGTATTCGTAAACATACATGTCCGCCGGAGACAGTTGCCGGACGTTGCCCGAGGCCACCTCAACCGTGATGAGACGCTGTTCGTAAACCTTGCTATCAACCACGCCAGTCTCGGGCGTCATCGGCATCAAAGGACCGGCCGCTCGCGGTGCATTCTCCGTGAACAGGATCGCGATCGTCTTCCCATCGGGCGCCCAAACTGGATCGGCCAGGAACCCCTTCAGGCTCGTCAGCTTGCGGGCCGTGCCGCCGCCCAAATGCGCCACATAAAGCTCTGACTGGTCGTTGCCGCCCGCATCGGAAAGAAACGCCAGCTGCTTGCTGTCTGGCGACCAGCAGGCATCCCCCTCATGTGCCGCGGCGTCCTCGCCCGCTGCCGAAATGCGCTGCGGCTGCAAACTGGAGGACTTCAGATCCTGAACATAAATGGCCGAGCCCCCGCCTCCCGTGGTGGTCGGCTCCACCCACGCGACATGCGTTCCATCCGGAGAAATCACCGCTTGCCGAAGGTTCTTGACCGATGGACCATCGCCTTGTCCTAGCGCGAAAGCAACTACGGCAAGGTAGATCGCGGATCCGAAAACGACTCGCATCAGGAGGGGTTTGCCTCGTTTGGCCGGCTTCATGTGGGAATGTATCTCCATGGTTTATTAGGGAAACAGCCGCCATCCTACACCGATTCGACCTCCTCGCGCAGGTACGGGGCACCAGGGCTATCTGCCCTTTGAAGTGACTCCCCGCCCTTGGATCGAAAAAAGTTCAGATCTGCTGAAACGGTCGGGGATTCCCCCGCACTATCCCTATACGTGGAGGACATCGGCCGTAAGCGATGAGCCACAGTTCACGAACTCCGGCCTGGCAAACCACAGGCTGAGGTTCTCGTAAGTGCCGGAGTCGATCCGGGGGGAAGCGGCTCCGGCGCTTCTGAATTCAGACTTCCCCAAGGGCCCTAACCGTTCGATTCAAGCTTCAGGAGTAGATTCCTCCCAGTGCAACGTGCCCGAACTAACCCGCCCACCGTTTGCCGCCGCGGCAGTCTCACCCTTGTGAAACGCCCCGTCGCGCCCGCCGCCCCAGCCCCCGAAAACGTCAGCGATACCCCAGCCCCGGTGCTACACTTTCTGACACTTCAGAATGTGCGGGGCAAGTACTTGCAGTTCCAATCCTTTGACGAGTCCTATCTCAGTCGGCTGCGGTCCGGAGACTTCCGGACCCAGGAGCATTTTTCGGCCTACTTCGGCGCCCTGATCAAAATCAAGCTAGGCGCTCGCCTCAAGTCGCCCGAGGCCATTGAGGATGTTCGTCAGGAAACCTTTGCCCGCTTCTTCATCGCCTTGCGCGACGGGAAGATTCTTCAGCCCGACCGCCTGGGATCGTTCGTAAACTCCATTTGCAATAACGTTCTGCTCGAGCACTACCGGTCGGCCGCCCGCAGCACTTCCCTCGACGAGGAGGAGGAGAAAAATTTTCCTGCCCTCAATGTCGATCTGCTGGGCGCGCTCAGCGCAAAAGAAAGAGAAAAAAAAGTCCGCGAAATCCTGGAGAAACTTTCCGAGCGGGATCGGCGTCTGCTCCGGGAAGTTTTCCTGGAAGAACGGGACAAGGATCAGGTCTGCCGTGATTTCGGCGTCGATCGTGAATATTTACGCGTACTGTTGCACCGTGCCAAGCAGGCATTCAAGGCATCGTATCTGAAGCACTCGGGGGATAATCCCCCGGATTTTGTTACAGCTTAAGAACGGTGCCAATGCAGGCGAGCACGCACTTCGTCGGAGGGGGAAATAAACCATGGACCACACAGCGGTGGTTCGAGACAAAATGACGGAAAGATACTTACTTAACGAGCTCGACTCCGAGATCCGGGACGAGTTCGAAGAGCACTATTTTGACTGTCCGGAATGCGCCCAGGACGTTAGCGCGGGCTCCCAGTTCGTGGAGCAGAGCAAGGTTGTTCTGGCGGAGGAGGCCCAGCCGGTGCTTGTCCGCGCGACCTCTCGCCCAGAACCCGTTCGCCACGGGTGGTTTGCCTGGCTCCGCCCGGCATTTGCCGCGCCGGCGCTGGCGCTTCTGCTGGCGGTGGCCGGATATCAGAACCTGGTTACCTATCCAGGGTTGCGGTCAGAACTCAGGCGGCCTCAGGTTTTGCCGGCCGTTTCTGTGAACGTGGGAACGTGGGGTGGGGGCGAAACTCCGGCGTCGATTCCCGAGGGTCAGGGCTTTGTTATGTTGATACGAATCCCCCCCGACGGCGTTTACACGCGCTATACCGCAGAGCTGTATAGTCCCGCCGGAAAACGGGAGGGATCCTTCACGATCACGCCCACGGCCGGGCAAGACCAGTGGTCGGTAACGGTCCCTAGGATCGATCGGGCAGCCGGAACTTACACCATGTCGGTCCGCGGCGTCACCGCCGGGGGGGAGACGAAAGACCTCGGAAGCACGTCCTTCCAATTACAGATTCAGAGATGAGTTGTCGAGGAGCGGAGGTACACTATGGCCACTATGACGGAAATCCCAGAAGCAGTCAGCACAGTCGAACGCTCGCATGACTACCATGCCGAAGCTCACGTCCTCAGCGGACATTTGCAGCGGCCCATCGAGCAGAAAATTGAACGGCACGCGTCAGTCGCATTGAAAGACCGGAGAGGCGGTCACCTTACCCGCTTCGCCGAAGAAGTCAGCATAGAAGGATTGATTACCTTCGCCAAGGGGCACACCCGGGTATCGGGAGCCCGAAGCTTGAAGAATAACGGATGGATCACCCTCTCCACGTCGGTGGTGGAAGGCCTGAACGTTTTCGAAATCATTACGGCCGATCGCATCGTGTCACAGGTCTCCACTGATCATCCCTATGTGAATGGTCATGTGCCGCAGGTGACATTCCTGGGGACGCAGTTTCAGAACTTGCAGGTCAGCGGATTCCCGGTCACTCTGACCCTCAACCTCGGAATCTTTGGAGATCGGCCAGCCGACGACCGCTCCTACCTGCAGGACGCGAAGTTTCTCAATGTGGTCAAAGAACAGACCGAGAAGATCGCCAAGGCAAACGGTCTTCCCAAAGAGTTGAAGGAACAGTACCATGAGAAACTTGCCCGCATCGAGCAGCTCATTAAGACTAGCGACGCGGGTGGCCCGGTCAGGCACGAGCCCATCACATGTTCCCTGGTCCAGAGCATCGGCGAAATCCCGATCCCCGGAGTGCAGACGTTCGGGAACGTGATGGTGATTCCGGACTTTGGCAGTGTCGCGCTGGGCGAGATCGAAGTAGGCGAGAGGATGGACGAGGGCTCCCAGAGGCCCAGCGTCTACATCGAGTTGACGGGCATCAACATGAAGCTGGGGTGTGTCGGGCATGGCACGGCGAAGGCCGCGACCGCTACCGCCAACGGCAACACACATCCGTAGTCGTTAGCATCTCCCTTCTGATTTTCTCTTGTGGGCTGGCCTGTTCTCGAGTCAGCCCGCAAGCAGCCTTCGATCACGACTACAGCACTTTCTTGCACGGCGAACTAATACGAAGCCAAGAGGAAGCTCATCGAGACTGCGAGAGATTTCGAGGTTCAGATCCAGAAGGAGCTTGGAGATTTAGGATATTAGAAGCGGAGTCCCTCCTTTGGCGCGGAATGTATGAGCCAGCGCTCACTCTCCTTGGCTCACAGCCGACGCACCCCAAAAACCAAGACTCGATGATTGAGATCCTTGCAATCGAGGGTGTAGCCCATGCTCGTTTGCACGAATTCTCTGAAGCGGAACAAAGGCTCGGACAAGCGGCGCAATTGTGCGAAGTTGCCACAGAAGTGACCTGTGGAGACGTGCTTCGTGCTCGCGGCGTTCTGGCGGTACAACATGGACAGATTGAGGTGGCGAAACAGTTCTTTGGGCAATCCCTACAATTTGCCCGTGTTCACAGAGAGCGGTTCCTTGAGGAGACTGCCCTCCTCAACTTGGGTCTGACCTCGCTACGAGAAGGGCACTTTGACGAGGCGATCGATTGGACGGAGGCCGCGTACCAAGCAGCAACCAATCTAGGGGCACACGGCGAAGCGCAGGCAGCTGTCGGTAACCTCGGCTGGGCCTACTATAACCTGGGCGACTCTGAAAGGTCTCTTGCGTTGTCTCTCGAAGCCGAGAAGCAAGCGATTCAAGTCGGAGAGGCCATTGATCAGCTGTACTGGACCACAAACGTGGGATACGTCTACGCAGCCGTGGGCGATCTGGCTCTTGCCAAAAAGTCGTACTTAAAGGCCCTTGGCCTTGCCACTGATATCAACGGTAAAGAGGGAATCTACAACGCCCTGCGAGCATTGGCGCTGGTGTCAGTCGAGAGTAACGAACTGGACGATGCCCGTAAGTATTCCGACGAAGCTATTAAGATTGCGCGAGCCGACAACAATCGACTGGACGAACTTTACCCACGCCTGGTGAAGGGACTGATAGCCGAACAGTCAGGCGACCATGCGGAGGCAGAGCGTGTGTTCCGAGAAGTCGAGCAGGATAAGAATGGCAATGCCTCCCTAAAGTGGAGGGCACAGCATGGTCTTGCCCGACTTTACGAGGAAAAGAAACGCCCTAACGATGCCGATCATGAGTATCGCGCAGCGATCGCGACCGTCGAACAGGCTCGGGCGTCACTGCAGCGCAACGACTCGAGGCTCCCTTTTTCTAGCAATGCCTCGCGTATTTACGACGACTACCTCCACTTTCTAGTGGTGCAGGGCAAAGCAGACGATGCCCTCCGCTGGGCCGACTACAACCGGGCTCGAACTCTCTTGGAAGGGCTGGGGTTCCTCTCCAAGGGGTCTTCGAGCGCCAGCCACTCCGGCCCTCCCCCGCTGAATCCCCGCGAGATTTCCCGCCGCGCCAAAGGTGTGCTCCTTTTTTACTGGCTGGGAGAGAAGCAGTCTTACCTGTGGGCCATCACGCCGCAAAAGACCAGCTTGTTTACTCTGCCTCCCGCAGGCGACATCGAGGCGCTGGTGCAGCGCTATCGGACAGCACTCAAAGGCCCGCAAGACGTTCTCGAATCGAGTGAAGAGGGTCGAGCCCTCTACCGCACTCTCATCGCGCCGGCAAAGGCCCTACTCGCGAACAATGCCAAAGTGTTCATCATCCCCGATGGCAGCCTGAACAATCTGAATTTCGAGACGCTGATCGTCGCCGACCCAAAGCCACACTACTGGATCGACGATGCCGACATCACCAATGCCAGCTCACTGCGAGTGCTCGCCGCGTCCTTCGCCCGCAACGGCGCCCGCCAAAAGAAGCGCGCCCGCAACCTGCTTCTAATCGGCGACAGCGTCGCCCCCAGCAAGGAATATCCCGAACTGCCACATGCCGGCGAGCAAATGGCACACGTTGCCAAACACTTCGGACCAACGCAAGAGCAGGTTTACCAACGCGACAAAGCAACTCCCGCAGCATACCTGTCCGGCAATCCCGAAAAATTTTCGCACATCCACTTCGTCGCCCACGGCACCGCCAGCAGATTGAGTCCGCTCGACTCGGCAATCGTGCTCTCAAAATCCGCCAGCGAAACCGACTCGTTCAAGCTCTATGCTCGCGATATCGTTCAGCATCACTTGCAAGCCGACCTGGTTACGATCTCGGCATGTTACGGCGCGGGCGAACGCGCATACTCCGGAGAGGGCTTGGTAGGTCTAGCGTGGGCATTCCTCCGAGCCGGAGCCCACAACGTAATCGCCGGCCTATGGGAAGTGACCGACGCATCCACCGAACAGCTGATGGACCGCTTCTACGACGAACTGGATAAAGGGTCGACTCCGGATGTAGCCTTGCGGGCGGCGAAGCTTTCACTGCTTCACGGCAGCGCGTATCACAATCCCTTCTACTGGGCTCCGTTTCAGCTCTACACGGGTTCCTAAGCCCACTCCAAAAGAAAGGGGACGCCCCAGCAACGGGCGTCCCCGGTAAGGCAACCGAGCCTTACTCCCGAACCTACTTCTTCACAACGGCTGCCGTCGTGACCACCTTCTTCTTGCTCATCTCCTGCGCTTTCTGCATGTGCGCCTTCCGGATTTCGTCCGGGTTGGGAGCACGCGATCCAGCGGGCCGCTTCGTCGGACGATGAGTGGTAAACTCCGCGGTCTTGTCTGCCATGCGGATGTTCTCGAAGCCCTTGCGCTTGGCCATGATGCGATAGTCAAAGGCAATGCTGGAGGTTCCGCCGCCGAGTTCATGCACCTCAAACGAGCTCGCTGACTTCTGCGACACGTACAGCCCCTTGCAGTCGCCATTCGGCGTCAGGAAAACGTGATAGTCAATGCCGGTGTTAACGGCCTGGCCGAACATGTTTTCCAGTTGAATGACCGCCGACCCGTTCGAAAGCTGGCCGGAACCAGCATCTTCAAACCAGTTCTCCGGAGCCTCAATGGCATAGAGAGCGACTTTTTTCGAGCCGCCGTCCACCGGAACCACCGCAGACTTTGAGCCCGAGCAATACAGGTTGCCGCTAACGTCCACCGTGCACACACCACCGAAATTGCCACCTACGGTTTCCAGAACCAGACTGTTAGCGTTGCTGGCTTCCTCGTTCTCCAGATAAACGGTCGAATACGCACTGTTGCTGTACGAAACCAGGCTCCAACCATTGTCCACCGTGGTCAGGGCACCGATTCCAGGATTGGTTGTCGAAGTATTTCCGGCAGTGTCCGCCCACATGCCGATGGGATAAAACCCTGCACAGCAGATCGTGCCCTGTGAACTGGCGCTGTACCCCTCGTTGTACGAGCCCACGCCAATACCGCTACCGGCAAAGCCCCAGATACCGATTGTTTTCTGGGTCGCTCCAAATTCCCAGCCGGCAGCTCCAGTGGCGTACGAACTATCCGCATAGGAATCAGATCGGCTACCATACGCGCCCGTGCTGCTCGCCTCGAACACGCCGCCATCAAAGCCGTTGCTGTAGCCATCGACGCCCGTATTGGAAGCGCTCACGCCGTATATCCCCATCCCGGAACCTGCCGAGATGTCGATCCCGTCTGCAGTGCTATTGGTTACCGTGATTCCCGGGTTGCCCGTGAACGACTGGCTCGCGGTAAAAGTGTTGGCGGAACTCAAAAGCGGAATCTTCGTCGTATCGATATTCAGACTGTAACTATTGCCCAGCGACATGGCCCCTGCTCCCGTCAATCCGGAGCCTGGGGTCAACGTCAGTGAGGAATGTTGCAGCATGGTGTTGGTTACGCCCGCGCTCGCGATGCTCAGAGTTCCCGATGTCGTGATCGGACCTCCCGTAAGACCTGCACCGCTGCCGACGCTGGTCACTGTTCCGGTGCCGGTGCCGAGAGTTTTGCAGCCCCACGAGGTGCCGTTATATTGCAGGACCTGGTTTGTACTGCACGCTTTCAGCCCGATGGTATAAGTGCTCCCCAGAGTCATCGCTCCAGGAACCGTCAGACCTCCGGCCGTGCTCGCATTCAACGTGACCTTGGAATTCTGCAGCATGGCATTCGTGATTCCCGCCGAGGGAACCTTGAGACTGAGAGTTCCAGTCGTCCCCCCGCCCGACAGTCCGCTTCCGCTGGCCGTCGTGACTCCAGTGATGGTGCCCGTTCCCGGGAACGTCTGACCCGAAATGAATGTCACCTTGCCTGTCGAATCGATCTTGAACGAGGTTCCGTTGATCGCCAGCGTGGAATCCGTGCTTTTGGGGAACAACGTCAGTGTGTCGCGCACATCAGTCTTGCCACTGACATCGAGCGTCGCCGCCGGTACCGTGGTGTTGATGCCAATCTGCGAACTCTTCTGGAACATGATGGAATCCACGATGTCGCTGGCGGTATCCCACATGGGGATAAAATTCACCACGCCCTTGCCTGTAACCGCTGGGTTGGCAGGGGGCGCAGACGAGTTGGCGGCTTTAGCGGTCGCCGTTGAAGTTGTGCCACTCTTGCTCGTGCTGGCCGCAGCCGAATTAGCCAGTACAAATGCCGAAGCCGGAAGTCCGCCCACGGTTTCCGCATCGCCCGCCTTCAGCGCATAAGGTGCGCTCACCAGCAGAACGCGTGCCTGCTCGGCCTGCCCGGAGACTTGTACCCCAACCCACCGCGCTTGTTCCGAGGTGAACAGTTCGGCGGGCAGTCCATCTGCTTTGGTAGTGCCGAGCAGGGCGGAGTAGCGGCCATTGGCGTCGGCCTGCACATTCTGTGTTTCCAACCAAAGTGGAGCGCCGCCGGTCTGTTCGGCATAGAGCGAGAATGTAATGCCGACCACCCCGATCAGCGGGTTGCCGTTCAGATCTCGCGCTGTTCCGGCGAAACGCACCAGACGCGGCACCGTCGTAGCGGCAGCGGTCTGTGCCTGTGCAGGAGGGTTCGTGTTAAACGGCAAGACAACGGCGCAAAGCGCCAAGACGAGAGCTACCGCAGAACTGCTTCTCTTCATAGGCCACCTCAAAATCGACTGTGTTCTTTCGGGTTACGGTTTTGGGGCGTCAGAAGAGTCTGAGAAGCCCCGGAACGAGCCTGTTGTTCCCTGAATAGTGTTCGAGGGCCGACGTTCGTTTCACTGCAGGGCCGGGGACTCAAAAACGGCGTCCACTTTACAACGGAGTCCGGAGAATTAAAAGCAGAATCCGTCGTCGAGTGTCGGTCGTTCTCGGGACTGATATAAGCTCGTATGTAGGGTTCTGGCGGTCCGGCATGCGCCAGGAATATCCCGACAAGATTGGCGAATGACACAGGACTCACACGGTTTATGCACATTCTGCACGTAGTCGGTGCCCGCCCCAATTTCATGAAGGCCGCGCCCGTGTTGCATGCGCTGCAGGCGCGTCCCGGAATACGGCAGACGCTCGTGCACACCGGCCAGCACTACGACAAGAATCTGTCGGACGTGTTCTTTTCCCAGCTGGAAATTCCGCCCCCGGACGTCAACCTCGGAGTCGGTCCCGGAACACATGCCCGCCAGACGGCGGACATCATGAGCGGTTTCGAGCCCGTCCTGCTGGAGCGCAAGCCTGACATGGTACTGGTTTACGGGGATGTAAATTCAACAGTTGCGGCCGCCCTGGTGTGCGCCAAGTTGCTCGTTCCGGTGGCGCACGTCGAGGCCGGACTTCGCTCCTTCGACCGCACCATGCCGGAGGAAGTGAATCGCATCGTGACCGATCGGTTAGCAGATGTTCTGTTCACGCCGTCCGAAGACGGAGACGAGAATCTTCTCCGTGAAGGCGTGTCCCCGAAAAAAATTCACCGCGTCGGCAACGTCATGATTGATTCGCTGGTGCGCCTGCTTCCGGCCGCGCTGCAGAGCCCTGTGAACGGACTGCCAGACCGTTTCGCGCTCGTGACCCTCCATCGGCCCTCCAATGTTGACGACGGTGAAACGTTGAAGCGTATTCTGGACTCCCTGTTCGCTGCCAGCGAACAGCTGCACGTTGTGTTTCCCGTTCATCCCCGTACCCGGGCCAGAATCTCGCAGTTCGGAATCAGCACCGAGAAACTGCATCTTCTCGAACCACTTCCTTACATCGAATTCCTTGCGCTACAGAAACGCGCCACGGCCGTCATCACCGACTCAGGTGGGATTCAGGAGGAAACAACCTACCTCCAAGTGCCCTGTCTGACACTGCGCAGCAACACCGAGCGGCCGATCACGGTCACCCTTGGGACGAACACGCTGGTGGGTCAGGACAGCGAGAAGCTTGCGTCAGAACTGTCAGCCATTCTCGAAGGCCGAGCCAAACGAGGAAGTATTCCGCCGCTGTGGGACGGTCGTGCCGGTGAACGCATTGCCGACGCGCTGCAGCACCTCTGAGGCTAGGATAGCGTCTTGACTCGCGTGCGAACCTTCTCGAACTGATACGTGCCCAGCCCGCGACTGGCGGCCATCTTCAAATACGGCAGCGCGTCGACCTCCATGTTCCAGTAGGCCTTCGCCACGTAGGCGTCGAGCGCCACCGGATCGGTGCCTGCAACCATCGTCTTCTTAAGGAGCACGTCCTCGAGATTTCCTCCCGTCGGGCCGTTGCGTACAAGGATCCGATAACAATCGATCATGGTCAGTGTCGGGCGCACAAAATCGGCAAGGTCCACAAGACTCTCGTGGATCTTCTGGTGCAACTGATTGCGTTGCCCGCCCAGCATCCCGTACCAGTTCTTCATGCCCAGGGTTGTGCCGGTGAGTCCGTGGTGTTTCGCGATTGGGATGTTGATGACCTTATCGACATTCAGAAACGGATCGAACACCGGCCACGCATGCAGAACCTCGCCCTGCAAATCGACTTCCTTGAATCTGGAGGGCTCCGGAAGAATCACGTCCGCCCCTGCTAGCTTTGCGGCCTCCGCGATCCCCGACCGCTGGAAGCAGCGGCGCGCATCGTTGCAGCTCACATCCGTCACAATCACGCGCTTGGCTCCGGCGTTCGAGCACTGCCGGACAATTTCCGCGACCACGTCGGGATTAGTATTCGCCGCCTGCTCAGGCGTGCGGTCCCACCCAATATTCGGTTTCACCAGCACGATGTCTCCGCGGGAGATGAAGCGCCGCATGCCTCCCAGTTCTTCGACCGCCTGCCGTGCCAGTTGTGTCGGGTCATCCCCCTGAATGATTGCCATCTCAGGAAGCATCGGATCGGCCGCCACCGTGTGGCCATGTTTCGCAGCCATGGCCAATGCTGTCTCAGGACGCCAGCTGTGTTCGCTGAGCCAGACACCCAACCCCGCCGCTCCGGCGCCCGCGCCCGCAACCCTCAGCAGTTTGATCAATACTTCCCGACGACTGAACACGCTATTGTCTGATTCCATAGACACCCCGTGGAAACAATTAAGCTCAAACTAATGCCGCGGCACCGGCGACCGCACGCCGCAATCGTTATCCCTTTCTCCGAGTCAGCAGAATCTGATTCGTACGCGAGCGGCTCTCGCCGACGCTGGTGACATAAACCGCCGGACGATCCTGCACCGGACACGCGTGCTCGCAGGCTCCGCAACCAACGCAGCGCGCCGGATCAAGATACGGCTGCTTGACCTGTTTCACGTTTCCTGCGGCATCAATGACTTCCGCTGGACGAAAGTAGATTGCCTTAGGCGATGTCGGGCACCACTCTTCGCACACGATGCAATCCGTGGCCATGGCCCACGGCAGGCACCGTCCCCGATCGTAAAATGCGGTTCCCAGCCGAACCGGTTTCCCAGCACTAGACACATCGACGGACCAGCCCTTTTCTTTGGGCGTGATCTCCCAGATCGCACCCGTCGGGCAGACCTGCGAGCACAGCACGCAACTGGTCTCACAGTAGCCGATGCGCGGCACTAGCACCGGTGTCCAAAGGCCCTCAAGCCCGGCCTCAGTGAACGCCGGATGCAGCGCGTTGTTCGGACAAACCTTCATGCACTCGCCGCAGCGAATGCAGCGCGACAGGAAGAATTCCTCATCGAGCGCTCCGGGAGGACGCAGCAACCGCTCATGCCGTTCCGCTGCGAATCCAGGAGTGCTCCGCACCAGAGGCACTAGCGCGGCACCCGCCGCCAGGCCAGTGAGGACTTTGCGTCGCTGCAGATTTGCTCCCACCACCTTTTGTGCTGGAAAGAACTTGAACTTCAAGCTGTGTTGCGGACACTCATCCACACAATTCAGACACAAGTGACATTCAGGCTGATGCCAGGGAACGCCGCCCGCGGGATCGTCCCCACCCTGGCAGCGCAGCAGGCAACGGTTGCAATCGTTGCAGTGCTCTGCAGTCTTCACGAGTCCGAACACGGACCAACGAGACACGATCCCCAACAGCGCCCCCAGCGGACAAAGAGCGCGGCACCAGAACCGAGTGATCCTGAAATTCAGCGCAATAATGAAGATGAAAATGACGCCCAGCCAAACGCCCTGCCGGAAGAACGGCTGCTTGAAACTGAGCAGCAGTGTTCCCAGGATGAAGTGCAGCACGCCGCCGATGGATTGAACCGGCGCGAATCTGCTGTGCTCAAGCGTGCTCAGCCCCGCACGCACGCCATAGTTCGTCGCGGGCACAATCGACAAGCCAACTGAGCGCACCAAAAATGAGAATGGGTCGAGCCAGCCAACGA
Organism: Acidobacteriaceae bacterium; assembly: GCA_003134655.1. GTDB lineage: Bacteria > Acidobacteriota > Terriglobia > Terriglobales > Acidobacteriaceae > Sulfotelmatobacter. The sequence continues at coordinate 201,596 of PLBY01000068.1, forward strand.
TGCCAGTCCCCTTCAGAGCCGCGACCAAAGCCACAATCAGCAGGTAATACTTCGTAGTCTGCCAGCGCTTGTAGCGGTTCGACTCGATCAGTTGCTTTCCGCGCTTGCGCTCCGATTTGAAGCTGCTGAAAAAGTGGTGCATCGATCCGAGAGGGCAGATCCACCCGCAGAAGAAACGCCCGAGAAACATTGTGGGAATCAAAATTACCAAGCTCCAAAGCAGACCGCGATAGAGCGCGTGGCTGGCGAGAGCATTCGACAACGCCACCAGCGGATCGATTTGAAAAAAGAGTCCTACCGGGTAAGGAAGCCGAACCTCGCCTCTGGGTGCTGATAACGCTCCTCTGAACTCAGTGCGCAGCAGAAGAAACAGAAACAGCAGAAAGAAAGCGATCTGCGAAAACAGCCGTAGCCTGGTCGGTTTGGGAAAACGCACGATGAGCCCTCAAACGGGCCGGATGGCCGGTGGCATCGCAGGAGTCGGCCTAGAAAGACAGGCCGTGGCCTTGCGCTGCGACCTTAATGTTCTGTCCGCAACCGGCTATCGTTCTGTGATTGAAATCACTCTCCCGCGTGTTCCCGAGGCAGAGCGATCGGCTCGTGGAAGGAGTTATTCGCTGGTGTAGTTGATCTCCATGCGTCGAACTTGAATGCTCGACGCGTACAGCGCGATCAGCGCGACGATCACAATGCCCAGCACCGCGACCGGCGCCGACACAGGATCGGAGTTGGAAACCAGCAACGCAAGAATCGGTGGTGTGCCTGGTGCGCTCGGGATCTCCACGGGGCAGAACGATTTGAGGTAATAGATGACGCTGAACTGCTTCAGGATGTTTGGCAAGAACGGATTGATCGCTTCCCAGATCAAGATCACCGCAGCCGGCAGGATCGGATTCTTGAACATCATTCCTGCAACCAGGAAGAATGCGCCATACCCAACGCACGCCAGCACCGTGACTCCCATGTAGATGGCCGCGTGCTGCAGGCCATGATTGTGATAAAGGTAAACATCCCGCATGCTGGGAGAGAAGTGCCACAGGAACGCTACGGTCTGCAGCACTTCGCTGGTGACAAAAATCGTGCAGGTCGCCAGCAACCCGGCCAGGAATTTTCCCGCCATCAGCACCTCGCGGCGGATGGGCGCAAGAAAATAGAAGTGAAGACTCCGATCGAGGACTTCGCCGCGGAATAGATTCATGAAGATTCCGAGGCATCCGAAGAAGACAGCTAGACGAAGGAAGAAAAACTGGAACACGCCGGCGAACATGACCGAATCCCGGCCCAGGTTTGTTCCCTCCTGAATATTGATGCTCTCGACTTTGCCGTTCCCCAGTTCCACAAACAGATCGTTTTGCCCATCGGAATAGCGCCAATCCTCATGCGAAATCTCGACAGCCGCGTCCGTGTCGTTCGCCGGTGGCTGGTGTTCTGTCCAGTGGAAATTCCTGGGGGGCTTTCCAAGGAGGGCAACTACCTCCTCACTCGTCATGCCAGGCTTGACTGCCTGCAGATCCTGATTGGTCAGTGGCCTGGCCGATTGCCGCGCGACGTCCGAGGTCTGATGCTGCCGTTGGGAGCTTGCCACGATGTATGCCATGAAGATCATCACCGGCAGTGCGGCAACCACATAAATCCATAGGCCCCGTTTCGCGAAAAACGTCTTCCTCATCTCCAGTCGGACCACGGCCTTGATCTGCGCCCACCAGATTCTCGTCATCGGACCGCTTCTTCATTCCCGATCAAATACTCGTAAACGGAGAGCACGTCGTCATCTGCCGGAGCGATCGATTCAATATCGATCCCATTCAAGGCAAGTTGGTTCAGCGCCAGATAGAAGCCGTCGGCATCCCGTGTTTTCAGCAGCAGTCCACGCTCGTCCTTGTGAATGCAAACTTCGATCGTGTGTTCGTCGGTCAACATTTTTGCCGCAAGTTCACGCGGCTGAGTACAGCGAATCAAAATCTGCGTCGGGTGCTCTTGAATCTCGCCGCGCACGGTGGCGATCTGGCCCTCAGCCACCACATACCCGTTGCTCAACAGGATGACCTGGTCGGAGATGACATCCACTTCATGCAGAATGTGGCTGGAAATAATCACATAACAGCCTTGCGCCGCAGTTGCGCGGAACAGCGCAATCATTTCCGATCGGGCGAGCGGATCCAGTCCGTTCAGCGGTTCGTCGAGCACCAGCACTTTCGGATCGTGCGCCAGTGCCTGCGCCAGCCGGATGCGCTGCCGCATTCCTTTGCTGTATCCCGCGATGTTTCGTTTGGCGGCGTCGACCAGGTTCACCCGCTCAATCACCCGCCACGCCAGTTGTTCGGCGCTTTGGTCGTCCCGGCCCGCCAGCCGCAGATACGAATAAATAAACTGAAATCCCGTCAGCCCCTTCGGGAATGCGTCGAATTGCGTGCTGTACCCCAGGATCTTGAATAGATTCTCGGGATCATCGGTTCTGTAACCGAGCACCTGAATCCGTCCGCGCGTGGGCCTCACCAACCCCGTCATCAGGTTCATCAGCGTGGTCTTGCCCGAACCGTTTGGTCCCACCAAACTCGTGATCCCTGGCGGAATCGACAGGTTCACCCGGTTTACTCCCAGAATTTCGCCGTAGAACTTCGACACATCTTCGAAAACGATGCGATCGCTCACCGGATCACCTCGTAAGCACGTACCTTACGCATAAGCAGTCCGAGGCAGATCGCGCAGTAGATGAGCAGAGCAACCCAAGCCTGGGCGACTGGAATGGCATGCTCCGCGTCCACCTGGAACAGTGCATTCCATACGGTTCCCATCAGATAGACGACGTCGAAGAAGTGGCCTGATTCAATTCTCATTACTGCATTAATCGCTTGAGCGAAGCCCGCTCCAAAGAACATCACGCCAAGCAGCAAGGCGCCGGCCACGATTCTCCATTTCACCCATGCCGAAAGCGCCATCGAGATCAAAGACAGAATTGCGATCCAAATAAGAGAAGAAGCGATCAGGCTGCCCGCAATCCAAAGATTGCTCCATGTCCAACTCGCTCCCGCCAGACTCGCCTGCATGGCGAAGAGAACCAATCCTGGCACCCAGGTGATTTGAGATAACAGAATTGCCAGCACCGACGACTTGCCCAGCACGTACTCAGCTCGCGAGAACGGACGGCAAAAATACAGCGGCAGGGCCCCATTGGCAAGATCGGGCGAGATCAATCCTGGACCCGCAAAGGCCGTCAGAAGAAACGCAAACCCTCCCTGCACACTGATGAAATGGAAGAAGAACTTGTTATCAATCGACAGCACGCCCGCGGGTACGCCTAATTGCTGCAGAAAGCTCGCGCTGTGCGCCAGGTAGATCATGAGCGCGCACGCCAAGGGGTAAAAAAAGCACACTACAAACAATCCAGTGAGAAATTTGGAACGAAACAGATTCCGTCTGGAGTACCGGAAGAGAACCAGGCACCGCGACCACTCCGGAGTCAGCCTCCCCGCATACGGTTTGTAGTTGCGCCGGTAAACAGCCATCTCAGCTCTCCATGGCCTTCAGGAAAATATCTTCGAGCGTGTCGCGGCGGAAGTTCATCCGCCGGATGCGAACCTCGCGTTCCGCGGCGATGCGGAAAATGTCGCGGGTTTCAACCCCATCGGCCAGAATCATCTTCATGCGATTCCCCGTCACCGCGCACTCACAACCGAGCTTCTCGACCGCTTCCGTGAAGTCGCCATTCGCGCCGTAAGTTTCGAGTTCCAGGAATCGCTTATTCGCGCGGCGCTCTTCGTCCAGATTCGAGTAATGTGCGATCCGCCCCTGTTTCAGAATGAGTACCTCGTCGCACGTATCCTCGACATCGCGCAGCAGGTGCGAGCACAGCACAATCCGCATCTCCTTGCCGTCCCGAATGTCCTTGATCATACGGATCATCCGCTGGCGCGCCGAGGGATCAAGGCCATTGGTCGGCTCATCCAGAATCAACAGCTTCGGCCCGTGCACGATCGCCTGCGCCAGCTTCGCCAGCTGTTTCATGCCCAGCGAATAGGTTCCCAGCTTGCGGTATCGAGCCTCCGCCAACCCAACATAGAAAAGCGCCTCGTGCGCACGCTCGAGGGCCATGCTCGGAGGCAGGCCTGACAGTTCGCCCATCATCTGCACGAACGACACCGCGCTCATTTTCGAGATGAACGCGTCATTCTCGGGCATGTATCCGACCAGGCCACGAATCTTTCTGATTTCCGTTCCGACGTCGTACCCAAACACCCGCGCCGAACCGGCAGAGGATTTGTAGAAACCGAGGAGGGTATTAATCAGCGTCGACTTGCCAGCTCCGTTCGGACCCAGCAGGCCAATGGAACGCCCGCGCAACGAAGCCGTAAGACCTTGCAGGATGTCCCGGTCACCAAAGCGAACCGAAAGACCCTGCATTTCAACCAAAGGCGGAAGCGGAGCAGCAGGCGGCGTCGGTTCCTGCACGCCGTTTGCTACTTCGCTTTGTATCGTCGTACTCACTGAGTTTGATGTGTCGATTGATTCATGGCACCGCCCAGAAACATCTGCGGCAGGAAGGGCCCATTATGACCCATCGTTAACAGAGTTCCCAGATCAAATCCCATGAACCCTGTGTTGCTTGCCACCACAATCCGGTCAGGCTCGCCATAGGCATAGATCAAGCCCGGTGCGGAGTTTGCCGTGAGTGCATCGACTGATTGCTGCTGCTGCCGAGTCAGCGCGCCGCTCGATTTCAGTTGCGCGGCGAGCGGACCCACGACCGGGCCGATGTTGTGGTAGAAGATCGCCGAAAAATTCGTGTATCCATCATTCGGCAACAGCGCTTGAAAGGCGCTCGAACGCGCGAGTGTGTAACCCGCCTCGCGGGATTGAATGGCCCGCGAGATGGTCCCCATATCTGGCGCAGCGACCAGATAGTTGTCGACAAAGGTGTAGTCAACCTCGGAGTTCGGCGTGTTCGGGCTGCTGACTACGAAGTACGTCCTGGAGCCGACTTGGCGCTGCGCCAATTGCAGCGAATGCCGTTTATTAGTGGCTTCCCGATTGAAGCTGTCGACCAGTTTGGCGATCGTCGACTGCAGCGTCGTCGGATCGTACACCTCGAAGATCAGCTTCCATCGCGGCGTTGGAATCATCGGGCCATCGAATGCCATCGTGACTTCGCCGCCCAGAGGCGCTGCGATATCGTTCAGCACATTCACGCCAGTCTTGGATTCAAACTCGGCCATGTGTTGTTGGAAGTCTGCATCGCCGCTCCCGACCATCTTGAAGACTTCTTCCATGATGCTTCTTGGATTCTTGATCACCGCCGACGTCACCATGCTGGCTTCGGGCGATACGAACTCCAGTGATCCCATGGAAGCTGGTGCCGCCAGCCAGGACGCCACGCCTTGCCGCTCGGACGCGAACATCAAATCGGCATGGCTTTCACTCTTGCCGCCAACTTCCCGGTGTTCCATGGTCAGGTATCGCACGTCCGCTATCCCCGGCGGCAGTTCATTGCCCTTGCCATTAGCTTGTACGTTCTTCGCGACAATTTGTTCCATGTCGGCGCAGAAAATCCATTCCGCCCCTTGCTGGTACGACCGGGCAATCTGCTGGTAGAACGGGGTTTCGGCGAAAGTGCTGGCGCTGCCTTGTTTTACCCGCAGAGCCGTATGCTGCAGTTCGGCCAGATCCGGACTCGCGATCATCAGATTGTTGCTGACATAAACCAGCAGCGGCTTGTTGGCCGCAGGCGTCGCCGCCCACGGATTCGGGACCGACTGCAGAGCAGCTTGCGTTCGGAGGAAGGTCTCCAGTCCGCCCTGCTTTACTTTCGCCAGCACGACCGGAGCCGCATAGTCTGTGCCGTTCTTAGCCACGGCGAACACGATCTCGTCTCCCAGATAGGTGTTGAACGTTCTCACCTGGTTCAGCACATCTTCCGGCTTCGGTCCGTTCCCTTTTTGCTGTTGCTTCCACCAATCACGCAGCGCCGGACTTTGCTGCAGCCGGTCCTGGAAGAGCCGTGTGGCTTCGCCCAAGGTGTTCGCAAGATTGGGAATCGCCGCATAGACCACGGTATTATCGGGCACATACGGTAGAAGATCAGAGCTGTAGCGCAATCCCGGCCCTGGAATCGCCGCAAACTGTTTCTGCAGCACCGCGAAGTCGCCCAGCAACGCAAGGTACTTCGCGGAGTTCTTGCTCCACGCGATCTCGTTCTGGATAGGCACTTTCGACACGCTGGCGCCGGACGTTGCTTGCTCCCCGGCGGTCAGGTCGGTTGTGTTTTCTCCGAAATTCACCCGCACCACGCCCTCAATGACTGCCACGCGCGAGCCCTTCGTCCCATGATTGACGGAAAAGATCGTGCCCTTCACCGAGACCAGGCCATCGTCGGTCGCGACATACAGCCGGCCCGATTTCTGCTTGGCCGCCTGCACGATCACCTGACCGCCATCCAGGCGAATCGTCGTGCCCTTCCATCCCCGTGACACCGAAAGATCGGAGCGCTCGCCCATTTCGACGAGTGAACCGTCGAGCAGCCGCACCACCGCGGTCGATCCTTTGGCCGTGCGGACCTCGTCGCCGTTCCTGATCTCGTATCCTGCCGGAATCAGCCGCATTTCCGCGCCGGCGCCGGTATAGAGCGAGCCGTCCACGGTCTCGACTGACGCGCGGACGACATGCTGGCCGGGGAGCATCCCGTTGCTGAACGCGACCACCGCAATGGCCGCGGCGAAAACCGCAGCCGCGCCCATGGCCCAGCCCCATGCCATCGAACGGGGACGCTTGAGCTCGACGCGCCATACCTTCTGCACTTCTTCTCCGTCACGAGCGTGCTCGAGCGCGTGCCGGCAGGCGACGCACTCGTGCACGTGATCTTCAAACAGCAAGGCACGCGGAGAAGAAAGCTGCTTTCCCAGATATCCCGGAATCAGCGCCTGAAAATCCTCACAGCTGCGCAGCGTGTGCGCGCTAAGGTCCATGGCCGGGGCAGCCCCGGCAATCGACTTGTAAACTCTCTCGCCCGCCTGGGCGACAACCTTGTCGTCTACCCGTTCATTTCGAATTTCCGACAGCAGACGTTCAAATTTCTCGTTCTTCATGGCCTGTCTCCTAGGTTCTCTTCTGTAGATACGCGCCAAGCTCCTTGCGGAGCTGTTGCCGAGTGCGATGGACAATGACCGCCACCGCCACTCGTGAAATACCGAGCATCCGCGCAATCTGCGGATTGCTGAATCCCTCAAGAAATCGCAACGCAAAAATTTCCGCCGAACGCGGCTTGAGCTGTGCCAGCGCCCGCCCCAAAGCCTGCCGCAGCTCGCGAGGATCTTCGTGCGCAGGTTCGGCTGGAAGATCGATAAGTTCCACCGTGCGATCCGCCTGTCGCGATCGAATCACATCCAGCGCCGCATTGATCGCTGCCCTGCGCAGGTAACTTTCTTCATTCTCCAGAACGTCCGCGCCGGTCCGTCGGCGGAACAGGCGCAGAAACACGGTCTGCGACACATCCTCGGCATCCGCCGCGTTCCCCGTGATCCGGTACGCCGTGCGGAACACCAGGCCGTGATACGCCTGAAAAACTCGATCGAATTCGGTCGGGATCGCGATTGCCGGAGCCTCTGCCAGTGCGCTTTGCAGGGAACGCCTCCTGTTGCTCTCTTCACCACTAAAGACGGCGGGTGGGATGAGTTATTACAATCCCACCAACTTTTATTTTGAGGCGGAAGAGCGAGCGTACCTGCAGCGCTGGGTACAACCTGTATCATATTTGGGTTTAGCGGGTTAGCCGCACAATCATGGCGAAACTGAACATCAAAGCGAAAAGCGAATGCAGGTGGGATCTGGTCAGCCTGGGCGAAGTCATGCTGCGCCTCGATCCCGGCGACGAGCGTATTTCCACCACCCGCCACTTCCGCGCCTGGGAAGGTGGCGGCGAATACAACGTAGCCCGCGGCCTGAAGCGCTGCTTCGGCGTGGATACCGCGATCGTCACTGCGCTCGCCGACAATCCAATCGGTCGCCTCGTCGAAGACCTAATGTTGCAAGGCGGCGTCAACCAGAAATACGTACGCTGGGCGCCCTATGACGGCGTGGGCCGCACCGTGCGCAACGGCTTGAATTTCACCGAACGCGGCTTCGGGATTCGCGCGGCGCTCGGTTGCTCCGATCGCGGACACACCGCCACCTCCCAACTGAAGCCCGGCGAGATCGATTGGGATCAGATTTTCTCGAAAGACGGAGCCCGCTGGTTTCACACCGGCGGTATCTTTTGCGCGCTCTCGGAGACCACGCCGGTCGTGGCCCAGGAGGCCATGGAGACCGCTAAGCGAGCGGGAACCCTCATCTCCTACGACCTGAACTACCGTTCGTCGCTCTGGAAGTCGATTGGGGGAAAGGCGAAAGCGCAGGAAGTAAACCGCCGCCTCGCTCCGCTAGTCGACGTCATTCTGGGCAATGAAGAAGACTTCACCGCCGCGCTGGGCTTCGAGGTCTCCGGCCTGGATGAACACCATTCCAAACTGGATTCGGCAGGTTTCAAGAAGATGATTGAAGCAGTCGTAAAGCAATATCCAACGATGTCAGTGATTGCCACGACACTTCGAAATGCCAAAACCGCCACGAAGAATGATTGGGGAGCCCTGTGTTATTGCGACGGCGGCTTTTATGAGGCGCCCGTGCGCGAGAATCTTGAAATCTACGATCGCGTTGGTGGCGGTGACTCTTTCGCTTCCGGACTCATTTACGGATTTTTGTCTGGCAAAGACCCGCAGTGGTCGGTGGAATGCGGCGCCGCGCATGGCGCTCTGGCGATGACGACGCCCGGCGACACGACCATGGCAACACTGGCGGAAGTCCTGCAAGCCATGAAATCGCGAACGGCTCGCATCGAACGATAGAACTTCAGGATTGAGTCGGCGAACGATATGACCATTGACGAAGTAATTCGCAGAATCGAAGAAGTGGGGATCATCCCCGTAGTCCGTGCGGCATCGGTTGAGGAAGCGACCCGCGCTGTGGAAGCGATCTGCGCTGGCGGCATTCCCGTCGTCGAAATTACTATGACCGTCCCGAATGCTGTATCGGTCATCCGAGAAGTGGCGAAACAACACGCCGCCACAACTCTGATCGGCGCGGGCACGGTCACAACCGCAGAACAAGCCGAATCGTGTATTCGAGCCGGAGCGGAGTTCCTGGTGAGCCCAGGCTTGTCAGCGCATGTACTCTCGTTCGCGCGAGCCGCTGGAAAACTGGCAATCCCGGGAGCCTTGACTCCGACCGAGTTGATGAATGCTCACGAGCAGGGCGCGCGGCTGGTCAAGATTTTTCCTTGCGGCAATGTGGGCGGTCCTAAGTACCTGCGCTCGCTCAAGGCGCCGTTCCCGAAGGCTGAATTGATTCCCACCGGAGGCGTGAATGCGTCGAACGCCGCAGACTTCATTGCCGCCGGTGCGTTTGCGCTTGGCGTAGGTGCGGACCTGGTTGACGCCGTGGCCTTGCGGGAGGGCAATCTGGAGAAGATCTCGACTGCTGCGCAGGAACTGGTTCAAGCGGTCATTTCTGCGCGTGCCGCCCTCCGCGAGAAAAAGCCAACGCCGGTAAGTCGTTGAGTCCTCGTGGAAGTGATTGAGGATTCGTGGAAGTCGTTGAAAATTCGTAGAACGCGCTACGAGGCTCCAGGGCGCAAGATCATTCCGCGGCCGATACTTTCCTCGTCCCCGACGTCGATCATCGCTTACAGGGTCGTTCCCGGCTCAGGAAATGGCATTCCACGCGACGTCATGGGCTCTCCAGACGCGGGTAGGACGCTAAAGCGGGGATGTGCTGTACAACATTGTACGTACAAATTGAGCGAAGTGCCGCGAATTGAAGTACTTACTGATTGACGCCACTCGCCAGGACGCCGCCATCCACCGGCAATACCGTGCCTGTAACGAAGCTGGCCGCATCGGAAGCCAGGAAAACGGCCGCGCCCACGAGTTCTTCGAGTTCGCCAAACCGCTTCATGGGAGTACGCATCAGCACCTCGTCGCCGCGGCCTGTCCCGACCAGTAACTTCTCGCTGAGCGGCGTCCGGAAATATCCCGGCGCAATCGCATTGACGCAGATTCCATGCTTTGCCCACTCAACGGCGAGCGACTTGGTCAGAGACGCTAAGCCGGACTTGCTCGCGGAATACGCGGCCACTTCAAATAGGGCAAGGAAAGTTCCCATCGATGCGATATTGATGATGCGTCCGTACTTCCGGTCAATCATGTGGCGTCCGAATACCTGGCACGACCGCAGCGTTCCAGTCAGATTCGTATCCATGATCCGGTTCCAATCCGCTTCAGGAAAATCCAGCGTCGGAGCCCGTTTGGTGATGCCGGCCGCGTTCACCAGGATGTCGACCTTCCCGAACGCGGCAACACAATCCTTCAGCAGCGTTTCCAGAGACTCGCGATGATCCACGTCGCAGGTCACCCGCAAAGAGCGTCGTCCGACCGCCTCGATCTCGTCCGCCAGCGCCTTTACAAGTTCCATGCGCCGCGCACTCGCAACTACATCGGCACCAGCCTGCGCCAGACCGAGCGCGATCGTCTTGCCGATTCCAGAACTTCCTCCAACAACGACTGCTACTTTACCTTCGAGATCCAGCTGCTTATAACCCATATTCCCTCAAACGCTCCTGCAAAATGAATGCCGCCGCCTCACTACCAGTTGAACATCGTCCCATCGAGCTTCCGGTTCACCGGCAGATAGGCGCGATCATATGGAAATTTCTCCGCCAGCTTCTCGTCATAGTCGACGCCTAACCCCGGCGCATCGCCGGGATGCAGAAACCCGCTCTTGAACCAATACGCATGCGGAAAGACCTCATCCGTCTCCTTCGTGTGGCGCATGTATTCTTGGATTCCGAAATTGTTCACCGAAATATCGAAATGCAGCGCCGCCGCCATCGCCACCGGAGACAGGTCCGTCGCACCGTGACAGCCCGTCCGCACGTGATAAATCTCCGCCAGGGCCGCGATCTTCTTGAGATGGGTCAAGCCACCACTGTGCACCACGGTCATGCGCAGGTAATCGATCAACTGCTCCTGAATCAGAATGTGCGCATCCCAAATCGAATTGAAAACCTCGCCCACAGCCAGCGGCGTGGTCGTGTGCTGGCGAACGATGCGGAAGCCTTCCTGTAATTCCGCCGTCACCGCATCTTCCAGCCAAAAGAGGTGATACGGCTCAAGACTCTTCCCCAGTCGCGCCCCCTCGATTGGAGTTAGCCGGTGGTGAACGTCGTGCAGCAGATGAAGGTCGTCCCCAAATTTCAGCCGCAGAGCCTCAAACAGTTTGGGAACATGCAGAAGATACTTCTCCGTCGACCATGCATTTTCAGGAGGCAAGCCTTTTTCCGCGGGCTCGTAATACAGCTTGTCCTTCGCCACGCCATAGGTGGATGGCAAGCCCGGGATTCCGCTCTGCGCCCGAATCGCCAGATACCCCAGTTCGTGGTACTTCGCGACTTCCTCGGCAGTCTCTTCGATGTCGCGCCCATTGGCGTGCCCGTAGACCATTACTCCGGTACGGCTCAGGCCTCCGAGCAGGTTGTAAACGGGCGTCTTCAGCGCTTTGCCCTTGATGTCCCACAGGGCCATGTCGACGGCCGCGATCGCCGTCATGGTCACGGGCCCGCGCCGCCAGTACGCGCCGCGGTACAAATATTGCCAAATGTCTTCGGTCTGAAACGGGTCGCGTCCGATGAGGCACGGGGCGAGGTGGTCGGACAAATAAGATGCAACCGCCAACTCCCGCCCATTCAGAGTCGCATCGCCCAACCCGTAAATCCCTTCGTCGGTAGAAATTTTCAGAGTGACGAAGTTCCGCCCTGGACAAGTGACGAATACTCTGGCATCCGTGATCTTCAACGGGATCTCCTTCGAGCCGTTCCGTAGAGACGTTGCTTGCAACGTCTCGGCGCCGGCAACAAGACGTTGCAAGCAACGTCTCTACGTACCGAGTGTAACTAAACCTTCAGATCCGGCGCACCAGCCCTCGCTCCGTCGCTTCCGTGTTCCTGAGCAGCACCAGCACCAGAATCATGCCCACCAAAGGCAGCAGCCCCGCCACGATTACGATGGGATCGAACGAATGCGTACCGGTGGCCTGCCGAGCATCCGAAAAATAACCAATCAGTTTGAAGGCGATGATCGTCCCGATTCCCGCACCCGTCCCGCTCAGTCCGCTAACGGAGGCCACCGACTCGCTGCCAAACAGATCCGAAGGCAGCACGTTCGCCATCGTCGTGAAACCTGCATAAGTAAAGGTCACGACCGCAAATAGAAATGCGATCACGTACAGATTGGTGGTGAAGATCGTGGCAATGATCAGAGTCATACCGATTCCGCCGTAGACAATGGGCGCCTTGCGCGCCGCTCCCAGAGACCATCCACGCTTGATGAGAGAGCCCGACACCCACCCGGCAAAGAAACTTCCCATGTCGGCCGCGATGAAGGGAATCCACACCGCGATGAGCCCGCTCTTCAGTTCAATGCCCTTCGCAACCAGGTAAATCGGGAACCACTCCGCAATAAAGAAGAAGACTGGATCGGTAAACGCCCTGGCGATGATCGCTCCCCAGGTTTGCGGAAGCCGCAGGAGATCGCGCCACCGAGGACGAGCCTTACCGTCCTGCGGCGACTCTGATTCGCGTTTGTCCGCCACGATCATTGCAAGTTCGGCCTGCCCGATCCGCGGGTGCTCCTCCGGCGGGTAATACAGCCAGCGCCACGCAATCAACCAGAGAAAGCCCAGCGTGCCCGGGATCATGAACGCGGGCCGCCATCCCCAGCGAAAATAAATCCACAAGACAATAAACGGAGCGACCGCGCCGCCTATGGAAGATCCACTATCGAACAGAGCCGTCGCCAGCGCCCGCTCGCGTTTCGGAAACCATTCCGACACCGCCTTGGTGGCGGCTGGCCAGTTTGCCGATTCTCCAGCGCCCAACAAGAAGCGAAACGTGGCAAAACTATAAAACCCCCTTGCCAGCGACGTGAGCATCGAGATGGTCGAATATCCGATCACCGAGAGCGTCAGCCCGCGGCGCGTGCCAATGCGATCCATGAGCTTGCCAAACCCGGTCTGCCCAATGGAATATGCCACCCGGAACGCGATGGCGATATTCGCATAGTCAGAATTGGTCCAGTGATATTCGAGCTTGAGATACGGCGCGAGAAGCGAAAGCGTCTGGCGATCGATGTAGTTGATGACCGTGGAGGCGAACAGCAGCCCGCCAATCCACCAACGTAACGACGGGATCGGCTTCTGGGCGTTCGCCATTTTGTGGGCTTCAAATCGTTACGAACTCACTACAACCTGCGATTGCTCAACCAGGGCACTCTTTAGGCCCGGACTCAGCAGCGACGCCGACTCCGTGTCGAGATAGACCGTCGCCTTGGGATGCCTGCGCAGAATCGACGCTGGCGCCATGGGGCTGATCTCTCCTTCCAGACACGCTTTCACCGCTGCTGCCTTGCGCTGATCCGGCACTACCACCAGCAACTCCTTGGCTTTGAGAATCTGGCGTGGTGACATCGAGATGGCGCGCGTCGGCACCTGCGAAATGTCGGCAAACCATCCCTCGTTCACCTGCTGCCGGCGACAGGGCTCGTCCAGATTCACGATAAGGTACGGATCTTCCGTCGTGAAATCTGCAGGCGGATCGTTAAACGCGATATGCCCGTTCTCTCCAATCCCCAGGAACGCGATGTCGATGGGAGCCGAGGCCAACTCTTTGACTATCTTACGAATCACCGCAACCGGATCGGCGGCATCTCCCTCGATCCAGTGAAAACTTACGATCCCGGTCTTCTTCACCAACCGCTCCAACAGGAACTTGCGGAAACTTGCAGGATGCGTCACCGGCAACCCAATGTACTCGTCTAGGTGAAACGCCTCTACTCTGGTCCAATCAATGCCCGGCGCCTCGGTTAGCGCATCAAGGAATTCGAATTGCGACGCACCAGTCGCAGCGATGACCCGGGCAGCTCCGCGCTCCGCGATCGCCCGTCCGATCGCAGTCGCAGCCTGCTCGGCGGCCGCCTGGCCCAACGAAACTTTGTCACGGAACAGTTTGAGTAGCATAGGAAACCCGCTGCAAACAAAAACGAGAAATCACGTCTTCGTGAAGCCGCAAAATTATACATAGGCCTACCCAGCACGAATCAGACCTGGGCTGGTTTGAGCCTCGGCGCCAGCAGCTGCACGAACCCGAACGCAACCAGATAAGCCAAGCCGGCCATCACAAACACGGGCACATACGACCCCGTATGCTGGAGAATGTATCCTACGGCCTTGGCAATGCACATTCCGCCGATCGCGCCTGCCATAGTGCCAAAGCCCACGACGGAACCGACAGCCCTCCGCGGAAACATGTCGGAAGCCAGCGTGTAGATGTTGGCGGACCATCCTTGATGCGCTCCCGCGGCGATTGCGACCAGGCAGACCGCGAGCCACGCGTTGGTTGTGTGCGCCGCCATCATGATGGGTGTGACTGCGAACGCACACACCAGCATTGCGCTCTTGCGGCTCGCGTTGAGCGTCCATCCCCTTTTCAGAAGTGAAGACGAAAGCCATCCCCCGCCGATACTTCCCACGCAGGCTCCGCTGTAGATGACGAATAGCGGCAGAGCCATGCCAGTCAAACTCAAACCTAATCTACTCAGAAAATCCGGCATCCAGAACAGATAGACCCACCAGATCGGATCGGTAAAGAATTTGCCCAATGCGATTGCCCAGGCTTGGCGGAGAGTAAGCAGAGTCAGCAACGGAACCGTCGTCTCTCCGATCGCTCTCTGGTCTGGAGGGTCGCTCTGAATGTAGGCCAGCTCTGCCGCCGAGACTTTCTTGTCTTCTTCCGGGCGGTGATAGACCAGAAGCCAACACAGTATCCAGACGAATCCCAGGGCCCCCGCAGCAATGAACGCCATGCGCCATCCGAAGCGATAAGTAATCCACGGCACAACCAGCGGCGTGACGAGCGCGCCGATGTTCGATCCGGAGTTGAACAGGCCGGTGGCCAGCGCGCGTTCTCGCTTCGGGAACCACTCCGCCACCGCTTTCACCGCGGCCGGGAAACTGCCAGCCTCGCCCAGTCCCAAACCAACACGCGCCACTGCGAACTGAATCATGGAGCCGGCTGCGGCGTGCGCCATGGCGGCCGCGCTCCACGCAAATACCGCTGCGGAAAATCCCTTGCGGGTCCCCAGCCTGTCGATCAGCTTTCCGATGAACAGGATTCCGACGGCATAGGCGCAGGTAAATGCAAAAATAATCGTGCCGTAATCATTTTCTGTCCAGCCGAACTGGACTTGCAGCGTTGGCTTCAGCAGCGCGATCACCTGCCGGTCCATGTAATTCACGGTGGTTGCGAAAAACAGCAGGCCGCAGATCAACCAGCGCCGGCGGCCCACGGGAGTCTCAGCCTGAGGCGGCTTTCTTTCTGGAACGGCGGGAATGGAAGTTAGGTTCACTCGGTTTAGCGCACCGGCGATGTGCATCACTACACATGGCGCAGGGCCTCTCCGTCAAGGCATTGCTGAATTAGGCGCTCAGAAAGGCATTTACCACGAAGGACACGAAGTATCACGAAAGAAGAAACTCATAGGTGTTCCCTTCGTGTACCTTCGTGTCCTTCGTGGTCCTTGGTTTCTTGGCGTCCGGCGTCAACCGATCCGCTACTCTGAACTGATATGATTCATGGCTTGAATTGCCCATGAACGGCTTCCTCACCGAAGACTTCTTGTTGTCGAACGACGTGGCGCGGCGTTTGTATCGTCAGTTTGCGGCCCAGCAGCCCATCCTCGACTACCACTGTCATCTTTCTCCCCGCGACATAGCTGAAAATCGCCAGTTCGCGAACCTCTTTGAAATCTGGATCGAGGGAGACCATTACAAATGGCGCGCCATGCGGGCGAACGGCGTCCAGGAGAAGTACATTACCGGAGATGCCACTCCCTACGAGAAATTCCTGGCCTGGGCTCGAACCGTTCCTTACACGCTGCGCAATCCTCTCTACCACTGGACGCACCTCGAGTTGCAGCGCTACTTCGGCATCCACGAATTGCTCGATGAGACATCTGCGCCGTCGATCTGGGAGCGGGCAAACGCGGCGCTGCAAACGCTGACTACGCACGCCATCCTCCAGAAATTTAACGTCGAGGTTGTGTGCACGACTGATGATCCCACCGACGACCTCCGGCATCACCGGGCGAGCGCGCAGTCGAACCTGCCAACCCGCGTCTTTCCCGCGTTTCGACCCGACAAAGCGCTCGCCATCGATAACCCAGATTTTGCAGCGTGGGTCGACAAACTTTCCGCGGCGGCGAATGTCGAGATCCACGATCTAAGCGCCTTTCTCGCCGCCCTGCGCAAGCGCCACGACGATTTCCATTCCCTAGGCTGTCGTCTCTCCGACCACGGATTGAATCATTGCTATGCGACACCGTGTTCCGAGCGCATGGCCGCGGCGATCTTCACGAAGGCACGCGAGCGCCAGTCCATTACTCAGGACGAGCACACCCAGTTCGCTTCTTTCATGATGCTTTTCTTCGGCCGCCTCGATGCCGAAAAAGGGTGGACGAAGCAGCTTCACCTCGGCGCTTTGCGCAACGTGAACACCGCGGCCCGCCAAAAACTCGGAGCGGACACCGGTTACGACGCCATCGGTGATTTCTCTCAGGCTGAGCATCTCAGCGCTTACCTTGATCTGCTCGCGAAGGAGAGCGCTCTGCCGCAGATGATCCTGTACAACGTGAATCCCGCCGATACATTTCAGTTCGCAACCTTGATCGGCTGCTTTCAGGATGGAGATCGACCAGGCAAAATCCAATATGGCAGCGCCTGGTGGTTCCTGGACCAGAAGCAAGGCATCAAGGCGCAAATTGATGCTCTATCGAATGCCGGCCTGCTGTCGCGTTTCATTGGTATGATCACCGACTCTCGTTCCTTCATGTCCTACCCGCGCCACGAATATTTCCGGCGCGTTCTTTGCGACATCATCGGACAAGACGTCCTTCGGGGTGAACTGCCTGATGACGACGCGATCCTGGGTAGGCTTATCCAAGACATCTGCTACCGGAATGCCAAGCAATATCTCGGCCTCCCTGCTTCTCGTCAAGGCTAGCCCCCGGATTTATCTCTCGTTTTCAATAAGTTACAGAGCCTTCTCAATTTCGGCTGTTCCCTCCAGGGCTGCAGGCATCCCCGGCCCACTCTTATGCAACTAACAAATTAGTTGACGTTTTTCGTTCAGCCACGTCAAAATCCAGAGCGACGAAACGAACCTGGGGAGGAAGCATTGGCTCGCAGCAAATCCGCAACCCTGACCGAAGCTGAGTTGCGCATCATGAATGTGCTCTGGGAACGGGGCTCAGCGACCGTCCACGAGGTGCTCGAAGCTCTTCCTGCGAAGCCCGCCCTGGCCTACAACTCCGTCTTGACCATCATTCGCATTCTTGAGAAAAAAGGATACGCCAGGCACGTGAAAGACCAGCGGGCGCATGTGTATCTCCCGCAAGTCGACCGCAAAGACGCTACGAGGTTCGAGGTGCGGCACTTGATGAGCCGTTTCTTCGGCAACTCTCGCGAACAACTCGTGCTGAACGTTCTGGAAGAATCCGGCGTCGATGCGGATGAACTCGATCGCGTTCGGCAGTTGCTGGAAAGGAGCAAGTGAGCCAGCGATGACCGCAGCCTTCAACCTGAACGCAATTGCCCAGGCATCGACGGTTCAGATCGTGGACTGCCTGGTTGAGGGCACGCTGATCGCGATCTTTACCGGGTCATTGTTAAGCGTGATGCGCCGGCAGAGTTCGGTCACTCGCTTTGCAGTCTGGTTCTCCGCGCTCATGGCGATCGCGACCTTGCCCTTTTTTGTCGGCTCGTTCGGGTCGCAAGTTGCTTCGAATCCGCTCGCAGTCGCAGCGCAGCCTGCGCTCACCCTGCCCAGTACCTGGGCGCTCTATTTATTCGCGGCCTGGGTTGCAATCTCGGCATGGCGCATGATCGGCGTCGCCAGAGGTCTGTGGCATCTGTATACCTTGCGCAAGAGTTGCGTCGCGATCGATCCGGCGACGTTAGATCCCGTTCTGCAAAACACACTTGCTCGCAACCAGTCTCCCCGGCAGATCGCGCTGTGCACTTCCGCTCTCACGAATGTTCCGACAGCCCTCGGGCTCGTGAAGCCCGCGATCGTGATCCCGGCATGGGTGATGCAAGAGCTATCGGCGGAGGAACTGAATCAAATCCTGCTTCACGAGATCGCGCACCTGCGCCGTTGGGACGACTGGACCAACCTCGCGCAGAAGCTGGTGAAGGCGCTCTTCTTCTTCCATCCCGCAGTCTGGTGGATCGAGAAGAAAGTGTCGCTGGAGCGTGAGATGGCCTGCGACGATGCCGTTCTGGCCGAAACCGCCAGCCCGCGCGCCTACGCGGAATGCCTGGCGCACCTTGCCGAAAAGACTCTGATACAACGCAGCATTGCCTTCGCACAGGCGGCTCTGGGGAAAATTCATCAGACGTCGCTCCGTGTTGCTCAGATTCTCGACGCTGATCGTCCTACCGGCAATGGACGCTCCTGGAAGCCCGCGGTGTCGCTCGTGAGTGCTTTCGCGCTGGCGTGCGTCCTTGGTATTGCACGAGCGCCCCGGCTGATTGCGTTTCATGACAGCCAGGCGAGTTCCGCAACTCCTGCGATGGCGGACTCTTCTGTCGACGCCTGGAGGGGAAGTTTCTCGACATCGGCGCCGATCGTGAACGTGAGCGCAAACCTGGCGCAGCAACGCAAGCCTAGACTCACGCACGCGAAGCTGACGACCCTTGCGACCCACCGCAACTCGGAAACTCCGGCCGTAACCCCAGCAACGCGGCCCGCAACTCCGGAACAACGCGCGGCCAGCTTGGTCCACCTGACGAACGCAAACGCGGCTCAGTTGGCTTTTACTGAGACGCTGTTTGTCGTGGTGGAAGGCAGCCAGAGTGATCCCTCAGCCCAGCCGGTCTTTCAGATTCAGATGTGGCGCGTAGTGGTTCTGCACCCGGTCGTCGATCCCGTCAGCAACAGAATTCCCGCGAAACGAACTTAACCATGAACTGCAGCAGACATACGCGGAGTACCAATTTTAGAAACTAACGAATTAGTTGTTCACCATCTTGAAAAGGAGTAACCCGAAATGAATGTAGGAACGTTGAAAGACAGCACGAAGAAGTGGACGCGGCGACTGGCGGTGCCGATGCTGGCACTCGCACTGATCGGCTCGTTCGTAACCTATGAATTCGCGAAGCCCACCTCGGCTAAGGCGGCAGATGCCGCGCCTTCGGCCGCGCCACTCGACGCAGACAGCGTCGGCGCAATACTTGCTCTCGACAAGGCGATGGAAACGCTGGCAGCTCGCGTCACCCCCGCGGTCGTCAACGTCACCGTAACTTCGCGCACCAAGCCTGAGACAGCCGGCAAACAGGCGCCCGAAGACATGCAGCAATTTTTCGGACAGAACAGCCCGTTTGGCCAGTTCTTCGGCCCGGGCATGCAGCAGCGCCGGCCTCAGATCGAGCATGGCATGGGCAGCGGCGTCGTGATCTCGCCTGACGGATACATCGTCACCAACAATCACGTCGTCGACGGAGCCGTCGACATCCGCGTGACCACGAGCAATCGCCGCGTTCTGAAAGCGAAACTGATTGGCACCGATCCTGTGACTGACCTCGCCGTTTTGAAGGTCGAGGGCAAGGATCTCGCCAGCGCGCCCTGGGGCGACTCGAAAGAAGTCAGGCCCGGTCAGACGGTGCTAGCCTTCGGCAATCCCTACGGATTCCGCTTCACCGTCACGCGCGGCATCGTGAGCGCGGTCAACCGCGCGAACCCCGACCCCACTGATCGCACCAAGCCCGGCGAGTTCATCCAGACGGATGCGGCCATCAACCCCGGCAACTCCGGCGGCCCCTTGGTTGACGCTCGCGGTCAAGTCGTCGGCATCAACACCTTCCTGGTTTCTCCTTCCGGCACATTCTCCGGCATGGGATTTGCGATTCCCTCGCAGATCGTCAGGCCCACGGTCGAGACGCTGATCCGCTACGGCAAAGTGAGCCACGGCCACATCGGCATCGGGATCGCGGACGTGACTCCCGAGAACGCGAAGTTCTTTGACGAATCCAATGCAACCGGCGGGGTAGTTACGCAGGTTGAACCCGACTCGCCCGGCGCCAGAGCTGGCCTGCAGATCGGTGACGTGATCACCGAGATCGACGGCCAGAAAGTAAGCGACGCTGGCGAACTCCAAGTGCTGGTCGGACAGAAACAGCCTAGCTCTAAGACCATGCTCAAGGTTCTTCGCGACGGCAAGACCATAACGGTCCCTGTCACTCTCGAGGAACTGGGCAGCCGCAGCGCCGAAGGCAAAGACGATTCCAGCAGCGGCGAAGGCAAAATGCATTGGGGCATCGGCCTCGGCAACCTCACGCCGGAACTGCGCGACCAGCTTCAGGCTCCAAAAGAGATTCACGGAGCCGTGATCGAGCAGGTACAGCCGGGAAGCTCGGCTGATAACGCTGGACTGCAGCAGGGCGACATCATCCTCGAAGTCAACCGGCACAAAGTCCAATCCGCCAGCGATGTGAAGGACGCCTTGTCGAAAGTTGCCAAGGGCGAAGATGCGTTGCTGCTGGTTTGGTCGAACGGCGGCAATACCTTCCGGGTGCTGCACGCTCCTGAAGGCGCCTAACGAACCACGTCTAACCCAATCACGCCGTACTCCCTTGCAATCTCGGAAGGGAGTACGGCGTTTCTTTTTTGTGCGGCATGGCACGAGAGGAGTCGTTGGGCGCAATCGCGCATCTAACCGTCAAGTACTATTAAGAAGCCATGCCCCACCTGTTCGATTCCCTCTCGATTCGCGACATTACCTTTGCCAACCGTGTATTCGTTTCCCCGATGTGCGAGTACTCCAGCACCGACGGATACGCGACCGACTGGCACCTCGTGCACCTGGGTAGTCGCGCCGTCGGCGGAGCGGGTCTCGTGATGACCGAGGCGACCGCCGTTCTTCCCGAAGGCCGCATCAGCCCACAGGATCTTGGCATTTGGAAAGACGATCACATCGAGCCGCTGGCTCGGATTGTCCGTTTCATCCACGGGCAAGGCAGCGCCGCTGGTATGCAACTGGCGCACGCCGGACGCAAAGCCAGCACATACCGTCCGTGGGAAGGGAACGGAGCAATCGCGGAGAGCGCGGGTGGTTGGAAAAGAGTCGTAGCTCCGAGCGCATTACGCTTCGCCGACAACTACCCCATGCCGCAAGCGCTCTTAGTAGACGGCATTCGGGAAATCGTCGAGGCCTTCGCGGCAGCAGCGCGCCGCGCCTGCGAAGCCGGATTCCGCGTCATTGAAATCCACGCCGCTCACGGATACTTGCTCCATGAGTTTCTCTCGCCTCTCAGCAATCAACGGACGGATTCCTACGGTGGCTCCTTTGAGAATCGCATTCGAATCGTCCGTGAAGTCGTGGCCGCCGTTCGCGAAGTGTGGCCGGAGCGGTCCCCACTCTTCGTGCGCATCTCGGCCACCGATTGGGTCGATGGTGGTTGGGATATTCAGCAGTCCGTGGAACTTGCCCGTGAGCTGAAAAAGCTCGGCGTGGATCTGATCGACTGTTCCTCTGGGGGCAACGCTGCACAGGCCAAAATCCCAGTCGGTCCGGCGTATCAGACACCGTTCGCGGAGCAGATCCGTCGCGAAGCTGGCATCATGACCGGTGCTGTGGGAATGATCACAGCCCCGTCGCAGGCGGAGCAGATCATCGCTGGCGGTAAGGCGGACGCCGTCTTTCTCGCCCGCGAACTCTTGCGCGATCCCTATTGGCCTTTGCGGGCAGCCCGTGAGCTAGGCCAGCCGATCTCGTGGCCAGTCCAATATCTCAGGGCGGCCCCGGAAGGCTCGCAGCCCCGTGCTGCCGTCGTCCTGAAGAATTCAGACGCCGGTTCCGAGATCCCGGCCTTTGCCAAGAAGTAAGACAGGAGGTCCAACATGAAAGCATCTCGACTCGCGGTCGCTATATGTTCGTTGCTTTTCGCGCTCACCGCGACCGCCCAGACTCCCCCTGCCGCAACTCTGACCGAAAACCCGGTCTTCCAGAAAAACTGCGCGAAGTGTCACGGCAAAACCGGCGAAGGCCGCCACTTCGCCGGGCCATCGCTTGTCTCAGAGAAAACTACGTCCACGTCTGCTGACGAACTTCGTGACATCATCACCAACGGCAAACACCACATGCCAAAGTTCGCTGGCAAACTGACTCCAGAAGAAATCAATACTCTCGTGCAGCAGATCACTGCGTCGAAGAAGTGAGCGGCGTCTTACTCTCGCTCTTCGTCTCCGCATGCGCAGCGTTCGCCGCCAGAATGAAAGACGTTACTCCGTCCACCACATATTCGTTTTCGTACCACAGGAACGGCCATCCATCCTTGAGTTCCGGAAAGTCCGGTTGAAGAACGACGACGCCCGGAATGATCCCTCCGGGAACAAAGGTATAGTCAGCCCGGTTGTTTCCGTAAGCAATCAGTTTCGACTGCGTCCCCACGCTCGACACATACGAAACATTCGACACCGGATGTCGCCCGAGCACGTAGTCCAGACCGTCGAGAGTGTACTGCGGGCCAATGCTCGCAGGGAAGGCTTGATGCAGCAGGTACATCTCCGTTGCGAACCTGGTCACTCCGCCGGACCCGCCCCACGTCCCTAAAGAGATGGGCACGCCCCAGGGGTTCTTCGAAAGCATCTCGGCTAGTTTGGGCTTGTATGCTTCAAGCGCCGAACGGACTCCGTCTTTGAACTCCTGACCCATGAAGGGAAGGGCGCGCGCCGCAGTGCCCCCTGCAAACGCGAACTGATCCTTAGTCACCGGAAGGAGTTCGTTCAATCGCTTCCGGTAGATCTCGCCGCCGCGGGTTGAGATAAGTAGTTCGACCGCCGCTTCGATCTCGGCCTGCCGCAAATCGCTCCCAGTCGTGTTGAAAGAATGAAACAAGGCTGGCGGTTGCTTGTGCTCTTCGTCCCACACCCGCACGGCAGTTTGCAGGCACTCGTCTGCCATTTTGTCGTTGTATCCGCGCAGCACGCGACTGGCCGCTGCGAGAGCGCCGACAGCGTCATAGCTCAGCGCCGTCGTGTGCGTAGTGAATGCCCAACGATCATCCGGAATTCCCGAATGAATGCCGTCGGTTTCCAACGGTCCCATTTTTTCCGAATAGATCCGGCCGTCCGTTTTCGAAGCGGTATCTCCCAGGTGTGTGTACTCCTCCAGCGTCGGCTCGATGATTCCCGGAATTGCGTGTCCGATCACCTGATACTGCGCCAGCAACAGCAGCACACCATGTTCAACTTGTTGCACCACGTCCGGGACGCCGTCCGGTTTTCGCATCTGGACGTACCGCGCCGCCTCGTCGACTGAGGTGTCATCCGACCTCACCCCGAACTGTTCCCACGCCAATACAAGGTCGCTGATGACGCGGGTCTGCGTCTGGGTTCGCAGGTCAAAGTCCCCGGCGTCGTACCACCCGCCTACATTCAGGCCAGGAATGTGCTGCCCTGGACTGAACGGCGAGTCCGTCGTCGGCCCCTGCTGGTAACCGTCGAAATGCGTGTAATTGACTGGCGCCTGTCGGGCATCATCGAGATGCGACGCTCCATGCCATATTCGATATCCTTCACGCACCTTCACGTGGTCCATCTGCTCCGGCAGATACGTTTCGAGCGAAGGCCGCCAGATCCCGTCGTACACATCCCGCGCGATGCGAAAAGGTCCGGTTCTCTGGCCCGCATATTCGATCGCATAGATCCCCGGCTCGCGCACCGTAGAGAAATCGAAACGCGCGTATTGGTAGCGCATCCACTTTCCCCAGGGCTTCACTTCGCCACTGAATGCCTCCTGATACTCGCCCTCCGGCGTAAGCCGCAGAACGCGTGCCACTTTGGGAGAGTCGAACTGCGGATCGAGTTCCACCACGGCAACTTTCTCGCGCTCGGGCGTATAGCCGACCTGGTTGTAGCCCACTATCGGCGGGCGCACCCAGCCCGCGATCACGTTGGGACGAACGTGCCACACCACCACGTCGCCCGTCTTGCCGGCGGGAATCAACGTGCGCATCACAAACCATCCGTTCTGCGCCTTGTTGCGGCCGTCGAAAAGAAAGATGGGGCCGCTGTCGGAAGTGATGGTCACGCGCGTCGCCGGATCCTCCGGCGACAAAACGATTCGCTGACCTGAGGCCAGCGGTAGCGGCTCGACGGTTCCATCCGTTGCCCTCTGCATTGGCCCGTCCGAGTGACGGGGAAACAGTCCGGCGCCGTCATCCATCAGATACGACTTGCCAAAATATGATGTTGGCAAGAACTCCAGGTTGAATCCAGCCTTGCCCGCGAGCGCAGCGGGTACCGGCTGATCCAGTTGCACGGCAGCTCGAAATCCTCCCGGCTCAGGCCGCACGTCGATGCGATAACTCAGCCCGCGATCCGTATATGTGCAGGTTGCCGCGACTTCGTCGGGAGCGACCCGTTTCCGTTCCTTGAAATCCGGAATGGGGTCCCACTGCTCGGGCGTCGCAGACAGCCGTACGTCTCCGCCGGTCGCAATGCGCTGATCTTGCAGGATAATCTCCATCCCGTTCATCTTCTGATCGCCGAATACCCGGTGATATTCGTTGTGAAACAGGAGCACGCTCAAGCCGTGCGTCTCGAGCACATCGTGTTCCGTCAAATGCAGATCAGAAGTGGACGACTGCGCGCGCGCGTGATGGGGGAAAAAAATGGCCAGTGCAGATAAAAGCAGAAACAGCGTCGATCGTGCGTTCAATATGAACTCCTGAGATTGCCGGCGGTCTATTTCGCGGGTGCGGTTTCTTCAATTTTCACGTTGGAGAACACTGCCGTTTCCAAGGTGGTTGCCACGTGCGAGCAGACGCCCAGTCCGACGTACACGGGATCCTTCAGCCCCACGTATTCAATCGGACCGACCACCTTCAATTCTTCGTTCGGCTTTCCGGCATACATCGTGAACCGGCTTTCTTTCCTCTCAATCCGCAACCGCACCGGTCCGTCGACCTGGGTGAAGACCTGATAAGTCTGTTCATTGGCCGCGCCGCGAAATTGCAGGGATGTAAGTCCGTTCCCATGGGACACCGCGTCCGCATATGCCGATCCCGGTTCCAGACTCTGCCGGATCATAAGCACTGCCTTGCGATGTTCCGCGCTGCTCGTGCCCACCCACTGCACGTCGGCGGAAAGAGTCAGATCCCCAGACGCCTTCTTCCAAACGAAGTAGAACGCGTCAGACGCACCCCACACGTTGGCGCCGCCCCCGGTGATTCGATACTCACCCTTCGCGGCATCATAGTGTGCGGTTCCATCCGGCGGCGTCTGGCCAACACTTCCCTGGTTTGTAAAGATTCCTAGGTCGTTTGTCTGTGCCAGGCCGATGGCCACGAAAGCCATGACCAGCACACTGGAGAATGCAAACAAAGCTTTCACTTTTGTACTCCTGCGGTGGTGCCATCATCGAATGGCATGGTCCAGATTTGGCGCCACGATTCTAAACGATGCAGCGGGACAGAAACCCGGTCACCGAGACCTCATTGTTTCGAGCGGAGCGCATGCCACTTGCACGCCCCGAGGGCAGCTGCTGTTTCCGTCCAACGAAGGGTCCATCACCTTGGTCACTATCGTGCAACTCCACTACGCCCCTAGAATCTCACTATGACGTTGGACTCACTCCTCCTGAGCCAGGATCCGGAATTGGTTCGTGTGATCCGGCCCACGCTCGAGAAACTGTCGATTGATGTGGAGATCTGCCATGAGGCGCGGGCTGGCACCGACATTCTGATCTCTGACAAGTTCGACGCTGTGATCGTGGATTGCGACGATTTGAATGGCGGGCTCGCCGTGCTGCAGGGCATGCGCAGCACTCCCAGCAACAAGAACTCCGTGGCCTTCGCCATCCTCAACGGACATAAAACGACTACACAGGAAGCCTTTGGCATGGGCGCCAACTTCGTGCTGCAGAAACCCATCAGCGCCCTCAACGCGTTGCGCTGTTTTCACGCGGCCCTGAATTTCATGATCAAGGAGCGCCGCCGCTACTTCCGCCAGCCCGTGAAGATGCTGGTCAAAGTGATCTACGAAGGAAAGACTCTGAACGCGACCAGCACCAACATCAGCGAAGGCGGCATCGCTGTGATGTTACGGGAGGCGTTGCCGAAAGGCGCTGCGCCGCATTTGAAGTTTTCCCTGCCGGGTAGTGGCATCGACGTTGAAGTTGAGGCAGAAGTGGCCTGGGTCGACGTCAAGGGCCTCGCCGGTTTCCGATTTCATAACGTTCCGCAGATTTCCCAGAAGCACCTGGAGCACTGGCTCGACGAACAGATTGAACGGGAATTTCCAGGAACCAAAGAGCGGTTGGCCTCCGCAGAGTCCGAAACCTCGCACTAAGCGCATCTCCCAACCTGTATCTCCCCTCACTTGAATCCATCAGTACGCGCCCCCAGTCTGCCCAAAGTGGGGGTATCTCCCTTTAGACTTGCGCCCGGCTCTACTCGTGGCAATCTGATAGATCACCAGTCGAAGATTCCAGGAGAGACACAATGTTGACCAATGACTTCCGCATTTCCAAGGTGCAAAGAACGCTACGCTGGTTTGAAGAGGATATTCCGCTGCTCAACATGCGCGTGAAGGAGCTTTCGAAGGAGCGGCAGGAATCCGCCCGAAAGTTCGCGGCGGCGGTGATCGATCAGACCCGCGCCGAGCTGGAAAGGCTTCTGCAAGAGCAGCCGCACGACATGCAAGATTCGAGCGAAATGCCCTGCGAGCCCGCGGACTAGCAACGCCAAAACCCACAAGTCCCAATCTACAGAGAAGATCCCGCGGCGGCTTCAGCCCCGGATTGAATGCCGCTCGCCTTGTCTTCGTCGGGGAAAGTGACTTCCTCCCACAGGGTCTTGTCGCGCAGGATGCGCGAGACCAGCGCGGTGTGCATGGCGTGACCGGCGCGGTCGGCAACCACGTTACCCAGAATTTGCTTGCCCAAAAGCGCCAGATCGCCGACCAGATCCAGCACTTTGTGGCGCACGAATTCATCGGGGAAGCGGAGCGGCCCGTTCTCGACCCCATCGCGGGTGAGCACGATGCAGTTCTCACTGGAAGCGCCGCGAATCAGGCCCATGTTGCGCATGGCCTGCTCGTCCTCGCGCGATCCAAAGGTGCGCGCGCCCGCGATGTGCTTCAGATAACTTCCGTTGGTCAGTTCCACCTGAAAGGTCTCTTTCCCAATCAGCGGGTGGGGAAAATTGATCGCGTAGGAAACCGAATAGGTGTCCGAGGGATACACCGCGATGAACTTGTTCCCCTCACGCATCTCGACCTCGCGGCGAATCTTCAGATACTTGCGGAGACGCCGCTGCTTACGGATGCCCGCCTTGCGAATCATCTCGACGAACGGACGCGCGCTACCGTCGAGGATGGGCAATTCGAGGTTGTCGAGCTCGACGATCGCGTTGTCAATGCCCATGCCGATGAATGCGGAAAGCACGTGCTCGGTGGTGGAAATGAGCACGCCTTTTTTCATGAGGCTGGTGGCGTAACTGACGCGAGCGACGTTGCGGCTCACGGCCTCGATTTCGAAACCGTCCAGATCGGTGCGGCGAAACACGATGCCCGTGTCAGATGGGGCCGGCAGGATGCGCATGGAGACCGGGGCGCCGCTGTGCAGGCCCACACCACTACACTCCACGGCGGAGCGGATTGTTTGCTCGTGCGTCAAGAATGACTCAAGGATGTTCCCGTGAATGCAGTAGACTACGCTTCCGTCAAGAAAACTGTCTGTGGCAGAAACGCCACAGTCCGTGGTGTCGTGGCGCGGTTGACAGAGAGACTTGAAGCTCGCCGTTCAGAGAGCCATAACTGTATTCATTACAATAGATTACGTGAGATCGGGCCGGGCGCAGGCGCGGGTTGCGGGAATCTAGAAGGGTAATAGGATTCCACCGGAGTATCAATTCCCCTTAGTGCTTGCTTTGCTTGCCGGGAGTTTTGTTGGGGTTGTAGCCGGAATTGGGGTCGAACATCGCCTCATCCAGTCCCTGATTGATGGTCACCGAGTTCAGGAAACGCTGGTTCGACATGTCCCCGTTGAAGAAGCGAGTGACATTGTAGGGCGCCATGATCGTGGACACCTGGCGGTAGTTCTCGTAGACCTCGTCTTCCAGATTCTTCTGCCTGTCGACGGGGTCACGCCAAGTGAAGGACTTTTTTACCGGTAGGTGCGAGTCGGTATCAAAGTACAGGGTAACGCTCTCGTCCTGAGAGTTGATCAAGGTTACCTGGTGAGAAGAATGTTGCGCTGCGATGGCGAGTCCTTCATACAAAAAGATCACGCCCGGATCGGTGACCCAGGTGCGCAGGACCGTGTCGAGCGAGAACCGGTGCCGGCGCATGTAGTCCAGACGAGTCTTTTCCTCGATGGGATGCGGGCCTTTGTAGGTAATTTCGTATGCCTTGTCGCCGACGTACAACTCCGCGATGTCGCGTTCCTTGGTGAGTTCCACCCGCTCTTTGTCGGGAAACTCGGCAAAACTCCAGAACACGCCGCCTCCGCTTTCCCGGCCATGGTGGAAGCTGTAGATGCGTCCCTGCTGTTCGCGGTCGCGAATGGTGAGGTATGCCTTGCCACCCAAGGCTTCAATTCCCTGATCAACAATGGCTCTGGCCTTGTGCGCGTTTTCCTGGTCCGCAGGAACCGCGGCCTGTGATTGCGATGTGCCCGGCGGCGACCCTTGGGCAGCGGCGGGACGAGGCTCCCCGCCCGCCTGAGCCCAGGCCGAACACACCAAAATCAGAATCGGGAGAAACTGTTTCATTCCACTTGAGGGAGTGATCGCGTGCAATCAGGATTGTAGCGTTTCTTGGGGACTTTCCGCCCGCAGCAATGACAACTCCTCTCATCCCTTGGATGCAGGAAATGGTGCAATTGCAAGCTGGCGGCGTTCGTTTTTACGGTGCTTTTCTGACTCTGACTATCCCGCTAGGACCGCACCGCCGTTTACGTTGAAGACCTCTCCATTGATGAAACTGGCGAGTTCCGTGCACAGAAACAGCACGGGAGCCGCGATCTCCTCGGGCCGTCCGACGCGGCCCATGGGAATCGTCCTGCGAATCTCGTCGCCGCTCTTCGGATCGGCGAGGGCCCCGGCGCTCATGTCCGTATCGACCCAGCCGGGGGCGACGCAGTTCACGTAGATCCCGGCGGAAGCCAGTTCGGAGGACAAGCTCTTGGTGAGGCTGATGACAGCGCCCTTGGTTGCCGAGTAGTCGCAATGAAAGGCCTCGCCCCGCTGGCCGCTCGTGGAACTGATCAACACAATGTGTCCCGCCGGCGCCTCTGTGCGGGGCTGCGACTTCATCTGCGCGACCGCGTGTTTGACCAGCCCGAAAACTCCGTCAAGATTGATCGACAAAGTCGAGCGCCACTGATCATCGGACATGCGCTCGATAGGCACATCCTGCTCCGGCCACACGCCGTGGTTGGCGATGAGAATGTCGAGTCGGCCGAAATGGCGCACGGTTTCAGACACAAGGGCACGAGCCGCCTCCGGCGTATTCAGGTCGGAAGCAATAGGATGGCTGACGCCCGTGCCACACTCCTTGGCCAGCGCTTCGGCCTGAGACCGGGCACTGCGATAGCTGAAAGCGACCTTGGCGCCTGCGGCAGTGAACATACGCACGGTGGCTGCGCCGATGCCGCGCGAACCGCCAGAAATGAGGGCGACCTTACCGGAGAGAGAAAGTGGGATGGACATAGCAGACTAGTGTCCCGTTTCCCGTCTGCTGTTGCAAGTGGGGGTGGGTCAGTCTCCCGTGCCGGAAGACATGCGTTCCGACTTCAGTCCGCGCAGAAGCAGGCGCACCAGCATGCCGTCGAAGCCCGTTCCACTCATTTTGGAAAGTTCCTCGAGCGCTTGCTCGGGTGTCCGCGCCGCCGCAAACGACTGCTCGGTGACCATGTTGGCATACGCATCGGTGAGCGCGATAATGCGTGCCCAGAGCGGGATCTCTTCGCCCCGCAACCCGTCGGGATAGCCCGAGCCGTCGAAGCGCTGATGATGATGTTCGATCGCCTCCCGCATCATTTGGGAGTGTGGGATCGTGCCCACGATCTCCGCTCCCACGTGAGCGTGCATTTTCACTTGCTGGAATTCGTCTTCGCCCATCGGTCCTGGCTTATTGAGGACGCGCTCGGGAATGAAAATCTTGCCCACGTCATGCACACGGGCGGCATACACCAGGTCGGCCGTCTCCTCGGAAGACAGGCCCAGGGCGCGGGCAATCACTTCCGTATAGCGCGCCACCAGATCGCCGTGACCCGCGCTCTGCATCTCGCGCGATTCGGCCGCGCGGCTCAGAGATTCGATGGCCTCCTTCAGCAGGGGTGCGTTGGTCCCTTCATCCCCGCTGCAGAGTTTGAATAGGGTTGAGGTCAGCTCCTCGAGATGTTCGGGTCCGGAATTCTCACGCTGCAGGAAGCCCTCGATATACGCCGAGATCTGCTGGCGCTGCCGGGCAAAGTCCTGGCCCTCGACAAACTCTTGTGCTGTTGAAACTGAGTTCCCGCCCGAGCGCTTGGAAACGTACATGCCAGCGTCGGCCACGCGGATGATGTCCTCGATGGAGAACCCGTGCATAGGGAAACTAGCAACGCCGAAGCTGCCGGTGATGTGGTGTTCGCTCAGCATGGGATCGGTGGCCAGCCACTGGCGCAGGCGCTCGGCCAGCACCTGAGCCTGTTCGGCGCCGGTCTCGGGCATCAGTACGATGAACTCGTCGCCGCCGTAGCGGGCCACCACGTTCGATTGCCGGGACTTCTGTTCCAGCAGCCGGCCCACACGCGCCAGCACCAGATCGCCCTCGAAGTGGCCCATCGTGTCGTTGACCTCTTTGAATTTGTCGAGATCGATGAGCACCACGGAGAACGGGCGCCCGGAACGCGAAGCGCGTTTCCACTCCGCCGACAGGGCTTCCCAGAAAAAGCGGCGGGTCTTGATGCCGGTTAGACCATCGGTGATGGATTGCTGCTGCAGTTTCTGGAAGACGAAAGCATTGTGCAGCGCGGTGGCCAGCAAGTCGGCGAGCGTATTGAGAATCAGAACATCCTGCGGCGAGAATGCATTCTCACTGCGGCTTTCAATATTCAGCACGCCCAGCAGAGATTCACCGTATGTAATCGGAATGCAGAGCACGGCGCGCGAGTCCGGAAGAATTCCTGTCAGATTGCCGGGCAGCGCATTCTGTACGAGGGCCCTTTCCCCGGTGCGGGCGACGCGGCCCAGAATGCCGGTTCCCAGCGGGATACGCTTACCCATGGCGTGTGCCGTGGCGCCGGCCTCAGCCTTGATCTCGATCTCTTTGGTTCCGTAATCGAGCAGGCCGATGCCGATGTGATCGAAGCTGAAGTTCTTTTGAATCTCGCCCACGATTTGGCCCAGCATGTGCACCGGATCGTCGCTGGAGATCGCCGTCCGGGAAACGTTGTTGAGGAAGGCAAGTTGCCGGGAACGGCGCTGCTCTTCGGCGAACAGGCGGGCATTCTCCACAGCGACCGAAACTTGTCCGGCGGCCGTCACGAGCACATCAAGATCGCGCTGTTCGAAGACGAATTCCCGGTCCGGGTTCATGGCGACCATGATTCCCGATGCCCTGTTGCCCACCTTGTCGCCCAGGAAGATGGGCGCGGCGATGAGGCATCTAGCTGGACGCTGCGGAACGTGCGCGATGCCCAGACTCTTGCGCGTGTTTTCCAGATCGGAGCGGATGAGGAGCGGTTCGCCCGTGCGGATGACGTACTCGGTGAAGGCATTCCGCAGTTCCCGAGTGCGCTTAGACAGAACGCGACTGTCTCGGATCTCCAGTTCGAAGCGGATCTGTTCGCCTTCCTGGAACGCGATGTAGAAGTGGCTGGTATCGAAGATCTGCCCCAGTTCAATCTGGATGGTGCGAAGGATTTCGTCCTGATCGAGGCGGGAACTGATCGCCTTTCCAATCTCCGTCAGCAGTTCGTACTCTTTCGTCCGGCGATGGGCATCGTGACTGACCACATAGTTTTCGAGCGTCAGGCC
Source organism: Acidobacteriaceae bacterium (assembly GCA_003134655.1). Classification (GTDB taxonomy): domain Bacteria; phylum Acidobacteriota; class Terriglobia; order Terriglobales; family Acidobacteriaceae; genus Sulfotelmatobacter. The sequence goes on from PLBY01000068.1 coordinate 233,753, forward strand.
CAATTGCAGAGCCAGACCCACCATGAGCCGCGGACCGGACGAACCGAACGCCCTGCGTTCGGCATGGGGAAACAGGATCACACCGAAATTGTGTTCCCGCGTCTGCAGGTTGACGGCAGTCAGATTGCGGACTTCCGCTTCCGTAAGAATCCGCTTGAATTCCGCGAAGGTTCCCATCGGCGCTACGGGCAGGGGTTCGGTCATCCCCGCCAGGTCCTGCGCCGTAAAGACTCCGCTCTGCCGGTACGCCAGTTCGCAAACGTAATCGCCGGCCCCACTCTTTTCCAGCGCTTCGAGGAATCCCGGGGAGAATCCCTGTTGCACCGAAGGCAAGAGACCGCGCCAGCGTTCGGTGATCACAATCGCGGCGCGGTCCATGGGTAAAGCGCTGCGCAAGCGCTCCAGTGCGGCCAGCATGTTGGGCACCAGGTCCTCGGCGAATAGCAGGCGGCGCGGATCCACGCCCAGGGTCGACAGAGCCAGCGTATTTTCCTGCACCGCGTTGCGCTGGTTTTCAAACAGCACCATCACCATGGCGATGCCCAGCAGCATCTGCGGCACCGGACCAAACAGGCGGCTGGCGTTGCCAAACATTTGCATCCACGGATGCTGCAGTTGTCCCACGCCCATCAGCGCCGCCCACAGGGCGAGCGAGATGGCGAGCACCTGGAAGGCCAGCGATCCGCGCTTGTGGCCGTTCAAGTAAAAGACGGCGGAGCAATAGAGCAAGATGGCAGCCAGACCGATGCCGAGCCGTATTGTCGGCTGGGCATCCGGTCGAAAAATGCCGTTCAGCATGTGTCCGCGAAGCGTCAGGCTGGCGAGCGTGACCCCGGCAGTCCCAACGGCAGCGTCATACCAGCGGAAACGATAGGAGGCGCGCATGAGGCGCGTTGAAACGAATATGCACAGCGCCATCGCGACCAGGAAAAGTTCGCCGACAAAGAATGCAAACGCAGACGACGGAAAGGTATCAAGCACGTAGTGCAGCGAGTAGAACGCCCAAGCCCATTTCCACGCCCGAAAGTATTGCTGCCGGCTCTGTTCGTGCAGATAGGTAAAGACGAGGAACAGCAGAACCGAGACGAATCCCGGGATCAAGACGGTCGTGATGATCACACTGTTCATAGGCTCGGAGAAGACACCTCTGGCCAAGCGTACTGGCTCAGTTTCGGGGGGAAACAGTGATCTAATGTTTTCATATCGGGCATCCGAACACAACAGGTTTTAAGTACACTGTCCCCCTTCGATATCGATTTAGAATCAAAGGGTTGCACACAAAATCGTTATGGCGCTCCGGCTTGACCGATGCTTTTGGCTGCCCGTACCATCGGAAGTCGACCAATCCAACGTTTGACGGTCGTGTTAGTTGCGGCAGAAATCTTTCGCGCGGGACCGGTAGTTGCTGGATGCGGCTTTGTAAACCGACCTCGAACTTATGTCCGAATCTTTGAATTCATCTTCGCTCCACAAGCCGCGAGTGCGTTTTGCGCCCTCGCCCACCGGGTTTCTCCACGTGGGCAGCGCCCGCACGTTCATCTTCAACTGGCTCTACGCACGCCGGAACAACGGAACGATGATTCTGCGGCTCGACGATACCGATGTCGAACGCAATACAGATGCCTCGGTCAATTCGATTTTCGAAGGATTGAAGTGGCTCGGCCTGAGTTGGGACGAAGAATATAAGCAGTCCGAGCGCGGAGATCTGCACCGGCAGATGGCAGAGACCATCCTTCAGAAAGGGCTTGCCTACCGCGATTTCACGCCCGCGCACACGGGTGACAGCGAACGCTCGGGAGCGCAGGGAACGTGGCTGTGCAATCCGGGGATGCGCGAACTTTCGCCCGCAGAAAGCGATCGCCGCGCCGCCGCAGGGGAGCCGTTTGCCGTGCGCTTTCGCGTGCCGCGCGAAGGCGGGGTCGTGCGCTTCACCGACGCGGTGTATGGCGAGCAGATGAAAGCCGGAGCCGACATCGAGGACTTCGCGTTGTTACGTTCCGACGGCATGCCGACTTATCATCTGGCGTCGTGCGCCGATGATGCCGACTTGCGCATCAGCCACATCATTCGCGGCCAGGATCATCTATCGAACACCTACAAGCACGTCCTGATCTTCGAAGCTGCCGGTTTCACGCCTCCGCAGTTCGCGCACTTGCCGCTGCTGGTCGCGCCGGACGGGGCCAAACTTTCAAAGCGCAAGCACGGGCCGGTAGTGAGTGTCACCACCTACCGCGACGCAGGGTTTTTGCCCGAGGCGTTCATCAATTTCCTGTGCCTGCTGGGCTGGTCGCCGAAAAACGACCGCGAGCAGATGAGCCGGCAGGAACTAATCGACGCATTCTCGCTCGAAGGTATTAATCGCGCCAACGCAGTGGTGAACTTCAAAGAGCCGGCTACAACACCCGAGGAGACTTTCGATCCCAAGGCGGTATGGCTCAACGCGGAGCACATCCGCAGCCTGGCCATCGAGGAACTGAGCCAGCGCCTGCTCCCGATCGCGCAAGAAGCGGGACTCAACATCACGCCGGAAAAGATGCTGCGTATCACGCCGCTGATCCGCGAGCGTATCAAACTGCTACGCGACGTGCTCACCGCCGCCGACTTCTTCTTCGTCGATCAGTTGCCCCCGTACGATCCTGCTGAACTCGTCCCGCAAAAGGGAGACTTGGCAATGGCGCAGAAGGTGCTGAGGCGTGCGAAGGAAGTGCTGTCGAATGTCGAATTCAAGCACGACCCGCTGGATCAATCTCTGCGCGCGGCTGCCCAGGAGCTCGGCATCAAGGCTGGGCAGATGTTCCAGCCGATCCGCGTAGCCGTTTGCGGGCGGAAGAATGCTCCGCCGCTGTTTGAGACGCTGGAAGTTCTAGGGCGGGAAACGACGTTGGCCCGGATCGAGCAGGCGACAGTGAAAACGCTGAGGGCATAATCCAGAAAGTCAAAACCCCGAACCGTTTCCAGTTCGGGGCCGTCAACCTGTCCAGTTAACGTTCCGATTATCTGAAACCCAGCGGTCGAAATCAATATTACTTTGGGAGAGCCTGCCTGCCCACAGGCTCTCCCGCCAGCTTCGCTACCAACAATTCTGAATTTTGCGTCCGCGTGACCCTTTTCCCCATCTCTATGCTTTGCGCTAACGACCTTTCCGTATTCAACTTTGTATTCAACCCCAGCGAGGATATCCGTTATGAAAGCAGTGCAAATCAGCAAGCCAGGTGGAAATTTCGAAGTAGTCGAGCGTCCCATTCCTGAGCCGGGCCGCGGCCAGGTGCGTATCAAAGTCGAGGCCTGCGGCATCTGCCACAGCGATGCTCTAGTCAAAGAAGGACACTGGCCGGGAATTCAGTATCCGCGGGTGCCGGGCCACGAAATCGCCGGCCGTGTCGACGCGGTCGGAGCCGACGTAACTTTGTGGAAGGCCGGCCAGCGAGTTGGCGTCGGATGGCATGGCGGCCACTGCTTCCAGTGCGATCCCTGCCGCCGCGGTGACTTCATCAACTGCAAATTCGAAAAGATCACCGCCATCCACTTCGATGGCGGCTATGCCGAATACATGGTCGCTCCGGCCGAAGCGGTTGCACTCATGCCCGATGACCTACCTGCCGACGAAGCGGCTCCGCTGATGTGCGCGGGCATCACGGTATTCAACGCATTGCGCAACTCGGGAGCGCGCGGCGGCGATCTGGTCGCGGTGCAGGGCATCGGCGGCCTGGGACATCTTGGCATTCAGTACGCCCGCCAGATCGGTTTTCGCACCGTCGCGATCGGCCGTGGTGGCGACAAGCAAGTTCTGGCCAAGAAACTCGGCGCTCATGAGTACATCGACACCAGCGCCGGAGACCCAGCGGCGGCTCTGCAGAAATTGGGCGGCGCCCACGTGGTTCTGGCGACCGCCCCTGATTCAAAATCCATGTCGGCGCTGGTGAACGGACTAGGACCGAACGGAACGCTGATCGTGGTCGGCGCCGGAATGGAATCTCTGAATGTCACCCCGCTGCAACTCATCGGTGGGAGCAAATCGGTCCGCGGCTGGGCCTCGGGCACGGCCAGAGACTCGCAGGACACGTTGGAGTTCAGCGTGGTCAGCGGGGTTCGCCCTATGATCGAACGCTACCCTCTGGAGAAAGCAGCCGAAGCCTACCAGCAAATGATCAGCGGGAAAGCGAGATTCCGGGTGGTCTTGACGATGCGCTAGCGGCGGCGAAAAATCCTGGAGCCCCGGACGCCCTCGTCCGGGGAGCAGCGCCACAAATTTGTCCCCGCAGGAATCGTGCCGCTGTCCGGGCGGACGAGGGCGTCCGCTGCTCCACTGTGCTGTTTTGGGAATGCGGGTGATTTTTGTGATGACTTTGCTTTCAGAATTCCGACCTGCGTGACAAACTGGCGCCGTGCAATTCTATCGACGCAATTTGCCGCACATGCAGCGTGATGGAACGCCGCACTTCATCACGTTCAACACCAAGTTCCGACGCGAGTTGCCCGGCTGGGCTCGCGACATCGTCCTCGGCTGCTGCGTCCACGATCACGAAACTCGGTATCGTCTTCGAGTGGCGTTAGTCATGCCCGATCATGTTCATCTGATTCTCACGCCGCTGACAAACGAAACTCTGCGCGCCGTCGTTTCACTGGTCGAGATCATGCAGGCGATCAAGAGCGCGTCTTCGCACGCGATCCATCATCGCGTCGGAAGTAATGGCACCATCTGGCAGGAGGAGTCCTTCGATCGCATCGTCCGTTCTTCCGAGAGCTTGGACGCCAAGATCGCATACATCCTGCAAAACCCTGTGCGTAAGGGATTAGTCAACGACTGGCGCCAGTATCGATGGCTGTGGCGTTCGCCGGAGGAAAGTCCCTATGCCTCTCCGTCGGAAGCCGAGTTCCGCAACGCCCCCTAGAGCCCGGACGCAAGGAATGTAGTCCCGGACGCCCTCGTCCGGGGAGCAACGCCACAAATTTGTCCCCGCAGGTATCGTGCCGCTGTCCGAGCGGACGAGGGCGTCCGCCGCTCCATTTAACCTCTCCAATATTGACATAAAGTACTCTGTATTATAAAGTACGCTCATGATCGCACCCGACGAGCCCTTCCTTCACGCCATCCCGAAGCGCTGGATCCCGCGCGAGATGACCATTGCACCTGTTCTCGATCACGCTGAGCCCCATGGATTCCTCGAGCGGCGCTACGCGCTCCTGATCAATCCCTTCTATCCGAAGGACGCGAATGCCAGCTTCGGCAAGCACGTCCTCACGCCGACGCTGGCTTTGTCGAGCTTTGCCGCGACCACGCCCGCACGCTGGCGCGTCGAATACTGGGACGAAAACCTCCTCGATGGGCGGCCGCCGTTCCAGCCGCTGCCTCATGTGGTCGGCATTACGGTCCATCTGACCTTCGCCCGCCGAGCCTTCGAACTTGCGGACTGGTATCGCGCTCGCGGATCGAAAGTGATTTTCGGCGGACTGCACGTACTCTCGTGTCCCGACGAATGCGCGCCCCACGCGGATGCCCTCGCATTAGGCGACGGCGTGCAACTCTGGCCCCGCATCTTGCGCGACATTGAATGGAACAGCCTGCAACCTCGCTACGTCGCTACTTATGAGAATGACTACTGCGACGATCCCTCGCCGCGGCGGAGTATTCTTCCCCGCCGCAGCTTCCTGACCACCACTAGCCTGATCGCCACCCGCGGCTGCCACAACCGCTGCGGCTTCTGCTATCTTGCGACCGACGGGCTGCGCATGCCGTACCGCATGCGCCATCCCCAGCAGGTTGTCGACGAGTTCAAAGCCGACGACCAGCCCTATGCAGTCTTCATCGACAACAACCTCGGATCCCGCCGCGACTATCTCCACTCTCTCTGCGCTGCCCTGCGTCCGCTCAACAAAATCTGGAGCGCCGCCGTCACCATCGACGTCACCGACGATCCCAGCCTCATCCGCAACATGGCGCTGGCCGGATGCACCGGCGTCTTCGTCGGCTTCGAGTCGCTCTCCGACGACAACCTCGCCGACTCGCACAAGAAGACGCCGAAGACCAGCGACTACGCGCGCCGCGTTCGCATTCTGCACGACTACGGCATTCAGGTGAACGGATCATTCGTCCTCGGCTTCGATCACGACCGCAAAGACGTCTTCGCCCGCACGGCGGAATGGATTGAAGAGAACCGCCTCGAGTGTTCCACCTTTCACATCCTCACGCCGTACCCCGCCACGCCGCTGTTCCGCCAGATGGAAGAGCAAGGCCGCATCCTGCACCGCGACTGGACCCGCTACGACACGGGCCACGCCGTCTTCCAGCCAAAGCACATGACTCCCGAAGAACTCGAGCAGGGCTACGCCTGGATCTACCAGCGCCTCTTCTCGCACGCGTCGATCTGGCGCCGCCGCCCCGAGGACTGGCAGGCAATCCCGCTGTATATCGCGATGTCGTATCTCTATAAACGCTCCAACCGCTTCTGGCACCTGCTGATCAAGCACCACCTCGTCAACCCAGTCTGGAAGCCGTTGGTCGAGATGACCCGCTGGCGGCAGGTCCATTACCGCCGGCGCCTCGCACAGCGAGAGATGGCGGTCGGCGCTCCCGGGCAGGTTGTTTCGGCCGGAGTTTGAATCAGCCGTTCCCGAGCGATGAGGCCTTCTTGAACGCAGCCTTCAAGGAACAGTCATAGAAAAAGGGACACCCGCGAGGGGCGTCCCTTCTCCGTAGACCCGGCTGCCTGGCTGTTTACTTCCGGTGTCCCGACGGGAATTGAACGGCTGGAAGGACCGGTGTTCCCTCCGAACGAACCGCGTCGAGGGCCGAGGGATCCATTCCCAAGGCTTGCAGGATGGTAGGCGCCACCTGTGCAGTGCCCACTGCGGCCCGAACCGTCTGAGGTTGGAACGACGGATTGGACAGCAGAAGAACCACATTCGTGTCGTCATGTGCGAACCCGCCGTGCTCCTCTAGCTTCTTTGTGCTGCCGGAGTAAGTAACGCCGACATTCGGAGTCACGATGATGTCGGGCGTGCGCGGATCCACGGTTGGATCGTTGTAGTTGAGGATTAACGAAGGGCCGTAGTAGATCTGCCCGAGCGCGATTCCGGTCGAGGCGGCATTCGCTTCCAGGATGCCGACCGAGGTCAAAGTGTCCGCGGAGTTCGACAGCCAGACTAGCGAGACATCATCTTCCGTCGGTCCGATGCCGGTGGGGTTGTTGGTGGATTCAGACAAAGGAATGTAGCCCGCATTGGAGAGCAGGGTGACGGGCGACGTTCCGTTGATGAGCTGCGAAACGTAGCGGCTGGGATCGATCGGCGACTGTCCGTGCTTGGCGGTGAGCACGATCAGGGTCGAATCGTACAAGCCCTGATTCTTCAGTTCGCTCACAAATGCCGCAAGCGAGGCGTCCACAAACTGAAATTCGCCCAGCAGCGTCGCGCTCGGCGTACCTGCGGCATCGAGATATCCGCCTGTCGTGCTGTTGCTCGATTCGATGAGCTTCTGGCCTACGCTGGCGGCCTGAAAGTTCATGCCGAAGATGGTGGGAACCTGGGCGTCTTTGTAGCCAAGGTGGTTCTTCCCACGGATCCAGTTCAGGACTGCTTTGACCTTCAGAGTGTCATAGCACTGAATGTTCTGGAAGCTGTTGGTCCAGGCAGTCAGGTCGGAGTTTGGATCGCGGATCGGGTCGCAAGCTGCGTTGGTCGGCGTTACGATGCCCGGAAGGGCGACCACCGTGGAATTGATTTCCGGAGAGTAGAAATCGTCGAGCGCGCTCGGCCCCAGACCGGAAGCCACCGAGGCATAAGCCGGGTGCTTGTCGGACCATGCCGCGAATCCACCGTTCTGGTGAATCACGCTGAAAATGCTGTTGGCGCGGACGAATTGCCACGGGTATACGGGGGCGCAGCCATTGGCCGGGTCGCGCGGCAGCCGCAGGGGATCGATGGAGTTGAGGCCGCCGTCGGTCAGGGTGGCGCCCTGCGCGCCGCCGTTCAATTTGGTTTTGTCGAAGTCGATACCCTCTTCATATTCGGTTGTGGTCCCAGTGGGCGCGCCGCCAGGTGTGCACGGGCCCGCCGCGACGCCGTTGCCCGTGGTTTTCGCGGGAGCAGAGTAGTTTCGGGAATACGCAACGTCGTAGTAAACGCCGGTAAGGGCCGGACTTCCGCCGGTGACGATCGCCGTCAAGCCAGGGAAGGAATCCGAGGGCTTCGATGTGCTGGCCGCGACGTAATTAACGCCAGTCGTTGCCAGGGCCGCCATCGCCGGGCAATAGGGTTTTCCGTTGTTGATCGTGCTAATGCCATTTGCACAGTTCAGGAAATCCACCGCATGCATGCCGTCGACGCTGATCAGAAGAACGCGCTTGATCTGGTTTTGATTGGAGTGATGGTCTTGGGCGATTGCGGTGCCCATGGAGCAGACAGCTGCGAGGGAGAGCAGAGCTAGTGTTTTTTTCATGAGAAACCTCGAGCAGCAATCCTAAGAAACCGCATGTGACCGGAAGGTTACAGAGAGTTGAATTGTTCGTGAAAACTTCGAAATAGTATGTGGAAAATCGTTCTCTTCCCTCCAGAGTCCGCCAAGGATGCAGGTTTTTCAGCTGATCGCTTAGACAAATTCCCCTTCTCCCAAACAGGATTGGTTGGCGGGGCGAGGCTGTTCCCGTCAGATTCGCCGGCCTTCCACTGGCGCACAAGAAAATGCTTGACAACTTATACTGTGTATCATACAGTGTGTGTCACATACTATATGACGAACGGTACCCAAGGCGCCCCTGAGATTCTCGAGAACCTGAAGATGGAGCTGCGCCGCGGATGCCTGATCGTCGCCGTCCTGGCCCAGCTTCGGACCGAGCAGTACGGATACACCCTGCGCAAGGCCTTGGCGGACGACGGCTTGGCGATCGATGAAGGCACGCTCTATCCCCTGCTGCGCCGCCTGGAGACGCAGGGGTTGCTGGTCAGCCAGTGGCGCGAAGAGGACAAGCGCAACAAGCGCTTTTATCGACTGTCGCCGGCGGGCGAACAGATCCTAAGTCAGCTGCTCGAAGAGTGGCAGAACATCAACAGTTCACTGAGCAAGATTCTCCAAGAGGCACCATTATGAACTCCACATCCAGCCGCAACATCGATCTGATCGATCGCTACCTGCAAGCCGTCCGCTTCTGGCTGCCCAAAACGAATCGGCAAGAGGATCTGCTCGCCGAGCTGGGAGAGGATCTGCGCTCTCAGTTCGAGGACAAGGAAGCGGAACTCGGTCACCCGCTCGACAAGGCCGAGATGTCCGCGATCCTGAAACGCTGCGGCAGTCCGATGATGGTCGCTGGCCGCCTCGGGCCGCAACGTCATCTGATTGGGCCCGCGTTATTCCCTATCTACGAGTTTGTCTTAAAGATGGTGCTGCTGTGGATTCTGGTTCCGGTCTTTGTCTTCATCGTCGGCCCGGTAAACATGGCCAATGCCGGCGGCGACTGGGGATCAGGCGTGTTAACCACCATCGGCGACCTCTGGTCTGGCCTATTCATCGCGGCGGGCATTATCACGCTCGTGTTTGCCATTATCGAGCGCACCAACACACACCTCGGGACTGAGATCAAATGGGACCCGCTCAAGTTGCCCCCGGTGCGGAAGGAAGAGGGCAAACCCTCTCCTCTGAAAGCCCTCTGCGAATTCGGATTCAACATCTTCGGTCTCGTCTGGTTGTTGCTTGTGCCGCATTATCCATTCCTGATCCTCGGTCCGGCGGCGGCCATCCTGAAGGCGGGGCCGCTGCTGCACACTTACTACCTTCCGTTTGTTCTCATCAGCGTAGCGGCCCTGGTGAGGTCCGGCATCACCTTGGCACGCCCGCATTGGGACTGGTTTCCGCCCGTGAGCGAACTGCTGCAATCAGTCCTTCTGCTGATCGTGCTGAATTACATGATCGAAGCCATCGGGAAGACACCCAGCGTGTATCCATTCGTTGTCCTACAGGACGCGGTAAGGAATTCACCGAAATACTTCCAGTTGGCTGGAATCGTGAATGTGTCAATTCTGGCCAGCATCGTGTTCGGTTGGCTGGGAGTCTGTATTGCCGCGCTTTTACAGGTCTGGGTATTCCTCCGATATCTCCGCAAGCGAACTTCCGGCGCGCAACGAGCCGCATCCATCGGAGCGCAGTGAAGCCCTGGGAATTTACAAAATCAGCGGCGCGCCCGACGACACGAGCACGCCCGCAGGCATTCTCGCTCCTCCGTCGTGCTCTCCTGCGTCGCATTCCCTCCGTCCAGCGAGTGATCTACGAAGCCTGCAGAGAGACGTGTAGCGCCGGCATCCTGCCGGCTGTCGCGGGGCGTCTCGCCCCCGCAGCGGAAGGTGGCACAGCGCCGTCAGTTTCACCCCGGCGCGGCGGTCTTTCGTTGCGGTAAGATCAAGAGATTATGAAAACGTCCGACACCGAGGCCGAGACGGGCACGAACGCCGCCCCCGACTCTCGCCCGTCCAATTTCATACGCGACATCATTCTCGACGACCTGAAGACCAATAAATACAGCGGCCGGGTGCAGACCCGCTTTCCTCCCGAGCCCAACGGATACCTCCACATCGGGCACGCCAAGGCGATTTGCCTCGACTTCGGACTCGCCGACGAATTCGGCGGACATACGAACCTCCGCTTCGACGATACGAATCCCGAGAAGGAAGAGACTGAGTACGTCGACTCCATCATGGAAGACGTGAAGTGGCTCGGCTTCCACTGGGACGGCCTCTTCTACGCGTCGGATTACTTTGACCAGCTCTACGAGTGGGCTCTGAAGCTGATCCGCGACGGCAAAGCGTACGTGGACGATCTTTCGGCCGAAGAAATTCGCAAGTACCGCGGCACCCTCACCGAGCCGGGCAAGGACAGCCCACACCGCAACCGCTCGGTGGAAGAAAATCTAGACCTGTTTCAGCGCATGAAGGCCGGAGAATTTCCCGACGGCTCGCGCGTGCTGCGCGCCCAGGTCGACATGGCCTCGCCCAACCTGAACATGCGCGATCCGGTGATGTACCGAATCCTGCACGCCGCGCATCACCGCACGGGCGACAAGTGGTGCATCTATCCGATGTACGACTACGCCCACGGCCAGTCGGACTCGCTCGAAAAAGTGACGCACTCCATGTGTACGCTGGAGTTTGAAGATCACCGCCCGCTCTACAACTGGTTTATCCAGCAACTGGGCATCTTCCCGTCACAGCAAATCGAATTCGACCGCCTCAATCTGACCCACACGCTGCTGAGCAAGCGCAAGCTGCTGCAGTTGGTGCGCGAGGGCCGGGTACGTGGCTGGGACGATCCGCGCATGCCGACGCTGAGCGGCATCCGGCGCCGCGGCTACACGCCCGAGGCAATCCGCAATTTCTGTGCATCGATCGGCGTATCAAAAACGACCGGGTCGATCGAACTGGCCATGCTTGAACACTTCGTGCGCGAGGACTTGAACAAGCGAGCCCTCCGCGTGATGGCTGTCCTCCGCCCGCTGAAGGTTGTGATCGACAACTATCCCGAGAACCAGACCGAAGAAATGGACGCGGTGAACAACCCGGAAGACGCGGCCGCCGGAAGCCGCAAGGTCCCGTTCTCGCGCGTGCTGTACATCGAGCAAGACGACTTCCGCGAGGTTCCGCCGCCCAAGTATTTCCGCCTGACCCCGGGCCGCGAGGTTCGCCTGCGCTACGGCTACCTGGTCACCTGCACGAGCGTCGTGAAGAACGACAAAGGTGAAGTCGTCGAAGTTCACTGCCGCTACGATCCAGCAACGCGCGGTGGAAATACTCCCGACGGCCGCAAGGTGAAGGCGACGATCCACTGGGTCTCGGCCGCGCATGCGGTCGATGCCGAGGTGCGCATCTACGAAAACCTGTTCCTGAAGGAAAATCCCAGCGGCGTCGAAGAGGGCAAGGACGTTCTCGACAACCTCAATCCCCATTCGCTGGAGATCATCGCCGACGCGAAGGTCGAGCCGTCGCTGGCGAACGCCACGGCCGGCACCCGGTATCAGTTCGAGCGCCTGGGATACTTCTCCGTCGACCCCGATTCGAAGCCGGGCAAGCCAGTGTTCAACCGCACCGTCGCGTTGAAGGACGCCTGGGCGAGAGCTGAAAAGAAGCAGGCTGGCAAGCCGTAAAGGCTAACGTTCTCACTCGAAAAACGTCTGGGAGAAATGATGCACGCGAGTCTCGCCGTCCCCCTGGCAATGGTATTCTCGCCGCTCGTGTTTTGGCCTTACTGCGCCGGAGCCGCTCTCACTCTCATTGGGGTGTTTGCGGTGAGGCGGGAACTCGCCGAGGCGAGCGGCCTCGAAAAGATTCTGGCATTAGGCGGCGTGTTCGTCGCCGCATCGCTCGCGGCTTTCAGCGGCGAGCACTTTGGACTTGCCAAGTTCATTCAGCAGGGTGTGCCCTCCTGGATTCCGTGGCACTTGTTCTGGGCCTACTTCGTGGGTTGCGCCCTGCTGGCCGCAGCCTTGAGCATCGCAACCAACGTACAAGTGCGCCTGTCCGCCACCTTGTTGGGAATTATGATCTTTTTCTTCGTGCTAACGATTCATCTGCCCAGGGTGCTGGCGAACCCGCACGACCGGATTGCGTGGGCCGTCGCGGTCCGGGATTCCTCTTTCGCCGGATGTGCCTGGGCTCTGGCCGGGTCTCATACGGAAGAGTGGAGAACTCACGGTACCCACAAGCTGATCACGCTCGGGCGTCTTCTGATCGCTGTAGCTGCAGTGTTCTTCGGCGTGGAACATTTCCTGCATTCCCAATTCGTCCCCGTCATTCCCCTCGAGAAGCTCATGCCCACGTGGTATCCAGTTCATCTTCTTATCGCGTATGTTACGGGCACGGTCCTGATCGCAGCGGGCGTGAGCCTGCTGCGCGGAATACGGACCAGAGCGGCGGCGACCTCGATAGGAATTCTGGCTCTGGCAACGGTTCTGTTGGTTTACCTGCCGATCGCGATTGCGATCCCGTCGTCCGCAGGCACCGGAGAAAAGATTGAAGGCTTGAACTATTTCTTCGACACCTTGCTCTTTGCCGGGATGGTGTTGGTTCTGGCGAATGCGCTCCCGAAGGGTACGCGCCGATTGACGTGACGCCTAGCTGTGCTACTGACTGTCGTAGATTTCGCGGTAGCGTCGCTCAACGATAGGATGGCCGAGGTGCAGATCACGGCGTAGTTTGCAGACCGAGATCAAGGCTCTAACCTCGCGGTCGTCTTGCTCTATTTTCTCCGGCGACCTGATACGCTTCCCTAAACGCTGAATCGTCCTCCCGCTAATGGCAGCGGATATCTTCAATGCAATCAGTTCCACGAGAGGCAAAATATCTCCAACCCCAGTTGGATATGGGATTGGAACAGCGTCGTGGACGATTCCGCCCTCCAGAAGGCAGCGATTATTGATTCGGATGCCGCCCGTCAAGAAATCAACATTGACGGCTGTCGGAGTATGGCTCTGCGTGCATGTGCGGTTGGTCGGATCGGGACAGTCATCTTCCACCACGACAAACTCCCCGGATCTCGAGAGGGCGGCCATAGCGTCAGGATATGGGACTACGACAATATCTAGATCATTCGTCAGGCGCGGCATTCCGTATTCGCGGCAAGCTGCGGCGCCGATGAGCGTGAAGGTGATACCGCGATCACCAAAGACAAACTTGAGCCTCTCAAATGTTTCGTACTGGGCGTCAGTCGCGTACTTGAGCACTCGTGACCCTCTCACTTCCCCCTCGCCGCTGCCTCTACGCCCGCCAGCATCTTGTCCAAATCTGCCCGCGAGAAATATCGCCCGTTCACGATCACCGCCGCAATCTTCTGCGTGTTGCGAATATCATCGAGCGGGTTCGCATCGAGCAGCACCAGATCGGAGAGCTTTCCCTTCTCGATTGTTCCCAGCCTGTCATCCATCCCGAGGAACTTCGCCGGATTTAGAGTTGCCGTCTGCAGAGCTTCCATCGGCGTGAAGCCGGCGGCCACGAATCGTTGCAGCTCTTCGTGCAAGCTGAAGCCGGGGAAAATATAGACACCGGGAGGTGTGTCCGTGCCCGCAAGAAACGGAATCCCGGCACGGTGCATCGCATTCACGACTTCCAGTTCTTTTTCTACGAACCGCTTGCGGGTCGCGAGATCATCCGTGCTGAACTCATGCATGATCTGCTCGGTAAAGCGCTTCCACGTCACATCTTTCCAGGACGCGGGCACGTACTTGGCGCGAGTGTCGCTGGCGAAGTCCGTTTGATCAATCAAGTTGCCGCCGCGCTCCCACACGAGAGTAGGGCACTGCCACGTGTGATTCTTCGCCAGGAGCGCGAACAGCGCCGCCGCCCGCTTCGGGTCGTACGTCGAAAGAAATTGACCCTGCGTCTTGGGCCCTTTCAGGAATGCGTCTTCCAGCGGCGAACTGCCCTCAAAGATTCCGATCAAATGCTCAAAACTCTTCTGTCCCGCATTCGAAGCCTCGGAAGCACGCACCGAATCCGGCACATGCCCGACGAAAGTGATCCCCTGCTTGCGCGCCTCCTCGGCAATCGCAAACACCGCCTCGCGCGGAATCAGCGACTGCAACTTGACGAAATCCGCGCCCCGCCGCTTCAGGTCGTCGACGGCTCGCTGGCCGTCCTCCGGAGTGGTAATCGCAATCGAGCTGGGAAAGCGCGGCTGGGGACCATCGAGCATTGGTCCGGAGAACACCATGCGGGGCCCGATCAGCGCCCCGGCAGTGATTTCCTTGCGCCACTGCTGCAGCACTTTTAACTCGCCGCCCATGTCCCGCACGCCCGTAATGCCATTGGCGATGAACAGCGGCAGCGTGACTTCCTTCCCACGTGGGAACCAGTCGCCGAAGACCATGTGGACATGCATGTCCCAGAGCCCTGGGATCAGGAACTTGCCTGTCCCATCCACATCTACGCCTTGCGGTTTCCCGCCCCCGCCCCCCGCGGAACTGCCGATCTCCGCGATTTTTCCGTCGCGCACAATCACAGTGCGATGCGCCTGCGCCGGCCCGCCAGTCGTATCGATGACGGTGACATCATGGATGATCACAACCGAAGGCGAGGCAGGCTGCCCAGCCAGGATGCCGCAGATGCACAACAGGAAGATCGCGCACGCAAAAGTGTGCTTCATGGGAACGAATCTTAGAGACGCCGCTCGCGATAGTCAAAGAACGAGCTTGTTCCTGCGCCAGAAAAGCGCTAAAGTTACCGCCAATTTCCGCGCTCACGCTTCACAGGAGGACTCAATGGCACGTCGAGCATTTCTCACACGACTGGCACAGTTGGCCGCCCTACCGTTTTTTGCCGCCACAGGCGCGTTGCAAGCGCAATCCGCCCGCAAGCTCAAGATTTTGATGAAGAGCGCGTGGGGCTCCGACGATCCCACCAAAGCCGCGTTTCCCTTTTCGCACGCGCTGGCGCTCGCCGAAGCCGGACACGAGGTGCAGATCTACCTGCTTGGCGAGGCAGTGGTGTTGATGCGCAAAGTCGTTGCCGACGCGGTGACGCCCGTAGGCTGGCCGACGGTGGGAGAGTTCCTGAACAAACTTTCCACGAAGCATGTGCAGATCTACGCCTGCGGCGCGTGTTCCCGGGCACGGGCCGTGACCGAATCCGACCTGGCCAATTACGGAGCAAAATTCGGCAGCCCGCCCATTTTTGTGTCACTGGTGGAATGGGCGGATCACATCATCACGGAATAATCAATGAACGGAAATAATCGGTGAACGGAACCCTGACGGCTGAAAGCTGACAGCTAGTTGTGCACGTGCGGACTCTGGGCCGGGTTCGCGTGGTGTGTGGCTGGTTCCTGGATGACTTTCACGTCAAAGCTCACGGGCAGCGTTTTCGGGGGGAAACATTGCGCATTGTCGCAGGCCTGATAGCGCAGTACTCCATGCATCACGTATTTTCCCGGGGTCACAGAGAGCAAAGGATGCACCCCCACCGCGACCGTAAAATCTCCGCTGTATACATTCAGCTTCTGATCCGGCGAAAACGGGAAGGTCAGGTCTTTGCCCGCAGGATACTCGATCTTTCCCAGGATGATGTCGGTGGGCAGGTCCATCTTCAAACTCGTGGGAATCAGGAACTCATCCTTCGGTGCGTTCGAGTTGATGTGGAATCCCGAAGCGACCCGAAAATTCAAATTCACCATGGTCTGCCTGGTGCGCATTGCCGTGACCAGCCCTACCGGAGCGAACGACACCGAGGGTGCCTTTCCTCCCTGCGCCGCGGCCGTGCCCGCAAGCAAGGCGAGCAGCCAGATCAACTTCGCGTTATGGCCTCGCATCATTTTGGAGATACTCAATACTAGAGCGATCTCGACCCCGTTCCTATTGTCACTTCTGAGCCTTCGAGCCATCCCGAATGTTAGAACGATCGGCGACCCGACGCGACGTTACCTCTGAACAGGCCCGTTTTCGCGCATCGTCTGGGCCGATGCCTCGTTCTTCGCGGCTTCCGTGTCTAACGCCTTCTTGATCGAATCCTCGATTTCACCCTTGCCCTTCAACCCAATAATCTTGTCCACAATCTTTCCGTCGCGCCCGATAAAAAAGCTCTCCGGTAGTGCGGGAATGCCGCCGTACGCGTCGCCCACCGCTTCCTTCCCGAGCAGCACCGGATAGTTGACTCCCATGTCCTTGGCAAACTTGGCGATGTCTTCTTTCCCAGAATCATCCATCGCGACCCCGATCACCTGCAGCCCTTGCGAGCCGTACTGGTTCTGCAACTCCACCAGCCACGGAGTTTCGATTTTGCACGGTCCACACCACGTCGCCCAGAAATTCAGCAGAACAGCCTTGCCGCGCAGGTCCGACAAGCGCAGGCTCTTCCCGTCAAGCGATTCGAGCGTAAAGTCCGGCGCGGCCGAGGCCTTGGTGATGAGCGGAGTTGATCCCGAGCGCCGAGCCGCGTGAAAACCGAAGAACAGCATTGCCGCGGCGATCACGGCCACCGCGAACAGAGCCAGCGGGTTGCGGTTCCCGCCCGTCGCTGGTAGGGGAACCGGAACACCGCTAGCGAAATCCGACTGCTGAAACGTCGTGCCACAAGCGCCGCAAGTGACCACGCTGGGCGCACCCACCGGAGTCGTGCCGGCACTCTGATTTAGCGCCGCTCCGCACTTTGGACAAAACCGAAATTCTTCAATCCTCAAAACCAGATCCTCCCACTTACAAAGCAAAACGGTTCAGAAACGACAGCCAACTCGAAATCAGCGTAAACCGCCCGATCACCAGCAACACGCCCAGAGCGATCATCAGGCCGCCGCTGGCCACTTCCAGCAAGTGCATCTTCGAGCGAAAGCGGCTGTAAAACTTCAGGAAGCGCTCCATCAGCAGAGATGTCAGGATGAACGGCACCGCCAGCCCCAGCGAATAAACCGCCAGCAGAGCGATTCCCTTGACCAGCGTGTCCTGTTCGCTGGCCAGCGTCAGCAGCACGGTCAGAATCGGCCCCAGACACGGCGTCCAGCCGAACGCGAACGCGAAACCAATCACGAATGCGCCCACCGGCGTGCTGCTGCCTTTCACGCTATGCAACCGCGCATCGGTATAGAGCGCCTTGATCTTGAAAATTCCAGTCAGGTGCAACCCGAAAATAATGATGACCACGCCCGCCACGATCGACAGCGTGTGCTTGTAGCGCGCCGCGATCTGCCCGATTTCCGTCGAGATCGCCCCCAGCGTCACAAACACCACGCTGAAGCCCAGGATGAACCCGATCGAGTTCACCATGACCCGGCGCATCAGCTGCCCCTGCGGCGCCTTCAGTTCCTCCACGCCGGCGCCCGAGATCAAAGAGACATAGCCCGGCACCAGCGGAAGAACGCAAGGCGAAAGAAAAGAGATCAAGCCCGCGATAAACGCGGCGAGCGGAAGCGGAAGGCCTGACAGGAAGCTGGACATTCGATTTTATTGTACCTGCTGGATGCTGCCTCATTAGATCAGACGATCAAGACGGGATTAAGTTGCAAAGGTTGTGCGAGCGACGGGCCGCGTCACCGTGATTTGCCAGGCTGCGGCCGCACAGGCTGCGCCGCCGATCCGGGTTCCGGCATCTGGTCCGCGGATTCCCCCAGCTTGCGGAAAACTCCACTCGGAAGAATCGCCGAGAGCACCGCCCGGTTACTCTCCTGACGCACTTTCAGGCTGTCAAAAAAGGCCTTCACGTCGGCGTCAGTGCCTCCTGCTCCGACCGACACCTCCGCGCTGCGAAACATCGTCAGGAAGGTGTTGGCCTTGTCGGTAATGTTGCGGGCGTCATCATCGCTGCTCGTCGAAGCCTCCGCGCGCAGGTGCAGCACGCCTGTCCGCAGCGGCAGGTGCAGCGGGTTATAGCTGACGGAAATCACAAAATCCGCCGGTTTAGGAAAAATCGCGGACCACGACTCAAACCCCGGCGACGAAGGCTCCACGTGCGCCACCATCCAAACCGGGCTGGCCAGCTGCACCCGCTTGTAATAGCGCCGCAGCAGCGCCGGACCTCCAAATGGAGACGCCAGCCGCCGCGACCGGTCCACCATCCCGCGGATCACCGCCGGGTCGTCATGATTCGAAGCCGCGACCGTGTCCACGCCGAGTATCGCGATGCGGAACGACCTGCCATAAAGCGGAATCGTAAAAATATCAACGGAGTTGTAGTTCTCAACTGACTTTGCGGTCGTCTTCAGGTAAGCGAGGCACCGGCTGCCGTCAAATGTTCCCTTGAAAACTTCCGAAAAGCGGGGCTCGGGAGCCGCCCCCCCGGTCCCACCACCGGGCCAGCTTTGCGGGTAGTGGACGGCGAAGGCCACCGCGTCCAGGTCGCGCTCGAAATCAAACCCCGTGTCCTGGATGAACCGTTCATACTCCGGTTCGTGCGCGACCGGAAATAGCAGCTTCCCGCCGTTTAACCTGCGGGCCCAGCCAAAATCGGCGTACACAAAGGCATCGGCGGCGGGCAGCAACCGCGCAGGCTCCGGCGGAGCAGCCTTTCGCAACTGGACGGCAAGCGTCACCGCCGCAGCAACCACGACGACTGCCAGAGCGATGGGGAGAGTGCGCCTTATTCGCATGAAATGCGGGTCAGGGATGAAATGATAGCATCCCCAGCCGCTACTCACTCATGCCGCAGCGTCGTCGTGGTTTCGATCTGGCACACCCGCGTCGCGCGGGACTGCCGAACGGATTGATATCATTTGGACTTTCCGCCCGTCCAAACAACCATGTTCAGCACCATCTGGGGAGATATTCGCTACGCCGTTCGCATCATGTGCCGGACGCCCCTGTTTACCGCCACGGTGGTTCTGACGGTTGCGCTCGCCATTGCCGCCAATGCGACCATCTTCACGGTCGTGAACGCGGTCATGATCCGGTCACTGCCGTTTGCCGAACCCAACCGGATCATCCAGGTGGCGGAGAAGAACGACAAACTCGACCTGCCGACGTTCGCTGCCTCGGTGCTGAATTTCCTCTCCTGGCGCGAGCAGACGCAATCGTTCGAACAACTCGCCGGAGTGGGCTACGCCACCTTTACCCTGAGCGGGAATGGTGAGCCCGAGCAACTCACCGGAAACCGCATCAGCCCGGTCCTGACCCAGGTTCTCGGCACCAGGCTCCTCGCCGGTCGAGAGTTCAAGGCCGACGAGGAAAAGCCCGGTGGTGCGGCGGTCGCCATCATCGGCGAAGGTTTGTGGAAGCGCCGCTTTGCCTCGGACCCGGCTCTCGTCGGCCGCACGATTTCCCTGGATGGCGTGCCCACGACCATCGTCGGGATCGCACCGGCAAGCCTGAAACTGATCGGCGGCGGCGATGTCTATACTCCGTTGACGATCGACCCCAGCAAGGAACTTCGTCTGAACCACGTAATCACGGTCTTCGGGAAGCTCAGGCCCGGGGTCACTCCGCAACAGGCCCAAGCGGAGATGGATATGATCTCGGCCCGCGTCGGCAAGCAGTATCCGGAAGTGCGTTACTGGGGCATTCATCTTCTCAGCCTGTTCGATACCTTTGTCGGCGCAGATCTGAAAACGGGACTAATCGTTCTGCTGGTCGCGGTTGTGTTCGTACTGCTGATTGCCTGCGCCAACATCGCAAACCTGCTGCTGGCGCGGGCCGCGACCCGGCAGAAAGAAATGGCCTTGCGCACCGCGCTGGGCGCCACGCGCAGCCGCCTGATTCGCCAGCTTCTGGTGGAGAGCGTCGCCCTCTCGATCCTCGGTGGCGGCGCTGGCCTGCTCGGAGCGGTGGGTGCTGTGCGTGTGCTCACCCGCTCCCTGCCGGACGGCACATTGCCTTTTCCCGATGTCGGAGTCGACTCGACCGTGCTGTGGTTCTGTTTCGCGCTGACCATCGCCACCGGTCTTCTGTTCGGCGTGGCGCCGGCGTGGCGCATCGCAACCGCCAAGACCAACGACACGCTGAAAGAGGGCGGACGCGGCTCGACCGGCGGCATCCGCAGCTGGTTGCGCGACAGCCTGGCTGCAGGCGAAATAGCGCTTGCCGCAGTTCTTTTGATTGGCGCGGGCCTGCTGATGCAGAGCCTCGCCAACCTGCAGCGCGTGCGCCTGGGATTTGATTCCAGCGGGCTGATGACGTTTCAGCTCGCCCCGCCCGTGCCGCAATACCCGCTGGCCGATAAAGGGCCCGCTCTCTATCACTCGCTCATCGAGAACCTGCAATCAATTCCCGGAGTCCGCAGTGCCGCGGTCTGCAGCGGGATCCCGTTCGGCGCCGGGAACTATGCCAGGCATCCCATGATCACGACCGAGGCGTCCGTGCTGCCGCCTGGCACCGCTGTGCCCATCGACTGGCGGAGCTTCAGCAATGGCTACTTCGACACCATGCGCATCCCGCTGCTGCGCGGTCGCACCTTCACCGACGCGGACACCCGCACATCCCAGTTGGTGATGGTCGTCAGCCAGTCCACCGCCCAGAAATTTTTTGGCGATGCCGACCCGATCGGCAAAACCCTGCGTCCCAGTGCCAAGCCAGAGATCGCGTACACGATTGTCGGAGTTGTGGGCGACATTCGCGATCAGGCTCTGAACCAGCAGACCCCGACGCTTTACTACGGACTCCAACAGCGCGGTACCTGGCCCCTCATGGACGTTGTCGTCCAAACAGACGGTTCCCCCGAGGCGCTGCTGCCTTCAATTCGCCAGAGAGTCCATGTCATCGACGCGGGACTTGCCTTGGCGAACGTGAACACCATGGACCAATGGTTGTCGAACAGCGCAGCCCAGACACGGCTCAACACGGTATTGCTGACGACTTTTGCCGGCGTGGCGCTGCTCATTGCGGCGATCGGGATCTACGGTGTGCTGGCCTACTCCGTGAACCAGCGCACCCGCGAGATCGGTCTTCGCATGGCCCTGGGTGCGACGCCCCGCAGCGTGCTCCAACTCATTGTCGGCCAAGGGATGAAGGTGGTGCTCATCGGCGTCGGCATCGGTCTGGTGGGTGGTCTCGCCCTCGGCCGTGTGGTGTCGAGTCTTGTGTTCGGCGTGCCCGTCCACGATCCGGCAACTTTCAGCGTGGTCGCGGTCGTCCTGACCGCGGTCGCGCTGGCGGCATGCATCATTCCAGCGCGACGGGCTGCGCGCGTGGATCCCATGGTGGCCTTGCGGGAAGAATAGTTTGACGAAGCCACCCGTCCGGATCGTCTGTTGCACCCCATCTTGCCCTTGTGATACCTTAAATAATTGTCCCGGACATCTGGCAGGGATCTGAGGGATAAGTTTGCGCGAAGGCGCGTCTTTCCCCGAATTTGCTGGCGTAGCTCAGTTGGTAGAGCATCTGATTTGTAATCAGAGGGTCGGGGGTTCAAATCCCTTCGCCAGCTCCAGTAAATGTATTTTCCGGCAGGCGGCGGACTCGGTTAGCGGCGCAACAGGTTTTTCCAACGCACTCCATTCGGTACTTTTCCGGTGTGCAGTGATCGATGATCTAACGATCAGGCAGTAAGTGATCTTCGCGGTTCTTCTTGCGCGAGCCTTGGTTTCCCTGTGTTGCGAAAAAAAGTAAAGCTGTTCTGCGTTTGGTCTGCGGGTTTCGCGTGTGCTTTCGAGCGGCCCTAGTAGCGTAGTCTGCCGGACGGAGCGCAACAGCCGCATCGCCCGAAAGTTTTTGCACAGGTGGGTGAGTGGTTAAAGCCAACAGACTGTAAATCTGTCCCTCCTAGCGAGGTACGAAGGTTCGAATCCTTCCCTGTGCACCATAAGATTCTGTGAATCGCTTGTCCATCGCGCTGGTCTGCTACGGAGTGCTGGGAGCGCTGGCTTGGACCACACTATCCGACCCTAGGTTTCGGGCGGGAACGCTGGCGATCCTGGGATTGCTGGCCGTGAAGTCGGTGTTGCGCCGGAATGAAGTGCCGCACCTGGACGGTGAGAGCGATTCGGAGTGAGCGCGTGTTTGGCTGAGGCTGATCGCTGACAGCTGGTTTTCGGGCCGATGTAGCTCAGTTGGTAGAGCACTCCCTTGGTAAGGGAGAGGTCACCAGTTCAATCCTGGTCATCGGCTCCAGATTTGAGACGGCTTGGCATCGGCTGCGCCGCAAGGGTTTGTGGAAGGGCGCGGCTTTAGCTGTGCCGTCAGGTTTGGGTAGGGCACGGCTTTTAGCCGTGCCGTCAGGAGTCGGAATATAGACGCGGCTTTAGCCGCTGAGGTTTGCTGACGGCTGATAGCTGAGAGCTGACGCAGGGCGGGAGTAACTCAGTGGTAGAGTCACAGCCTTCCAAGCTGTTGGTCGCGGGTTCGATTCCCGTCTCCCGCTCCAGAAAATTGTTTTAGGAATGAGAGTGTTCGCCGATGACAGTGATTTTCCAGAAGGCTGCCATCAAGATTGAGAAGGCGGAAGAGTACGCCAGGCTGCAAAAAGCAGTGGAGCAGGCGTTCTTGCCTGAGAAGGCCAAGGGATTCCTGAAGCAGCTAGATCGCAAAGGAATTCGCGTTCGGGATTTTGACGCGGTGCTGGCGCAGCGTTTGCTGGAAGGCGTTGCCGGCGATTCCGGACTCGACGCGCGGCCGTTGTATCAGTCGCTGCCCGTGTCCGATCAGGCGCAGATGCGCGAGTTTTACCTGTCGAAGCTCGAGGGCGTCGACGTCGCGCTGCGACACAAGTTTAAGAAGCTGTATCAGTACTACTGATACTGGACGACAACGGTGTAGCTAGAAGCTTAAGAGCTTAGGAGCTAAGAGCTGAGTTATGGCGAAAGAAAAATTTGATCGCAATAAGCCGCACTGCAACGTAGGGACGATTGGTCACATTGACCATGGCAAGACGACGTTGACGGCGGCGATCACCAAGGTGTTGCAGAAGCACAATCCCAAGATTGTGTTCCGCTCGTTCGACTCGATTGACAACGCGCCGGAAGAGAAGGCGCGTGGCATCACGATCGCGACAGCGCACGTCGAGTACGAGACGGCGAACCGGCACTACGCGCACGTGGATTGCCCGGGCCACGCCGACTACATCAAGAACATGATTACGGGCGCGGCACAGATGGATGGCGCGATTCTGGTGGTGGCGGCGACCGACGGTCCCATGCCGCAAACGCGTGAGCACGTGCTGCTCGCCCGTCAGGTCGGTGTGCCGTACATTGTCGTCGCGCTGAACAAGTGCGATGCAGTGGACGATCCCGAGCTGCTGGACCTGGTTGAGTTGGAAGTGCGCGAGTTGCTGAAGAGCTACAAGTTCCCTGGTGATGACGTTCCGGTGATTCGCTTGTCGGCACTGGGCGCGCTGAACGGGGAAGCGAAGTGGGAAGCGCAGATTGACGCGCTGATGAAGGCGGTGGATGAGAGCGTGCCGCAACCGGCGCGTGAGTTGGACAAGCCGTTCCTGATGCCGATCGAAGACATTTTCTCGATTCAGGGGCGCGGCACGGTTGTGACCGGCCGTATCGAGCGCGGCAAGGTGAAGGTCGGCGAGGAAGTAGAAATCGTCGGCTTCCGCGAGACGCGCAAGACGGTGGTCACGGGCGTCGAAATGTTCAAGAAGCAGTTGGACGAAGGCATGGCGGGCGACAACGCCGGTCTGCTGCTGCGCGGCATTGCGAAAGAAGATGTGGAGCGCGGCATGGTGCTGGCAAAGGGTGGATCGATCACGCCGCACACCAAGTTCAAGGCTGAGGTCTACATCCTGACCAAAGAAGAAGGCGGGCGGCATACGCCATTCTTTAAGGGATATCGTCCGCAGTTCTATCTGCGAACGACGGATGTGACGGGTGTGGCGGAGTTGCCGGCGGGCACCGAGATGGTGATGCCGGGGGACAACGTGAGCCTGGTGATTGAGTTGATCACGCCGGTGGCCATGGAGAAAGGCTTGCGGTTCGCGATTCGTGAAGGCGGCCACACGGTAGGCGCGGGTACGATTGCGGAGATTATTCAGTAGCAGCTGTGTGGCGTAAACGAAGTACATAGATCCTTCGCGAGACAAAAATCGTCTCGCTCAGGATACAAAGGTTTTCGCTAGAAGCTAAGAGCTAGGAGCTGTTTTATGCCCCGAGAAATAGTGACATTACAATGCGGTGACTGCAAAGAGCGGAACTACTCGACGACCAAAAATCGGAAGACGACGACCGAACGGTTGGAATTCAAGAAGTTCTGCAACCGTTGCCGCAAGCACACGCCGCACAAAGAAGTGAAATAACCAGTACGCGGTCTTGGTTTGAACTGAGTACCGAGTACTGGCAACTGAGTACTGATGTAGGGGCGTAAGCTCAACGGTTAAACTGTCGGTCTCCAAAACCGAACTTGGGGGTTCGAATCCCTCCGCCCCTGCCAGAGTTTACGCACAGGCGCAGCAGATAGAGCAGAAAGAAAGAAGTAGAAGATGGCGACCATGACGGAACAAAACGCACTTGTCGCGACGGTGAAGTCCTGGCCCGAGCGGACCAAGACTTTTTACAACGATGTGCGCACAGAAATGCGCAAGGTGACCGCGCCCTCGTGGAAGGAAGTCCGCGCCACGACCACGGTGGTCGTGATCACGGTCTTTATTTTCGCGTTGTATTTTGCCGTGATCGATTTCGTCATTCAGCACGGCGTCACGTATCTGTTCAACGCTTTCAAGGTGCACTAACGAGATTGCAGCCCAGCGCTGCTTAGGAAGTAACGGCTGGCCGAGAAGAACCACTCATATGCAGGACGAAGAAAAAAACGAAGCAGCACCAAGCGCAACCGGCGAGCCACAGGCCGCCGCCGCGGATGGAACCACCGCCACGGCCGAGGCGCCCAAGAACCCGAACATGAAGTGGTACATCATCCACTCGTACTCGGGCTTTGAGCGCAAGGTGAAAGAGTCTCTGGAGTCGCGGGTCGCAGCCTTCGGGCTGCACGACAAGATCGGCAAAGTGCTGATCCCCACTGAGTCGGTCACCGAAGTGCGCGGCGGCAAGAAGTACACCTCCGAGCGCATGTTCTATCCCGGCTACGTGCTGGTTGAAATGGACATGGACGATCACGTCTGGCATGTGGTGAAGTCCACGCCGCGCGTTACCGGATTCGTTGGCACCGGCCAGCAGCCCACGCCGCTCTCCGAAGAAGAAGTCCAGCACATCGTGTACAAGGTCGCCGATAGCCGCGAGAAGCCCAAGCTGAAGGTCAAGTTCGAGAAGCAGGAATCGGTCCGCATCACCGAAGGCCCTTTCGCCAGCTTTACCGGCATCGTCGACGAGGTAAACGAAGACCGCGAGACGTTGAAAGTAATGGTCACCATTTTCGGCCGCTCCACCCCGGTGGAACTCGAGTTCAACCAGGTAGAAAAGGTCGCGTAAGTTTTGTGGAAGGGCACGGCTTCAGCCGTGCCGTTAGAGCCCGAACGAAACCGGGCTTTAGCCCCTGAGGGCAGCAGTCAGTTTCGAGAAACGATAAGTCCGCAGATCGCTGAGCCGAAAATCCTAGACTCACGCTGCCGACGGAAGAGAGATCATGGCAAAGAAAGTTACAGGTTATGTGAAGCTGCAGATCGCCGCCGGCAAGGCGACTCCGGCGCCCCCTGTGGGCCCGGCGCTCGGCCAGGCGCAGATCAACATCATGGAGTTCTGCAAGCAGTTCAACGCCAGAACCAACCAGAAGGAGATGGAGGGATTGATCATCCCGGTCGTCGTGTCCGTCTACAGCGACCGCTCGTTCACCTTCATCACCAAGACGCCTCCGGCATCGATTCTGTTGAAGCGAGCCGCCGGCATTGCCAAGGGATCCGGTGTGCCGAACAAAGATAAAGTCGGCAAAGTCACCGCCAAGCAGGTCGAAGACATCGCGAAACAAAAAATGCCCGACCTGAACGCCGCCTCAGTCGAGACCGCAATCAAAAGCATTCGCGGCACCGCGCGTTCGATGGGCATTGAAGTAGTCGGATAGGTTCGAGGAAGGGCGGGGTTGTGGAAGGGCACGGCTTCAGCCGTGCCGTTGAGGCACCGGCTCTGAAGGGCTTTAGCCCCTGAGGTTTGCAAGTCAACAACACCACGGCGGATCGGAATATCGACCCGCGGTGGGAGACAAGGAAGAGCAATGAAAAAAGAAGGAAAGAACATCGCCAAGGCGCACTCAGCAGTCGAGAAGCGCCCCTACGTTCTGCAGGACGCAGTTCCTCTCCTGCAGAAAGTGAAGTACGCAAAGTTCGACGAGACCGTCGAGGTCACGATGCGCCTGGGAGTCGATCCCAAGCACGCCGACCAGATGGTCCGCGGCACGGTCGTTCTGCCGCACGGTCTCGGCAAGTCGAAAAAAGTCCTGGTCATCGCGACCGGCGACAAGATTAAGGAAGCGGAAGCGGCAGGCGCTGATTTCGCCGGCGGCGAAGAGATGGTCGAGAAGATCACCAAAGAGAATTGGACTGACTTCGACGCCCTGATCGCCACGCCCGACGTGATGAAATCCGTGGGACGACTCGGCAAGATTCTCGGTCCCAAGGGACTGATGCCGAACCCGAAGACGGGTACGGTCACCTTCGACGTGGGCAAAGCCGTACAGGAAGTCAAAGCCGGCAAGGTGGAATTCCGCACCGACAAGACGGCTCTCATCCACTGCCCAGTCGGCAAGATTTCGTTCTCGCCCGACAAGTTAATCGAGAACGCGACCGTGCTGATCACCAGCGTTATCAAGGCCAAGCCTTCGGTGGCCAAGGGCAAGTACATCAAGGGATGCTTCCTGAGTTCGACGATGGGTCCCGGGATTTCTCTGGATGTGACCCCGATCGAGACGGCTGCGAAGGCTTAACCCGGCGCTGAAGCGCCGGGACGGACGAATGCGTCCGTCCCTACACGAGATCATTTACGAAGGATTGAACCATGCCAGTTACTAAAGCGAAAAAGACAGAACAGGTCGAAAAGCTGAGCAAGGACCTGAAGAATGTTTCGAACGTGGTCGTCGCGACCTACACCAAGATGACCGTTCCCCAGGACTACGAGCTGCGCAAGGTACTGCGCGCGGCGGGAGCGAAGTATCAGGTCGTCAAGAACACCTTGGCCGAGAAGGCCGCCAAGGGCACCAAAGTCGAAGCCGCCCTGACAGGTCTGGCCGGTGTCACTTCAATCGCCTACACCACCGGCGATCCGGTTGCGATGGCCAAAGCGCTGACCAAGTACGCCAAAGACACTCCGGAATTCACCTTCAAGATCGGCGTGGTCGAAGGCAAGGTCATCAACATTAAAGAGATCGAAGCTCTGGCCAGCATGCCCTCGAAGGAAGAGCTGTATTCCAAGCTCCTGTTCCTGATCAATGCCCCGGCGCAGCGTCTGGTCACCGCGATGAACGCGGTGGGCCGCAACCTTGCCGTGGTGGTCGATCAAGGCGTGCAGCAGAAGAAGTTCAAAGAAGCTTAAGCTTCTCAAGTTCTGGATGGCGCAAGCCATCCGAAGAGATTTGGTTACCGGCAAGTCGGGGGTTGCGCGGTTCGTTCCAAGCGTTGTCTGGCGCGAGGAATCTGGATCTGGACGCACTGGAACTCCGGCCCACGGATAACGAAATCAACAAAACTGAAACAAGTGGAGAACTAATATGGCGGATCTGCAACAGTTGGAAGATTCAATCGTAGGGTTGTCGCTGCTCGACGCGGCGCAGCTCGTAAAGAAGCTCGAAGAGCGTCTCGGCGTGTCGGCGGCTGCAGCGGCCCCGGTCATGGTCGCGGGCGGCGGCGGAGCGGCAGCGGCGGCTCCGGCGGAAGAGAAGACCGAGTTCACCGTCGTCCTCAAGGAAGTCGGCGCCAACAAGATCAACGTGATCAAGGCCGTCCGCGAAGTCACCAGCCTGGGCCTGAAAGAAGCCAAGGAACTGGTCGACGGAGCCCCAAAGAGCATTAAAGAGGGCGTCTCCAAGGACGAAGCCGAGACCATCAAGAAGAAGTTCACCGAGGCAGGCGCTGTTGTCGAAGTGAAATAATCGGTCTATGTGGCGCGGGCGCCCTCGCCCGCGCTGCCTGCAGCAAGCCTGCAGGAGGTCGCGGACAGGGGTCCGCGCCACAGAAGGCCGGTCTGCATCTAGATCGGTGCAAAATCGATTATGTTGTACGTTCCTACTTGTGAACCGTGGGCGGCGATGTTAGCATCTATATAACGTCGCCTCCCAGGGCTTCACTCGAGCGCGGGCTATGTCTCGCGCGGGTAGTTTTGGGCAGGCTGCTCCGCGGGCAGGCGGGGCGGAAACAGGCCGACGAACTGGCGCGAAAGATTTCAAATCTAGAATGGCGAAACGCCTTGGTTGGCGTCTGCGGGAACGACTGTCCCTGCGGGCGCCCCGCTGTCTTTTAGGTTCCAGGTTGTTCCGGTACCACACCGTACGTCCCGCGGCGCGATAAGCGCCCCACATTCCGCGGTATATAACGTGGCCCTCGGCCGCGCGTGAGATTGGGAGTTTCTGAAGATGAAAAATGCCTTCCGTAAGCGATTCGATTTTTCCAAAATTCCGGCCACCATCCAGATCCCGAACCTGATCGAGGTTCAGAAGCGTTCCTACGACCGCTTCCTGCAAATGGACAAACTGCCCAGCGAGCGCGAAGACGGCGGCTTGCAGGCGGTGTTTCAGTCTGTCTTTCCGATCACCGACTTCCGCAACGTATCACAACTTGAGTTTGTGGATTACGCCATTGGTAACTGGGAGTGCAAGTGCGGCCACTTGAAAGGTCTGCACCACCTCCGTACCACTTGTAAGAATTGCGGATCCACCGTCATCACCGATCCGTTCCATCCCGGCGAAGTTCTATGTGGCAAGTGCGGCACCTACAACGCCAACACGCCCGACTTCTGCAACAAGTGCGGCGACCCCGTAGGCCTGCAGCTGAAGTACGACGTGGCTGAGTGCGAAGAGCGCGGCATGACGTATTCCGCCCCGCTCAAGGTCACGATGCGCCTGACGATTTTCGACAAGGACGCGGAAACCGGCAACCGCTCCATCCGCGACATCAAAGAGCAGGAAGTCTTCTTCGGAGACGTTCCCCTGATGACGCAGAACGGGACGTTCATTATTAACGGCACAGAACGAGTAATCGTCAGCCAGTTGCACCGTTCGCCCGGCGTGTTCTTCGAGACCGCCAACAACCGCACCTACTTCCTCGGCAAGATCATTCCCTACCGCGGATCGTGGGTTGAATTCGAATACGACCAGAAGAACGTGCTCTATGTCCGCATCGACCGCAAGCGCAAGTTCCTGGGCACGATCTTCCTGCGCGCCCTCGGCCTGCGTACCGGCGAAGACATTCTGAAATCGTTCTACACCGTCGACCGTGTGGTCGTCCGCGACAAGAAGCTTTTCTGGACGCTCGATCCGACCAGCGAGAAGCCAACCAACCTTCTCGGCATGAAGCTCGCCCACAGCATCAAGAATAAGTCGGGCGACGAAGTCGCGCACTCCGGCCGCAAGATCAACGCCCAGGTTTTGAAGGATATTCAGAAGGCGAAGATCACCGAAATCGAAGTCGACATCACCGACCTCGAAGGCGCGTGGACCGCCGGCGACATCGTCGACACCACCACCGGCGAAGTCATGCTCGAAGCCAACTCCGAGCTCACGGCCGACAAGGTTTCGAAGATTCTCGATTCCGGCGTCGTGGAAATGTCGCTGTTCTTCCCCGAGCGCGACGACGTGGGCACGGTGATCAGCCAGACCCTGAAGCGCGACGCGGTGAAGACGCCGCAGGAAGCGCTGATCGAAATCTATCGCAAACTGCGTCCTGGCGATCCGCCGACGCTCGATACGGCCACGGCTCTGTTCCATGGCATGTTCTTCGACCCGCGCAAGTATGACTTCTCGCGGGTGGGCCGCTTGAAGTTCAACATCAAGCTGTTCGAGAACCAGGAAGCTACCAGTCTCGACAAGCGCACGCTCGATCCCGACGACTTCTACGCGACCATTGCGTACCTGCTGAAGCTCCGCAAGAGCATCGGCGCGGTCGACGACATCGATCACCTCGGCAACCGCCGCGTCCGCGCGGTCGGCGAGTTGATGGAGAACCAGTTCCGCATCGGTCTGGTCCGCATGGAACGCGCCATCAAAGAAAAAATGTCCGTGTACCAGGAAATGTCGACAGCGATGCCGCACGATTTGGTCAATGCCAAGCCGGTGATGGCCGCAATCCGCGAATTCTTCGGATCGTCGCAGCTCTCGCAGTTCATGGATCAGACCAACCCGCTCTCCGAGATTACGCACAAGCGGCGTCTCTCGGCCCTTGGGCCGGGCGGTCTGTCACGCGAACGCGCTGGATTCGAAGTCCGCGACGTTCACCCTACGCACTACGGACGTATCTGCCCGATTGAGACGCCAGAAGGTCCGAACATCGGCCTGATCTCGTCGCTGAGTTGCTACGCCCGCATCAACGACTACGGCTTCATCGAGTCGCCCTACCGCAAGATCAAGGGCGGACGCGTCATCGACTACGTCACCGTTGTGAACGTTGGCGACAGCGACCACAAAGTCGGCGATCACATGGAGAAGCATGAGATCGAGAAGATCAACAACGACTTGAGAGAGAAGCGGAAGAAGCCGGCGACGATTGAGCCGTTCTCCTTCTATCTCTCCGCCTGGGAAGAAGACCGTCACACGATCGCGCAGGCCAACGTGGAGCTCGACGACAAGGGCAAGATCGTTGCCGAACTGGTCAACGCCCGCAAGGCCGGCAACTTCGTTCTGGTCAGCCGCGACGAAGTGGACTACGTCGACGTCAGCCCGAAGCAGCTCGTTTCCGTCGCCGCCTCGCTGGTTCCGTTCCTCGAGCACGACGACGCGAACCGCGCGCTGATGGGCGCCAACATGCAACGCCAGTCCGTGCCCCTGCTCCGCGCGCAAGCGCCGATCGTCGGCACCGGAATGGAAGGCGTCACCGCTCGCGACTCGGGCGCGGTCGTTCTCGCCCGTCGTAACGGCATCATCGATTCCGTCGACTCCGAGCGCATTATTGTTCGCGTCGAGGGCGAGCACCATCCCACGCAGCTGTCTCGCGAAGTGGGTAGCGACATCTACCAGCTCACGAAGTTCAAGCGCTCCAACCAGAACACTTGCATCAACCAGAAGCCGGTGGTGAAAAAAGGTCAGCGCGTTCTGAAGGGCGAGATTATCGCTGACGGTCCTTGCACCGATCACGGCGAGTTGGCGCTGGGACGAAACGTCCTGGTCGCCTTCATGCCATGGCGCGGGTACAACTTCGAAGATGCAATCCTCGTCTCCGAGAAGATGGTGAAAGAGGATTACTACACCTCGCTGCACATCGAGGAGTACGAGATCGAAGCTCGCGACACCAAGCTCGGTCCCGAAGAAGTCACGCGCGATATTCCCAACGTCAGCGAGTCCATGCTGCGCAATCTGGACGAAGCGGGCGTCATCCGCATCGGCGCCGGCATCAAGCAGGGCGACATTCTCGTCGGCAAGGTTACGCCGAAGGGTGAAACCCAGCTCACGCCCGAAGAGAAACTGCTGCGCGCGATCTTCGGCGAAAAAGCCGGTGACGTGCGCGATGCTTCCCTCTACTGCCCCCCGGGCATTGAGGGCGTCATCGTCGATGTGAAGATCTTCTCGCGCAAGGGCCAGGAAAAGGACGAGCGCGCGAAGGCCATCGAAGCCACGCAAATCGCGAAGTTGGAAAAGAACCTTTCGGACGAAATCCGAATTCTGACCGACGAGCGCCTGAAGCGCCTGGAAAACATCCTGGGCGGCAAGGAAGTGCAGGCCGACCTGCACGACGAGCGCACCAACAAGCGCCTTCTGACCAAGGGCAACCTGCTCACGCGTGACGAGATCGAGCGCATCTCCACCCGCAACCTGAAGCGCATCAAGTATGCGGATAAAGATCCGCGGGTGAATGAGCAGATCGACGAGATCGAAGAAATGACTTCTCGTCAGATCGACGTGCTCAAGAAGATCGTCAATGAGAAGAAGGAAAAACTCACCAAGGGCGACGAACTGCCGCCGGGTGTCATCAAGCTGGTCAAGGTCTACATCGCCATGAAGCGCAAGCTAAGTGTCGGTGACAAGATGGCCGGCCGCCACGGCAACAAAGGCGTCATTGCCCGCATTCTGCCGGAAGAGGACATGCCGTACCTCGAAGACGGAACGCCCGTGGAAATCGTGCTCAACCCGCTCGGAGTGCCTTCCCGTATGAACGTGGGACAGATTCTCGAAACCCACTTGGGATGGGCCGGCTTCGTGCTCGGCGAGAAGATCACGCAACTGCTCAAGGAGAACACCCGTACGGAAGCCATCCGGCGCGAGTTAAAGGCGTTATTCAAAGACTCGCAGCTGTCTGACATCATTTCCGACATGAGCGAAGAGGAACTGGAATCCGTGGCGCCAACCCTGGCTAAGGGCGTGTTCATGGGCTCCCCAGTATTCGATGGCGCGAAGGAAGGCGAGATCAAGGCGCTGCTCGAACACGCCGGTCTGCCGACCTCCGGCAAGACGACTCTTCACGACGGCATGACAGGCGAGAAGTTCGAACAGCCGGTCACCGTCGGTTACATCTACATGCTGAAGCTGTCGCACCTGGTGGACGACAAGATACACGCTCGCTCCATCGGACCGTACTCGCTCATCACCCAGCAGCCGCTTGGTGGTAAGGCGCAGTTCGGCGGACAGCGCTTTGGAGAAATGGAAGTCTGGGCGCTGGAAGCTTACGGTGCAGCGTTCATCCTGCAGGAGCTGCTGACGGCGAAGTCCGACGACGTATACGGCCGCACCAAGATTTACGAGGCCATCGTCAAGGGCGAAGCCGCCATGGAGCCCGGCGTACCCGAATCGTTCAACGTGCTGATCCGCGAGTTGCAGTCGCTCTGCCTGGATGTGGAATTGATCAAGGCAGGCGAGAAAAAGCCCACGGCCAGCGCGGCAGCAGATTGAGTAGCGCCGCCGTCCCGGCGGCTGTCGTGGCGGCGTCTCGCCGCCACAGTCGGCCCGGAGACGGCACTACAGAGTTCTTGAATTACGGCCACTGCGGCATATGAGCTCGATGCCGCATGAAGAGGCGAAAGGTTCACTCGGTTCTAACTGAGTACTGGGTACCGAGTACTGAGAACTGGTTTACGAGCTCCGTCAGCGGACACGTCAGAACCGCAGGAAGCGGAGGACCACCTTGTTTCGTTCGAGCCCTTTCGAAATGGCAAATGTGATCGCGGACTTCGACGCCATCCGTATCAGTCTGGCGTCTCCGGAAAAAATCCGGAGCTGGTCGCACGGCGAAGTCACAAAACCCGAGACCATTAACTACCGCACCTTCAAGCCGGAGCGCGACGGGTTGTTCTGCGCGCGCATTTTTGGCCCGGTGACGGACTGGGAGTGCCTCTGCGGCAAGTACAAGCGCATGAAGCACCGCGGCGTGATCTGCGACAAGTGCGGCGTGGAAGTCACGCTGTCCAAAGTTCGCCGGGAACGCCTCGGCCACATCGAGCTGGCTTCGCCCTGCTCGCACGTGTGGTTCTTCAAGGGATTGCCCAGCCGCATCGGCCACCTGCTCGACATTTCTCTGCGCGACCTTGAGTCCGTGCTGTATTTCGAAGCCTACGTCGTGGTCGAACCCGGCGATGCTCCGGTCAAAGAGCGCGAGGTCATTAAGGACGAAGCCAAGTTCCGCGAACTCGACCAACAATACCGTCCGGCCGGTTTCAAGGCGATGATGGGCGCTGAAGCGATCAAGGAACTGCTCAAGCGCGTCGACATCGACGGCCTATCCGTTGAACTGCGCGAGAAGATGAAGAACGAGAGCTCGCTGCAGAAGCGGCTCAAGTACGCCAAGCGTTTGAAAGTTGTTGAGGCCTTCCGCAAGAGCGGCAACAAGCCGCACTGGATGATCCTCGACGTCATCCCGGTCATTCCGCCGGAGCTCCGCCCCCTGGTTCCACTCGATGGCGGCCGCTTCGCCACTTCTGACTTGAACGACCTGTATCGCCGCGTCATCAACCGTAACAACCGGTTGAAGAAGCTGATGGACCTGCACGCTCCCGAAGTCATCGTGCGCAACGAAAAGCGCATGCTGCA